>JAILHF010000052.1 GCA_024696005.1 Lachnospiraceae bacterium | reverse complement strand
TTGGAGGGGAACCTTGGGCAAGATATTACTTGAAATGAAAAATATTACCAAGACCTTTCCCGGAGTAAAGGCTCTCGACAATGTCAACTTTCAGGTTGAAGAAGGCGAGATCCATGCGCTGGTCGGGGAGAATGGTGCCGGTAAGTCTACGCTGATGAACGTGCTCAGCGGTATATATCCCTACGGGACTTACGAGGGGGATATCATCTATAACGGCGAAGTATGCCAGTTCCAGAAGATAAGCGATTCCGAAAAGCGCGGTATTGTTATCATACACCAGGAACTGGCGCTGGTCCCCCAGATGTCCATCGGGGAAAACATGTTCCTCGGGAACGAGCGGGGCAGCAAATATGCGATCAATTGGGACGAAACCTACAGCGAGGCCGACAAATACCTGAAGATGGTAGGACTTTCGGAATCCTCGCGTGTACTGATAAAAGACATCGGAACCGGTAAGCAGCAGCTGGTGGAGATCGCCAAGGCGCTTGCCAAGAACGCAAAGCTCCTGATCCTGGATGAGCCCACCTCATCCCTGAACGAGACCGATTCCAGGGCGTTGCTGGATCTGATGCTGGAATTCAAAAAACAGGGCATGACCATGATCATCATCACCCACAAGCTCAACGAGGTGGTGTATGTGGCGGACAAGATCACGGTCGTCCGTGACGGATCTACGGTGGAGACCATGGACTGCCATACGATGGAGATAAGCGAGGACCGCATTATCAAGGGCATGGTCGGCCGCGAGATCACCGACCGTTTCCCGAAGCGTCATGATGTGGCCATCGGTGATGTCAACATGGAAGTGAAGAACTGGACGGTCTATCATCCGGTCTATGCGGAGCGGAAGGTCGTGGATAATGTGAACATGACCGTGCGCAAAGGCGAAGTGGTGGGCATCTACGGACTGATGGGAGCCGGACGTACCGAGCTGGCCATGAGCATCTTCGGGCGTTCCTATGGTGCCGGCATCAGCGGAAGCCTGAAACTCAACGGAAAAGAAACCGTGCTTAAGAATCCGCATGAAGCCATACAGGCAAAACTCGCCTATGTGACCGAGGACCGGAAGGGCAACGGACTGGTGCTTTCCAATCCCATCCGCGTGAACACTTCCCTGGCCAACATGAAGGGCGTGAGCAACAACGGCGTGATCGATCAGGACAAGGAATACCAGGTGGCCGTGGAATACAAGGAAAAACTGCGGACCAAGACGCCTTCGGTGGAGCAGAATGTGGGCAATCTGTCCGGCGGTAACCAGCAGAAGGTGCTGCTGGCCAAATGGATGTTTACGGATCCGGATATCCTGATCCTCGATGAGCCCACACGAGGCATCGACGTTGGTGCCAAGTACGAGATCTACTGTATCATCAATGATCTGGTGGCGGCCGGTAAATCCGTGGTGATGATTTCTTCCGAGCTTCCGGAGGTCATAGGCATGAGCGACCGCATCTACATCATGAACGAAGGGCAGTTCGTGGGTGAGATGAAGGCGGAAGAAGCAACGCAGGAGAATATCATGGCCTGCATCTTACAGTCAGGGAGGGGCAGATAATATGAGTCTCAAATTTCAGGATATAATAAAGAAGTATACGATGGTCCTTGCCCTGATCGTCGTGCTTGTCTTCTTCTACTTTACGACGGAGGGAAAGATCCTTTTCCCGATGAACATCAACAGCCTGATCTCACAGAACGCCTACGTGTTCGTGCTGGCAGCCGGCATGCTGCTCTGCATCCTGACCGGCGGTAACATCGATCTGGCCGTTGGCTCGGTCATCTGTTTCGTCGGCGGCATCGGTGCCGTGATGATGGACAGAAACATCAACGTGTGGGTCGCCGTGATCGTCATGCTGGTAGGCGGCGTGCTGGTAGGTGTGTGGCAGGGCTTCTGGATCGCCTATGTCAAGGTTCCGCCTTTCATCGCAACACTGGCAGGCATGTATGCCTTCCGCGGCCTGGCAAACGTTGTCATGCAGGGGTATGCGGTGGGTGTCCGTAACGAAACCTTCCTGAACGTGTTCGGCGGTGGCGCGAACTGCTACATCCCCGATTTCTTTGGCGGAGGCAGCTTCAATATCACCTGCATGGTCGCAGGCGCAGTGGTAGTGCTGATCTATGTGGGACTCACGCTGAAAAAGCGCATCAGCGCAAATGCAAAAGGCTACAGCGTGGATCCGCTCTATACGGTGCTGTTCCGTCTCGTTGTCATCAGTGCGGCCATCCTCTGGATCTTCTACAAACTGGCACAGCATAAGGGCATTCCTACCGGACTGCTCTGGATCGCCCTGGTGCTCCTGGTATACGGCTATGTTACGACCAAGACCACGGCAGGCAGAAACCTTTACGCCGTGGGCGGTAACGAGAAGGCCACAAGGCTTTCCGGTATCGATTCCCGCAAGGTGTATTTCTTCGCCTATATCAACATGGGACTGATGGCCGGACTGGCAGGCATCCTGACCATCGCGAGAGCTTCCAACGCACAGCCCACGTTCGGACAGGGCTATGAAATGGATGCCATCGCAGCCTGCTTCATCGGCGGCGCTTCCGCTTACGGCGGTGAAGGAAAGATCAGCGGCGTGATCATCGGTGCTCTGCTGATGGGTGTCATCAACCAGGGCATGAGCATCATGGGAATATCGCCCAATTACCAGAGCGTCGTTAAGGGCATCGTAGTGCTGGTAGCCATCATCTTTGATGTGCTGTCCAACAAGAAGAAGTAAAGGAGAGTGAACCATGACTAAATATCTTGATCTGTTAAAAAAATATGCGATGCTGATCGTGCTCGTCCTGGTATATGTCTTCTTTACCGTAATGACCAAAGGCCTGATGTTCTCGCCCTTGAACTTTAACGCACTGATCACGCAGAACGCTTACGTTTTCATCCTGGCAACCGGCATGCTGATGTGCATGCTCACCGGCGGTAACATCGATCTGTCCTGCGGCTCCTTCGTCTGTTTCCTCGGCGCCATGGGCGGTATCATGCTGGAGATCTATAAATGGAGCACGGCGATGTCCATCGGTGGCATGCTGCTGATCGGCCTTGTTTACGGCAGTGTGCTGGGCTTTCTGGTGGCATATGTCGATATCCCGCCCTGGATCGCGACCCTGGCCGGTTATCTGGCTTTCCGCGGACTCGGCACGGAGCTGCTTTCGGCAAACAGCGACACTTCCTCGATCCCGTTTCCGGAATCTTTCCGGAAGATCTTTGCAGGCAAGATCTTTTCGACCAGCAATAAGCAGCTGAATCTGGTCTGCCTGGGAGTGGGCATCGCAGCCTGTGTGATCGTGGTCCTTGTGAATGTGATCGGAAGGATCAACAAGCTGAAGAAGGGCTATGAAGCAGGCTCCCTGATCGGAATGATCGTAAAATGCGTGCTTTCCGTAGCCGTGATCATGCTCTTTGCCGTCAAGCTTGCGCATGCGGGCGGCATCCCGACGGCCCTGGTATGGGTGGTGGCCATCGTCCTTTTGTACAGCTTCATAACGGCAAAGACGACACTGGGCCGATATTTCTACACCATCGGCGATAACCGCGAGACCACGAGACTGTCCGGTGTGGATACCAGAAAGATCATGTTTCTGGCCTATCTGAACATGGCGATGCTGACGGTGATCACTTCGTTCATCACGATCTCCCGTACCCAGGCAGCCAATGCACAGGCCGGAACCAACTACGAAATGGATGCCATCGCAGCCTGCGTGGTGGGCGGTGTGTCTGCATACGGCGGCGCCGGTACGGTCTTCGGAATGGTCATCGGTGCTACCCTGATCGGTGTCATCAACCTCGGCATGAACCTGATGGGCGTGGATGCCGACTGGCAGAAGATCGTCAAGGGCGGTGTCCTTCTCGGGGCGGTTGTGTTTGACATCATCGCATCCAAGAAGAACGCTACCAAGTAAGGACGAACAGGAAAAAGTATTTCGGGCCCGCCTGCAAAGGCGGGCTCTTTTTTGGAAAAAACAGCTTGACCTGTCTGTGATCTGTGTTATAATAGTGCTATCTTCAGGAGCTAATCCTGTCGAGCGGGTCTCGTCCCGCATCAAAAGGGGATCTCCCCGGGCCGTGCGGCCGCATTTCCAAACGCCGAATTTCGAAGAAAGGAGGTAATTTTATTGGACAGATAGTTTGTTAAGATCCGTGATGAAATGAAATAAACAGTTGACAAAGCCGGATGTTTGTTTTATATTATGTAAAGCGAACAAATGTTCGGGGGCGAAAAGGAGAAAAAAAATGGAAAGAGATGAAAAACTGAAAGCATTGGAAGCAGCAATGATGCAGGTGGAGAAGCAGTTCGGCAAGGGTGCCATGATGAAGCTTGGCGATCCCGCATCCAAGCTGAATGTGGAAACGATCCCCACCGGCTCCCTGAGTCTTGATATTGCCCTTGGTCTGGGAGGAATCCCCAAGGGCCGCGTGATCGAGATCTACGGACCGGAATCTTCCGGTAAGACCACGGTCACGCTCCATATGATAGCGGAAGTGCAGAAGCGCGGCGGCATCGCGGGTTTCATCGATGCGGAGCATGCGCTGGATCCCGTATATGCGGCTAATATCGGAGTGGATGTGGACAACCTGTATATCAACCAGCCGGACTGGGGCGAGCAGGGACTGGAGATCGCCGAGACCATGGTCCGCAGCGGTGCCATGGACATCGTGGTCGTGGACTCGGTGGCGGCACTCACGCCCAAGGCCGAACTGGAAGGCGACATGGGCGATGCCCATGTGGGTCTGCAGGCCAGATTGATGAGCCAGGCACTGCGCAAGCTGGCGGGTGCCATCAGCAAATCCAACTGCACGGTGATCTTTATCAATCAGCTGCGTGAAAAAGTCGGCGTCTTTTACGGCAATCCGCAGGTGACCACAGGCGGTAACGCGCTGAAGTATTACGCGTCCGTCCGCATGGAGATCAAGCGTGTGGAACAGCTGAAGAACGGCGGTGAGTTCATCGGAAACCGCACCCGTGCCAAGATCGTGAAGAATAAGGTGGCTCCTCCTTTCAAGGAGGCCGAGTTTGACATCATGTTCGGTCAGGGCATCTCCTATGTCGGGGATCTGCTGGATCTGGCCACGGATATCGATGTGATCAACAAGAGCGGTGCCTGGTATGCCTATAACGGGGACAAGATCGGTCAGGGCCGTGAAAATGCCAAGATCTTCCTGCAGGAGCATTCCGAGATCTGCGCGGAAATCGACCGCAAGGTCCGTGAGCATTACAATATCGGCGGCACTCCCTCCGAGATCGACATCGCGCCGCCCAAGCCGGCAAAGGCAACAAGAAAGAGCCGCGGTTCGGAAGATCTCGCGGGTGACGGAGAGTAAGACCCATGCCCGAAGTCACGGCATTGCGGAATGTGAGAAAAGCCTGTGTGCAGGTTGAGCTGGACGGCGAAGCGGCCTTTGTGCTCTACAAAGGGGAAATTGCCCGTCTTGCGATCGAGGAAGGAAAGGAGCTGACGGCCGGAGAGTGCGAGCGCATCCGGCGGGAGATCCTTCTTCCGCGGGCGGTCAAGCGTCTGCTCTACCTTCTGCAAAGGAAGGACTATACCGAAAAGCAGCTGGAAGAAAAGCTCACGCGGGGGCTTTATCCGGAAGAGGTGATCCGAGGAGCGCTCCAAGCGCTGGAAGGCTTCGGATACGTGAACGATGCGGACTATGCGCGCCGCTATCTGAGCTGCTATCAGGGCAGGAAGAGCCGGGGCAGCATGAAACAGCAGCTTTTGCAGAGGGGGATACCGCGTCAGCTTGTGGAACAGGCCCTGCTCGAGTGGGAAGAGGACGAGGGAGAAACATTGCGTTCCGAGCAGGAGATGATAGAGGAACTGCTGCAGAAAAGGCATTACGATCCGCAGACGGCGGATGCAAAGGAGAAACAGAGACAATACGCTTTTCTGGCACGGAGAGGCTTTCGCGGCAGCGACATTACCGCGGTGCTTTTCAGGGAAGCAGGATGATGAAAATGCCCCGGGCTTGTCCCGGGGTTTGTTTTCGGGTGCTGTCCGTCGGCTGAGGCGCGCCGGGCCGTACGTGTTTTTGCTTGACATAATGTGGAAAGGTACTTTATAATATGAACGTTGTGATGTCAACAGTTTTTTTGTTTGCACCATGAAAATTTCATAAGGAGGTGCACCTATGGAGTATGTAATAGGCGCAGTGATCGCAGTCGTGGTTACGCTGATCATCGCGATACCGCTTACGGCCAAAGTTTCCGTAAATAAGTACAGGAAGGAAGAGGAGGCCAAGATCGGGAATGCGGAGGAAAAGGCGCGTGCCATCATTGACGATGCTCTGAAGACTGCTGAGGAAAAGAAACGTGAAAGCATGATCGAAGTCAAGGAAGAGACGATCAAGGCCAAGAACGAACTGGACCGAGAGCTGAAGGAACGCAGAAACGAACAGACGCGTACGGAACGCAGGATACAGCAGAAGGAAGAGTCTATCGACAAGAAGACGGAAGCGATCGAGAGAAGGGAACAGAGTCTGTCACAGCGGGAAGAAAACCTCGCCAAGAAGAAGGAAGAGGTTGAAAAGCTCACTGCTCAACGGGTACAGGAACTGGAACGGATCTCGGGTCTTACCTCCGACCAGGCAAAAGAATACCTGTTGAAATCCGTGGAAGAAGAGGTGAAGCACGAGACCGCCATGAAGATCAAAGAGGCGGAAACCCGTGCTAAGGAAGAAGCGGACAAGAAGGCAAAGGAATGCGTGATCACGGCCATACAGCGTTGTGCGGCGGATCATGTATCCGAGACGACCATCTCGGTGGTGCAGCTGCCCAGTGATGAGATGAAGGGTCGCATCATCGGCCGTGAAGGGCGCAATATCCGTACATTGGAAACGATGACGGGTGTGGAGCTCATCGTGGATGACACGCCGGAAGCAGTCGTGCTTTCCGCATTCGATCCGGTTCGCCGTGAGGTGGCAAGGATCGCGCTGGAGCGCTTGATCGTGGACGGACGCATTCATCCGGCGCGGATCGAGGAAATGGTCGACAAAGCCCGCAAGGAAGTGGACAGCATCATGAAGGAAGAAGGCGAAGCGGCATTGCTCGAATGCGGTGTGCACGGCCTGAATCCCGAGCTGACACGACTGATCGGACGCCTGAAGTTCAGGACCAGTTTCGGCCAGAACGCGCTGATCCATTCGGTAGAGGTATCGCAGCTGGCAGGACATCTCGCCTCCGAGCTGGGGCTGGATGCCAGACTGGCAAGAAGAGCCGGCCTGCTGCATGATATCGGAAAAGCCATCGACCATGACATGGAAGGCTCGCATGTACAGCTCGGTGCGGAATTGTGCCGGAAGTACAAGGAGTCGCAGGTGGTGGTAAATGCGGTAGAGGCGCATCACGGAGACGTGGAGCCGCAGTCGCTGATCGCGGTCATCGTCCAGGCGGCGGATGCCATTTCGGCAGCCCGTCCGGGTGCGAGACGCGAAACACTCGGTACCTATACCAATCGTTTGACACAGCTCGAAGAGATCACCAATTCTTTCAAGGGAGTAGACAGATCTTTTGCAATACAGGCCGGAAGGGAAGTACGGGTCATGGTAGTTCCGGAGCAGGTCTCGGACGACGACATGGTCATACTGGCCAGGGATATCTCGCGGAAGGTAGAAGACGAGATGCAATATCCCGGCATGATCAAGGTCAATGTCATCCGCGAATCCCGCGTTGTGGATTATGCAAAATAACAGTCTGTGAACAAAAAAGAAAAACCGGGGAAGGGAATCCCCGGTTTTTTTGTGCCCGGATGAAAAAAAAGATTGACAAGAGGGGATAAAGGTTGTAATATATCATTGTTGTGCAGGAATGGCGGAATTGGCAGACGCGCACGGTTCAGGTCCGTGTGAAAGCAATTTCATGGGGGTTCAAGTCCCCCTTCCTGCAGGAAGAAAAAGAGTGTGACAGGTTCACACTCTTTTTTCTTTTCCTGAGCCGCATTATATGTTACTATATCCTTGCAGCGCATATCCATTATGGGAGGAATGAAATGTTAGAAGACGTTATCGCAGCAAAAAAAGACTTATTTGCCGACGGGGTGCAGACCGTTCTGCGCGGACATGAAAACAGAAACCGCAGAGTGGTCCTTTTGAAAGGCAATCTGGTACAGAATTCCCGCAGTGAGAGCCGCGGGATCAGCGCACGTGTCAACAATGCGGGAACCTACGGCTTTGCGTCGATCGCGGAGTATTCTCCGGAGGCCGCGGAAAAAGTACTGCGGGCCGCCACGGAAAATGCCCTGTTTCTCGGGAAGCATACGGAGAAAAAGCTCATCCTTCCGGCTTCCACCTGCAGCGGCAGCATCCCGATCAATTACGGAATCGTCGACACGGAGCAGAAGCGCATCATCGAACTCTGTCAGACCTTTGATTCTTATATTGTAAAGAAGTATCCGGATCTGGCCAGCCGGACGATCGTATACCACGAGGATTCCCAGGACCGTATCCTGTACAGCTCCGACGCCTGCAGCGGTCATCTGGTCACGCCGCGCTGCTATGTTTATGTCATCATGAGCGCGGAGGGAGCGGATGGTGCCCCGGTTGAGCTCTTCAAGGCTCTCGGCGGTTTCGGAAACTTCGCGGACAATTTTTCCGACCCCGGGAAGTATTATCCCGAGATCGACGAGCTGTACAAAAAGCTCATGGATAAAAAGGAAGGCGTCCATGCCGAGGCAGGCTTGAAGACCGTGGTGCTTGGCGGGATTTTGGGCGGAATGCTTGCCCACGAAGCGGTGGGACATACCGTGGAAGCCGACCTGGTACGCGGCGGCAGTGTGGCCGGACCGAGCCTGAACAAACAGGTGGCTTCGGAACTGGTAACGATGGTCGATTTTGCGCACAGCTATAACGGCCAGCCGGCTCCGCTTCCGGTCTTTATGGATGATGAGGGAACGAAGGCCGTTGACGACGTATTGATAAAAGACGGGATCCTGACCGGTTACATGAATGACCGGGAGACGGCGGCAGAATTTGGTATGCAGCCTACCGGAAATGCCAGGGCATGGAGCTTTGCGGACGAGCCCATCATCCGCATGCGCAACACCTGCATTTTGCCCGGAAAGAACAGTGTGGAAGAGCTGATCGCTTCGGTGGAAGACGGTTATTATCTGATCGAGACCGGAAACGGTGAGGCGGATCTGACGGGTGAGTTCATGTTCGGTGTGACCTGTGGCTATGAGATCAAAAACGGAAAGCTTGGTCGTGCGCTTCTGGATACCACGGTCAGCGGCATTGCCTTTGAGATGCTCAAGACTGTTGACATGGTATCGGATGAGGTGGAATGGAATTCCAGCGGATTCTGCGGGAAGAAGCAGCCCATGGCAGTCGGAATGGGCGGACCGCACATGCGCTGTCAGATCATGATCGGCGGACGATAAGAGCAGAACGGAGGTTGATAAATGAAAGGATTAAGAGAGACTGCGGATCTTGCGGACAGGATCCTCGGGGAGCAGGAGATCAAAAAGTATACCTATACGCTTTCGCGTTCGGAGAAGCAGGAGATCAACATCGAGAACGGCGATTTCAAGCTGATGCGCACGGTATTCAACAATTCGGCATCGATGCGGGTATTTATGGATGAGCGCATGGGATCCGCAAGCGGAAACGATATCAGCGAGGAGGGGCTCAGGGAGCTTGCAAAGGCGGCCGTGGCTGCCGCCGAGTCGGCTTCGGAGGATCCCTGCCATGACATTGCGCCCGATCAGGGAAAGGATGTATTTCGTCAGGGGGTGACCGAGCCTGACATGGACCGCCTCATGATGCGGATCCGGGAATTCCTCGATGCGGTGGAAAAGGATTATCCGGAAGTGAAGATCATGAATGCCATAGGCTCCTTTGACCGCTGGACCTGGATCTCGCGCAACACAAACGGCACGGAATTTGAGGATTTTGCGGGTCAGTACGGCTTCATGATCGAGATCTGCGCAACGGACGGGGACAAGAGCACGGGACTGGATTATTCTTCCTTTATCACGGCTGATCTGGACAAGCCCTTTATCGAAATGGGAGAGATGCGCCGTCATCTGGAGGAGGTGCGAAAGAGGCTGGATCCCCTTGCACTCGAAGGCAAGTTTGAGGGGACTGTGATCCTCACGCCGGGCTGCGCGCAAACCCTGATCGGCATCACGCTGTCGAATTATGCCGGCGAGGGAGTGGTGATCGACGGGACCAGCCAGTGGCTGGACAAGGTGGGAGAGAAGGTTGCAAGCGAGCAGCTGACCGTATCTTTTAAGCCCTATGATGAGCGCATCGTCATGGGAGAGCGCGGCACCGCAAACGGTTTCCGTTCGGAGGATGTGACGATCATCGACAAGGGTGTGCTGAAGGCCCACAGGCTTTCCCTTTACGGCGCAAACAAGACGGGACGTCCCCTGGTCAAAAACACGGGAGGCGACATGGTGGTGGAAGCGGGAGACAGGAGCCTGGAAGAGCTGATCGCGTCTGTCGACCGCGGGCTTCTCATGGGCGGCTTTTCCGGCGGACAGCCGGGCACGAACGGAGAATTCTCCGGTGTGGCAAAGAACAGCTTCCTGATCGAGAACGGGAAGGTCACGCGTGCCGTCAGCGAGACCATGGTAAACGGCAATCTCGGAGAGGCGTTCCTTCATATCCGCGGCATCTCCAAGGACGTGCTCTGCGACGGAAGCAGCGTTGTGCCTTATATTGCGGTTGACGGGATCGTGATCTCGGGCAAATAAGAAAAGCGCTCGTCGGAAATAAAAAAGATCCGGGGGTCTGTTCCCGCGGCATCCTCCTTTTGGGAGGAACGCAGGACAGGTCTCCGGTTTTTTATTCGGGTTGCAGCCGCGCGGCTTCCTGCGTGGCTGCAGCTCGTTTTTCAGACCGTGTACTGTGACAGATCGGTCGTGATCTCGTCGGAATAGCGGTTCAGGCTTTCCGAAATGCGCGTGATGCTTTCGGTTTCCGCACGCAGCTTGTCGCTTTCCGTGACGATCATGTTGCTCAGGCCCAGCACCTCGGAAATGTTCGAGGCCTGTTCCTCGGTCGTGGCCGCGTTGTGCGAAGCCACTTCGTTGATCCTTTCCACACCGTTCGTGATGCGGCTGATCCCGTCGGTGGCTTTTGCCACGTCAACGTAGATCGTTTCGAAGGATTCGTTTGCGCCGCCCACAGCCTTCAGGCAGGCTTCCATGTCGCCGAGACAGACTTCCGCTTTGTGGCTGATGTCGGTGATGTTCTTGGTCACGCCTTCGATCAGCTTGCGGATCGTTTCGGTAGCCTCGGAGGACTGGTTTGCCAGGGCGCCGACCTCGGACGCGACCACGGCAAAGCCTTTGCCCATTTCGCCGGCTCTGGCCGCTTCGATGGAAGCGTTGAGCGACAGAAGGTTCGTCTGCTCCGAAATGGCATTGATCGTATCCGTTATGCCGGTGATCTCCTTGATGGAGTTGGATGTATCCATGATGAGCGCCGTGAGCTCGCTTATCGTTGTGTTCAGGGTTTCCACATTCCTGGTCATGCCCTGCATTTCGTCCTTGCCCTTGGTGGAAGCAGCGAGGGTCTCATCACAGAGGTTTTTCACGTTTTCCGCACCGTCTGCGAGGTCGCTGGAGGTGGAAGCAAGCTCGGTTGCGGCCTGAGCGATCTCCTCTATGGAGGCGTTCATGTCATTCAGGGTAGCGTTCAGCTTGCCGATCGATTCGGCCTGGTTGTTATTGGCATCGGAAAGGGCGTGGGAGATGTCGAAGCATTCCCCGGCGCGGCTGTTCATCTCTCCGGAAATGCCGGAAAGGGAGTTCAGCGTGGTGCGCATCTTTTCGATATAAGCTTTCAGGCTTTCGGAAAGCGTTGTGATCTCGTTATTTCCCTCGGGAACGATCTTTACGGTAAAGTCGCCCTTGCTGATGTCGGTAATGCGTTCCGTCGCGGTCGTCACGGGGTTGATCGCGCGGCTGATTATGACATACATCACGGCCGAGAGGATGGCCAGAAGGATGATCGCGCTGATGAAGGTGATGATCATGACCTTCAGGATCGGATTGCTGAGGATCGAAGAAGGCACGGCGCTGACGATCGTCCAGGAAGTGCCATCAATGTCCGTGGCGGTATACATGTGAGCGCCGGAGGATGTCTTGGCGGTCACGACCTTGCTGCCGCCGGATTTGGCGTTTTTGTCCAGAGAGTCAAACACCGGGAAAAGACCGGCAGCCACCGGGTCCGAAGCGGACGACAGGTTCTGGCCCACGCTGCTTTCCACATTGCTGATCAGGATATCCTTTGTTTCTTTGTTGATGATGAAATACTTGGCATCGGAGGAGAGGGAATCAAAGGCTTTGACCTTGTCCGCCACCTTGTCGAAATTGATGTCACTCGACAGGACGACATTGTCGCTGAGCATTACGGCACAGGCCAGGCAGGTTTTGCCCGTGGAGGCATCCACATAGGGTTCGGAGGAATAGAGCTCCCCTTTTGCGGCTACCGCACCGAGATACCAGGGACGGTCCGTGAAGACGAAGGTATCGTCGGGGATCCAGCCCGATCCGTCCAGAAATACACCCGTATCTCCGTAGGCGAGATAGATGTCCTGGGAATCCGGATCGATCTCGGTGAGCTTCAGAAGCATCTCACGGGCATCGTCGTAGGAGAGCTCGGGCGTATTGCGCATCATGTCCGCGGTCTGCCCGACCCTTTCCTCAATGCTGTTCCACCAGCTGTGGATCTCGCTCGCATACGTCGCCGATTCCCTGGCGAGGATGTTGTTGGTCAGATCCTGAATGTTATCTGCAGCGATCTTGATCGAGATCTGGGTGATCACGATGATGATGACCGCCACATAGATGATGATCTTGCTCAGAAGAGTTTTCTTGAGGGATTTTCGTTTTTTGTTCTGCATGCTGATTCCTCCTGTGTTTGATGATGGCTCTGCCCGAGGGCGAAAAGTTTGAAAAAAAAACCGCCCATATATCATAGACGGTTTTTTGCTGCGGGAAAAGGGACTTGAACCCTCACGGAAATACATCCACTAGATCCTTAGTCTAGCCTGTCTGCCAATTCCAGCATTCCCGCAAACAAACGATATTTTAGCAGATAAGTTTGCACTTGTCAAATGGATTTCTGTTTTTTCTTCGTTTTTGGCTTTTTTGCTCTCTTCAGGCGCTGTCCCAGTTTCCGGATCAGCGTTTTGCATTCTTTGTATTGCGCGGGGCTGATGCCTTCTTTGCTGAAGGCTGCCCGGCTGACGCAGCTGCCGAGCAGATCGCTTTCTTCCTTCGGGAGGGGCTTATCATCCGGACCGGAAAGGAGCAGGGCGTTCACGCAATCGCGCACGGTGGGATTGTCCTGCATGAGCCGTCCGCGTGATCTCATTTTTCTCACAAAACGCCGGTAGCGGATCAACAGGCTTGAAGCGTAATCTCCGCTGTGAAGGGCCATGAGCAGGCGCCATTCCTCCCGCAGGGCGCGGAAGATCGAAAAACTGACCAGAAACAGGACCAGGGCTGCGCTCAGGATCGCAAGCGGGCGCAGAAGGAAGGACAGGGAACCGAGTCCGCTCAGCAGGGAGCCGTTGTTCGTGGTGGTGGTCGTCGTGGTCGTGGTCGTGTTTCCGACGTTTCGCGGTCTGGTGTTGAAGATCCCGGAAAAGAGGCTGAAAAGATCCAGATTGACCATGGGCTCTTCGCTGGAGGGAGGCGTCATCTCATAAGGGATCCAGCCGTAGCCGTCCAGCCAGATCTCGATCCAGGCATGGGCGGAACCGTCGGTGACTTCAACCTCAACAATACCGCTGCCGGGGTGTTCGGGCGTTTCCGACTGCCAGCCTTCGGTGCTGTTGCTTAAGGGAGTACCGTCCATGATCTCGCTGACGGTCATGGCATAGCCTTCCACATAGCGGGTCGGGATGCCGAGGTGGCGCAGGATCAGCGTGGAGCTGGAAGCAAAGTGTGCGCAGAACCCGCGCTTCTGGTTCTGCAGGAAGTACTCGACCACATCGGTGCCGCGGGGCGTGGTACCGGGTGACATGGTGTAATCAAAGTTGGTGGCAAAGTAACGCTTCAAGGAAGCGGCCGCACCCAGGCGGATCTGCTGCAGCCGTTTGTATTCGTCAAGCTCTGCCGCATCGGAAGGAGCGACCATGCGTTTGGTCGACCTTGTGAGGGCGGGATCCAGATCAGCTTCTTCGCAGAAGTCGTCCAGGACTTCCTCCAGCTCTTCCGGTACCTGCAGATAGTGTTCATAGACAAAGTCCTGGTATTCTTCCAGCTCGGGATCCGGGTTCGGATTATAGCTGACCAGGGATTCGTAGGGGAGATAGAGTACTTCGTAGCATTCGTCGTAATCCTCTTCGTCTCCGAAATCGGATGTGCCGAGAGGGAGCCGGCCTTCTTCGGGGAGGCCCTTTTCTACCCGGCGGCTGAATTCGTCGGAAAAACCGGAGGCGATCCCGCTGCGTTTTGTCGAACTCTGCACGGAAAAATACGGCAGGTAGTCACTGCCGGGATCCGCGTCCAGATTGGCGACCCACATCTTGCTCGTATAATTGTCGTTGTTATACATGTCATCGAAGTCCGGGTCTTCGGGAAGTGCCAGACGGGGAAGATAGTTCTCGGCTTCCAGCAGCTCTTCTGCCGTGGTGCCGGGCGTCTCCCCGTCACCGGGGATGAAAGCCTGGAAGCTGCTTCCCTCATAGTATGCGCCGATATAGGAGCGCAGATAGACGCCGTCGGAATTGTTAGGGACGAAGCGGACGATCAGGTCGGTCTGGTAATCGGGGTTCACGTTGCCGATCCCGCCCAGCTGGCCGCGTGCCAGCCCGCCGGTGGCATTGTAGCGGTTGAAAAGGGAATAGATGCCGCCTTGCACAACGGCTTTTATGATGCGGTCCGTCGAATTCTTTACCGTGTTGGAGATATAGCGGCTGTTTAAGTCATTTGCGAAAATGCCTGCCGTCAGCAGAAGAAAGATGGCAGAAAACCCTATGCTGTAAGCGCTTACCTGAAGCATCCCGCCCGAGGTCGCCTGGTAAACATGGATGTGACTTTTTTTCTTCCGCTTGCGTTGGAAAAAGTGAAGGCGTTCCTGACGGTAAGGGAGCGTGAAGTGTCCGCTGCGTCCCAACAGGGTGACGGAGATGTATGTGGCAAGCAAAAGGCAGAGATAGGGCAGCGGAGGCACGATGTCGATGTAGAATGCGATCTGCAGGGGCAGGAAGGTGAGCAGGAAGGTTACGGGCATGTTCATGTAGCCCGAGATCGAGATGTTTAAGAGGATGCAGAAAAACCAGCCCATGAAGATCATGGCAACGGAAACGGTGATATAGCGGTTTTCGATGAACTCGGTCGCCTCTCGGGTGGAGAGCAGGCGGAAATAATCGGAATAGGCGTTGAAGACTTCGTTCATGAAGGCCTGATAACCGGAGTTTATGTACCAGTACAGGGCCTGCGAGAAGAAGATGAATCCCGCGAAGATCAGAAAATAGCCGACATAAAAGGTCAGTTTGTTATAGTACAGAAACGCGGTCAGAAAGGACAGGGCGAACAGGCTGCCCGCCACGAGAGGGAGCGAGAAGCTCAGGTTGAAGGAACTGACCAGGGCTCCCAGCATGCCGAAACAGGCCATGAAGATCAGGATGGCGCGGATGAAGCAAAGGTAAAAACGGCCGGGCTTGCGGCCGATGCTGATGTCACCGAGCGTTACCCCGTAACGGGCCTGTTCCTCGGCGCGCTTTTCGGCTTCGCGGCGTTCCGCGGTACTCAGCTTTTTCTGTTTTGTGTTGACGGTGATCGTTCTTGCCATGACTATCCTTTATCATTTGCCGGCTTGCCGTCCGGTGGCCGTCGGAAGCCGAACCGTAACGCTTAAGCGGCTCCCGAAAGCTCCGATGACAGGATCTGTCCGCCGTGTATGCGGATCACGCCCTGCATGTCCGGATACTGCTCGGAGAGGGATTCGTAAGCCGTTGAAATGCGCTCCGAGGGCTCCAGATACAGGCGGTAGAGGGCCTGCAAAAGGTCCTCCTCATTGCCGACACGGAGGAATTCGAAGCTGCGGTCTCCGCTGTGGTAGATCGCGACACGGTAACGCTCCTGTTCCTTCAGGAGCCGTTTCCCGATGCTGAAAAAGAGGGAAAGGTTTCGCTGCAGGAAGTTTCCCTCCAGTTCGGGAAGCAGAAGGAAATACAGGTCCCTGGCGCGTTCATATTCCTTGACGCTCAGTTCGTCTGTCTTTGCGGTCATTTTCCAGTGGATGTCCTTCAGACGGTCTCCGGGGCGGTATTCACGGATCTCCAGAAGATCCTGCGTCAGATCGCCGTCCGGAGAGGGCTCGCTGTCCTCGCTCTCGATCAGGGCCTTGCCCAGAGTGATGGGAGGCAGCTCGAGCGTGGGCGGCAGGACGGGAAGTTCCGCGGAGTAGCGGAAAGGAAGGCGGAAACTGTAAAAGTGAAGAAAATCCGTGGCATAGACTTCGTCTATGTGAATGGAGAACATTCCGGCGGCGGCAACTTCGAAAGGAAGCGTATATTCACGCGTGCGACGCCCTTCGGCGAAGAGGGTGAGCTCCTGCGGCGGAAGGGACGGGAAAAAGCCGTTTCCGAAGGTGAAGAGGAAATCCAGGTTGAGCAGCGGAAAGATGGAATCGTTCTTCAGGCGGAAAAGGACCCGCAGTTCGTTCGGGGCCGTTATCTCGGCCTGGTGCATTTCAACGGTGATGGTCAGTTTCCGGAGTGCGGCGGCCGTGGCCGAGATGGAGATCACCGGGAGCAGGAGCAAAAGAAGCAGAAGGACCGTCAGCAGGGATTGCCGGTAAAAGACCGTTCCGAGCAGAATGAGGAAGACGGCCAGGCTGTAAGTGATGATATAGACGAGGTTGCGTTTCCTCATGCGCCCACCTTGGGAATGCTGACCTGGTGAAGGACACGCCAGAGCATGTCGGGAAGCGTGACGCCCTCGGCTTTCATGCGGGCGTTGAGATGCACGCGGTGTCCGGCCACGGCATAGAAGACATCATGAATGTCTTCGGGCAGCACATAATTGCGCCCGCAGCAGAACGCACGCGCTCGTGCCATCCGGATCAGGGCGATGGAGCCGCGGGGGCTTAAGCCGAGAGAGAAGAATTCGGGGACCCTGGTCTGTTCGCTGAGCTGGACCACGTATTCGAACAGCTGGTCGTCCGCATAGAGGTCATGGACGACAGCCTGCATGGCGATCAGTTCCTCGGCGCCGATCACGGGCTGCACGCTCTGCAGATCCACGCTGGAGTCGCCTTTCAGGATGGAGACGGCATCGTGGAAAGCCGGGTATCCCATGCTCAGACAGATCATGAAACGGTCAAGCTGGGATTCCGGAAGCTTTTGCGTGCCGGAAGAACCGAAGGGATTCTGTGTTGCCAAAACAAAAAAAGGTTTCGGAAGCTCTCGCGTTTCGCCTTCGACCGTCGCATGGCGCTCTTCCATGACTTCCAGGAGAGCGGACTGCGTCTTGGGCGAGGTGCGGTTGATCTCGTCGGCCAGGAACAGATTGGTATAAATGGAACCTTCCTGGAAACGGAATTCGCCGCTTGCCTTGTCATAGAGCTTGAAACCGAGAAGATCCGACGGAAGAACGTCGGGGGTGAACTGTACTCTGCGGTAAGAGAGCGAAAGGGCGCGGGAAAAGGCTACGGCAAGGGTAGTCTTTCCGACGCCGGGGATATCCTCCAGAAGAACGTGTCCTCCGGCCAGGATGGCACACAGGGTCATCCGGATCACTTCATCCTTTCCGTGGATGACTTTCCGGATCTCGCTTGTGATCTTTTCAGGAATATCGTACATCAGAATGCCTCCGAATGAGATTTCTCTAATTTTATATAATTGTGAAAAGAAACGCAAGTTTTTTGTGAAGTTTTATGGAACTGAGACATTCGATGTGCTATACTGACACTTAGGTATTTTTCAAACGGGGGTAAGAGGGATGCCGGTAAAAGGACGATCCGGGAAGGAAAAAGCGGTTGCTGATATCCTGTGGGTTGGATTTTCGCTGTTATTTATCTGTATCATGACCTGCATTACGCTGGTTCTGGGCCTTCAGAACTCTTTCCGCGAACAAGTTGCGGAAGATTTTCATCAGCAGCATCTGAATGTCGGGGATTTCTTCGACAGTCTTTTATTGGAACGGGGACGATACATGAAGGCTGTGGCGGAGAGGCTGACCGGGCTTCCCGATGAAGAGCTGCAGGAAGCCATTGTTTCGGCTGAGGAGCTGCAGCCGTATCTGGATCTGCGTTATGTCCGGAAGGACGGGACGGTTTTCGGCGCGCTCGGCAAAGAGGAAGACCATGAACGGATCGTAACGCAGCTGGACGGGCTCGAGATGAATGAACAGGGCTTTTTTGCAGGCCTTGCGCCCGTTTCGGTCAAGGTCTTCCTGGGGACCAGGGAAATGCTCGCCGTGCCCGTAAGCCGGGGAGGAGAACAGGACGGCTATCTTTTCGCGGCCATGGATTCCAAAGCGCTTTTCGACATGGAAGGCTTCCGTTACCAGGTTGAAAAGGGCGAGTGCCTGGTCGTCAGCGATGTCGGCGAGATCATTGCCTATAATGATGATTATGTGATCGTGGACAGCAATGCGGAAAGCTTCCAGCTGGGGATCCTTGCGTATTCGAAGGGCGAGGAGAACAGCCGGCGGGCGATCCAGGAGCTGAATTATGATTTTTCCAAGAAGGCGAGCGGTTACGTGACCTTTACCACGAGTTACGGTTACCGGATACAGATCAGTTATTCGCCGCTGCGCAACGCATCACATGAATTCTTTGTGAGCTGCTATAAGGACGATCTGGTGGATGCCGAGATCCGTCCCCTGATCTTCCGCAGTGTCCTGGCCTGCATGATCATCATGTTCCTGATGATCGGGGCCCTGACCTATGTATGGGCCACGGCAAAGCGCACCAACCTGACCGTGGAGCGGCTGGCGTACGAGGATCCCGTTACCGGGGGACATAATCTGAACTATTTCCGGGAGCATGCGCCGGGGATCATGATCAATTCGCCGGAGGTGCCGTTTGTCATCTACCGTTTTGATATCATGAATTTCCGCTATATCAATGAGTCATACGGCCATCTGAGGGCGGACAAGGTGCTGGTCAGCTGCATCAGCAATTTCCGGCAGATCTTTTCCGCGAGGGAGCTTTGCGTGCGCATGGACGCGGACCAGTTCCTGGCGCTTCTGGTCAACGACTCCAGGCAGGAAAAGCACATAGACGATTTCACGGCGGGCGTGAATGCAGATGCCCGCGGATACGGGATCAAGTATCCGGTCCGGTTTAAATACGGGATCTACCCGATCAAAAAGCACGATCACGATATCGATGTGATGATCGATCACGCGAATGTGGCCAGGAGGACCCTGAGCAGCGACGGGAAAGAGATGAAGGCCGTCTATTCCGAGAGCATCGTGGATGACATGCGCAAGGTGGATCACATCGAATCCTCCATGCAGAAGGCTCTGGCGGAAAACGAATTCAAAGTCTTTCTGCAGCCGAAGCTGGATATCAGGGACAATGCCGTGAAAGGCGCCGAGGCCCTGGTCCGCTGGATGAGGAATGACGGGACCGTGATCCAGCCGGACAGTTTTGTCCCCATCTTTGAGAACAACGGTTTTATCGAACAGCTGGATTTCTACACGCTGGAATCGGTATGCATGCGCATGCGGGAGATGATGGACGAGGGGATCGAGGTGCTGCCCGTTTCCGTGAACCAGTCCCGCCTGCTCCTTCACAGCCCGGATTACGTGGAGAATGTCGAAAAGATCCTGAAGCAGTATTCCATCCCGGGCAATATGATCGAGCTGGAGATCACGGAGAGCGTTTTTGATAATGAAAAGGAAGAGATGATCGGGATCGTGCGGCGGCTGAAGCTTTTGGGTGTGAGCCTGGCCATGGACGATTTCGGCGCGGGGTATTCTTCGCTGAACATGCTGACGGAAGTGCCCTTTGATGTGATCAAGATCGACGGTAAATTCTTTGCGCACAGCAGCTCCAATGAGAAGGAGAGGCTTGTTATCCGAAAGATCGTCGAACTGGTGCACGGATTGGGGATGGAGATCATCTGCGAGGGTGTGGAAAGCGAGGAACAGGTGCAGTTCCTGCAGGAGATCGGCTGCAACATCGTGCAGGGCTTCTATTTCTCGCGCCCGGTACCGGAGCCCGATTTCATCACACGTTATTACGGACATGGGGACAAAGCGTAATTATCAGAAAGAACTGGAACAGAGGATCGAAGGCAGGACGGGAAAAGAGAGGCTGCTGCTCCACAGCTGTTGCGGACCCTGCAGCAGTTATTGCCTGGAGTATCTTTCGGCTTATTTCGATATCACCGTTTTCTACTATAACCCCAATATCACGGAGCGCGGGGAATACGAACACCGTGTGAAGGAGCAGCAGAAGCTTCTGCGTCTGATGGGCGAAGAGCTCGGGGTGAGCTTTGGCTTTGCGGAAGGGAATTATGAACCGGAGCGCTTTCTGGAAAGAGCGAAGGGGCTGGAGACCTGTCCCGAGGGAGGAGAACGCTGTGAAAAATGTTTTGAACTGCGGCTTGAAGAGACGGCGCGCCATGCGAAAGAACACGACTTCAGGCTTTTTACGACGACGCTTACGATCTCTCCGCTGAAAAACGCGGAGCTTTTGAATACGCTGGGATGCGGGATCGCGGAGGGCTTCGGCCTGGAATACCTGACATCCGATTTCAAGAAACGGAACGGTTACAAGCGTTCCATTGAATTATCAAAAAAATACGGCCTCTACCGTCAGGATTACTGCGGCTGCGCATTCAGCAAGGCAGAGCGGGAAAGGCAGAAAAAGGAGACAGAAGATGAAACAGTTTTTGGATCAGTTGAGTGAGGAGATGGGCGCTGCCTTTGAAAAGGCGGGCTTTGATGCTGCCCTTGGCAGGGTGGGGATCAGCAACCGCCCGGATCTGTGCGAGTACCAGTGCAACGGCGCCATGGCCGGGGCGAAGAAATACGGAAAGAAGCCGATCGACATCGCCAATGCGGTGGCGGAGGAGTTGAAAGCCTCCGGGACCTTTTCTTCCGTGGAGGCCGTGATGCCGGGCTTCCTCAATCTGAATGTGAACGAGGAGTATCTGGCAGCTTATGTACGGGAAATGCTTGCAAGTGATAAATTCGGCGTGGAAGCACCCGAAAAGCCCCTGAAGATCGTGATCGATTACGGCGGGCCGAATGTGGCGAAGCCCCTGCATGTGGGGCATCTGCGCCCGGCGGTGATCGGCGAGAGCATCAAGCGCATCGCGCGTTTTGCCGGGCACGATGTGACCGGAGACGTGCATCTGGGGGACTGGGGCCTGCAGATGGGACTGGTGATCGTGGAGCTTGGAGAGCGGCAGCCCGATCTGCCGTATTTTGACGAGGCTTACGAGGGCGAGTATCCCGAGGAGCCGCCCTTCAGCTTAAAGGAGCTGGAGGAGATCTATCCCACGGCCAGCGCGAAGAGCAAGTCGAAGGAGGATGATCCGGAAGAAGTGAAGCAGGCGGCGAAGGAATACCATGCCAGGGCGCTTCAGGCCACGCGCGAGATGCAGCAGGGAAGACGGGGATACCGGGCGCTCTGGAAGCATATCATGGCGGTGTCGCTGCCGGATCTGAAGGAAAACTACCGGAAGATGGATATCGAATTCGATCTGTGGATGGGAGAGAGCGATGTGAACGATCTGATCCCGGCCATGGTCGATGACATGAAGGCAAAGGGGCTGGCGCACATATCCGAAGGGGCGCTGGTGGTGGATGTGAAGGAGGAGAGCGACAAAAAGGAGCTGCCTCCCTGCATGATCCTCAAGAGTGACGGTGCGGCCAATTATGAGACCACGGATCTGGCCACGATCCTCTGGAGAGAGAAGGAGTTAAAGCCCGATAAGATCCTGTATGTCGTGGATAAGCGGCAGGAACTGCATTTTGTCCAGGTGTTCCGCTGTGCGAGAAAATGCGGTCTGGTCCGGGAAGAGACCGGGCTGGAGTTCATCGGCTTCGGTACCATGAACGGGCCCGGAGGCAAGCCCTTCAAGACCAGGGACGGCGGCGTGCTGCAGCTGAAGGCACTGCTTGATGAGATCGCAGAGAAGATGCATACCAAGATCCGGGAGACGGAGAATGCGGATGCGCCCATGAGCGAGGAAGAGGCCTGGCAGACGGCACGGATCACGGCGCTGGCAGCCCTGAAATACGGAGATCTTTCCAATCAGGCAGCCAAGGATTATATCTTTGACGTGGAGCGCTTTACCGCGTCGGAGGGAGATACGGGACCTTATCTGCTCTATACCATGGCCCGCATCAAGTCGATCCTTCGGAAATATGAGGAGAAGGCAGGGGCTTCCCTGCCGGCGGAGCTTGCGGCTTCCTTCCCGATACCCGAAGGGAAGGCCATGAAGGCGCTTTGTCAGGACATCAGCGGCTTTATCCGCATGATCGATGAGGCCTTTGCGGAGAGGGCTCCCCACAAGGTCTGTGCGTACCTGTATCAGATGGCAAACGATCTGAACAGCTTTTATCATGAGACAAAGATCCTTGCGGAGCCGGATGAGAAGAAGCAGGCAGGCTACATCGGCCTGATCCGG
Organism: Lachnospiraceae bacterium; assembly: GCA_024696005.1. Lineage (GTDB taxonomy): Bacteria > Bacillota > Clostridia > Lachnospirales > Lachnospiraceae > NK4A136. The sequence goes on along the minus strand of JAILHF010000052.1, from coordinate 290,926 downwards.
GCGGTACTGGCGGTGATGGAGGAATGCATCGGTCTGCTGGGCTTTTCGGCACCGGAGCGCATGTAAGACTTGGGACGGAACACATACGAGCAATACAGTCAGGAGGTTCATGAGATGGAAAACAAAACAGGGGAGTACACGGGGAAAACGAAGATCTTTCTGGAGCTGGATGAGCGGCAGTATAACATGGATGAGATCGGCAAAAAGGTGAAGGCGGCTTACAAGGCTTCTCACAAGGAGAAACTGAAGGATCTGAAGATCTATGTAAAGCCCGAGGACGGCAAGGCATACTATACGGCCAATGACGGCAGCATCAGCGGAAGCGTGGACATCTGAAGAATTAGTTTGCATTTGCCGGAGGAAGAAACGTGATCCAGGAACAAGGCCTGATCTATACGAATGAGAATTGTGTGGGATGCAATAAATGCATCAATGTCTGCAGTGCAATGGGCGCCTGCATTTCCACGGAAGCGGATGCCGAAGGGCGTTCCCGCATCAACGTGGATCCGGCGCGCTGCGTCGGCTGCGGGGCCTGTTTTGATGCCTGTGAGCACGATGCGAGGGAATACAATGACGATACCGACCGCTTCCTTTCGGATCTGGCCGCGGGAGAAGAGATCTCCCTTCTGATCGCCCCGGCATTCCGGGCAAATTATCCGGAGGAATACGACCGCGTCCTCGGTGGCCTGAAGGCACTGGGGGTGAAGCATCTGATCAATGTATCCTTCGGCGCGGACATCACTACCTGGGGCTACATCCGCTACATGCAGGAGGCGGGCTTCAAGGGAGGGATCTCGCAGCCCTGTCCCGCGGTAGTCTCTTATATCGAAAAGTATCTGCCGGAACTGATCCCCAGCCTGTTTCCGGTACAGAGCCCGCTGATGTGCGCGGCGATCTACGCCAGGAAAGAGCTGGGCATCACGGACCGTTTCGCTTTTTTAAGTCCCTGCATCGCAAAAAAAATCGAGATCGATGATCCGGAGAATGCCGGACTGGTTTCCTATAACGTCACGTTTGATCACTTCATGAAAAGGGTGCGCGCGGAGCAGCTGTACGGCGCTCCCACGGGGGACGAGGTGGAATATGGTCTCGGCTCCATCTATCCCATGCCCGGCGGCCTCAGGGATTATGCGAAATGGCTTCTGGGAGACGGGGCTTTTATCCGGCAGATCGAAGGCGAACGCCACATGTATGAATATCTGAAGGCTCATGCAAAGAGCATTAAGGACCGGGAGATCCCGTTTTTGTTCATCGATGCCTTGAACTGTGAGAAGGGCTGTCTTTGCGGCACGGCCACGGATCCGGAACTGTCGTCCACGGACCGGGCGCTGTTCAATCTTTTGAAGATCCGGGAAAGCGTGAAAAAAGATGACGGGGAGGATGCGGTATCGAGAAAGCTGACGCCCGCAGAGCGCCTGGATGCCCTCAACAGGCAGTTTGCGGATCTGGAACTTTCCGATTATCTGCGGCATTACTCGGACCGCTCGGGGGAATGCGCGATCCGCATCCCCGACTGGAATGAAATGGAAAAGGTCTTCCAGTCCATGGGGAAGGACACGAAGGTCTCCCGTTCGATCAACTGCAGCAGCTGCGGCTACAATTCCTGCAGGGAGATGGCCGTTGCGATCCATAACGGATTCAATCACAGGGAAAACTGTGTTCATTATCTGAAGAGCACGGTGGAAACGGAACAGCAGAGCCTGATCTATCAGGCCCAGCACGATGAACTGCTGGATATCTATAATCGTCACTATGCCCTGGAATTCCTTGCAAAAGCGAAGAAATCCTGGGACTGCAATTCCTTCATCATGCTCGACATCGAGGGCTTCAAGGGCATCAACGCGACCTACGGGCATGAATTCGGGGATGAGGTGTTAAAGCACGTGGCTTTGGGGCTGAAGATGCTGGCACTGGAAAACCGCTGGCTTCTTTCGCGTTACGGAGGCGACCAGTTCCTTCTGATGCTCGATACGCCTCTTTCGGAGGACCATCCTGCCCTGGCGCAGATCCGTGAGGTGGCGACACAGCCCATCGATATCGGAAACATCCATCTGGAGATCACCGTGAGCATGGGGGTGACCAATGCGGACGGCGTTCTCGGTGTGGAGGACCATATCAACAACGCGGAAGAAGCGATGTTTTCGGCGAAAGCCGCGGGACAGAACCGGACCGTTTTCTACGGCAGCGAGCTTCAGGAAAAAGCGGCTGAAGAAAAGCGCATCCGCGGCAAGATCCTGGAAGCCTTTGATAACGACGGTTTCTACATGCTCTATCAGCCGAAAGTGGATGTAAAGACCCTGAAACTTACGGGTTATGAGGCACTGGTGCGCATGAGGGAGCCGGGGCTTTATCCCGGACAGTTCATCCCGGTCGCAGAAAAGAACGGCTGGATCTGGCGGATCGGACGGATCACCACCGAGATGGTGGTGAAACAACTGGCGGCCTGGAGGGATGCCGGGCATGTGCTTTGCCCGGTTTCCGTCAACTATTCCAGCATGCAGCTTTCGGATGGCGGTTATGTGGAATTCCTGCATCAGCTGTTGAAAAAATACGATATGGAAGCGAAATACCTGGAGATCGAGATCACGGAAGGACTTTTCCTGGAGCGGAGCTCGCAGGCCGAGATGTTTTTTGCCCGTCTGAAGGACTTGGGGATACGCCTGCTCATGGACGATTTCGGCACGGGATTTTCCTCGCTGGGTTCACTGTCTTACATCCCCGTGGATGTGGTCAAGCTGGACAAGTCCTTTGTGGACAATTACCTGGTGGAGGGGAAAGAGGCTTTCATCAATGACGTGATCCGCCTGGTCCACGATCTGGACAAGGAGATGACGGTGGAGGGCGTGGAAGAAGCCGCGCAGTACCGCCGTCTGAAGGATTTCGGAGCCGATACGATACAGGGTTACTATTTCAGCCGGCCGATACCGCCGGAGGAGGCCATCGTCTTTCAGCCGGCGCTGTCGTAAGACGGAACAGTGAAGTTTTTTGTGAGAACAGGGCAGCTTGCCGCTGCCCTGTTTTTATGCTATAATTTGTCTGTAACCGCAGTTTGTCATGCAGATCAGGGAGGAGAAGGCTATGGCGGGAATCAGCGGATTAGGAGGAGGAGTGGATTATTCCGCTCTGTTCGGGACTTCCAATCAGAAGTCGGGTGTGGATTACAGCAGCATACTGGGGCTGGATCTTTCGGATGTGGCCTCCGTGCGCAACGGCAGCTACGGAAAGCTGCTGAAAAACTATTATGCGAAAGAGAAGGCGGGAGCAAAGGCGGTAGACGGCGATACCGATGCCAAGCTCACGTCCATCAAGGAGGATGCGGACAAGCTGGGAGCAGCCGCGGACGCGTTCCAAAACGACAAGCTTTTTGAGACAAAAGAGACAAAGGATGAAAACGGGCGGCCGAAGGAAGAATTCGCGGACCGGGACAAGCTCGCGGGAGCGGTAAAGGACTTTGTGAAAGCCTACAATGCCGCCATCGATTCGGCCGGAGAGTCGGAGACGAAGAGTGTGCTCCGCACCGGAAGCTGGATGGCAGGCATGAGCCGCCAGAACAGCAACGTGCTGAAGGAAGTGGGCATCAGCATCGGCGCGGACGACAAGTTAAGCTTTGATGAAGAGGCTTTCAAGACTGCCAATACCGCTACGGTAAAGAGTGTATTCCGGGGCGTGAATTCCTATGCGTCCCAGGTGAGCGCCAAAGCGGGCAGCATCAGCAGGGCCACGCAGAATACCGAGGCGATCTATGGCCGGGATGCCAGATGGACGCCGCAGACGAAGTCGCTTGCAGAGGAAACGATCGCCCGTGTGACGGGTGCGGAAGAGGAAAAGTCCGCGGAGAGCGAAGAGAAGCAGGACAAGGTGACACTTAGCGAAACGGATGCCGATAAGATCCGTTCCCTGCAGGAGCAGAGAGACAAGCTGAGCAAAGAGTATGAGAAGCTTGACAGCGTGGACAAGATCCGGGATTACGACAAGCAGATCGCGGAGCTGAACCGTCAGATCGCGGAGCTGAACGGAGAAAACTGAAAGAGATTCCAGTCAAGTGATGAAAACCGGCCGGGGATTCCCGGCCGGTTTTTTACAGCAGATAATACGTCGGCAGAAAGAACCAGCTCAGTTTTCCGAGGAAGGGCATGAACTGTCCCGCGTTCACGAAGATGGGCGAGAAGATCAGGCAGGAGAGCAGGTAGACCGGCAGGAAAGCATAGATCAGCGCACGGCTGCGGATCAGGGCAGTCAGAAGGAGCAGGAAAGCCAGGCACAGCAGCTGATAGAGCAGGATGCGTGCCAGTTCCACAGCAATGCCGGGGATGCTGCGTTCCACACCGGGAATGCCCGGCAGCAGGATCATGCACAGCAGGACGGGCAGGGCCGCGAGCAGCATCGGGGAGAGGATCATCACAATGCGGACGGAGAGCCTGGCGTAAATGGGATGCTCCGCCGCGCGGTAATAGGTCAGGGCTCCGGTGAAGCCCGAAAGCAGGATCAGCAGCGCAAACAGGCCCTTTAAGGGAGAGAGCAGTACCGACTGCTTGCGGATCACATAATCCTTCGGGGCGTTGTCGAATTCGATCGCGAAGGTGGAACCGTTGCCGAGCAGGGTCTCATGCAGGGAAAAGATCTGTTCCTCTTCGATGGGATCCGGGATCAGATCGGCGATCGCGCTTCGGTCCGAAAGATAATTCGCAAGGATCACGGGAGCCAGCTGACGGAAGATCAGGGCATACACTTCCTCGTTTACCACGGGGACCATGGTGCTCTTCGGAGAAGAAAGGACCTCCACGAGGTTCTTTTTTTTGCCGTCTGCCAGGCATTCGAACAGATCCTCGGGGATCAGATAGGCGCATTCGATCTCTTCCGAGGCGATCGTGGCCTTGATCTCCGAAAGGGAATCGTAGGGGACGAAACGGAACACGGAATCGCTTTTGCAGAGAGCATCCCGCAGTTTTTCCATGTCGGCCAGGTATTCGCCGGCAGGAGGTTCCCCTTCGGCTTCGTCTTCAAAAGATCTGCCCTCCGACAGGTCGGGGCTGCAGATGCAGAAGCCGGCTGCGATCGTGTCGTCCTTTTCCTCGACGGGGCCGGCCGCGCCGTTTAAGAGAGCCACGACGGGGATCAGCAAAAGCAGCAGAAGGAAGAAGGGGTGGCAGAGCAGCTGCCTTGTCCGGAAGAATAACAGACGGAAAGGGTTCATGCGCGTGCCTCCTTTCGAAGCCTGAAGAGCAGGGCGGCTGCCGCGAAAAAGCCCAGGCTGTAAAGCGCGAGCGGCAGCACGGAAAACTCGTAGCTGCCCGTCAGGAGCTTCAGGAATTCGCCGTGCAGGAGGGAATAAGGAAGAAATCTTCCGACCTTTAACAGCCCGGAGGGCAGGAAGGCCGCCGGAAGGATGGCTCCGCCGGCAAACAGCATGGCAATGCTGAAGATGATCTCCATCATTACGGCGCCCGCATCGGAAAAGATCTGTTCCAGGAGCAGGGCGAAGGAGGTGAGCAGGGCGGCGCACAGCAGAAGGAGCAGCGCGGCTCCGCCTCCCATGTGGATCTTAAGTCCGTCCAGGGGAAGGTCCAGCGATCCGGCGATCCGGAATGCGGCGAATAGCAGCACAAAGCAGCAAAGCGTGTTGACGAGATATTTCACGCACAGATAGAGCTCCGGAGTGACCTGTCTTGTGAAGAGCAGCTGGTAAAAGGAAGTATCCTCCCTTCGCAGTGCCGGCGCATAGCAGATGTGGGAAAAACAGAGCAGGAGCAGGATGCCGGTGGCCACAAAGCTCATGAAGGGCGGCAGGGCATCCTCGTCAACGAAGAGGCGCTCCCGGCTGAGCACATAACTGAAATTCATCAGATCGATGTCGTTGTAGGCCGCATTCAGCTCGGAGGCGCGGTCGCTGTTGTAATAAAGCTCGGCAGCGGTATAGGTGGAAGCCTGGGCTGCGGACAGCATGATCATGCTCGAGCGGGTGAGCTCGGTCAGGAATACGGAGGCCAGGGCGCTTTCATTGGAAAAAAGGATGCGCACCGGATAGTTTTCCCCGTAAAGGATGCCTTCGACCACATGCTCGGGCAGCAGCATCACGGCGATGACCCGGCCGCGGGAGAGGGCGTTCATGGCTTCTTCCTCCTCCATGATCTCGAAATCGAGGGCCAGGGCAGCCGATTCCATGCCGCCCACGTAATCGATGGCCATGTCGATATAGCGGTTGTCTTCGTCTTTGGAGACCACGGCCACGCTGGCTCTTGCAATGGCTTCGCTGGAGTAGATCACCCGGGAAAGCCCCAGGCCCACCAGGGAAAAGAGCACGCCGAAGAGCAGCGTTCCGGCCAAAAGGACCGGGATGCAGCACAGGCTTTTCTTCAGTTCCAGACGGAGCAGCTTAAGAAACATCGGAGCCTCCCGTGGGGAAAGCGTCCCCGGCGTTTGCCGGAGCGCCCGTCATGATCCGGGAGATGTCGATATCGCCGCGGATCACCGATACCAGTTCATCGCCCCGCAGCACGCGCGGGGAACGGTACAGATGGCCATCCTTCAAAAGATAGAGCAGCGTGATGATGGAAAGGTCTTCCTCATCGTGCGTCGTGAGGATCAGGGTTTTTCCGCTCTGATGGAAGCGGGAGAGGAATTCCCGGATCTCGGCTTTATAGCACAGGTCCAGCGCGGCGGCCGGTTCGTCCATGATCAGGATCTGCGGATCGTTGATGAGGGCGGTGGCAAGGCTGACGCGTTTGCGCATGCCTCCGGAGAGGGCGCGTACCGGTTTTTTTATGAATTCGTCGATCCGGAGCATTTCCACGGAAGGGAGCGTCAGGGCCTCTTTCAGACCGGACGCGGGACCGTGGAACCAGAGCAGCAGATTGTCCCATACCGAGAGCTCGGGCAGGAGCGGATCGGTCTGCGGCACATAGGCGATCAGGCGGTTGCGAAGCTTTTTGTCCCGGGTAAGGTCGTGCCCGCGGTACTCCATGCTTGCTCCGTGGCAGCGCCGCACGCCGGAAAGGATGGAAAGCAGCGTGGATTTCCCGCTGCCGTTGGCCCCGAGGACCGCGATGCTCTCGCCCAGGGGGAGGTCGAATTCCAGATGATCCAGGACATGGTGCTTCCGATAGGAAAAATCCACGTTCCGGACAGAGATCTTTTCGTTATTGACGGTCGATGCATCCAAAGTGATCGTCTCCTTTGCGATTCGTCTCGCCCGGCCTCTTGCATTCGGGCGAATCTTTCCATATAATATGCCAAGCGCTATTCTAACACAGAAGAACGCAAAAATGAAGTGCGGAAAAAGATGCTGTTCATTCCCGAAAAAACGTTTGACAGATCCGCGCGCCTATATTATAATTTGTTTCCGTGGCAGTGCGTCCGATCAGCAGTCGACGTTTGTCACGTTCCCCATGGGCAGCGGTGTCCATGGCCGGAGAAGGCCCTGCGGTGCCCGGACATCACCGATACGGCGTTTTTCAAAGGCTAGGGAAGCAGCAGTTGTAAGCAAAATCAGGAGGTATGCAGAATGAAGACATTTATGGCTTCTCCTTCAACCATCGAGCGCAAGTGGTATGTGGTTGATGCGAGCGGATATACTCTGGGGCGTCTGGCGAGCGAGATCGCCAAGGTGCTGCGCGGCAAGAATAAGCCGACCTTCACCCCCCATGTGGATACCGGTGATTACGTTATCGTGATCAACGCGGACAAGGTTAAAGTGACCGGCAAGAAGCTGGATCAGAAGATGTATTACAGACATTCGGATTACATCGGCGGCATGAAGGAGTTCACGCTTCGCGAGAAGCTTGCGAATGCGCCGGAAGAGGTGATCGAGCTTGCTGTCAAGGGCATGCTCCCCAAGGGACCTCTGGGCCGTGAGATGTATAAGAAGCTCTTCGTATATGCGGGGCCCGAGCACAAGCATGCTGCTCAGAAGCCCGAAGCATTGACCTTTTGATCGGGAGGAGATAAGAGATGGCAAAGAAAGCAAGTGAAAAGTTTTACGGAACCGGCAGAAGAAAGAAATCTGTGGCCAGAGTTTTTCTTACCCCGGGCAAAGGAAATATCACGATCAACAAGCGTGACATCGACGAGTACTTCGGGATGGAGACGCTGAAGGTGATCGTCAAGCAGCCTCTTGCGGCTCTGGATGCGGCAGGCAAGTACGACGCATATGTGACCGTAAAGGGTGGCGGCTTTACCGGCCAGGCAGGTGCTGTTCGACACGGCATCGCCCGCGCACTGGTCAAGGCTGATGAGGAAAACCGCGTGGTTCTGAAGAAGGAAGGATTCCTTACCCGTGATCCTCGTATGAAGGAGCGTAAGAAGTACGGTTTGAAGGGTGCGAGAAGAGCGCCGCAGTTCAGCAAGAGATAATCATATCTGCGATGGCAGATCTGTGTACGGATACGGCGACAGCAAGCTTGCTTGCATGTCGCCGTATCCGTACACAGAGATGTCATCATTGGATGACCCCGATGGGCCGACGAAGCGCGGAGCGGTTCGGCGGCTCACCGGGGCCATCGCAGATATGGATGTGGCTTATCTGCGAAGCGCGGAGCGGTTCGTCGGCCCACCGGGGCCATCGCAGATATCCCTTCACACTTCCCAATTAAGGAGGTATGTCTCATGGAATTAGTCAATCAACCTACAGCGATAACCTGCGGGCAGTCCTGCATCGCCATGCTGACGGCCAAAACCGTGGAGCAGGTGATCGCCGAACTGAACTGGGATAAGGGAATGCCGCCCGACAAGCTTCTGGAGGGCCTGGATCATTACGGGATCCGCCGGGGCGAGGGCTTTGTCCGCATTTCCAGGCGCAATCCGCTGCCGGACGGAGTGGCGATCCTTCACGTGGAGACAAACTACAATTTCTCGCATTGGGTGCTTCTGTATCACGGCAAGTATTACGATCCGAAGTTCGGCATCTTTGCAAAGGAGTATCCGCACGGCAAGGCTGTGGCTTATCTGCAGGTCTGGCCGTTGGAAGACGGAGAAGGCTGATGGAACGTTTTGTGATGATCGATGAGATCTCGGACGGGCAGCTGTATGGCCGTGATGATCCGGTGCGTCTTGACGCGAACGGTTGTCACGGCTGTTCTTTTTGCTGCGAGAACATGTGTGATACCATCGTCCTGGATCCCTGGGACATCTTTCATCTTTCCGCCTGTCTCGGAAAGAACTTTGCCGCGCTGTTGACGGAAGGGTATATCGAGATCGGTCTTCATGATCTGCTCACCCTGCCCAATATCCGGGATGCGGGAGAAGGCTGCGGCTTCCTGACGAAGGAGAAGCGCTGCGGGATCCATGCCTCACGGCCGGGGATATGCCGGCTTTTCCCGCTGGGGCGGTACTACCACGATGACGGCTTTTCCTACATCCTGCAGACAGGAGAATGCAGGGTGGAGGAACGCAGCAAAAAGCGGATCCGTGACTGGCTGGAGATCGAAGATCTGGAACGTTATGAGGATTATGTGCTTCGCTGGCATGATCTGATCCGCACCTGGCGGGAATTCATGAAGGAAGACAATCCCGTGGAAGCGAAGAGGAAGCTCAACATAATGCTCCTGCGGATGTTTTATGAGAAGGAATATGAAACGGACAAAGATTTTTACGAACAGTTTGACGCGCGCCTGCAAGCCTGGCAGAACCTCTGAGCTTCGGGCGGGCGTTTTCCTTTTGCTGCTGCTTTTCGCTCTGCTTCCGCTCAGGGTGTTTGCGCAGGGACGCCTGCAGGATCCGGGAAAGGAGATCGTTGTTGTGATCGATCCCGGACACGGCGGGGTGGACAGCGGCACGGAAGGGAGCGAGCCCTGTGAAAAGTGGCGCAATCTTTCCACGGCGATCGCTTTCGCCAATGAGCTCTCGCAGTACGAAGGCGTGAAGGTCTATCTGACCAGAACGGAGGACTGTGAGCTTACCCTGAAGGAACGGGCGGAATTTGCGGCGTCCGTGCAGGCGGATCTTCTGGTGAGCATTCATTACAACGCCAGCGCAGATCACAGCCAGTACGGGGGAGAGATCTGGATCCCCTGTGCGGCCCCGGCCAATGCCTGGTGTTACCAGTTTGCGCGGGCCTGGAGCTCGCAGATCACGGAACTGGGGATCGTCGACAGAGGCACAAAGACCAGGATCAACGGCCTGGGAAGAGATTATTACGGGATCCTCCGGGAGGCGGCTTATTACGGGATCCCTGCGGTGATCATAGAGCATTGCCACATGGACCATCCGAATGACCGTCCCTGGTGCGATGATGATGCGGATAATCTGACTTTCGGGCATATCGATGCCACGGCAGTCGCGAGATATTTCGGACTGCACAGCACCACGCTCGGAGTGGACCATGCGTCCTACCTCCTGCCGGAGGTCGATCCCGATGCCCTGTACGGTGAAGCGCATTATGACCCGAATGCCGGGGAGAGCACGCCGCCCGGTCCTCTGGCAGAAGGGGAGGAGAATCACGAGCTGGACAGCCTGTTCGAGAAGGCAAAAGAGGAAGAGGAATCCGGGGAGGCAAAGGAAGATGTGAGCGGCGCCGTGCCCACGCTTGCGGCAGAAGCGGAGGAAGAAGCCCGCGCGTCCGTCTCTTCCGCGGAAGCGGAGACCGGCGTGCAAAAGGAGGCAGAACCGACCCCTTATGCGGCTGTGACTGAGGAAGCGCCCCGCAGCCCCGCGGAGCCTGCGGAAGCGGATGATCCGGAGGAAGGGCAGCGCAAACTGCTCGGCGGAATCATTTTCGCAGTGCTCCTTCTGGCGGCTCTTTTGATATGCGGAACCGTCCTGAGCAACTCGAATCATAAAGAAAAGTGAATGAATCAATATAGGCTTTGCGGTCCTGTTATGGTATAATTTTGTAGATAAGTGTGTTGTTGCCGATCTGACCGGGAGATTTTTTATGAAGATAACAGCGATCTGCATGGGAAGCATATTTGACAGGGAGAAGTTCCTGTTGGCAGACAGGCTTGTGAACAGCCGCGTCCGGGAAGGAGAGCATGTGCTCTTTTTGCCGATCGGAATGTCGAAGCGGGCACTCAAGGCGGAAAACAAGGCGGATTTCCTTTATTTCCTGGGGGGTGGCCATGTGGACGAATGCATTGCCGTGCCCGGGGAAAGCCTGGACCTGGTCTTTCTTTCGGCCCTTCGCAACAAGATGGAGGAGTGGAAGATCCCCTTCACCATTCTGGAAGCGGAAGACATCCCGGAAACGACGCAGGAGGAAGAAAGAAGGGCGGATGACTGGCTCAGGCAGACGGTGCTGATCAATGAGAGCACGGGCGGGCAGATCTTTTCCTTCGTCGAGAGGATCCTGGCTTCGGATCATGTGGAACAGATCTCCGAAGCGGTGAACGAAATGCTTCCCGAGGAGAGCTTTTTCTGCATGCGCGACAGCTTCCTGCAGGATCTGTACATGGACCGCGGGCTTGTCCCGGCGGGATACGAGAAATTCTATGTCCTGGCGGACAAGCGCGCGGACGGCTGCTGCTGGCAGGGCTTTTCCATGAACGAGCTGTTTCCGGATGCGCGGGAGATCCTTAAGCAGATGCCGGTCACGGTCATTATCCCGGTACATTGCAGACAGGCGTATTTCGGTTATCTGGTCCATTCGTCGGACCGCCTTGATGCGCTCGGAGCGGCCATGGAGCTCAGTGCCGTGGAGATGGATCTGATCATCGCGCGTTATATCACGGAGAGGAAGCTCCGTTTTGCGAATCACGAACTGTTAAGCGCCAACGAGAACGTCCAGCGGCTTCAGGAAACGGACGTCCTTACCGGATTGCGAAACAGCATGGGCTTCATGAAGGATGCAAAGGACATGCTGGGGCGCTGCCGTGCGGCAGGGCGCAGGATCGGTTCGATCTGTGTGGATCTGGACCGGCTTGGAAATATCAATGACATTTACGGACATCTGGAAGGGGACATCGCGATCCAGATGCTTGCGCAGATCATCGCGGACAGCGTGGGCCAGAACGATCTGGCGGCCAGGCTGGGTTCGGATGAATTCATCATCCTCTCGCCCATGAACGATGACGGCGAATATGCCGAAGAGTTCATGGAGCATCTCAGGAACAGGCTTTCCACTTATAACCGCATTTCGGGGAAGGAATACACCCTGGAGGCAAACATGAGCTTCCTGAGCATCACGCTGGATGCCAGGACCGGAGTGGAGGATATCCTTGATGAGGCGTTCACCAAAAAACGCATGCTCAAGGAGAGCCGCTCCAGCCGCCGCGGCGCGTTTCACCCGGAGGGCGGAACGGATGACGAGAGAGAGCACGGCGTGGTACGGGATATCATGGATGAAAACGCCTTCCGCTATGCGTTCCAGCCCATCATCTCGGCGCGTACCGGTGAAGTGGTGGCTTACGAGGCGCTGATGCGCACGATGCAGGAGCCGAAGCTTTCTCCTCTTACGATATTGAAATACGCTACCATGGATGAGAGGCTGTATGATATCGAGCTTTCCACGTTCAACAATGTTTTGCGCTATGTGGAACAGATCAGGGACAGCCTCGGGGACAAGAAGATCTTTATCAATTCCATCCCGGGGCATTATCTCTCGGACACGGATTACCGCAAGATCCGCCACCGTTACAAGGATCTGTTTTCCCATCTGGTGGTGGAGATCACGGAAGAAACGGATCTGGAGGGATCGTCCCTCGACATCCTCCGCGACAGGTGCAGGGAGGATCATTTCGAGGTTGCGGTTGACGATTTCGGGACCGGCTATTCCAACATGTCAAACCTTTTGAAATTTCTTCCGAATTACGTGAAGGTGGACCGCACCCTGATCGAAAATGTGCAGGAGGATCCCAAGAAGCAGCATTTCGTCAAGACGATCATAGAGTTTGCCCACGACAACGGCTTCCAGGCACTGGCGGAAGGCGTGGAGACCTCACGGGAGCTGCAGGCCGTGATCCGCATGGGGATCGATCTGGTCCAGGGGTATTACACGGCCAAGCCGGCCTTCGGTCTGACGGAGGCCATCTCCGTATCGGTGCGTGACGAGATCGTGAAAGCGAATTTTGATGAGAGCCACGAACGCTCCAAGAAGGTCTATCTGGTGAACCGGGAAAAGGAGCTGTTCTTGATGCAGCTTGCGATGGAGCGTTATACCGGCCTGATCCTTTCGCAGCCCGACCTGACCCTGCACGGAAATCCCGACTTCATGGCAGGGATCACCGTGCGTGTAAAAGAAGGCTGCAATTGCAGGCTCAGGATCAGCAACGTAAGGCTCGGGGATGTGGACAGCACGCCCTGCATCGATATCGGGAAAGGGGCGTCGCTGACCCTGGTCCTTGACGGGAACAACGAATTTGACGGAAACGGCATCCATGTGCCGGAGGATGCTTCGCTTCGGATCGAGGGCAACGGAAACCTGACGATCTCGCCTGTTCTGTCCAAACCGTACGGCATCGGAGCCGAGGCGGACAGCCCGTTCGGCAGGATCGAATGTGCACAGAGCGGAACCATCATCCTGAAGATGGAGGGTTCGACCTGCGTGGGCATCGGCGGCGGGCGCTGCCAGTCCGGCGAGGGGATACGCATCCTGTCCGGAGCATATGAGCTGGGAATGGCCGGAACGGATTGCGTCGGCATCGGAAGCTTCGAGGGAGAGGTTTCGATCACGCTGGCGAACTCGCGTGTCGCGGCAGATGCGAGGATCGGTTCCGGTGTGGTGGTCGGTGCGCTGAAGGGGCGCCAGAACATAGAGATCAGGGATGCGTCCCTGACGATCGAAGGTTCCGGGAGCAGCCTGGTCGGCGTCGGCGGCTGCGGAGAGAGCGGCGGCAGCATAAGGATCAACAATGCCGGAGTGCATATCCGTTTCAACGGCCGGGAGATCTTTCTTCTGGGCGCGCGCAGCGGACAGCTTGGGATCGCGGTCGCCAACAGCAATCTGGAACTGCTTGCGGAAGGCAATTTTGCGGTGGGACTGGGAACCGTGGATGAAGAAGGGGATATCAGTCTGCTGCGGAGCAGGCTGGATCTGACGATGCGCGTCGGAGATCCCCACCATCTGGGAGTAAAGAAAAATCACCTGCTGATCAAGGGTGGCAGGCGGAAAGTCATCATCAACGAAACGGAAATCGAACTGGAGGCGGACCCGGATTAAGTCCAGCCTCCGTCAACGGTTATTACCTGACCGGTAAGATAGACCGGACATTGTGCCAGGAGTGAGACGCAGCGCGCGACCTCCTCCGGCCTGCCGGCACGGCCCGCGGGGATATCATCCTCGAGGGCTTTTTTTTCGTCTTCCGATAATCTGGCATTCATCTCCGTGTCAATATAGCCGCAGGCCAGGGCATTCACGGCGATCCCGGAGGGCGCCAGCTCCCGGGCGAGAGCTCTGGTAAAGGCGTTCAGGGCTCCTTTGCTCGCCGAATAGGCGACTTCCATGGAGGCTCCGCGTTCTCCCCAGACGGAAGAGATGTTGATGATGCGTCCGCTCTGCCTTGCGATCATCCCGGGAACGACGGCACGGGAAAAATAGAAGGGGCCGTTCAGATTTACCTGCATCAGGCGCTTCCAGTCTTCGTTCCGGGTATCCTGCAGCAGGGCAAAATGGGCGATCCCGGCATTGTTCACCAAAAGGTCCGGTGTGGGGATCTCGGACAGGACTTTTTCGGAAAAGGACGGGTCTCCGACATCACCGATCAGGGGGCGCGCGGTAACGGAATAACGTATGCCCAGATCCAGTGCAACGGAGCTTAAAAGGGTATGGTTCTCCCGGCAGCAGAGGTACAGGTCATAGCCGTCTGCGGCCAGCGCTTCCGCGATCGCAGCCCCGATCCCTCTTGATGCGCCGGTGATCAAAGCGGTTTTGCTCATCTTTTCCTTCTCCTTTCCTCTTTTTCAATAATCATAAGGATTTTTCACGAAAAAAGATAGTATTTTAGCGGATTTTCACTTGATTTTTGTGCGCGCAAAGGGTAAAATGTCAAAAAAGGGAGAAATGTGTCGATGGGTGGCAAGATAAACCCTAATTGTGGGGAAGAAACATATATGGGAGAGATTCGCCATTCCGTTGATGCGAAAGGAAGGGTGACGATCCCCAGCGGTTTCCGAGAGGCTCTGGGTGAGGATTTTATCCTGACAAAGGGCCTGGACCGCTGTTTGTGGCTGCAGAGCCGCGCCGAGTGGCAGGCAACGGAGGACTACATCCGCAGCCTGGACCACAACATTCCGGAAGCCCGAATGTATGCGCGTTTCGTGCTCGGCGGGACCTGCCATGTGGAGCCGGACAAACAGGGAAGGATCCTGATCCCGCCCAACCTGCGAGAGTACGCGGGACTGACAAAGGATGTGGTCTTTAACGCGGGCGTGGATTACGTGGAGATCTGGGACAGTGAAAACTTTGACGGCGGTGCCGGAAGCGACTTTGACATTGCTGATGTGACAGCCCGCCTGAACGAGATAGCACCGATGAAGAGGGGAGAGAGCTGATGGAATTCCGTCATACACCGGTCCTGCTTGCGGAGGTGCTGGAAGGGCTGGCGGTCAGGCCGGACGGACGTTATGTGGACGGCACGACAGGCGGAGCCGGACACAGCAGCCGGATCGCTGAGAGGCTCGGAGAGAAAGGAAAGCTCTTCTGCTTTGACCAGGACGCGGAAGCGCTGGCGGCAGCGAAAGAAAGGCTGGCGGAGTACGGAGACAAGGTCGTTTTCTTCCATGACAACTTTGAAAACGCAGTCAGGCGGCTTAAAGAAGAAGGCGTGGAAGAGGTGGACGGGATCCTGCTGGACCTGGGAGTTTCCTCTTACCAGCTGGATAACGCCGAACGGGGCTTTTCCTATCGCTACGATGCGCCGCTGGACATGCGGATGAACCGGGAACAGAAGCTGAGCGCATGGGAAGTGGTCAACCAAAGCCAGGAAAACGAGCTCTTTAGGATCCTCAGGGACTACGGGGAAGAGAAATTCGCAAAGAACATAGCAAAGAATATCGTGAAAGCAAGGGCGGAAAAGCCCATAGAAAGCACATTTGAACTGAATGAGATCATAAAGGCCTCCATGCCGGCAAGGATGCGGCAGGACGGCCATCCCTCCAAAAGAAGCTTCCAGGCGATCCGGATCGCCTGCAACAGGGAGCTGGACGTGCTGGAAAATGCGATCACACCGATGATCGACATGCTGGCGGAGGGCGGGAGGCTGTGCATCATCAGCTTCCATTCGCTGGAAGACCGCATCGTGAAGGAGGCCTTCCGAAACGCGGAACATCCCTGCATCTGCCCGCCCGGCTTTCCGCAATGCGCTTGCGGAAGAAAGCCGAAAGGGAAATGCATCGGAAAGAGGCCGATAACGGCCGGGGCGGAAGAGGCGGAGGAAAATCCGCGGTCCAAGCCCGCAAAACTGAGGATATTTGAAAAAGGGGAGAGCAACTGAGATGAGAAGGGAAGAAGTAGTGATCGGCAGCGCGGCAAGAAAACGACTGAACGATACGCAGATCCATCCGATCCGCGAGGAGCGCAGAAGAGCAAAACAACACAGACGCCTGTCGGTCTCGGACATGGCGGTTGTTCTGCTGTGCCTCGGGCTGATGATCTTTGCTGCACTTACGACCATCCGTCTGCAGACCGAGCTGAATCTCGCAAGAAAGGAATATGCGGGACTGCAGGCCGAATATGAAGAGCAGAAGCGTGCGAACGATCTGTACGAGGAACGGATCATCAGCAAGGTAGACATGGGCGAAGTGGCACGGATCGCGGAAGAAGAGCTTGGGATGAAGGCGGCCGGCAAGGGCCAGATCGTTTCCTATTCCGGCCAGATCGACGATTATGTAAAGCAGTTTACCGATGTGCCGGAACCCTGAGGAAAGCTACGTTGAGCGCTAAGAAGAAACAATCGGGAAAACAATCGGGAAAACAGGGAGAGGCCGACAGGGCCCTTCAACAGAAGATCGGCAATAAGATGATCCTCATGGCTTTGGTCATGGGGGCTGCTTTTTGTTTTCTGATCGGAAAAACCTATACCATCATGCGCGACAACGGGGACAAGTACAAGAAGCAGGTACTGTCCCAGCAGAAATACGATTCCGTCACGATCCCGTTCCAGCGGGGGGCGATCAAGGACCGGAACGGCACGCTCCTTGCTTATTCCGAGCGTGTCTATAACGTGATCCTGGACTGCTACGTGATGAACCATTCCAATGACGACGGCGCGGGGATCACGCCGACGATCGCGGCGCTCAACAGCTGTTTCGGCCTGGATGTCCAGGAGCTCAGGGCTTATGTTGCGGCAAACCCGGATACGCGTTATCATATTCTGAAAAAGGAAGTGAGCTATGATGAGATGCTCGCTTACCAGGAATACATCGAGAATTACAACACCACGATCAATTCGGAAAACAAAAACCGGGAGGAGAAGCTTCCCAGGGCTTATGACAAGGCGGTCTGGTTCGAGGACCGCTTCAAGCGCGTGTATCCCGGTGACAGCCTGGCCTGTGACGTGATCGGCTTTACAACGGGCGACGGCCGCGGACAGTATGGCCTGGAGGAGTATTACAACGATACCCTGACCGGCAGGGACGGCCGTGAATACGGCTATCTTACCGCGGAGAATGCTCTCGAGCGCACGGTGGTGCCCGCACAGAACGGAAACACCATCGTGACGACGATCGATTCCCATATCCAGAAGGTCTGTGAGGACAACCTGAAAGCCTATGATGAGGCTCATGCCGGAGAGTTCCGTGAAGGCGAGATGGGATCGGACAATACCGGCGTGATCGTGATGGATATCCACAGCGGAGAGATCCTGGCGATGGCCTCTTATCCGTATTTCAACCTGAACGATCCCAAGGATCTGTCTATGTACAGCGATGCGCAGGTTGCACAGCTGATCGAGCGCGAAGGCGGGGAAGAAGAGGCAAGCCAGTTCCTTTGGAAGAATTTCTGCATCTCCCAGTCCTATGAGCCCGGATCGGTCTGCAAGACCTTTACCGTGGCTGCTGCGCTGGACTGCGGGGCGATCAGCGACGGGGATTCCTTTGACTGCAAGGGTTATCTTACCTTTGGTGAAGGCGAGCATGCAACGACGATACGCTGCCACCAGCGTTACGGCGACGGGATGGTAACGGTCAAGCAGGCGGTGGAGAAATCCTGCAACGTTGCGCTGATGCT
The DNA here is from genome assembly GCA_024696005.1 of Lachnospiraceae bacterium. Taxonomy (GTDB): domain Bacteria; phylum Bacillota; class Clostridia; order Lachnospirales; family Lachnospiraceae; genus NK4A136. The sequence goes on along the minus strand of JAILHF010000052.1, from coordinate 272,835 downwards.
GATCGGACAGAAGCTGACCAAGGAACGCTTCCTGAAATACCAGCGCAGCTTTAATTTCGGCCTGCGTACCAACATCGACCTGGCCGGAGAGATGCGGACCTCGTCACTGGTCTTTAACGAGAACAACATGGGCATCACGGAGCTGATGACCTCTACCTTCGGACAGGGCTTCAATGTGACCATGATCCAGACGATCAGCGCGTATGCCAGCCTGGTGAACGGCGGATATTACTATCAGCCGCATCTGGTAAAGCAGATCCAGGACAGCAACGGGGCGGTGGTGGAGAACATCGAGCCCAGGCTGATGCGCCAGGTGGTATCGGAGAGCGTATCCAGGCTGATGGTCGATTACTGCATCGGCGTTGTGGATGAAGGTACCGGCGTGAGGGCGCGTCCGGCCGGCTACCGCATCGGCGGCAAGACCGGCACTGCGGAGCGTTCCGGACAGGGAAAGCGGGACTATACCGTCTCGTTCATGGGCTTTGCGCCCGCGGATGATCCGCAGATCGCCGTTTATGTGGTCATCGACAGACCGAATACGGCCTCGCAGGAAAACGGAACCCGTTACGCCTGCCTGCTTTGCAGGGATATCCTGACGGATGTGCTTCCCTACATGCACATTTTCATGACCGAGCCCCTTACGGCTGCGGAAAAGGAAGAACTTGAGGAAAAAGGCAAGAAGCTTACACTCGATGAAGAGAGCCTTTCCGCAAACAGTGTTTCGGACAATGCGATGACGCAGGAATCGACGGAAAAGCCGGAGGACGTCAGGATCCTGATCGATAACAAGACCGGATACGCGATCGATCCCATCAACGGAGAGAGGCTGGATCCGGCTACCGGGGCACCGATCGATGACAATTCGAGCATCTTCCAGGATGCGACGGGACAGCCGATCGAGATCAGGGTATTGAACGGAGAAGACGAAGGAAAAGAGGATCCCAGGGAATGATCAGAGACAGCATACTGGCAGCATTGATATCGTTTGGCGTTTCGGCGGCTGCCGGTCCGTTTGTGATCCCGGCGCTCAGGCGCTTAAAGATCGGCCAGACGGTCCGCGCGGACGGCCCGGAGACGCATCTGAAGAAAAGCGGGACACCCACGATGGGCGGCGTGATCTTTCTTTTGGGGATCGCGCTTGCTTCGTTCATCTTTATCGGGAAGCACAGCGGCATCACGCCGGTGTTGTTTCTGACGGTCAGCTTCGGAGTCATCGGTTTTATCGACGATTTCATCAAGGTGGTGCTGAAGCGTTCCACCGGCCTGCTGGCCTGGCAGAAATTTGTGCTTCAGCTGCTCGTCACGGCCGCGTTTGCCTGGTTTCTGGTCCGCTTTGAGGGGATCAGCCTGGACATGGCGGTTCCGTTTTGCGACAAGCTCGTCGATCCGGGCTGGCTGGGGCTGCCGCTCCTCTTTTTCGTGGTGCTCGGCACCGATACGGGATCGAATTTCACGGACGGCCTGGACGGGCTCTGCTCGAGTGTGACGGCTGTGATCGCCGCGTTTTTTGCCATCGTGGCCGTTACCGGCCTTTGCGGAAACGAAGGAGCGGATGCCGCCATCCTTTCGGCGGCGGTGCTCGGAGGGCTCCTGGCCTTCCTGCTCTTTAATTCCTATCCGGCCAAAGTGTTTATGGGAGATACCGGTTCCCTGGCACTTGGCGGTTTTGTTGCGGCAACGGCCTACATGCTGCATCTGCAGCTCTTTCTTCTGCTGATCGCCGTCATTTACGTGATCGAGGTGCTTTCCGTGATGCTTCAGGTTTCGTTCTTCAAGCTCACGCACGGAAAGCGGATCTTCAAGATGGCCCCGATCCATCATCATTTTGAGAAATGCGGCTGGTCGGAGAGCAGGGTTGTGACGGTGTTTACCGTGATAACGATCCTAGCCTGCCTTCTGGCAGTCTTGATCCTTGGAGGGAATGCGGGCGCATGAGTGATACGACGAGAAGACAAAAAGCATCGCTGGATCTGCCGCTGATCTTAAGCTGCATGGCACTCATGACGCTTGGGATCATCATGATCTATTCCACGACCTCGAGGATCCCGGTCGAGGAGGGGCATCTGTCCAACGTGCAGATCCAGCTCCTTGCGGAATTCATCGGAGTGGTGGGAGTAGTGATCATCTATGCGCTGCCCTATAAGCTCTTCCGCTGGCTGGGAAAAAAGCCCGCGCGCTATGTCATCCTCGTGATCGCGTTCGTAAGCCTCCTGCTTCTGTTCACTCCGCTGGCGCATTCCGCCAAGGGAGCAACACGCTGGATCTCGGTGGGCCCGCTCCACATCCAGCCGGCCGAATTCATCAAGATCGCGATCATCTTCTTTGCAGCGGGCTTCCTTTCGGATCATCCCAATACGATCAACACGAAGTTCGGATTTGGCTGGTCCTTCGGCATGGTGGCGCTTTTTGCCGGGCTTGTATATGGTATTTCAAACAATCTTTCGAGCGCGATCATCATCGCGGCCATCGGTGTTGCGATGATCATGGCTGCCTCGAATAAATGGATCCTGCAGCTTTTGGTTTATTCGATCGGCGTTGTCCTGATCGTCATATACGCGATGGGAAAAGCGCACGCGGCGCAGGCCAAGGGACCGGAGGCGGTGGAAAACCTCAAGTTCCGCTACAAGCGCATCCTGATCTGGGAGAACCCGTCCGATCCTCAGTTTTTGCAGGTGGGCGGCTATCAGACCATGCAGGCGCTTTATGCGATCGGCTCCGGCGGACCGCAGGGCAAGGGCATCGGGAAAAGTGTCCAGAAGCTGGATGTCATTCCCGAGGTGCATAACGACATGATCTACTCGGTTCTTTGTGAAGAACTCGGGCTTTTCGGAGTGGTTGCGATCTTTTTCCTTTTCGGAGTGCTGCTGTTCCGCTGCCTGGCGATCGGGCTGGGGGCCAAGGACTCTTATGGGACACTGATCTGCCTGGGCGTGATGGTCCATATCGGGCTGCAGGTCATCCTGAACGTGATGGTCGTGACCAATACGATGCCGAATACCGGCGTCAGTCTTCCGTTTATCAGTTACGGCGGTTCCTCCGCGGTCTTTATCCTGGCTGAGGTGGGGCTGGTATTGCGTGTGGCGAGGGAAAATGCGGCATGAGGGAGGAAGGAGAGCGTTCGATCCGGCTCAGGGTCATCATCCTGGTCATATTGGTCCTGATCACCGCTCTGTTGCTCGCTTTCTGCTATATCCTGCGGGAATACAAGGTACGGAACGTGTACGTGGAGGGAAGCAGGCATTATACCTCGGCACAGATCCGCAGCATGGTGGAACGTGGGTGGTTCGGGAACAATACGGTCATGCTGTCCCTCAAATACAAAAACCGTGCCGTTGAGGATGTTCCCTTTGTGGAGACCATGGATGTGCGCATCGAGGACAAGAACACCGTCCGCATCGTGGTATTCGAAAAGAGCATGGCCGGATATCTGCGTTATCTGGACCGTTACATGTATTTTGACAAGGACGGGATCATTGTGGAGAATTCCGAGGTGGCGACACCGGACCTTCCGCTCGTATCCGGACTGAAGTTTGAAAGCCTGACCATGTATGAACCCCTGCCGGTGGAAGATCCGGGGGTGTTCCAGCTGATCCTGGATACGACCAAGATCCTTTCGAAATACGAACTGCAGACAGACCGCATCTTTTTCAACGATGCGGGGGACATGACGATCTATTTCGGTGACATCAGGGTGCTGATGGGCAGCGGTGATCTGCTGGAAGAGAAGCTGCAGCAGGTCGACGGGATCCTTCCTTCCCTGGAAGGGAAGAGCGGCATACTGGACATGAGCGCGTACCAGAGCAATGCCGTAAACATAAGCTTTCAGGAAGACCGCTGAACATTCCGGATGCGGGATATAAAAATGACCACATCAGTCAATGGTCTGAAATTAGGCCTGCTTTTCTGTTCCAAATCGCTTGTCAAGTAAAAAAAATCATAATATGATAAGTAGGCATTACGAGATATGGTGGTGGGTGACATAATTTCTTCACTATATCTTGTGCAGCATCACCAGTTAGGAGGAAGATACAGTGTTAGAAGTCAATGATGCGGAAGCTAGTGTGATCGTAAAGATCAAAGTAATGGGTGTAGGTGGTGCCGGTAATAATGCGGTGAACCGGATGATAGACGAAGGCATCGCGGGAGTAGAGTATTATGGTGTGAACTGCGATAAGCAGGCATTATTGAATACCAAGGCCATTCCTTTGCAGATCGGTGAAAAGACGACGCAGGGCTTTGGGGCCGGTGCGGATCCCGAGATCGGGCGTCAGGCGGCGGAAGAAAGCATTGACGAGATCCATGAAGCCCTTCAGGGTGCGGACATGGTCTTCATCACCTGCGGCATGGGCGGCGGTACGGGTACCGGTGCGGCACCTGTGGTAGCCAAGGCGGCAAAGGAAATGGGCTGTCTGGTGGTTGCGGTTGTAACGAAGCCCTTCAGTTATGAAGGCGATTTCCGCATGCAGAACGCCATCAACGGCATCGAGGCACTTCGCCCCAATGTCGACAGCATCGTGATCATCCCCAATGACAAGATCCTCGAGATCGCGGATCGCCGGATGACCAAGAAAGACGGATTCAAGAAGGCCGATGAGATCCTGCAGCAGATCGTACAGAATATCACCGGCGTGATCAATACCGCAATGGAAGTAAATATCGACTTTGCGGATGTAAAGCGCGTAATGTGCAATGCCGGCGTGGCTTATGTGGGTACCGGCTTCGGCAGCGGTGACGAAAAGGGTGCGGATGCCGTGAAGCAGGCCGTGGACAACAAGCTGCTCGAGACCAATATCGAGCATGCCCAGAGAGTACTGCTTACCGTGACGCATGCGCCCGATGATTACACGATGTATGACGAGCAGTCCATCAACGAGTACATCATTTCGCTGACCGGCCGTAACGTGAACCTGATCATCGGTACCAAGGAAGTGGATGATCCGGACATGAAGGAAAGCTGCCGTGTGACGCTGATCGCAACCGGCATCGACGAGCCGATGAGCCACAGCGGCGGACGCATGGTGAACCCCGGCAATTACCGCCAGGGCGGCGGACGGCCGATGGGTCAGGGCAATGTGAGCCAGATGCCGAACCGGATGCAGGGCGGTGCGCGCATGCCGGTCTCGCCCTATCAGGCAGGAGCGGGTGTTCCTCAGGGAACCGGAAGCATCTTCCAGGGTCAGCAGGGAGCGGCAGACGGACAGCAGGGTGCTCCTGTTTCCCCGGTGACCACGGGCACGAGCGGGCTTCCCCGTTATACGGGCGGCTTCAATTCGTCGGCCCCGACCGGGACCATCCGGACGACCAAGCCGAAGGAACAGTACGTGATCCCCAAGTTCATCCGGACGAACCGTCAGGAAGACGAGGACGAATAAGAAACGAGGAAGAGCCCCCTGGAATCCAGGGGGCTTTTTAAGGTCATTGCCCCGGGGCAAAGAGGGAAGAGAGGAACAAAAGCATGAAGATCGGAGAAAAGGAATTTGTTACGGATGGCAGCAAAACATATGTGATGGGGATCCTGAACCTGACGCCGGATTCCTTTTCGGACGGGGGAAAGTATCTGGAAAAAGGGGCGCTGAAGAGCGCGGAGCATCTGATCGAATGCGGGGCGGACCTTATTGACCTCGGGGCAGAGTCTACCAGGCCGGGAGCGTCTTATGTGGATGCGGAAGAGGAGAAGCGAAGACTTTTGCCGGTGATCCGCATCATCCGTGAGGAATTCGATATCCCCATCTCCGTGGATACCTACAAACCGGAGGTGGCCCGGGCAGCTCTGGAGCTCGGAGCGGATCTGATCAACGATGTGAACGGCCTGTTTCTGCCGGACGGCAGTGAGAGCGGGATGGCGGAGCTGATCGCAGAGAGCGGGGCCCCCGTGGTGATCATGCACAATGATTTTGAACCCATCGAGCGTTCGCAGCGGAAGAGCGAGCCTGCGGACATCATGGAAAGAGTAAGGGCCGGGCTTGCAAAAAGCCTGAATCTGGCGCTGGAACGGGGCGTAAAGCCCGGACAGATCATCCTGGATCCCGGGATCGGCTTCGGCAAGGATACGGCGGAGAACCTCGGCATTCTGAATCGCCTGGGCGAGCTGCGCGATCTGGGCTATCCCCTTCTGCTGGGAGCTTCCCGAAAGCGCGTGATCGGGGATGTCCTGGGAGGCAATGTGGCGGAACGTGAGGAGGGAACGATCGTCACGTCGATCCTTGCCGCACAGACCGCATACAGTTTCGTTCGCGTGCACAACGTAAGGTCGAACCGCCGGGCACTCGACATGCTGGCGGCCGTGAAACAGGCATAGTTTCCCGAAAGGTTTTGTGAGACCGTCAAGTGTAAAGAAAAAATACTTGACAGCAAACACTTCTTTTGGCATAATAGCTTTCTGTACGGAAAGGCTTGCGGAATTATTATGGAAAAGATCGTTGAGCAGGGGATCCTGTATGACTTTTACGGACCGCTTCTGACGGAGCACCAGCAGGAGATCTACGAGGCCTGCGTATATGAGGACTTAAGCCTTTCGGAAGCGGCGGAACGCTTCGGGATCAGCCGGCAGGGCGTGCATGATCTGCTCAGACGCTGTGACAGGATCCTGAAGAGTTATGAAGATCGCCTGGGACTGATCGGGCGCTTCCGGGAACAGCAGCAGTGTCTGGAAGCCATGCAGAAGCTGTTGACACAGCGGCAGGCGGACGGAGGGATGCTCCTGGGCCGGGAAGAAGCTGACAGCCTGCTGGCAGATGTGGACCGTCTGCTGGACAGTTTATAAAAGAAGAGGAAAAGATGGCATTCGAGAGCCTGAGTGATAAATTACAGAACATCTTCAAAGGACTCCGCGGCAAGGGAAAGCTGACGGAGGCGGATGTGCGCGGCGCCATGAAGGAAGTAAAGATGGCGCTTCTGGAGGCCGATGTCAACTTCCGCGTGGTCAAGCAGTTTGTAAAGAGCGTGGAGGAACGTGCCGTCGGTGAGGACGTGATGAGCGGACTCAATCCCGGACAGATGGTCATCAAGATCGTTAACGAAGAGATGACCAGGCTCATGGGCAGCGAAACCACGGAGCTTACGCTCCAGCCGGGCAAAGCCATTACCGTGATCATGATGTGCGGTCTTCAGGGTGCCGGTAAAACGACCACCACGGCCAAGATCGCCGGAAAACTCAAGCTCAAGGGGAAGAAGCCCCTGCTGGTCGCCTGCGATATCTACCGTCCCGCTGCCATCGAGCAGTTGGAGATCAACGGGAAAAAGCAGGAAGTCGATGTATTCTCGATGGGAACCGGCCATCCGCCCGTGGACATCGCAAAGGCGGCTCTGGCGCATGCCGAAAAGAACGGCCACAACGTGGTCATTATCGATACCGCGGGACGTCTTCACATTGATGAAGACATGATGGCAGAGCTGCAGACCATCAAGGAGCAGATCGAGGTTCACCAGACGCTTCTGGTCGTGGATGCCATGACCGGTCAGGACGCGGTGAACGTTGCGAAGGAATTTGATGAAAAAGTCGGCGTGACGGGCATTATCCTGTCCAAGATGGACGGTGATACGAGGGGCGGTGCTGCCCTGTCCGTAAAGGCCGTGACCGGAAAGCCGATCCTGTATGTCGGCATGGGCGAGAAGCTGTCGGATCTGGAGCAGTTTTATCCGGACCGCATGGCGGGGCGCATCCTCGGAATGGGCGATGTGCTGACCCTGATCGAAAAGGCCGAGCAGAGCCTTTCGATGGACGCCGATACCGAAAAGGAAATGGCCGGACGCCTGAAAAAGGGCAAGTTCGATTTTAATGATTTTCTCGAGTCCATGAAGCAGATGCGCAATCTCGGCGGGATCGGAAGCATCCTGTCCATGCTGCCCGGGATCGGTTCGAAAGCCGGCGACATCAGCTCCATGATCGATGATAAGCAGCTGAAGCAGACCGAGGCGATCGTGCTCTCCATGACGCCGCAGGAGCGGGCCAATCCCAAGCTTTTGAATCCCCAGCGGAAATTCCGCATCGCAAAGGGCGCTGGAGTGGATATCGCGGTCGTGAACCGCTTCATCAAGCAGTTCGAGCAGAGCCAGAAGATGATGAAGCAGATGCCCGGTATGATGGGCAGCATGGGAAAGAAAGGACGCGGGGGCTTTCGCTTTCCGTTCTGATATAACAAACATTTTATAAATATTTTTCGGGAGGAAAAGAAAATGGCAGTAAAGATCAGATTGACAAGAATGGGCAAGAAGAAAAAGCCTCAGTATCGTGTAGTGGTAGCGGATTCCCGCAATGCCCGCGACGGAAAGGTGATCGACGAGATCGGAACCTATGATCCCAACACCGAGCCTTCTTCGTTCAAGCTTGATGAGGAAAAGGCTAAGAAGTGGCTTGCAAACGGCGCTCAGCCCACCGAAACCGTAGGAAAGCTCCTCAAGCTGGCTAATATTGAAAAGTAAGGCCGGGAGGTGTCTGAATGAAAGAATTGGTTGAAGTGATCGCAAAGGCTCTGGTCGAAAAACCGGAAGCCGTGGAGGTCACTGAGGAATCCGACGGAAAGCACGTGACGGTCAAGCTCAGGGTGGACCCTTCGGATATGGGAAAGGTCATCGGAAAGCAGGGCCGCATCGCCAAGGCGATCCGCTCGGTAGTGAAGGCGGCCTCCACCAAAGACGATCTGTACGTGGATGTAGATATCGTTGAATGAATCGCAGACCGCAGCCGAGGCTGCGGTCTTGTTTTTGGGAGAACATGAACGAAGAAGAATATTTCCGGATCGGTGTGATCACCGAGCCTCACGGGGTACGCGGTGAGGTAAAGGTATATCCTACCACCGACGATCCGATGCATTTGAAAAAAGTAAAGGAGTTTTACCTGCTTCCGGAGCGCAGGCTCCCGGAAGGTTTTGTCGCGGAGAGCGTCGAGAACGGGGACAGGCGCATGGCAGTCCTGCATTGTCTGGGCATGAAGCAGACAAAGGACCGCATCATCCTGCAGTTTAAGGAGATCGCGGACCGTGACCTTGCGGAGAAGTTCCGCAAGTGTGAGCTCTATGTGGACCGCGCGAATGCCGTGCCTCTGGAGGAAGACGAGTATTACATCTCGGATCTGATCGGACTTGCGGTCTATGAAAACGATGAACAGATCGGAACCGTAAAGGACGTGCTGCAGACGGGGGCAAACGATGTCTACCAGATCCTCAGGACGGACGGGAGCGAGCTGCTTTTGCCGGCCATACGCGAGTGCGTGCTGAAGGTGGATGTGAAGGGGGGCCGCATGGATGTGGCTGTGATGGAAGGCCTATGATGCGCTATTATGTGATGACGCTCTTTCCGGAGCTGATCGAAAAGGGAATGAACACCGGCGTGCTCTGGCGGGCGCAGGAGAATGCGCTCCTGTCGCTGGAATGTTTTCATATCCGGGAGTATACGGAGAACAAGCACAAGCGCGTTGACGATTATACCTACGGCGGGGGTGCCGGGATGCTGATCGCCTGCCAGCCCATCTGGGACTGTTACAAAGCGGTGCAGGCGCGGATAAAGGAGCATGCCGAAGCGGAAGGCCGGACGCCGAAACAGACGAGGGTGATCTATCTCACGCCCCAGGGCCGCGTTTTTGACCAGGCCATGGCGGAGGAATTGTCCAAAGAGGAGGACCTGGTCTTTCTCTGCGGGCATTACGAAGGGATCGACGAGCGTGTGCTGGAGGAAGTGGTCACGGACTGTGTCTCCATCGGGGACTATGTATTGACGGGCGGAGAGCTTCCGTCCCTCGTGATGATGGACTGCATCTCGCGTCTGGTCCCCGGAGTGCTGAATAACGATGAATCGGCCATGACCGAGAGCTTTACGGACGGCCTTTTGGAATACCCGCAGTACACCCGTCCCGAGGAATGGATGGGGAAGCGTGTTCCGGAGGTGCTTCTCTCCGGGGATCACGGCAAAGTGGAGCAATGGAGACTGGAACAGTCGCTGGCGCGCACCATGGAGCGCAGGCCCGAGCTGTACGAGAGTTACGCGCTTTCCCATGCGGATGTGCTGGCGGCACTGGAAAAGAAAAAGAAGAAGGAACGGGAGCGGGAAGAACGCAGAAGGAAAAGGGAGCAGGGCGGATGAATATTGAAGTGAAAGGGCTTTGCAAGCGTTTCAGCCGGCTCGTGTCGGATGGGGAAACAAAGGGCAGACGCAGCAGCCGCAAAGAAGAGTTTCTGGCGGTGGACCATGTGGACCTGTCTACCAGACAGGGGGAGATCCTTGGCGTTCTGGGGCCGAACGGTGCCGGAAAGACCACACTTCTTCGTATGATGGGAACCCTGCTGGCCCCGGACGAGGGGACGGTCTCCGTTGTCGGGGAGGACGGAGCAGTGATCAGTGATCCCATCGCGGTCAAAAGCTGCATCGGCTATCTTTCCGAGAATACCCACCTCTACGGGCGCTTTTCCACCAGAGAGCTTTTGCATACCATCTCTTCCATCTACGGCCTGACACCGGAAGTCCGTGACGAAAGGATCGAGCAGATCACGGAGGTTCTTAATCTTTCCGCATTCATCGATAACCGCATCGAACGGCTTTCCACGGGGCAGACCCAGCGTGCCAATATCGCGCGCTGCCTGATCCATTCCCCGGGGATCTATATCTTTGACGAGCCTACGCTGGGGCTCGATATCATCAGCAGCGAATCCATTGTAAGCTTCATGAAAGGAGAGCGGGAGCAGGGGCGCACGGTCCTCTATTCCACACATTACATGGAAGAGGCACAATACCTCTGTGACCGCATCGTCATGCTCTGGGAGGGGCGGATCATAGCGGAAGATACGCCGCAGCGGCTGATGGAGCAGACCGCGACGGATAATCTGCGTGACTGTTTCCGGGCCCTGCTGGATGCCGGGACAAGGGAGCGGGCAGAGGAGACGGAGGTGAGAAAGGAGGAGGGACAGGATGCGTAAGTCGGTTGTGGGTTCGCTCTATCGGAAAGAGATCCTGGATATCCTGCGGGATAAGAAGACCATCCTGATGATGATCGTGGTCCCCCTGATCCTGTATCCCCTGATCTTTGTGGGCAGCATCTATCTGGCGGGAAGCATCCTGGCAGCGCCCACGAGCAAGGGCTATATCGTAGGCTTTGAAGGCCTGCGGGACGAGCAGGCGATGAAGGACTTCATGAAGGAAAGGGAAGGAGAGCACCATTACACCTTCTATTTCTATTCCCCTCCCGAAAAAAAAGACAGCGAGGAGATGCTTAGGGACAACCGCGTGCAGGCCGTACTGCGGGAGAGCGTTTCGGAGAACCGGCCTTACTACGAGATCGCCTACCGGGCTTCCGACACGGATTCCCAGACGGCGGCGGGAATGGTGGAGACCATTTTAGAGGATTACAGGGATGAGCTGAGGCGAAACGAGATCAGCGAAGCCGGACTGGATCCGGATACGGTGCTCAGGCCCATCCTCTATGGCAGAAAGGACTACTCCTCCAATGAGGAAAATGCCGGTTATCTGGTGGGGCTGATCGTTCCCTTTCTCATGATCACCAGCATTCTGATGGGAGCGCTGTATCCCGCCATCGATACCACGGCGGGAGAGAAGGAGAGAGGGACGCTGGAGACCCTCCTTACGCTGCCCGTGAACAATCTGGAGCTGATCGCGGCCAAATTCCTGGCTACCTCGACCATCGCCATGGCAGCGGCGCTTTTAAACATCCTGTCCATGGGCTTCCTTGCCATCTATATGGGAGATACGATGAAACTGGCGGGAGGAGGCGGCAGTCTGGACCTGCGCAGCTTTATCCCGGCCGCCCTGATCATGCTTTTGTGCGTGTTCGTATTCGCGATGTTCGTATCGGCGGTGTGCCTCTGCGCCTGCATCTTTGCCAGGAGCTTCAAGGAGGCCCAGAACTACACGACACCGCTGCTGCTCCTTTTCATGATCGGGGGAATGGCGGGCATGATCCCGCAGCTTTCCCTGAACCGGGTGACCATAATGGTGCCGGTGGTGAATGTGGTCCTGCTGATCTCGGAGCTGTTCCATTTCCACTACAATCTGTCCCAGATCGCCACGGTGCTTTTTGCCAACCTGGCCTATACCGGGATCGCCGTTGTGATCATGGGGAGGCTCTTTTCCTCCGAAAACATCCTCTTCGGGGATGCGGCGGCAAGCCTCAGGCTTCTGGAATCCAGGAAGCACATGAAGCCTGGCCAGATCCCGGGGATCGGGGATGTGATCCTGCTTTTTTCGGCTCTCCTGATCGTGGTGCTTTTCGTGGGCAGCACGGCTGTCCTTCATTTCGGACTCTACGGTCTGATGATCGAGCAGGGGCTGATCCTTCTGCTGGTGCTGCTCTATGCCTGGTATATCCGGGCGGATTTCGGCAAGGTCCTTCATCTGCGAAAGGTACGGCCCGTAGCCGTGCTTTCCGCCTTTTTGTGCTGGGCCGGAAGCTTTTTCCTGATCCAGCTCTTCGGCAGTCTCCTGACCTCCCTGTTTCCGGGGCTTTCTACGGAGAATGCGGAGAATCTGGTGGCGCTCTGGCAGGGAAAGCCGATCTGGCTTCTGGTGCTGGTGGTGGCGGTGTTCCCCGCCGTCTGTGAGGAGGCGGCTTTCCGCGGCTTCCTTTTGTCCGCGCTGGAGCATAAATACAAAGGAGCCGTGGCGGTGGTGTTCACGGGCCTGATCTTCGGAGCGTATCATATGAGCCTGCTCCAGTTCCTGCTGATCGCGCCGCTGGGGATCCTTTTGAGTTATGTGGTATGGAAAGAGGGTGGGATCGTTCTTTCGATCCTGATCCATTTTCTGAATAATCTGAGTTCGCTGCTGCTGGAACAGTACGGCGAGAGCCTTCAGGACGTTCTTCCCTTCCTGAAAGAAGAACAGCCCGGTGCCGCGACGGCGGCAGGGCTGTTTATGGCCGGTTTTGTATTGCTTTCGGCAGGTCTTCTGCTGCTTCGGAAGAAGGCTCAGCCTTCTTCCTGACTCTTCAGGTATTCCGCGGCATCGTCGGGGATATCATCCAGGTTTTCACTTCCGGTATCCACGTCCAGAGGCTGTTTCTTGAACAGGATGTCATACATGACGGGAATGATGAAGAGCGTCATCAATGTGGCATATGCAAGGCCTCCGGCGATGACCAGGGCCATGCCGCGTCCGAGCTGGGCAGCCATGTCGTCGCCGACGATCAGGCTGGATTCTGCCAGGATGGTGGTAAGGGCGGTCATCAGGATCGGGCGCATGCGCGTCTTTCCGGTGACGATCAGAGCGGTCGTGCGATCAAGGCCGCCTTTTCGCAGCTGGTTGGCATAGTCGACAAAGACGATACCGTTATTGACCACAGTACCCATCAGCACGATGATGCCCAGTATGCTGATGACGGAGAGATTTTCCCTCGCAAACCACATGACCAGGAAGCCGCCGGTAAAGGCCAGCGGAACCGTAAAGAGCACAATGAAGGGACTCAGCAGGCTCTGGAACTGTGCCACCATGACCAGATACACCATCAGGAGGCCTAAGAGCATGACCAGAGCCATCTGTTCCAGCATGGTCTGCACCGAATCGTATTCGCCGCCCAGTTCCATGGAATAACCGTGGGGCAGCTGATAGTCCTTGAGCAGGGGCTCGAGCTTTCTGGTCAGGAGCGTGGTGTTATAACCCTCGCCCACCGTGGCCGATACGGTCATGTAGCGGCTCTGGTTCTCACGTCTCATGCTGCTTACTTCGTCACGCACTTCAATGGAAGCAAATTCTCCCAGTTTGTGCTCTTCGTGGAAGGTTTCGTAATTGTCATCCGTCTTCTGGACGATGAAGCCGTAGTCCAGGATGTTTTCATAGGTAAGAGGATCCAGGTCGTCCACCACCACGATATCCATGTCGATGCCGTCCACCGTTATGGTCAGCGCGCTCTTGGAGTGGGTGAGCTTCCGATTGATATCCTGATAGATCTGGACCACGTTCAGGCCAAGGCTCATGGCTTTGTTCTTGTCGATGGTAAGGTGCAGTACCTTCCCGGCATCTTCCGTGCCGTTGGAGATGTTCTCAAAGCCTTCGATCCCGGCGACGATCTCGCAGATCTCAGAAGTTATGCGGGTCAGTTCATCGGTATCGGGACCGTAAACGTTCAGGGAAAGACCGGAACCGCCGGTCAGCTGGTCCATTTCGGAGGACATGGAGCTTAAGCTGAGGTCCACATCCAGATCCGCAACGGAAGCTTCGATCTCGCGTGTGATGCGCTGGATCTCGGCTTCGCCGGCATTTTCATCCTCGGTCATCATCATGAAGGACATGTTGCGGAACGTATCGGAGCTGCCGGCCGCCTCGGATACCAGCAGGGCGCTGTCATCCCCGGCCAGCACGCCGATGGTGCCGATACCTTCGATCTTCATCATGCGCTCCAGCACCAGGTCCGTCGTCTTATAGGCTTCCTCGCGGGTAATTTCATCGGAAAAGCTCAGATTGGCCTGCATCTGGTTCATGGTCAGCGGAGGGATCATCACGATGCCCATCCGAAGGATCATCACGGCCGAGAAGACGAGCAGTCCCAGGGCCACGCCGATGGGAACGACCTTGACCTTCAGGCAGAAGCGCAGGATCTTTTCGTAAAGGACCATCACTTTATCGAAGAGTGGATGCTCCTTGGGCTTCGCATTGCGCAGCAGGGTGGAAGCCGAGGCCGGGACCACGGTCATGGCGATGAAGAGCGAGGCCATCAGACAGAAGACGATGGTCAGGCACATGGGTGCGATCAGATCCCGGACAAGACCGGTGGTAAAGATCATGGGCAGGAAGACGCAGACCGTGGTCAGGGTGGATGCGATAATGGAACCGGCCACCTGCCGGGTACCCTGTACGGCTGCCCGGGGCGCATCGATGCCGTATCCCCGGAGCCGGTAGATGTTTTCCATGACCACGATGGAGTTATCCACCAGCATGCCGATGCCCAGAGCCAGGCCGGACAGACTCAGCATGTTCAGTGAGATTTTGGAGAAATACATGCAGATGATGGCGGCAAGGACGGAAACGGGGATGCTGATGGCCACCACCAGGGTGGGCTTTACATCCTTCAGGAATACGGCCAGTATGACGATGGCCAGAAGGGCGCCGATGATCATGGACTGCATCACGCTCTTGACGATCAGGTCGATGTAGTCACCCATGTCCACAAGGGTGGTGACGTGCATGCCGGGATGAGCCGCCGTCAGCTCGGCGGCAGCGTCCTCGATGGTGTGGGAGAGGTCGTTGGTTCCCGCAGTGCTGCTCTTGAATATGGAAAGGATCACCGCCTTGTCGTTGCCCAGGCGGACATAGCTTTCGTCGGCGTTGTCGATCACTCGGATATCCGCTACGTCACCGAGGCGGACATCGCCTACTTTATTGATATTGGTCAGAACGATGTCGGAGAGCTCACTGATCTCCTCGTAGTTCTGTCCGACTTTGACAAGCCAGGAGCTGTCCTTGGTATCGTCCACATAGCCGGCGGGCATCTCAAAGTTCTGTGCATAGATCAGGCCGCTCAGCGCATCCAGTGTCAGCAGCTGGTCGGCATTGGCGGTCAGCATCGCGTCGGCCTTCTTTTTTTCAAAGTTTTCCAGTGCGTCCTCGTAGTCGGCCCAGCCGTCGTCGATCTGCTTCTGGCTGTCATCGAGCTGGTCCAGGCCTTCCAGGATCTGCTTTTCGCCGTCTTTGATCTGGTCCCAGCCGCTGTCGATCTGTTCCTGGGCGCTCTCCAGCTGGTCCTTGGCGCTGTCGAGCTGCGATTCGGCACTTTCCAGCTGGCTGCGGCCAATGGCGAGCTGTGCATCCGCGCTGCCGATGGTCTGGGAGGCCTCCAGTTTTCCGACTTCCAGGTCCGTGTATGCTTTTTCCACCTGGTCTTCCGCATCGGCGACCGCGCCCTTCAGGGCCTTGACCGTGGCCTGGGCGGTGGTGAGTTGCAGTTCCAGCGTGGCTTTCTGGCTTTCCAGATCGCTTTTCTGTGTGCGCAGGGTATCCTTCTGCGCGAGCAGGGCTTCCAGTTCGGCAAGCTGTGCTTTGGCTGTTTCCAGCTGCTTAACGTATTCGTCGTAACCGGGGGTGGAGGGATCCATTTCCGCCAGGAGGCCTTCCAGATAGGCGATCTGCTGCTTCAGCAGATTTACGGCATCCGTGGCTTCGGCTTCCTCGATGATCGCCAGGGCCTTGTCGATGGCATCGATCCCTTCCTGGAGCTTTTTGATGCCATTCTTTAAGGTAGGGATCTGTGCTTCGTTCTGCGTAAGCTGGGTCTTTAAGACCGCGAGAGAGGCGGAAGCCTGGTCCAGCTGATAGCTCAGTTCGGCGAGCTTGCGGTTGGACTCGTCCTTCTTGTCGTTGAGTTCCTGTTCTCCTTTTTCCAGATCGCTGATGCTGTCCGTCAGCTTATCCCGGTTCTCCTCCAGTTCCTTTTTGCCGTCATCCAGCTCTTTCTGGGAGTCGCGGAGCTCCTGCTTGCCGTCTTCCAGATCCTTTTTGGAATCGTCGAACTTTTCACGGTTTTCGTCCAGGGTATCCTGGGAGTCGTTCAGCTGTTTCTTGGCGTCGTCGAGCTGCTCCATGGCGCTTGCAAAGCTGTCATCCACGGTGGCCAGGATGCGGTCGTTCAGATCATCGACTTTCTGCTGGTTGAGCTTTACTTCCACGCTCTTGTCGACCAGACCGAGGGTCGTGACGGAAGCAACGCCGTTCTGTTTTTCGAAAAAGGGAGTGACGCTGTCGCGGACCGTTTGGGAAAGCATATCCATCTCCATGCCTTCCACGCTGACGGCCAGATAGACGCTTGCGACCATGTCCGTGCTGAGCTCGATGATGGAGGGCGTGCCCGCGTCCTCCGGCAGATAGGGCTGCAGGGTATTCAGCGCGCTGGATACCTTGACCATGGCACTGTCCAGATCCGTGTCATCCACAAATTCCAGCTGCACCATGCCATAGTTTTCGTTACAGACACTGAAGACGTTTTTGACGCCGTTGATCGTACCCAGGGAGGCTTCCATGGGCATGCAGATCTCGGATTCGATCTTTTCGGAACTTGCGCCGGGATAGGTGGTAAGGACCATCAGATAGGGTAGTGATATTTCCGGCAGAAGATCCAACTGCATGTTGGTCAGACTTACGATTCCCAGAACAACGGCGATGATCACGCCGACGAGTACGGTGAAAGGTTTCTTAACACTGATCTTTTCCATAATTCATATCTCCCGGACCGCGGAAACGGCCTGCTTGTTTCTGACACCGGCTGCTCTCGTTCCCCCCCGAAAAACACATAGCACAGTATACAACAGAGAATCCGATTACGCAATGCTTTTCGTGCAAGGATGGGATAAATTAGGATTTGTCATAAAAAGCGGTGGCGGGAGAGGGGGATTTATGGTACAATTTTCACAGTATCGAAACCAACAACGGGAGGTGATCTGCCATGGAAGAAGCAAACCGGGAACTGATCGAAGCGGTCATGGCGCGTCTGGATGCCGAGGTGGAAAACGGAAGCGTCCGCATGAGCGTGGAGTATGACAGTGAACAGGAGGAAGCGGAGAAGGTCTCCCACAGCTGCTGCAGGATCTACGGCCGGGATGCCACCCGCATGGTCGGAGAGCTGGATATGTATTCGGATCTTCATTTAAAGGATATGCCGTAAAAGGAGGGAGACAAGATGAGACTGTTGTTCTATGCCGCAAAGATCTACGACCGCAAGTCTTTTGACCCTGTTCTGGAGCGATTCCCCGGGATCACCATCGATTACATCGAACATGAACTGGAGCCCCGCACCGCTGCCCTGGCCGAAGGCTATGATGCGATCTGCGCGTTCGTGAGCGCGGATGTGGGAGCCGAGACCCTGGCGATCCTGAAGGAGAAGGGCGTTTCCGTCGTGCTGATGCGCTGCGCGGGTTACAACAACGTGGATGTGGAAAAGGCGAAAGAGCTGGGGATCACGGTCAAGATCGTGCCGGGCTATTCACCCGAGGCGGTCGCGGAACTGGCAATGGGCCTGGCCCTGGCCGTTAACCGTCGGCTGTACAAGGCTTACAATAAGGTAAGGGAAAACGATTACAGCTTAAAAGGCCTGCGGGGCGTGAATTTCTATCACAAGACCGCCGGCATCGTGGGGACCGGAAAGATCGGTGCTGCCATGGCAAGGATCTGCCGCGGCTTCGGCATGCGGGTGATCGGCTACGACATGTACCCCAATCCTTCCTTGGATTTTGTGGAATACGTCAGCCTGGATGAGCTTCTGGCGCAGAGCGACCTGATCTCCCTGCACTGCCCTTTGCTGGATTCCACCTATCATATGATCAACATCGAGAGCATCAAAAAGATGAAGGACGGCGTGATCCTGGTCAATACCTCCCGCGGAGCGCTCGTGGATACGGACGAGCTGATCGAGGGGATACGTCTGAACAAGTTCCTCGGGGTGGGACTGGACGTATACGAGGAAGAGACCGGAAATGTTTACGAGGACCGCTCGGACGAGATCATGGCCCATTCCGTGACGGCCAGGCTTTTAAGCTTCCCGAATGTGATGATCACGTCGCACCAGGGCTTTTACACCATGGAAGCGCTGGAAGCGATCGCGGAAACGACTCTTAAGAACCTGACGGATGCAAAAGCGGGAGAACGTACCGGAAATGACGTGGCTTAAGAGAAAAAACAGTCCGAAAAACAGCAGGGATGTGGCAAAAGAGGAGCAGCGGCGTTGTTCCTTTTTTGCATGGTCGCTCCTTCGCATCCTGCCGCTCCTGCTGCTGATCTTTGCGGTGGGCGGCTGCGAAAAGGCTGCGGAACAGGATAACGCGCCCAAGCTGTTGCTGGGCTTCAGCCAGATAGGCTCGGAAAGCGCCTGGCGCATCGGCAATACCCGTGATATCGAGGATCAGGCGGCCAAATTCGATGTCAGCCTGATGCTGGAAAACGCGAACCAGAAGCAGGAAAACCAGATCGCGGCCATCCGCCGCTTTATCGCCTATAAGGTGGATGTGATCGCCTTTTCGCCCATCGTGGAGGACGGCTGGGATAATGTGCTCCTGGAGGCGAAGAATGCCGGCATTCCGGTGATCCTCGTGGACCGTGACATCAGCACGCAGAAGGAAGGCCTGACCAGCTGTGTGATCGGGGCGGACTTTTATAAGGAAGGCGTCATGGCAGGGGAGTACCTGATCCGGAAAGCGGACAGCCTGAGCATGAACCGGGTGAACATCGTGGAGATCACGGGCACGGAGAATTCCACGCCCATGCTCCAGCGCCAGGCGGGCTTCATGGACGCCATCGCCGGCGACGAACGCATGACGGTCTTAAAGAGCATCGACGGGGACTTTCTGAAAAGCCGCGGGGCCGAATGCATGCGTGCTCTGTTGGAAGAATACGGAGACGGGATCGACGTGGTGTTCAGCCACAACGACGAGATGACGCTGGGAGCATTGCCCGAGATCGAAGAGGCGGGCTATCTTCCCGGGGAGGACATGATCATCATCTCCATAGACGGCGGGCAGAAGGCCATCGATGTTCTGAAGGAAGGACGGATCAACTGCGTCGTGGAATGCACCCCGAAGCTGGGGCGGGAGCTGATGGAAACCGCCTACCGGCTGAAAGCCGGGCTGAGCGTCAGTACCGTGATCCATCCCGAAGAGCAGGTTTTCAGTGACGAACAGGACACTTCGGAGATCCCTCCGAGAGGATATTGAGGCGGATGGAGAGGATCAAGAAGGAAAAAAGCATACTCGGGCGGATCAACGACCTGAGCCATAAGCTGGTCATGCTGCTGGTATTTCCGATCATCATCAGCCTTTTGCTGATGCTCTTCTATGCCTGGAAATATCACAGCTCCATCGTGCGCATGGAGACCATCACCGATCTGAAGACCGTGGTGGCGGAGGAGATCCCGGGCAGCGCCTGGAACATCGTGAGCGGACAGGAAACCGTCCGGGAGAGCGGCATCTATCCGAAGATGCACGAGGTGGATTCCACCATCGAATACATCGTGGAGAGGAGCGGGCAGGAAAACAGCCTGTCCCTGATCGTTGCCGCCCGCACGATGCAGACGCTCGAAACCTATGTGGATCATATCCGGGACAATATCACGGAGCAGGTCCCCGTGGTGGAAAACGAAGAGATCCTTGCCGAGGTGCGCGGGGTCGCGTCCCTTGTGGACAGCATGCTGAACGAGTACATAGCGGGTGAGATCAAGTCCGCAGCGCGCATGAGCGCCGGGCTGTGGGTCGTCATCATCGTGACGGCCGCCATCGAGATCCTGATCGTGATCGCCGCCGTGTGGTATAAAAGGCGGAGCGTGAAGGCCACCGCCCGCTTTGTCAAACGCCCCATCGACCGTCTGGAAGAGGTCACCGCGCTGCTGGCGGAGGGGACACTGGATGCAAGGCTTACGGATACGGATGTGACGGAGCTAAGAAACCTTACCCTCCAGGTAAATACCATGGCGGACCGCCTGGAAGAGATGATGTACAAGAGCACCCAGGACGGCAAGAAACTGCGAAAGGCCGAACTAAGGACGCTCCAGGCCCAGATCAATCCCCATTTCTTATATAATACCCTGGATGCCATCGTCTGGAAGGCGGAGGCCGGCGAGAAGGATGAGGTCATCCAGCTGACCAGCGCCTTAAGCGATTTCTTCCGCATCAGCCTGTCTTCCGGTGCGGACTGGATCCCCATCAGCCAGGAGAAGAAACACATCGAAGGCTATCTGAAGATCCAGCAGACGCGCTACCGCGATATCTTGCGTTACGAGATCGACATCCCCGACGAGATCGGGGATCGCTATATCCTGAAGCTTCTTTTGCAGCCCCTGGTGGAAAATGCCCTGTATCACGGGATCAAGATCAAGCGCGGCGGTGGCAGGATACGGGTTTCCGGAAGGGAACTGGAAAACGGGGAGCTGGAATTTTCCGTGCAGGATACCGGGGCCGGCATGAGCGCAGAACAGCTGGAGGAGCTGAACGAGCGGATGAAGAAGGGGCAGCCCAGCGTGAGTGTCGGCGGCGGCGGTTTCGGCCTGGTGAATGTGAACATGCGGATCCGTCTGTATTATAACCGGCCGGAAGGCCTGATGATCAAGAGCGGGGCGGAAGGCACCGAGGTGAGCTTCCGGGTGCCCTGCAGGACGCGTGAGGAGATCGATGAACATGAAAGTATTTCTGGCTGATGATGAGATCGTGGTAAGGGAAGGCATACGCGAATCCTTCCCCTGGGAGGAGACGCCCTATACCCTGGTGGGGGAGGCCCCGGACGGGGAGATGGCGCTTCCGATGATACGGGATACCAACCCGGATATCGTGATCACGGATATCCGCATGCCCTTCATGGACGGGTTGGAGCTCTGCAGAACGCTCTGCACCCAGATGCCCTGGATCGGGATCATCGTCCTGAGCGGCTACGACGAGTTTGAATATGCGCGCCAGTGCATCCAGCTTGGCGTGCGGGAATACCTGCTGAAGCCGATCAATGCCACGGATCTGCGCACGGTCCTTGACAAGGTGAGCGGACAGATCCTGGAGGAGCGCAAGGCGCTGGAACACGCGGCCAGCCTGCGGGCGCGGATGGAGAGCGGCGGAAAGTTCCTGAAGGAGAAGCTGATCGGCTCGCTTTTTTCGGATGAATCGGCGGAGGAGGATGCCGGAAACGTGATCAGGGAGCTTGCGGGCATGGGCTGTCCCGTTCCTTCTCCTTTTTATGCCGTTGTGGATGCGGCGTTCACACCCATCGGGACCGGGCAGGAAGCGGCATCTTCCCTGGCCGAGACCAGCGGCGGCATCGTGCACACTTCGTCCAGCCGGACGGGAACGAGGCTTTTGGTCCTGGGAAATACGCAGGAAGACGCGGAAGAAATGGCCTATGGCTTTTCCTCGTCGCTGGCACGCGAGCTGGAACGCTGCGAATGCGAAGCGATCCGCATCGGGATCGGCGACATCGTGGAAACGCCGGAAGAGATCTACCGCAGTTTTAAGACGGCCAGGCATATCCGGCATCTTCTGGTCGAGCGCAAGGAGGAGCAGACGATGATACTGGGCGTGCGGGAGATGGGGGATGTGGCTGACGATTCGCAGGTCTCGGCCATCATCGGGGAGGCCAAGCTCTACATGTCCCAGAATTACACGAATCCGAACCTGATGCTTCAGGATGTCGCAAACGCGGTGAACATGAGCAAGAGCAGGTTTTCCACCGTATTTTCCCAGCAGAACGGCCAGACCTTTACCGAGTATCTGATCTATCTGCGCCTGAACAAGGCGAAAGAACTGCTTCGGGAAACCGCAACGAAGAGCTCCCAGATCGCCCGGGAGGTCGGTTACAACGATTCTCACTATTTCAGTTATATCTTCAAGAAAAACACAGGTCTTACGCCCTCGGAATATCGGGCGCAGTATCAAAATCAACCGTAACAGGATCAAAACAAACCGTTTGGGATCCTGCCGCGGAAACGCGGTATGATATTCAACCATGTCAAAACGATGCTTGATTTACCCCATGGTCCTTCTGAGCTATGATAGGTTCAGACGATAAGTCTGCACAAACGAAAGAAGGAGAGTGGAATATGAAAAGGTTAAAAGCATTGTTACTGACCGGTGTGCTTGCGATGAGCATGGTATTCGGCGGCTGCACCAATGGCGGTGGGAGCACCGGCGGGGATACCGCCCCGGCAGGCGGCACGAGCTCCGGCGGCACCATCAAGGTGGGCGTGGTAAATAATCCCCCTTCGGAGTCCGGTTACCGCGAAGCAAACGTGAAGGACATGGAAGCTGTTTTCTCGAAGGAGAACGGCTACGATCTGAAGACCGCTTACAGTCTGAAGAATGACGACCAGCTTCAGGCAGCACAGGGTTTCATCACCGAAGGCGTTGACTACCTCCTGATCTCCGCAGCCGAGACCACCGGCTGGGACGAGGTCCTCAAGAGCGCTAAGGAAGCAGGTATCAAGGTTTATCTCTTCGACCGCATGATCGACGTGGATGAGAGCCTTTACGAGGCGGCGGTCGTATCCGACATGAGCGCAGAAGGAAAGACCGCAGTTGACTGGCTGCTGGCTCAGAACCTGCCCGAGTACAAGGTCATCCATATCCAGGGCGCAATGGGTTCCGACGCACAGATCGGACGTACCGCTGCCCTTGATGAGCAGTTCGCATCCGGCAAGATGACGAAGGTCATTCAGCAGACCGCTACCTGGGACGAAGCGGAAGCCAAGAACATCGTGGAATCCGTTATCAACAGCGGCGACGACTTCAACGTGATCTACGCTGAGAACGACGGCATGGCTAAGGGTGCTGTAGCTGCACTCGACGAGCACGGCATCACCCACGGTGTGGACGGCAAGGTTATCGTGATGGGCTTTGACTGCAACAAGTGGGCACTCAGAGAGCTTCTTGCAAAGCAGTGGAACTATGACGGACAGTGCAGTCCTTTCCAGGCACAGATCATCAGCGATCTGATCCAGGGCAAGACCACCGCTTCCTCCAAGAAGATCATCAACGAGGAGAAGGGCTTTGACGCCAAGAACATCACCCAGGCCGACATCGACACTTACGGATTGGGCGAATAAGAATCGAATGAAATGCTGACCGATCGGCGCAGCTGAGCTGTACGTAACAGGCAGTTTCAGCTGCGCCTTTTAGACAGGAGGGAAGGAAATGCAGGATAACGTCATACTGCAGATGCGTAACATAGAGAAGAGTTTTCCCGGTGTCCGGGCTTTGGGCGGTGTTGATTTTACCCTTCGCAAGGGAGAGATCCATGCGCTCATGGGAGAGAACGGAGCGGGAAAATCCACCTTGATCAAGGTCCTGACCGGTGTTTACCAGATGGACGAGGGCGAGATCATCGTGGACGGACAGAAGGCCGTCATCCGTTCGCCGCAGGATGCCCAGAATACGGGGATCAGCACGGTTTATCAGGAGATCACGCTCTGCCCGAACCTGACGGTTGCCGAGAACATGTTCATCGGCCGCGGGGCAGACCTTCTGGTAAAGCAGAAGGAATACGAAAAACGCGCGGATGAGATCCTCGGGAACCTGGGCATCCCGGCAAGGAGCCGTCAGATCCTGGGAAGCTGCTCGCTGGCCGTTCAGCAGATGGTTGCCATCGCGCGTGCCGTGGACATGCAGTGCAAGGTGCTTATCCTGGATGAGCCCACGTCGTCACTGGATGACAAAGAAGTCAATCTATTGTTCGAGCTGATGCGGAATCTGAAAAGTCAGGGCGTCGGCATCATTTTTGTCACGCATTTCCTGGAGCAGGTTTATGAAGTGAGCGACCGCATCACGGTCCTTCGGAACGGGGAACTGGTAGGGGAATACCTGACGGAAGATCTGCCCCAGGTGGAGCTGGTTGCCCGGATGATGGGAAAAGAACTGGATGAACTGAATTCCCTCGGAGAAAATGAAGAAAAAAAGACGCAGAACGGAGAGGTCTTTTACGAGGCATCTTCCCTTTCCAGCAGCGATGCGCTGCCCTTTGATTTTACGATTCACAAGGGCGAGGTCAATGGTTTCACGGGGCTTCTGGGTTCGGGACGGAGCGAGAGCGTGAGGGCGATCTTCGGAGCGGATAAGATAGGCGGCGGTGAGGTAAAGATCAAAGGCGAGGCCGTGAAGATCACGAAACCCATCGAAGCAATGAAGCACGGCATCGGTTACCTTGCGGAGGACAGAAAGCGCGACGGCATCATCGCCGATCTCAGTGTACGTGAGAATATCATTCTGGCCCTGCAGGTCATGAACGGCTTTTTCAAGCCCATCAGCCGCAGTGAGTCCGAAGCGTTCGCGGACGAATACATCAAGGCGCTGAACATCAAAACGGCAAGCCGTGAGACGCCGATCGGTTCTTTGAGCGGCGGAAACCAGCAGAAGGTGATCCTTGCAAGATGGCTGCTCACGCATCCGGATTATCTGATCCTTGACGAGCCGACCAGAGGAATCGATGTGGGCACAAAGCTCGAGATCCAGAAACTGGTCCTGAAGCTGGCGGAGGAAGGGGTCAGCGTGACCTTCATATCCTCCGAGGTGGAAGAGATGCTCCGCACCTGCAGCCGCCTGATCGTCATGCGCGACCGCCACATCGTCGGCGAGCTGAAAGGAAAGGATCTGAACCAGAAGAAAGTAATGGAAACGATCGCGGGAGGAGAGTCTTGAGATGAAAGAAAAGTTTATGAAATTCAGAAAGGGCGGTCTCGGGCAGCTTACCATCCCCCTCATCGCCATTGCCATCCTGATCCTGTTCAATCTGATCCGGGATCCCGGCTTCTTCAGCATAGAGATCACCCACAATAATGACGGAAACGCCGTTTTGGCGGGCAACCTGATCAGCGTGATCAACGGAGCGAGCGAGCTGGCGGTCCTCGCCATCGGCATGACGCTGGTGACGGCGGCCTGCGGCGGACAGGATATCAGCGTGGGCGCCGCCGCGGCCATCGCGGGCAGCGCCTTCGTGAAGGTACTGAAATCCGGCCCCTCCATCAGCGGGGGAACGGTCCTGCTGGCCTTCTTGTGTGCCTGCATCGTGGCAATGCTTTTTGCGGCCTTTAACGGAGTCCTGGTCGCGGTGTTCAAGATACAGCCCATGATAGCGACCCTGATCCTCTATACCTGTGGGCGTTCCATCGCCTACTGGATCAACGGCGGAGCCACGCCGACCGTGGACAGTCCCATCATCCGTGCCATCGGACGTTTCATTCCCGGCGTCCCGCTTCCCACCCCCGTGCTGATCGTGGCGGGCGTGACCATCCTGTTCATGCTGATATTTCACTTTACCTCCCTCGAGCTCTTCACGCAGTCGGTGGGCATCAACGGGAGCGCCGCCCGCTTAAACGGCATCAACGACACCTTCATCAAGCTTCTGAGTTTCATCATCCTGGGCTTCTGCGTGGCAGTGGCCGGCTGCATCGGCGTGAGCCGTCTGGAACTGATCAACCATGAAACCCTCCTGCTGGATGTGGAAATGGATGCCATCCTGGCAGTGGCCATCGGCGGAAACAACCTGGGGGGCGGAAAGTTCAAGATCAGCGGAAGCATCATCGGTGCTTACGTGATCCAGATCCTGACCACCACCCTGTATGCGATGAAGGTCTCCTCCACGGATGTGAAGGCCTATAAGGCTGTGGTGATCGTGCTGCTGGTGGTGATCGGCTCGCCGGTGATCAAGGCGAAGTTTGCGAAGCTGATGGCCAGGGGCAGAAGCAGCAAACAGAGAGTATCTATGAAAGGAGCGAAATAAGGATGGATAAGAAAAAGGACTTTCGAAGAGAGCCTCTCACGGATACTCAGCTGCTGATGATGATCACCGTCATCATCTTCCTGGCCATGTATTTCCTGGCCATGGCTCTTCTTGGCGGCGGCTTTCTTCACGCACAGCAGATCTTTGACATGCTCAACGACAATGCGCCCCTGATCATCGTATCCTGCGGTCTGACCATCGTGATGATCGGCGGCGGCATCGATATCAGCGTGGGTGCGGTCACGTCCCTGGTGGTCATGAGCTGCGTGCTCTTTCTGAACAACGGAGGCAATATCTTTACCTCGATCCTGTTGGCACTGGGGATTGGACTGGCCTTCGGTCTGGTGCAGGGCTTTTTGATCAGTTATCTGGAGATACAGCCCTTCATCGTGACACTGGCGGGCATGTTCTTTGCCAGAGGCATGACGACGATCCTTTCCGTCAATCCGCAGAAAGCGGAGAACGGAGCGTTTAACGCCCTTCGGGAGAAAAAGATCGAGATCGGCTTTTTGGGCTACACGGCAAAGAACGGAAACTTCGTGCCGGCCCGCATGGAGCTGGGCGTGGTGCTTGCACTACTGATCGTGCTCGTGATCTTCATCCTTCTGCGCTATTTCCGTCTCGGACGCGGCTTTTACGCCATGGGCGGCAACCAGCAGAGTGCCCTGATGCTCGGCATCAACGTGAAGCGCACCCGCTTCATGAGTTACGTGATCAGCGGTCTTCTGAGCGGCATTTCGGGATACGTGTTCATGATGCATACCGGAGCGGGAAACGCGACGAATGCGGCGGGCATGGAAATGAATGCCATCGCTTCCTCCATCATAGGCGGGACCCTGCTTACCGGCGGTGTGGGCAATGTGTTCGGAACCTTCTTTGGGACCATGACGCTGACCACCATCAAAAAGATCGTGGTCTCCAGCGGCCTGAACGAGCCCTGGTGGCAGTCCATCACCACCGGCGGGATGCTCTGCTTCTTCATCCTGCTGCAGAGCGTCGTGCTCGGGCGCAGGAACCGGAGCAAGAAGGTGTGACGATCGCTTCCGGCTTTTCATGGCATGGATTTTGTGGTATGATTATTGACGGTTTCCTTCGGGAAACCGTCGTTGCTGATAATTACGAAAGCAGGAGAGGAGATTGACATGGCTGCAGACAGAAGACCGGAAGACATGAAGCGCATCACCACGCCGGAACTGGCGGATGCGTTCATCGAAGAACAGATCAAAGACCTGAAGGCGCAGATCGGCGATAAAAAAGTGCTGTTGGCACTTTCCGGAGGAGTGGATTCCTCCGTGGTGGCAGCCATGCTGATCAGGGCGATCGGGGACCAGCTTGTGTGCGTGCATGTGAACCACGGGCTTTTGCGCAAGGGCGAGCCCGAGCAGGTGATCGAGGTGTTCCGCAACCAGATGAAGGCGAACCTGATCTATGTGGATGCGACGGACCGCTTCCTGGACAAGCTTGCGGGCGTGACGGATCCCGAAACGAAGCGCAAGATCATCGGCGGCGAGTTCATCGAGGTCTTTGCCGAGGAAGCCAGAAAGCTGGACGGCATCGAATTTCTGGCACAGGGCACCATCTGGCCGGATATTCTGGAGAGTGAAGCGGGGATCAAGGCACATCACAATGCCGGAGGCCTTCCCGAAGACATGAAGTTTGAGCTCGTGGAGCCGGTCAAGATCCTCTTTAAGGATGAAGTGCGTGTTGTGGGCGAAAGACTGGGGCTGCCGGCCAACATGGTCTATCGTCAGCCTTTCCCGGGACCCGGGCTTGGTGTCCGCTGCCCGGGAGCCATCACCAGGGACCGCCTGGAGGCGGTTCGGGAGTCGGATGCCATCCTTCGCGAAGAGTTTGCCAAAAACGGTCTGGAGGGCAAGGTGTGGCAGTACTTTACCGTGGTGCCCGATTTTAAGTCCACGGGTGTCAGGGACGGAAAGAGAACCTTCGACTGGCCCTGTATCATCCGTGCCATCAATACGACCGATGTCATGGAGGTCACGGTAGAGCATCTTTCGGATGAACTGATCGACCATCTGGTCACACGCATCATAAAGGAAGTGCCCGGGATCAACCGCGTTCTCTTCGATTATACGCCGAAGCCTCCCGCAACGGTGGAGTACGAATAAGAAAAGGGTATGCGGGAAGCGGTATTTAGGCGTGGGGAGGGCTACTGTTGATCGACCGTCCGGTGGGGCGCATCATAAAAGTGCCCGGGAACAAGCGTGTTCTCTTCGATCATACGCCGAAGCCCCCCGCGACGGTGATAACATAATACTTATGTGAAATGCAGTATTTATGCGGGATGAGGGCTATTGAGCCTGCCCTGCCCCCAATTGTAACACGGAAATATCAATAATATCATTATTCCGGGGCCCGGATCCGGGCGCCGGAAATCTGAAAGATCTTTTAATGGTGCTGTTTCGGAAGTATTTCAGACTTCAGGCAGCAAAATCCCAATTTTTTAACGAAATCGTTCCGGGGAAGCTGATGGTTGTACGGGTGAATGGAACGACAAGAGAGAAAGTGGCAAAATCGTTCCGGGGAAGCTAATGGATGTACGGGTGAAGGGAACGAAAAGAGCGAAAGTGGCAAAATCGTTCCCGGGAAGCTAATGGATGTACGGGTGAAGGGAACGAAAAGAGCGAAAGTGGCAAAATCGTTCCCGGGAAGCTAATGGATTTACGGGAGTAGGGAACGAAAATAGCAAAAGGAACGAAATCGTTCCATTTAGGAAGAAAGGAGCATTCAAAAATGAGTAAACAGAGAAAGAGAACGATCATGAAGTATACGGATCTATACAGTAAAGCAGAAAAAAGGTATCGTCTGTTATCGGAAATAATGCAGGAAAAGAAAGCTTCTGCAGTGACGGAACTGCCAGGGAAAATACATATAGCTGTTGCTGATCAAAGAGTAAAATATTACCTGCGAAGCGATAAAGCGGATAAAACGGGAGAGTATATTTCAAAAACGGAAACATCAAAGATCAGACAGTATGTTCAGAAGGCATATGATGAAAAAGTCCTGAAGCTTATAAAGCGGGAGATAAATGCGCTTGAACGGTTCCTGAAGAGTTCGGATGGTATTGCAGACAGGATTAAGTTGGAGTATTCGAAGTATCCTGATGAAGTGAAATGGTTTATCGATCCGATCGACATGACGGATGAAGACTATATAAAGCTGTGGGAGGGCATCCGGTATGAAACGAAGGGGATCTCGGATTATGCGACTGTATATGAGACGAAAAGAGGGGAAAGAGTGAGATCAAAATCCGAACTCAACATAGCAAACGCATTGGCTGAGAGAGGGATACCGTATAAATACGAGTGCCCGCTGAAATTAAAGAACGGTATCAAGATCCATCCGGACTTCACGGTGCTCCACGTAAAGGAGAGAAGACAGATATACTGGGAACACAGGGGGATGATGGATGATAAGGATTATGCAACGAAAGCGGTACTCAGAATAAAAACATATAGGAAGAACGGAATATTCATAGGACAGGACCTGATCATAACGGAGGAGACATCGGCTGATCCGTTGGGAACAAATGAGATAGATGCGGTGATAACGGATCATTTTGGGAAGCAGTAGTTATATCTGCCAATCGATCATTTCAGGCCTCTAAACGTCAGACATGATTATACATCGGGGGGCGGACAGCGAGTATGTGCAAATCAATCGAGAGTGGAATGCGGATATTTTTTGGGACGAGAGAGCGGACATTTTTGGGAACGAGAGGAAAGTACGGACTAAATTTTTGGATGAGAGGAAAGTACGGACTTTGTTTTTGGACGAGAGTGGAATGCGGATATTTTTTTGGACGAGATGGGAGAGCGGACAAAAAGTTGGACTCTTTAAGATTGGATCATGAAACATCAATAACCGGCTTCGAGCGCTTTCTGCTCATGACAAATCCGGGCTGTCAATCGGCAGCCCGGATTGTTTTGCCGATCCGGTGAGACTGTAAAGAAGCATACTTCCTGCTTATTCTTCGCTGTCCCATCTGCTCTTGGAATAGGTTTCATCAGCCATATCGCATATGCCCGCTAAAAGCATGATGATACCCTGAACTTTGTACGGTTGGACAACATAGATCCCTTTGCCGTCTTCCGTGATAAGGTCCGCGGCCAGAAGGGGCTTCATGTGATGATAGGCCTGCCCGGTCGAATTCAGCTTGCATTCGGTGACCAGCTCGACAACACTCATGGGCTTCCGTAAGAGCGCCAGCAGGATATTGAGTCTGTCCGCATTTCCAAGGCAGGAAAGGACCTTTTCGGCAACATTGTTGGCGATCAGCTTCAGCAGGTCATCCGTGTTGATGCAATTCTTTACCCATGTGGACTGTCTGCCACCGGATGAAAAAACGCCAAAGTAGGTGATTCCCCCTGTCTGTCCGCTTTTCCCCACAATGTTCTCCATTTCGTCCAGACATGCATTGATGTGCGCATTTGGGAACATGTTTTTCATCTTCTCCACATGACCGACTTTCTCGTTTTCGGTCTGCATCCTTTCTTCCAGTGCAGTTTTGATCATTTCCTGCAATGCCGAAATCTGATCCTTCAGTTCATCGATTTCTTTTCCATAATCTCTGGGCATCTTCATTTTCCTCCTTAAATCAAACTGTTTGCAATTGCGTAATTGCTTTACGCTGTTCCGTAATTGCATAATACCATACGGCGCAGAAGCTGTCAATACGGATATACGTAAAAATGTAATTGATTTTGTATTTGCGTAATCTACGGCCGATCAAGAAGGTTTTGGAGAACGGATGAAGCTGCCTGCATCCTTTCCCGGTGCCGAAGCAGCTCCGGGATCTGTAGTCTTAACTGCATGGGAACTGAGCATATCCGGCAATATACGCAGATCCCCGTTCGCGAGGCGTGATCTTTCATCCGAATCTCCATTCCGCAAGTTCATTTCGAGGATCGGGAATGTCTTCCTGGCCGTTTTCCGGGAAGCGGGGCTGCAGGAAGCTCTGCGCACCTTTGGCTGAACGGAAAACAAGGAGAGGGATCAAGACCGGACTGACCGGGACCGGGTATATCGAGGGGCTTGTGAAGGCTGATCACAGGCGCAGATCGGTTTCCCGGGTCTATCTGGATCGTGATCGTGACAATTGGGATCGAGATCAGGACGATCGGAATATCAAAAAATGACATATATAAGGCCATGTTCTGATGAGAAAGAAACAGCTGTTCGGGGTATCATAACAGAAAAACAAGGAGGGGTACTGTTTATGAAAAAAGTAGCAGTCATATGGTCGAGCCCGAACAAGGACGGTCTGACAGCCTCAGCCGGGAAACGCTTTGTCGAAGGACTGACATCAGCGGGAGCCGAGGTGGAAGAGATCCATTTGAACAGCAGGAAGCTGGAACACTGCAGGGCCTGCGGAAACGGGTGGGGTTCCTGCAAAAAGAGCGGAGTCTGTGTGATCCAGGATGATTTCGCCGAGATATATAAAACACTTGCGGAGGCGGACGGTATCGTATGGATCAGTGCTGTTTACTGGTCTGATATGACCGAGGCTTTTAAAGTGTTCTTTGACAGACTGCGCAGGTGTGATGCCACGAAGAATCACTTTCTGGCTGAAAAGAGATGTGTGCTCGTGGCGTGTGCCGGAGGGACCGGCCGGGGAACGCTGGAATGCCTTACCCAGCTGGAAAGAGGTCTTACGCATATGGGGATGAGAGTGTATGACAGGATCTCCGTGGTCAGATATAATAAGGATTATATCCTGCCGGTGCTGGAAAAAGCGGGCGAAACCTACGCAAATACGCTTGAGACCGGTTTTGACATGTATTATTGACCCATTGAGATAAACAGATCAGAGGAGGAAGGGATCATAGAAGCTTTTATGGAGTCTATGATCCGAGATCATGATCGATATCGCGATGCTCCTCCTTCGGGCGGGGCATTGCATTTTTTCTGCTTTTGGTGCACCTGATGCCTGCGTAAGCAGCCATCGGCGAAAAAGCGTCAAAAACCACCCGGATGTTTTATGATCGAACTGTCGTTCTTTATGGTAAAATACATCTCGAAAACGTTTGTTTTGATAATATGGATGAAGCGGTATCCGGGAGGGAAACATGAGTCTTCGATTGATCAAGCTGACAAAAGAATACGAAACGCAATTGAAGGAGATGATCGAGGAATGGAAGGCTGATATCATCGCCAATAATACGAATCATTCGCCGTGGGTGATATTCAAGAACGATTGCAATGATTTTGAACATTATCTGGAGACACTTGAGACGAAAGAGGAGACGGACAGTTGGGTGCCGGATTCCGTATTCTTTCTGCTGGATACCGAAAGGAATATTTTGCTGGGAGCAGTGAATATCCGGCATTTCCTGAAAGGGGAACTGCTGAGGACCGGAGGTCATATCGGTGATGGCATCAGGCCGAGCGAAAGACGAAAAGGTTACGGCACGGAAATGATCCGCCTGGCATTGATCGAGTGCAGGAGGCTCGACCTTGACAGGGTTTTGATGGTCTGCAATAAGGACAATATCGCTTCCGCCAGGTCCATCCTGAAAAACGGCGGGGTGTTGGAATATGAGTTCACCGAACCCGATGGTTCCGTGGAACAGCGGTATTGGATCGAGATCAAATAAAGCCGGCGGAATGCCTTATTCAGGGCTGGGAGGAGGAATGATCATGGAATTTGTTGCCGCAGATGAAAAGAGTATCGATGAACTTGCAAATTTTTTCTATATTTCCGAACTGTTCGTGATCCCTGAGAAAAAGAAACAGGGGATCGGAAAAGCTTTGATACAGGAGCTGGAAAGGCTCCTAAGGAAGAAGAACATATCCGTGATCCAGCTGTTGTCCATAGAAGCGAATGAAGCCTTTTACGGCAAATGCGGGTTGGGAAAGGATGACGTTTCGGTTCTGTTTAAGAGATGTCAGGATTGAGAAACAACGGAGCTGCCGGCATCGGCGGATACGGTACCTGTGACACGGACAGCGGAAAGCGGATGCAACGCATTGTAAATCGGGAAACAATGGCATAAAATACGAAATGACGGCCCGGACAAAGGGCGGAAGACAAAACAACAGCTACAACGGATAAAAAGGAGGGGGAGCACATGGCAAATTCGGCGTCCATGGCAGAGCAGTCTGCATGGTTCAGAAAGTACGAAGGGGAAGTGAACGGCGCAAAGAAAGCCTCGAACGGGAACAAAGGGCTCCTGGTGATCATCCCGATCCTGCTGATCGGAGGAGCGATCTTCATGATGGTCCGAAACGGCGCCCTGGAGAGCGAGCAGACCAAGGGCGCCGTATACATGCTGGCAGGCATCGGCATCGTGCTGGTCCTTATGATACTGATCCTGACAGGCAGGTCGAAAAAAACGGATGCCGCAGGGATCACCAGGAAAGACCTGGACAGCCTGCTGAAGAACCCGCAGGATGCGGCCGCTTTTGATGCGCAGATGAGCGCGGAACCCGTATTCCGTGTGGAAAACACCAAAGATCAATACATTTTCGCGACGAAGGATTTTCTCGGGACAAAGTTTAATCATCTCGGGAATGTGACCTATCGCTTCATCGCGATCGGCAGCATTTCCGTGCTGCATACGGTCCGAAACGGGAACGGCTCCTGTGATGTGGAGTTCCGTAACGGCAGCGGGGATGTACTTTTGACCTGGGTCGCGGAAAACGGGGATAAGGTTGAGGAAGTAAAGGACTGCCTGCGGGAGTCGGGCCTGAACCTGGATGCCTTCTGAGCGGGAGGAATCTGTGACCGTTGCCTGCGCTTAGGGGGGCGGGTAGGGGATATGTGAGCGTTCCCTGCGCTTAAATGGCGGGAAGATCCGTGACCGCTTCTTGCGTATATAGGTGCCGGAGGGGGAATCTGTGACCGTTATCTGCGCTTAAAGGAGCGGGGGGGTGTGACCGTTATCTGCGCTTAAAGGTTGGCTCCCTTCTTATATAGGAAGCGGGCAAGGAGGAAAAATGCAAAACAGCAGAGCCGAGGTCAAACTGATCAAAGACGAATACGCGGGCTTTTATTCCTGCGGTCTGACCATGCTCGGAAGTTCCACCATGCGAAGGTTTACGGAGACGGAAGAAGAGGGGGGCATGCTGCGTCTGCGATCCGAAGACGGACTGGAACTGAAAACGGAAACAAAAAAGAGCGCATGCAGTGACGCCTATGAGATACAGACCGAGTTTGTCAACAATTCCGAAAATGAGATCACCATGGAGATGCTCACATCTTTTTTGTTCCCCGATATCAAAGCGGACAGGGTACACAGGATCCTGTCTTTCTGGAGCGCGGAGGGAAGGGTAAAGACGGACGAGCTTGCGGATCTTAACATGGAGCATGCCTGGAACGACATGGCTTTCCGTGTGGAAAAGTTCGGCAACGTGGGATCGATGCCGGTGCGCAGGTATTTTCCTTTTGTGGCGTTGGAAGACAGTGATGCTCACACATTCTTTGCCGTGCAGTTATATGCGCCGGCATCATGGCAGATCGAGCTGACGGTAAGGAGGGGGGATGTGGTGACCCTTTCCGGAGGCATTGCAGACAGGGACTTCGGACAGTGGATGAAAACGCTTAAGCCGGGCGAAAGCTTCCGGGCGCCCAAGGCCGTGGCCGCTGTTGGCGATTCCTTTGAGGATGTATGTGACAAACTTGTAAAGGCGCAGCATCCGGATATCAGCCCCGTTGATGATCAGATGGGCATTGTGTTTAATGAATACTGCACCACCTGGGGCAATCCGGACATCGATAAGCTCAAGAAGCTTGCGGACAGGATCGCGGGCAAAGGAATACAGTATCTGGTCATGGATTCCGGCTGGTATTCCGACTGCGGGTACTGGTGGGAATACAGAGGCGACTGGAGCATAAACGGAAAGCGCTTCCCGAACGGGCTGAAGGAGCTGGCAGACTATATACGCGCCAAGGGAATGATCCCGGGCATATGGTTTGAATTTGAGACTGTCGGATATAAGGCGAAACAATTCGAAGACAGTGAACATCTGGTAAAAAAAGACGGAGTGCCTCTGACCATAGGCGGAGCCAGATTCTGGGACATGGAGGATCCCTGGGTTGGGGATTATCTGAAATCTTCCGTGACCG
This sequence comes from Lachnospiraceae bacterium, assembly GCA_024696005.1. Lineage (GTDB taxonomy): Bacteria > Bacillota > Clostridia > Lachnospirales > Lachnospiraceae > NK4A136. The sequence continues at coordinate 237,584 of JAILHF010000052.1, read as the reverse complement.
ACCGATTAAAAGCCGACGGCTTCGGATACATAAAGATCGATTATAACGATACGCTTGGAATGGGCTGCGACGGAGAAGAAGCACCGGGTGAGAATTTGAGAAGAAAAGTCCTTGCCACGCAGGATTATTTCCGGACACTGAAAAGAGAGATCCCGGAGCTTGTGATAGAGAATTGCTCCAGCGGCGGACACAGGCTGGAACCTTCCTTCATGGAACTGGCAAGCATGGCCAGCTTTTCCGATGCGCATGAGATCGCGGCGCTTCCGATCATCGCGGCAAATGTCCAGCGGGTGATCCGGGCGGAGCAGAGCCAGATATGGTCGGTCCTGAGAGCAAAGGACAGTGACTCACGCATCTTTTATTCCATGTGCGCAACCTTCCTCGGCCGCATGGGCTTGTCCGGTGACATATACGAACTGACGGATCATCAGTGGGAGCTTGTTGATGATGCGATCGCCTTTTACAAGAAAGCGGCACATGTCATAAAAGACGGAAAGACAAGCTATATCGGCTGTGATGCAAAAAGCTATAATGAGCCGGCCGGCTCGCAGCTGGTGATACGTGAACTGGGGAATGAAAGACTGCTTGTATTCCATCGTTTCAAAGGATCCTGTTCGTTGGAGGAGTATCTTGCCGGGCATGTACCTGATCACGGCGACTATGAGCCAAGCTTCTGCTACGGCAAGGCAGAGGAAGATTTCTCGGCAATGGCAGTGATGATGAGGCGCACCGGGACCCGCTGATCCGCCGCAAACCCATGCGGGCTTGCACTTTTGCTCTTGACACGGAGCAACACGCGGAGTATACTCTGACAAAATCAAAAACGAATTTTCGGGAAAGGAATAAAATGCTTCATCGCGTATCCGTAATGGAATGGTCATATGTCGGGACTATGCAGGTCGTCAACGTGCATGGTTTTGGATTTGAGCATTCAAAAACGGATCAAGATAAGCGATAGGTTACCCTTTCCATAAGATTACCGCAAATGAAACCACTTATCTGTCCGGATAAGTGGTTTTTTTATCGAAAGGAGGGAAAAGAGCATGTTAAGAAGAGAGGAAACGGAAAAGATCAGAGAGCATTACAATGCGGATCCGAAAAAAGAATGGGACAGACTTCAATGCTTTGCGTTTCTGTGAAAAAGAAGAATACCTGACGCATTCGGAGCATCTGATGATCGTATCGAGGAAAAAATGAGATAAATCCATTGAAAAAGGAGGAAAAAACGATGCTTAGATTAAGACAGTATAAACCGGAGGATGCGGCTACGATCGTTACCTGGTGCAAGGATGAGGAGAGCTTCCGCAAATGGACCTCGGACAGATACGATTCCTTCCCGATCACGGCGGAAGACATGAACCGCAAATATCTGGAGAATAACGGGGATTGTGATGAGCCGGATAATTTCTATCCGCTGACGGCTTTTGATGAAGACGGGATAGCAGGACATCTGATCCTTCGTTACACGGGAGCAGAAAAGAAGAACATGCGCATCGGCTTTGTGATCGTGGACGATGCAAAAAGAGGGAAAGGATATGGCCGTGAGATGATACGGCTGGCACTGAAAAATGCCTTTGAGCTTTTTATGGCCGAGAGGGTGACGCTTGGTGTGTTTGATAACAATCAGCCGGCTTACCGATGCTATAAGGCGGCAGGGTTTCGGGAATACTCGGAACGGGAGGTTTTTCTGCTGGGAGAGAACTGGCGCTGCATTGACATGGAGTGCCGGAGGGAAGACGGAGAAAGCGCTTGAAAAAAGGCGTGGGCGTGATAAAATTCCGAATAGTAAGGCGAGGAGTTGACGGAAATGACGATAGAGAGGATGATCGAAGCAGTAAAAGAGGCCGGAGGGATCATGCTGAGCGCCAAACGGCCCAGGATCATGGAAAAAGAGGGACATGCGAATTTCTGCACGGAAACGGATGAGAAGATACAGGCTTTCCTGATCCGTCGCTTGAAGGAACTGTTTCCCGAGGCCGAATTCCTGGGGGAGGAGGATGGGCAGGATGTATTTTCCTCCAAAATGGGCAGCGGGTATTGCTTTGTCATAGATCCCATCGACGGGACATCGAATTTCATTTATGAATACAGACCGTCCGTGATCTCGGTGGGATTGTTGAAAGACGGAAAACCGTACATGGCCGTCGTTTACGATCCGTATGATGAGCTGACGTTTTCGGCTGTTGTGGGGCAGGGAGCGTATCGGAACGGTGAAAGGATCATGTCTTCCGATGCTCCGTTGAAGGATTCTCTTGCCGTTTTCGGGACGGCCCCCTACTATGCGGAGCTGCAGGACAGGACTTTCGAGATCGCCAGGAAGCTTCTGCCGTCATGTGTGGATCTCAGAAGGTCCGGGACAGCGGCATGGGACATGTGTTGTGTTGCCATGGGCAGATGCGGCCTGTATTTTGAGCTTAAGATACAGCTCTGGGATTACGCAGCAGCCGCCTTGATCGCGCAGGAGGCAGGATGCACGCTCAGCGATATCGAGGGAAAGCCGCTTTCCTATGCCGGCGCGACATCGGTGCTCTGCCGCGCCAGAGGCGTAAAGGAAATACCGGAATGTTTCGGCTGAGAGGGGGATGGGATGAAAAAAGAGATCGTGAGGGATGTTTTTTTCCTCGGACAGAGATCGGAAGAAGCCACGGAGGCGGACAGGAACGTCATTGAAGATCTCAAGGATACGCTCAGGGCGGAGCGGGAGCGCTGCGTCGGAATGGCGGCGAACATGATCGGATACAAAAAACGCATCATCATCGTATCCATGGGATTTGCGGATGTGGTGATGGTGAACCCCGTGATCGTATCCAAATCCCAGCCCTATGAAACGGAGGAAGGCTGTTTGTCCCTGGACGGGGTGCGAAAGACAAAGCGCCACAAAAAGATCCGTGTCCGGTATCAGGACGAAAACTTTGAGGTGAAACAGCAGGAATATGAAGGCTATATTGCCCAGATCATACAGCATGAGTGTGACCATCTTGATGGTGTGATCATATGACAATATAATAGGGAAAGATCGGTCAGCCCCGTTCCGCATAATAAAATGCTTGCATTATCCAATAAACTGTGGTAAACTGTGCGAGTTGCGAAAAGTAAAGAGATGTTCCGCTGGCAATTCGGTTGCGAATGAACGTCCGATGAAATCACAGGAGGATTTATCATGAATGCAGAGATCATCAAAGAGATCGAACAGGAGCAGCTGAAGGAAAGCGTTCCCCAGTTCAACGTCGGTGATACCGTCAAGGTACACGGCAAGATCAAGGAAGGCGAGAAGGAGCGTATCCAGATTTTTGAGGGTATCGTGACCAAGATCCAGAACGGATCCAACCGCACGACCTTCACGGTACGCAAGACCAGCGGTGGCGTGGGTGTAGACAAGACCTGGCCTCTGCACAGCCCCAATGTGGAAAAGGTGGAAGTGGTACGCCGCGGTAAGGTGCGTCGTGCTCGTCTGAACTACCTGAAGGGACGTATTGGTAAAAGAGCGAAGGTTAAAGAGGTTATTCGCTAAGATAAGCTGAAACGATCATGGGAAGGGGGACAGGTGGTAAGCCTGTCCCCCTGTTGTTTTATACCGTGCAGCCGGAAGCAGAAACGGACCGGTGATCCTGCCGCTCCGTTCCGGGCTGCAAACGCTGCGGCTTTGCTGTTTGCGCGGAAGACGGCACATACGGAGAGATTGCGAAAGACATGGCCAGGAAGAAGGGCTTGACCTTTTATACAAAAGAGAGGAAAATAAACCGTAAGCTCCTCCGCGAGATCCTGACCTGGATCTTCAGCGGGGCGCTCATGGTGCTGATCGCTTTTGTATGCGTGTATCTTTTCGGCATCCGTACCAGCGTGATCGGCGTATCCATGGAACCGGCGCTGCAGAACGGACAGGAGATCCTGATCGACCGTTTTGTATATCTGGTAAGTCCGCCGAAGCAGGAGGACGTTGTGGTCTTCCGCCCCAACGGGAATGAGAACGCGCATCTTTATGTCAAGCGCGTGGTCGGCACACCCGGAGACACGGTGCTGATCCGGGACGGCCTTCTGTATATAAACGGCGATGTTTATGATGAGGCGGGGATCTTTGACCGCATCGAAAACGGCGGGATTGCCGAAAACGCCGTGGATCTGGAAGAAGACGAGTTTTTCGTGCTGGGGGACAACCGCAACGACAGCGAGGACAGCCGCTCCAGCAATATCGGCATCGTACGCAGGGAATATATCATCGGCAGGGCCTGGTTCAAGCTGGGAGGCAAGGGCTCGAAGGCCGGTTTTGTGGACAGGTAGGAACAATGAACGTACAATGGTATCCCGGACATATGACCAAAGCCGTGCGCTCGATGCAGGAGGATATCCGGCTGATCGATCTGATCATCGAACTCCTGGATGCGAGGGTGCCGGTGGCAAGCCGCAATCCCGATATCGACCGTCTGGGACAGGGAAAGGCCAGGCTGATCCTGCTGAACAAGGCAGATCTGGCCGGGGCCGAAGAGAACCGGCGCTGGGCGCAGCATTTCAAGGAACGCGGGATAGCGTGCGTGCAGCTGGATTCCCGCAGAAGGGACGGGATGAACCCGATCAAGGCAGCCGTAAGGGAGGCCTGCAGGGAAAAGAAAGAGCGCGATCTGCGCCGCGGGATCAAAAACAGACCCGTCCGGGCAATGGTGGCGGGGATACCGAACGTCGGAAAATCGACCTTCATCAACAGCTTTGCCGGCAAGTCCGTGGCCAGAACGGGGAACCGTCCGGGGGTAACGAAGGGAAAGCAGTGGATCAGGCTCGATCCGGAGCTGGAGCTTCTGGACACGCCGGGCATACTCTGGCCGAAGTTTGAGGATCCGAAGGTGGGGCTGCATCTGGCGATGATCGGTTCCATCAATGACGAGATCCTGCCGAAGGAAGAACTGGCGCTGGAGATCCTGAAGCTTTTGAAGAGCTCGTGGCCTGACAGCATACGGGATCGATACGGGATCGAGGAAGAGATCGCAGGCGCGGAGCTGCTTGAGGCGATCGGCAGGCGTCTGGGTTGTCTGAAGAGCGGAGGCGAGATCGATCTTGCGCGGGCCGCAGGACTGGTGATCGACGATCTGCGCAGCGGAAGGCTCGGCAGGATAACGATAGAAAAGGCAGGAGAAGAATGAAAGACGAGAAAGAGTTTGAGGAAGTTGAAGAGGGAGAGCTCGAAGCGGATCCGGAGCTGACGGAGAAGCCGGATCCCCCGAAAAACCGGGCGCGTGCGATCATCATGGATATCCTCCATAATTCGCTGTTTCTTCTGGGCGTTCTGGTGATCACGCTGCTGCTGGTCCGATACGTCGGCCAGAGGACCGTGGTGGTCGGAGAAAGCATGGAAACAACGCTTCAGGACGGGGATAACCTGATCGTGGACAAGATCAGTTACCGCTTCCGGGCACCGAACCGCTTTGAGGTCATTGTTTTTCCCTATAAGCATAAGAAAGAAACCTACTATATCAAACGCATCATCGGCCTGCCCGGCGAAACGGTGCGGATCGACGAGAACGGTGTCATCTACATTAACGAGACGGTTTTGGAAGAGGATTTCGGTGCGGAGGTGATCAAGGAACCGGGAACGGCCATAGAACCGGTGACCCTGGGAGAGGACCAGTATTTTGTCCTTGGGGATAACCGGAATCATTCCTCGGATTCCCGTGTCCCGTCCGTGGGCCTGATCGAAGGAAAGGACATCATCGGAAGAGCCCTCCTTCGTGTATATCCCTTTAACAAATTCGGGGGGATCAGACATTGACGAAAACGGAAGAGAAGCGCCTGGAGCGGGAACGCAGACAGGCTGAACGCCTCGAGGCGGAAAAGCAGCGGATGCAGCAGATGTTTTCTTATGAAAGGGAACATCCGGAAGCCGCTTTTATCTGCGGGATCGATGAAGCGGGAAGAGGCCCGCTGGCGGGGCCGGTCGTGGCTGCAGCGGTGATCCTTCCGAAGGATTGTCCCATTCTGTATCTAAACGATTCCAAAAAACTCTCCGAAAAAAAGAGAGAGGAACTGTATGAGGTGATACGGGAAGGGGCTGTCAGCGTGGGCGTGGGCTTTGCGTCACCGGAGCGGATCGACGAGATCAACATCCTGAATGCGACTTACGAAGCCATGCGTGAGGCGATCGCGCAGCTGTCGCCGCAGCCGGAGCTTTGCCTGAACGATGCCGTGACGATCCCCGGGGTGGCGATCCCCCAGATCCCCATCATCAAGGGAGATGCCAAGTCGGCGAGCATCGCGGCAGCCAGCATCATTGCCAAGGTTACCAGGGATCATTACATGCTCGAGATGGATGAGCGTTATCCCGAATACGGTTTTGCGAAACATAAGGCCTACGGGACGGCGGCGCATATCGAAGCGCTGAAGAAATACGGACCCTGTCCCATTCACAGAAGGAGCTTTATCGGTAATTTCACATGAGCATGATCAGTCAGATCTTCGGCAACGGCAGAGTGAACGGCACGCCGCCGGAACCGCAGGAAGCCTCGAATCCCCAGGCGGGAAGCGAAGCACGCGGACGGGAATATCTCTCCGGCCTCTCAAACGGGCAGACCGTTGAGGGGAAGGTGACGGATATCCGCGGCCAGGATGTGCAGATCGAGCTTCCGAACGGCGGGACCGTGACGGCCCGTCTGGAGAACGCAATGTCCCTGGAACCGGGACAGCTTCTTACTTTTGAGCTTCGCTCGAATTCTTCCTCCCAGATCACACTGACTCCGCTATATACCAATCTGACCATGGATCCGACTGCCATGAAGGCGCTTTCGGCCGCGGGAATGACGGCCGATGCCAGAAATATGGCCATGGCAAGTGCCATGATGGATGCCGGCATGAACATCGACAGCAGATCTCTCGGGGACATGTACCATCTGGCGGCTTCGCATCCCGATACGAATGTGGAAACGCTGGTTGAGATGAAACGCCTGGGATTGCCCGTGAACGAAGAGACGATAGGGCAGTTTACGGCTTTCAAGAATTACGAGATGCAGATCAGCGAGGGAATGAAGGAGATCGCGGACGGGGCCGTTGCGCTCTATGAGGAAATGGCGGCAGCCGGCGGGGAAGGGGAAGGAAAAGCCATTCATTTCATGAAGGAACTGACCGGGCTGATCCTCTCGGAGCCGACAGGCGAAGAGCTTCCCGCGGAAGAAAGCGCGAAAGGGACTTCACAGGCGGAGGCAGAGAATGCCGCGGCTAAGGGCGTACTTCCGGAAGAGGGCGCCCCCGGACAGAAGGCTGTGACGGCGGAGGGACTTGCCAGAGAGCTTTCGGAGCTTCTGGAGAACGGAGCAGCCGTTTCGGAAACGGGAGAGCAGGCGGAAGGAACCGCAGAGGCAAAAGCAAAAGAGGCGCTCCGCCTGATCCGGGAATCCGCGGAGCCGGAAATACAGAACAAAGCGGGGACGGCAGAGACCGCTTCGGGGGATGCCGCACCTGCCGCGAAACTGATGGGAAAAATGGCGCAGATCCTCGAAGGGACGAGCGGCGCGGAAAACCTGGCAGCGCAGATAAAGCAGCTTCCGCCCGATGACGGGAATGCCCTGAAGCTTGCGGATGCGGTCCTGAAGCATCTGGATGCCAACAGGCAGGAAGGAATACAGCAGCCTCTGGAAAGGGCACTCCGGGAACTTCTTCACAGCGAAGATTTCAAGGATGTGGTTAAGAACGCCCTGAAGGAAAACTGGAGCCTTCATCCCGAGCAGGTGGCGGACAAGCAGAATGTGGAGGCTCTTTACCGGAAGCTGACGCAGCAGACGCAGGAGCTGGCGCAGAACCTCGGCAGGCTTGCCGAACCGGGGAGCAGCCTGGCCCAGAGCCTGGGGAACATGAGCAACGATCTGGATTTCATGAACCAGATGAACCAGAGCATGCAGTACATCCAGCTCCCCCTGAAAATGAGCGGGAGTGAGGCGACAGGGGATCTTTATGTCTATTCGGATAAAAAGAGCCTGGCGGCTTCGGACGGAAACGTGAGTGCGATGCTCCATCTGGACATGAAGTATCTCGGGACCGTGGATGTCTATGCGGCCATATCGGGCGGAGACAGGGTTTCGACGCATTTTTATCTGGAGAACGATGAGGTGATCGACCTGATCTCGGAGCACATCCATGTCCTGAACGAACGCCTTGAAAAGCGCGGCTATCACATGAATTCCGAGATCACGAACCGTGATGCTTTGGGAAAGGACGGGGGAAAGACCCGGCCGCTGATGCCGCCGGCAGGCGGGAAGCTGCTTTCCAAACAGAGTTTTGATGTGAGGGCATGAATTTGGCTGATCCGAAGCAGAAAAAGAGAACAGCCGTAGCGCTGGAATACGATCCCGAAGATTCGGCCCCGAAGGTCATAGCCTCCGGGACCGGAAAGATGGCGGACAAGATCATCGAGAAGGCGAAGGAAGCCAAGGTCCCGGTCCACCAGGACGCGAGGCTTGCGGATACGCTTTCCCGCCTGGAGATCGGGGAGATGATCCCGCCGGAGCTGTACGAGGTGGTGGCCGAGATCCTGGTCTTTGTCGATGCCATGGACAAGATCCGGGAAAAGATGGCGAAGGCCGGGAAATAAATATGTAAGGGGGGGACGATGAACAAGCGTGCAATGGGGAGCGAAATGGAAAAACGCGCCAGGCGCTATCTGGAGAAGCAGGGCGTTTGGATCCTGGTGACGAATTACAGCTGCCGGAAAGGGGAAGTGGATCTGATCGGAAAGCTGGAGGACACTTTGATCTTTTTCGAGGTAAAGGCCCGGAGCACGGACCAGTCCGGGACGGCTGCGGAGGCAGTCGACGAGCGAAAGCAGAAAAAGATCTGTCTTGTGGCGGATTACTACCGCATGCAGCATCTGAACCTGGCACAGCTGCAGGTGCGTTTCGATGTGCTTGCGTTTGACGGGGAAGAGACCACGTGGATCAAGGATGCGTTTCCCTATCAGGGAAAAGGCTTCTGATTGAAAGTGCAGCGGGAATGTGCTAAAATACCATCCATGTTTTGCGGATTCCCAAAGCAGCACCGCAAGGGAGGATGAGATGGGAAAGAAGATCGCGCTGATCCTGCTGGCAATTTTTCTGGTGGCAGGAAGCGGAGCCGGAACCTGGTTTTTCATGCACCTCCGGGCCGAAGAGCTTGAGGAACGGCTTGAGGAAGAGAAAGAGGATGAACTCGAGGAACTGGAGAGCCGTTTTCAGGAGGAACGCACGGCCGAGCAGGAAGCTCATGCGAAGGAAGTGACAAAGCTTACGGAGGAGACGTCGGCGCTGGAAGAGGAAAGAGACCGCCTGAAGGATGAACTAACGGATGCCCTCAGCCGGATCCCGGCCGAGCAGACCGTAGTGATCAAAGAGGATGTTCCGCGCATCTACCAGCAGACCCACTACGAGCAATATGCGGACCGGAACGACGAGTACGATACGCGGCAGTATATCTACAGTTCGCTCTATTCCTATCCCACGGATGTGGTCTTTGTGGGGGACAGCCTGGTGGCGCGCTGCAACTGGGCGGAACTGTACCCGGATCTGAACGTAAAGAACCGCGGGATCGGTGCGGATACCATCATCGGGGTGAGAGCCCGCGTCCAGAGTATCATAGATACACAGCCGGAAAAGGTCTTTCTCGAGATCGGGATCAATGATATCCTGATGGGGCGGCCGGTTGACGTGGTCGTGGAATATTACGGCCTGCTTTTGGATGAGTTTGGAATGTACGACTGCAAGCTTTATGTAACGTCCATCCTGCCGGTAGCGGCATCCCAGAACGATTCCTACCGCATTCTGGTGGATACGATGGATGTGAACCGGCAGCTTGCGGAGATGTGCGAGCAGCGGGGACTGGTCTTTATTGACCTGTGGCCGGCATTTGCCGGTGAGGATCAGGCGATGCGGGATGAATTCTATTATGACGGGGTTCATCTGAATGCGACGGCATATAAAAACTGGAAGGAGCATATCGATGCATATGTTTATGAATAAAGTCCTGTATCGTGCCAGGGACATGGAGGAATGGCGATACCGCATCGGCGGATGACAGGCAGTGAATGACACAGAATAAAAAGCCGGAAGCGGTTTTTGCGAAACGGCATACGGGAGGAATGAATAAAATGGAGATTTTTGAAGAATTAAAGGAAAGAGGCCTTCTGGCACAGCTTACGGACGAAAAGGAGATCCGTGAGCTGATCAATAACGGAAAGGCCGTCTTCTATATCGGTTTCGATCCCACGGCGGATTCCCTGCATGTGGGACACTTCATGGCACTTTGCCTGATGCGGCGCATGCAGCAGGCAGGGAACAAGCCCATCGCGCTTCTGGGCGGCGGCACCGGCATGATCGGCGATCCTTCGGGCAAGACCGACATGCGCAAGATGCTGACACCCGAGCAGATCCAGCACAACATCGACTGCTTCAAGGTACAGATGAGCCGTTTCATCGAGTTCGGTGAAGGCAAGGCCAGACTGGTCAACAATGCGGACTGGCTCATGAAGCTGAACTATGTCGAGCTTTTACGGGAAGTGGGCGCACATTTCTCGGTCAATAACATGCTCCGTGCCGAGTGCTACAAGCAGCGCATGGAGAAGGGGCTTACCTTCCTGGAGTTCAACTACATGATCATGCAGGCATACGATTTCTACACCCTGTTCCAGAAGTACGGCTGCAACATGCAGTTCGGCGGGGATGACCAGTGGTCGAACATGCTGGCAGGAACCGAGCTGATCCGGCGCAAGCTGGGCAAGGATGCCTATGCGATGACACAGGTGCTCCTGCTCAATTCCGAGGGTAAGAAGATGGGCAAGACCGAAAAGGGTGCCGTCTGGCTGGATGCGAGCAAGACCACTCCTTTCGAATTCTTCCAGTACTGGAGGAACATCGCCGATGCCGATGTGCTCAAGTGCATCCGCATGCTGACCTTCCTGCCCATGGAGCAGATCCGCGAGATGGATGCCTGGGAAGGTTCGCAGCTCAACGAAGCAAAGGAGATCCTGGCCTGGGAACTGACGAACCTGGTGCACGGGAAGGAGGAGGCCGACAAGGCGAAGGAAGCGAGTCATGCGCTTTTCTCGGGCGGCGGCAATTCCGAGAACATGCCTACCACGATCCTGAATCCCGAGGACTTTACCGACGGGGCGGTGGACGTGATCACGCTTCTGGTAAAGGCTTCACTGGCGGGTTCCCGCGGGGATGCCAGAAGGAATGTGGAGCAGGGCGGTGTGAGCGTGAACGGCGAAAAGATCGCCGATATCCACCACAGCTTCAGCCGGGAAGACTTTGATGGTGATTTCGTCCTGAAAAAGGGCAAGAAGAGTTTCATGAAATATACGCTGGCATAAAAAGGAAGATCTCGGGGGAGTGCGGCGGCGCTCCCCCTTTTTTGGAGCGAAGAAGGACGGCATCCGGGCGGAAAGCCATCTTCAGAGGACCTGCATGAAGGAGCATACGATCATCAAAGTGAAAGCGGGGAGCATAGGGGAAGAGCTGGGGATCGAACCCGGCGATGTGCTTCTGGCGATCAATGACAAGGAGATCGAAGATGTTTTTGACTTCGATTTTCTTTGCATGGAGGAATACATTGAGGTCCTGATCCGCAAGGCAGACGGTGAGGAATGGCTGCTGGAGGTGGAAAAAGAGGCAGACGAGGACATGGGGCTGATCTTTGATGAAGGCCTCATGGACCAGGCGCATTCCTGCAAGAACAAGTGCATCTTCTGCTTTATCGACCAGAATCCGCCGTGCATGCGACCGACCCTGTATTTCAAGGATGACGATACCAGACTCTCCTTCCTGCAGGGCAATTACGTGACCCTGACCAATCTGAAGGATGCGGATGTGGAACGCCTGATCCGGTACCACATGGAGCCCATCAACATCTCCGTTCATACCATGGAGCCGGAGCTTAGGGTGTTCATGCTCAAAAACCCCAATTCCGGAAGAGTGCTGAAATATCTGGATGATTTCCATGCGGCCGGCATCACGATGAACGGCCAGATCGTGCTCTGCAAGAATGTCAATGACGGGGAGCATCTGGAATACACGATGAACGAGCTCCTGAAGTATGCGCCGGTGATGCAGAGCGTATCCGTGGTGCCTACGGGCCTTACAAAATACCGGGACAAGCTGCATCCGCTGGAACCCTTCGGGAAGGAGGATGCGGAAAAGGTCATTGACCAGATCGAGGCCTTTCAGAAAAGAGCATATGAGCAGACCGGGCTGCATTTTGTGCACGCCTCGGATGAGTGGTATATCACGGCTGAACGGGAGGTGCCGGAAGAGGAACGCTACGACGGCTATCTACAGCTGGAAAACGGAGTGGGCATGATAAGGCTGCTGAGCGAGGAGATCCGCTCGTTTCTGCCCCAGGCGGCCATGATATACGGGACGGATATCCGGAGAAGCATCTCGATCGCCTGCGGCAAGAGCGCCTATCCGACGATGCAGCGTCTCATGAAGGAAGTGGGCAGGGTATATCCGGAAGTGGACATTCACCTTTACTGGATCCGTAACGATTTCTTCGGGGAGAGGATCACGGTATCCGGCCTGATCACGGGGCAGGATCTGATGGCCCAGCTGAAGGAGAAGGAAAAGGGGGAAGAGCTTCTGCTTCCTTCCTCGATGTTCCGCTCGGGGACGGAGATCTTCCTGGATGATGTGACCCGCACGCAGGTGGAGACGGCTTTACAAACGAAGGTGACTATTGTAAAATCGAACGGTATGGACCTGATCAGGGCTATCCTGGGACAGGAACAGAGCGGAGATGACACGGAGGATGTCAATCCTTACGAATATTCCGGAGAGGTGAAGGATGAAACGTAAACCGGTGGTGGCGGTAGTCGGCCGGCCGAATGTGGGAAAATCGACTTTTTTTAACGCGCTGGCCGGGGAACGGCTTTCGATCGTAAAGGATACGCCCGGGATCACGAGAGACCGGCTTTATACGGACGTGGAATGGCTCGGACGCAGCTTTACCCTGATCGATACCGGAGGCATCGAGCCGGACAGCAAGGATATCATACTTTCGCAGATGCGGGAACAGGCACAGATCGCCATTGACACGGCGGATGTGATCCTTTTCATGACGGATGTGCGCCAGGGACTGGTGGATGCGGACGATAAGGTGGCGGACATGCTGCGCCGTTCCGGAAAACCCGTGATCCTGGTCGTCAACAAGGTGGACAGCTACGAGAAGCAGTCTGCCGATGTCTACGAGTTCTATAACCTGGGGCTTGACGATCCCTATCCCATCTCCTCGGCGGAGAAGCAGGGACTGGGAGATCTTCTGGACAAGCTTTTGGAGTACTTTCCCGAGAGTGCGGGAGAGGAAGAAGAGGAGGATGAACCGAAGATCGCCATCATCGGGAAACCGAATGTCGGAAAATCCTCGATCATCAACCGTCTGCTGGGCGAAAACCGCCTGATCGTTTCGGACATTGCCGGCACGACGCGCGATGCCGTGGATACCCGTGTAAAGAGAAACGGGAAGGAATATGTATTCATCGATACCGCGGGCCTCAGGCGCAAGAGCAAGATCAGGGAAGAGCTCGAAAAGTTCATGATCGTGCGTACCGTGAGTGCCGTGGAACGGGCAGATGTTGCGGTTCTTGTGATCGATGCGAAGGAAGGTGTCACCGAGCAGGATGCCAAGATCGCCGGGATCGCCCACGAGCGCGGCAAGGGAATGATCGTTGCCGTCAACAAGTGGGACCTGATCGAGAAGGACAACAGTACCGTAAACGAGTTTACCAAGAAGATCCGTGATACGCTGGCCTTCATGCCGTATGCGGAGCTGCTTTTTGTGTCGGCCGAGACCGGACAGCGTCTGCCGAAGCTTTACGACATGATCGACGCGGTGATCGAGAATCATGCGATGCGGATCGCCACCGGTGTGCTCAACGAGATCGTGAGCGAAGCTGTGGCTCTCCAGCAGCCGCCTTCGGACAAGGGCAAAAGGCTCAGGATCTTTTATGTCACGCAGGTGGCGGTCAAGCCGCCTACCTTTGTTATCTTTGTAAATGACAAGGAATTGATGCATTTTTCCTATGTGCGCTATCTGGAAAACCGTATCCGCGAGGCATTCGGATTTGCCGGGACGCCCCTGCGCTTCATCGTCAGAGAGCGAAAAGGGGAGTAGGAGCAGGAAACGGGCGCGGCGAAGGATAAGCCGCGAATGACTTTGGAAGGAAGGACATGCATGAATACCATCGTGGCGCGGATCATCTGTCTGGTGATCGGTTATCTGTTCGGGAATTTTCAGACGGCGTTCTTCGTCGGAAAAGCCAACGGGATCGACATACGTGAAAAGGGGAGCGGGAACGCCGGTACCACCAATACCCTTCGCGTGCTGGGAAAAAAGGCAGGATTGTATGTATTCATCGGTGATCTCGCCAAGTCTATCCTGGCGGTGGTGGTAGTTTACTATCTTTTCAGGAAGAGTCTTCCGGAGCATCTCTATCTGCTGAAGCTGTATGCGGGACTGGGCTGCATTCTGGGCCATAATTTTCCCTTCTATCTCGGGTTCAAGGGCGGAAAGGGGATCGCTGCCATGAGCGGCATGATCCTTGCGTTCCATTGGCTGTATGTGCCCATCGACCTGGTGATCTTTTTCGGGCTCTTTGCCTTGACCAATTATGTGTCGCTGGCTTCCCTGACTCTGACTGCAGCCTTTTTTGTTGAGACCATACTGATGGGGGAGCTTGGCTGGTTCGGGCGTTTTCATCTGCCCGGAAGGATCGTGTATTTTACGGAGATACCGTTCGAAATCCGGATCGAGATGTATGTGGTTGCGTTTGTGATCACGCTGATGGCTTTTATCAGGCATCGGGAGAATATCAAAAAACTGCTTCGCGGAGAAGAGAGAAAGACCTATCTTTTCAAAAAAAATAAGGCGGAATAAGGGGGAAACGTTATGGCAAAGATTGCGATCATCGGTGCAGGCAGCTGGGGGATAGCACTTTCCTGGCTTTTGTCGAATAACGGACATGAGGTGCTGGTCTGGTCGGCTTTACCCGACGAGATCGACATGCTTTCCCGTGAGAGGGAGCATAAGGATAAGCTTCCCGGCGTAAAGCTTGGTCCGGCGATATCCTTTACCAAGGATCTGGAAGAGGCCTGCCGGGACAAGGCTCTTCTGGTGATGGCAGTTCCTTCGATCTTTACGAGAAAGACCGCTGCGGAGATGAAAGGCTTTGTGAAAGAGGGCCAGATCATCGTAAACGTGGCAAAAGGGATAGAGGAGAGCACGCTCCTGACCCTGGACAGGCAGATCAAGGAGGAGATCCCGCAGGCGGAGGTGGCGGTCCTGTCCGGCCCGACACACGCCGAGGAAGTGGGGCGCGGCCTTCCGACGACGATCGTGGCGGCGGCCGAAAAGCGCGAGACTGCCGAATTTGTGCAGGAGATCTTTTCTTCCGAGGTTTTCCGTGTGTATACTTCGCCGGATGTGCTGGGCGTGGAGCTGGGCGCAGCCCTGAAGAATGTGGTCGCCCTGGCGGCCGGAATGGCGGACGGGCTCGGCTACGGCGATAATACCAAAGCGGCGCTGATCACCCGCGGACTGGCGGAGATCAGCCGGCTGGGGATCGCGATGGGCGGCGCGGCCGAGAGCTTTTCCGGGCTCACGGGCATGGGCGATCTGATCGTCACCTGCGCATCCGTGCATTCAAGAAACCGCAAGGCAGGCTATCTGATGGGCCAGGGAAAGAGCCCGAAGGAGGCCATGGATGAAGTGAAGATGGTGGTTGAGGGTGTCTATTCCGCCAAGGCGGCGATGGCGCTGGCAAAAAAATACGGCGTCGAGATGCCGATCGTGGAACAGGTCAATCACATACTTTTTGATGACAAGCCGGTGAAGGAAGCCGTGCGCGAACTGATGCTGCGGGACAAAAAGAGCGAGCATTCCGCACTGCCGTGGAAGAACTGAGAAGGAGGCATTATCATGGAAAAGAAAACGGTATGGGAATCATACAGTGCAAAAGATAAAAAGGAAATGGAAAAACTCTGCGGGGAGTACAAGGCTTTTCTGACAAGAGGGAAGACCGAGCGCCTCTGCACATCCATGACTGTGGAGATGGCCGAAGCGGCCGGATACAAAGACATAAAGGAGCTGATCGCCAAGGGGCGCAGCCTCAAAGCCGGGGATAAGGTTTACGCAGTGAACATGAACAAGATGGTCGCGCTCTTTCGGATCGGGAAAGAGCCCCTGGAGAAGGGGATGGCGATCCTGGGTGCGCATATCGACAGCCCCCGCATCGATGTAAAGCAGAATCCTCTGTATGAAGACAACGGTTTCGCGTATCTGGATACGCATTATTACGGCGGGATCAAGAAATACCAGTGGGTAACGATCCCCCTTGCGATCCATGGTGTCGTGGTACGAAAGGACGGAAAGGTCATTAACATCAGCATCGGGGAAGAGGAGAATGAGCCTGTTTTCTGCATCACGGATCTGCTGATCCATCTTTCGGCGGACAACATGGAGAAGAAAGCTTCCAAGGTGATCGAGGGCGAGAACCTGGACATCCTCTTCGGAAGCATTCCCTTTACGGATAAGAAAAAAGAGGAAAAAGAGACAAAGGAAGCGGTCAGGAAGAATGTGCTGAAGCTTCTGAAGGATAAATACGGGATCGAGGAGGAAGATTTAAGCTCGGCGGAGCTGGAAGTGGTCCCCGCCGGACCGGCCAGGGACAGCGGACTGGATAGCAGCATGGTCCTCGGTTACGGGCAGGATGACCGCATATGCGCGTTTACCTCCCTGAAAGCCATGCTGAACGTGGAAAAGTCGGACCATACGGCCTGCTGTCTGCTGGTGGACAAGGAAGAGATCGGCAGTGTGGGCGCGACCGGAATGCGCTCCCGCTTCTTTGAGAATACGGTGGCAGAGCTTCTGGATCTGGCAGGCGGCCATGACGAGCTGAAGCTTCGCCGCTGCCTGGCAAATTCGCGCATGCTGTCCTCCGATGTGAGCGCAGCCTTCGATCCGCTCTATGCTTCGGCTTATGAGAAAAAGAATTCCGCATACTTCGGAAAGGGACTGGTCTTTAACAAGTTCACCGGCTCGCGCGGGAAATCCGGCAGCAACGATGCCAATCCGGAATTCATCGCCAGGATACGGCGTGTGCTGGATGATGCAGGGGTTGCTTACCAGACGGCGGAGCTCGGCAAGGTGGATGTCGGAGGAGGCGGGACCATCGCCTACATCATGGCGTTGTACGGCATGGAAGTGATCGATTGCGGCGTCGCGATCCTGAACATGCACGCTCCCTGGGAGATCGCGAGCAAAGCGGATGTTTATGAGGCGGTCAGGGGATATGAAGCCTTTTTGAAAGGGATCTTCTGACAGGCGCCCGATTGCCGTTTTGTCCCGTGCCAAGCACTCCGCGGCCCTGTCAGCCGTATAAAATCTGCTTGACTTTTTTCCGGAATGCAATATGATTATTCGGGAGATAGGTATTGCTAACGGATATTAAAGAAGGCTCACGGGAGATAGACAAAATGAATCTGAACGATGCGGAACTGGGAAAGGAATACGAGATCAGGTCGGTGGAGCTTGACGGCGACGAGGAACTGGAGAGTTTTCTGTTTTCCCTGGGCTGCTATAGCGGTGAAAAGATCACGGTGGTGGACCGGCGGAAGAATCTGGTGATCTCCGTCAAGGATGCACGCTATAACATAGATCCCGAGCTGGCGGAAAGGATCCGTATCTGAAAAAGTATATGCCCAGCAACGGGCATATATTTTTTTGATGTTTCGAGGAGATTTCATGAGGATCGCATTAACGGGAAATCCGAACAGCGGAAAGACCACGATGTTCAACGCTTTGACCGGGCGCAGTGAACAGATCGGGAACTGGGCCGGTGTTACGGTGGACAAAAAGGAAAGTCCCGTCAAAAAGAATTTCAATGACACCGGAAGGGAGCTGATCGCGGTCGACCTGCCCGGTGCCTATTCGATGTCTCCGTTTACATCGGAGGAGAGCATCACGAGCGCGTATGTCAAAAACGAAAAGCCCGACGCACTCATCAATATCGTGGATTCGAGCAATCTGAGCCGAAGCCTTTTCTTTACGACGCAGCTTCTGGAACTGGGGATCCCCATGGTGGTCGCCCTGAACAAAAGCGATGTGAACGGGAAAAAAGGCAATGTCATTGATGCGGGCAAGCTTGCGGAAAAGCTGGGCTGCCCCGTTCTGGAAACCATATCCACGGAAGGAAAGGGGCTCACGGAGCTGGTCAGCAAAGCGGTCGGCCTTGTCGGGCAGACCCAGACGGCCCCCTTTGATGAGGGAGAGGTGGATCTGCAGGACAAGAGCTCGGTAGAGGCCGCCGATCGCAGACGTTTCGAATTCGTGAACCGGATCGTGGAAGAAGTGGAGGTCCGCAGGACCCTTACGAAGGACAGGACCGTGAGCGACGCGATCGACAGGGTCCTCATGCATCCCGTGATCGGGATCCCCATTTTTGCAGGGGTCATGTTTCTTGTATTCTTTATTTCCCAGACTACCGTGGGAACCTGGGCGGCGGATATCCTGGCCGCGGGCATCGATTCCTTCGGGGGCTGGGTGGGCGCGCGGATGGCGGGGGCCGATCCGCTGCTCTATGCCATTCTTGTGGACGGCATCATCGGCGGCGTGGGGGCCGTGGTCGGTTTTCTGCCTTTGGTCATGGTGATGTACTTTCTGATCGCGCTTCTGGAGGACTGCGGCTACATGTCGAGGGCCACAGTGGTATTGGATCCCATCTTCAAGCGCGTGGGCCTGTCCGGCAAGTCCGTGATCCCCATGGTGATCGGGACGGGCTGCGGCGTTCCCGCGGTCATGTCCTGCCGTACCATCCGCAATGAGAGGGAGAGACGGGCCACGGCGATGCTGGCGACCTTCATGCCCTGCGGGGCCAAGCTTCCCGTGATCGCGCTCTTTGCGGGAGCGTTCTTTCCGGAAGCTGCCTGGGTGAGTTTTGTCTGCTATGTGCTGGGCATCGTGCTGATCCTTCTTGGCGCTCTGCTCGTCAGGGCGATCACCGTTTCGAAATACAAAAAGAGTTATTTCATCATCGAGCTGCCGGATTATAAGCTGCCCAGCCTGCTCTTTGCGCTGAAATCCATGCTGGAACGCGGCAAGTCCTATATCATCAAGGCCGGGACCGTCATCCTGGTCTGCAATACGCTTGTACAGATCATGCAGGCCTTTACCTGGAAGCTGGAGAAAGTGGAGGCGGGCATGGAGAATACCTCCATCCTGGCATCCGTTGCCGGCCCTTTTTCCGTATTGCTCATTCCCGTTGTCGGTGTGGCTGCCTGGCAGCTTGCCGCAGCGGCGATCAGCGGGTTCATCGCTAAAGAGAATGTGGTGGGCACGATCGCAACGGTCTATGCGATCACCAATCTGGTGGATCCCGAGCAGATGGAGCTGGTGGGAGATGGCACGGGTGTTGCGGCGGTCATGGGCATCACCAGGGTGGCGGCGCTTGCCTATCTCATGTTTAATCTGTATTCACCGCCCTGTGTTGCGGCATTGGGGGCCATGAGTTCCGAACTGAAATCCGCGAAATGGCTCTGCGGAGCGATAGGATTGCAGCTGACTACCGGTTTTACCGTGGGCTTTCTGGTCTATCAGATCGGAACGCTCATCACAAGCGGCAGCTTCGGCGCGGGCTTTGCGGGAGGCCTGTGTGCGGTGCTTTTGTTTGCCGTGATCATTGCGGGCATCATCATTTTCAACCAAAGGAAGATGGCGGCGCAGTATCGCAGGAAGGAAGGCTGACCATGGTAAACATCATTGCAGCCGTGGTGATCGTGCTTTTGTTTTCGGGGGCATGCATCTATATCATCAGGGAAAAGAAAAAAGGGAATCACTGCATCGGCTGCCCCATGGCGGATCACTGTCCGCGGAAGGGGAAACCCTGCGAAGAACGGCCGGAGAAATGAGGCTTTGCGGGCCGCATTGGCCGCTGAATGTGACAAAGGAACGGCAGCTTGAGCGGCTGCCGTTTTTATGGTATGATTTTCTCCGGAGAAATGTCCCAAAAGGGGAAGGCAGTCCGAAAGGAGAAAGCGGATGGACGTGAATGAGCTGGTCGACATGATCGACGGAAAGATGATGAGCGGCGTGAGCCGGCTGACAATCGGATTCAGCGAGGATCTGCATTCCGGAGTGAAGAGGGAAAGCTACCATCACGGCCGCTGCGATGTCGGAAGCCCCTGGGCCAGAGGGACCGTGTCGAATTGTGACATAACGGAAGCGGAAGATGAGCGAAGAAAAAAGTGAGATCATCTTAAGGGACCGTGATATCCGGGAACCGCTTTTTGACTGGCTGGATGAGAAGTACGGCAAGATCCGCATCCTGGAGGAAAAAGTGATCGGCAGGGTCCGGGCGGATGTTGTCATGGTGACGCCGGGGCTTTTGTACGGGATCGAGATCAAATCCGACGCGGATACTTATGCCAGGCTTGCGAGGCAGGTACGGTATTATAACTGGTATTACGACCGGAACATCATCGTCATCGGTTCGAAGCATGCCCATCATGTGAAGGAGCATGTGCCGGAATGGTGGGGCATCATTTCCGTTGAGGCGGATGAGAAGGGACGGTCGGATTTTTATGAAGTGCGGCAGGCTGCGGAAAACCCGAGAGTAAAGGATCACAGAAAGATCGCGATCCTGTGGCGTCGTGAACTGACGGCGCTTTTGCAGCGCAATCATCTGCCGAAATATGCCGGAAAAAGCAAGGATTTTGTGAGAAAAAAGCTGTTGGATACCGTGCCTTCGGAACTCCTTTGGCAGCAGGCCTGTGAGGAGCTGTTTGAGCGGGATTACAGCATTTTTGACGAGGAAGGATAAGAAAGACGATGCCGCGGACGGATGCTGATCCGTAAACGGCGATCGACGGGGAGACCGGGATGAACGAACTGAAAGAAGTACATTACGACGCATTTATCAGCTACCGCCACAGTGATCTGGACAGTTTCGTGGCGGAGCATCTGCATAAAAAGCTCGAGAGCTTCAAGCTTCCGCGCACCCTTCATGAAAGATCGAAATCGGGCAAGACCGGGATCAAAAGGGTGTTCCGGGATGTCGACGAACTGCCGTTGTCGGAAAACCTGTCGGAGCCGATCAATAATGCCATAGCCAATTCCGATTATCTGATCACCATCTGTACCCCGCGCTATCCGGAATCCAGATGGTGCATGAAGGAGATCGAACTGTTCCTGAAGTCGCACGACCGCAGCCATATCCTGGTCGTCCTTGCGGATGGCGAACCGGCGGAAGCTTTTCCGGAGATCCTGACCTATGATGAGGTAGAGATCAAGGAGGAAGACGGGAAAGTCCGGGTCGAAAGAAGGGAACTGGAGCCGCTTGCGGCCGATACGCGCGGCGAAAACAGAAAAGAGATCCTCAAAGCCATGGATACCGCTGTGGTGAAGCTCTGCGCCGCCATGTTCGGACTGAATTACGATGATCTGCGCCAGAGGCACCGCGAAGCGAAAATGCGCAAGCTGATGACGGTCTTCGGGGTTGCCGCGGCAGCGTTTCTGACGTTTGCCCTTGTTGTGACCGGGATGCTCTTTAAGATCAGCGATCAGAATTCGCTGATCACCGAGCAGTACGCGGAGCTGCAGGACCGCTTTGCGGCCCAGGTTGCCGATGAAGCCGAAGTGATGATGCAGGACGGCAGGACGAGGGATGCCGTGTATGCTCTGCGCAATGCCCTTCCGGATGACGACACCGGGGCCTATAACGCGAATGCGGTGCGTACCATGTATAAGGCATTGAACGTATACGGTGTGGATCACGGCTTCAGTTCCGATGTGAGTGTCGATCTGGGAGCGGCGCTCACGGAGAGCTTTCTCTCACCGGACGGAAAATATATCCTGTTGCAGAATACGGATCGTGCCCGCATCTTCCGGACCTCTACGGGAGAATTGCTGGAGGAATTCACATGCAACAGCGATGTATACGGAATTACGGCGGCATTTTGCGGAAAAGACGGTGTGATCGTGCTCGATGCCGACCGTTCCGGCTATTTCTCCCTTTCGGGGGGGCAGGCACATACGGCGAAAGAACTGGGGCTTACGGAAGAAGCTTTGCTGTTTGCGGACCCGGACGGAAAGCTGACTCTGGCTTCTCAAAGCGGCGAGATCCTGGCGATCGAAGCGGGCGGGAAAGTCGCTTACCGGATCAAAGCGGAGGATCTTTCGGAAAACGTCAAGCCCGGCTATGCCTGGATACAGTTCGGCGGGGATTACGTCAGTGCGGATCTGTATGCGGAGGATGGGGCTTCGGCGGGGAGTGTGGTGCTGGAGAAGGAGAGCGGAAAAATCCTGCGCTTTACGGGGCTGGAGAGGTGTTATTCCCTGGATACCCGCTGGGCCGGCGGCAGACTGTATCTGATCTTTTCGAATTTTAATCAGGAGGGTACATTCTCTGCCCGGATACGTGCCGTGAAAGCGGAAACCGGAGAAAAGCTCTGGGAAACCGAATTTCCCTCTTCGGTGATCGATATCGTGGGTCAGGGTGACGATGTCATCATCCTCGGATGGGGGGAAGCCCTTGTCGTGAATCAGCATAACGGCAAGGAAGTGTGCAGGGAAAAGCTGAAGGGGGATGTTTTCGGAGCCATGAATTATAAGGGGAAAGCATACATCTTCTGCGCGAACGGGAGTGTATATACCTATACGGACGAGGGCTTCCGGGATTCCTGGGATAAGCTTTTCCTGACCGGCCTGCCGGACGGGGTGCGGAGTATGATCATGAGTGGCGAGACCATCGCACTCTTTACGGAAGATGCCAGTTTTGCGCTGATCTACCATGATCAGGCGGGAGTGAACGGCGAGCTGATCGAAGAGGAGGAAGCCTTTGATTACTATTATGACCTGTATTCTTATGAATACCTGGAGGATGACCAGATTCCGGAAAGCGTGAACAGGGATCAGCTCTATTATGCCTTTTACTCCGTGGACGGAAGGTTTATCGTGGCGATCTATTCGAACAAGCTGTACCAGATCCTGGACGCGGAAACGGGAGTGGTTCTCCGGAGCGTCAACTCGGATGAGAGTGTATCTTCGCTCTGGTATTGTGAGCTCTGTGACAGCTATGTCATGAATTCCGATGTTTCATCCCAGATCCTGGATGAGGATCTCAGGCCGATCTGTGAAATGAACCGCATCGTCGGGGAGCATGACGGAAAGCTGCTGCTTATGGCGGAAAAGACGGATGGTGAGACCTATGAGTTCGAATACTATCTGGTACCCTATGTGTCGTATAATGAGCTGATCAAAAGGGCGGATGAATATCTCGGAGATTATGAGCCGAGCGAAGAGATCCGGGAAAAATACAACATCAACTGAACAGGGAGGGATTGAAATGGCAAAGATCACGCTGCATCCGAAGTACGAGACCGGAGAGATCTCGGAGAAGTTGTTTTCGGCTTTTCTGGAGCCGATCGGAACCATTGTGAACGGCTTCATGTATAATCCGAAGCACGAGACTGCCGATGAGCAGGGCTTTCGCGGTGATGTGATCGAAGCCCTGAAAGCGACGGGACTGCCTGCCGTCCGGCTGCCCGGCGGGAATTTTGTTTCGGCCTGGCAGTGGAAGGATTCCATCGGACCGAAATCGGAGAGAAAGATCCGGCTTGATCCGGCCTGGTATCAGTTTATCCCCAACGATGTGGGACACGACGAGTATCTGCAGTGGGCGGAGAAGATCGGGACCGAACCTCTGTATACGGTCAACATGGGGACCGGAAACATTCAGGATGCCATGGACCTGGTGGAGTATACCAATTTTGAGGGGAGCAGCTGGTGGTCCGATCTCCGGAAAAAGAACGGACATGAAAAGCCTTACGGCGTAAAAACCTGGTATCTCGGAAACGAGATGGACGGACCCTGGCAGCTGGGCTCCTGGAGCGGCGATCCGGAAGGCTATGGGCGCAGATGCAGGGAGGCATCCAAAGCGCTGAAATGGATCGATGCGTCGATCTCGACCGGTGTCTGCGGTTCGTCGGCCTCCTTCATGGAAGGCTTCCCGGAATGGGACGAGAAGGTGCTCGACCAGTGTTATGATGTGGTCGATCTTCTTTCCGTGCATCATTATCATTCCGCGCCGGCGGACGATGTGGGATCCCTGCTGGGCGGAGCGCTGTATTATGAAGATTTCATCAATACGGAGGCAGCCGTGATCGATTATGTGGCCGCAAAGCACAGATCCCCGAAGAGAGTAAAGATCTCCTTTGACGAGTACGGCTGCATGATGCGGGACAACGCACCGCTTAATCCCGGCTGGGGGCGTTATAACATGGCCCGTTCCCATTACAAGTTCGACCCGGAACGCCCCTATCTCTTTCATGATCCGGACAAGATGAAATTCTTTACCTTCCCCGGAAGGGAGATCCTGCACATGCTGTCGGCCCTTTCGATCCAGCTGGCCTTTCTGCGCCATGCCGACCGCGTTGAGATCGGCTGCATGACGGGCGGGCTGGGAGCTCTGTGTGAAGCGGATCACGACCATGTCTGGAAGAGTGCGTCGCATTACGGCTATATGCAGATGCTCCGCTATGCGCGGGGGACCTCGATGAAGACTGTTGTGGATTGCGACACCTATGACATGCCCGGCTATGCCATCGACGATACTTCCCAGTATACCGGAAAGGAAGGCGTGCCCTACATTGACAGCGCGGCGGCCTGGGATAAGGAAAACGGGCGGCTCTGCGTGTTTGCGATCAACCGTAACGAAAAGGAAGACTATTCCCTGAACGTGGATATCAGCGCGTTTGAAGGCTTCGAAAAAGTCACGCATTACGAGATCTTTTCCGATCCCGAAGATCCGGACAAGAAGAGCAGCTTTGAGGCGCAGGATGTTTTTGCACCGGTCGAGAACAAGGCAGCGGCTCTGCGGGACGGCATCTGCACGACAAGCGTAAAGCCCCTGTCGTGGAACGTGTTCGTTTTCGAGAGTAAAAAAGCCTGATGAGCGGGATCCTGCAGGAAGGCTGCACGATAGATCGGAAAACATCCGGCATTCTGAGGGGCGTGGCGATCCTGATCGTGATCGCGAGTCATTACGCGGAGTGGATGTGGGTGGAACCCGCGCATCCGCAGCTGGCCCACGCGATCAGCACCTGGGGGCCGGAAGGGGTGGCTGTTTTTTTCCTGCTTTCCGGATATGGGCTGTACAAAAGCGCGGACAAGAGCCCAAAGGGAATTGATGCCCTTTTTGTGCTGAAACGTTTTCTGGCGGTCTATCTGCCGTATCTGATCCTCGCATTTGCGATCAATTGCTACAGCGGCGGCTGGGAAGAGGCCGACGCTTCGGCGGTCCTGCGCTTTTTCCTGGCGGAGGATTATTGGTATATAAATGTCCTTCTTTTCATGTATCTGGCATTCATGATGTGCTTCCGCTTCGGCAGGAGGCTTCGCATCCCGCTTCTGCTCCTGCTCTTGGTGATACAGTTCATCGGCCTGCACAAAATGGGATACCGTGATTTCTGGACGCTTTCGAATCCGGCTTTTGCCCTCGGCCTGCTTGCGGCAGCGGCGGAGAAGAAGTGGGACATCTTCCGCAGCCTGCCGCTTAAGCTTGGGATACTCGGGACCGGACTGTGCGGGCTGGGGCTTTCTTTTGTCATGATGCAGCGCTGCGGCGGGAGCGGGGCGCCCGGGGCCTATAAGGCGGAGCTGTGTCTGGTCTTCGCCTTCAGTCTGGCTGTCCTGGGGCTGGCCTATCTGTTGCCCGCGTGGCGTTCTCCCGTGCTGGGGCTTCTCGGTGAGGTGAGCCTGTTCATCTATCTCTTGCATACGGTTTTCTTTTATGCTATTATGTCACGGCTGGAAAATTGGGAATATGCATGGGCAAATATGCTGACAGCGCTTATTACGCTGCTGGTCAGCGCACTGATCGGGAAGGGCTGCCTGTTTCTGACGGGCAGACTTCTGTCGGCGATCGGAAAGAAGGATGAGAAACAAAGATGAAAAAAGCAAGGAACGGAATCTTCCCTTTCTTAATCATGATCTGTTTCCTGCTCGCAGCCTGCGGAAAGACGACCGGCACAGACGGGAATGTGGCTGCGGGTGTAACGGCTGCGGAAGAGGATGAGCCTGCCGCGACGGTAACGCCTGCACCGACGGCCGGGCCGGATGAGACAGAGGACGGACCCGGCGAGGACGCCGTCAGCGCCGACAATGCCGATAGTGTCAGTACCGACAGCGTAAGCATCGACAGCGTTAGTGACGATTCGGCAAGCGAGAACACGGCAAGCGAAAACACGGCGAGTGAAAATGCAGTGAGCGGGAATTCCGCAAGCGATAATGCAGCCGGGGCCGCAGACAAGCCGGCCGAGAAGGAGCCCGATCTCAGCCGCGTGACGGAATGGGAGAAACCCAGGACCATGTATGCTTCCGTGAGGGTGAACCTCCGAAAGGGACCTTCGGTGGAATACAGGCGTGTCGGAGAGCTCGTTCGCGGTGAAGAAGTTTCGATCTTCGGTCAGGATGCGGGAGGCTGGTATGAGCTTCTGCGCGGTGGCCAGATCTGTTTCGTGTGTAATTCCTATCTGGCGGAGACGCCGCCAGCGGATCCCACGCCTGTTCCGGTTCCGGAAACAACACCTGCGCCCGCGGCACCCACGCCGGCACCGGCGCCCGTTGTCAGTGCACCGGCAGGGGTCGTGATCGTCGGGGATTCCCGTTGCGTCGGAATGCGTGAGGCGACCGGAGGGGGCGGAGTTTCCTGGATCTGTGAGAACTCGAAGGAATACGAATGGTTCAAGGGAACCGCGATACCGCAGCTGGATGCCATCGTCGGAAAAGGGACGAAGGTCGTGATCTGCATGGGTGTGAACGATACGGACCATGCCTACAGCTATGCGCCGCTGATCAACCAGAAGGCGGCGGAATGGGCGGCCAGGGGAGCGCGCACTTACTTTGTGTCCGTCAACCCGGTGGGGGATAACCCTTATACCAACATGGACAATGTGGTGAACTTTAACAATATCATGATCAACAACCTGTCGGGGGTCAAGTATATCGATACCTGCAACTGGCTCATTGCCAACGGTTATGTCTGCAACGACGGGCTGCATTACGATCCGACGACCAACCAGCGGATCTTTTCGGTGATCATCGGAAGTCTTTGACGGATCACACGGAATGTAACACGACGGGGAGGAGAGCGCATTCACGGACCGGGCAGGTCCGGGTGCGGATACAGGGAATAAATGACGATCGAGGCATATATCAATCCGGACTTCAGCGGGGGGCAAAAGCTCCTGTTTCTGTTCATGGCCTTGCTGGGAGTCGTATTCTGCATCCTCCTGATCACGGGAGGCGCATGGATATCCCGCAACGTCCTGCGGGAAGAGGAGGACGACGCGGAAGAATTTTTTGCGGGAACCGTTCGAAACCGTGTGCAGCGCTTCTTTGAGATGATCATCGCGGGAACCTCGGTATTGTCGTTTTCCTGCGCCTATGTCGTGATCAATCATATCTATGCCAAAGCGCAGGAAATGGGCGGCGGTACCGGTTCGGCTTTCCTGGACGGCTTTCTGGAGCTTTGGGGAAGCGGCAAGGATTTCATGCTCCTGCTGCTGATCTGTCTGTCCTGTTTGCTGAATTCCCTGCTTGATCGGCTTGTCATCCCGCTCAAAAAGACAGGCCGGGGCGAAAAGGCCTGTGTCCGGATGCTTGCCATGTTCTATTGCATCTTTATCCTCCTGTATTTATACAGTGTCGGTGACGAAAGTGAGTATCATCCCGTCATGATGTATTACCTCGGTCTCATGGTCGGGCGCTTTGTCTATTTTGACGCCTCGTTCCGGGATTTCCTGGCATCTCTGGTCAACATGTTCCGGAACTGCTATCTGCTGCTTCTTTGCCTGGCGCTCAGCAGCTTTCTGTTCTTCTTCGGCTTTTCGAGGGGCTATCTTCTGGAGAAGAACTACTATATCGTCTGCGCTTTTTACGTCCACCTTTTCATGCTGGTGGCGGTCTTCATCATTCATCATGCAGGTTCTCTCATCCTGTATCTGAAAAAACGCCGCTCGGAGCGGGAACTCGCGGAGTGATCCGGGACCGGGAGCGACTCCGGTTTATAAAGGGGGACTTCTGCCGAGGTTCAGGTCTTCGACCAACCTTATCCATCTGCCCGCAGTGCAGTGAGCATGCGGCTTTGCGGGATGAATGAAGCAGCTTACGGGAAGAGCAGAAGACATAAGTCCCCGGCACGTTGCGGAGGAGCCCGTCAGCTCTTGAAGCTGCATGATGAAAATAGGGACGAGCCGCCACGGATGGCGGATCGAGCGAGAGCCACAGCAGGGATGCTGTGTCTCGAGCGGTCCCGGGCTGTACCTAAAATGAAAGCAGCGCCTTAGAGCTGCGTGGCTCCGGAGTGGTGCCCGGACTTATGTGCTTCTGCTCCATTCCATCTTTGCCTCTCATCCCGCAAAGCCGTCTTGCGAACGGAACAATTCGACATTCGCTCGCTATAGCGGTCCATTCAGAGAGCTTCCCGCCGGAAGCGTGCTGCGCTTGGCAGAAAAAATCCGCCAAACTGCCATAAATCCGTTGCATTGCATCCGTATCAGTAAATAAGGACCGGAAAGGGGAAAGATGATGGAAAGAAAAACAAAGATCCTTCTGGGGATATTGGCATTTGTGCTGATCGGCGGCGGAGTTTTAGCGACCGTTCTGTTTTTGAGTCTGGGAAGCAATGCGGGAAACAATTCGGGAAGCAACGCAGGACAGAAGCAGAAGGTGGATATTCAGATCCCTGACGTGATCAAAAACGTCGTCCTTCCGTCGGCGTCGACGTCGGAGCCGAAGCCGGTTCACGCCGAGGAGATCCTGCAGATCGGGCAGCATATCTATTATTCGGAACGGCTGTTTGAAAACCGGCATGCCGATGAGAAAGAAAGGCAGGAGATACTGGACTATCTGGAGGAAGCGGATCAGCATGTGAGCCGGGACGTGTATATCTGCGGAAGCTTCCGGAACAGCATCACGGACGAGCCGTGCATGAACGCGTATCAATACCTGAACGGAGCGATCATCCCGAATGTCTTCTTCCGGACGGACGATGATCTTCCTTATCCGAACCTGGTAGACGGCGGCCGCGGAACGCCGGTCAGGAAGCTGGATACCTCGGGGCTGCTCGACGGGGATGAACTGGCGGAGAAAGCGATCAGCCTGGCGGAGCAGAACAAGAACAAAATGATGGTCGACCGTACTACGGGCGAGATCTATGGGACCTATCGCCTGGAGTATGACGAAGAGCGGGATATCCTTTATTATTCGTATCAGTTAAATGAATACAGTCAGATCAAGCTTGACGCCAGGACCGGGTATGTGGTGGAGGAATACTATTTCAACGGTGAATTTCCGGATTGAGCAGGATCGCGTCAGACAGATAAAGCATGAAAAAGCCGGGAGCTGGGCTCCCGGCTTTTGTTTTCGGGTACGTTTAAGTCTCTCAGTCTACCTTCGGCATCTGCGAGATGGATTTCTGCAGGTCTTCGTCGGTAGGGATGTAATCGCTCATCTCGCCGTCGTTGTACTTCTGGTAAGCGACCATGTCGAAGTAGCCGGTGCCGGTCAGGCCGAAGACGATGTTCTTTTCTTCGCCGGTCTCTTTGCACTTGAGGGCCTCGTCGATGGCAACGCGGATCGCGTGGCTGCTCTCGGGAGCGGGCAGGATGCCTTCCACTCTCGCAAAGGTGGTGGCAGCCTCGAAGACCGAAGTCTGTTCCACGCTGCGTGCGCTGATCAGCTTTTGATCATAAAGCTCGGATACGATGCTGCTCATGCCGTGATAGCGCAGGCCGCCTGCGTGATTCGCGGAAGGGATGAAGCTGCTGCCCAGGGTGTACATCTTGGCCAGAGGGCAAACCTTTCCGGTATCGCAGAAGTCGTATGCGTAGACGCCGCGGGTCAGGGACGGGCAGGATGCGGGTTCCACGGCGATGATGTCGTATTTCGCTTCGCCGCGGAGCATCTCACCTGCAAAAGGAGAGATCAGGCCGCCCAGATTGGAGCCGCCGCCTGCGCAGCCGATGATCATGTCGGCCTTGATGCCGTACTTGTCAAGAGCAGCCTTGGTTTCGAGACCGATCACGGACTGGTGCAGCAGAACCTGTGCCAGCACCGATCCCAGAACGTAACGATAACCATCCTGGGTCACGGCTGCTTCCACTGCTTCGGAGATCGCGCAGCCCAGGCTTCCGGTGGTGCCCGGGAACTCGGCGTTGATCTTGCGGCCCACTTCCGTGTTCATGGAAGGGGAAGGAGCGACGGTGGCACCGCAGGTGCGCATCACTTCGCGGCGGAAAGGCTTCTGCTCATAGGAAACCTTGACCATGTAGACCTGGCAGTCCAGATCGAAATAGGAGCAGGCCATCGAAAGGGCGGTACCCCACTGTCCGGCACCGGTTTCGGTGGTCACGCCCTTCAGGCCCTGCTTCTTGGCGTAATAGGCCTGGGCGATGGCGGAATTGAGCTTGTGGCTTCCGGATGTATTGTTTCCTTCGAATTTATAGTAGATGTGCGCAGGGGTGCCGAGTTTTTCCTCAAGGCAGTACGCACGGACAAGAGGTGACGGACGATACATGCGGTAGAAGCTCAGGATCTCCTGCGGAATGTCAAAATAGGGAGTGGTGTCATCCAACTCCTGTTTTGCCAGCTCCGTGCAGAAAATGCCGGACAATTCTTCCAGCGTGACGGGTTGCAGGGTGCCGGGATTCAGGATGGGGGCGGGTTTCTTCTTCATGTCAGCCCGGACGTTGTACCACTGTTTGGGCATTTCGTTCTCTTCCAGATAGATCTTGTAGGGGATCGTGCTCATACTTATACCTCCGATGATTTGATAGGACCGATGCGGACTGAGAGAAAAGAACCGCCGGTCAACAACGCTTACTATTATAATGCAACAGAGGAAGGCGGGCAAGATTTTTTTTCGTCAACTTGACGGTAAGGAGAGCATCTTTTAATTGCCAAACAGCGCGTTTTGTTGTATAATTTAACGAAATACGGCTGCATGAACGGAGATTTTTTATGAAAGATGACGTGCGATCTCCGGATCGCTTCGGCAAAGAGTTTACGGATCGCATGAGCGGCGGGGCATTTATATGGCGCGCCGGGAACGATCACGAGCTTTTGTGCGTCAGCGAACGTTTGGCCGAGCTGTATGAATGCGGGAGCACGGAAGAACTGCATGAACTGGCCGGCGGAAGTTTCCGCGGGCTCGTCAGGGAGCAGGAATTTGCCGGAGTCATGCGGGAGATCGAGATGCAGCTCGCGGAATCACAGAGCCGTTCGGGCTATGTTTTTTTCCATATCCTGACCAAAAACGGGAACAGGCACAGGGTGGTTCTTCACTGGGGACTTGTTGAGGAACCGGAGGAAGGCGAGGTTTTTTATTCCTGCCTGTATCTTCATCGATCCGACCTTACCGGCAGTGACCTGGATACCGTGACGGGCCTGTACGGAAAGAACAGGCTGCGGAAGTATATCGAAAAGAAGAATAATGATTGCCGTTCATCCGAAGAGAATGAATATGCCATCGTCTATCTGAATCTGGTCAGATTCAAGCTTCTCAATATCGAAAGAGGCGCGGATGAAGGGGATGCACTGCTGAAGGGGATCGCGGATCTGCTGCGCCGGATCTATGCCGACTCGTTCATCGCCCGTGTTTCCGATGACCACTTTGCCGTTTTCACGAAGTTTGACGGCGTGGAGAGCAGCACGGAAGAAGCGGCACGCATCTTTCGCGAACAGTTTGAAAAGAAATTCGACGTGATCTGCAAGTTCGGCATCTGTCGTCTCAGAATGGGGCCGGGCCTGGAAGTGGAAGCGTCTCTGTCCAGGGCAAAACTCGCCTGTGATTTTATCAAGCATGACATCACCCGCTATGTTTCCGTTTATACGGAAGATCTGGCGAAAACCCTGCAGACGCGGGATTACGTGGCGGAAAAGATCGATGAAGCGCTGGAGAAGGACTGGGTAAAGATTTATTTCCAGCCGGTGGTGCGCTCCCTGACCGGCTGCCTCTGCGGCATGGAATCCCTGGTACGCTGGATCGATCCCTATGTCGGTTTTCTCAAACCCGACGAGTTCATCAGCATTTTGGAGAATCAGAACCTCATCCACAAGCTGGATTGCTTTGTCGTGGAGAAGGTATGCGAGATGATACATGAGCGCGCCGGGCAGGGCCTGCCGGTGGTGCCGGTCTCAGTCAATTTCTCGCGCATCGATTTTGTACTTTGCGACATGCTCGAGGTGGTGGAAAAATCTGTCAAGAAGTACGATATCCCCAGGGATGCCCTGCATATCGAGATCACGGAAAGCATGATCGCCTCGGATGAGGCGCTGATGAGGGATGTGATCGAACGCTTCCGCAAAGCCGGATATGAGGTGTGGATGGATGATTTCGGGAGCGGCTATTCTTCGCTGAACCTGCTGAAGGATTACCATTTCGATACGCTGAAGCTTGACATGGGTTTCCTGAGACCCTTTACCGGGATCTCACGAAGCATCGTGCGTTCTACGGTCAACATGGCGAAGGATATCGGGATCTGCACGGTCGCGGAAGGAGTGGAGACCCAGGAACAGCTGGATTTTTTGCGGGAGATCGGCTGTGACATGATACAAGGGTATTATTACGGCAAACCCGAGCCCATCCTTGATCTGTTTTCCCACATGGGGGAAAAGCAGATCCCCATTGAGACCAGAAAGTGGAGGCATTTTTATGAAGTCGCCGGCAGCATCATACGGGATACGGACATCCCTCTGGAGGTGCTGGAGGATGACGGGAGACAGCTTCGAACCCTGTTCATGAACAAATGGTATAAAGCGCAGATCGGCATGGAGGGCCTGCGGCTGGAAGAGATCGACCGGAAGGTTTACAATCCCGGATCGCCGTTGTTACCGAAATACCGGGAGATCGCCGATCAGATCAGACGAAGCGGGAAAGAAGAGACCTTCTACTATACGGTGGGAGGGAAGTATTTCTGCTTCCGCGGACGGATGATCGCGGAGAACTCCGAATGTGCTCTGATCCTGGGAAAGATCCAGGATATCAGCCGGGACAATCTGAAGGAGGAGCGGGAGAAGCTGGACCAGAAACTGAAAGATCTGAACCTGCTCTTTACGGATGTGCTCCTCATGGATCTGGAAAAAAATACCCTGTCCTCACTGCTGGGGGGCTGCGGGCATTTCCGGACCGAGAGTGAGTGGGCGAAGGATCTGCGGGGAAAGACCCCGGCAGCGATCCGTCTCGGGATCTTTGCGGATGACCGGGAACGGGCCAAGGCCTTTCTGGATTATGACACCCTGCGGGAGCGTGTGGAAAGATCCGGGAAGGGGTATGTGGTTGATGTTTTCCGCCAGCGTCAGGGTGACGGAAGCTATGTCTGGTCGGAGCAGTATCTCATGCCGATTGCCGGCACCGATTGTAAAGAATATCTGTATTGCATAAAGCCTCTTCCGGAGACGCAGATCGACGACATAGAGGCGGTAGATTCTTTGCGGGGGCGGACGGTGATCACGGCCGCTCTGGAAGGGAAGGCGCTGGAATATGCCTGCGTATGCGAAAATATCGTCCAGCACGGGCCGGTCATGTTCTTCTGGAAGGATACGGATCTCCGTTTGCGCGGGGCCAGCCGCAGTTTCCTGGACTATTTCGGGGTCGGGGATATGAGTGAGATCCTCGGGAAGACCGATGAAGAGATCGGCTGGCTTTTGGGAGAACCCCAGATACGGGAGAGGGAAGAGAATCTTCTCCGGACGGGAGAGTTTATCCGGGATGCTTTCGGAAAGGTGATCACCCACGGCATCGTCCGTGACATGTGCTTCAATGAATTCCCTTTGTACGAGAACGGGCGGATACAGGGCGTAGTCGGCTATTTTGTGGATTGGGAGGAGGAGCAGGAGCGCATCCTGAACCGGAAAAATCCCTTCCATGTGGATCCCGTTACGGGGCTTCAGAATGCCCATGCCCTGATCGACAGCATCATTGATTTCGGGGAACAGTATACGGAACTGGGAAAAGATTACGCCATGTTTGTTTTCCGCAACAGTTTTCACGAGCAGATCGTGGAGGACTTCGGAGAGGCCTTTGCCACTTCGCTTCTGCGTGTGGTTTCGGACAGACTGCTGGAGCTCTTCGGCAGGAACAGCGTATTGGCACGGACGAGACAATCGGTCTTCGGAATGCTGGTCCACATCGACAATGAAGAAGGTGTCCGGGAGATAAGCCGGCAGATCGTGGATGCCATGGAGGCGATCAACGAATTGCAGGGGAACCAGATCACGGTACGGATCCGGATCCATGCACAGCTGCGTTCCAAGGCCTCCATAGGAGACCAGGATATGTTTGAGGCGGCGTTGCGGGAGATCTCCTGAGGAGACAGGCGGAAAGAGAAAGGGGGTTACGGCTTATGTTGAAGGAATGGGTAAAAGCGGAAAGACCGGATGATGAGACGATCGCAAAACGACTGAAGGAAGCGAGACTGGAACTGGCCGGAAGGCAGATGGCGATCAAGGAGAAAAAGCTTCCCGTACTGGTGATCATGGACGGCTGGGGCGGCGCCGGAAAGGGCGGGGTGCTCGGCAAGGTGATCAAGAACCTGGATCCCCGTTTTTACAAAACGGAGACCCTGGTCAAGCCTTCGGAGGAGGAACTGCGCAGGCCCTTCCTCTATCGTTATTTCGTGCGCATTCCCGAAGCGGGCAAGTTTTCGTTTTTTGACGGCAGCTGGATGGATGAGCTGACGAAGAAACGCCTGCTCGGAGAGACCGGGAACAAAGAGTATCACAGGCAGCTTACGAGCATAAAGCGTTTTGAACGGACGCTTTCCGACAACGGCTATCTGGTGGTAAAGTTTTTCTTCCATATCTCGAAGAGCGAGCAGAAGAAACGCCTGGATGAGCTGGAGGGAGAAAAGAGCACTTCCTGGCGGGTCGAAAAGTGGGACCGCTGGCAGAACAAGCACTACGATGAGTGCATGGATGTTTACGATGAATATCTGGAGTCGACAAACCAGTTCACGGCGCCTTGGTTCTTCATCGATTCCAAGAGCCGGAAATGGGCGGAACTGCAGGTGACGGAGATCCTGGTAAGGAGCATCGACACCGCTCTGCAGAATACGGGACGGGCGGCCACGCTTTTGCAGAATACCTTCCCGCTCAAGCCCATGCCGAAGCTTTCCGAGATCGATCTTTCGGTCTCGATCCCGGAGGAGGAATACCGCACGCGGCTGGATGAGCTGCAGGAAAAACTTGCGGATCTGCATAACCGCATCTACCAGAAGAAGATCCCTGTTGTCATCGCCTATGAAGGCTGGGATGCGGCGGGAAAGGGCGGAAACATCAAACGCCTTACCGCGGCCCTGGATCCGCGCGGCTTTGAGGTCCATCCCATCGCGTCGCCCGAACCCAGAGAGAAGAACAGGCATTATCTGTGGCGTTTCTGGAACAGACTGCCGAAGGACGGACATATCGCGATCTTTGACCGGACCTGGTACGGCCGGGTGATGGTCGAGCGCCTGGAGGGCTTTTGTTCGGAAAACGACTGGCAGCGGGCGTACAACGAGATGAACGAGTTCGAGAAGGAACTGGATGACTGGGGCGCGGTGATCGTCAAGTTCTGGGTCCAGATCGACAAGGATACGCAGCTCGCACGCTTTACCGACCGCCAGAACACGCCGGAAAAACAGTGGAAGATCACGGACGAGGATTGGCGCAACCGCGAAAAATGGGACGCTTACGAGCAGGCTGTCAATGAAATGATACAAAAGACAAGTACCGAATTTGCTCCCTGGTACATACTGGAATCCAACGACAAACATTATGCCAGGATCAAGGCTCTTGAGACCGTGATCGCCGCGATCGAAGAACGACTTGACTGAGCCAAAAAGGAGAAGCATCCATGGAAAGAAGAATGAGCGCGGATGAACTGGAAGCAGGATTCGATCGGGCTCTGGAGAACAATCACATTTTTGCGGTCTATCAGCCGCAGATCAATCACACGACGGGGCGCATGATAGGGGCGGAGGCCCTGATGCGCTGGAACGACCCGGATGCGGGGATGCAGTATCCCGTGGATTTCATCTCGGTCATGGAGGAGAGAGGGCTGATCTGCAGGGCGGATCTGCACGTCTTTGAATGCGTTTGCGCGTTTCAGAAAAAGATCCTGGAGGAAGGGATGACGGCGGTGCCGATCTCCTTCAATATCTCACGTTACGATATCCGGCAGGAAGATTACGTGGAGCAGCTCGAGGAGATCCGGAAGCACTACGACATACCGGTACGCCTGCTACGTGCCGAGATCACGGAAAGTTCGGCAGTCGGCGGAATGGAGCTGGTTTCCGCAGCGCTGCACAAGCTGCATGAATGCGGTTATGTCGTGGAGATGGACGACTTCGGGAGCGGTTATTCCTCCCTGAATATCCTCAAGGATCTGGATGTGGATATCATCAAGCTGGACATGAGCTTTCTGAGCGGGACCATAGGCGGACGCGGCGGTGTGATCATCAGCTCGATGGTTCAGATGAGCAAATGGCTGCAGACCCCGGTGATCGCCGAGGGCGTTGAGACCATGGAACAGGCAGACTACATGAAGAGCCTGGGCTGCAATTATATCCAGGGCTATCTGTATTCCAGACCCGTGTCCGAAAAGGGCTTTCTGGAAAAGCTGCAAAGGCTTTCCCACGAGCCGATCACGCCGGCGCTGCATCTGATCGAGAGCATCGATGCCGGAAAGTTCTGGAATCCGGATTCCATGGAAACGCTGATCTTCAACAATTTTGTCGGAGGTGCGGTGATCTTTGCCTATGAGAAAGGCAGGGTGAGCATCCTGCGGCTCAACAATGCCTACCTGGAAGAGATCGGCATGAACATGTCGGCCAGGGATTTCCTTACGACCAATCCCTGGCGCCAGCACAGTTTTGAAGGACAGCGGATCTACGAGGATGCGATCAAAAAGGCGATCCGGAGCGGGAATGAGGAGGTCTGCGAGACCTGGAGGACATTTGAGTCGAGCTGCTGCGGTGAGGAAAAGATCTGCATCCGCAGCTTTATCCGCATGATCGGACAGACGGGAGAGCAGTACCTCTTTTTTGCGAGAGTGCAGAACATCACCGCAGAGAAGAAACGATACATCGAACTCTTTGACAGTGAGAGGCGTTTCCGCTTTGCCAGCGAACAGGCAAATGTTTATGCCTGGGAGTATATCTATGAAACAAAGGAGATGCATCCCTGCTTCCGCTGCATGAGAGACCTGCATCTGCCGCCGGTTGTAAAGAATTATCCGGAAACGGCTTTTGAAGCGGGGATCTTTCCGGAGGATTACTGGGACATGTATCGTGACTGGATGCGGCAGCTGCATGAAGGCGTGGAGCATCTGGAGGGCATCATACCGCTCACGGTCGGAAGGATCCCCTTCATCGTCCGTTATACCAATGTATTTGATGAGAACGGCAAGCCGCTGAAGGGCTTCGGCTCCGCGACGATGGTCGTTTCGGAAGAGGAAGAATAGAAAGGATCCGTCATGGAGAAATTCGCTTCTGACCAACGAAGCGGTATATGACATGGCGCGGAATATCCGGGAAAGCCGGGAACTCTTCTGCGGGGAAGACCTGATCGTCTGGGGCGGAAAGACCGCGGAGAAGGAATATCTGGCGGTGTTTAACATCTCGGAGAAGGAACTGGATCTTGCGGATGCGACGAAGGAGGCCCTGAAGCCGGTCGAAGCAGGACTGTGCGGGAGCTCTGGAGCGGGAAGAGCGCGAAAGCGGCAGCGGGGCTGAAGGTTCCCGCTCACGGCGCACTCCTGTTGGAAGTGACAGGTTAATGAAATGAAAAAGCCCCGGGATGAAACCGGGGCTTATGTTTTGCATGCGGGCAGCGGTGACGGAGCTACTGGAGCCATTTGACCATGTAGATGATGTAATGCTCGGTCTCGCCGGCGGCCGGATAACCGTAATCGGCGGGATCGCCTTTCATGCCGAGGCTTTTCTCGGCAACAAAGCATTCGATCATGGCGTCGGCAGCCATGGTGCAGATCTTTTCCGCATCGGGAACGGGGCTTTCGCAAAGGGTGTCCAGAAAGGGCGTGTCGAAATTCCAGCGTTCGATCAGTGCCTCGCGCCCGTAAGGTGTAAAGAGCGACGCGGTATACTGGCGGTTGTATTCCACCAGCGAAGGGGGAAAGGCCGTCAGCGGCGGATATTCTTTTTCGACCACGCCTTTCTGGGACAGTATGATGTCACACACATCCACCGCTTCCTGCGGAAGATGGTAGGGGTTTTCGGCAGGTGCATAGACCTCGGGACTGAACATGCCGCTGTCGGTGACGAAGAGCGGAACGATCAGCGCGGCCAGGATCAGGATGCGTGCCCAAAGTTTTTTGCATCGGGACACGGCGTGCACGGCGGCATAGACCACGACCACGGCGTAGGGGATGAGCCAGAGCTCACGGTAATAGATCTCCTGGTTCAGGAGATAGTGCATGGAGAACCAGGCCGAAAGCGGAAAGAGAAAGACGGCGAGCAGGGTCAGAGGCAGCCACAGCAGAAGATAGCGCTTCGCCTTGTCTTTTTCCGCCAGGATCAGATAGATGACTGCGGCAAGGAAAAGAACAAAGTGGAGGCTGTGTCCGTTATAATCTTTTAATGTCAGCAAAGTGGCGCGTATGGTATCCATGTGGAACGTGTCTCCTTAACGTCGTATGAGCAGGTACAAAAATCCGAAGACCGCGAGCGGCAGGGCTGCGGCGATCAGCGGCAGCATGGCTTTCAGGGCGGGACGAAGCTTCTTTTCGGACACGGCGCGTGCAACTGCCAGGGAGAGTGCGGCACAGCCGTAACAGATCCCCAGAAGAAAGACGGCGGCCGTCGTGCTGAAGACGGCACAGATCGAGAGCAGCAGCAGGCGCTTCAGGCTTCCTTTCTTTTCATGATACAGATCCCAGAGGAAACAGAAGGCCAGCGGGATGATCAGATTGGAGAAAACGGCTTTCCCCTGCCAGGTGCGTGTATAGGCAAAGGTCTCGGCGGTAAAGAGTGAGACATGCGAACGGCTGTACCATAAGCCCAAAAGGATAAGGAAGAGAGGCAGATAGTTCCGCTTCTTTTGCAGCAGACGGTCTCCGAGAAGACCGTAGCAGGCATAGAGCAGGGTAAGGAAAAAGGGGGCGAGGATGCTGTGGGCGATAATGGCGGGATGGATGCCGCTGACCGCTGACAGGAACGATATCCAGAGCGGCAGCGTGGCAAGGGCGTGGCGGCCGTCCAGAAAGATCGTATAACCGGTGTAGGCATCGCGCTGGAACATGCTGTCCAGCTGCAGGCTGATCACGGATTGCGCGATATAATAGGAATCGTCACCGTCCAGATGACGGAAGAAAACGAAGAAAACGATCTGGGCCGCCAGCAGCAGGAACACGGGGATCCAGGGCAGGAGGCTTCGAAGATCCGCGGGATCTGCAGGCTCCTTTGCTTTGTCCTTCTTTTTGCGGCTGAGCAAAGCATGGGCGAGCCCGGCGACGCAGAAGAGAAGAAGCAGGATGCCGTAGACAATGCACAGCAGGCGGAAGGAGCTTTTCAGCAGGACAAAGGGCAGCGCGCAGAGCTCAAACAGGCCCCAGGTCAGCAGCAGACCGTACAGATAGCGTTCAACGAGCCTGCGCGGGACGCCGCAGCCGGCTTCGTCGGACGCCAAAAAGCCTCCGCAGAGCAGAGGGGCGGCGGTCAATATGAGCAGAAGGAGTATCCCCCCTCCGATGCCGGTAAAAAAATACGGGTTCATTGTCAGTTCCGATTATACCACATCCGTCTTGACTTTCTACCGGAAAGGCTATATTTTTTTCTTGACATCAGGGAACGGCAGACTGTCTTAGGACGCGTGATGCCATGTATCATCGAAGAACGGAGCATGAGTAAATGAAAAAGGTATTGCCGCTGGTTCTGGTAGCGGTCTTAAGCATAGTGATCATGGTGGGAGGGCTATTTCTTGCGCTCCGCATGGTCATGCCGCGCATTTCGGAAGAGGAAGTGCCGGCGAGAAAGGAAAAGACCGCGGAAGAGGAGGAAGAAACCGAAGACGAGGAGACGGAGGAGCAGGAAGCGGTCGATGAAGCCGATGAGCAGATTGAGCCCGAGGCTCCGAAGGCAGCGTATGTATTGACCTACGGGACAAACAACAGCTGGCAGAACGGCAGTGTCAACATGTTCGGCGTGGACTGGCAGATCACGAACACATCCGGAAAGGCACTGGACGGATGGACACTCACGCTCGAGATCGACGGACTTGCGGAAGCGGACGGATGGAACGGGACTTTTTCGTGCAAGGGCGACACCCTGACCGTGAAAAATGCGGAGTACAATGCGCAGCTTTCGTCCGGCAGCAGCATCAGCTGCGGCTGCAACCTGGGCGTGACGGCCGGGAAGCTGTCTGTGCGAAGGGCGCTTTTGAACGGAGAGGAATGCAGCATAAAGGAAGGAA
Source organism: Lachnospiraceae bacterium (assembly GCA_024696005.1). Lineage (GTDB taxonomy): Bacteria > Bacillota > Clostridia > Lachnospirales > Lachnospiraceae > NK4A136. The sequence continues at coordinate 197,126 of JAILHF010000052.1, read as the reverse complement.
AGGTCGATCCGAACAGCATTAACGACGAGAATAACAACGGCCAAAACACGCAGGCGGGCGGAAACGCGCAGGAAGCGGTCGATGTTTCGGCAATGCTTGCCCGGAGCGCAGATGCGGTGCAGGGGGATGACTGGCTTCATACCGACGGCCGGCGCATCCTCGATAAAAACGGAAAAGAGGTATGGCTGACCGGTGTGAACTGGTTCGGTTACAATACCGGCACGAATACCTTTGACGGTCTGTGGAACAGTCAGCTGGCTCCGACGGTAAAGGCGATCGCCGACCACGGCTTTAATCTGATCCGTGTTCCCATGTCGGCACAGCTTCTGAACGAGTGGGCGGCGGGGGAATATCCGCGCGCGAATTACAACAACGCCTATAATCCCGAGCTCAATTCCATGAACAGCCTCGAGATCTTCGATTATTTCCTGGCGCTTGCCGAGGCAAACGGGATCAAGGTCATGATCGATATCCACAGTGCGGAGACGGATGCCTCCGGGCATAATGTCAATCTCTGGTACACGGAAAAGGTATCGGAAAAAGATTATCTGGCGGCGCTGGAGTGGGCGGCGGACCGCTATAAGGATAATGATACGATCATCGCGTTCGATCTGAAGAACGAGCCGCACGGCAAGCCAAACGAAGGAAAGGGTGCTGCGATCTGGAACGGTTCAAAGGATGCGAACAACTGGAAATACATGGCAGAGCGGGCGGCGTTGACGGTGCTCGGAAAGAATCCGAACGTCCTGGTCCTTGTGGAAGGGATCGAGATCTATCCGGTCGATGTGAAAAAGAATTCCGACTACCATTCGGATTCGGAAAAGGATTATTATTACAACTGGTGGGGCGGCAATCTGCGCGGCGTGAAAGATTATCCTGTGGATCTGGGAAAATACCGGGACAAGCTGGTGTATTCGCCACATGACTACGGCCCGACCGTATACGAGCAGCCCTGGTTTGAGGGGAATTACAACTATGCCAGCCTGATGAAGGACTGCTGGGAGGACAACTGGTTCTATATCTATGAGGATGACATTGCTCCTCTCCTGATCGGTGAATGGGGCGGCTTCATGCGGGAACCGAACCTCAAATGGATGAGCTGCATGCGCGAGCTGATCAAAAAATACCGTCTGAACCATACGTTCTGGTGCCTGAATGCGAATTCCGGGGATACCGGGGGACTGCTTCTGGATGATTTCATCAGCTGGGATGAGGAAAAGTATGAATTTGTAAAGGAAGTGCTTTGGCAGCAGAACGGAAAGTTTGTGGGACTTGATCACGAGATCCCCCTCGGGGAGAACGGGATCACATTAAAGGAAGCAAAATAGGAGGAAGAGATGGGGGAAAGGTCTTTTACGGAGGAACTCAGGGAGGAAGGCTTTGATATAGAGAAAGCGTTTCTGTATTGCATGAATGACGAGAGCTTTTACCGGACGGTGCTGAACAGCTATCTGGCGGCATCGGCGGAAAAGCGCGCGGGGATCGAGCGCTACTTCGCGGAGGAAAACTGGAAGGAGTATCAGACGCTGGTCCATTCCCTGAAGAGCTCTTCCCGGACGATCGGTCTGGAGAAGCTCTCGGAGATGGCCTATGTGCAGGAGCAGGCAGCGAAAGCGGCAGATGCCGACACGATACGGAGCGGATACGCAGCGCTGCTGGAGGAGTATGTCCGGGTGACAGGCGTGATCGAACGCGTTCTGGGCCCGGCCGGCGGGGCGGCACCGCAGGAGACTGCGCAGCCCGGCGGTGGCGTCGTGCTCGAGTTCAAGCCGGAATAAAAAGCGGTGGACAAAAGAGCAAAACTGTAGTACAATTACTGACGGTTGGGGAAGACACCCATGAGAAAAAACGAAAACCGGAAAATTTCATAAAGGATTCCCGCCCGTGCGGGGATCGGACAGTTTACAAGGGGGAGGACACCCATGACAAAAAACATTCTTGTGACTGATGCAAATGGCATTGTAGTTGGCACTACTTACCCGAAGAGGGCAAAGGGGCTTGTAAAGAGCGGTCGGGCGACCCAAACAGGCGGACGAATGATCCGGCTTTTGTTTTCGGTTGATCCGGGCGCTTTTTCTATGGAATCGGAGGATAAAAATATGGCAAAGATCGTAGATTTTAAGGCAAGAAGTTTTAAGCTTTCGGAGGATTGCGAGGGCGGATGCGGAAAGCGTCTGATCGTCACGGAGAACGGAGAGAACGTGGAATGCTTTGAAGTGGCGGAGAACGGCAAGGCGACCGAGATCGAGTGCGAGCTGGATCTGGAACAGGAACAGGATTACGTGTTCCGTTTCGCGCTGAAGAGCCGTTTCATTCGTCCCGATGCGGCGGAGAGCCAGGTGGTCATCTTCTTTGACGAGCCGGACGACGGATACACCTATCCCATCGACCGGGGTGACCGCAACCGCTTTAAGCCCGTGATCTGCAAGAAGACGGAGGAAGGGATCCTCAGGGTGTTCGAACTGCCCTTCAACAGCGCGGATTCGGACAGCTGCACGATCCGCTTCCGGGCGCATGACATGAAGGCCTGGGTCTATCCCGTAAAGGATGCCGAGGCTTATGCGGAGCTTCCGGATGTGGATTACGAGCAGTGGAGACAGGATGAGATCCACAAGCTGGCGAAGAAGCTCAACGATCTGGGCGATTCCCTCGGAGGAACCCTCAACGAGCTGGGCGGAACGATCGGCGAGAACCTGAAGGGGATCGGCGAGTTCGTCGGAGAAGTGGGCGGAAAGATCACCAAGGCCGTGAGCGATGTGATCCGTCCTGCGGCTTCCGCAGAGGACAAAGCGGAGCAGGTGGCCGATGAGACGGCCGGAGAGTCGGACGGTGACGCGGACAAGAGTGACCGCATCGTGATCAACGGACCGGAGGATGACAAGGCCGAATAAGTCCGGATTGGCAACATGCAGGACAGAGCCACGGGGTTTTCCCCGTGGCTTTTTGATTTAGGGTGACATAAAAAAACAGGCAAAGTACCCCTGGGGGTACTTGCAAGAAAAAATAAAGGTGCTATAATCGCACATTGTGAATAAAATACTATATCTTGTGCGTCGGATACGCACACAAACAAGGGAGGAAATGAAAATGAAAAAGAAAATGTTGGCTGTACTGATGGCAGGGGTACTTTCCGTATCCGCACTTACCGCTTGCGGCGGTGACGAGCCTGCGGCTCCTGCTGAGAAGACCGAGAGCACCGAGACCAAGACCGAAGAGAAGCCCGCTGAGAAGAAGGAAGAGTCTGCCGGCATCACGTTTGCGGATCTGCAGAACAACTACGCTCTGCTGGTAGATGCAAAGGATGCAGTCGTAGAGCTTTACCAGAACGATGCGATCGCACAGGATGACAATGTGGAGTCCCTTCTTAGCGAAGCAGATGACCTCATCGCACAGATGGGCGAGCTTACCGAGGATCAGTTCGAGAGCGAGCAGGACATGATCGACATGAACGATGCAATGCTGAATGTTCTGGACGGCCTTCAGGGCATCGTAGATATGATGCAGGGAGCTGACAACGATTCCGAGGCCGATACCGAGGTCGAAACCGAGGACGCGGGTGAGGTGAGCTATGTTGACGGTTTCTATGCAAACGACGGAAACGGCAACGATTTCGTCATCGCTTTCTATGAGGGCGCTGCTGGGGATGTTGCTTATGTCAGCGACGGCACCGATGAAGTCCTGGCTGAGTACACCGTTTCCGAAGCTGAGCTGGATGACGGCACCGTGTACTACATCGTAAGCGTTGGCAACACTGCTCTGGGCTACTATGAGGACGGCGATGACGTTTATCTGATCGATGGCGACAGCAACGTTTATGCGGCAGCACATCTTTCCGAGGCTGAGGCTGACGAGATCTACAACGCGATCCACTAAGAAGAAACGGCTTGTTTCCGAAGGCTCCCGTCGAATGCGGGAGTCTTTTTTTTCGTCATCCCCGCCTGCCCGGTCCGGGTATTTTCATTGACAAGCATACGGGGCAAGTTTATGATGAGCGGAGAGGATGACTACATGTGGCGAGACAGCGTATCCATGACCGATCAAGGAGGAAAAAACATGCAGGAACACAGAACCTACTATGTTAATGCGAACGCGTCCCACGACGGAAACGGAAGCAAGGAGAGTCCGTTCCGGCGCATCAACGAAGCTGCGCAGGTCGCGAAGGCCGGGGACGAGATCCTCGTGGCACCCGGGATCTACCGCGAGCATGTCTGCCCGAAGAACGGGGGGACAAAAGAAGCGAGGATCAGCTACCGCTCCGAAAAACCGCTGGAAGCCGTCATCACGGGAGCGGAGGAACTGAAAGGCTGGAAAAAACATAAAGGAACGGTCTGGACGGCCCGTGTGGACAACTCGGTCTTCGGATCCTATCATCCTTATAAGACTTTCGTATGCGGAGACTGGTATTTCTCGCCGGTCATCCGCCATACCGGCTGCGTCTTCCTGAACGATCTGGCCATGTACGAGACGGAGACGCTTGAAGAATGCGTGAAGGCACCCGTCGATGAATATGCCTGGAACGCGGAGGAATCCAGATACAAATGGTATGTTGAGCAGGAAGGGGACGAAACGGTGTTTTATGCGAATTTCCGCGGACTGGATCCCAATAAGGAAAAAGTCGAGATCACCGTGCGCCGCAACTGCTTCATGCCGGATAAGAACCACTTGGACTACATCACGGTAAGCGGGTTTAACATCAACAAGGCCGCGACCACCTGGGCTCCGCCGGCTGCCTATCAGGACGGCATGATCGGGCCGCACTGGGCAAAGGGCTGGATCATCGAGGACTGCGAGATCTACGGAAGCCGCTGCTGCGGGATCTCGCTCGGAAAATACCTGGATCCCGAGAACGACATGTATTTTACGAAGAGACATGTCAAGAGCCCGACGCAGATGGAGCGCGACGCTGTCTGCCGCGGCCAGTTCCACGGCTGGACCAAAGAACGCATCGGCAGCCATGTCGTGAGGCGCTGCCATATCCATCACTGTGAACAGACCGGCATCGTGGGCCGCATGGGGGCGGTCTTTTCGACGATCGAGGACTGCCATATCCATCATATCTGTAATTCTTCGCAGCTGGGAGGAGCCGAGACGGCCGGGATCAAGCTGCATGCCGCGATCGATGTGACGATACGGCGGAATCACATTCATGACAGCATCATGGGCGTATGGCTGGACTGGGAGGCGCAGGGCGCCCGCGTTTCACAGAACCTGATGCACGACAATTTCCGGCCCGACGGGGTAAAGGCGGGAAAAGGCGTCATGTTCAATACGGATGTCTTTGTCGAGGTAGGGCACGGGCCCACGCTGATCGACAACAACCTCCTGCTCTCCAAGGTCTCGGTGACCATTCCGAGTGAGGGCATCGCCTGTGTGAACAATCTGATCCTGGGTTCGTTCAGCCTGATCAACTCCGGGGTAGACAGTGTGGTCAACGGACAGCGCGAGCCGCGTTATACGCCGTATCACATCCGTCACCGTACCGAGGTCGCGGGCTTCATGACCATCCTGCACGGAGATGACCGCATCTACAATAATATCTTCATCCAGAAGTATCCGGTAGAGGATAAGAAGAAGACGCCGGCCGATGCGGATTACATGGAAGTGGGAACGAAAGCTTTTGACATTTTCCCGACCTATGAGGAATGGCATGCGCCGTTTGAGACGGAAGGGATGCCGGACATGGGGGCGCTGGCGCAGGCGCATTTCGGCCATCTGCCGGTGTGGATCTCCGGGAATGCTTATTTCAACGGTGCAAATGTCTGCAAACATGAAAAGAAGAAACTGGTCAACAAAAAGGACAAGGTGAATGTCGAGCTTGTGGAAAAGAACGGGAAATACAGTCTGAAGACCAATGTATACTCCTTCCTGAAGGATTTCAAAAACGGCATCATCACCAGCGATACGCTGGGGATCGCATTTGAGCCCGAACAGCGTTTCGAGAATCCGGACGGAAGCGCGATCGTCTTTGATTCTGATTATTTCGGCAACCACCGCGGTACGGAGGCGTTTCCGGGACCTTTCGCGGATGAAAAAGCCGCAAAGGCAGTTTTGTGAACCAATCTGAGATAAAGGGGGGACAGAGATGGCAGACCTGACTGACATGACAGAGGGGTTCCTGGATACGGGAGCCTGCGGGATCGTGCCGACAGGACTGCCCGGCGGATTCTTCATCTACGAAGCGGAGGGGGATGAGAAGATCCTGTTCGCGGAGATGAATGTGATCCGTCTGTTCGGCTGTGAGGATTTTGAAGATTTTCTGCAGTATGTGGGAGGGAATTTCCGGGGGATGGTCCATCCGGAGGATTACAACAAGATCCGGAACCAGATCCAGGCGCAGACCTTCTTCGGGGAGAAGCGGCACGATTACGTGCGCTACCGGATCCGCGCCAAAAGCGGGGAAGAACGCTATATCGAAGATTTCGGTCATCTGCTCCACCGGAGCAACGGCATGAGCTTCTTTTATGTCTTTATCGTGGATGTGGACCGGAACGAGTACTACAACCGGAGCCGCAATTCCTTTGCGGAGGCGGAGATCCTTTCCGACAACCAGGAGACGGACAGCCTGACGGGGCTGTTCAACATGGCCTTCTTCTACCAGCATGTGCAGAAGCGGATGGCCTCTCCGGACGGCAGACGCAGGGAACTCTCCATCGTCCATTTCGATATACCGAATTTTAAGCTCTATAACGAGAGGCACGGCTTCAAGCTCGGGGACGAACTGCTCTGTGAGCTGGCGAAGCACATCAGCGAGATCTTTGCCGGCGATATCGTGGCCCGCTTTTCGGACGATCATTTCGTGGTCTGTGCCGACGGCGAACGGGAAGAGATCGTCAAAAAGGTGGAGACGATCTACAAGAACATGCTGATGTCGGAGGATTCCAGCAGGAGAGTCCGCATCAAGGCCGGCATCTATTATCCGGATGACAGGGGGGCCGAGGTGGGACTGGCCTGCGATCACGCGAGACTGGCCTGTAACAGCATCAAACACCGGCATGACCATTACTATTGCATTTACGACGAGATGCTCCGGGAAGGGCTGCGGAAGCAGCAGTATGTGGTCGATCACGTGGATGAGGCGATCGAAAACGAATACATCAAGGTGTATTACCAGCCGGTGATCCGTGTAAAGAGCGGAAAGATCTGCGGATACGAAGCGCTGGTGCGCTGGGTGGATCCCAAGCTGGGTATGCTCAATCCGGGCGATTTCATCGAGACGCTCGAGCAGTTTCATCTGATCCATCTTGTGGATGCCTTTGTGATCCGCAAGATCTGCGAAGAGTACAAAAGGCTCAAGGAGGCGGGAGAAACGCTCGTGCCTGTCTCGATCAATATCTCCAGACTGGATTTTGAACTGTGCGATATCTTCGGGATTGTGGAAGAGACGCGGGCCGAATATGACATACCGCGCAACATGATCGACATCGAGATCACGGAGAGCGCCCTGAACGACAACGTGGGTTACATACGCTCGGAATGCGACAGGATGCGCGAGCTGGGTTACAAGATCTGGCTGGATGATTTCGGAAGCGGTTATTCTTCGCTCAATACACTGGCGGAATACCGTTTTGACGTCCTTAAACTCGATCTGGTGTTCCTGCGCTGTTTTGATCACAATCCCAAAACAGGCAAGCTGATGGAGTACATCATCGAAGGTGCGCAGGGAATGGGGCTGTCCCCGCTCTGCGAGGGCGTGGAGAGCGAGACGCACTATGATTTCCTGAAGAGAGTGGGATGTGAGCGTGCCCAGGGATACTATTTCGGAAAGCCGCAGCCCATGGAAGAGACACGCGGCTTTACGAAGAGCAAGGGAATGGAATGGGAAAGTTAAGCTTTTTCGGTCAGCAGGTCGCTCAAGCGCCGGCCGTAAAAGAAATCGTGCACCACTTTATCGTAGTCCTCCCATAAGGGAAGGGTACTGCATATGCTGCGGCGCGGGCAATCGTAATCCTTGTCCGCCAGGCAGCCGACGGAGGAGAGGGTACCGAGCATCAGCTCGAGGATCTCGCCGATCGTGTATTCTTCGGGGGGGCGGACCAGTTTGTAGCCGCCTCCTTTTCCGCTGGCACCTTCGATCAGGCCGCCTGCGACCATGTCCTTTACGATGATCTCCAGGTACTTTTTGGAGAGTTCCTGCCTTGCGGCGATGTCTTTCAGGGGAATGTAGTCCCCGTTTTCGTTTTCCGCGAGATCAACCATTACCCGCAGAGCATAACGTCCTTTTGTAGAAATCATGCTGTATTCCCCCTTAAACCCTATTATACCATAGGAGAGTAGGTGAATCAAGCTTTTTCTCGTGAACACTTGCCCGCAGTGGTGAAAAAGTCTATAATGCAGAAGAATATATGGAGAGGAGAACGATCATGGCGCAATTGTGGGGAGGAAGATTTACAAAAGAGACCGACCGGGAGGTGTACCGTTTCAATGCCTCCGCGCGTTTTGACCAGCGTCTGTACCAGCAGGACATCGAAGGGAGCATTGCCCATGCGATCATGCTGGAAAAACAGGGGATCCTGAGCCTTGAGGAAAAGGACGCGATCGTAAAAGGACTGACGACGATACGCAAACGCCTGGAAGAGGGCAGTCTTGTGATCACGGAAGAATATGAGGATATTCACAGCTTTGTGGAGTCCACGCTGACGGACATGATCGGGGAAGCCGGCAAGAAGCTCCATACCGGCCGCAGCCGAAACGACCAGGTGGCTTTGGACATGAAGCTTTATGTCCGCGCCGAGATCATCGAGATCGACGAGCTGTTAAAGACCTTCCAGGAGATCCTTCTGCGCGTGATGGAAGAAAACCTCGAGACCTGGATGCCCGGCTTTACGCATCTGCAGAAGGCGCAGCCCGTAACCCTGGCGCATCATCTCGGTGCGTATTTTGAAATGCTCAAGCGTGACCGTTCCCGCCTTTCGGATACTTACGAGCGTCTGAATACCTGCCCGCTCGGGGCAGGGGCACTGGCCGGAACGACTTATCCGCTGGACCGCGGTTATACGGCGAGCATGCTCGGTTTCGAAGGGCCGACGCTGAATTCCATGGACAGCGTTTCGGACAGGGATTACCTGATCGAGCTTCTGAGCGCGCTTTCCACGATCATGATGCATCTTTCGCGTTTTTCGGAGGAAGTGATCCTCTGGAATTCCAATGAATACGGCTTTGTGGAGATCGATGATGCCTTTTCGACCGGCAGCTCCATCATGCCGCAGAAGAAGAATCCCGATATCGCCGAGCTGGTCCGCGGAAAGACCGGCAGGGTGTACGGGCATCTGATGGGAATGCTCACCACGATGAAAGCCCTGCCGCTTGCCTATAACAAGGACATGCAGGAGGACAAGGAAGGGACCTTTGACGCGATCGATACGGTAAAGGACTGCCTGAAGATGTTCATGCAGATGATCGATACGATGCGCTTCCGGAAAGATGTGATGGCAAAGAGCGCGATGCGCGGCTTTACGAATGCCACGGATGCCGCGGATTATCTGGTGAAGCACGGTGTGGCTTTCCGGGATGCGCACGGGATCATCGGACAGCTCGTGCTCTACTGCATCGAGCATGACAAGACGATCGAAGAGCTCAGTCTTGAAGAGCTGCGCGGGATCTCGGAGGTGTTTGATGCGGATATCTATGATGCCGTATCGCTGAGGACCTGTGTGGAGCGCAGGCTGACGACCGGGGCACCCGGCATTTCGGCCATGCGGGGCGTGATCGCCGAATACAGGAAATACCTGAAGCAGTAACTTGACATAATCCCGCAGCTGTGATAGAGTAATTCAAATTTTCGGTAAAATGTAAATTTAATCTTTTGGGAGGTAATGATTATGAGTAAGCTTAAGGTCGGAGTTCTGGGTGCGACCGGCATGGTCGGGCAGCGTTTTATCTCCATACTGGAGAATCACCCCTGGTTTGAGGTGACTACGGTGGCAGCCAGCCCCCGCAGCGCGGGCAAGACTTATGAAGAGGCAGTAGGGGATCGCTGGAAGATGGATACTCCGATGCCGGAGGCCGTGAAGAAGCTTGTCGTCGCGAACGTGAACGAGGTTGAGAAAGTGGCATCTGCCGTGGATTTTGTCTTCTCGGCAGTAGACATGACCAAGGACGAGATCCGTGCGATCGAAGAAGCATATGCAAAGACCGAAACGCCTGTGGTCTCCAATAACAGCGCACATCGCTGGACACCCGATGTCCCGATGGTGGTGCCCGAGATCAATCCCGAGCACATGCATGTGATCGAGTTCCAGAAAAAGCGCCTCGGAACGGAGCGCGGCTTCATCGCCGTAAAACCCAATTGCTCCATCCAGAGTTACGCGCCTGTCCTGACGGCATGGAAGGAATACGAGCCCTATGAGGTGGTTGCCACCACATACCAGGCGATCAGCGGAGCAGGCAAGACCTTCAAGGACTGGCCCGAGATGGTAGGGAACATCATCCCTTACATCGGCGGCGAGGAGGAGAAGAGCGAAAAGGAACCTCTGCGCATCTGGGGCAAGATCGAGAACGGCGTGATCGTGCCGGCCGAGAGTCCCGTGATCACCTGCCAGTGCATCCGCGTGCCGGTGCTGAACGGCCATACGGCTGCGGTCTTTGTCAAGTTCCGTCAGAAACCGACAAAAGAGCAGCTGATCGAAAAGCTGGTCAGCTTCTCCGGAGAGCCGCAGAGACTGGGGCTGCCGAGTGCGCCGAAGCAGTTCATCCGCTACATGGAGGAAGACAACCGTCCCCAGGTGGCATTGGATGTCGATTACGAGAACGGCATGGGGATCTCCGTGGGACGTCTGCGCGAGGATACCGTTTACGATTGGAAATTCGTGGGCCTTTCCCACAATACCCTGCGCGGTGCGGCCGGCGGTGCCGTGCTCTGCGCTGAGCTGCTGAAGGCCATGGATTATATTAAAGAGAAGTGAGATGTTTGTAGGCAGAAAAAAAGAACTGAAATTTCTGGAAGATAATTTTGCCAGGGAAGAGGATCGTCTCCTGGTGGTTTACGGGCATAAGGGAGTCGGGAAAAGCTCCCTTATGTTCCGTTTTGCGCAGGGGAAAAAGCTTTCCTATTATGCGGCCAGGCCCTGCTCGGGAAAGGAGCAGCTGTTCCTCTGGGGACAGGAACTGGGGATGGAAGGCGCCGACAGCTTTGATGCGGTTTTTTCCCGGATCGCGCAGGAGCGGGGAGAAGAAAAACTCCTTCTGGTCATTGACGAGTTTCAGTATCTGATCAAATATGCGGATGATTTCATGCAGGCACTGGCGCGTTTCCGCTCGTCTCTGGCGGGGGCATGCATGATCGTGCTGCTCTCATCCTCCACCTCCTTTGTGGAGACGGATTTTGTGCCGCGCATCGGTCAGCTTGCCCTTTCCATCGGAAGCTTTTATAAGCTTCAGGAGCTGGGTTTCATGGACTGCGTCAATTATTTCCGCAATTATTCCACAAGACAATGCATGGAAGTGTTCAGCATCCTGGGCGGCATCCCGGCTTATTGGAAAGCCTTTGATCCGTCACGCTCCCCGAAAGAGAACATCATCGCGGGGATCCTGGAAAAGGACGCCCCCCTTCGCGAGGAAGGGGAGAGGATCGTATCGGCCGAGCTCCGGGAACTGAACGTTTATTGTACCCTGTTGGGAGGGCTGGCTTCGGGAAGGAACAAGTTAAACGACCTGCACCTGCAGACCGGTTATTCCAGAGCCAAGATCAGCGTCTATCTCCGCAACCTGATGGAGAGGGAGCTGGTGGAAAAGGTCTTTTCCTTTGACAATGCTTCGGGCATCAATGCCAAGAAAGGGGTATACCGGGTGGGGCTCCGCTATCTGGAGTTCTATTTCCGTTTCCTGTACGGGAAACAGAGTGCCCTGCAGTCCCTGCCGGCCGGCGAGTTTTATGAACGTTATGTGGAACCGGAGCTGCCGGATTTCCATCAGAAGCATTTTTACAAGGTCTGCGCGGAATATCTGGAGATCCTGAACCAGAACCGCATGCTGCCGATCCGGGCCGACAAGAGCGGGGAATGGGTCGGAAAGAACGGCAGCATCGATATCGTGCTGCAGAATGAGGAAGGAGAGAGCATACTCGCCTTTTGCGAATGGGGGAAGGAAGAGATCGGAATGGAGGAACTCAGGCATTATCTGCAGACGGCCCGTGAGGCGCGTCTCACTCCCGATCATCTGTATCTCTTCGCGACAGGGGCTTTCTCGGAGGAACTGAAGGCATATACGGAAGAGCACAAAAACCTTAGGCTGATCGATATCGATACATTGTGATGATATGGCGGAGCAGAAAAAGAAGGCGCTCTATATCGCGGAAAAACCTTCCGTGGCCAGGGAGTTTGCCAAGGCCTTAAAACTTCATATGAACAGTCTTGACGGCTACATGGAATCGGAGGAAGCCGTCATCACATGGTGTGTGGGTCATCTGGTCACGATGAGCTATCCGGAGGTGTACGGAGAGGAGCTGAAGCGCTGGAGCCTGTCCACGCTACCCTTTATCCCCGAAGAGTACCGCTATGAGGTGATCGCTTCTTCGGCGAAGCAGTTTGGGATCGTCAGCGGCCTGCTGAACCGTCCGGATGTGGATACGATCTATGTATGTACCGACTCGGGAAGGGAAGGGGAATACATCTACCGCCTGGTGGAACAGCAGGCGCATGTGACGGGCAAGACCAGAAAGAGGGTCTGGATCGATTCGCAGACCGAAGAGGAGATTCTGCGCGGGATCCGTGAGGCAAAAGATCTTTCGGCCTATGACGATCTGTCGGCGGCTGCGTATCTTCGCGCGCAGGAAGACTATCTGATGGGGATCAACTTCTCCAGGGTCCTGACATTGAAGTACGGCTCGGCCATACAGAATTATCTGCGCGCGGAGCGCAGGCCGGTCGTGGCCGTCGGCCGCGTGATGACCTGTGTGCTCGGCATGGTGGTGCTTCGCGAGCGGGAGATCCGGGCGTTTGACAAGACGCCGTTTTACCGCGTGCTCGGGGATTTTATGCTGGCCGGACGAAAGATCGGCGGAGAGTGGAGAGCCGTGGAAGGTTCCCGTTATGCGAACTCTCCTCTTTTGTATAAGGAAAACGGCTTCCGGAAACGGGAGAGCGCAGAAACACTGATCAGCGAGCTGGGAGGCGGGGCCCCGGATGAAAAAGGCGTATGCCCCACTTCCGAAAAGGCCGTATTGATCAAGAGCGAGAAAAAGACGGAAAAGAAGAATGCGCCGCTTTTGTACAATCTGGCGGAGCTGCAGAATGTCTGCTCCCGTTTTTTCAAGATCAGCCCTGACGAGACCTTAAAGATCGCCCAGGAGCTTTACGAAAAGAAGCTTACGACCTATCCGAGAACCGATGCGCGTGTTCTGTCGACGGCCGTGGCAAAAGAGATCGACCACAATATCCGCGGCCTGTGTTCGTATCCGGTCGCGGCGCCATATGCGAAGGAAGTGCTGGAAAAGGACCTGTGGAAGGGCCTGGCATCCAGCCGTTATGTGAACGACAAGCAGATCACGGACCATTACGCGATCATTCCCACGGGACAGGGCTTTGGGAGCCTTAATACCCTTTCCGCGACGTCTGCGAAGGTATATGAGCTGATCGTGCGGCGTTTTCTTGCGATCTTTTATCCGCCGCAGGTGTTTTTGAAACTGAATCTGGAGCTGGTCGTGAACGGCGAACATTTCTTCGCCGGCTTCAAGCTGCAGCAGGAGGAAGGCTGGCATGCCCTGACGCACTGTTCGTTCTTCAAGGATAAGAAGGAAGAGGAGCAGGCGGAGGAAAAGGACAAAAAAGAAGAGGAAGAAGAACTGGTCGTGGATCCCGCCTTCCTGCAGGCTCTTTCCACGCTGAAAAAAGGCGCGGAGTTCGACTGTGCCGGCTTGTATATCAAAGAAGGAGAGACCAGTCCGCCCAAACGTTACAATTCGGGAAGCCTGATCCTGGCCATGGAAAACGCCGGGCAGCTGATCGAGGATGAGGAACTGCGCGCGATGATCAAGGGCAGCGGGATCGGGACTTCGGCAACGCGTGCGGGGATTTTGGAAAAACTCGTAAACAACAAGTATCTGGCTTTGAACAAGAAAACCCAGATCATCACGCCGACCTTGATCGGGGAGATGATCTTTGACGTGGTCCGTTATTCCATCGGATCCCTGCTCAATCCCGAGCTGACGGCCAGCTGGGAAGTGGGGCTTTCCGGCGTGGCAGACGGAACGGTGAGCAGCGAGGAATACCGCGGAAAGCTCAACGGTTTTGTCAGCAAACAGACGGAAAAGGTCAAACAGCTGGAGAACGCATACCAGCTGAGGCGCTGTTTTGATTATGCGGCGGCCTTTTATCCGGCAGGCGGTGAGAGCAAGAAGAAGCGCTCTTCCGGAAAGAAGGGGTGAGCGGATGGAGCGTGGGACCTACCTGCAGCTGATGCGCAGGGCAGACGCGGCGGCGGCCGCCCTGATCGCAATGATCGTTCAGCTCGAGCGCGACCGGCATATCGGAACTGACGGAGGGCGCAGGGTTTCCGTCATGCTCCTGCCGGAGATGATGGCTTATGTCTGCAGCCTTCGGGAAACGGAAGGGGAGAAGGCAGATGATGTTCTGACGCTTCTGCTCCCGCTGCTTTATCTGGAAGAGGGAGAAAAGGGCGTAAGAAGCGCGATCCTGGAACGGAAAACGGATTTTGCCGGAGGCGGCATTCCGGAAGTATACCTTGTGCTCTGCCGTTTCGACGCGATGGCGCTGGAATATGACGGAGGTTTTTACCGCAGGATGAGGACCGGCGATCCGGGCAGGCTGGCGTCCTGCTATGTCGATCTCTTCCGTGCGCTGTGGATGCTCGGCGGCGGAGATCCCGGGAGCGAAAAGTACGCGGAAGCGGAAAGGGAATTGCTCCTTCGGCAGGAAGAATGTTTTTTACGGTGAATGAGGGGGATCAATGAAAAGACTGAAGAAAGAAAAAGTGGAGCTCTTCCGGCAGGTGCTCCGGGAGACCAGGAGAGATTCACGTTTTGATGACATGGACAACTTTATCCAGCACGGAGACACCTCCGTCCGGACTCACTGCCTGCATGTGGCCCAGACGGCCTTCTATCTGGCAAGCCGTTTTCACCTCAGGGTAGATGAGGTGGCGCTGATCCGCGGGGCGCTGCTGCATGATTATTTTCTGTATGACTGGCACGAGAAGAGCTGGACCAATTCGATCCACGGCTATACGCATCCCCGCAAGGCGCTGCGTCAGGCCGAAAGGGATTTTGAACTTTCCGAAACGGAGCGGGACATGATCCTGCACCACATGTTCCCGCTGACGGCCTTTCCGCCGCGGACGAAGGAAGGATGGCTTCTGGTGATAGCGGACAAGCTCTGCGCGACGGGAGAGACGATAGGGGGAAGACTCAGATGAGCGGAGACTGGACAACGGTACAGAAGATCTTTGCCGGCCTGGATTTTCCGGCCTGGACCATGGTGGCCGTGATCTACGGATTTATCGGCTGGTTTTACGAATCCACGATCTTTTCGCTCGGAGAACAGGGCAAATTCATGGACAGGGGAGCTTTTATCGGTCCGGTCTGCCCGATCTATGCCGTGGTATGTACCGTAAGCTACGACCTATTCCATCCGATACAGGAATGGTGGCTTCTGATCCTTCTGGCCGGAGCCGTGACCAGCGCGGTGGAGCTTTTTACAAGCATCGTCATGGAAGCGCTCTTCCACAAACGCTATTGGGACTACAGCTATTATCCGCTGAACCTGGACGGCCGCATCAGCGTTGTTGCCGGAGCGTTTTTCGGAGTGGCCCTGATGGCGGTGGTCAAGTGGATCCATCCCGGCCTGAGCGGTCTGATCCTTTCCGTGCCGCAGGAGGTCCGCTTCTGGATCTGCATCGCGATCTGGGTGATATTCGGCTGGGACATGATATGGACTACGATTGGAAACAAGCGCCTGAACAAAAAACTGGCCGCCGGCTATGATGCGGTGACGGCCTGGAAACAGAGGCGTTTTGACCGGCTGAACAAAAAGAAGGAGAGCTGGGAGAAAATCTTCCTGGTCAAAGCCGCGAAAGCGGTCCTTGCAAAAGGAAAGGCCATAAACCGCCGCATCGTGGCGGCGGAAAACAAACTCAAGGGGAAGAAGGATTCATGAGGTAGTCGCCCAGGGAAGTCAGCTGCTGCATTGCGGCATCGTATTCCCGGGCAGCCTGTTCGGCAGCGGTACCGTCGTAGGCCTGCGAATAGGCATCGTGATAGAGCGTCACGGCATCCGTCATCAGATTGGAAGCGTTATCGGCCAGTTCCTCGGCGTGGGAAAAGTCGGAAGGAGCTTTCAGTTCCGCAAGTTCTTTGAACGCGCCTTCCATTTCATCCAAAGTGGCGAGAAGCTGTGCATCCGCGTCATCCGCTGAGGGGTCGAGTGCATCGATGCGGCCGCCGATCTCCCGGATCTTTGCCGCGGAGCTTTCAATCCCTTCACGGTAAGGCGCCAAAAGGAGATCTTCCTTTGCCCCGCAGCCGCTGAAGGCCAAAGGCAGCAAAAGAAGGAAATAAGGTTTGACAAAACGCATTCCGTTGTGGATAATCTTTTTCATAACGAGAATAGGGTAACATAATATGTTGATTATTTCAAGAGACGAAAGAAACCGGAGGATGGAAAAGAGATGAACGGCGCGGACGCATTGGTGAAATGTCTGGAAGAAGAAGGGGTAAAGTATGTTTTCGGTTATCCCGGAGTGGCGATCTGTCCTTTTTACGATGCCATTCTGAACACGGACATCAAAACGATACTGATAAGGACCGAACAGAACGCGGCGCATTCCGCCAGCGGAATGGCAAGGCTTACGGGCCGGCCGGGCGTATGTGCGGTAACCTCGGGCCCGGGTGCGACCAACCTGATCACGGGCATTGCGACGGCTTTCGCGGATTCCATCCCGCTGGTATGCATCACCGGTCAGGTCAATTCCGAACTGATCGGCTCCGATGTCTTTCAGGAGGCCGACATCACCGGTGCGGTGGAGAGTTTTGTGAAGTATTCCTACCTGGTCAAGGATGCGGCCGATATCCCGCGCATCGTCAAGGAAGCGTTTTACATCGCGAATTCCGGGCGCAAAGGTCCGGTGCTGATCGATTTTCCGATCGATGTGCAGCAGCAGAAGATCCGGAATTTCAGCTATCCCGAAGAGGTGAAGCTCCGTACCTATAAGCCGACGGTCAAGGGCAACACGCTTCAGATCAAAAAGATCGTGAAGGAGCTTGAGAAAGCAAAACGTCCCCTGATCTGCGCCGGCGGCGGCGTGCGCCTGGCGGATGCCAAGGAAGAGCTTCGCAGTCTTGTGGAGGAATTGCAGATCCCCGTGGTATCGACGATGATGGGGATCGGCGTGATGGCAACGGAACATCCGCTCTATTTCGGCATGGTCGGCAATAACGGTTTCCCCTGGGCAAACCGGGCCATGAAGGAAGCGGATCTGATCATGATGGTAGGTGCCCGCGTGGCGGACCGTGCGGTCAACCAGCCCGAGCGGGTCATGAAGGATACGGTATTGATCCACATCGATGTGGATCCTGCCGAGATCGGAAAGAATGCCGGGGCGACGATCCCCATCGTGGGTGACGCACGGCACATCCTCAAGGAACTCTCGGAATACGAGATCGACGGGGAATACGGCGACTGGCTGCGCTCCCTGGAGAGTTATAAACAGGAGATGCCCGTCGTGCGCAAGCCCGATCCGAAGTATGTGGATCCTGCCGAGTTCATCCGCAGGCTGTCCCTGAAGCTTCAGGACAACGCCATTTATGTCGCGGATGTGGGACAGAACCAGATCTGGTCCTGCAAATATCACGTGGTGAGGAACGGCCGTTTCCTCACGACCGGAGGCATGGGGACGATGGGATATTCCATTCCCGCCGCGGTAGGTGCCAAGCTTGCAAGGCCGGATCGTCAGGTGGTGGCGGTATGCGGTGACGGCTCGTTCCAGATGAGCATGATGGAGCTGGCGACCATGCGGCAGTACGATATCCCGGTCAAGATCATCGTGCTGAAGAACAATTATCTGGGAATGGTCCGTCAGTATCAGCATTTTACCTATGACGACCGCTATTCGGTGGTCGATCTGTCGGGAAGCCCGGAGCTGGAGCATATTGCCGCGGCCTATGACATGAAGTTCATGCGCATCCGGGACATGAAGGATCTGGACAAACATCTGGACGAACTGCTTGCGAAGGATGAAGCGTATCTTTGCGAATGTATCGTGGATCCGATGGATCTGGTATGAGGTGAGAGACGATGAGAAGGATATTTTCTGTACTGGTTGAGAATCGTTCAGGTGTGCTGAGCAAGGTGGCCGGACTCTTTTCAAGAAGGAGCTTTAACATCGATTCCCTCGCAGTCGGGGAAACGGATGAAAAAGCCGTGTCGCTGATGACGATCCTGAGTTCCGGGACGGAGCAGACCCTGGAGCAGATTGAAAAGCAGCTTAATAAAAAACTGGACGTGATCAAGGTCAAGACCTTTGATGAGGATAAGGCCATTTCACGGGAGCTGATGCTGATCAAGGTGAAATACAACAAGGGCAACCGCCGTGAGATCATGGAGATCTGCGAGGTGATGAAGGCCCAGATCGTGGACATGTCCGAACATCTGATGATCCTGCAGATCTGCGACACGCCGGAAAAGATCAGTCTGATGATCAGCCTGCTGCAGCAGATCTCGATCGTGGAGGTGGCCCGCACCGGGACGCTGGCACTGCAGAAGTGCATGGAAGACAGCTGAGGGAATTGTCGGGTGCCCACACCTGACAATTGACAAGCAGAGGGAATGTTGTTAAGATGTACCTGTTTTGACGTACGGATCCGCAAGGTCCGGTCGGACATCAACGGGAGGGCGGAACGCTCATGAACAAAAAAGTTTTTCAGTTGCTTGTGGAGAATTCTTCCGGCGTTTTGAGCCGGATCTCGGGCCTTTTTTCCAGGCGCGGATACAATATTGAAAGCATTACGGCCGGCGTGACGGCAGATCCCCGCTATACCCGGATCACGATCGTGGCCTCGGGGGATGACGAGATCCTCGACCAGATCGAGAAACAGGTGGAAAAGCTGGTGGATGTGCGCAACATCAAAGTGCTGGATCCTGCGGATTCGGTTTACCGCGAGCTGTGCCTGATCAAAGTGGAAGTCAGCGAGGACAAGCGCGAGCCGCTGCTTGCCCTTTCCAATATCTTCCGGGCCAATATCGTGGATGTGGGGCCGGAAAGCCTGATCATCGAGCTTTTGGGAAACCCGTCCAAGATCGAGGCCTTTCTGGAGCTGCTGCGCGGTTATACCATTGCGGAGCTGGCGCGTACCGGCGTGACCGGCCTGTCCCGCGGGCTGAACGATGTGGTGTGGCTCGATTAAAACGTTTGTTCATTTAATTTTTTACATATTCTAGGAGGAAAAGGAAATGGCAAAGATCTATTATCAGGAGGACTGCAATCTTGCGGCGATCAAGGACATGACCGTCGCGATCATCGGCTACGGAAGCCAGGGTCATGCGCATGCGCTGAACCTGAAGGAGTCCGGCATCAACGTGATCATCGGTCTGTATGAAGGCTCCAAGAGCTGGAAGCGTGCCGAGGAGCAGGGCTTTACGGTTTATACCGCAGCGGAAGCGGCCAAGAAAGCGGATATCATCATGATCCTGATCAACGATGAGAAGCAGGCTGCACTGTACAAGGAAGATATCGAGCCCAACCTGGAGCCGGGCAATATGCTCATGTTCGCTCACGGCTTTAACGTTCACTTCGGACTGATCAAGGCACCGAAGGGCGTGGATGTGACCATGATCGCACCCAAGGCTCCCGGACATACCGTTCGCAGCGAGTATCAGGCCGGCAAGGGAACTCCCTGCCTGGTAGCAGTTGAGCAGGACGAGACCGGCAAGGCTCTGGAGAAGGCTCTGGCTTACGGCGCAGGCATCGGCGGTGCCCGTGCAGGCATCCTGGAGACCACCTTCCGTACCGAGACCGAGACCGACCTTTTCGGTGAGCAGGCAGTGCTTTGCGGCGGTGTGTGCGCACTGATGCAGGCAGGTTTCGAGACTCTGGTGGAAGCGGGTTATGATCCCCGTAACGCATATTTCGAGTGCATCCACGAGATGAAGCTGATCGTTGACCTGATCTATCAGTCCGGTTTCGCAGGCATGCGTTATTCGATCTCCAATACGGCAGAGTACGGAGATTACATCACCGGCCCCAAGATCATCACCGAGGATACCAAGAAGGCGATGAAGAAGGTGCTCGCAGACATTCAGGACGGTACCTTCGCGAAGGACTTCCTGCTGGATATGTCTTCCGCAAGCGGACAGGTACACTTCAACGCGCTTCGCAAGAAGGCAGCCGAGCATCCCGCCGAGATCGTCGGCAAGGAGATCCGCAGCCTTTACAGCTGGAGCGACGAAGATAAGCTCATCAACAACTAAGGTATAAATGCAGAGCCGGGCGACCGGAAATGAAAAGTCTCTCTGCATGCTTGCATGCAAGAGAGACTTTTTGTTTTCGGTCATGCGGCGAGTATCGCCGCTCACAACAGAGTGCCGCAGGCATTCTGTTGTGTCGCCCGGTGAAATATCGCCGCTCACAACAGAGTGCCGCAGGCATTCTGTTGTGTCGCCCGGTGAAATATCGCACTTTTTATGAAACAAAAGAAGAACAAACGTATTTCCTTTTCGAGAGAGATCACGCAACTTGTGGTGGGCGGTCTGGGCATCGCCTTTTTTCTGATCTTTGTGGCTTGTACCCTTCTGCTCTTTCTCACCGAAAACGACAGGAAGCTGTTCTGGATCAAGGCGGCAGGCATGCTGCTTCTGTTCCTGCTGCTTTTTGTGTTGTATTCGATCTTTACGACCGGAAGGATACGTCAGATGTTCGTGCCTCTTGACAGGATCGCCTACGGGCTGATGCAGGATCAGATCTTTGTGGACAGCGGGGAAAAGGATCTGAAAGCCCTGGCGGATTCCCTTCGCAGCCAGGCCGAGCAGATGAGCGAGCTGAGCAGGGAACTGAAGTATACGCAGGAAAACCTGGATGATGCGCATCAGGAATCCCGCGCGAGTCGCGATGACGCGAGGCAGAAGCTGGGACGCACCGTGGCCGAGATGGAACGGATCTGCAAAAGGGAAGAGGAGATACAGACGCTGAGCGGAAAGATCGAGGACAGCGTTGATGAGGCGCTGCTTCTGGAGAGCGGGATCAAGAGCAGGCGGGACGGCCTCTATGATCATGCGCAGCGCCTGAAGGAGCATATCCGCGAGAACATGCAGGTCCAGGCGGATACGGAAACGGAGTTTCAGGAACTGGGCGGCAGTTACTCCCTGCTGGAATCCATGCACAGCGAAGCGGAAGAGCTGGTGGATTCGATCTACAACGACATGACGGCCCTGCAGTCTCTGGCGACGCAGGTCAATCTGTACGTGATGAACACTTCACTGGACATGTCCCGGGCGGGGGCGGTCACGATCTCGGCGATCAGCGCCATGGATGAGATCAAGGAACTGAGTGCAAGGATCAATGAAAAGACGGACAGTGTACTGCTATTGATCATCCGGGTAAGGAATTCGCTCAAGCTGGCAATGGATCAGACAGGCGAGTGCCGGGAGAAAAGCACGGAGTGTGCCGGAAGCTTTTCGAAAGCCAAGGATGAACTGGAGGAGCTCGGGGAACAGATCCGCATCCTTTCGGACCTGGGCGGGGAACTGTCGGATGATGCGGGACGCCTGAGCAGCGGCCTTTATGAGGTGAAGCTGATGGAGCAGAACCGCGGCAGGCAGGAAGAAGCGCTTGGGGCGGATGTGGAGCGCCTGACGGGCTTTGTCCGTGACTGGCGCAGCGGGGAGGGCGGAAGCGGGCCTTCCGATAAAGATGAGGGGGAAGCATAAGAACCTTTGACCGTTTTGGGATTTTATGTTAACATACAGACAGTTTGTTTTGGGAGGAAAAAAGCATGGGAATGACAATGACGCAAAAGATCCTTGCTCACGGCGCGGGCCTGAAAAAGGTGGAAGCCGGACAGTTGATCCAGGCAAAGCTGGATCTGGTGCTGGGAAATGACATCACCAGCCCCGTGGCGATCCACGAGATGGAGAAGTTCGATAAGAAGTCTGTCTTTGACAAGGATAAGATCGCGCTGGTGCCCGATCACTTTGTGCCGAACAAGGATATCAAATCCGCGGAGCATTGCAAATGCGTGCGCGAGTTCGCGAAAAAGAATGATATCACGAACTATTTCGAGGTCGGCGAGATGGGGATCGAGCATGCGCTGCTTCCGGAACGCGGCCTTACGGTACCCGGGGATGTGATCATCGGCGCGGATTCCCATACCTGCACTTACGGTGCGCTGGGAGCCTTTTCCACCGGTGTGGGCAGCACCGACATGGCAGCCGGCATGGCGACCGGTGAAGCCTGGTTCAAGGTTCCTTCCGCTATTAAGTTCAATCTTACGGGAAAGCCCGCAAAGTGGATCTCCGGAAAGGACATCATCCTGCACATCATCGGCCTCATAGGTGTGGACGGGGCTTTGTACAAGTCCATGGAGTTCACGGGGGACGGGATCGCCCATCTTTCCATGGATGACCGCTTTACGATCGCGAACATGGCGATCGAGGCCGGCGGCAAGAACGGGATCTTCCCGGTGGATGAAAAAACCATCGCTTATCTGAAAGAGCATGCGACCAGGGAATATGATGTTTTTGAAGCGGATGCGGATGCTGTCTATGACGCGGAATATACCATTGAGCTCGATAAGCTCAAGCCCACGGTTTCCTTCCCGCATCTGCCCGAGAATACCCACACCATCGATGAAGTGGGAGAGATCGCGATCGATCAGGTCGTGATCGGTTCCTGCACGAACGGGCGTCTGGATGACATGCGGATCGCGGCTTCCCTGCTGAAGGGACGCCATGTGGCAAAGGGGATGCGCTGCATCGTGATCCCGGCCACGCAGAAGATCTATCTGCAGTGCATGGAGGAGGGGCTTTTGAAGACCTTCATCGAAGCCGGCTGTGTGGTATCCACACCGACCTGCGGACCCTGCCTGGGAGGCTACATGGGCATACTCGCAGAGGGCGAGCGCTGCGTATCGACGACAAACCGTAACTTTGTGGGACGGATGGGACATGTAAAGAGCGAGATCTATCTGGCCAGTCCGGCTGTTGCGGCGGCATCTGCCGTGCTCGGCAGGATCGCCGGTCCGGAAGAGCTGTAAGGAGGAGAAGAGATGAAAGCAGAAGGCAGGGTATTTAAGTACGGAGATAATGTGGACACGGATGTGATCATCCCCGCGCGTTATCTGAATTCCTCCGATCCGAAGGAGCTGGCTGCGCATTGCATGGAGGATATCGACAAGGAGTTTGTCAATAAGGTGCAGGAGGGCGACATCATCGTGGCCGACAAGAATTTCGGCTGCGGCTCTTCGAGAGAGCACGCACCGATCGCGATCAAGGCCGCGGGAGTCAGCTGCGTCATAGCCGAGACCTTTGCACGCATCTTTTTCCGCAATTCCATCAACATCGGCCTTCCCATATTGGAGTGCCCGGAGGCGGCCAAAGCGATCCGGGACGGCGATGTCGTGGAGGTGGATTTCGACAGCGGCGTGATCACGGATAAGACCACCGGCGAGAGTTTTCAGGGACAGGCATTTCCGCCTTTCATGCAGGAGATCATCAAGGCGGAGGGTCTGATCAATTACATTAACGGAAGAAAATGAAGCGCTTCCCCCTTCGAAAGGCAGATATCGTACTGATCGTGCTGCTGATCGCGGGGGCGCTTTTGCTTTTGGCTTACGGGAGCTTTTTTGGCGGAGAAGGAAAGGGGCAGCTGCGCGCATGCTGCTACCGGGACGGGGAAGCGGTTCTCGAATGTCCGCTTTCACAGGAGAAGCGTATCGTGATCCCGTCCGGGGACGGCGGAGAGAATGTGCTGGTGATCCGCGGCGGACAGGCCTTTGTGGAGAGTGCCGACTGTCCGGGGCAGGACTGCGTGCATGAAGGCGCGATCGACGCACCGGGAGAAGAGATCATCTGCCTGCCCCATAAGCTGGTGATACGGATCGAAGGCGGCGAAGCCGCCGTGGATGCGGTGGTGCGCTGAAGATGAAGGATGGGACGAAGAGACTGGCGCTTCTCGGCCTGCTGCTTGCGGCAGCCGTGCTCCTGGGATATGTGGAAGCGATGATCCCGTTGCCGATCCCGGTTCCCGGGATCAAGCTGGGGCTTGCGAACTGTCTGGTCCTTTTCGTGTTATTTCGCTTCGGTTTTCGGGAGGCGCTGCTGATCACGCTGCTTCGGACAGTGATCGTTGCGCTGCTTTTTACCAGCCTGCCGATGTTGCTTTACAGCGCGGGCGGAGCTTTGGGAAGCATCTTCCTGATGGCTTTGCTGAAAAAAGGGGATGTCTTTTCCGTTTACGGGCTCAGCGTGGCAGGGGCTGCGGTCCACAACGGGATACAGATCGCGATCGCTCTGGCTGTCTTGTTCGGGGACGGCGCGTCGCATGCGATCGTTTTCGTCTACCTGCCGCTGTTGCTTTTGGCTGCCGTCCCCACGGGACTGCTCAATGCAGCGTTTTCCGTATTGTTGCAAAAAAGGATCAGGGAATAAAATGTACGCTTATCTGAAAGGGATCATAGCAGCAAAATTGAGTGACCGCGTCATCATGGAGGTGGGCGGCATCGGATATAACGTTTTCTATCCTGCAGGCAGGATCATGCAGCTTCCGCCCATCGGTGAAGAGGCACTGGTCTATACCTATACCAGTGTCAAGGAAGACGCGCTGCAGCTTTACGGTTTTTCGGACCGTGAGGACCATGAGCTTTTCTGCATGCTGATCGCGGTGAGCGGCGTGGGGCCGAAGGTGGCAATGAACCTGCTTTCGGAGCTTACGGCTTCGCAGATCCGCATGGCGATCCTCTCAGGTGATGTGAAGACGCTGTCGAAGGCGCAGGGAGTTGCGAAGAAAACGGCGGAGCGCATGATCGTGGACCTGAAGAGCAAAGTCGGAACGGCAGGGAGCATGGCGGAGGCAGAGCCGGTGCCTGCGGGCGAAGCGGTGGAAGGAGATGCCGCCGAGGCGGTCGAGGCGCTGGTGGCTTTGGGATATCCGGCCGGCGAAGCCAGAAAGGCAGTGGCCCATGCGGCTGCGGAGGATGTACACGGGACGGAAGCGCTGCTTAAGGCGGCACTCAGGTATATGTAAGGATGCAGAAGAGAATGATCGAGACCTCCTTTTCCGAGGAGGATCTGAAAATAGAGAATACGCTGCGGCCGCAGTTCCTCAAGGATTATACCGGGCAGGAAAAGCTCAAGGCAAATCTGCAGGTCTTTATCCGGGCAGCGAGGGAGCGTGGGGAATCTCTGGATCATGCCTTGTTTTACGGGCCTCCCGGCCTGGGGAAGACCACGCTGGCCGGTGTGATCGCCAACGAGATGGGCGTGAACATCAAGATCACCAGCGGACCGGCGATCGAAAAACCCGGCGATCTGGCGGCTGTACTGAACGGACTCCAAGAAGGGGATGTGCTCTTTATCGATGAGATCCACAGGCTTTCGAGACAGGTGGAGGAAGTGCTCTATCCCGCGATGGAGGATTACGCCATTGACATCATGATCGGGAAAGGAAGCGGCGCCAAGTCGATCCGTCTGGAGCTGCCGCATTTCACGCTGATCGGGGCTACCACGAGAGCCGGACTTCTCACCGCTCCGCTGCGTGACCGCTTCGGCATCATAGCAAGGCTTGAGTTTTATTCGACGCAGGAGCTGACGCATATCATACGCAATTCCGCCAGAAAGCTTTCGGTGCAGCTGGAAGAGGAAGGGGCGGTGGAGATGGCAAGGCGCAGCCGCGGAACGCCGAGGCTTGCCAACCGCATGCTCAAGAGGGTGCGCGATTTCGCGCAGGTACGAAGCGAGGACGGTGTGATCACAAAGGAGATCGCCGACAACGCGCTTGATCTGCTCGAGGTGGACAAGCTGGGGCTGGATCAGACCGACCGGAACATGCTGCTTGCGATCATCGAAAACTTCGGCGGCGGGCCGGTAGGCCTGGATACACTGGCAGCTTCCCTCGGGGAGGATGCCGGAACGATAGAGGATGTGTACGAACCTTATCTTCTTCAGAACGGCCTGATCAACCGCACGCCGCGGGGGAGAGTGGCCACGGAAGCCGCGTACGCGCATTTCGGGATCCCTTATCCCACGCAGGGGGAGTGAGCTGAGCTGTCAATAACTACCCGGCATGCAGGATATAGGACGTGGCTGCCCATGGAAGAGCTTAGCCACTCCCGAAACTGCATGAAAAAACAGGAATGCGAAGCCCGGATGGCTGAGCAAGGTAGACTACGGCAGGGATGCCGAATGTCGCCCGGTTTCGTACGGTTGGAATATGTAGAGGCAGTTTCGTTGAGTGGCTTAGCGACGGAATCGAGCGCCACGGACTATATCTGCATGCAGAAAGAAATGTTACGGGGGAAGTGATTTGACGGCATGCTTGCAATAAATCCCCCGAAAAGCTATAATATAATAGATTGTGTTTTTTTTGGAGGGGAGTCATGGCGGAGAAAAAAGTCGTCAAAGTACTGATCGCCGGTAAGGTGATGACCATGAGCGGCTACGAGAGCGAAGAGTACATGCAGAAAGTAGCGGCTTACATCAACAGCAAGATCGAGGAATATGAAAAGACGGACGCATTTCGTCATGCTTCCAGTGATATCCGGCACCGCATGCTGGAACTGAATTTTGCCGACAGTTATTTCAAGGAAAAGGAACATGTGGAAGACCTCGAGCTCCGTTTGAAAGAAAAGGTCAACGAGCTTGATGAGATGAAGCACAATTACGTCAACAGCCAGGTAATGGTGGAGGACCAGAAAAAGGATCTGAGCACGCTGGAAGCAAAGCTCAGAGAAGCCGAGACCACGATCACCCGCCTGCAGACGACATTGAAGGAAAGAGACAAGACCCTGACGGATCTGCAGAGTGCGGCGAGGGAGCAGGGACACCAGACGGTGGTTGCGGCGCAGAACCCGGCACCCGTTCAGGCATCCGCACAGGTGCAGGCCCCCGCGGGAGCGCCTGCGGCTGCACCGGCTCCGGCCCCTGCACCGGCCCCTTCCGCTACAGCGCCGAAGGCAGCGGAACCGCAGTTCACACAGCAGAGCATCGAGGATCTGTACGGAGAAGAAGTCAAGCCGGCGGAAAGAGAACCGATCCGGGTAGAGTTTGTTACGGCATCCACACCGAAGGAGGATGCGGGAGCGGGGGAAGGGAAGGCGCCGGAGATCACGCCGACCGATACCAGACCCAGTGGTGATGCATTCCGCAGTAATCGTAATGGGAAACGCAGAAGATAAACGAAGCCAGGAAAGGCAGCCGGGTAGTTCGGCTGCCTTATCTGATAAAAGAAGAGTTCCGGAGCTGCTCGCACCGGCCGGAGAGGCGGAGGCGGCATACGGAGCGATCGCGGCGGGAGCGGATGCGGTCTACCTCGGAGCGGAGGCATTTTCCGCCAGGGCTTTTGCCAAAAACCTCGGGGAGGAGGAATTGCTCTCCGTTCTGGATTATGCCCATCTGTTCGGGCGAAAGATCTACCTTGCCTGCAACATCCTGATGCGGGACAAAGAGATCCCGCGTCTGTGTGATATCCTGGATCCGCTGTATGAACGCGGACTGGACGGTGTGATCGTGCAGGATCTGGGATTGCTTTTTCTGCTGCGGGGCCGTTATCCCGGGCTGGAGCTGCATGCCAGTACCCAGATGGGGATATTGAGTGCAGCCGGAGCGGAATGGCTTAAGGAGAGAGGCGTAAGCCGTGTGGTCCCGGGGAGGGAACTTTCCCTGGAGGAACTGCGGGCGATAAAGGCCTGCGGGATCGAGGTGGAGTGCTTCATCCACGGGGCGATGTGTTATTCCTATTCCGGCAGCTGCCTGATGAGTTCGGTGGCGGGAGGAAGGAGCGGGAACCGCGGCCGCTGTGCCGGGCCCTGCAGGCAGCCTTACCGCGTTGCGGACGGGCAATCCGGCTATCTGCTCAGCATGAAGGACATGTGGAGCCTGGAGCATCTGGATGAGCTTCTGGATGCCGGGGTTGATTCCCTGAAGATCGAAGGCAGGATGAAGGCACCCGAATACGCAGCCGGCGTTACGGCGGTGTATCGGAAATATCTGGACCGTTATGCGAAAGGGCTTCCCCACAGGGTGGAAGAGGCGGACCGGGAATGCCTGCAGGAGCTGTATCTCAGGAGCGGCCGGCAGGAAGGGTATCTTCACAAGCATAACGGCCGTGACATGATAAGCCTGCGCTCGCCGGCATATGACCGGGTTTCCGAGATTCGCAAACAGGAGATCCGCCGGCGTTTCATCGGGGAGACTCCGCGCCGCGGGGTGGAATTGTGCTGTTACGCGCATGCCGGACAGGAACTGGTCCTGACGGCGGAATGCGGCGGGATCACCGTATCCGGAACGGGGGCGGTGGCCGAGCGGGCGATGAAGCGTGCGACAACGGCGGAGGAGATCGAAAAGCAGCTCCGAAAGAGCGGGGATACCGCCTTTCGTGTGGAAAGCCTGCATGTTGAAACGGACGGGGTATGTTTTATCCCGCTTTCCGTCCTGAACGGGCTCAGAAGGGAGACGCTTTGTGCCCTGCAGGAGGAACTGCTGAAACCATATGCGAGAACGCGCCGCATCGGAAGCGAAAAGAGCGGGGATCTGCCGGAAAGAGAGGATGCGCGGGAAAGGAGCAGGCTGCTGGTCAGCCTGCCCGAAGGGATGGAGATCGCCGCATTTGCCGAGAGGTCCTATGTGGACGGTCTGATCCTGGAACTGGATCCGTTTCTGGAACAGGCGGAAAGAAGCCTTGCGCAGGCAAAGGGAAAGCCTTTGTATCTTAAGCTGCCCCGGATCATCCGCCAGAAGCATGCTCAGGAGATCCGGGAAAAGATCAAAAAGGCGGCAGAATATGCCGTATCCGGGATCTATTGCGGCAGCGTGGACGGTCTGGCCCTGGCATCCGGTGCGTTTTCGCAAAAGGAGCGAAGAGCCGACGGCGGGCTTTATGCCTTTAATTCCCGGTCGGAAGCGGAGCTTTTGCGGGAGTGCGCGGCTTTTACCTGCAGTCGGGAACAGAGCGGCAGGGAGCTTGCGGATGCAATAAGAAGCGATGCTGCGGAATTGATCGTATATGGACGGACTCCGCTGATGTACAGCGCCAACTGCCTGCAGGTGACAACGGGCGGCTGCCGCAGGGAGGCCGGGATCCTGAAGCTGTGGGATGAAAAAGGACATTGTTTCCCGGTGCGACCCGTGCACCGTTATTGTTATAATGTGATATACAATTGCGTTCCTCTTTCGCTTCACCGCGAGATCGGCGGCCTGCTGCGGGAGAGCCGCTATTCGGCCCTGAGGCTGGAGTTTACCGACGAAACAGAGAAGGAGGCGCTGGCCGTGCTGGACGCCTTCGGACGCATCCTGGAGGGGAAAGAAGCCGATCTGCCCTTCGGGGAGGGGGAAACGACCAGAGGGGCATACCGAAAAGGAGCAGAGTGAAATGCCGGCTTTGATCATGGAGGTTTCCAAATATCTGTTTGTGATACTGATGGCGCTCTATGTGGCATTGGCCTTTTTTTCGCTGCGCCGCAGGGAGGATGATTTCCGGCGCGGGATCTATTACGGCATGGAGATCCTGGCGCTGTCCTTTTACGGCCTGGGGATCTTTAACCTTCTTTCCCAGATGGTGGAGCATGACGAGACCGACAAGATCCGGGAACTCGGCATATTGGCGGGAGTGGAATTTGCTGTACTCCTGCTTTTGCCGATCATCCTCCGCATCATTTACAGGGACATCAATAACCAGCTGCTCTGCCAGATGCAGATGCTTTTGGGCATCGGCTTTCTGATGCTGGCGCGCTTAAACATCGCGCATGCCAAGCGGCAGTTTTTGATCATCGGTGTTTCGCTGGCGATTTCTCTTTTTGTCCCGTTCCTGCTCCGGAAATTCGATTTCTGGAAAAAGCTGACCTGGATTTACGGCGGTGTCGGGATCGCGGCTCTCCTGATCGTCCTCCTGCACGGAAACCTGATTAACGGCTCCAAGCTCAACTATAAGGTCTTCGGCCTGATCTTTCAGCCTTCTGAGGCGGTCAAGCTCCTCTTCGCGTTCTTTATCGCGGGACTTCTGGCCGAAAGCTTCCGCCTGAAGAATATCCTGGTCTCGGCGGCACTGGCAGCCGTGCATGTGCTGATCCTGGTAGCCTCCAAGGATCTGGGAAGCGCATTGATCTTTTTTGTGATGTACGTGGCCATGGTCTATGTGGCCAGCGGAAAGCACCGCTATTTTCTGGCAGGCCTGGTGGGCGGGCTGTTGGCTGCGGTATTTGCCTGGATGCTTTTTGCGCACGTAAGGACGCGTGTTCAGATCTGGCTGGATCCCTTCAGCGATCCTGACAACAAGGGGTACCAGCTCACGCAGTCTCTGTTTGGGATCGCGACCGGCGGATGGTTCGGCCTGGGCTTCGGGCACGGCGCACCGAAGATCATTCCTTTCGTGGAAGCGGACTTCATCTTTTCGGCGGTGACCGAGGAATTCGGTGTCCTGGTGGGGATACTGCTGATCCTGCTCTGTCTCGGCGTGGTCCTTTCCGGCCTGGTGCAGGCTTCCAGGATCCGGGATCCTTTTTACCGGATCGTCACGGTGGGGCTTGTCGTCTGCTACGGGACGCAGGTCTTTCTTACCATAGGCGGCGGAACGGGCTTCATCCCGCTTACGGGCGTGACGCTGCCCCTGATCTCAAACGGCGGCACCTCGGCTCTGGTGACGGTCATTCTCTTCTCGATCCTGCAGGGGATCCATCTGATGCGCATGGATGAGTTTGACGAAGAGAGCCTTGAGCAGGAGGAATATGAGGAAAAGCTTGCCGTCTGGGATGAGCACAGGGAACGTCTTCTGGACGAAGGATACAGCGAGGAAGAGATCGAGGACAGCGAAGCGGACTTTTTTGCCGAAGAGGATGAACGGGAAGAGGAGCGGGAACCTTTGCGCGAGCATCAGAAAAAACAGAGCCGCTGCATTTTCGTGAACGGGCTGCTCTATTCCTTCCTGTACCTTTTCATGTTTGTCAATATCGTGTGTTTTGTCATCAAAAACGGTGACGAGGCGATGGTCAATCCCTACAATTCGAAACGCATGGCGATCCTGGAGCAGGATAACCGCCGCGGGACGATCTATGCACAGGACGGCACGGTACTGGCGGAATCGAGCGTGGCTGCGGACGGGACCGAGACGAGAAACTATCCCTTCGGCGCCTCTTTCGCCCATGTGGTGGGCTATTCGGTAAACGGCGGCCTGGGAGTGGAACGGCAGATGCAGAAGTATCTGATCACCTCGGATATCTCTCTGGGGGATAAGATGCAGAACGGGCTGATGCGGATGAAGAACCCGGGGAACAATGTGTATACCACACTGGATCCGGATCTTCAGAAGCTCGCTTACGAGAGCATGGGGAACTATCGCGGGGCCGTAGTGGTCTCGGAGGCCGGCAGCGGCAAGATCCTGGCCATGGTTTCGAAGCCGGCTTTCGATCCGAATGATGTGGTCGCGATCTGGGATGACCTGTTGGCCGATGAGGAGACCGGCAGGCTGGTGAACCGCTCCAGCCAGGGGCAATACCCGCCCGGTTCCACCTTCAAGATCATCACCGCTCTGGAATACATCAGGGAGAATCCGCAGGATTATAAGGATTACCGCTTTGAATGCAGCGGCCATTTCAGCAAGGACGGGGGATCCATCCAGTGTTATCACGGGACCGTTCACGGGGACGTGGATCTGACCGAATCCTTTGCGGGATCCTGCAACTCTTCCTTTGCCAACATCGGAACCCTGCTGGATCGCTCGCGTTTCGGCGAGACCCTCCTGGGACTCCATTTCAACGAGGATCTGGGGCTACAGCTGGAGAGCAATCCCAGCAGGATCAGCATGCGCTCGGATCTGAGTACCGAAGATGTGATGCAGACGGCCATCGGCCAGTCGGAGACCCTGATGAGCCCGCTGCATCTGAACATGATCACCCTGGCGATCGCCAACGGGGGCGAGATGATGAAGCCCTATGTGATCGACCGGGTGACGACGGCGGACGGAGCGGTCATTAAAAGATACGAACCCGTGAGCATGGGCACCGTGCTGAGCGCGAGCGAGAACGCCGTCATGAAGGATCTGATGGCGGCCGTGGTGGATCACGGTACCGGAAAGCGCCTGAAGCAGCTGCCGTTCAGCTCGGCAGGAAAGACCGGTTCGGCGGAATTTTCGCTCAACAAGCAGCAGTCCCATGCGTGGTACACCGGCTTCGCGCCGCTGGAAGATCCGAAGGTCGTTGTGACCGTGATCCTCGAAAACGCCGGCAGCGGCGGAGAGATGGCGGCACCGGTGGCGGGCGCATTGTTTTCGGCTTACATGGAAAAGCACCCGGAAGGACAATAAAAAAGGCTTGCCTTTTTCCGGGCGCTGTGATATGATGTCTTTTGTTTGAAATGGAGGTTTTTGCTATGCGTATGTTTTTGACGATCCTGTTTATTATTGTATGCATCGCGCTTTGCGTGGTGGTATTGATGCAGAAGGGGCGTGATTCGGGTATCAGCGGCCTGACCGGCGGTTCCTCGGATACGTATTGGAGCAAGAATAAAGCCCGTTCCCGTGAAGGAATGATGATCCTGCTCACCAGGGTTCTGTCCGTGGTGGCGATCGTGATCGCAGCAGTTCTGAATATCAAGTTCTGAGCTGCGCTTTCGGAAAAAGCTGGAAGCCCCTCTGTTTTGTGAGGGGCTTTTTTTCGCTCATTTGAAGAGGTGAGGTGTCATGAAAAACGAAGGGATAAAGCAGATAGCCAACAACAAAAAGGCTTATCATGATTATTTTATCCTTGAAAAATACGAGGCCGGACTCTCCCTGGTCGGGACGGAGGTCAAGAGCCTTCGCGCCGGGAAATGCAGCATCAAGGAAGCGTATGTCCGCATCGAGGGCGGAGAAGCCTTTGTGGTCGGGATGAACATCAGCCCGTATGAACAGGGGAACATCTTTAACCGTGATCCTTTGCGCACCCGAAAGCTCCTGCTTCATAAGCGCGAGATCGCGAAGCTGATCGGGGATACGTCCGAAAAGGGCTATACCGTGATGCCGCTGCAGGTGTATTTCAAAAACGGTCGGGCCAAGCTGGAGATCGGACTGGCAAAAGGCAAGAAGCTTTACGATAAGCGGGAAGACATGGCCAAGAAGGACCTGCGCAGGGAACTGGAGCGTGATTTCAAGGTGAAAAATCTGTAGGCGTCAGGAGTAAATTGGAAGAAGAGGAGATAGCGTGAAGAAGAAAAATCTGATCGGATCATTTGGCCGCGGACTGGGAGTACTTGCGGGAACGGTCCTGCTTTTTTGCATGGGCGGCTGCGAGAAGGATGCGCCGGGAGCGGAACGGGGCAGTTATGAAGAACCCACGCAGCAGGCAGTCCTGACACCGGATCCGGAACCTGCGGTCATCACACAGCCGGAGCCGACCGTGGCGGACCCGGAACCGGAGCAGACGGCTTCTTCGGAAATCCCTGTTCTGGTCCGTTCCGAACGCTCGGAGAATTATTGGGGAGAGGACTATCGCGATCTGTATCTGGCGACCGATTATCAGCTTTTGCATGTCGAAGAGGCTTACGGTGAGAGTCATCCGCTTCTCAGGGATGCCGTGGAAGCGGCGAATGAATCCATTCTGATCGCGGAATCGGAGATCTTTTCGGACCTGGCGGATGAGATCAAACGGCAGGATCCGGAGGATCGCAAGAGGGATCTTGAATTCGGGCGTTTCCCGGAACATCTCCACTGGGAGGTTTATACCCGCAGGGCAGATCCGAAGATCCTGAGTTATCTGATCCTGAAAAGAAGCTATGACGGAATTGCCGAATACGAAACGCAGACCTGCATGGCACATAACTTTTATGTGGAAAGCGGACAGGAGATCGGGTTTTCGGAGGTCGTCGCGGATGAGGATGCATTTTATGAGCTCCTTGCGGAGAAGACTGCGAAGCAGAGCCAGGAAGAGATGCTGTCGGCCTATCAGATCGACAGAGGCTATGATCCGGAGGCGACAAAACAGGAAATCCTCAAATGCATGAAGGAAGACACCGGATGCTGGGTACTGGATCCCCAGGGCATCACGTTCTGCTTTGATTCCTTTATCTTTGTTACCGGGCCGGAAAAGGTCACGGTGCTCTTTTCGGAGGATACCGAAGGGACGATCTTTACCGATGCGTTCCGCACGGATATCCCGGAGGACTGGATCATGCAGCTGCCGCAGTTCTGGGAGCATACATTTGATGCCGATGATGACGGAGTGGCCGATAAGCTGGAGTTTTATGAATCGTCGGATTATGATGCTTCCGCCGACCGTTTTGCGGTCAGCGGTGTGAGCATCGGCTTCGACGGAAAATACGAAAAGTTTCCCTGCACGGAGGGCGCGGACGCATACGATTACCGGGCCTATCTGGTCCATCGTGGCGGAAAGAGCAGCCTGCTGGTGAGCCACATGGAATATGACTACGGCTACCTGGACAGCTACAATCTGGTGGCGGGCGGAGCCCGGCAGGCGGATGCCGTGGAAGCATCCATTGCCTGGCTGGAAGAAGCGGCCCAGATCTGGGGCGAGGAGAAGATCTCTCCGAGCTATGTTCCTGCCGATCCGGACCGGATCCCGATCCTGTACCTGGAACACGCTGAGAACCCGGCCATCACGGAAGGCATGCTCGGCATCGGCTCAGACGGGAGTTTTACGGAAAAAACGCCGTGAACGGTAACAAAATCATCATCTGCTCTATTGCAAGACGCGGCAGATGACGATATAATGAATGCAGACCGCGAGAGCGGGAAAACACGGGCTTGACAGGTTTCGACGGGGTGTCTTAAGTCGGTGAAGCTATCCGCAGGAGTGCGTTAAACCCAAAATTAAACTAAACGCTGAAGATAATTTAGCACTGGCTGCCTAAGTGCAGCCCGTCCTTCTCTTCGCACCTGCGCGTTGAGGTAAGGGCGTCGGATCGCAGGAAACGCATGCGCTAAGCTTTGCGCGCATGGCAGATCCATGAAGCTACTGAAGCTGCCTTTGGTGTCTGTGACGGGGCAGCGGAGGGAATGACCATCCGCAGACTATGATAGTAGAAGAACGACGGCGGGCATTTCGGACAGGGGTTCGAATCCCCTCAGGTCCACTTGAATGCAGAAGAAACGGGCACGGAGCGTGCCCGTTTTCTTTTCGGAACGGATCCGTTTTGCGTCTGTTTTTCCGGCAGACGCTTTTTCAGTTACTGTTCAATCCCGAGCCACGCATTTCGCTGCGTGGCTACGGGTTTTATGCTGTAAGAAATCTGTAAGAATTGTTAATCGCCCTGTAAAGATGTCAGTGACAACAGATGCTATAGTGGTAGCATGAAAACAGTAAAGGAGACATGGCTTATGGATACCATATTAAGAACAGAGAAACTCTGCAAATCCTTTTCCAACGCGGGATTGCAGCAGCATGTGATCAAAAACATGGATCTCGGGATCGGCAGGGGAGATTTTACGGTCATCATGGGATCGTCGGGCTCCGGCAAGAGCACTCTGCTCTATGCGTTGTCCGGGATGGATAAACCGACGCTCGGGAAGGTGTATTTCGGGGAGGAAGACATATCCGCTTACGACAATGACCGGCTTGCGGTATTCAGGAGAAAAAACTGCGGCTTTGTTTTCCAGAGCATTTATCTTCTGGATAACATGAATGTGATCGACAACATCCTGACCGGGGCGCTCGTAGCGCAAAAGAATTCTCCGGAGCTTGCGGAGAGGGTAAAGACGCTTCTGAAAAAAGTAGGCATTTCCGAAGACATGTGGAAGAAATACCCGAACCAGTTATCCGGAGGCGAATGCCAGAGAGTCGGCATCGTGAGGGCGGTGATCAACGAACCGAAGATCCTTTTTGCCGATGAGCCCACGGGAGCCCTGAATTCCTCCTCCGGCCGGGATGTGCTGGATGTTTTTACGGAACTGCACAAGGGAGGACAGAGCATCGTGATGGTGACCCACGACATCAAAACAGCACTCCGCGGATCGAGAGTGATCTATCTGAGGGACGGCGGGATCGTGGGCGAGCACAGGATGCCGGATTACGGAAGCGATGATAACGGAAAGCGCAGGGAATCCCTGCAGGAATTCCTGAATGAGATGGGATGGTAGGCCATGAAAAAGATCTTGAGATTATCATTTGCAAACATCAAAAAGCATAAAAAGGAATCGATCCTGTTCCTGATCCTGATCACACTCGGAGTGGTGCTTCTTTCTTCGGCGGTTTCGGCGGTGACGGGGATCAAAACGATCATGCCGCAAATGGTGGAAGAGAGCGCCTGTTATAAAAACTTTGTATCGATCAGGCAGGATCATTATTCAGACCGTTATCTGGAGTTCCTGAAAGGGAATCCGGATGTGGAAAGCTTTGATCATGCCGGCTTTGTGACGGATATCATCAAAGTAAGGCTGCCGGAGGAAGGGGATGTTCTGACCGACATCAGTTTTGTCTCGCTTGGCGGCGAATGCCGGATGGAAAGCTTTGAGCCGGGGCCGGATTTTGGTGCGGCAGAACATCCGGTCGTGCTTTCCTCTGTCATGAGGGATAAATATGCCCTTTCCGAAGGGGATGCGTTCACGATCATCTGGGACAACAAGGAGTTCACATTTACGCTTGCCGGTTTTTATGAAACGGGGATCTGGAATTACGGCAGCAAAGCGGTGGTCAGTGAGGAAGATTTTGCCTATCTGGAAAACTGCATGGATGACCGCTATGAGATGATAGGGATCAATGTGACTGACGGAGCGGATGAGCGCAGCGTGCTCGCCGATTTCAAAGCCTTCGCGGAGGAGGCTTCCGTAAATGATCTGTCCGGTTCTGTTTATGCGATCTCTTATGAAGATACGGTTTCAAACAACGAACTGAACATGTCCCTGCTCAGCATCATCATGATGGTCATGTCGGCGGTGATCGTGATCGCGATCATGATCATGATCCGTTTCCGCATTGTGAGTGACATTCAGGAGCAGATCGTATCGATCGGCGTCCTGGAAGCGATCGGATATACATCGGGACAGATCGCAGCTTCCTACATCGCAGAATATGTGCTCATCGCTCTTGTCAGTTCCCTGATCGGGATCGCTCCCGCCATGGCAATGGCTAAGGGGCTTCTTAAGAATGCGGCATCAAGTGTCGGCTACGGCGGCCCGCTGGCGGCCCCTGTGCTTCCGCTCTGTGTCTGTGTGGCGGCTGTCATTCTCTTTATCGGGGTAACGGCATTCAGCAGGGCGTGTTCCGTTCGAAAGTATCCTCCGGTCATGGCCTTCCGAAAGGGGATCGGGACACACAGCTTCAAAAAGACGATCCTGTCGTTGGAAAAGACAAAAGGCAGCGTACATGTCCGGCTTGCCGTAAAAGAGCTTTTCGGGAATGCGAAGAACCATGTCGGCCTGACGGTCTGCATCATGGCCTGCACGGTATTGGCACTGACGGGCTTCGTTCTGGGTACTTTCTTCGGAAACCCGGACAGGATCCTGGGATCCGTCTGCGGACATGAGCTTTGTGATATCAGGATAGAAGCGGTCGGAGATGTGGAGCCGGAGGCCTTTGCGGCGGAACTGGAGGAGATGCCTGAGGTAAGACAGGTCCTGACACCGGCAACGGGCATCGGAGTGAAGGCGGCATTTGGCGATGCAGGGAAGAATCCGGATGCTTCCTATCATCTGGAGGTCTATGAGGATTATGCAAAAACGGCAACGATCTTGCTCACAAAGGGAAGACTCCCGGAACATGAAAACGAAGTAAGCGCAACAGTACAGTCGGCGAAGATGATCGGGGCGGAAGTGGGAGATACCATTACCCTCGAACACGGAAAAGTAAAAAAAGATTATGTCATGACCGGGATCGTCAATTCAGCAGTAAACCCGGGTACGGTCTACGTCACAACGTCGGGTTTCCGGCGCATGAACCCGGCATATGCACCGTCGGCCTTTGATATCTACCTGAACGAGGGCGTTGACGGGAAAGCATTTGCGGAACTTCTCAGGGAACGCTACGGAAAAGAGATCGCGGAATACAAGGACGACGAGGTACAAGGGGAGACCACGGAAGAAAAGATCCGGGCAATGGCAGATAAAAAGATGGCGGAGGCCATGACCGAACAGGGGGTCAGCTACATGGAATACGCGATCTGCGTGGGAGACCGGGTCATTTCCGGCAGCACCTCCCTCATGAAGATCAAGACACTGACGTTTGAACGGGAGGAAATGGAAGAGATCGCAGACATGCTCCTTGTTTCTTTCGCAGGCATTGCAGTCATCATGATGTTCGTTTCGGCAATGGTCGTGATCCTGATCCTTTCCATCCTGATGGCTTCCACGATCCGGAGACAGTATAAAGAACTCGGGATCATGAAGGGCCTGGGCTATACGTCGAGGGAGCTCAAGTTCCAGCTGGCATTCCGCATCGTGCCGGTAGCGTTTCTGGCTGTTATCCTGGGGACGGTCCTTTCGCTGCTTTTGATCGAAGTCGTGAACGCGTATGTCTGCAAAGTCGCGGTAACGGCCTTCACGGTGATGATCCTGGATATTGCCGTCCTTTTCTACTGCTTTGTCTGCGCATACATAAGTGCAAGAAGGATCAAAAAGATCTCGGTATATGAACTGATCTCGGAATAAGGGAGGAAAGCGAAATGACGAAAAACATGAAAAAAATATATGCGGGTATCCTGACCGGACTGGCGCTGACCTTTCCTTTGGGCGCTCTTTTGGCCAATGCCGAAGAGCCTGCCGGTGAAAGCAGCGGGAGCGATTCCCATGCCGCTTCGGACGAGAGCGTCCTAAACATCGCTTCCGTCAGCAAGATGTATGTCACCGCAGCCGTGATGCAGCTGGCTGACCGGGGAAAGGTAGTGCTGGATGCGCCCGTGACGGATTATATCCCGGATTTTAAGATGGCGGACGAGCGATATAAGGATATCACGGTGCGCATGCTGTTAAACCACAGCTCCGGCCTGATGGGATCGACTTATGAAGGCGCCTTTCTCTTTGAGGAAAAGAGCACGGATTATCATGATTCGTTTTTGCAAAAGCTGAAAAGACAGCATCTGAAGGCAGATCCCGGCGCGTTCAACTGCTACTGCAATGACGGCTTCACCCTGCTCGAGATCCTTGTGGAGCGTGTAAGCGGATCAAGCTTTACGGAATATGTCAAAGAAAACATCAGCAGCCCGCTCTCTCTGGACCATACGGGAACTTTGTGGGATACGGATCCTGACAGGCTGATCCCGGTATACTTAAACGGTAATGTGAAGCTTGCACCCGCGTTCCCGCAGCTGATCGCCACGGGAGGGATCATGGCCGATGCAGAGGACGTATGCCGCTTCGGCACAGCCTTTTTTACCGGCAATGACATACTGCTCTCCGAAGAAGCAAAGCGCGAAATGGCGGAGAATAACAATGCGGATGGCAGTCAGCCGGCTTTCGGCCTGGGCTGGGATGACGTGGAGAAGGAAGACTATGAAAAGGCCGGCGTAAAAGTGCTCTCCAAGGGTGGGGATGCCATGCAGCATGCAAATCTCCTGGTAGCGCCGGATCAGAAGATCAGCGTGGCGGTGCTTTCCTCCGGCGGATCCAGCACCAATTGCGAGGAGATCTGCCTGGATCTTCTGGACGTGGCACTTTCGGAACAGGGGATCGATATCGTGCATCCGGAAAAAGAAAAACCGGAGCTCGGACCGGTGCCGGATGAGTTTGTCAGGTATGAGGGCTTGTATGCGAACACCGAAAAAACCATGCGCATAAGCTTTCCGGACAAACGGTACATGCTGGTCCGTTCCGTCACTTCCGAAAACGAATTTGAAGCGCAGTACATGTATGCCTCGGACGGGACCTTCGTGGAGGTGAGCGGAGATGTAAGCTCGGGGAAGGCCATTCCGGTACAGCCCCTGAATGCGTACCTGTTTGAGGAAAAGAACGGACAGACCTACCTTTCCCATCCCGAAATGGGAGGCATGCTGATAAAGACAGAGGGAAAACAGGTGGACGAAAGTGTGCAGAAGGCATGGGAGCGGCGTAACGGCGCATACTATTACCTGGTAAACGCTTCGGCTTCGGATACAAGCTATACCGACAACAACCGGATGAAAATGTGTACAAGCACGGAGGCGCCCGGCATGGTAAACGGCTATGTGATGCTGGATGAAGATCATGCGGCTTATGATAAGCTCATTCCGGGAACGGCATCAAGGGATATCAGCGATCTGCGCATGGAAAGAGTGAACGGGAAAGAATATGCGTGTCTGGATGATCTGGGCTTTAAGCTGATCTCGGAGAAAGACATTCCGGTATTTGCGGATGATGTCACGGCGGTTGCGCTTACGTCCGGGGAGGCTTGCTGGTACAGGATCGACGGGGCAAAGGATGTGACCCTCCGGCTGGATATACCTGAAAATGCGGCTGTATATGTATATGACAAATACATGACCGTAAAATATGCAAGCTTCATGAGAGGATATGGGACTGGCGTTCCCCTGCCGGAATATGGTATGATAGTATTCATCGGAGAAAGCGGCTCGACGGTCTCGATCGGCCGGTAAACGGAGCAGCGCTTTTTGGGGAAGAGGCTTTACGACATGAACTATAAATGCCTGATCGTCGATGATGACAGGACCATCGCCGAGAATACAGCAGAATACTTTAACATATTTGACTTATCCGCGGCATTCGTCACGAGCTATGATGAGGCGCTTCATTTTCTGGAGGAAAACGAAACCTCACTGGTGCTTTTGGACATCAATCTGGGGGATCGCTCCGGATTTGAGCTTTGCAAGAAGATCCGCCGGGAATTTGACATGCCGATCCTGTTCATCAGTGCCAGAAAGAGTGACGATGATATCCTCACGGCTCTGAACATAGGCGGGGATGATTATATCAGCAAGCCTTTTTCCATGAGCATCCTCCTGGCCAAGGTCAAAGCGGTCCTCGGCCGTTATGAGCGGGCCATGGCAAATGCCGCCGGGGACGCAGCTGTCCGCAGAGAAGACGGGGCGGCCGAGCCCTCCGGTGCAGATGCGAAAGTGTTCATCAGCGACGACATCTTCCTGGACACCTCCACCCACAAGCTTGTAAAGAACGGTGAGGAGACGGAACTGAAGGGCAGGGAATATAACATGCTCCTGTATATCCTGAAGAACAGGGGGAGGATCGTCACAAAGGATGAACTCCTCAAATGCGCGTGGGAAGACGAGTTTATCGGAGAAGGGACGCTTCCGGTTCATGCAAGGCGCATCCGGATGAAACTGGAGGAAGATCCGGATGATCCGAAGATCTTAAAGACAGTCTGGGGTGTGGGGTATATCATTGAATAATGAAAGGCTTTAAGCGCTTCTTTGTATTCCTGACCATATTGCTTTTCGTATCGATCTCGCTGCTGATCCTGACAGCGGGATCGATGCGTCTTGTCCGGAT
The DNA here is from genome assembly GCA_024696005.1 of Lachnospiraceae bacterium. Lineage (GTDB taxonomy): Bacteria > Bacillota > Clostridia > Lachnospirales > Lachnospiraceae > NK4A136. The sequence continues at coordinate 155,618 of JAILHF010000052.1, read as the reverse complement.
CGATGCCGTCATGTTAAACGGGATCGTCCGGAGCGTATACGAGAATTGGGATGATCCGGCGGCTTTCCGCGGGATGAACTTTGATGCGGACATCCTGGTCTTTGACAGCAATGATTCACGGCGCTACTGTTCCTCGGAGCAGAGCTTTGCGGATATTCACGTGCCGCTGGATGCCGTCAGGGCCGGCATGATCACGATGCCGGTAAATGACGGTGACCGGTTCCTCGGCACGGTAGTGATCCCAAACCCTGCCGTGGTCACATATCGCCGGACGCTCACCCGGCTTGCGATCGTGACGTTTTTTATCTCCGTGGTGCTGCTGGCCTCTTATCTGTCCTTCCTTTTTTACGTCAACAGAAACGTTGTCAGGCCGTTTCTGCGCATGAAAGAGTTTGCGGGCCTTGTGGCCCGGGGAAACTTTGATGAGCCGCTGATCATGGACCGCAGCAATGTTTTCGGCGTTTTCACGGAAAGCTTCGACATCATGAGAGAGGAATTAAAAGCATCAAGGCAGAGAGAGAATGAGCTCAAGATGAAGGAGAAGGAGCTCATCGCCTCCCTGAGTCATGATCTGAAGACGCCGGTCACGGGGATCAGGGCCATCTGCGGCGTGCTTTCGGTGAAGGTGGCGGATGAATATGTGAAAGCAAAGATCGAGAATATCGAACAAAAAACGCAGGAGATCGGCATGCTTATCAATGATCTGCTTTCCTCCGCGCTGGATGATCTGGGAGAGATGAACGTGAGCCTTGCGGAAGAGACTTCGGATATCCTGAACGCTCTTGCGGAAGAACACGATGTCTATGGCAGGGTGCATGCGGAGGAGGTGCCCGCCTGCATCATCCGGACCGACAAAAACCGCCTGTCCCAGGTCATCGGCAACATCATAAGCAACTCCAACAAGTACGCCGGTACTCGGATCGATGTCAGCTACGGCTTTAACGGGAATTACCTCGACATGAAGATCCGGGATCACGGGGAAGGCGTGGATCCCGGAGAGATAGAGCTCCTTACAAACAAATTCTACCGGGGCAGCAAAAACACAGCCGGCAAAGAGGGCAGCGGCCTGGGGCTGTACATATCCAGCGAACTGATGAAGAAGATGCAGGGACAGCTGATCTGCATCAGCGACAGGGAAGGGTTTGAAGTGCTGCTCAGGATCCCGCTTGCCTGAGCAGGAAAGCCCGGGATGCGGTCTTTTTCGTTTTTTCTGGAAAAAGAAAGGGGATTGTGTTAAAATCCGTTCATTGCGGAAAAGAAATGCGGGAGAGGCCAAATCAATGAGTTTATGGATCAATCTGCAGCAGATGGGCGTGATCTGCATCCTGGTCGCGATCGGCATCGGCCTGAAAAAGAGGGGCGTGGTGGATGAGCAGACCTCCCGGAAACTGTCGGCCATCGTGGTGGACATCTGCAATCCCGCGCTGATCATGGCATCGATCCTGGACGGGAAGCTTACGGCCAGCCATGCCGACCTGCTCCGGGCTTTGGGTGTCGGAGCGGCGTTTTACGCGCTGCTTGTGGTGACGGGGCTGCTTTTGCCCTGCATTCTCGGGGCAAAAGGAATGCAGAAACGGGACTACCACCTGATGAGTGTTTATACCAATGTCGGGTTCCTGGGGATCCCGCTTGCGAGGGCGATACTGCCGCCGAAAGCGATCCTGTACGTGATCGTGATCAACGTCTTCTACAGCCTGCTCTTTTATACCCACGGAATGGCCGTGCTCGGGGCTTCGGAGGGAAGGAACCTCCGCAGGATCCTCAATCCCGGCATGATCATGGCGGTCCTCAGCCTGGTGATCACCTGGTTTGGGATCGGGCTGCCGCCGATCCTGGCAGGGACTGTCAGCTATGTCGGGAATGCCACGGTGTTTCTTTCCATGGTGCTTCTGGGTTTTTCCATATCATGGCAGAAGCTGAAAGCGGCGCTGAAGGAGGCAAGGATCTGGGCATTCTTTTTCCTGAGGATGATACTGCTTCCCATCGGCATTGTTTTCCTGATGCGTGCTCTGGGCTTTGACCGTACGGCGATCCTGGCGATGTGTCTGATGACGGCCGTTCCCGTGGGAAATCTGCCGATGATACAGGCGGAAAAGATGGGGCAGGATACGAGACTTCTGTCGTCGGCGATCGCAATGACCACAACGCTTTCCGTCATTTCGATCACCCTGCTGATTGCGCTGGCTTCCCTGGTGGCGCCCGCCTGATGCGAAAAGGAGGATGTACCTGCACATGAAAAAAAAGAGGATCCTTTTGGCCGTAAACATCATCATGCTGCTCTTTGTCCTTTATGCCTGGCTTCGGATGTTTTTTGACATCGAGGAGAGCAGGCTGTCTTCACGCGGATTTACCAACCTGAAGTATTATACGACGCTTTCCAATATCTTCGCGGGGATCGTGGCCGCAGTATGGCTGGTGAAGACACTGCGAAAGAAGGATGTAAAGAAGCTCTGGCTCTGGAAGTACATTTCGGCCTGTGCCGTGGGACTCACTTTTCTGGTTGTCTTGGGTTTCCTGGGGCCTTTGTACGGATTCGGCACGATGTATGTGCGTTCCAACTTTTTCTTTCATCTGGTGGTGCCGCTGATGGCGATGGCGGAATTCCTGATCTTTAACGAAAGGGAAACGGGGAGGAAGGACAACCGCTTTGTGATCATCCCCCCGCTGCTCTACGGGACCGTTTATGTGACAAACGCGTTTATCAACGGGATCGCCGGGAATGACATCTACGGCTTCCTGAACTGGGGATATCCCGTCGGCGGTCTGATCTTTGCCGTAATCTGCCTGGTCATCTGGCTTGTGGGTCTGCTTCTTCGCAAAGGGAACGAGGCGATCCGGAGGGTGGCGCCGGGCTGAACGGCAGATGCGGATCGTGGGCGAAAGTTTTATCTTGCGTCGGAATGCCTTATATGATATAATCCCCTTTGTTGTGAATGGAGGGCTTCTTTCGGGAAGCAATCCGGGTCTCCGGGGGTGTAGTTCAGTTGGGAGAACGCCTGCATGGCATGCAGGAGGTCGTCAGTTCGAGTCTGATCATCTCCACGAAGGAAGGCCGTTCCGGTCGAGAGCCGGGGCGGCTGTTTTTGGATAAAGACATTATGCTGTTTCACTCATTGGAGTTTGCCATATTTCTGATCATCGTGTTTTTCGTGTACTGGGCCGTGCCGCAGCGTCTCCGTTCTTTTGTGCTGCTGGTATCGAGCCTGTATTTTTATATGCAGTGGAATGTGAAATACGTGACCCTGATCCTTCTGGCCATCGGCATCTCGTATCTCAGCGCCCTGGGGATCGGGAGAGCCCGGGAAAAAGGGCAGGGGAAGGGCCGCGAAAAGTTCTTTTTCCTGATGGGCATTTTGGGCTGCATCCTGCTTCTGTTCTTCTTTAAGTACTTTAATTTCCTGAGTGAGAGCATTACGGCACTGATCCGCATGGTGGATCCCTCCGCCAAAGACATCCTCCTTGATGTCCTTCTTCCCGTGGGCATCACCTTCTACACCTTTCAGACCATGGGTTACGTGATCGATGTTTACCGCGGGGATATCAAGGCGGAAAAGGACCTGGTGCTTTACGCCGCCTACATATCGTTCTTCCCCCAGCTGGTAGCCGGGCCCATCGAGCGGAGCACCAACCTGCTCCCCCAGATGAGAGCGGAAAAACAGTTTTCCTACGAAGAAGCGGCTTACGGGATGCGTCTCATGGCCTGGGGATATTTTAAGAAGCTTCTGATCGCGGATGCCATGGCGGTCTATATGGACCGTGTCTACAACAATATCCAGGGCCACGCCGGCCTGGACCTGATCCTGGTGGGGGTGATCTTCCCGATCCGGATCTATTGCGATTTCTCAGCATATTCGGATATCGCCACGGGCTGCGCCCGCCTGTTCGGGATCCGTCTGATGAAGAATTTCGATTGTCCCTTCTTCAGCAAGACCACTACCGAGCTCTGGCGGCGCTGGCACATCTCCCTGTCTTCCTGGTTTCGGGATTACGTGTATATCCCCCTGGGCGGAAGCCGGAGAGGGGCCTTTCGGAAGTGGCTCAATATCCTGATCGTTTTCGCTCTGAGCGGCCTCTGGCACGGGGCGGCCTGGCATTTTGTCGTCTGGGGCCTGATCGAGGGCGTGGTGCAGGTCGTGGAAGCCGTCTTTGCCAAACCGGTCAAAAAGCTCACCTCATCCAAAGCGGGGGGCGTGATCGGCCTGATCGTGACCAATTTCTTCTTTATGGTATCCGGGGTATTCTTCTGTGTCCGTTCCATGCCGGACGGGGCTTACTACTTCAGCCACTGCCTGGACGGGATCGGAACGAAGGATTTCTTCCGGAATACGATACAGCTTTATCCGCTGCCGGCGGCGGTCATTCTGGGATCCATCGCGCTGCTCACCGTCTATGATGCCATGTCCCTCAGGAGGGACATGCCGGAATGGATCGGCAAACAGCCCAAGGCACTGCGTTATGCCATGTATGCGGGGATCCTTCTGCTGCTCATGCTGCTGCGCACGACGGGTAAAACCGAGTTTGTCTATTTTCAGTTCTGACGGGGAATGGGGATGAGGAACGGAGACTTTCGAAAATTTGTCGCTCATGTGGTCTTCTGGGGAGCTTTGTGCTTCCTGTTTACGGTCGTTTTCTGCCTGCTCGTGGATCCCTACAATGTTTTTCACGTACACAATATCCGGGACAACGGGATCGAGCCCAACAAGAACTACATCAAGATGAGCTTCCTCATGGAGGAGCCGGAACGTTTCGATGCCTTCATGCTGGGCAATTCCAGGGTGGGTTCCATCCATACAGAGAAGCTGAAGGGCGTTAAGTGCTACAACCTGACCTATTCGGCCGGCATGGTGTGGGAGCACGTGGATAACGTTAAGACGCTCCTTGCGGGCGGCGCAAAGATCAAAAAGCTCTATCTCGGGGTGGACAGCGCCTCCTACGGCGCGGAAAGCTCCGGAAGGGAGCAGGACCCCATAAGGATGAGTTATGAATACATCAGCGCGCATCCCCTGGCGTTTCTGCGTTCGCAGATGAATACGGCGCGGGCATTCAAATCCCTGAATACGAGCCGGCAGCACCAGCCGGCGGAAAACTATGCGGAGATCTTTTACCGCTACGGCTGGGCCATGGATTACGATCTGCAGGGTATGCCGGACGAAGTGGGGAGATGGGGCGATGTCTCGGTCTTTACCTGCCCGGAATACCGGGAACAGATGGACAGGACGCTCTCTTCCATAGCGGAGCTTCGGGATATCTGCAACGAAAACGGGATCGAACTGGTGGTGTTTACCCATCCGATGCTCTGGAATGCCTACAAGGCTTCGATGGAAGAGCTGGAATACGCGGAATTCCTGCGCCGGCTGGCACAGGTCACGCCCTATTACAATTTCAGCGGGATCAATGCCGTGACGGTACGCTTTGACAACTATGTGGATCCCAGCCATTACAGGGCCCAGATCGGCGACAAGCTACTGGACTGCTTTAATGACGGAGCCGTGGAAGAGGAACTTTATGCCGAGGGCTTCGGCTGGTACGTTACGGAGGAGAATGTGGAAGAGCTGCTGGATCTCCTGGATCGGACCGAGGAAGCCTATGGTGATATCTGATGAAAAAAGCCCGGAAGGGAATGCTTTAAGCTAATCTGCCTATTTACAAGAAATGAGCTTTGCGCTATCATACAACTGTTTTGACGGGAGTGCCGTCAGGAAACAAGAGGAGGAATGGTTATGAAAAAGAGAATTGCAACAGCACTTTTGGCAGGCGTAATGGTCCTGTCCGCAACCGCCTGTGAGGGTGGCACGGCAGATCCGGGCAAGAGCGGAGACGCATCCGGAGACGCCGGCAGCATCAAGATCGGTGCGATCCTTGTGGGTGACGAGAACGAGGGCTATACCTACGCACACATCGAGGGCATCAAGAAGGCGGCCAAGGAGAACGGCATCCCCGAGGAGAACATCATCTGGAAGTATTCCGTAAAGGAAGATGAGTCCTGCTACGAAGCGGCCAAGGACCTGGTAGACCAGGGCTGTACCGGGATCTTTTCCAACAGCTACGGACATCAGTCCTTCACCCAGCAGGCTGCAGCGGAGTTCCCGGATGTCCAGTTTGTGGCCATGACCGGTGATACCGCCGCCATCAGCGGACTGAGCAATCTTTCCAATGCATTTACGAATATCTATGAGGCACGTTATGTATCGGGTGTTGTGGCAGGCATGAAGGTCGCGGAACTGGCGGCAGCCGGTGAGCTTGCTCCCGAGAACTACGATGCCGACGGAAACGTCCGCATCGGCTATGTCGGCGCTTTCCCTTACGCCGAGGTGGTAAGCGGTTACAGCGCATTCTTCCTGGGTGTGCAGTCCGTATACCAGAACGTATCCATGGAAGTGACCTATACCAATTCCTGGTTTGACATCACGAAAGAGGGCGAGGCAGCCAATGCCCTGATGGCGGACGGCTGCGTGATCATCGGCCAGCATGCGGATTCCACCGGAGCTCCCACGGCGGTACAGGCTGCCCTGGACAGCGGCAAAGTGGCTTACTCCGTAGGCTATAACGTGGACATGCTGAACGTAGCACCCACGGCTGCTCTTACCAGCGCGACCAACAACTGGTCCGTTTATTACAAATACGCATTTGACTGCCTGAAGAACGGTCAGGCCATCGCACGTGACTGGGCAGAGGGCTACAAGACCGATACGGTTGCGATCACCACGCTGGGGCCTTCCGTGGCAGCCGGCACGGCCGAGAAGGTGGCGGAAGTGGAAGCGGCGATCAAGGACGGCAGCCTGCATGTCTTTGATACCTCCAAGTTCACCGTTGGCGGAAAGCTTCTGGACAGCTATGTTGTGGACATGACCGGCAACTTTGACCCGAACGATCCCGAGGACAAGGAAGCGATCTGGGACGGCTATTTCCATGAGTCCGAGCTTCGGGCAGCGCCCAGCTTTGATATCCGCATTGACGGTATCACCGAGCTGAACTGAGTTAGATAAGCGGCGGGGAGTGCGAGAGTACTCCCCTGTTTTCTTGAGGAAGACATATGACAGAAGCGGCAATTTCCCTAAAGCATGTGACAAAGAGCTTCGGATCCGTGATCGCGAACGATGATGTGACCATGGAGGTGCGCAGCGGAGAGATCCTGGCGCTGCTGGGCGAGAACGGCAGCGGAAAGACCACCCTGATGAACATGCTTGCGGGGATCTATTATCCCGATCACGGGAGCATTTCCGTGAACGGAAAAGAAGTGAATATCCGCGATCCCAGGGATGCTTTTGCCTGCGGGATCGGCATGGTCCACCAGCATTTCAAACTGGTGGATGTTTTTTCGGCGGCGGAAAACGTCATCATCGGGATCAATGGGAAGGGGAGGCTCAGCCACCGGCAGATCGCCGACGCCATCCGAAAGATCTGCGACAAGTACGGTTTTGACATTGACCCGGATAAGAAGGTCTATGACATGAGCGTTTCGGAGAAGCAGACCCTCGAGATCGTGAAGGTCCTTTACCGCGGGGCGGACATCCTGATCCTGGATGAGCCGACGGCGGTGCTGACGCCGCAGGAGACCGAGAAGCTTTTTTCCGTGATCCGGAACATGAAGAAGGACGGCAAGACCGTCATCATCATCACCCACAAGCTCCATGAGGTCCTGGCGATCTCGGACCGGGTGGCGATCCTCAGGCGCGGGGTCTACATCGATACCGTGGAAACGAAGGATGCCACGGAGCAGAGTCTCACGGAGATGATGGTCGGGGAAAAGATCGAGCTCAACATCGACAGGCCGCTTGTGGAGGAGAGGCCCCTGCGGCTCAGGATCGAACATCTGAGCTGCTTCAACGAAGAGGGGATACAGAAGCTTGACGACGTGAGCTTCGAAGCATACGGCGGGGAGATCCTTGGCATCGCCGGCGTTTCCGGAAACGGACAGAAGGAGCTTCTGGAAGCCATCGCCGGGCTGCAGGTGACCATGCCCGGAGCGAGCATCGTCTATAATGCCCCCGATACGGAGGAGGGAGCGGAACTGATCGGGAAGACCCCGCGGAAGATCCGGGAACTGGGGGTTCACCTTTCCTTCGTCCCGGAGGACCGTCTCGGCATGGGACTGGTGGGGGATCTGGGCATGTCGGAAAACATGATGCTCAAGGATTATACCCGGGGACGGGGGATCTTTACGGATAAAAAGAAGCCCAAGGAGCTGGCGGAACGGATCCGAAAGGATCTGAACGTCGTGACGCCGGGCATCGGCACGCCGGTCAGAAGGCTTTCCGGCGGTAATGTGCAGAAGGTGCTGGTGGGTCGTGAGATCGCTGCTGCCCCTACGGTCCTGATGACGGCCTACGCCGTGCGGGGGCTGGATATCAACACCTCCTACACGATCTATCAGCTGCTCAACGAGCAGAAGGAGGCCGGGGTGGCCGTGATCTATGTCGGTGAGGATCTGGATGTGCTCCTGGAGCTCTGTGACCGCATCCTGGTCCTTTGCGGCGGCAGGGTCAGCGGCATCCTGGACGGACGCACGGCTAAGAAGGAAGAGGTCGGACGACTGATGACGCAGATGCGAAAGGAGGCGGCGGATGCCTGAGAAGAAGAAAAACGGTGAGCCACTGATCCGTCTGGCAAAAAGAGACAGCCTGGCGCCGGCGGCTCGCATCGGGATACGTCTCGGGTCGCTTTTGATCGCACTGCTGTTCTGCGGGATCCTGATCTTTGCGATCACGGGCCTGAACCCGGTGGTGGTCTATCGGACCATGTTTGAAGGAGCTTTCGGAACAAAGACCAGGATCTGGTCTACCGTGAAGGAGATGATGATGCTGGCCTGCATCGCCATCGGTCTGGCGCCGGCATTCAAGATGCGCTTCTGGAATATCGGGGCGGAGGGACAGGTGCTGATCGGCGGCATCGTGACGGCGGCCTGCATGCTTTACTTAAAGACCCTGCCTTCCCCGCTCCTGCTGGCACTCATGTTTGCGGGAAGCGCTGTGGCGGGAGCGCTCTGGGCGCTGCTTCCGGCGGTCTTCAAGGCAAAGTGGAACACGAACGAAACGCTCTTTACGCTGATGATGAACTACGTGGCGATCCAGCTGACCTCCTTTTTCGTGGCGAAATGGGAGAATCCCTTCGGTTCCAACACCGTGGGGATCATCAACCAGAACGGGATGCAGGGGTGGTTTCCGGCCCTGTTCGGGACCCGCTATTTCATCAGCGTGATCCTGGTCCTTCTGTTTGCGGTATTGATGTTCGTGTATCTGAAGTACACGAAGCACGGATACGAGATCGCCGTGGTGGGCGCCTCGGAAAATACGGCACGTTATGCCGGCATCAATGTGGGCTGGGTGATGATCCGCACCATGCTGCTTTCCGGCGCGATCTGCGGACTGGCCGGTTTCATGGCGGTGGCGGGCGCATCCCATACGATCTCGGTTTCCACGGCGGGAGGCCGCGGCTTTACGGCCATCATCGTGGCCTGGCTTGCCCGGTTTGACAGTGCAACGATGCTTCTGATCTCGCTTTTGCTTGCCTTTTTGCAGAGCGGGGCGGGAGAGATCGCTTCCAAGTGCAAACTCAACGATTACGCTTCCCAGATGATCATCGGCATCATCCTCTTCTTTATCCTGGGGAGTGAGTTCTTTATCAATTATCGCTGCATTTTTCGCGGCAAAGCGGGAAAGGGGGAGGCATGAGCAGTCTGATCTCGCTGCTTCAGGCAGCTGTGTATTTCGGAACCGTGATCATGTTCGGCTGTATCGGGGAGATCCTGACCGAGAAGGCGGGAAACCTGAATCTGGGTGTGCCCGGCATCATGTATCTCGGCGGCATATCCTCTCTGGTGGCCGTATTCCTGTACGAGGGGGCGACCGAGAACCCGCAGCCCGCGCTCTGCGTGCTGATCGCGTTGTTGGCGTCCTTCCTGGGAGCGGCGCTTGGGGGCCTGATCTACGCTTTTCTCACGATCACGCTTAGGGCCAACCAGAATGTGACCGGTCTGGCGCTGAGCATCTTCGGCTCGGGCGTGGCCAATTTCTTCGGCGGCTCCCTGAACACCCTGGCGGGACGTTTCGAACAGATCTCCGTGCCCGTGACTTCGGCGGCCTTCCGGAAAACGGTACCTTTTCTGTCGGGGCTCGGGGCCGTCGGGAAGATCTTCTTTTCCTACGGCTTCATGGTGTATCTGGCGGTGATCCTGGCGGGGGTCATGCAGTATTTCCTGCATCATACCCGGAGCGGCCTGAATCTCAGGACCGTCGGGGAAAATCCTCAGGCGGCGGATGCGGCCGGCATCGATGTCACGAAGAACAAGTATCTGGCCATCTGCATCGGGGCCGGGATCTGCGGTTTCGGCGGGGCCTACTACGTTATGGATTACATCAAGGGGACCTGGGCAAATGACGGCAGCATTGAAAAGCTCGGCTGGCTGGCGGTGGCGCTGGTGATCTTTGCAACCTGGAAAGCGCGCAATGCGATCTGGGGCGCATACCTTTTCGGTGTGCTTTACTGGATGTACCTGTATATCCCGGGGCTGACAAGAGCCTCGCAGGAGATCTTCAAGATGCTGCCCTATGTGGTGACGATCATCGTGCTGGTCGTGACCAGCCTTCGGAACAGCCGTGAGAAGCAGCCGCCGGCTGCCCTCGGTCAGGCCTATTTCAGAGAGGAGAGATGACATGCGTTTGCTTGAGGAAAGGATCAGAAAGGACGGACTGGTCAAGGAAGGGAATGTTCTGAAGGTGGACTCCTTCCTGAACCATCAGATGGATATCGCACTGTTCAACGAGATGGGAAAGGAATGGAAGCGGCTGTTCGCGGATGCGGGCGTGACCAAGATCCTGACCATAGAGGCTTCGGGCATCGGGATCGCGGCTGTGGCAGCCCAGTATTTTGACGTGCCTGTGGTATTCGCAAAGAAATCCCAGTCGATCAATCTCGACGGCAGCGTCTATTCAACGAAGATCCAGTCCTTTACCCACCAGAGGGTCTACGACGTGATCGTTTCGCGGAAATATCTCTCACCGGAGGACAGGGTCCTGATCATTGACGATTTTCTGGCGAACGGCAATGCCATCAACGGGCTGATGGAGATCATACGGGAAGCCGGCGCGGAAACGGTGGGCGTGGGGATCGCCATCGAAAAAGGCTTCCAGGAGGGCGGAAAGCTGCTCAGGGAGCAGGGGATCCGCGTGGAATCCCTGGCGATCATCGAAGAGATGGACGCAAAGAACGGAACGATACGCTTCCGCTGAGGGTTGCGAAACCGGAGAAAGGCAAAGAAAAAGACAGCCGCCAGCGGGACAGGTGGCTTTTTGTATGCTACGTTTGGCCGCAGACCGCGAAAAAGTAAGTTTTTTTGGTATTTACAAAATATGGTTCTATAATTCGGAATTGTGATATAATAACTATGTATATATATGAATTTTATGTAAAGCAGTAACGGAAAAAAGCCGATATAAGATAGTGAAACGGTATCTTTTCGGAGCAGACGGATGAGAGATGACAAGAGAAAAAACCGGGGCTTCTGGGCTATGTGGACGGAGTGAACGAGCGTGCCGTCATCAATAACGCCAAGGCGGCGGTAACGGCCGCGCAGAGTGAGCTTTCCGGGCTCTACCAGGCTTGGAAGAAGAGCTCCAAGGGCGCGGACAGAAAGAAATGGGCGGAGAGCCTGAAGCTCCCGGAGAGCGCTTCCCTGTCGGTACGCTGCGGCACCGCGCTGGAAGAGAACCGTAGGGCGGCCTATACCATTTTGGAAGCCTCCTATGTGGAAGACGGCGTAAGCGTCCATTTTGACGGGAAAGAATATACGGTGGAGGAGGCATGACCTTTTCCCCTGCTTTTGTTTGGCGGTGACAGCTATGCGGATCTGGAACTGGTGAGCGGAGATAGCTGAAGACAGGATGAGAAAGCTGTTGCCGGAGGTGCAGCTGTTTGAGGTGGCGTGCTGGAAGAACTATCCGGATTCCATGCCGTCGGACAGGACCCGCAAGGATTACCACGAAGCGTTTGTCGTATGCTGGATCCATTATAAAGACAGCTCATCGGAGATCTGGTACAACGGAGAATCCGGAGAGTGGTCGGAGACCAGCGTGACGAGACCTTTGGTTGAGGGTTCAACGAAGGAAGTGGAAAAATATACGGTTTATGAGAAGAAATGATCTGACTTTACGGAGCATCAAAAAAAGAGGCGGTTTCCCGCCTCTTTTTTTGGTTTTTGAAATCCGTAAGCAGATTTTTTCTGGAGGAAATCCCAAATGTTTTTTTGCCGTCTTCTCCTTGGGAGTCGTATTTGCCTTCCCCGTCGGCAAGGATATAATACTGCAGGTAGATGCCGAAACGGTTATGATAATTGGCTGCTGTTATGTCCTTGTTGTATGCTTTCTTGGTTACAACTTTGATCCGTTTGTCTGTCGGATAGTAGTAGCCCCATTCATCACCGTAAAAATATACGGGGGTGGAATCCTTGCTTTTCATGTACAGGGCAGTGTAGATCGTGTAGGCTTTCCGCTGGTCATTTTCTTTTTCTTCATCCTTATATATCCCGGTGCTTCCCAGTCCGACAACCAGGATATAGGGTTCTTTTTCCGAAAGCGCCAGAATGTTCTTGGCAAAGTCGGAAGTGCTGGCATTTACATCCTTGTTCTTGTTATAGGAGTCTGTATGGCCGGGGATGACCGAGCTGCTGCTCTGATCCCTGTTCAGGCCGTAAAGCTTGGTCAGCTCGGCCTGGGTGGCGGTCACGATGTCGCGGCCTTCCAGGATATCCTGATCCATCTTTGCCCGGTCAATGTATCCCAGCAGCGAGGGTACCAGGATCGCGGCTAGTATGGCCAGAATGACCAGTACCACGATCAGTTCCACCAGTGTAAATCCTTGATCTTTTCTCTTATGTCCGTCCATTGGTGCTTACCTCCATTCCTATTATAATGCGGATCCCGTGATAAAGTCAGTTTTTCCCTGGTTACCGAAAGCGCAATTCCTGGCAGACACAAGGCTAGCATTGCATAGAGGAGGGCGGGAGCGCTGTGATAATATCAGGGAAAGATCGGATCTCGGAAGGAGGAGAAAACATGAACAGACCTGCGGTGATCAGGGATGCAAAGTACCGTTATGACGGTTTTCACAAGGGAGAGGTGTTTTCGGGAAAGCGAAAAGGCCGGCTTCCGGCCATGGGCTGGAACAGCTGGAACGCCTTCGGGAGCGGCAATACCGAAGAACTGACAAAGCAGATGGCGGACAAGATCGTGGAGCTTTGCCTGGATGAGCTCGGTTACGAATATGTGGTGCTGGATGACGGCTGCTACCGTCCGGAGCGCGTGGACGGGAAACTGGCGAATGAGGAGCGGAAATTCCCTTCCGGCTTCCGGGCGCTTTCCGACTACATCCATTCGAAGGGGCTGAAATTCGGCATGTATAATGACATCGGGACCAATCTCTGTGCCGGTGCGGCCGTGGGGACCTGCGGTCATGAAAAAACGGATGCGAAGAGCTACCTGGAGTGGGGCGTGGATTTTATCAAGGTGGACAACTGCTATTATCTCTGGGATAACGCCACATTTTCCGCTGCAGGAAACGCCAGATACACCTATGCGCCGGCCATCCGCGAGCTGCAGATCGCGGGTGCCGGGCGTACCGACTGCCTGGAGGCGAAGGACGCAGAGTTCTGCGGCGCAGGCGTGCGGCTGCGGGAAGACGGCTGCGCGGTCGGGATCGGGACCTTTGACGGAACGGGACCGCAGCACAGCCCTGCGGAGGAGCGCAGCGGCGAGCTCTGCTTTTCTTATGAGGCAGCGGAAGAGGGGGAATACGCCGTCCGTGTGGTCTACATCAGCGGAGAAGAACCGGAGATCGGAAGCTGGCTTCAGATCGCGGTGGGAGAGGAAGTGGCATATGATGAGCTGCTTCCGGTCAGCATGGGGCTGGTCAGCTCCGAAGAGATACGGCTGTCTCTGAAAAAGGGCACAAACCAAATCCGTCTGATGAATCACCGCAGGCAGGAGAATACCCTTGTTTCCTATGCCACGCTTCTGGAAGCCTTTCATGAGGAGGATCCGGAGGCGGATGTGCTGCTCTCCATCTGCGAATGGGGCAAGACGCAGCCTCAGGACTGGGGATGGAAGGTCGGGGATTCCTGGCGCATCTTAAACGACATCACCTTCCGGGTGGGGGCGGACGGAGATCCGGGATATGGCTCCTGGGAGAGCGATTATACTCCGGGGGTGGCTCCGCAGTATAACAAGGCCGTCATCATGGATGAATTTGCCGGCCTTGATAAGGGCTGGAATGACCCCGACATGCTGATGGTGGGAATGAACGGGCTGGACATGACGGAGTGCCGCACGCATTTTGCCATGTGGTGCATGCTGAATTCCCCGCTGATGCTGGGGCTGGATCTGCGCCGTGTGCGGAAGGATGATGAGCTTTACCGCATCATCGCGGACAGGGAGCTGATCGCCTTGAATCAGGATCCCCTGGGAGTGCAGGCGAAGCGCGTTTTTTCCACGCTGGCAAAGGAACGGCCCGATACCGAGTATATCCGGGATAACGAGCGCGTGGACGCATTGGCCAAGCCGCTGGCGGACGGCAGCATCGCTGTGGCCTTCTTTAACCTGTCCGGGAAGGAACAGGCAGCGGAGGTTTCCGTCGAGCTTGAAACGATCCTGGCCTTCATCGGGGATAAAATGCCGGATGCGGAGGGCTTCGGGGCAGCTTCTTCTTACTGCATCCGGAATCTGTCCGACGGAACGGAGACCCTCTCTTCCGGGCGGAAAGTCGCGGCAGAAGGGCTTCCCGCGCACGGCAGCAAAGTGTTCCGGATCCGGGCTGTATAGGATATGGCGGCGGTTTCAAAAAGTGCATTTGTCGAAAGCCTCCTGCGGCTGGAGAAGGGAGCGGAGGACGATATCCCCTGCGGAAGGGCGGCCCTGGAAACGGCCGCGGAAGAAGGCTGGCTGGAGGAGACGGGAAGCGGTGAGGAGCTGAGCCGGGGGGAAACGGCACTCATCCTGCACCGTTTTATGCGCAGGGTCTTAAAGCTTCCGGATCTTCCGGATACCGGCGGAGCGGAGATCCTGCGGGATCTGTATGACTGCCGGGTCTGTGCCGCGGCCATCGCCCAGGTCTATCTGCGGGGGCTGCTGGAAGGGATAAGCGTTCCGGGCATCTCGGAAAAGGGCTTTCTCATCTTTGACGGGAAGAGGCCTCTCAGCCCGAAGGATGCGGCATCGATCCCGGAAAAACTGGCAGCCCTATGCCTTCGTAAGGAGCCAGGTTAACATAAGTTCAGGTTGACATAAGTTGACGTTTCCGTTATAATCTTTTTAGCTGATCACTAACAAAAAACGGAGGGAAACGATCATGAAATGTCCTTTTTGCGGTCATGAGAACACACGTGTCGTGGATTCGCGGCCGGCGGATGACAATGCTTCCATTCGGCGCAGGAGAGTATGCGACGAGTGTGACAAACGTTTTACGACGTATGAAAAAGTGGAAACGATCCCGCTGATCGTGATCAAGAAGGACAATGCCAGAGAGGCGTACGACCGGAAAAAGATCGAGGCCGGTGTATTGCGGGCCTGCCACAAGCGGCCGATCAGTGCCGAGCAGATCACGCATCTGGTGGATGAGGTCGAGACGGAGGTCTTCAAGCGGGAAGAAAAGGAAGTTCCCAGCGCCGTCATCGGTGAGATCGTCATGGAAAAGCTCGAAAACCTCGAAGCGGTCGCCTATGTGCGATTCGCATCCGTTTACCGCGAGTTTAAGGACATCAATACCTTCATGGATGAGCTGAAAAAGGTGCTTGACAAGAAGTAAACGTCAGGGATACTGACTTTTCGGGCAGAATGTGATATAAAAGAAAGCGGCGGCATTGTCTGCCGCTTTTTCAAATGTGGGAGGGGATACCTTTGGCAGAGGAAGAGAGCAAAGAGGAGAAAGTCATAGGCCGGATCGAGCAGGGCTTCTTCAGCTACCGGAATGTGGAGGAGGCCGAACAGGCCGTGACGGAAGCGGAGCGGATCAGCCGCCTGGAAAAACAGCTGGATTACAACAAACCCACGCTGGTCATGGCTTTGTACCGGAAAGCCCTGGAGGACGGCGTATTTCATACGGCGGAGGGATATGCCTATCTGCTGAGCCTGCGGCAGTACCTGGAGGAGCATAAGGAGCAGCTGGGCGAAGCGGAGTTGCCGGGGCTTCCGGTGGAAAAACTTCTGGGCGGGGCAGAGGCCGAAGCGAAACGAAGACAGCTCGAGGAAATGCTGAAAAACGCGGAGCAGAAACTGAGACGGGTAAAGCAGAAGCTTTCCTCCCTGCGCATCGTGCTCCTTTTCCTTCTGGCCGCGCTGATCGCCATGCTGGTGATCGCCGGGATGAGCGACAGCCCGAACATCCTGAATTACGAACGGGTCCTGCAGGACCGCTATGCCTCCTGGGAGGAGGAACTGAAGGAACGGGAAGAGGCGGTCCGGGAGGAAGAACTTCAGCTGAAAAGAGAGCAGTGAACACAGTTTTTACATAAATCCCTGCTAAGATGTGATGAAAGGGTATGATACATGAAAATGTCCGGGAGGTGAGGAGCATGGAGAGGTCGAAGATCCTTGTGGTGGATGACGAGAGCCGCATGCGAAAGCTGGTAAAGGATTTTCTGGTAAAGAACGATTATGCGGTGCTGGAAGCGGAGGACGGGAATGCCGCTCTGGAGCTGTTTTATGAGGAGAAGGATATCGACCTTCTGATCCTGGACGTGATGATGCCCGGGATGGACGGATGGGAGGTCTGCAAGGAGATCCGCAAAACGTCGAAAGTACCGATCATCATGCTGACCGCGCGCGGGGATGAGCGGGACGAACTCCTGGGCTTCCAGCTCGGTGTGGATGAATATATCTCAAAACCCTTCAGCCCCAGGATCCTGGTCGCGCGAGTGGAGGCCATCCTCCGAAGGACCACGGGAGCCTCGGAGGACAGCCGCGTGGAAGCCGGAGGCGTGGTGATCGACAAGAGCGCTCATACCGTGATGGTGGACGGGAAGGATGTTGAGCTTTCGTTCAAGGAATTTGAGCTTTTGAGCTTTTTCATGGAGAACGAGGGGATCGCCCTTTCGAGGGAAAAGATCCTCAACAGCGTGTGGAATTATGATTATTTCGGTGATGCGAGGACGATCGATACGCATGTCAAGAAACTGCGAAGCAAGCTGGGAGAAAAGGGCGACCTGATCCAGACGATCTGGGGGCTCGGTTATAAATTCGTGTCGAAGTCGGAAAAGTGATGGAAAAGAGCGGCGGAAAAAAAAGACGCAGGGAAAGGCATTATTCGCTGAAGCGTGAGATGGCGGCAGTCTATATCTGCCTGCTGGGGTTCACGCTCGCGGCAGTCTGGGTCCTGAACGACACCTTGCTCGAGCGCTCCTACCTGCAGTACAAACGGTCGAATCTGATCGAAGTATACGAGAAACTGGAAAAGGCATGGGAGGAAGACGAATTCGGGAACGAGGACTTTGAGAGTGAGATCATGCATCTCTGCAATGTCTATAACGTGAATTTTGTCGTTACCGACGCCAGTTCCAATACCATTTATTCGAACATCAAGGATCCGGCGCAGATCAGCCGCCAGCTCCGCGACATCCTGTTTGCCCGTGACAATACGGAGAAGCAGCTGGTCGAGGAAACGGATCATTACAGCCTGACCTACATGCCGGATCCCTTCAGCGGAACGGAATACGCGACCATGTGGGGGAACCTGGATGACGACTGCTTTTTCATGATACGCACCGCGCTGGAAAGCGTGCGTGAAAGCGTGAACATGGCGAACCGCATGCTGCTCTACATCGGTCTGCCGGCGATCGTTCTGGCCGGGGTGGTGATCTGGTTTGTGACCAAAAAGATCACCGGGCCGATCCTTTCTCTGGTCGAAGTATCGAAACGCATGGCGGAAATGGATTTTGACAGCCGGTATGAGGGAACGAGCAAAAGCGAGATCGGTGTTCTCGGAGAGAACATGAACATCCTGGCAGACCGGCTGGAGGAGAATATCAGCCAACTCAAAACGGCCAATCTGGAGCTGCAGAAGGACGTGAAGGCCAGGCGGAACGCGGAAGTGCGCAGACAGGAGTTCCTGGCGAACGTCTCCCATGAGCTCAAGACGCCCATAGCCCTGATCCAGGGCTACGCCGAAGGCCTGAAGGACGGGATCAGTGATGATCAGGAAAGCAGGGACTATTATTGCGACGTGATCATGGACGAGACCCGGAAGATGAACCATCTGGTCAAGCGCCTGATCTCCCTCAACCATGTGGAGAGCGGGGAAGACATCATGCAGATGGAACGTTTTGATCTGAACGAGCTTCTGATGCAGCTGATCTCGTCCTTCGAGCAGATGTGCAGGCAGAAGGGAATTCGTGTCTGCTATGATCCCGTTCCCGGATCATGGGTGTGGGGGGATGAATACCAGGTGGAGGAGGTGCTGCGCAATTACTTCTCCAACGCCGTGAATTACTGTGACGGAAAGAAAGAGATCCGGATCAAGCTGGAGGAAAGGGACGGGCGCATCCGCACGTCCGTGTTCAACAGCGGCAAGCCGATCCCGCAGGAAAGCCTTGAAAGGCTCTGGGACAAATTCTATAAGGTGGATAAGGCGCGTACACGTGAATACGGCGGGAGCGGTCTGGGACTTTCCATCGTAAAAGCCATCATGGAATCCATGAAGCAGGCCTACGGTGTGACGAATTATGATGATGGCGTGGAATTCTGGTTTGAGCTGGAAACAAAATAGACAAAAAAGTGCGGATATGATACAATAAGCGGGCTATGAGAAGACGATTTGCAATGCTTGGCTGCCTGCTCGTGAGTGTGAGCCTGTGTGCCTGTGCGACCGACAATGCCATACCGGACCTGAGTGAACAGGAAATGCAGATGGTGGAGGAATATGCTGCGCATCTGCTTTTGAAGTATGACGAAAACTATCGCGCCGCCACCATCGCCAAGGAAGAGGTGGAGGCCGAACGGGCCAGGCTTAAGCGCCTCGCGGAGGTGAAGGCCCAGATCGCTCAGCAGAAGGCGCAGGAAAAGGAGCAGGAGCAAGAGGGAGAGCAGGGCTCCGGTGAGGAGGGCGAGGGCCCTTCTTCCGAGGGCGGAGAAAAGCAGAGCGGACCGGTCTATACGGATATCGATGATTTCTTCGGGATCGATGGGGTCGAGATTGATTTCACTTCCTTTGACATCAGCAAGACCTATCCCACCGAGGTGTCGGAAAATGACTGGCAGGGTGTGGTGACGGCCACGAGCGGCAATTCGCTTCTGGTATTCAATTATACCCTGACCAATACAGGCGTGGAGGACAAGGCCGTGGACATGACGGCTTATTCCCCGCGTTTTACATTTCGTGTGAACAATTCTTTTTCCAAGGCATCCATGATGACGGTGCTTTTGAACGATCTTTCCGGATACCGTGAGGTCATTCCGGCAGGCGGCAGCGATACGGCGGTCCTGCTGATCGAAGTGACGGAAGCGCAGGCGGCCTCGATCAGCTCTCTGACGATGATCATGCGCAGCGGAGAGTCGCGTGGCGAGTTGACCATTTTATAAGTTTTAATGGACTTTTCCCCGTTTTTTATTTATAATATTATGTGAAGGTTTTCTTTGACAGGCTATGCCTGATCCTATAAGAGTGAGGTGGGTTATGGAAACAAAGATACTGTTGGAAAACGGCACGAACGAACTGGAAGTATTGGAGTTTACCCTGGCGGGGAATTCCTATGGCATCAATGTTGCAAAGATCCGTGAGATCATTCCGTACCAGGCAGTTACGCCTGTACCCAATGCCCATCCCAGCATAGAGGGCATCTTTATGCCCAGGGATGTGATGATCACAGCGATCGATCTGAAGAACTGCCTGCAGAGGGGAGAATCCGAGAACGGCGGTCTTTTCATCATCACCAATTTCAACGGACTGGATATCGCATTCCATGTTGATTCCGTGATCGGCATCCACAGAGTATCCTGGACCGAGATCATCAAGCCCGACTCCACGGTTTCCAATTCCGAAGAGGGCATCAGCACCGGCATCATCAAAAAGAATGACAAGCTCATCATCATCCTTGATTTCGAGAAGATCGTGACGGATATCAACCCCGAGACCGGTCTGAAGGTTCAGGAGATCGACGAGATGGGAACGCGTTCCCGCAACGATACCCCGATCCTGATCGCAGAGGATTCCGCATTGCTGAACAAGCTGATCGTGGAATCGCTGCACAAGGCAGGCTATGTGAACCTGACGCATACCGAGAACGGCCAGCTGGCCTGGGATCTGCTCAGCCAGTGGAAGGTGGAGGGCTCTCTGGACAAGCATGCGCAGTGCATCATCACCGATATAGAGATGCCCCAGATGGATGGGCACCGCCTGACCAAGCTTGTCAAGGAAGATGACGTGCTCAAGAGCATCCCGGTGATCATCTTCTCGTCCCTGATCAATACCGAGATGAGACGCAAGGGTGAGCAGCTTGGCGCCGATGCGCAGCTGACAAAGCCCGAGATCGGAAATCTTGTGCGCACGATCGACGACGTTCTTGGGATCAGCCAGGGGTGATCGACGTAGTGAACAGAGAAGAATAAGAACTGTTTGGCCCGCGGTACCGGTGCTTTCCGGCTGCGGGCTTTTCAAAGAAAGGCGGAGGAAAACATGGCAGAGAATTTCAAATCGACGGGAGAATACGTTGCCAGTGAGGCGTTGATGGGAAGCGTCAACGTGGCGATCGCGCTCAAGAAGCCGCTGCTGATCAAGGGCGAGCCGGGAACGGGAAAGACCATGCTGGCCGAGGCGGTCTCGCGTTCTCTCGGGAAAAAGCTGATCATCTGGAACATCAAATCCACGACCAAGGCCCAGGACGGCCTGTATATGTATGATACGATACAGCGTCTTTATGACGGGCAGTTTGGCGAAGAGGGTGTGGATGACATCGCGCGCTACATCAAACTGGGAAAGCTGGGGGAGGCCTTTGAGAGCGAGGAGCAGGTTGTCCTTCTGATCGACGAGATCGACAAGGCGGATCTGGAATTCCCCAACGACCTCCTGTGGGAACTGGACCAGATGGAATTCTATATCCATGAGACGAAGCGCACGGTCAAGGCAAAACAGCGCCCGATCGTGATCATCACCTCCAATGCGGAAAAAGAGCTGCCGGATGCTTTCCTGCGCCGCTGCATCTTTCATTACATCGAATTTCCGGATGCGGCCCTGATGGAAGAGATCGTAAAGGTCCATTATCCGGATATCGAGGAAAACCTGCTGAAGAACGCCATGGATGTGTTTTACTGGATCCGGGGGATAAGGGATGTGCGGAAAAAGCCGTCCACCTCGGAGCTGATCGACTGGCTGAACGCCCTGCAGATGAACGGGATCCCGGCGGAAACCCTGCGGGAGAAGCTTCCCTTCCTCGGCGTGATCGTCAAGAAGGACGAGGATCTGGAAACCGTTAAGCATTACGTGTAAGGAGAGGACAGTTTGTTCCAGAGCTTTTTCTACAGCCTGAAAAAATACGGCCTGAACGTAACGCTGAGCGAGTGGCTGACGCTGCAGCAGGCGCTGGACCAGGGCCTGTGCGAGAGCTCGCTCACGCGCTTTTACTATGTCGCGCGTTCGATCCTGGTACACAGCGAAACGGATTATGACAAGTATGACCTGGCTTTTGAGGAGTGCTTCAAGGCGCTACAGCACGAGACCGGGATCACGCAGCAGATGCTGCGCTGGCTGGATAAGCCGGAAATGAACGAGATGCTCCATGAGGAGGACAAGGATTACCTGAACTCGGTCGAAAGCTTCGAGCTGGACAAGGATGACGTTGAGAAGAAATTCAAGCAGCGCCTGAAGGACCAGGACAGCGAGCACAACGGCGGTGCATACTGGATCGGGACCATGGGAAAGACCAGCTTCGGGAATACCGGCGGAAACATAGGCGGCATACGCGTGGGCGGTGCCACGGGCTACCAGAGCGCTTTTCAGGTGGTGGGAGCCAGAAAATACCGGGATTTCCGGGATGACCGCGTTCTGACCGGACGCCAGTTCATGGCGGCGCTGCGCAAGCTCAGGCAGTTTTCGAGCCGCCTGGATATTCCGAAGACCGAGCTGGATATCGACAGTACCATTGACAAGACCTGCAACAACGGGGGCTGCCTGCAGATCGTGATGGACAAACCGAGGAAGAACAGCGTAAAGCTCCTGCTTCTGATGGACAGCGGCGGGACGATGATCCCTTATTGTGATCTGCTGAACGAGCTTTTTCAGTCGGTGCACAAGTCCAATCACTACAAGGAAGTGAAGACCTATTACTTCCATAACTGCATTTATTCCCACGTCTATAATACGCCGGGCTGTGAGAACGGTGACTGGATCGAGACGGAATGGATGTTTAGGAATCTGGACAAGGACTTCAAGGTGATCATTGTCGGGGATGCCGCCATGGCGCCGGAAGAATTGTATGCCAGGGACGGGAATTACCGTGGCCCGAACGGCGGATATTCCGGCCATGAATGGCTGCTGCGCCTGCGAAGGAAATATAAGAGGGTCGTGTGGATGAATCCGAAGATGAGCCCCATCGCGGCACCCTGGCGGGAAGCGGAGACGGCCATCGGCGAGATCTTTCCCATGCTGCCACTGACCGTGGATGGTCTGAATGCCGGCATGGAGATCCTCATGAAACGGAATTGAAGATCGTTTTCACAAAAAAAGAACTCCCCCGTCCGTACGGGGGAGTTTTGCTGTCAGTCGGAAAGAGCGCCGGCGATCAGGGCTTTCAGTTCGTCGATCACCCTTTGGATCTCGTCGATCTCTTTGGAGATCGATGAGAGCATTTTCTTCTCCTCCTCATCGATCACGCCGTCCCGAGCGATGGCGACCAGTTCTTTGGAGATCATTTCCATGGACTGGGACGAGTTCAGAAAACGGATCACGATCTTTGCCAACGCATCGGAATCTTCCAGCGCCGTATCCTCCCTGAGCAGGAAGTCCGTCGATACATGGAAGTAATCGCTCAGAAAGACGATCATCTCCATGGAAGGCTGCGAGATCCCGAGTTCCCATTTGGAAATGGTCTGCCGGCTGACATTTAAGGCTTCGGCAAGGCTCTCCTGGGAGCAGCGATCCTGTCTGCGAAGATAGATCAGTTTTTCGGCAAAGGTCATGTTTTCCCTCCGTATCATTTTACATAGATGACTTTGGAATCCTCCAGATCATCATAGCTTTCATTGAAGTTTTCGCCCTTTTTGTACCCGGTGCGGTCACTCCAGGCGATGTAAACCGCGAAGCCGCTCCCGGCGGAATTGACTATGGCACAAGGCATCAGCGTATGCCCCGAAGCGGGAGTGGATTTGAGGCCTTCACCGGCAGGGGTGTCCCAGGGGTTGTAACCAAGGGTATCCGTTACGGAACGGACAAACTCACAATCGAACCAGGCGGCGCCGAACATGCCCGAATAGAGGTGGATGTCGGTGTCGGGTGTGGTGAATTTTTCGATCCAGTCGCGGCTCTTGTCGCTTGCGGTGACGACATTGGGATCGTTCAGGGCCAGAACGATCGCGCTGTGGATGGCATCGCAGGCCTGCGTGTCTGCAGCCACTTTTGCTTTTTCAATGTATTTGATGAGCTGCGGTGCCAACACACCGATCGTGATCGCCATGATCGCGATGACGATGATCAGCTCGACAAGTGAAAAGCCCTTGTTATTTCTGTTCTGTCCCATTGTGCATTCCTCCTTTATTATACACGGTGAAAATAAATTGTAAATGGCGCATTTGCCTTTCCTAAGCAAATCTTAAAGGAGCAGCTTCCTAAAAACCAGTATGCCGCAGTTGCTTTTTGGCACTTCTTCGGGGCGCGGAATTCCGCACTCGCAAAAAGTCGTGATCTGTGGTATAGTGGGAAGGATATTTACGGAAAGCGGGACAGAAACCATATGCGTTATCCATTTTTTGACAGGGAACCGAAATTCTACCGGAATGTTTTCACGCTTGCTTTGCCGATCGCAGCCCAGAGTCTGATCACGATCGGGGTCAATATGCTGGATACCATCATGGTGGGAAGCCTGAGTGAAACGGCTCTGTCCGCGACATCCCTGGCGAATTCGTTCATCGGGATCTTTCAGATCTTCTGCATGGGACTGGGAATGGGGGCCTCGGTTCCGATCGCGCGTTATTACGGAATGAAAAAGGGGAATGTGGATGAGCAGGGGGCGGAACACGCCCTGCGTCAGACCGTGTGCCTGATGCTCAGACTCACGCTTCTGCTTGCGAGCCTCTTTGCGCTGGCCACGGCGCTGTTCCCGAACCTGATCATGCGCTCCTATACCGAAGACGAGTCCATCATTGAGATGGGAGCGGTTTATTTCCGCTGGTCGGTGCCTGCGTATTTCTTTGCGGGAGCTTCCCTGACATCCACGATCGCCCTGCGGAGCGTAAGGCAGGTCAGACTGCCGCTGCTCGTTTCCATCGGTGCATTTTTCGTGAATCTGCTGGCAAATTATGCCTTCATCTTCGGTAAACTGGGCGCCCCCCGCATGGAAGTGGCCGGTGCGGCGCTGGGGACGCTGATCGCGCGTATCTTTGAGGCGGCCATGATCCTGGGCTACCTGTTCCTCGTTGACAAAGAGATCGGCTTTAGGCTGAAGCATCTGTTCATGAAGACCCGCTCCCTTCTGGGGGAATACATACGCATCTGCATTCCGGTTCTGATCAGTGACGGGATCCTTGCCATCGGGAACAATACCGTTGCGATGGTGATCGGGCATCTCGGAAAGACTTTTGTATCGGCAAACGCCATCACAGCGGTCACGCAGCAGCTCAGCACGGTCATGGTGCAGGGCGTCTGCCAGGCAGGGGCGATCGTGACGGGACAGACGCTGGGAACGGGCAAGGAAGAGCGGACCATGAAGCAGGGATACCTGTTCTTCGGACTGGGACTGGCCCTGGGACTGGTTTCCGCTCTGTTCATCGCCATCGCGAAAAATCCGATCATCGCTTCCTACACCGGAGTCGGTGAGGAGACCCGCAGGATCGCCGGGCAGCTGATGCTCGCGATCAGTTTCATCATTGTTTTCCAGGCGACCAACAGCATCATGACCAAGGGTGTCCTCCGCGGCGGGGGAGATACAAAGATGCTGATGATCACCGATAACGTATTCCTTTGGGTCATCTCGATCCCACTGGGCATATTGGCGGGCTTTGTGTTTCATTTTTCACCGTTCTGGATCTATGTTTGTCTCAAGTCTGACCAGATCATCAAGACCGGGTGGAGTTTCCTGCGGCTCAGGAGCGGGAAATGGATCCGAAAGATCGGGACCGGAAATGACAGCACGAAAGAGCCTGCGGACGTAGCAGACAAGAGCGGAGGGAATGAGGGATAACTTGTTTTGAAGGCAGTGGTGTGCTATAATCGGAACATATCATTTTATGAAAAACAGGCTTGAATAAGCTTTTTTGACAGAGGTAGACATGGCTTCGGAAGAGGATCGCCTGGATCAGCTGCTGAAAGCGGCGCAACAACAGATGGGGCAGACATTGGATCGGCCTGAGCGGACGGAACCCGTGGCGGAGGAGCCAGAGGATGACGATTATCCGACGGACGAGGAACTCGCGGAGGAACCCACTGCAGAAAAACTGGCAGAATGGGGGGAAGAGGACGCGGAAGAGGATCCGTCTGACTGGAATTCCGATGCTCCTACGGAAGAAGAGATCGCTGCCTGGGAGAACGGATCCGATGAAGAAGAGGCAATACAGAAGAAGGTCATCTCGGATGAGACGATGAGTCCTTCTTTTGCACTGCCTTCTTTTCGTGATATCGCCCGGGCAGAAGCCGGAGAGGAATTTGACGAAGAACCTGAGCCCGAATCTGAGCCGGAACCCGTGGCGGAAGAAGAAGCGCTTGCGGAACCGGAGCCCGAACCTGAGCCCGAAGCGGAACCTGAACCGGAGCCGGAACCGATAGCGGAACCTGAACCGGAGCCGGCAGCAGAGGCTGAACCGGAGCCGGAGTCCGAACCGGAGCCTGCAGCTGCGGTTTCGGATGACCCGAATAAGAAGATGAGCCCGGATGACATCGCCGCGCTTTTGGCGTCGATGGGAGACGGGGCGGAAGAGCCGGCAGCAGAGACTGAACCGGAGCCCGAGCCTGAACCGGCAGCAGAGCCGGAGCCTAAACCGGAGCCTGCAGCTGCGGTCTCGGATGATCCGAACAAGATGATGGGTCCGGATGACATCGCCGCGCTTCTGGCATCGATGGGAGATGGGGCGGAAGAGCCTGCCGCAGACGCAGAGCCGGAACCCGAACCCGAGCCTGAACCGGCAGCGGCAGCAGAACCGGAGCCTGAGCCTGTAGCTGCGGTCTCGGATGATCCGAACAAGATGATGGGTCCGGATGACATCGCCGCGCTTCTGGCGTCGATGGGAGACGGGGCGGAAGAGCCTGCCGCGGAGCACGAGCCTGAGCCGGAACCGGCAGCAGAGCCTGAACCCGAGCCTGCACCTGCGGTCTCGGATGACCCGAACAAGATGATGGGGCCGGATGACATCGCCGCGCTCCTGGCGTCGATGGGAGACGGGGCGGAAGAAGCCGCCGCGGAGCCCGAGCCGGAACCCGATCCTGCAGCTGCGGTCTCGGATGACCCGAACAAGATGATGGGTCCGGATGACATTGCCGCACTACTGGCATCCATGGGAGACGGGGCAGAAGAGCCTGCCGCGGAAGCGGAAGCCGAGCCGGCAGCAGAACCCGAATCGGCAGCAGCGACTGAGCCGGAACCGGAGCCCGAACCTGCAGCCGAGGTCTCGGATGACCCGAACAAGATGATGAGCCCGGATGACATCGCCGCGCTCCTGGCATCGATGGGAGACGGGGAGGAAGAATCTGCCGCGGAGCCCGAGCCTGCCGCAGAAGCAGAGCCGGAGGCCGAAGCGGAAGCTGCACCTGCAGCCGAGGTCTCGGATGACCCGAACAAGATGATGAGCCCGGATGACATCGCCGCGCTCCTGGCATCGATGGGAGATGAGGCGGAAGCGGAGTCCGAATCCGAAACCAGGGAGGATGCACCGGAGGTATCTGCCGAGAGTCTGATCGTAGAGGGTGATGATTCCGACAAAGACCTCAGTGCAGACGATATCGCTGCGCTCTTTGCAGCCAACGGGGACACGGATGCCGTGATCGGAGGCGGACCGTCCTCCGGATCCGCAGGCAAAGAAGATCCGGCCGATGGAAACGTAGAGGATGAGGCCCTTTCACTTGGGCTGGACGATATTGAAAGACAGCTGCGGGAGGCGGAAGCGCTCGAAGAGGATGAGCCGGTCCCTACCGATGAAGGGGATGATGTGGCTGCCCTTCTGGCGAGTCTCGGTGATGACGATGTGGATCTGAGCGATATCGGTGACATTCTGCAGAAAGAGCAGAATAACGAGATCGTGGATCCGGACATCCTGAAGGACGAAGACGAAGACAAGCCCGCTGAAGCGGATGCGGACGGCGGAGACGGGGAAGAGGAGCCGAAGAAAAAGAAAAAGGAACGGAAAAAGAAAGAAAAGAAAAAGAAAGAACCTGCGGAAGGGGAGGAAGCAGGAGAAAAGAAAGAGAAGAAGCCGGGCTTCTTTGCCAAGTTGTTCAACCTTCTGACCAAGGAGGTCGAGGAGGAAGAGACGGCCGTGCCCGAAGCGGATGCGACCAAGCTCAGTGCCGAAAACGCTGCCATATTGAGCGAGATCGACGGAGAACAGCAGCCGGAAGGCAAAAAGGAAAAGAAGAAGAAGGAAAAGAAAAAGAAGGAAAAGCCGGAAAAGGCAGAGAAACCCAAGAAGGAGAAAAAGCCGAAGCCGAAGAAGGAGAAGCCGGAGGAACCGGACAACTCCAGGCATATCCCGAAGAAATACATTGCCCGGACCGCTCTGCTTGCCTTTTCCATCCTTGTGGCCGTGCTGGTGGTCACCATGTATGTGCCTGCGATGATGAACATGCAGGAGGCCAGACAGGCGTTCTACGACGAGAATTACAAGACGGCTTTCCTGTCTCTGTACGGGAAAGACCTGAATGAAAGCGACCGGAAGCTTTATGAGATGTCCAGGCTTCTGGTGATGCTTGACCGCAAATACGAATCTTACGAGCATTATCACAACATGGGCATGGAGGAAGCTGCCCTGGATGCCCTTCTGCAGGGGCTGAAGCGCTATGAAGAGCTTGAACCGAACGCGGAAGCGCTGGGCGTGTCGATCGAAGCCATGGCGATCCGGAACAAGATCCTGGATGCGCTGGCAGCTACTTACGGGGTTTCGGAAACGGCAGCCATGGACAGCCTTACGTATGGGGCTGCCGATTACACGGCCATGATCGAAGCGGCGGTCAACGGTCAGTCTTACCGGCCTATGGAAGAAGTGATCTTTGAACAGTACGGGATCGGAGCAAACGATGCGGTTCCCGCTCCGGAAGTGCAGCCGGAAGAACAGCCTGCACCTTATCAGGGGCTGGAGGATCTGCTCCCCGAGGAGCAGCAGTATCTGGATCAGAATCCGATCGTCCCCACCGACGGAGGCGAAGTGCTCACTCCGGAGACGGAAACCGAACCGGTACCGGCTGAGGGACATGGCGGGACACCCGCTGTGGGCGATGCAACGAGCAATGACGGAAGCAATGTGACCATACAGATCGAAAGTGATCAGTTTTAGGAGAAGATATGATAGCAATCCTGGATTATGATGCCGGAAACATACGAAGTGTGGAGAACGCTTTTCGTTCCCTGGGGTGTGAAACGGTCCTGAGCAGGGATCCGGATCAGATCCGCAGGGCGGATAAGGTAGTGCTCCCCGGGGTCGGTGTTTTCGGGGATGCCATGCAGAAACTGAAGAATTACGGCCTGGAAGAAGTGGTGAAGGAGACGGCCGGGAGCGGAAAGCCTTTTCTGGCGATCTGTGTAGGCCTCCAGCTTTTGTTTGATTCGAGTGAGGAAAGTCCCGGCGCGGAAGGGCTGGGGATCTTCCCGGGCAGGATACGACGCATCCCTTCGACGGAAGGGCTGAAGGTTCCGCAGATCGGCTGGAATTCCCTGCATATCGAGCGGAAGAGCCGCATCCTGAACGGGATAGACGAGGGAGCGTTCGTATATTTCGTGCATTCCTATTATCTGGAATCGCAGGAGGCAGAACCGGTGATCGCTTCGACGGAGTATGCCGCGCATATCCACGCCGCGGTGGAGCGTGAAAACGTATTCGCAACCCAGTTCCATCCGGAAAAGAGCGGAAAGGTCGGTTTGCGGATCCTCAGAAATTTCATGGAGATTTGAGGCATGTATACGAAAAGGATCATTCCCTGTCTGGACGTGAACGGCGGACGGGTTGTCAAGGGAGTCAATTTTGTGAATCTGATCGATGCGGGAGACCCGGTGGAGTGCGCGGCGGCTTATGATGCGGCCGGAGCGGATGAACTGGTCTTCCTTGATATCACGGCTTCCTCGGATGCCCGCGCGACCGTAGTTGACATGGTCCGCAGGGTAGCGGAACAGGTCTTTATCCCTTTTACGGTCGGCGGAGGGATACGCACGGTTGAGGATTTCCGGGCCATCCTGCGGGAAGGGGCCGACAAGGTCTCGGTCAACAGCGCGGCCATAGCCAATCCCGGGCTCATCGCGGATGCCGCGGACAAGTTCGGCAGCCAGTGCGTTGTGCTCGCGATCGATGCCAAGCGCAGGCCGGATGGCGGCTGGAATATCTTTAAGAACGGCGGAAGGATCGACTGCGGGATCGACGCGGTCGAATGGGCGATCCGCGGCTGTGAACTGGGGGCAGGGGAGATCCTCCTTACCAGCATGGACTGTGACGGCACAAAGGCCGGATATGATCTGGAACTGACCCGTGCCATTTCGGAACAGGTGCCCGTGCCGGTGATCGCTTCGGGCGGAGCGGGCACAAAGGAGCATTTTTACGATGCGTTGACGGAAGGGAAAGCCGATGCTGCACTCGCGGCTTCCCTGTTTCACTTTAAGGAACTGGAGATCCGTGAGGTAAAGGAATACCTGAAGGAACGCGGGATCCCGGTTCGGCTGTAAAGCAGCGGACGGAGGACGAGCCGGTGGCAGCTTTGTCGGGAGCCTGGGCTGAGGCGCTGGGCGGAGAATTTAAGAAAGAATACTACCGCAGGCTTTACGAGACGGTCCGGAAAGAGTATAACGAGCGGCTGATCTATCCGCCGAGCGACAGGGTCTTTGCGGCCATGCAGCTCACACCGCTCGAAAAAGTGCGTGTGGTGATCCTCGGACAGGATCCCTATCACGAGCCGGGGCAGGCACAGGGGCTTTGTTTCTCGGTGCCGGAGGGCGTAAAGATCCCGCCTTCGCTTGTCAATATCTATCAGGAACTTCACGATGATCTGGGCTGCGACATTCCGCAGCATGGCAATCTCACTCATTGGGCGGAGCAGGGGGTATTGCTCCTGAACACGATCCTGACCGTCAGGGCTCATGCGGCTTTTTCGCACAAAGGCATCGGATGGGAACAGTTCACCGATGCCATCATCGAAGTACTGGACAAAGTCGATCGTCCCATCGTGTTCCTCTTATGGGGAAGCCCGGCGCAGAAAAAGAGCGAGATGCTTCATAATCCGGCACACCTGATCCTGAAGGCACCGCATCCGAGTCCGCTTTCCGCTTATCGCGGTTTTTTCGGCTGCAGACACTTCAGCAGATGCAACGCATTCCTGGAAGAGCATGGGGAAGCCGCGATCGACTGGCAGATCCGTTAGGAGGCAGCTACGCCGGACTGTGCTTACGAAAACTGCAGGATATGCCCGAGAGCATGCGGTGCGGACCGAAGACATGCGACGGGCTTTTGCGGAGCGGGAGCGGAACCGGTCCTGAGCAGGGTATCCCTTCACATGTGGGAAGAACCCTGTATCTCGGGCAGCAAAGGGGCCGGGACCGTTTTTTTTTCGGGCTGCAATCTCCGCTGTGTTTATTGCCAGAACAAAGAGATCAGCCGCAAACCCACCGGAAACAGGGTGAGCAGCGGACGGCTGAAAGAGATCTTTTTTGAACTGCGGGACATGGGAGCGGTCAACATCGATCTTGTCACTGCGGATATCTATCTGCCTTCGGTCAGGGAGGCAGTGGAAGCGGCCAGACGGGAGGGCCTCGGGCTTCCGTTCCTTCTGAACACATCCTCTTATGTGACTGTCGAGAGCCTGAAAAGCCTGGAAGGGCTGATCGATATCTATCTGCCGGATTTCAAATACTTTCACGAAGCGGATGCACAGCGATACAGCGGAGCGGGGGATTATCCCACAGTGGCCCGCCTGGCGATCGCGGAAATGGTAAGACAGAGACCGGAGTGTGTCTTCTCGGAAAACGGGAACGGGGAAAGGCTGCTGAAGAGCGGTGTGCTGGTCCGGCATCTCCTGCTTCCGGGCAAACTGATCGCGGCCAAGCAGACCGTGAAATATCTGCATGAAAACTACGGGGAGCGGATCTGGATCAGCCTTCTGAACCAGTATACCCCGAACGGGGAGCTGGCAGGCTTTCCCGAGATAGACCGAAGGCTGTTCGGGAGGGAGTACAAAAGCCTGGTGGATCATGCCGTATCCCTGGGGATCCAAAACGCCTATGTCCAGTCCGGGGAGGCGGCAGACGAGGTTTATATCCCCGCGTTTGACGGACGGGGCACACAAAGTTGCGCGAAGCCGCATAATGCGGTATAATTCGTCTTTGTCGGAGTACGGCGGGAAGGAGAAACAAAAGATGGAAAAGAAAGCGTTTGTCACGAAAGAACAGGTTGAGGAGATCGTAAAGAGCTATCCCACACCGTTTCATATCTATGACGAAAAGGGCATCCGGGAGAATGCGAAAGCGATGAAGGAAGCATTTGCCTGGAATCCCGGTTATCAGGAGTTTTTTGCGGTCAAGGCAAATCCCAATCCTTTTCTGATCAGGATCCTCAAGGAATACGGCTGCGGCTGTGACTGCTCCTCCTATACGGAGCTTCTGCTCTCCGATGCGATCGGCGTGAACGGAAACAACATCATGTTCTCATCCAACGATACGCCGGCCGAGGATTTTGAGCTTGCCGATCGTCTGGGGGCAACCATCAACCTGGACGATTTCACCCATATCGATTTTCTGGAGAAGGTGCTCGGAAAGCTGCCCGAGCGTCTTTCCCTGCGTTATAATCCGGGCGGTGTCTATACGATCAGCAACGGGATCATGGACAATCCCGGCGATGCCAAGTACGGCATGACGAAGGAACAGCTGATCCGTGCCTACGGGATTCTGAAGGAAAAGGGCGTAAAGGAATTCGGCCTGCATGCCTTTCTGGTAAGCAATACCGTGACAAACGATTATTATCCGATGCTGGCCCGGACGCTTTTTGAGCTGGCCGTGGAGATCAAAGAAAAGACAGGCGTTGCGCTGGACTTCATCAATCTTTCCGGAGGTGTGGGCGTTGCCTACCGTCCCGACCAGACCTCGAACGATATCCGTATCATCGGGGAAGGCGTGCACAAAGTCTATGACGAGATCCTGAAGCCTGCCGGGCTCGGAAATGTCGCGATCTATACCGAAATGGGACGTTTCATGACGGGACCTTACGGGATGCTGGTGACCAGAGCGATCCACGAAAAGCACACCTATAAGGAATACATCGGTGTTGATGCCTGCGCCGTGAATCTGATGCGGCCGGCCATGTACGGGGCTTATCATCATATCACCGTGCTGGGCAAGGAAAATGCGCCCTGCGATCACGTGTATGATGTGACCGGATCCCTTTGCGAGAACAACGATAAGTTCGCGATCGACCGCGAGCTTCCCGAAATCGCGATCGGGGACTATCTGGCGATCCATGATACGGGAGCCCACGGTTACGCGATGGGATATAATTACAACGGAAAGCTGAAATCGGCGGAGCTGCTTTTGGCGGAAGACGGCAGCGTAAAGCTGATCCGCCGCGCCGAGACTCCTGCGGATTACTTCGCTACGCTTGATTGCTTTCCCGAGTTTTCGGAGATCACAAAGAAGAAATGAGTGAAGAAGTCCGGCTGAACAAGTATCTTGCCGACAGCGGGGTCTGCTCAAGGCGGGAAGCGGATAAGCTGATCGCCGCAGACCGTGTGCGCATCAACGGGGAAGCCTGTTCTCTCGGGGACAAGGTGCGGCCCGGGGATACGGTGACCGTGGACGGGGCAGCGGTAAAACCCGCGCCGCGCAAAGTGGTGCTGGCGTACTACAAGCCTGCGGGGCTTGTGGTAAGCGAGAAAGATCCCCATGCACAGCAGACGATCTTTGACGCGATCGATTATCCGGAGCGCCTTACCTACGCGGGACGTCTGGACAAGGATTCGGAGGGGCTGCTGCTGCTTACCAATGACGGCGGCCTGATCCACGCCATGATGCAGGGCAGGTCCGGACACGAGAAGGAATATATCGTGCACCTGGACAGGGAACCGCAGCAGGAGACGATCGAAAAGCTGCGAAAGGGCGTTTATCTGGCGGAACTGAAGCAGAAGACCAAACCCTGCCGCATCGAGAAGATCTCCCGGAACATGGTGCGCATGATCCTCACGGAAGGGCTGAACCGCCAGATCCGCAGGATGTGGGAACAGGAAGGGATACGGGTCAGGGCGCTCAAACGCACGCGTGTCGTGACGGTGAGTCTCGGGGATCTGAAACCCGGGGAGTATTGCGAGCTTACAAAGCAGCAGATGCAGGAGCTGTACCGGGCTGTCGGGACTACGGACTGAGCGGAAGACATGAAGATCGCTGAGATTACGGAAAACAAAAGGATACTGATCTGGGGTTTCGGCATGGAAGGCCGCTGTGTAGAGGCTTTCCTTCGGACGCATTGCAGGGTGAAGGAACTCGCGGTGTACGAAGGGAAGCAGGACGGGATCCGGGAAGAGCTTTATGACATGATCATCAAGAGCCCGGGGATCCGTGAGCAGTGGTATGGCGAAAAATATACTTCCATGACGGAACTTTTTTTGCGGGAGTTCTCCGCGCAGACGATCGGGATCACGGGGACGAAGGGAAAAAGCACAACCTCGTCCCTTTTATATGAATGCCTGAAGGCCTGCGGGAAGGATGTGCTTCTTGCCGGGAACATCGGCATTCCCTGTCTTGAGCTTTATGACAGGATCGGAGCGGATACCATCATCGTCTTTGAGCTTAGCTGCCACCAGCTGGATCATATCAGGGTTGCACCGCATGTGGCGGTCTTTCTGAACCTTTTCGAGGAGCATCTGGATCATTACGATACCTTTGAACGGTATTTTGCGGCGAAAGCCAATATCACCCTGAAACAGAAGCCGGGAGATCTTTTCTTTGCAGGCGGAAATGTGCCGGAGCTGGAAACCGCAGCGGAAAAGCATGTCCTTGCGGCGGATTCCCCGCTTGGTTTTGAACTGAAGCTGAAAGGGGAACACAACCGCTTCAATGCGCGCGTGGTCCATGAGATCTGCACCGGGGTATTCGGCTGCGGGGAGAAAGAAGTGCGCGCGGCAATGGCTGCTTTCGGCGGGCTGCGTCACCGGATGGAGTATCTGGGGAACGCGGACGGGATCGATTTCTATGATGATTCGATCTCGACGATCCCGGCAGCGACGATCGCCGCACTGAAGAGCATTCCGAACGCCAAAACGGTGCTGATCGGCGGCATGGACCGCCATATCGATTATTCGATGCTTCTGGATTTCATCCCGGAGCATCCCGAATACGAATACATTTTCATGTACGGATCCGGAGAACGGGTCTACGGGGAGCTTCGCGGACACGCGCACTGCCATTACCGGGAAGATCTGAGGGGCGCGGTGGCGCTCGCAAAGGAGATCACCGGAAAGGGAGAGGCCTGTCTTCTTTCGCCGGCGGCGGCTTCTTACGGATACTTTAAGAATTTCGAGGAACGGGGAGATGTTTTCCGGAGGCTGGCAGGGCTCGAGGAGAAAAAGGAGACGGTTCTGGCCTTTACCGGAGACATCGGTTTTGATCATTACATGGCCCGGAAATGGGAGGATGAAGAGCTGCTTTCGGAAGGGATCCTTTCCTTCCTGGGCGGTGCGGATCACGTGATCGCCAATGTGGAAGGACCGCTGATGGGGGCGGACGCGCAGCTGGTGTCGGCAGCGGAGATGCGCCTGATGCACACGATCGATCCGGCGGCAACGACTCTCCTTCGAAAGATCCGTGCCGATATCTGGAACCTCTGCAATAATCACATCATGGATGCCGGAGAGGAAGGGCTTGCACGCACGCTGAAAGAAGCGGCGGATTTCGGAGCGCTTACCCTCGGGGTGGGAAAGAACCTGAAGGAAGCCATGCGCCCCGTGATCCTGGATGAAGCCGGCGGGATCGGGATCTTTTCCGCAGGGTACCGAAGGGGCTGCAAGCCTGCAGGGGAAGACAAGGGCGGCTGCCTTTGCTGGAATGAGATGGAGAAGATCGGAACGATCATCCGCGACATCAAGGCAAAATGCCGCTGGTGCGTTGCCGTCATTCACGGAGGCGAAGAGTTTACCTCCCTGCCCTCGCCCTACACGCGCGAACGTTATCTGCGCTATCTGGAGCTTGGGGCGGACCTGGTGGTCTGTCACCATCCGCATGTTCCGATGAATTATGAGCGCGTGGGAGAAAAGGCGATCTTTTATTCCCTGGGGAATTTCATTTTTGATACCCCCTACCAGCGCGCGCAGTACCATACGGAAGAAGGCGTGCTCCTGAAAATACGTTTTTCACATGAAAAATGGGATTTTGAAGCACAGGGGCTTCTGACGGACCGCGTTTCGGAACGCGTGACGGATGCAAAGCTGCCGGCGATCTTCACGGAGGTGCCGGAAGCGGAATATGAGAAGCTGGCGCCCCTTTCGGCACGTGCTTTTGTTTCGGCAACAAAGAGGCAGCAGATCTTTCTGCATCCGGAGCGTTTTGCAAACGCATCGGAGGCGGAGTGGAAGGAACACTTTGCCGATCCGAAACGCAGCGGACGCGTGGACGGGGAAGCACTGGATTTTCTGCTGATCTGTCCCCTGTCTGAGCAGGCGGATCAGGGAGCGTGGAAAGAGAGCGGGCTTTCGAACGTAAAGGAATATATATTGGAACAGATCGGGGAAGGAGAAAAAGCATGAAAAAGATGATATGGGCCGTGATCCTTTCGGCAGCGCTTTGGCTCGGATATGCCGCTTTGGCCTCGGCCGGAGAAGATGAAGGCACGTTGACGCAGGAGGATGACGGGGGAGAAGTGCAGTGGATCGATATCACGACCCCCGAGGAGCTTGCATCCATGCAGGAAGGCGGTGCTTACCGTCTGGCTGCCGATCTGGACATGAGCGGAACGGACTGGACGCCGCTGGCGTTTCAGGGGAAATTTGACGGGAACGGATATGCGATCCTGAATCTTCGCATCACACAGACCGGGAGCTGTGTGCGCTCCACCTATGACGGCAACATGGTGCAGTACGATACGTATTTTACCGGATTTTTCGATGCACTGGAAAATGCGGAGGTGACGGGGCTTCGGCTGATCAACCTGCGCATCGACGTGGATACCGACAAGCCCTGTTTTGCCGGCGGGATCGCGGGATATATGGAGAAGAGTTCGATCTCGGACAGCAGCGTACAGGGCATATTGAGCCTCAAAGCCCATGAGCGCATGTTCGGGGTGGGCGGCATGATCGGCTATGGCTGCGGGAGCATTGAGAGGACCAGAGCGGATGTGACGCTGGTCAATATCGATACCGATGCATCGACAAAGGACGAGCAGTTCATGGGAGGAGCCTGTGCCGCAGGCTATCCGGATGTGAACGACTGCGAGGTGGTGATCGCCGGTTTTGACTCGGATCACGGTTACGTGCACGACGGCGGACTGATCGGCATGTATATCTTTTATCCCCGTGGGACGGTCTATCACGGAAAGATCACCAACAACCACGTGAGCGGAAAGATACGGTTTTTTGAGGATAATACCAACCGCCGTGCCTATTGCAAGGGCTTTATCGGCGAGATCATGGTCTGGGAGTTTGACAATGCCGGCAATGAGACCGAGGAATTTGTCCGGGACGAGATCTTTACCTATGACAAGGATATCCTGCCGCATGAATGCGATTCGCCTTCCCTGAAGGAAACGGTGACGGAAGCTTCCTGCGATTTCGGTTTTACCACCATCAGCTGTGAGAACTGCGGCTATACCGAGACCGATCATTATACCCTGAAGTCTCATGATTACGAATGGACGGTGGTAGAAGAGGCCAAGGTGGGAGAGAAGGGGCTGCGGCACGGCGTCTGCCGGGGCTGCGGTGCGGAGACGGATGAGGAGATCCCGGAGCTGGAGATCCCCGAGGGAGTGAAAGTTCTGGAGCCCGAAGATGCGGCACCGACGGTCGCTGTCGTGGAGGAGGTCCCGACAGAAGCTCCCCCGGAGAAGGAAGAAAAGAAAGGCGGCGGCGCATGGATCGTCATCGCCCTGCTGGCGGCGGGGGCTGTTACAGCGGTATTTTTGCTGCTCCGGAAGAGAAAATGATCAGTTTTTCGCGAGAAAATCGGCATTGTAGCAAATTGACAAGCCTTTTTCGGGGTTGTACAATGAGAAAAATATTCACATTACGGAGGTGAGCCTATGAAACTTCTCAATAACGTAAGCGTACGTGCCAAGCTTCTTCTGATGACGATCCCTTTGGCGGTTGCGCTGGCCGTTTCGGTGATCATCATGAGCCTCGAGATCCGTAACACCGAGGAACAGATGACATCGATCTACTATGATATCCTTTATACGGCAAACAGCGCGCTGATCAACGCGGACAGGGATTTCTACCAGTCCATGGAAGCGGCGATGGAATACTATGATTACGCCAACGGCTATACCGGAGCACCTCCCGAGTTTGCTCAGGCGATGATGCCCGATGCGCTTGACAGCTACAAATCCAACAAACAGCAGGTCTATGACAATGTCGCCAAGGCTGTCAGTACGGCCAAGCTGAACGACGTTCTCTATAACAAGACCACCGGTGCGGCCGGGATCACGTTTGCAACGGCCGGTTCCGATTTTGAGAAGCAGATGAAGGATTGGGAAGCATCCTTCGACATAGCCGGGAATACCGGTGACTGGGAGGCATTCCATAACTCCTTTAACATTACCCGTGAGTCCCTTGACGAGATGCAGGAGATCACGGAAGCATGGGCCAAGACCGAACACGACAAACTGCTTTCCCAGATCCAGGCCAAGGTCCTTACGGTCATCATCATTTTCGTAGTCCTGCTGGCTACTCTCGCTGTCTTTGCGGTATTCGTCATCCGCAGCCTCCGTCTGGGCATCGATCGCGTGACCAGGGATCTGAATGAACTGGCGGAAGGAAACCTGACCATACAGCTGCCGGAGGAGAGCGAACTCGGAAGGGACGATATCGGAAAGATCACCCGCAGCGCCATCACGCTTACCGAGAAGCTGCGCGAGGTCATGTCCAAGAGCAACCGCATGGCATCCGAGCTGACCGATGCGGGAACCGACCTGGCGGAATCCGCCGATCAGGCGTCCAAGGCATCCGAGCAGGTTACCGATGCCGTGACCGAGATCTCCAAGGGTGCCGTCGCACAGGCTGAGAGCGTTGAGAATGCGGTGGGCAATACCGATGACATCGGAAAGAACATCGAAGAGATCACCGGAAACGTGAAGGAAATGGACAGCGTTGCCGGCGAGATGAAGTCGGCCTGCGATAAGGCCATGGATGCGCTGGAGCGCCTGATCCGTCAGAGCGAAGAGGTTACCGCTTCCGTGAAGGAGATCGGTGACACCATCAATTCCACGAACGAATCCGCCAAGACCATATCAGAGTTCACGCAGGCGATCACGGATATCGCAACGCAGACCAACCTGCTCTCCCTGAATGCTTCCATCGAGGCAGCCAGAGCAGGTGATGCGGGACGCGGTTTCGCGGTTGTGGCAGACGAGATCCGTCAGCTTGCCGACCAGTCGAGCGAGAGTGCAGACAAGATCAAGAGCATCGTGGAACGCCTGCTGGCTGATTCCGCTTCGTCTGTAAGCGTATTGGAAAAGCTGAACGAGAGCTTTGAAGTGCAGGCTTCCCAGCTGGATTCCACCAGAAATAACATGGTTTCCATGAGCGGAAATGTTGACAGCGTGAAGGATACTTCCGATCATATCTCGAACAGGATCGAGAAGCTGAATGAGGCCAAGAGCGGCCTGATGGAGATCATCAGCGATCTGTCCGCCATCAGTGAAGAGAATGCGGCATCCACGGAAGAGACGAATGCTTCCATGGAAGAGCTGAACGCGACCTTCACCATGATCAGCGAGTCGGCCGGCAAACTGCAGGGACTTGCAGAGGATCTGACCGCCACGATCCGTTATTTCAAGGTTTAAAACAAAAAAGAGAACCAATAAAAAAAGGGCGTAAGCCCTTTTTTTATTACTGTTTGCAGACGGCTTTTATTTCCACAGGGCTTCGCCCTTCGGTTTTTTTGCAACAAGATAGCGCAGGGTGGCGATCAGCATGTTCAGGATATGACCGTCGTGATAGCTGCTCAAGGCGATATCCTTCAGACTCAGATAGTCCTTGTAGCGTTCCCAGCGGATGCGGGGGTTCTTTTCGCGGCAGTTTTTCTTCACAAAAGGATAAAGCTTTTTGTGACGGTCCCATTGGTGGACCAGGGCGGGGAAGGTATTGCCTTCCGCCGGGCAGATGATACGCCCGCCTTCGGCACGGAAATCACCCTCATTTCCGATGGTGGCGACGCAGCCGCCTTCCAGCGGACTGTAATGGACAGCGGCGTCATGGGGAACGATCCCGCTGTAGACCATGTACTGATAGGAGGTCTGGTCGTTGATGTCGATGAAGTTGAAAGAAGGGTCGGACAGGTTATCGATCATGGCCTTGCAAAAGTCGGAGATCACGTCCGAGCTTCCCCAGATCGTGCCGGCGCAGAGCACATACTTGTCCTTGAATTTCTCGTAGGTTTCCATGCCGAAGCGTTCCTGCATCCAGCGGCGGTTCCAGTCGTCACCACTGATGGGGCCGCTCTCCACGGCTACGCCGAGATAGGGCTCGTAGGAGGCATCGGGAAACATGGGACTCTGGAAGATCACGTCCCTGGTATCGCAGAAGAGGACCTGATCGTATTCGCTGCCCTTTTTTTTGAGCATTTCGATGTACAGCCCGTAGCGGTAATCGATGGGGCCTTCCTTCTCATAGCGGTCGGGGATCTCGACACAGTGGATGTGGTATTCCCGAAGCTTGTCCCGGGTATAGGACGAGAGGTCTTTGGTGAAGGCGACGATATCGCAGTTCTCTCCGTTATGCCGGGCACAGGAAACATAGAAGGGTTCGATCTTGTACCACCAGTAATGTTTCGTCACACCCATGATCAGATTCTTTTTTGCCATGGTCATCATCCGCCTTCCCGAAATTTTGAACTATTATCTCACATTTTTCTTCATATTGCAAAAAAATGCGATTTCGTGTATCATAAGGCGCTGAAAAAGAACCGAAAACCGGGAGGAGTGATCATGAAGAAGTTTAAGGAGTTCCTGAAGAGGAAAGACATTGAAATCTCGCTGAAGAGATACGGGATCGATGCGCTCGGAGCCATGGCGCAGGGCTTGTTCTGTTCCCTGCTGATCGGCACGATCATCAATACCATCGGTTCCCAGTTTCATCTTGCTTTTCTGACGGAAACCGTTGCCACGGTCGGACAGGCGGAATACACGGTGGGCGGCATAGCCTCTGCCATGAGCGGACCGGCCATGGCGGTCGCCATCGGATACGCACTCAAATGTCCGCCGCTTGTACTGTTTTCACTGATATCGGTGGGATTTGCTTCAAACGCGCTGGGAGGGGCAGGCGGACCTCTGGCCGTGCTGATCATCGCGATCGTTGCCGCGGAATTCGGCAAAGCGATCTCGAAGGAGACCAAGGTCGATATCCTGGTGACACCCCTGGTCACCATCGGCATCGGCGTTTTTCTGTCCGCGCTCATCGCACCGCCCATTGGCAATGTTGCCATGAAGCTCGGTAAGGTGATCATGTGGGCTACGGAACAGCAGCCGTTCGTGATGGGAATCCTGGTATCGGTCATCGTGGGCATGGCTCTGACCCTGCCGATCTCTTCGGCAGCGATCTGTGCGGCCCTGGGACTGACGGGACTTGCCGGAGGCGCGGCAGTGGCAGGCTGCAGCGCGCAGATGATCGGGTTTGCCATCATCTCCTTTAAGGAAAACCGCTGGGGCGGTCTGGTCTCCCAGGGGATCGGAACTTCCATGCTCCAGATGGGCAACATCGTGAAGAATCCCAGGATCTGGATCGCTCCCACGCTGGCTTCGGCCGTTACGGGACCGATCGCGACCTGCCTGTTTAAGCTGCAGATGAACGGCGCGCCTATCTCTTCCGGAATGGGGACCTGCGGTCTGGTGGGACAGATCGGGGTATATACCGGCTGGGTAAATGATGTGGCTGCCGGTACAAAGAGCGCGATCACGGCCATGGACTGGATCGGACTGGTCATGATCAGTCTGGTGCTTCCGGCTGTGCTGTCTCTGCTGTTTCACATGATCGTAAAGAAGCTCGGATGGGTAAAAGAGGGAGACATGAAGCTCTCCTGACCGGATAAATGCGGGGGGTGCGTGATGGGACAGGGTTATAACGACATGGGCTTTGCCAAACTGGATACGGACCGGGAGCGCCGGACAGGCTTTCCCGAAGTGATATTCTGCCAGGGCAAAGCGGATGAGCATCTTCTGAAGATCTACAAAGCCTGCGTGGAGGCGGAAGGAAAGGCGTTTGGAACGAGAGCGTCCAAAGAGCAGTTTGAACTGATCCGCAAGGAACTGCCTGCGGCCGAATACGATCCGCTTTCCCGGATCCTCAAGATCGAAGGGAAAAAAGAGGAGGGGCGTGGCCGCGTGGCGGTATGCTGTGCGGGAACAGCCGACCTTCCGGTAGCGGAGGAGGCGGCCCAGACCGCGGAATACTTCGGAGCGGCGGTGGACCGCATCTTTGATGTGGGCGTGAGCGGGCTTCACAGGCTGCTGGCCCAGGAAGAGCGCCTGCAAAGCGCAAACTGTGTGGTAGCCGTTGCGGGAATGGAAGGCGCTCTGGCCAGCGTGATCGGGGGACTGGTGCACAATCCCGTGATCGCCGTGCCGACTTCGGTGGGCTATGGTGCCAGCTTCGGCGGCGTTTCGGCTTTGCTCACAATGGTAAATTCCTGTGCGAACGGAGTGGCGGTCGTTAATATAGATAACGGTTACGGGGCGGGCTATCTTGCCACGCAGATCAACCGTCTGGCACTTCGTCCGTAAATACAGAGAATAATAGCGTTACGGTTCGGCCCCCGTCCACGCACTCCGGTGCGTGGACGGGGGCCGATTTTTTGCCTGACAGGCATTCCCGGCTGCCAAACAGCAGCATAGAGTTTTTGGGGCTTAAACCCCGAGAGCGGCTCTGGCCTCACGAAGGCTCAGACCGTGCGCTTTTGCATAAGCAGCTATGTCTTCAAATTCCGGCTTGCTGCGGCTGACGCCGTAGCCGTCGGATTTTTTTATGCGTATCCCGTTCTGTTCTTCTTCACGGCGCGAGAGCACGTAGCGGCGCATTTCGCTTTCCCGCAGACCAATCGTGCTGCTGTGTTTGAAGATCAGCCGTATCATTTCGTCGCGGTGGGCCGCGTCACAGATCACAGTCAGCAATGTCCCGGGGCGTCCCTTCTTCATCCCGACCGCCGTGGTATAAACATCCCTTGCGCCCGCATCCATCAGGCGTTCGCAGGCGAAGGCGAGCTCCTCGGCGCTCATGTCGTCGATGTTGCAGGAGAGCTCGAGCACGCTGTCCGTTTCTCCTTCCGTTTCCCCCAGAAAAGCGCGGATGCAGTTGGCTACCGGGAAATCCTTCTTCCCGCAGCCGTAACCGATGCGTTCGGTGCGCATGACGGGCATGGGACCGAATTCGCGGACAAAATGTTTCAGCAGCGCCGCACCGGTCGGGGTGCAGAGCTCACCGTCGATCTCTCCGGCGTAGCTCGGAATTCCCTGCAGCAGGCAGGCTGTGGCGGGAGCGGGGACAGGAAGGATGCCGTGGGCACATTTTACCGTTCCGCGTCCCACGTGGACCGGGGAAGCGCAGATACGCTGCACGGAAAGCTCGTGAAGCAGCATGCACACGGCAGTGACATCGGCGATCGCGTCCAGGGTGCCGACTTCGTGGAAGTGGATGTCACGGATGTCGCAGCCGTGGGCGTGGGCTTCCGCTTCGGCGATCAGGGAATATACGGCCATGATGTCTTCTTTGATGCAATCTTCGATGTCCAGAAGATCCACGATGAAGCGGATGCGTTCCATTGTTGCATGCTGATGACCGTGGTGATGGCCGTGGTCATGTTCGTGGTGATGGTCGTGCCCGTGCCCGTGGTCATGTTCGTGGTGATGGTCATGCCCATGTTCGTGATCATGGTCATGGTCATGGTGCTCATGTTCATGATGGTGTTCGTGCGCATCGCCGGACTCGCCTTCTTCGCGGCCGGCGACCAGCATGCGGACATGGCTGCCGCTTATCCCGCATTTCTGCGTCTTTTCAAGCTGCATCGCAGTCTTCGGCAGCCCGAGTGCGTTAAAGCGTTTGACAAAAGCAGCCGGATCGGGCAGGAGTTCCAGAAGAGCGGCGGTAAGCATGTCGCCGGCAGCTCCCATGTTGCATTCCAGATAGAGAGTTTTCATGCAGATGCCTCCTTTTTTCAGGGTATTCGGTCATAATGGTCGAGAAAGGAATGATTCACACCGTCCTTATTGTAAGCAATGACGGTACGCAGGTCTATGTTTTCCATGCTTCGAAAGATATTGGATTCCACAAAGGGATTGTTCGCCCGCAGCCCGGCGATGAGTGCTCTGATCTCCGGATGGCCGGAGCCTTCTTCGGCTGTTGCTGCGCTCTGTGCAAAACGCAGTCTGTTGGCATCCTGCCAGTCACGGACGGCCTCTTCCCGGACAAGATACATGGGGCGGATCAGTTCCGGCCCTTCCGGATCCGTACTTTTCTGCCGGGGCATCATGGTCTGTATCCTGCCTTCGCAGAGCATGCCCGTCAGGATCGTCTCGATCACGTCGTCGAAAAGATCCTCCAGGGCGATCTTGTTGCATCCGGTCTCCTTCGCAAGGGCGTGGAGAATCGGGCTTTGTGTGTCTGTGCA
This sequence comes from Lachnospiraceae bacterium, assembly GCA_024696005.1. Lineage (GTDB taxonomy): Bacteria > Bacillota > Clostridia > Lachnospirales > Lachnospiraceae > NK4A136. Next base: position 111,463 of record JAILHF010000052.1, on the reverse strand, counting down.
GAGCCGGCGGGGGAAAAGCCCGTTCGAAGATGCGGTATCGGGAGACCCGGCAGAAATAATGCGGATCGGGATGCCGAGAGCCGCAGCGTTGTCTTCGATCTGGGAGAGGTAGTCCGGGGCATATCCCGGATCCGGGACCGGAAAACACAGTTCAAAAGGAAATTCATCGTGCCGCTTCAGTTCCCGGAAGAGCCTGGCCATGAGCATCGAGCCGGAGCTCCCGGAAATGCAGACGGCAATGCGGTCGCCTTCCCGCACAAGGCGGTAAAGCTTGATCGCCTTGGTAAAATTGCACCAGATCGTCCTGCGAAAACGTTTTCGAAGGCTTTCTTCGACCCGGGCCTGCAGTGTATCCTTTCCCAAATCCCGTTCTCCCGCATCTTTTTCCGAAGTATAGCATGAAAGGAAAAGAAATGCCATATCTTGTGGCAAAAGGTATGGAAAAGGCAGAAGGAATGTGGTACTATGAAAAACGGGTCCGGACGGAACGGGCCATTCTTTCTCATGATTCGAAATTGATAGTTGGAGATATTTCTTTACGATATGAACAAGGACAGGGTTAAGCTTAAAAAGGGGGAGTACCTTGACAGCCGCGGGAATGTGCGGCAGCATTCGGAAAAGTATTATGCGAGAAAAAGACAGATCAGGCGTCGTCTGGGAATGACAGCGCTTGTATTTCTGTCTGTTGTGCTCTTGATCGTTGCCCTGGCAACGCGCGGCAGGGAAAAGAAGCCGTCGGAGGTCGAGGCAGCCGAAACGGTGGAGGCAAGCGCGCCTATGCCGCTCGTGGTCGCACCCGAGCCGGTTGAGGAACCGGAGGAAGAAAAACCGACCGGATTATCGGCATTGTCCCACCCGGATATGTTTTATGAGGGTTATCAGGTTTTCACGGATGATCATACCAAGGAGATCTGGAATCAGGAGGTGATCAGTTCCTACGGGATCCTGGTGGACCTGGCAGACGGTCATGTCGTGGCACAGCGCAATGCCTTTGACAGGATGTATCCCGCATCCATGACAAAGGTGCTGACGATCCTGGTGGCTGCGGAACACATGGAGGATCCGGAGGACCGTTTCACGATGATGCAGGAGATCACGGATTACGTATTCAAAAACGACTGCTCCCAGGTGGGCTATTCCGTTGGCGAGACCATGACGGTACGCGAGCTTTTGTACGGAACGATCATGCCCTCCGGCGGCGATGCCGCGCTGGGGCTGGCATATTATACGGCGGGAAGCATCGAAGCTTTTGCGGACATGATGAACGAGAAGGTGGCGGAGCTGGGGCTTTCGGATCAGGCGCATTTTACCAACCCCGTCGGTGTTTTCGATGAGCAGAACTACTGCACGCCCGCGGCCATGGCCATGATCATGAAGGCGGCCCTGGAAAACGACCTGTGCCGGGCGGCATTGGGAGCAAAGCGCTTTACCACGGCTCCCACGGAACAGCATCCGGAAGGGATCCTGATCTCGAACTGGTTTTTGCGCCGTATCGAGGATAAGGATACCCATGGGGAAGTGCTGGGTGCCAAGACGGGATTTGTCAATGAATCCAGGAACTGTGCCGTGAGTTATGAACGCTCCAATGACGGGCACGAATATATCTGCGTGACGGGGAACGCGCACAGCGCATGGCGTGCGATCTACGATCACGTGGCGATCTATGATGATTTCGTCAATTGAAGAAAAAGTATTTGACAAGCAGAGGGCAAGTGCGTATAATAACATTCGTCTGCGATGAACAGACGCTGTGGCGAGATAGCTCAGCTGGCTAGAGCACGCGGTTCATACCCGCGGTGTCGAGGGTTCGAGTCCCCCTCTCGCTACGATCACAGCCCCTTGATTGCTTCAGGGGGCTGTTTATTATTCTGACGGGGTTTCGAAGAAGCTTTGGGTTTGCCTTTCGGGAGTTGGAGTGTGATGGAGAAGAAGCTTCACGAACGTATCGTGGACAGACTGACAGGAATGAGCCGCAGACATCCGGGATGTAAACTACCGGTATTGGTCTGCATTTTTGTCGTTCTTGCCGTTTATCATCTCGGACGCAGCTTCCGCCAACGTCTGCCGCGTTTTGCTGCGGTCCTGGCCTGCATTCCGGTCTTTCTTGTTTGTGCCAGCTTTTCCACGCCCGAGCCGCTTCCGGAGCTTCCCGGCATACCCGGGGACCGGCTTCCCGCGCCCGAGCTGAAGCATTATGAAGTGACTTATGCGGAGGAAGACGGCGGGGACGGAAGTGCTGCGGCGGAAACGCCGGAGTCCCGTCCGGTGCAGGAGGGTGACGAGAGAGCGCCTCTTGCGCAGGAGGAGCTGATCGGAGCGGAAGAGCTTCTGGCCGATTACAGCGGGAACGGGGAACAGGAGAGCGTTTATGCGTCGGATGAAGAGCTGCTTGCGGGCTTTGATCCGGATGACTGGCATATCCTTCTGGTGAACAAACAGCATCCGATCCCGGAGGATTACAGTTTTGTTCTGGGAAACCTGATCGGGGGGCTGCAGTGCGATTCGCGTGTCGTGGAACCGTTGCAGGCGATGTTTGCGGGAGCTTTGCGTGACGGGGTGACCCTGTACGTCCGTTCGCCTTACCGGGTGCATTGGGCGCAGCTTTCCAATTTCAATGCCAAGATCGAGCGGAACATGCAGGCCGGGATGGATTATTCCGAGGCTTACCGCAAGGCTTCGCAGGCTGTGACGATCCCGGGCTGCAGTGAGCACGAGATCGGTCTGGCCTTTGACATCGTTACCGGCAGTTACGGTGTTCTGGACGCGGGCTTCGGACAGACAACGGCGGGAAAGTGGCTGAAGGAGCACTGCTCCGAGTATGGTTTTATCCTGCGCTATCCGGAGGGGAAAGAGGACATCACGGGGATCGAGTTCGAGCCCTGGCATTTTCGCTATGTGGGAAGGGATGCGGCTTCGTACATCACGGCCCATGACCTTACCCTCGAGGAATTCACGGAATTGATAAGGGAGCGTTGAACGATGGAATATCGGTTGTTAAAGACGGAAGGAAGAGCCAGACGGGCGGTCATGGAGACGGTGCACGGCACGATCCAGACGCCCGTATTTATGAATGTGGGGACGGTGGGGGCCATAAAGGGAGCTGTATCCACCGAGGATCTGGAACGCATCGGGACACAGGTGGAGCTTTCCAATACCTATCATCTTCATGTGAGGCCCGGAGACGGGATCGTGAAGCAGATGGGCGGACTGCACCGTTTCATGAGCTGGAACAGGCCCATACTTACGGATTCCGGCGGCTTTCAGGTGTTTTCCCTGGCAGGGCTGCGCAGGATCAAGGAGGAAGGGGTCACCTTCCAGTCGCATATCGACGGTCATCGCATTTTCATGGGGCCGGAGGAGAGCATGCAGATCCAGTCCAATCTGGCATCGACCATTGCCATGGCTTTTGATGAATGTCCGCCGGCGCTGGCAGAGCGTTCTTATGTGCTTCCTTCGGTGGAGCGCACGACCCGATGGCTGGAACGTTGCATCGTGAAGATGAAGGAACTGAATGCGAGGGAGGATACCATCAACCGCGAACAGCTTTTGTTCGGGATCAACCAGGGGGCCGTTTATGCGGATATCCGGATCGAACATGCGAAGCGCATCACGGAATTTGATCTGCCCGGATACGCCATCGGAGGCCTGGCAGTCGGGGAAAGCCACGAGCAGATGTATCATGTGCTGGATGAAGTGGTGCCGTATCTGCCAAAGGATAAGCCGATCTACCTCATGGGGGTGGGAACGCCGGCCAATATCCTGGAAGCCGTCGACCGCGGTGTGGATTTCTTCGACTGCGTTTACCCCACCCGGAACGGACGGCATGCGCACATGTATACGCACAGCGGCAAGATCAACCTGATGAACGCGAAGTACGAAACGGATGAACGGCCGATCGAGGAAGGCTGCGGCTGCCCGGCCTGTCAGCGTTATTCCCGCTCTTATATCCGGCATCTGCTGAAGGCGAAGGAAATGCTGGGGATGCGTCTCGGGGTCCTTCATAATCTGTATTATTACAATCACCTGATGGAAGAGATCCGCGACGCCCTGGACGAAGGACGTTTTGCTGCCTTCAAAAAGGAAGCGCTCGAACGCATGAGCGGTGACGGTGAGGGATAAGGAAGGGACGTTTTGGCTGTGGATGGCAAGCGAAAAAGGGCTTGCGGCGCGTTCGGCTTTTGTGTATGATAGGGAAGGTTTCATATCATAAACTATAAAGAAAGATTTAGGAGGAGAGAATTATGTTGACTGGATACGGATTGCTTCTTACGGAAAACGCGGGAGCAGCTACCGGAGGTGCTGTCGGAGTTTCGTATATCATTTCCATAGTAGCGATGGTGGCGATCTTTTACTTTTTCCTTCTGCGTCCGCAGAAGAAAGAGCAGAAGAAGATCCAGGAAATGCTGCAGGCCATGGAAGTGGGAGATGTTGTGGTCACGACCAGCGGCTTTTACGGCGTGCTGATCGACATCACGGAAGAGGACGTGATCGTGGAATTCGGGAGCAACAAGAACTGCCGCATCCCGATGCGCAAGAGTGCCATCGCCCAGGTGGAAAAGGCTGAGAAATAAAGCAAAGGAGTTTCGAAAATGGTATTGAACATATGCTGCATCCCCGGAGACGGGATCGGTCCCGAGATCGTGACACAGGCCAAGAAGGTCCTTGACAGGGTCGGAGAGAGCTTCGGCCATGAAATGAAATACACGGATATCCTGATGGGCGGCGCGAGCATCGATGCCTGCGGGGACCCCCTGACGGACGAGGCGATCGCCACGGCGAAAGCTTCCGATGCCGTTCTGATGGGTTCGATCGGAGGTGACACAAACACCTCGCCCTGGTATAAGCTTCCGCCCGAAAAGCGCCCGGAGGCAGGGCTGCTCAAGATAAGAAAGGCACTGAACCTTTTCGCCAACCTGCGCCCCGCCGTGCTCTATCCCGAGCTGCGCGCGGCCTGCCCGCTGAAGGAGGAGATCTCCGAGAAGGGCTTTGATCTGCTGATCATGCGTGAGCTGACCGGCGGACTGTATTTCGGCGAGCGCCGCACGGTCGAAGAAAACGGCGTCAGGAAGGCCATCGATACGCTGACCTACACGGAGGAAGAGATCCGCAGGATCGCGATCAGAGGCTTTGACATCGCGATGAAGCGCCGGAAGAAGGTGACCAGCGTGGATAAGGCAAATGTGCTGGATTCCTCCCGCCTGTGGAGAGCCGTGGTCAACGAGGTGGCCAAAGACTATCCGGAGGTGACCCTGGAGCACATGCTGGTAGACAACTGCGCCATGCAGCTGGTAAAGGATCCGTCCCAGTTTGACGTGGTGCTGACCGAGAACATGTTCGGTGATATCCTTTCGGATGAGGCGAGCATGGTGACCGGTTCCATCGGGATGCTCGCGAGTGCGTCCCTGAATGATACGAAATTCGGCCTGTACGAGCCCAGCCACGGTTCGGCGCCGGATATCGCGGGGAAAGACCTTGCGAACCCGATCGCAACGATCCTGTCGGCTTCCATGATGCTGCGCTATTCCTTTGACCTGGACAAGGAAGCGGATGCCATCGATGCCGCAGTGGACAAGGTGCTGAAGGACGGCTTCCGTACCGGGGACATCTTCAGCGAGGGCTGCACAAAGGTTGGCTGCCGTGAGATGGGCGATAAGATCGCAGAGCGGATCGGCGCATGAACGGGGAGAGGGGCTTTCGCGGGATAACGCCGTCGTTTCTGCTTGATTTTGCGAAAAGCGAGAAATGGCTGCTGCTCAAGCTCGGAATGCTCAGTCTTGCGTTTGTCCATGAAATGAAAAAGCTGAAGAAAAAGGCAGCAAGGGCTTCAGGAAAAGCACGGAAAAAATAGCGGATGATCCGCCCGGGGGCGGTAAAACAAACAGTTTCGAGAACTCGGAAAGGAGTACGGGAAAATGAGAAGTGACAGCGTAAAGGTCGGAACGGCGCAGGCGCCTCACCGGAGCCTGTTCAATGCACTGGGGTATACGAAAGAGGAACGGGAACGCCCGATGATCGGCATCGTTTCTTCCTATAACGAGATCGTGCCCGGTCACATGAACCTGGACAAGATCACGGAGGCGGTCAAGCTCGGCGTAGCCATGGCAGGCGGGATGCCTGTGGTATTTCCTGCCATTGCGGTCTGTGACGGCATCGCGATGGGGCATGTGGGCATGAAGTATTCTCTGGTGACGAGAGACCTGATCGCGGATTCCACGGAGTGCATGGCGATGGCTCACGGCTTTGACGGGCTGGTCATGATCCCCAACTGTGACAAGAACGTGCCGGGACTGCTCATGGCAGCGGCACGGGTGAATATCCCGACGATCTTTGTGAGCGGCGGCCCCATGCTGGCGGGACATGTGAAAGGACGCAAGCGCAGTCTTTCCTCCATGTTTGAAGCGGTGGGCGAGCTGGCTGCCGGAAAGATCACGGAAGCGGATCTGGAAGAATTCGAGGAAAAGGTATGTCCTTCCTGCGGTTCCTGCTCGGGCATGTATACCGCCAATTCCATGAACTGCCTTACCGAAGCGCTCGGCATGGGACTTCGCGGCAACGGAACGATCCCTGCTGTTTATTCCGAGCGCATCCGTCTGGCAAAGCATGCGGGCATGAAGATCATGGAGCTGGTGGAAAAGAATATCCGTCCCCGCGACATCATGACCGAAAAGGCGTTTTTGAATGCCCTGACGATCGACATGGCCCTGGGATGCTCCACAAATTCCATGCTGCACCTGCCGGCGATCGCAAACGAAGCAGGTGTAGATCTGAACCTTGACATCGCAAATGAGCTGTCCGCAAAGACGCCGAACCTCTGCCATCTGGCACCGGCCGGTCCCACCTACATGGAGGATCTGAACGAAGCCGGCGGCGTGTATGCGGTGATGAACGAGCTGTGCAAGAAGGATCTGCTTTATACGGATCTGATCACGGTGACGGGCAAGACCGTGGCCGAAAACATAAAGGGCTGTGTGAATCTGGATCCGGAAGTGATCCGGCCCATCGACAATCCCTATAGCCCGACCGGCGGCATCGCTGTGCTGAAGGGCAATCTGGCACCGGATTCCGGCGTGGTAAAGCGTTCTGCCGTGGTGCCGGAGATGATGGTACACGAAGGCCCGGCAAGGGTGTTCGACTGTGAAGAGGATGCGATCGCTGCCATCAAGGGCGGAAAGATCGTGGCCGGCGATGTGGTGGTGATCCGTTACGAAGGACCGAAGGGCGGACCGGGTATGCGCGAGATGCTCAATCCTACCAGTGCCATCGCAGGCATGGGGCTGGGATCTTCCGTGGCCCTGATTACGGACGGACGTTTCTCCGGCGCGAGCCGCGGGGCTTCCATCGGACATGTATCGCCCGAGGCCGCTGTGGGAGGACCCATTGCGCTGGTGGAGGAAGGCGATATCATCTCCATCGACATTCCGAACAATAAGCTGGAAATGAAGGTTTCGGACGAGGAACTGGCGGCGCGCCGCGCGAAATGGCAACCGAAGGAGCAGCATCTGACCGGGTATCTGGCCCGCTACCGCGAGCTGGTGACCAGCGGGAACAGAGGGGCGATCCTTCAGGTGCCGGGAAAAGGCTGAGGAGGAAAAACGATCATGGCCGTTAAGAAAAAGACTGGTAATGCGGCAGGAAAAGCAGAGATATTCTCCGGTTCCCGCATTGTGATCGAATGCCTGAAGGAGCAGGGGGTAGATACCGTATTCGGCTATCCCGGCGGCACGATCCTGAATATTTACGACGAACTGTACAAGCACGCGGACGAGATCAACCACGTGCTGACCAGCCACGAGCAGGGCGCTGCCCACGCGGCGGACGGCTATGCCAGAGCTACCGGCAGGGTAGGCGTATGCCTGGCTACCTCGGGCCCCGGTGCCACCAACCTGGTAACCGGCATCGCCACGGCTTACATGGACAGTGTCCCCGTGGTGGCGATCACCTGCAATGTGACCCTTCCCTGGCTCGGAAAGGATACCTTCCAGGAAGTGGACATCGCCGGCGTGACCATGCCGATCACCAAGCACAGCATCATCGTAAAGGATGTGACGAAGCTTGCGGATACGCTCCGCAGGGCCTTTGCCATTGCTAAAAGCGGCCGGCCGGGCCCCGTTTTGGTGGATATCACCAAGGATGTGACGGCGGCAAGCTGTGAATACAGGAGAGAGGAGCCTTATCTGCTCCCGGTGGAGAAGCGCTATACGGATTCGGATATCGAGGCGGCGGTAGAACTGCTGGAAAGCGCGGAGCGTCCTTTTATCTATGTGGGCGGCGGCGCCATCATCTCGGGAGCGACGAAGGAAGTGGCGGAGTTTGCGAAGAAGCTGGATGCTCCTGTCTGCGACAGCCTGATGGGCAAGGGAGCCTATGACGGAACAGCGGCAAACTATACCGGCATGATCGGCATGCACGGGACCAAGACCACGAACATCGGCGTGAGCAAATGCGATCTTCTGATCGCGCTCGGCGCGCGTTTTTCGGACCGTGTGGTCTCCAATCCCAAGACCTTTGCCCCGAAGGCAAAGATCCTGCACATCGACATTGATGCTGCCGAGATCAACAAGAACATCCGTACCACCGCGGCGGTGGTCGGGGATCTGAAAGAAGTTCTGACGATCCTGAATAAAAAGCTCAAGAAGCAGGAGCACAGGGAGTGGATGGAAAAGATCCGTGAGATGAAGGAGAAGATGCCTCTCACCTATCCTCATTCCCGCCTGACCTGTCCTTATATCATTGAGACCCTTTACGACGTGACGAAGGGAAAGGCCGTGATCACCACGGATGTGGGGCAGCACCAGATCTGGGCGGCACAGTTCTACAAATATACGGAGCCCAGGACGTTCCTGTCCAGCGGCGGCCTCGGGACCATGGGCTATGGCCTGGGCGCCTGCATCGGCGCGAAATACGGCCGGCCGGACAAGGTCTGTGTCAATATCGCCGGAGACGGGTGCTTCCGCATGAACATGCAGGAGCTGGCTACGGCTTCCCGTTATAAGGTGCCCATCATCGAGATCATCATCAACAATCATGTGCTGGGCATGGTAAGGCAGTGGCAGACGCTCTTTTACGGGCAGCGTTATTCCCAGACCGTGCTGGAAGACGGAGTTGATTACGTAAAGGTGGCCGAGGGACTCGGCTGCGAAGCATACCGTGTGACAAAGAAAGAAGAACTGCCGGAGGTGCTGAAGAAGGCGATGAAGGCCAAAGGCCCCGTGGTCATCGACTGCATCATCAAGGAGGATGACAAGGTTTATCCCATGGTGCCCGGTGGACAGCCTTTGGAAGCGGTGTTTGATGCGGATGACGTAAAGAACAAGAATGGATGAGCATGGCGGAAAAAAGAGCATACTTCGCAAAATAGGTGATGCCATCGGTTTTTACCGGAACAACGCCTATGTTGCGGAGCATTTGCGCGAAGCGGACGTCCGCAGTACCAGGTACATGGCAGGCGTGGTGGCGGTCATAGAGCTTGGCATGTTGCTTCGTTATGTCTGGCGCTGGGTGCTGCCCGGAAAGTGCGAGACGGTTGCGGATTTCTTCACCTATACGCAGTCGTACTGGATCCTGCTGACGGCTGCTCTTCTGATGCTGATCTATTCCGAAGTGTACGTTCGCGGGAAGATCAGGCGTTTCCCCAGGCTCAGCTGGTTGTGGACCGGATGCTTTTTCCTGGTCGCGATCTACTTCGGGATCATGACGGGGCTTACGGATTTCTCCAAAGGCAAGATGATCACGGCCTTTCTCACGATGATGCTGTTTGTCACGGTTACCCTGGTGTGGCGGCCGTTCACGTCCATTCTTCTGATGCTCGGTTTCGGCGGGGCTTTTCTTTTCCTGATCGACCACTATTCCGTTGACAGGGACGGCAATCCCATCCGCATGGGAGAGGGGGACCGGCTCAATTACATTACGTTTCTGATCTCCATGACCGTCCTGGTCCTGACGGTGTATTACCAGCGTTACCGCGAAGCGGTCAAATCGGATATCCTGGCGAAAAAGACCATTACGGATGAACGGACGGGGATCCCCAACATGCATCGTTTCTGCGAGGAGTCGAAAGCATTCCAGGAGGCGCATGCGGATCGCGAGCAGGTGTTTTTGAGCTTTAATGTCGAGAATTTCCGGACCTATAACGACCGTTACGGGTATTCCGGCGGCAATGAGCTCTTAAAGAAGATCGGTGAGCTGCTCGCGGAACATTTCCCGGAGGAACCCTATGCGAGGCAGGGGGATGACAAGTTTGCGGCACTCTGCGATGCGGAAGGTCATGAAGAGCGGATCAGGGCGCTTCGCGAGGCGTTTCTTGCGCAGAACACCGGAGAGATCTATCTGGATCTGAAAACAGGGGTATACCGCTCTTCGAAGGTAGAGCCGGAGCCCCGGCTGGCGGTCGATCACGCACGTTATGCCGCGAGTCTATTGAAGAACCACAATGATCGCTACATCAGGGAATACGATCAGAAGCTGGCAGAGGGCTACTCCATCCGTCAGTATGTGCTCAACAATATCGAAAAGGCCGTAAAGGAAGGCTATATACAGGTTTATTACCAGCCGGTGATGTGGGCTTCGGACGGCGAGCTGTGCGGCTGCGAGGCGCTGGCGCGCTGGATCGATCCCGAGGAGGGCTTCCTTTCACCCGGACAGTTCATCCCGGTTCTGGAGGAGTGCCGCCAGATCCATAAACTGGACCGCTGCATATACGAGACGGTCTGCCGCAGGCTGCGGGAGAGCATGGATGCAGGGGAAGCGGTTTTCCCGGTGTCGCTGAACTTTTCCAGGCTGGATTTTGAACTGATGGATGCGGTCGGAGAGCTGGAAGCGCTGGTGGAAAAATACCGGATCCCGCGCCATTATCTGCACGTGGAGATCACGGAGAGCGCTCTTTCCGAGAACGATGCCCTGCTGCATGAAGCGCTGGATGCATTCCATGAAAAGGGCTATGCCGTGTGGCTCGATGATTTCGGCTCGGGTTATTCTTCCATGAACGTGCTCAAGGATTACCGTTTTGACCTTTTGAAGATCGACATGGTCTTTCTTAAGAATTTCGGGGACAACCCCAATTCCGAACGCATCATAAAAAGCATCCTGGAGCTGGCGGCTTCTCTGGACATGAAGACACTGACGGAGGGCGTGGAAACGAAGGAAGCAGTGGAATTCCTGAAAAAGGCCGGATGCGGGCGCCTGCAGGGGTACTTTTACGGAAAGCCCCAGAAATATGAGGAGATCCGGGACAGGATCGAAAGCGGAGAGTACAAGCTTTCCGGACAGCTGATCTGAGCGGCAAAGCCTCTTGGGCAATGGGACGGTGCATTATCCCGCGGAGTGCGGGCAAAGATAAAAACAGGAGGAAAAAGAAATGAAGATTTATTCTGTAAATGATCCGGAATTCAAGCCTTACGGCAAGGTGCTCGGTTATGATACCGCCTGCCTTGTCAAAGCTCTCGATGAAGCGACGCCTCTTCCCGACGGCGTTGAATACGTGATGAGCTGTGCGGCTCTCGAGTATACCTGCGATTTCGGGGTGCTGCAGAACAATGCTTACGGCGGCATGCCGATCCAGATCGGTTATTGCAACGGCCACAACACGAAGCTGAACTGCCTGGAGTATCACCGCGACAGCGAGCTGAACATCGGCTCGACCGATTTCATCCTGCTGCTGGCCAAGGCAGACGACATCGTGGACGGCAAGCTGGATACTTCAAAGGTGAAGGCTTTCCTCGCGAAAAAGGGACAGGTCGTTGAGGTATATGAAACTTCCCTGCACTATGCACCCTGCAGCGCAAAGGCAGGTGACGGCTTCAAGGTGGCGATCGTGCTGCCGAAGGGAACCAACGGTGCTGTTCCGGCATTGAAGGCTGTTACGGAAGAGGATAAGTGGATGACTGCCTGCAACAAGTGGCTTCTTGCGCACGAGGAGTCTTCCGAGGCGAAGGACGGTGCATATGTGGGCCTTACGGGTGTGAACATCGATATCGCGGCAGATATCTGAGTTTTGGTTTTTTGTTACCCGGATCGAAAAAAATGAGGAGCAGGCGGTCCGATGAGGGCCGCCTGTCTGTTTCCGGCATCCGGGAAGAGGCGGGGCTGTCCGTGAAAAAAGAATTGACGGAAAGCGTGTTTGGTTATAAAATTTTAAGAAGGTCTTTTCGGACCTGACAGTTATTATATTGGGAGGAAAGAAATATGAGCAGAATCTACAATTTTTCGGCAGGACCGGCAGTGCTTCCCGAAGAGGTATTACAGGAAGCGGCGGATGAGATGATGGACTATCGCGGAAGCGGAATGTCCGTTATGGAGATGAGTCATCGATCCAAAACTTACGACGACATCATCAAGACCGCGGAGGCGGATCTGCGATCTTTGCTTTCCATTCCCGATGATTATGAGGTGATGTTTTTACAGGGCGGGGCAAGCCAGCAGTTTGCCATGATCCCCATGAACCTGATGAAGAACAAGGTTGCGGATTATATCGTGACCGGACAGTGGGCCAAGAAGGCTTACCAGGAGGCACAGATCTACGGCAAGGCCAACAAGATCGCCTCTTCCGAAGACAAGACCTTTTCCTATATCCCGGATTGCTCGGATCTGCCGATCAGCCCGGATGCGGATTACGTTTATATCTGCGAGAACAACACGATCTACGGTACCAAGTTCAAGAAGCTTCCCAATACTAAGGGGAAGGAGCTGGTTGCGGATGTCAGCAGCTGCTTTTTGAGCGAGCCCGTGGATATCACGAAATACGGCGTGATGTACGGCGGCGTGCAGAAGAACATCGGACCGGCAGGTGTGGTCATCGTGATCATGAAGAAGAGCCTGATCACCGAGGATGTGCTTCCGGGCACTCCGACCATGCTCCGTTACAAGATCCACGCCGATGCACAGTCCCTTTACAATACGCCTCCCGCATACGGCATCTACATCTGCGGCAAGGTATTCAAGTGGATCCAGAAGATGGGCGGGCTTGAGGCGATGAAGAAGCACAATGAGGAGAAGGCCAAGATCCTCTATGACTTCCTCGACGAGAGCAGCCTCTTCAAGGGCACCGTTGTCCGCGAGGACCGTTCCCTGATGAACGTTCCTTTCATTACCGGCAACGAAGAGCTGGATGCCAAGTTTGTGAAGGAATCGAAGGCGGCAGGACTGGAGAACCTCAAGGGTCACCGCAGCGTGGGCGGAATGCGCGCATCCATCTACAACGCGATGCCGATCGCCGGTGTAAAGGCTCTTGTGGAATTCATGAAGAAATTTGAAATGGAGAACAAATAAGGAGGATCAGAAGCCATGGCTTTTCAATATCATTGCCTGAACCCCATTGCGGGAGTAGGTCTGGATCAGTTTGACGGGAATTATGGAAAGACGGAAGATGTAAACGAGGCGGATGCGATCCTGGTCCGCAGCGCCGTAATGCATGAAATGGAAATCCCCAAAAAGCTTCTGGCAGTGGCCCGTGCCGGTGCCGGTGTGAATAATATCCCTCTGGATAAGTGCGCAGAGGCAGGTGTGGTGGTCTTTAATACGCCCGGTGCCAATGCCAATGCCGTCAAGGAACTGGTATTTGCGGGAATGCTTCTGGCAGCCCGTGATATCGTCGGCGGCATCGAGTGGGTAAGATCCGCAGCCGGAGACGAGAATATCGCCAAGAGCGCGGAGAAAGAGAAGAAGAAATTTGCGGGTACCGAGATCGCAGGGAAAAAGCTCGGCATCATCGGACTCGGTGCCATCGGCGTTCTGGTGGCGAATGCAGCCAAGCACATGGGCATGGAAGTATACGGCTTTGACCCTTACCTGTCCATCAATGCCGCCTGGAATCTGAGCCGTGATGTAAAGCACGTGACCGATGTGAACGACATCTATCGCGAATGCGATTACATCACGATCCATGTTCCTCTTTTGGAGACCACGAAGGGCTATATCGGCAAGGACGCCATTGCCATGATGAAGGACGGTGTGATCCTTCTGAACTTTGCGCGTGATCTGCTTGTGGATGAGGAAGCGGTCCTGAAAGGCATCGAAAGCGGAAAGGTCCGCAAGTATGTGTCCGATTTTGCAAATCCCACCACTGCGGGGAAGGAGGGTGTGATCCTCATGCCGCATCTGGGCGCGTCCACCGAAGAGGCGGAGGATAACTGTGCCGTGATGGCAGCGAAAGAGCTGCGTGATTATCTGGAGAACGGAAACATCAAAAACAGCGTGAACTATCCGAATGCGGAAATGGGAATCTGCCAGACCGCAGGGCGCATCGCGATCTGCCATCGCAACGCGGCAAACCTGATCGCGAAATTTACCGCTGTTCTGGGCGGCGAGAGCATCAACATCGATAACATGCTCAACAAGTCCAAGGGAGAATACGCATATACCCTGCTGGATGTAGACAGCCCCGTATCGGAAGCCGTACTGAAAAAGCTGTCCGAGGCAGAGGGCGTGATCCGTGTCCGTTTGGTAAAATGATCGGAAAGATAGCGTGGAGGGACGCCTTCTTATATGGGAGATACTGAGAAGAAAGCGTCGGCCGGAGAGGGACGGCCGGAACAGGAAAAGAAGAAAAAAGTGGCGCTCTCGGGCAGCCAGCTTCGTTATGGTGCCGCAACGTTTGTTCTGATCCTGGTCCTGATCGCTCTCTCCATCGGCTTTATCCTTCGCATGTATTTTGTTACGGAAACACGCTGTTACGATGAACTTGCGAACGAGACCGAAAGTGCCATCGAACAGCTGGAGGCGAATTTCCGGAGTGACCGCATGCTTTTGCGCATCATCTCCGGAATGATAAGCCGGGCGACAGACATGGATTCGCTCGAGGTAAGCAATTACCTTTCCAATTATGACGTCAACAGCATGATCATGAAGATCGGGATCCTTTTTCCCGACGATCAGGTCATGCAGGTCGGCGGTCATAAGAGCAGCATGAAAGGCTTGCTCGATTTTGAGAAGGAAGCGGCGCTCGGAGAGCATATCAGTCCCGTTCAGCCGGACAGCTCCATTCAAAACCTGGGCGTGATCCGGAACTATATCCCGATCCGCACGGATGGCGAGACAGTGGCGATGCTGTACAGCGCAGGCAGTCCGTCCAACATCGCATCCGCATGGATGCCCAAGCTCTATGACGGCAAGGCCGGTGCGTTTGTGGTGGAGCGAAAGAGCGGAGACGTTCTCATCAATACATCCGACATTTCGATCGGAAACATCGATGAAATCCCCTTTGTACAGACCAATAAGGATTATACCAAGAAGCTTGCTGCAGACGATATCCGAAACGGCAGGCGCGGCTATTCCGTATTCCGTTCCTCCATCGGGAGCGAGATGCTCTACATGTGTTATCTCCCCTTTGACATCGAGGAATGGGAGATGGTGGTTTTCGTGCCCGAGAGTGCGGTGTTTGCCGCCGTTCAGCCCATCCGTGTCGGCATGTTCGTTTTGATCGGCCTGGTAGTGCTTGCACTGATGATCTACAGTATCTGGACGGTTCACGAGATCAAGCTCTCGCTTGCGGAAACGGAGCGCAGGGCGAACATCGACGTCCTGACCGGTCTTCAGAACCGCAACCGCTATGAGGCGTATCTGAAAGAACTGGATGTCAGAAAAGAAAAGCTGACCTGTCTCTATATTGACGCAAACGGGCTGCACGACCTGAACAACAGCAGAGGGCATTACGCGGGAGACCAGATGCTGCGCTTTATCGCCGATACGCTGAAGATCCAGTTTGGAGAAGAGCATGTATATCGCATCGGCGGAGATGAGTTTGTGGTTTTCCAGTCCGGAAGGTCGGAGAAGGCGATGCAGGAAAGCCTGAACAGCTTTAACGAAGCACTTCAGAGGAATGATTATCATGCGGCGGTCGGTCTTTGCGTATACGGTTTCGGCATGAGCGTGGATCAGCTGATCAAAAATGCCGAAAAGGAAATGTATGAAGCAAAGAGGAAGTATTATGAGCGCATCGGCAAGGTCATGCGTGTCTGATCTCGAACAGTAAAAAACCATTTTTCGACAGATGGATTACATTAAGATTCCCAGGGCATTTCAAAAGTTAAAAAAGGCGGAGGATCTATTCGTCCCCGTCATTCTTACGGCGTCTGCCGGTTACGGCAAGACGGCGGCGGTCAACTATTACTACCGCAGGAAAAAGACCATTACACTGCACTGCCGTGACGGCAGGCTTGATGAGATGCCGCCTCAGGAGAGCATCCGGGCTACCGTGGTCATCATCGAGGACATGCAGTTCCTTTCCGATCAGGAGTCGGTCGATTATATCCGTGAGCTGCTTGTTTCCGGCGGCCGTCAGCTGGTGATGCTGACGCGCGGGACTGTTCCGCGCTGTTTTGCGTACGATGAACAGGATTTTGGGTTTATCCGGATCCAGGAGGCGGATCTGGCTTTCGGACCAAAGGAGACGGAAGCATTCTTCCGGGAGAAGGGGATCAGTCTGTCGGCCGAGGACCTGGCCCGGGTGACGGAAGCCTCAAAAGGCTATGCGCGCGCCCTGTATTTTTACGCTGTCCGCATGGAGAACGGTGAGCACTTTTCGCCGGAGCTGGAGCAGGCGGTTTACCGGGACATCTACCATCTGTGGGACGGCAGGGACTGGCAGCTGTATCCGGAAGAATATGTGCAGTTTGTCCTTTCCGTTTGCAATTACGAGACTTTTTCCGCAGAGATGGCCAGGTACCTGAGCGGGAACCCGGCAACGGAGCGGCTGATCGATCATTGCATCGAGAACATGAGCCAGCTGCGCATCACGAAGGAAGGTTATGAGTTCAGGCCGGAGATCCGGGGCTTTTACTGCTGGGAGCAGAAACGCCTGTGGTCTGCAGAACAGATCGCGGAGAATTATCACAAGGCGGCAGATTACTTCAGGGAAAGGGGAGACATCCCGAATGCGCTGAAGCATTATCACAATGCCGGCGACAGAAACATGCTGATGGAGCTTCTGGTGCAAAATGCCAATGCTCATCCGGGGGCGGCGCATTACATGGCCACGCGGGAGTATTATCTGGAGCTGAGCGACGAAGAGATCCGTAGGAGCCCGATCCTGATGGCAGGGATGAGCATGCTCTATGACATGAACCTGCAGCCAGATAAATCGGATGAATGGTACCGGGAGATCGAGCGCTGTGTAAATGACAGGAACGCGTCACCGGAGAAGAGGCGTGAGGCCCGCGGCAGGCTTGCGTATCTGGATATCGCGCTGCCGCACAAGGGAACGAAAGGGATACTTCGCATTCTGCGGAATGTGTTCAAACTTGCCGTAAAAGGCGATATCAGTCTGCCGGAGTTTTCCGTCACGAGCAACATGCCCTCCCTGATGAACGGGGGACTGGATTTCAGCGAATGGTCCATAAAGGACAACCAGATCGCGAAGCACATGGAACAGCCGCTCTGCTTTCTGCTGGGACGGTTCGGGAAAGGACTTGTCACGATCGCGCTTGCCGAGAGCGGATTCGAGAAGGGAACCATGAGCTCCTATGAGGTCATGACCAGGTGCAACGACGGCTATGAGGAGGCAGCGTACGGCGGCAAGATCGAGATGTGCTTTGCTTCTGTCGGCGTGCAGGTCCGCCAGCATCTGCTGGAAGGAAGGCTTCCTTCTGCCAAGCGCATCCTGGAATTATTCCGGGAGAAGGCGGAACTGGAAAAGGCGGAGCATCTGAAGGAGAACCTGGAAGCCTTTTCGGTATGGCTGTCCCTTTACAGTGGGGCTTCCGAGACCGTCAAAGCCTATATTGACAAGATCCCCGATGCGAGAGTGAGCTTTTATACCATGGACCGCTATCGCCACATGGTGCGCCTGCGCTGTCTGATCGCCGAGGACCGCCTGGAGGAGGCGCTGGATCTGGCGGACTTCCTTGTGGCGTATTTTTCCGATTATGAGCGCCATTTCTACCGGATCGAGTGCGAAATGCTGCGGGCGGTGCTCTTGTTCCGTTTCGGGAATGAACACTGGAGGGAGCGATTTTTCGATTCGATCCATCTGGCGGAAAGATTTCATTTCGTGCGGATCTTTGCGCTGGAAGGCGCCTCGCTCCTTCCGCTTCTCACGGAGCTTTCGGAACACGAAAAGCTTTCGGAGCAGGATGAGGCATTTCTTTCCGATATCATCGAGGAGTGCAAACAGGTCGCATATTCGTATCCGGATTATCTGAAACAGATCCCGAAGGAAAATGTGCAGCTGACCGAGCGGGAGATGCAGGTTTTGTCCATGCTCTGCGAGGGTCTGCCGATGAACGAGATCAGCGAGAAGCTGGAGATCACCTATGACGGGTTGAAAAAACACAACCGGAACATCTACCGGAAGCTCGGCGCAAAAGACAGGGCCGAAGCGGAACGAAAGGCTTCCCAGCTGGGACTGGTCTTTCGGATGGGCGGCTGAAAAGAGAGACTTTGAACGGTCTCTTTTTTGGTGCTGAAATCTGTTGACAAAATGAAAGTGTAATGATATCATAATGATATCAAAACAGAGCAGACCTAAAAGGAGGTAACTGTTATGAGTACAAAGGTAACGGAAAAAACCATGAACGGACATAAGATCGGAGGTCTGGTACTTTTCCTCGTGATCGCCCTCTACATTGCGGCTGTACCCCTCACGATCGCATCGGGCGCCTCGGGAATGGGATGGCTTACGGCTCTCTGCATCCTCTGGTTCAGCCTCGGTTGGATCCTTCTGTGCGGACTCAAAGTATTAAAGCCCAATGAGGCACTGGTGCTTACCCTCTTCGGACGCTATGTGGGAACCCTTAAGGGAGACGGTTTCTTCTGGGTCAATCCTTTCTGCACCGCGTTTAACCCGGCATCGGGAACCAGGCTCGGACAGAGTGGTGACGTGGCAGTCAGGAATCCCGTGACCGGCGCGGTGGAAGGCTCCCAGGCAGCGGTAACGGCTGAAATGATGAGCAAGAAGATCTCCCTCAAGGTAATGACCCTTTCCAACAGCCGTCAGAAAGTAAACGACGTGCTCGGCAATCCCGTGGAAGTGGCTGTGGCTGTCATGTGGAGAGTGCAGGATACCGCAAAGGCCGTTTTCGAGGTGGACAACTTCAAAGAGTATCTTTCCCTGCAGTGCGATACCGCCGTGCGAAATGTGGTCAAGGTTTATCCCTATGACGTGACGGACAATGTGGACACGACCGGCGACGGGGAAGCGGATGACGGCAGCCTGCGCGGTTCCACCGAGGTTGTTGCAAACCGCATCAAGGAAGAGATCCAGAGCAAGGTAAGCAGCGCGGGACTGGAGATCGTGGATGCACGGATCACCTACCTGGCATATGCACCCGAGATCGCGGCAGCGATGCTCCAGAGACAGCAGGCAGCTGCAGTCGTGGATGCGAGAAAGCTGATCGTGGACGGAGCCGTCGGCATGGTGGAGCTGGCACTGGAACGCCTGAACGAAAAGCACACGGTGGAGCTGGACGAAGAGCGCAAGGCAGCAATGGTTTCCAATCTCCTGGTAGTGCTCTGCGGCAATCATGATGCGCAGCCCGTTGTCAACTCGGGGAGCTTGTATTAATGGCGGAAAAGAAACAGGTTCCTCTGCGCCTGTCGGAAAAGCTGTATAATGCGATCGCGTCCTGGGCGGAGGACGATTTCCGATCCGTAAACGGTCAGATAGAATATCTTCTGACGGAATGCGTGAAACAACGCAAGAAAGACGGAAAGTATGTCGGTCAGGATATCGATGAGGCACCGGAATTCAAAACCAAATGACGGAGGAGGCTTTAGGCCTCCTCCTTTGCTTTTATTGCAAGACGGATGCAGCCGAGGATTCCCTGGTCATCCGAAAGCGAAGCCGGGGTGATGTAGTGCTCGAGATCGTTAAGCAGCGGGGTCCGGATATAGCCGTTCAGCTGTTTTCGGACTTCGGAACGTATCATCGGAAAGAGCCCTTCCCGGTGCATCACGCCTCCGCCGAGGATGATGCGGCGGGGAGAGAGCGTCAGGATCAGGTTTACGATCGCCTGGCCGATATAGTAGGCTTCCAGGGCCCAGACGGGATCGTCGGCAGGGATGAGCTCCCCTTTGATGCCGCAGCGTTCCCCGAGCGCAGGGCCGGCGGCCATTCCCTCCAGACAGCAGTGATGATAGGGACATTTTCCTTCATAGCGGTCCGAAGGATGGGGACGTATCATCATGTGTCCGAGTTCGGGGTGCAGCATGCCGTGGAGGAGCTTTCCGCCCGACATCACACCGCCGCCGATGCCGGTGCCGATCGTGATGTAGACGGCATCCTGCAGTCCTTTCGCGTCCCCGAAGCAGATCTCTCCGAGAAGGGAGGCGTTCACATCGGTATCGAAACCGATGGGGACCTGCAGGCTTTCCCGGAAGGGCGCGAGCAGATCAAAGTCGCTCCAGCCGGGTTTCGGGGTGCTGGTGATCCGGCCGTAGGTGGGGGAGGCGGGATCCGGATCGATCGGACCGAAGCTGGCGACTCCGAGCGCAGCAATTTCTTTTCCGCGGAAATAATCAAGGATGCGCGGGATCGTTTCTTCCGGAAGCGTGGTCGGGATGATCTCCCGCCCGCTCAGCTTCCCGTCTTCTGTTCCGACGGCACATACCATTTTTGTCCCGCCGGCTTCCAAAGCTCCGTACAGCATTTGCTTGAGCTCCTTTCTGTCTTTTTGACTCTTATTTTCAGTATCGTAAAATAAGCAGACCTTGTCAAGCTTGCCATTCAGTCCTGTAATTGTAGCATTTTTTCTTTTTGCATGCAGATATAGTCCGTGGCGCCCGATTCCGTCGCTAAGCCACTCGGCGAAACTGCCTTTACGATATTCAAACCGCACGAAACCGGTCGACATTCGGCATCCATGCCGTAGTCTGCCTTGCTCAGCCATCCGGGCTTCGCATTCCTGTTGGTTCATGCAGTTTCGAGAGTGGCTAAGCTCCTCCATAGGTTGCCACGTCCTATATTTGCCTGCATTCACCAAATGGCAAGCCCGGGCATCGCGGAGATTTGGCTTCTTCACAAACCATGCGGGCTCATATATAATATGGGCAGTATCATTGCAAAGGAGATGCGGATGCAGCAGCTGAAAGGAAAAGCAATCGGAAAAGGGATAACGGAAGGCCGTATTTTCGTGTACGAGAACGCTTCCCAGCCCGTAAGGCGCCTGCCGGTGAAGGATGCCGATGCAGAGCTTTCAAGACTGGAGACGGCGCTTGCAAAAGCCGAGGAAGAGTTGCGTCTTCTGCATGAGAGAGCGTTTCACGAGGCCGGGGAAGAGGCGGCAGCCATTTTTGAGGCGCAGCGCATCATGCTCCGCGATGAGGAATTCGGCACCGTCATGACGGAGATCATCCGCAGCGAGAAGGTTTGTGCCGAGTATGCGGCTTATGCGGCCGCGGAGCACTTTAAGCAGCTCTTTTCCGAACTGGAGGACGGCTATTTCGGTGCCAGGAGCGCGGATATCTCGGATATCTCGCAAAGGCTGGTGCGCTGTCTGAACGGGAGCGGTGAACTGTCTGTTCTTTCGGAACCCGTGATCCTGGCCGCGGAGGAGCTCACGCCGTCGGAGACGCTGCGCTTTGACCGGTCTCTGCTCCTGGGTTTTGTGACACATCTGGGTTCGGTCAATTCCCATGCGGCGATCCTGGCCAGACAGATGTCTCTTCCCGCCATCAGCGGGATCGAGATCGACCGCTCCTGGAACGGGCGCTATGCCGTTCTGGATGCCCATGAAGGCGTGCTGACGATCGATGCGGACGAAAGCGTGCAAAAAAAGATCGTTGCGCTGCGCAGGCAGGATGAGGAAAGGCGGGAACGCCTGGAGCGCCTGGTCGGGAAGGAGAGCGTGACAAAAAGCGGAAGGCGGATACGCATAAGCGCCAACATCGACGGCCTTTCGGATTGTGACAGCGTGCTGGAACAGGATGCGGAGGCTGTGGGACTTTTCAGGAGCGAGGCACTTTATCTGGAAGAGGGAGAGCTCCCTTCCGAGGAAAAGCAGTTTGAAGCATATCGGGCGGTGGCGGAAAAAATGGACGGCCGGAGCGTGGTGATCCGTACCCTTGATCTGGGAGCGGACAAACAGGCAGCTTACCTTCCGTTGGAGCCCGAGGAGAATCCGGCGCTCGGCTACCGTGCGATCCGGATCTGCCTGGACAGGCCGGATATCTTTCGTACGCAGCTGAGAGCGATCCTGAGGGCATCGGTGTTCGGGGATCTTTCGATCCTTTTCCCGATGATCATCTCGACGGAAGAACTGCGAAGCTGCAGGAAGCACGTGGAGGAAGTCTGCGGGGAGCTGCGAAGCGAAAACATCCCCTTCCGGGAGGATATCCGGATCGGGATCATGATCGAAACGCCGGCTGCAGCGCTCATCAGCGGGGAGCTTGCGAAGGAAGCGGATTTTTTCAGCATCGGAACAAACGACCTTTTGCAGTATACGCTTGCGGTGGACAGGCAGAACAGCAGGCTCGACGCCATCGCGGATCCCCATCATCCGGCCTTGCTTGAACTGATCCGTCTGACGATCGAAAATGCACACAAAAACGGCATCAAAGCGGGAATCTGCGGAGAACTGGCTGCGGATGCTTCTTTGACGCAGACTTTTTTGGATTACGGTGTGGATGAACTCTCGGTTTCACCGGGGAGTGTCCTGGAACTGCGGGAAGCGGTTCGGAATTCGGATTGAAAGGAGAACGGGTATGGGGATCGGAATGCTTCGTCTGGGAAAAACGGGGATCGAGGTTCCGCAGAATGCGTTTGGCGCGCTGCCGATCCAGCGTGTGAACATGGAGACGGCTGTCTCGCTGCTCAGGAGGGCTTATGAGGGCGGGATGCGCTTTTTTGATACGGCCAGGGCTTATACCGACAGTGAGGAAAAGCTCGGAGAAGCCTTTGACGGGATGAGGGACCGTGTCGTGATCGCCAGCAAAACAACGGCGAAGACCCCTGAGGATCTGCGCCGGGATCTGGAAACGACACTGAAGAATCTGCGGACGGATCATCTGGATCTGTATCAGCTTCACTGCGTCGGACAGTGTTACCGGCCGGGAGACGGAACGGGCCTGTATGAGGAGATGCTGAAGGCAAAGCAGGAGGGGAAGATCCTGCATGTCGGGATCACGGCCCACAAGATCGGCATCGCGGAAGAGATCATAGCGAGCGGTCTTTATGAAACACTTCAGTTTCCTTTCTCCTATCTGGCCTCGGATCGTGACAAGGCGCTCGTGAAGGCTTGCGCGGAAGCGGATATGGGCTTTATCGCGATGAAAGGTCTCTCGGGCGGCCTGTTGAACAATGCGGCGGCCTGCATGGCGTTCATGCTGGATTATCCGGTGCTTCCGATCTGGGGGATACAGCGCATGGAAGAGCTTGAGCAGTGGCTGGCATTTTTCGAAAAGGATGCGGAGATGACGAAGGAGATCCGTGATCTGATCGAAAAGGACCGCAGGGAGCTTCTGGGAGAATTCTGCCGGGGATGCGGATATTGCTCTCCCTGCAGCGTGGGGATCACGATCAACCAGTGCGCCCGCATGTCGCAGATGATACGCCGTGCGCCTTCGGAAGCGTGGCTTTCCGAACATTGGCAGGCCGAGATGGAAAAGATCGATCAGTGCGTCGATTGCGGCCTCTGCATGACCCGCTGTCCTTATGAACTGAAGATCCCGGAGCTTCTGCGGAAGAACCTGGCGGATTACCGGGATATCGTGGCCGGAAGGACAAAGGTTTGAAAACGCGCTCTCCGGCTTGAATCGGATGCCGGATTACGGTATAATTTATGATTGTACGCGAAACAGTGCAGAATGGGAGGTCCCGGAATGAAAAAAGGCGGAAACATGAGCATCGTTCTGATCGTTGCGCTTTTGCTCACGGTGGCGATCGTGATCGGGCTGTCGGTGATGACGGCGAAAAAGAATGCGGAAGAGGCGCAGAGGATCAAAGAGATGGAAGTCATCCGTGATCAGAATGCGCAGGAGCTCGGGGACGCCATGCAGGGGATCAAAAGCGATATCGAGGCGGGTTATGAGGAACTGGACCTGCAGGTCGAATAAGAACGTGATGAGAAAAGGAGAAAAGACATGGATCTGAAAAGCGCATACGCACCGTATTTCAAGATCGGAGCGGCCATTTCGGCCTGGAACCTCCATACGCCGGCGCATATGGAACTTCTGAAGGCGCAGTTCAACAGCTTTACGGCGGAAAATGATATGAAGCCCATGTATTTTCTGGATACCGACGCTAACAAGGACGATCCGGAAAAATATGACCGCGCCCCTGCGCTGAGCTTCAAGGCGGCCAGACCCTATCTGGAATTCGCAAAAGCAAACGGTCTGTCCATGCGGGGACACACGCTGGTATGGCATAACCAGACCCCCAAGTGGTTTTTCCATAAGTCTTACAACGAAATGAAACCGCTCGCGGACCGCGAGACCATGCTCGCGCGTCTGGAAAGCTATATCCGCGGCGTGCTGGAATTCGTCCAGACGGAGTATCCCGGTGTGATCTATGCCTGGGATGTGGTAAATGAGGCGATCGATGACGGCGGATGGAGGCGTTCTCCCTGGTACAAAGCCCTGGGATCCGACTTCCTCTTCAAGGCGTTTGAATTCGCGAGGAAATACGCCGATCCCGACGTTGCGCTCTTTTACAACGATTACGAGACTGCCGAGGTGTGGAAGCGGGATTGCATCCTGAAAGAGATCCTGAAGCCGCTTGCGGAGAAGAAGCTGCTTGACGGAATGGGGATGCAGTCGCATCTTCTGATGGACCATCCGGATCCGGAAGCTTACCGCACGGCCCTCGAGATGTACGGGGCCCTGGGGATCCAGATCCATGTGACGGAAATGGACATGCACAATGCCGATCCTTCCGAGGAATCCATGAAGCGGCTGGCAAAGCGCTACCGGGAGTTTTTCCATATCCTTCTGGAGGCAAAGAAGAGCGGAAAGGCGAATGTGACCTGCGTGACGCTTTGGAATCTGCGGGACGAAGACAGCTGGCTGACCGGCTTCCGCAGGGAAACGAGTTATCCGCTGTTCTTTAAGGGGAAGTGTGAGGCAAAAGAGGCCTATTACGAGGTCTTGCGCGAGGTGGTCCCGGAGGAGAGCATCGACCTCTGGCAGCCGGACTATCCCGAAAAGGCTTTTGAACTCACCGGCATGGAGGAAGGGACCATGAAGGTCTTTCCCCAGCGGATCTGGAAAGAGGATGAATACGACTACGCGGCAGCCTACGGCTTCATTCCCGGGATGTTCGCTTATCTGCACAGGGATGAAGAACAGCATGACTGCATGATCGTGCTCCCGGGCGGCGGATATTGCATGCTCTGCGGACACGAAGGCGAGCTGGTTGCGATGAATTTCTACCGTCGCGGGATGAACGTCTTCGTGCTGAATTACACCACGGACATCACGATGTCGGTGCCTTTGAAGAAGCAGCCTCTCAAAGATGTTTCCCGGGCAGTCCGTTTTGTGCGGAAAAATGCGGAGCGTTTCGGCGTGAAGGGCGGAAAGCTCCTGATCTGCGGCTCTTCGGCAGCGGCGCATGTCTGCGGAAGCCTTGCGGTGCATTATGCCGATGTGGAGGATCCGGATCCCGAATACGCGGGTGTTTCCAACCGTCCGGACGGCGTGATCCTCTGTTATCCGGTGATCACGACCGGAGAGTTCACACACGAATCTTCGATTCAGGCACTTCTCGGAAAGGATGCGCCCGCGGACGAACTGGAATACTTCTCCCTGGAAAAACAGGTGAAGAAGGACACGCCTCCCTGCTTCATGTGGCAGACGGCGGAGGATGCGCTGGTTCCCGTTGAGAACAGCTATCTGTTTGCGGAAGCGCTGCGAAAGAACGCTGTTCCGTTTGCACATTATGTATTTCCTTCGGGACCGCACGGACTCGGAACGGCGGACAAGCGTTTCTTCCGCGGCTGGTCCGGCGGCGAGTATTCGATGGAGCAGGTGATGCGCGCCGTGCATGCCGTAAAGGACGGGAAGGGCGTGAATGTCAGTGAACAGAGGAAAAAAGAACTGATGGACCAGTTCTTCTCGGATCATGAGGATCCGGTCATGGAACTGGACGAGAGCCTCATGGAAGATGTAGGGCTTTGGACGGATCTGGCCTGGGCCTGGATCAAAAGACTGTGAGGGTTACATCCGGCGGTCGCCGGGCAATGAACGGAAAGCTGTAAGAACAAACGGCGGCATTCTCAGGAGAGGATGTCGCCGTAACTGTTCATGTTGCCCATCGTGCTCTGGAACTTCCGCTCCATGACCACACTGCGCTCGCTGGCAAGGTCCATATAGCGGATAAAGACGTTTTCGACGCTGACTCCTTCTTCGGCAGCGATCTCTTCCATGACGGGCTTCAGCTGCTCGAGCTGGTAGCTTACCTGCGTGCGCTGGGGATCGATGTGACCCAGTACTTCGTCCGCATAGGCATTGATGCGGTCCAGGAATTTTGTTTCTTCTGTAGTCATAAAGGCCTCCTGCGTTATTTTTTCCGCCTTACTATAACATATTTTTTCGGGAATGCAAGATGCTCTTCGGAGAAAAGGCTTGCTTTTTTTGATACGCGGATGTATTATATGTGATAACAGGTGGCGCACACAAAAGCCTGATCTTTTTCTGCACATTCTCTGCCAGGACGGGCGCGATCCCTTTTCTTTTTCGGCAAAGGAGGTTTTTTTATGGTGCTTTTTTATTCGGCCCTCCATGAACGGGGCAGAAGGGAAAAGAACGAGGATTCCATGGCCCTGCACCGCATGGAGACCCGCATCGGGGAGGTCACGATGGCACTGGTCTGCGACGGCATGGGCGGTGAACAGGCGGGAGAAGTGGCGAGCGGCTATGTTGTCGAGCAGCTGAGCATATGGTTCTATGATTCCCTTCCGGAAGCTCTGCAGCGCGGCTACAGCGCGAAGCGCATACGGAAGTCCCTGCAGAGGACGCTGTTTCGCGTTCATGAGGAACTCAGACAATACGCCGCGGAACGTGTGATCCGCTGCGGCACGACGCTGACGATGCTGCTCATGATCGGGAAGCGTTATCTTTTGTTCCATTGCGGGGATTCCATGGCCTTCTCGATCCGGCGGAGGATCTGTGCTCTTGTGCCCCGCCAGGGGACGGGAAGCGGCGTGGAACGCTGCATCGGGATCGGACGTTTTTATCCGCTGTATTGCAGAGCGGGCTGCGTGCGGGGGCGGGAGGGATTTCTTCTCTCGAGTGACGGCCTGCGGGAAAAGACCGGGACGGAGGATCTTTTCGGCGCGCTTTGTACCGACAGGATCAAAAACAGGGAGGATGCGGAACGGGCACTGCGGAACCTCGCGCAGACGGTGCTTCGGAGAGGGGGAGGGGATAATATCTCGGCCCTTTACCTTCGCTGCGGCTGAGAAAGGAGAGAACGATGGAAAAAAGGAAAGGCGAAGGGGAAATGCCGGACAGGATCGGACGCTACCGGCTTCTTCATGAGCTGGGAAAGGGCGGGATGTCGGATGTTTGGCTTGCCGAACATGAGGAGCTCCATGCCTGCTTTGCCATGAAGATCGCATTCGGGGCAGCGGAAGGAAGGCTCAGGAAACTGCTGCGCGGGGAAGCGGAGCGGATGAAGGGCATTCACGATCCGCGCATCCCCTATCTGGCGGATCTGATCGAGGAGGACGGTCTGACGGCTCTGGTCATGGAGTATGTGGACGGGATCACGCTCGAGAGATACATACGCAAAAACGCGCCGATGGACGAGAAAGAAGCGCTCGCGATCATGAAACGCCTCTGCGGGATCACGGCTTTTCTGCATGCCGAGCGTCCGCAGATCCTGTACCGCGACATAAAACCGTCCAACTTCATGATCGGAGAGGGCGGAGAGATCCGTCTTCTGGATTTCGGGACGGCGCTTCTGGAACGGGGCTGCCTCAGGAAGGAGGAGGCAGCGGGAACGGCGGGCTATGCGCCGCCGGAGCAGCTGCGTGGTGAGCGGGTCAGGGCCGATGCGGACGTTTACGCACTCGGGGCCGTTTATTCCTACATGCTCAGCGGAACGGATCCGGCGAAACCGCCGTTTCGCGCCGCGGGCGGGAAGGAACTGGGGCGCATGGTGAGCAGAGGGGCGGGGAGGCTGATCGACGATTGTCTGTCGGCCGATCCGGACCGGCGTCCCGCCGATGCCTCGGTGCTTCTGGAACGCCTCGGTAAGCTTCATCCGGAAAGGGAAAGCCTGCTGGCCAGAGCGGAAGGGACGCTGTACCGTGCCGCGCTTTGGATCAATATCCTGTTTGCTTCGGTTCTGGTGTATTTCCGCTATTACGGCCATCCGATGAGCGGAGCGGAAAAGGTCTGTGCCGCGACGGTCCTGGCGGTCCTGGTCTGGGGGATGATCCGGGAACGTTTCGGAACGGAGCGTGCTTTTATCCTGTCCCGGAGCTGGAATATCGTGTTTACGGAGAAGGAAGGGATCGGACTTCCGGAGACCTGATGTCAAGTCTTTTTTTGCATTTTTTATTATGCTATGATGGAAAACAGGAGTCCCCAAACGCGGCAGGGAAGGCTGTGCTGAAGGGGGCGTGCGCATTGCGGGAGGCAGACATGACTTATCGTGAAAAAACAAAAAAAATACGGATCGGGGATCGTGAGATCGGCGGAGGCAGTCCGATCCTGATCCAGTCCATGACCAATACACCGACGGAAGATGTGGAAGCAACGGTACGCCAGATCCTGGCGCTTGAGGAAGAGGGCTGCGAGATCATACGCTGCACGGTCCCGAATCTTCAGGCGGCGGAGGCGTTGGGAAAGATCAGAAAACAGGTCCACATCCCCGTTGTGGCGGATATCCATTTCGATCACAGGAATGCGATCGCGGCCATCGAGAACGGTGCGGACAAGATCCGCATCAATCCCGGAAACATCGGCGGGGAAGAAAAGCTCAGAGAGGTAGTGGAAGCGGCAAAAAAACGGGATGTTCCGATACGCGTCGGCGTGAATTCGGGATCCCTGGAGGCGGCTCTGGTTGACAAATACCACGGAGTGACGGCCGAAGGTCTGGTGGAGAGTGCCCTGGACAAGGTAAGGATGATCGAGAAGGCCGGCTACGAGAACATCGTGATCAGCATCAAATCATCCCGGGTCCGCATGAGCATCGAAGCACACGAGATGCTGGCCGGGAAAACACCTTATCCGCTCCATGTGGGCATCACGGAGGCGGGAACGCTTCTTTCCGGCAACATCAAGAGCGCGGTGGGGCTGGGCGTGATCCTGAACGAAGGGATCGGTGATACCATACGGGTATCCCTTACCGGGGATCCCATCGAGGAGGTGCGTTCCGCAAAGCTGATCCTGCGTTCGCTCGGGCTTCGCAGCGGCGGCATCGAGGTCGTGAGCTGTCCGACCTGCGGCCGGACCAGGATCGATCTGATCGGCCTGGCGGAGCGGGTCGAGGAAATGGTCCGCACGATACGTCTTCCGAAGCAGTGTGATATCCGCGTGGCCGTTATGGGCTGCGCCGTGAACGGGCCGGGAGAAGCAAAAGAGGCGGACATCGGGATCGCCGGCGGCGTGGGAGAAGGGCTTTTGATCCGGAAGGGCGAGATCGTGAAAAAGCTGCCCGAGAACGAGCTGCTGGACGCGCTGCGCCATGAACTGGAACATTGGGGAGAGCAGGAGTAAACAGGAATGAGAAGGAGTTTTCGGGAATTATTCGGAACACTCGGGATACGCGAAGATCTGGCGAGGCTGTTTGAGGATGTGACGGTCGACAGTGTCGTGGTCAGGCAAAAGCAGAAGACCGTATGCATAGGGATCAGTTATGACAAGCTGATCACGAGAGACCATATCCTGGATCTGGAACGGGAACTGGATGAATGCCTTTTTGCCGAAAGAGGCCTGACGACCAGGATCGCGGAGGATTATCATCTTTCGGAGCAGTATGATGCCGCCTATGTGGCGGAACATTATTTTGACAGCCTGCTCTCGGAACTCAAGGAGCGGGACAGCCTTGCCTATACCCTGCTGCGGGAGCATCCGCCCGTTGTGGAGGAGACGAAGCTTGTATTTACGATCCCCGAAAGTTTTGTGGCCAGACAGAAGGAGGAGGACATCGCGGCTTTCTGCGATGATGTCTTCCGCGGGCGTTTTCATCTGGAACTGACAACGGAGATCCGCTTTTCCGAGGCAAAAAAGAGCATCTACCGCCAGGCCAGCGAGGAACGTGCGAAGCAGATCGTCGAGAGCATCCTGGAAGAAAGCGAGGAGATGACGCATGTCAGGCGCCGGGAGGAATTCTTAAACGGCGAGGAGGATACAGAGCTTTTGGGGGCTTCGGGTTCCGAAGCCGAAGAAGTGAAGGAAGCCCCGAAGGTGAAAGCGCCGGAAAAAACGGAGGAGAAAGAAAAGAGCGGATCCGAAAAGAAGGGCGCCGGGAGCGCGGCAAGAAAACGTGCCCAGAAGCTGAAGATGTCTGACGATCCGGAGCTCCTCTACGGCAGGAGTTTTGACGGAGAGGCGGAGTCGATCAGCACGCTGGAGGAAGGGACCGGAGCGGTGATCGTTCGCGGCCAGGTTATGAACGTTGATGAGCGGACGCTGAAAAAGAGCGGATCGATCCTTTTCCTCTATACGATCTCGGACTATACGGATTCGATACGTCTGAAGCTTTTCCTGGAGCCGGAGCTTGCGGAGGAGATGCGCCCGCTGGTCCAGAAAGGCGATTTCATCAAGGTCAAGGGGACTTACAAGTACGATGAGTATGACCGGGACATGGAACTGATCAACCTTATCGGGATACGAAAGATACCGGATTTCCGGAGCCGTCGTGACGATTTCGCACCCAGAAAGCGTGTCGAGCTTCATTGCCATACCAAGATGAGCGACATGGATGCCTGCGGCGACGCGGGCGATCTGTTGAAGCTTGCAAAGCATTTCGGGCATACGGCTCTGGCAATCACCGATCACGGAAATGTCCAGAGCTTCACGATCGCAAGTCATGCGCTGAAGGACGACAGCATCAAGTTGCTTTACGGACTGGAAGCGTACATGGTGGATGACATGCGTCTTCCGGTGGAGAACGAAAAAGGGCAGTCCCTGGACGGCAGCTTTGTCGTGTTCGATATCGAGACCACGGGTTTTGTGCCGGGACACAGCCGCATCATCGAGATCGGTGCCGTGAAGATGTGCGGCGGTGAGATCACGGACCGTTTTTCCGAGTTCATCAATCCCGGGGTGCCGATCCCGCTCGAGATCGAAAAGCTGACCAGCATCAGCGACAGCATGGTAAAGGATGCACCGGGGATCGAGACGATCCTTCCCCGTTTCCTCGATTTCTGCGAAGGCTGTGTGCTGGTAGCCCATAACGCAAAATTCGATACCTCGTTTATCCGCCATTTTGCAGAAGAACTGGGGCTGGAATACGATTTTACGCACACCGATACGATCGACCTGGCTCGCATCCTGATGCGGCGTCTCGGAAAGTATACCCTGGATCATCTGGCCAAAGAGCTGAACATCCCGGCATTTCATCATCACCGTGCGGTGGATGATGCCGAGGCGACTGCGCTGATCTTTCAGAAGTTTTTGGAGATGCTTAAGGAGCGTAAAGTGGAAACGCTCACGCAGCTGAACGAGATGGGGAAGCTTTCTGCGGAAAAAGTGGCCGACCTGCATCCCGATCATTGCATCATCCTGGCAAAGAACGAGGTTGGGAGACGCAATCTTTATCGTCTGGTCAGCCTTTCGCATCTGGAATACTTCGGCCGGAACGCGCGCTGGCCTTATCCGCGCATCCCCAAGAGCGAGCTCATCCGCTACCGGGAGGGGCTGATCGTCGGCAGCGGCTGCGCGGACGGCGAGCTGTACCAGGCGATCATCAACGGACGTACGGAGGCGGAGATCTCCCGCATCGTGAACTTTTATGATTATCTGGAGATCCAGCCCATCGGCAATAACGAGTATCTGCTGGAGCGCTCCAAACTGCCGACGCTCAAGAGCCGCGAGGATCTGATGGCGGTCAACCGCAAGATCGTGGAGCTGGGCGAGATCTACGGAAAACCGGTATGCGCTACCGGTGACGTGCATTACATCGAGCCCGAGGACGCGATCTACCGTACGATCATCCTGGCCGGCAGGAAGGCCGACCGTGTTTACAATGCCTCACAGAGCCTGTATTTCCACACGACGGATGAGATGCTCGAGGAGTTCGCCTATCTCGGTTCGGACAAGGCGGACGAAGTGGTGATCCGCAACACGAACCTGATCGCCGACATGTGCGACCGCATCAGCCCGGTGCGCCCCGACAAGTGCCCGCCGGTCATTCCCGATTCGGACAAGACCCTGCGAAAGATCTGCGAGGACCGCGCACACGAGCTTTACGGCGACCCGCTCCCGCCGATCGTGGAACAGCGCCTGGAAAAGGAACTGGCGTCCATCATCGGAAACGGCTTTGCTGTGATGTATATCATCGCCCAGAAACTGGTATGGAAATCCATGGAAGACGGCTATCTGGTGGGTTCCCGCGGATCCGTCGGTTCTTCCTTTGTCGCGACGATGGCGGGGATCACGGAGGTGAATCCCCTTCCGCCGCATTATTACTGCCCGGACTGTCATTACAGTGATTTCGACTCGCCGGAGGTAAGGGCATATGCCGGCACCGCGGGCTGCGACATGCCGCCGAAGATCTGCCCGAACTGCGGGAAGGAACTGAAGAAGGACGGCTTTGACATCCCCTTCGAGACCTTCCTGGGCTTCAAGGGAGACAAGGAGCCGGACATCGACCTGAATTTCTCGGGAGAATACCAGTCGAAAGCACATAAGTATACGGAGGTGATCTTCGGCGCCGGCCAGACTTACCGCGCGGGGACCATCGGAACCGTTGCGGACAAGACGGCTTTCGGCTATATCATGAATTTTTACCGTGACCAGGGCGTCACGAAGCGGCCGGCGGAAGTTGACCGCATGGTGCCGAACCTGGTCGGGATCCGGAGGACCACCGGACAGCATCCCGGCGGCATTGTGGTACTTCCCGTGGGAGAGGACATTAATTCCTTCACGCCCACGCAGCATCCGGCCAACGACCTGGAAACGGATATCGTTACCACGCACTTTGATTATCATTCGATCGACCATAACCTGCTGAAGCTGGACATCCTCGGGCACGATGACCCGACAATGATCCGCATGCTGCAGGATCTGACCGGGATCGATCCGCTTTCGATCCCTCTGGATGACAAGGGGGTGATGAGCCTCTTCCAGAATACTTCCGCGCTCGGCATCCGGCCCGAGGACATCGGGGGAACGAAACTCGGCGCTCTGGGTATCCCGGAATTCGGCACCGATTTCGCCATGCAGATGCTCATCGATGCGCAGCCCAAAAGCTTTTCCGACCTGGTGCGCATTTCCGGTCTTTCCCACGGGACGGATGTGTGGCTGGGCAACGCCAAGGATCTGATCCTGAGCGGCATCGCGACGATCTCCACGGCTGTCTGCACCCGTGACGACATCATGACCTATCTGATCCAGATGGGGGTGGAGAGCTCCGAAGCATTCAGCATCATGGAGGCCGTCCGAAAAGGAAAGGTCGCTTCGCATTCGATGGATGACAAATGGGCAAAATGGTCGGATGACATGCGCGCCTGCGATGTACCGGAATGGTACATCGAATCCTGCGCGAAGATCAAGTACATGTTCCCGAAAGCGCATGCGGCAGCCTATGTCATGATGGCGTGGCGCATCGCCTATTGCAAGATCAACTATCCGCTTGCTTATTACTGCGCTTATCTTTCAATACGTGCCACCGCTTTCGACTATGAGATCATGTGTCTCGGGAAGGCCAGGCTGGAGGAGCACATGGCGGATGTCAAGTCGCGGCTGGATAACAAGACTGCTTCGCCGAAGGAAAAAGAACTGTACGATGACATGCGCATCGTTCAGGAACTCTATGCCCGCGGCTTTGAATTCATGCCGATCGACCTCTACCGTGCAAAGGCGAAGTCCTTCCAGATCGTTGACGGAAAGATCATGCCTTCCTTCACCTCGATCGCAGGGCTCGGGGACAAGAACGCCGAGCTGATCGAAGACGCGGCCGCCAGAGGCGAGTTCCTCTCCAAGGAGGACTTCATGCAGCGGACCAAAACATCCGAGACGATCATGAAGACCATGGACCGTCTCGGGATACTCGGGAATCTGACCAGCTCCAACCAGATCTCGCTTTTCGACATGTTGTGAGTTTTGCACGAAAAACACAAGATTTTGTATGGGTTTATTGACGAAACGCCCGATTTAGTATATATTTCTTTGGGGGAGTTTTATGTAAATCTTAAAAAATCAGGCATAGTACCCTTAGGTGGAGTATCAATTTTCTATACTTCTGCTAAAATATAAATCAATCAAATCCGAAAGGAGCGGGCAATGAATAACCAATTGTATCCCTTTGAACGAAACCGTTATTATCCGGGGAAAATGCTTACCACAGCGGATTTCCAGGCAGAGCAGGACTACTACATCAACAAGACTCGTTTCATGAACAGTCTGATGTACGGAGCCGGGATCGTGTGCGGATTGGGGGTGTTCAGCCTTGATGATCTCTCGATCCTCGTGGAGAGCGGCGTCGCGATCGACGGCACCGGACGGGAGATCGTTGTGGATTCTTCCGTTGTCCGGAAGCTTTCCGCGGTGGAAGGCTTTTCCGACATCAAAGGGAACAATGCGACACTCTGTGTCCGCTTCAAGGAAGATCCGGTCCACACGGTGTATTCCGTCAGCCATAAGGATTCGGACAAAGAATATGAATTCAACCGCATCAGTGAGGGATACGAGCTTTTCCTGACGGAAAAACAGGTCAAGCCGAAGGATTATGAGCTCCAGACGGAGTTTTTGCTGCGGGAGACCGTATTTAAGAGCGAGAATTTCCTTGCGGAGGTCGTGGTCCCCGCGATCGTGAGCAAGGGAAGAAATGTGCGCATCGTGCTGTCAATCCGCAAGATCTCCGACGAAGATGTGCGTTTTTCCGCGCGCGGCATACTGGAAATGCCGGTATTTGCCACGGCCGAAGGAAAACAGGAACTGGAGATCGGCGTGGAAGACCTGACGCTGACCCAGGGAGAAGTGTGGCGCAAGGATTACTGGGTATGCGTGCAGGACGTTCCTTCGGACGAAACGAACCTGATCCTCAAGAGCGGTTCCATGACCGCATTCGAAAATGACACGGCGGTTCCGGCCGTGCAGAGCTTTACGCAGAAGGTAAGGCTGACCAAAGATTCCCCGCTGGAGCTGGTAAACGGCGAGATCGGCCACATGAACCTGGAGATGCGCGGAATGGGCGGCGAGAAGAACCTGATCCGTCTGGCGGATATCCGCATCGCCCGTACCGACAGCAGTTATCTGATCGAGGAGATCAAAGACAGCGGCGCAAGAAGACACATCGCGGCTCCGTCCCAGGAGCTGCTCCGCAGCCATTACATCGAGTATTTTGAAAAGGGAGTGGAGCTGAAGGCCGAAGCCGGAAAGCTGCCGGATACGGCAAGCCAGGGCAGCATCCTTCCGCTCAGCAGCAATGCGACCGAAATGGCGAGCGGAACTCTGGAGATCCCTCTCGGAAGGAACGCGCGTCCCGGTGACGTCCGTTATTCCGGCGAGATCGCGCACGGTCTCGGCAAAGGCAATGTCTATGTGGAAGTCGGTTACGAATACATCTCGGATGACCGCAGTCTGGGCGGCAATGCGAGAAGCACGGTCTACGGCAATCCCGAACTCTTTTCCACGACGAATCACGACATGGTAAAAGTTGAGACTGCCGTGCGCGTATTGAATGACAAGGGCAGCTTTGTCGTGGCGGCCCGCCTTCTCGGCCAGGTGGATCATCTGGTATTGAGCTTCCGCTGGGTAGCGGTGAAGTTCCCGGGCGGCAATGACCTGGAGATGGCTGAAGATTATTACGACAAGAGCATTTCGGCGGATACGCCTACCGTGACCATGGGAACGAAGGAAAGTCACTTCTTCGGTGTACAGTTCAACAATATGAAAGCATGCAGCATCACATACGAGCTCACGGCTCCGGGCAGCGGCGAGATCAGCGCGGACGGCATCTATACCGCGCCGGCCAAGGAAGGTGTGTACGAGATCCACATCTATTGCACGGACATGCCGGTGATCTGCACCTATGCATACGCCATCGTAAAACGCAAGGAGCACTTGGAAGAGGCTGCGGCTTTGAATGCGCAGGCTGTATTGGATTCCGTTGAGAGCAAATTGAAATGATCTATGAATCAAATAAGCTGAAGCTGGAAGAGGTGGGGACCGTCCTTCTCTCGCCCGCGGGTGATTGCCTGATCTGTAAGGATCTGCGGATGGACGGAGCGACCATGTATACCGTTCTCAGGGTCCCGGATCACGAGATCGTGCGAATGCTGATTTCCGTGTTCGAAGAGATCGGGATGGAGAACAGCTGCCTGGTGGACAGCTTTGTGGCGGAGGGATCCCATATCTTCGTGTTCCCGTACCGCAAGGAACGTCCCCTGGATCAGTTTTACATGGGTGACGCGATGCCGCTTGAGCGCTGCGAGGATATCTGCATCAACGTGATCCTCGCCTGCATGACCAGCGGGCTTCCCTGGCCGGTGCTTTACCTGATCCTGGATCAGTGGAAGATCAACCTGAACAAGGATGATTCCGTATTCCTCAGCTATACGATGGATCTGACCGGTCTGGATCCGCTGAAAAAGGAAAGGGACTGCACGGTGGCCTGTGCGAGGATCATACTGCAGCTCCTGGAAGGACAGACCTCCCAGAAAGCAGACAGTTACATCCTGCTGAAAAAGAAGATCGGAAACCAGAGCTATAACAAATTTACCGAGCTTTACCGCGATATCCGCATCGCGGCGGTGCCCAAAGGGCGGATGGGGATCTTTTTCCGGATCCGTCACTGGTTCTCGGCCAGGAGCGATACGTTTTTCGGCATTTTGTTCTGGATCTGTCTGATCCTTGCGATCATAGCGCTTGCGATGCTGGCGACCAACCTGCTGACAGGGGATGTGCCCTGGCTCAGGATGTTCATCAATAACTTCAAGAGGATAGGCACGGAATCCTTATTGCAATAGATCATCGGAATAAACGGATAGGTGGATCGGATGTATAAGAAAATCAGCGCGTTGATATGTTTTTTGTTCCTGTGGGCGTCCCTTGCTTTCTTTTGCAAAGCCCTGGACAAACAGGTGGACATGCCGTCCTGGGATTGTTTCGGAAAGGGGATCGCCTCCGGCGACGGATACTATTACAGCGACAGCGGCAACGACAGTTTCCGCCTCTATTATCTGACACGTACCGGAGAGATCCGGAAAGCCTACAGCGGGAAAGGCAAGGGGAGCGCGGGGATCGCGAAAGACGGCGATACGCTCTATCTGCTCGTGGAAGACAGCGTTCGCAGGGATTCGGGCGATCTGTTCCGATCCTATCGTGTACGGTCCTTTACGGATGATCTGGTCCCGGCAGGTGTTTCCGCACCGCTGGAACTGCATGTGGACGAGCAGGCCTTCGATCTGAACATTGAAAACGGAAAAGTGTACATCACTGCTCTGAGCTCCGACGGCAAGATCGCCGAGATCTACCAGGCTTCGACGGATGTGATCCGGCCTGTGGAGGAGGAAGGGGAAGAAGAGATCCGTACGATCCGGCTCGACAGCACCCGCCTTGTGGAGAGCGGGACCGGCCGTTTCTTCGTGGACGCGCGCTGCAGGGAAGGCATTCTTTACACACGCACGGACGCGGAAAAGCCGGAAGGGATCTTTGCACCGGATGAGGGAATGCGCAAGGCTGTAAACGGCGCAGACGCGGGCTTCTTCGCAAGTCTTCGCCTGGTCGGCGATTTCCCGGTCATATGGGGCGCCGGGACCGCACTGATCCTGGTCTTCATGATCATGGGCTTCATAGCGCTCAAAAACCGCAGACGGCTTGTTTACACGGGGCTCTTGATCGAGGCGGTCTTTATCGTTCTCCTTCTGATCTTTTTCGGGCTCTTTGTACGGGAGCGTTCGAAGCTTCTGACCGAGGCACGTGAGGACTACGCATCCAACGCCATGGACTACCTGATGGATGAGATGGGTGATCTGGAAGGCTGGGCAGCGAACAGCGGTGAGGAAGGCTGGTATGAAAGCGGTGTATACCGCGGAGCACAGGGAAGTCTGGCCTCCTTTATCCGCCAGGCAGGCAATCACAGCGTGTTCTATGATGTGCTTGTTCTGAGGCTCTCGGATCTGGAAGTGGTGGTCAGTGCCAGCGGCCGCAACCGTGAGAGCATCAACGATCTGTACGGAGAGAACGAGGTATGGGCAAAGCTCAGGGAAGGAAAAGAGACCTCGGGGCTGCTCCTGGGATACGGGGACAGGCGTTCCGCGAGAGGCCTGCTTCCCGAAGAAGAGAAAAGCCACTATGCACTGGTCGGCATTGTTGAGAATACGGTCGCTTCCGACGATCCCTCTGCCGATTACGCGCTGCTCATAAGAAACCTGCTTCTGGTATTCATGGTCGGGAGCGCGATCCTTTTCCTGATCCTCTGGCTGCAGGCTGCGGATCTCAGACGATTCGAGAGCGCGCTTCAGCAGGTCGCAACGGACGGAAAGCGGAAGAAGAAGGGAAATGTGGCCGGGCACGATCTGGAGAACATGTGGAACAGCCTGGGTGAGATCGATAAGCGCATGGACGAGATGAACTACAGCCGCTATCGCATCTATGAAGCATACTATCGTTTTGCACCGAGGAACATTGACAAGATCCTGAAAAAGGATTCCATCGCGGATGTAAAGAGCGGTGATTCGGCTGTTGTGAGCGGAACGCTGGCGTATGTCGCCGGAGAGCAGACACTGCGCGCCGACGGACGCATCGCACAGTTGAAGCGGCTTCTGAACTTCCTCGGGGATCATCCCGAGCACGAAGGGATCATCGTTTCCGACAGCGACGGTTTCTCGGTCGTGGAGCTTCTGTTCCTCGAGGAAGCGCGTGATACCCAGTCATTTGCGACGGAGCTGCTCCAGAGCGAACGT
This sequence comes from Lachnospiraceae bacterium, assembly GCA_024696005.1. Lineage (GTDB taxonomy): Bacteria > Bacillota > Clostridia > Lachnospirales > Lachnospiraceae > NK4A136. Next base: position 72,521 of record JAILHF010000052.1, on the reverse strand, counting down.
GAGAGGAGCGAACAGATCGAGAGCACCGTTCTGCTTTATTACGGTTCCTACATTTACGGTGTGGCCGGAACGGAGGAACAGAGCCTGGCATTTATGCTTTCCGTGGAGACGAGAGAGCTTGCCCGGATGACGGAGTGGCTGCGCAGCCTGAACATGGGCGTGGTCATCACCGAAGATGTAAAGGAGCGCGAGGGAAGGAACTTCGATCTGCGTTTTATCGGCTACGTGGAGCTGTCCGGGACCGAAAGACAGCTCAAGCTTTACGAGGTGTTGGATGCCTGCCCGAAGGCAGAGCGTCAGGCCAAGCTGGAATGTCTGGAAACCTTCGGGAAGGGACTGGAACTCTTCTACAGGAGAGATTATTACATCGCCAGAAATACCTTCTCGGATATCCTGAAGAGGAATCCGCAGGACGAGATCGTTCGCTGGTATCTCTTTGAGAGCGAACGGCTGCTCGATCTGTCGCCGGGGCCGAATGATTCGGTGGGGGCCCTGCACGCGGATGAGGTGTAAGCGCGAAAGCCGGAGGTAGAACTTGAACGGAAACAATCTGCTGGCGGTATTGCTATCGTCGATCAAATCCCGTTTTGCGGGCATCATGTCCAGGCTCCGGATGTGGACCAGCTGGAATTTCATCCAGTCCCGCATCATCACGAAGATCCGCAGCTTCTTCATGTCGATCTTCGATGTCAAGCCGAAGAACAAGGACGATTATTTTACGATCTTCGGCTGGATGGTCAGCAAGAAACTGGCCTACGCACTGGTGATCATCTGCGGAGTGGCGAGCATCTGGTATATCGTTGCGGTAAGACAGGTGTTTGCGGGCTTCGGGGATAACGGCGGGATCCGCACCTATCGTTACAATTCCGTGCAGCTGCGGCTTGCAAAGGGAAAGGCGCGCATCCTGGGCAAGAGCGGATATCTTGCTTACGAGGGAGACGTGGAGGACGGTTATGTGACCGGCGAGGGAACGCTTTACGCGCCGGACGGCAGCCTGGTCTACCAGGGGCACTTTGAAAAGAACCAGTTCGAGAATCTCGGGAAGCAGTATTATCCCGACGGCGGCGTGCAGTATGAAGGAAATTTCCACAACAACCTCTACGACGGAAACGGAAGGCTTTACCGGGACGGAGGAACGCTTTTGTATGAAGGCAATTTCGTCCGGGGCAAAAAAAGCGGAGAGGGCACGCTCTACGGCGACAACAACAGCATGGTCTTTGCGGGAAGTTTCGCGAACGACGGGATCGTTTACGCGGCTTTCCCCGGAAAGACGGCGGAAGAGGTTGGAAAGATGTACAGCGGATCCCGCAGGATCTGGCAGGCGGATGAAGAATTCTGCGTTTACATGAGCGACATCAACGCGATCTACTGGGGAATTACCGATGAAGAGAGCCTGGATGATTCGCTGACGGTGGAAAGCGTCTATGTGCTTTCCGATACCTTCCCGGTGGGGGACGGTGAGACGAATGAACTGGAAAATGTGAAGCAGGCGCTGGGGGAGCCGATCTATGAAGGCAATTCCGCCGCGATCCTTCCCGAAGCACTGGCCATCAATATCCTGAATGAGACAAAGCCCGCGTTTTACGGCAGCGTGGAGATGGATACCGAGCTTCTCTACAGCGACGTGACACTGATCGATGATTATCAGAATGATTACAGCGTTTATCTGACTTCCTATCAGAGCAGCGGATTGATCTATACCTTTGTGTCGGAAGCAAGAGACGGCAAGTTCGCATTTTACTGCATCACCAAAGCGGAGGAAAATGCCAGGTGAGGAAGGACCGGCGGAAAAAAAGAATACTGCTCTTTGCGGGACTCGTGCTTGTTCTTCTGAGTGCTTTCCTGAGCGTGCCCATGTCCGGCAAAGCGGCTCCCGGCACGAAGCGCCTGACCATGAAGGCGGCCAGGGCACTCGCATTGCAGGAAAGCCTGGAATACTTCCAGGTGGAGCAGCAGATCCAGTCCAAGGAAGCTGCGCTCAAGAGCGCGCAGAAGGCGATCAAGCTCAAACAGAAGAACATGTCCACCTTCCGCTGGTCGCCGCTGCTGAATTTCCAGTTCCCGACCAGACCGACCGAGGCCGAAAGCCTGGAATTCCAGTTCAAGCCGGTCTCGATCCAGGCCGAGATCGATGAGGCGAAGCACAAGCTCGGGGACACGAAGCTTGCGATCTATGAGGAAGTGAACAATATCTATGTTGCGATCGTGGTGCTGCAGCGCACGATAGCCTTTAACGAGGAACGCATCAAAACGCTCGAGGACGGGCTGGCAAGAAACCAGGCGCGGCTTCTGATCGGCGAGGCGACGCAGGCCGACGTGGACAGCATCAGCAAAAAGCTGGATTCGACCCAAAACACGGTGGCTGCGGACAAGCGCACGCTTGATGCCAATCTCAGAAAGCTCGGGAAGAAGATCGGGCTCGACATCACCACGGGTTATACCTTCGAGACGCCGTTTTTGGATGCGAAGATCCCGCGCACGCAGCTGGTCGCGTTTGTGCAATTCACGCTGGATAACAGCCAGGAATACTACAAGGCCTGTCTGGATGAGATGACGGCCAGAGCGGAGCTGAACACCAATTTCAACCTGATGAAGGGACATTACGGCTCCGATATCAACATGATCGCATCCTATGTGACGCAGGCGCTGAACGGAAAGATCATGAGCGGTTCCGAGCTGAAGGGTTTCAAGCAGAACTACGACGCTTTCCTCAAACAGGTCGACAGTTACTGGGAAGGAAAGAAGAAGATCCTCTTCATTAAGATCCCGAAGCTCTGGTTCAAGGGGGCGCTGGACGGTGTCCGCTATATCGAGGACGATCCGTACGTGCTTTACCAGGCAACACTGGATTACGCTTCCGCGCGCAGCGCGCAGATCGAAACGGAATCCACCATAGAGACCGAAGTGATCGACGGATTCGAGAATTATGTTTCGATCCGGAACGCGTACATGAAGAACATCGAGGATCTGGAAAAAGCGGAAAAGGATCTGGAAGCCGACCGTCTTCTGAACCGCATCGGCGAGTTGAGCTTCGATGAGCTGAATTCCGAAGAAGAAGATTACGAAGAGCTCCAGAACAGCTTTTTCGAACTGATGAAGACCTATTCGGTGACCATGTACAGTTATGACAGACTTACCTGCGGAGCCGTGAGTGCCTATTTTGACGGGACGAATGCCTCCCTTCAGGCGGGACAGGTCGGTACGAGCTATGTGGAAAAGGAATATGCGGACGGTGCAAGCTATTATCTGCGCCAGATCATCCAGAGCGAGGCTTTCGAACTGGTCGTTCATATCCCGGAAGATTTTGAGGTGGAAGTGACGCATTATGAGCTCTGGTGCGACAACGTCCTGATCGGAGGGCGCAAGCCCGTTGCCGAGAGCCTCAGGCACCTGGCGCTTACCACGCAGGGGATCGGGGAGGCCAAGATCCGTTTCTACAACGGAGAAGAGTTTGTGGACGATGTGATCATCGATCCTTCGGAAAGCAGCGGGCCGCTTCCGATCGTTAGTGAGCGGCGCATTGTTAAGATCGATCCGGACGAGATCGGCCGGTACGAATGCACGACGAACAGCATTACCGGGCTCACCAGCTTTACCTTTACGGTCACGGAAGAGCCGGAGGCGGCGTATTACCGGCTCAGAACGGACGCCGGGGTTTATCTGACGGGAGAGGAAGCGGTCAAGAACGGAAAATCCTTCACGCACCTGCCGCTGATCGAAAGCGGACTGGATACCGTTACCGTGGAGGTCCTCGACAAGGATAAAACCAAGATCATGGATGCACGGATCGATGTGACGAACCATCGGATCAAACGCATCACACAGTAAGGATCAGAGGGATCTTTTATGACGGGAAGAAAAAAGAAAACCGCATGGAAAAACAGGATATTGATGATCGTGCTGGCGTTCGTGATGCTCTTCGGTGTGATCCTGCAGGGCGGCAGCGTATCCGCCATCGGAAACGAGAAGAAGGCCATGCTGTATTCGAAGTATGCTGCCTCGCACACCATTGAGGATTGCGTGCTCTTTATCGGGACCTATCTGATCCACAAGGATGTCCTGACGGACGAGCTTTACCAGCAGGCACAGGAATCCGCGAGCGAATTCGGCCAGATGGACATGTACTACAAGTCGGAGCTGGCGAACGGAAGCTGGTTCAATGTTTCGGATGCTTCGACGCTGGCTGACATCACGACGGACGGGACGCCCGTAGAAGACAGCGAGCTGCAAGGGCTTTTCGTGCAGTACTACATGGGAAAGGACGGGATCCTGATCGATGTCCTTACCGGTGCCGATGTCAATCCCTTCGATGTGATCGATCCTTACGATCTGATCAACCTGCCGGAGCTGCAGGCACTCAAGCTCAAGTATACCTTCGACGCGGAAGCGGATACCATTTCGGAAGAGGATTTCCTGGTCAACCGCCTGTCCTTTGACAACGGAACCCTGCGCGGAGACGTGTATTACTTCCAGATGATGAAGACCTTCTTCGGCCTGGACATGCGGGATGCGGAAACCGCAAGCTGCGACGCGCAGCTCGCAAGACTTTACGAATGCTATAAGACGCTCCGCGCGCAGGAGAATGACGAAGAAGCGGAGCTGGTCTATTCCCTGATGGGAAAGGTGGATGCGGCAAGACGCTTTGTCGTGATGGGCAAGCTGGTTCATAACGATGAGAACGCGATCGGTGAGATCTACAACATGGCCATGGGTTCCTACTATACCCTGAACGGCAATTTCAAGAACGCGAAGAGTGAGGGGAAAGAAGACGGCGAAGCCTGGATGGTGGAACTGCGGAATTTTGTGGATCACGACTTCAGCCTGACCACCACGAACGAGAGGATCATGCAGGGGAACGGGAACTATGAGAACTGGTGGATCCCGATCGTGCCCCAGGATCCGAAGGACAAGAAGAAAAAGAAGAGCGATGATGAGGAAGAGAGCGAGGAGGAGGAAGACGAGGATGAGGATGAGCCCGATACCGATCCGCTCCAGACAGACAAGGAGATCATAGACGCCATCACTTCCTGCATGCAGAGCTGCCAGACCAGCTATAACACGCACGATGCCAACCGCCTGCGTGACATGGACACCGTGCTGGGACATGCGGAATACGAGTACAGCATCAACGCGATCAACAGCGCGAGCGCTGCAGGGCTGAACGATGACACGACCAAACTCAAGCAGGTCATTAACGTAAAAGAAGGCGTGGTCAAGGATGCACCGGGAGAGCTGGCGCTGATCACCTCCACTCTGCTGCCCAGGGCGGAAGCGGCCTATTCCACGGCGGCACACGCGGGAGCAGGCCCGGAATATGCGGCGGCCAAGGCGAACAACAAGGGTGAGGCAGTGATGAAAGCGGCTCTGGAGAGCCAGAAGAATACGCTGGAAGCCAAACGGATGGAACTGCAGTTTTTGATCACCGAAAAAGGCAAACGAACTGATGACGAGACCAGTCTGGCGTATATTTACCAAAGGATCACGGCAGCCGGAGAATGGAAGAACGGTGTGCCTTCGGATGACTTCGCGACGGATGCGGGATTTTCGGTCGAGGAGCATATCATCTGGCTGCAGGATGAGGCTGAGCGGATCAAGAACGGAAATGACAGCCTGGCGTCCAAGCTGGACCAGCTGAAGGAGAAGAAGGAAAAACTGCAGATCGATAAGGATGCGGCTTTGGATGATAACGATCTGGGACTGGCGGCGGATCTGGATGCGATGATCGCCGCGGTGGATCAGGATATCGCGGATGAGGAAGCGAGACTGCTTGCGGAAATGAATGATGCGGATACCCTGGGGGACGCGTCATCGGCACTGGTGGATCTGGGTAATTCCCTCGATGCTCTTTCGAACCGCCTGTTGAACGGAGCCAAGAAACGGCTGAACGACAAGGATTTCGACGGACTGGTCAATTCCATCGACGCGATGGCGGCCATCGGGGATACGGACGGCCTGAATGAACTGAAGGATATGCTGGAAGGGACGGATGCACCGGCGGATCTGATCAACGATCTGAACGATGCCATCGGGGACAGCGGCAGCGGCGATTCGCTTCTCGGCCAGGGTGACGGAGACGGAAACGGAGACGGCTCCGGGGACGGATCGGATCTCAGCAAGCTGACCGAAGACGATCTGCTCGCAGCGATCTACGGCCTGTTCGGAGACGACTTCGATCTGGACGGCGATGTGCTGGCAGCCATTGTCACGGCACTTTCCAGACTGAACGAAAAGGGCTGTGCGGCGGCAGGCAGGCTTGCTCTGGACTTTACCTCAAAGGGACTTGCGGTCCGGAATCCGTACTTCTACACGAAATATACCGGAAAGGCGTCCACCGAGTTTGTCTCTGTCAAGACCTTCGGGGACGTGTCGGTCTATCGATATGTGTATAACGACAGCAAACAGCGTGCGACCCTGACCTACGGATCCAGTGTATACGAGTTTAACGTCAACAGCGGGACGGCGACGCACGGCGGAGAGCAGATCACGCTTTCCGAGCCGGGGATCCTGAGCGGCGGCTTCTACCTTTCCGAAAAGGACATGGAAGAGTACCTGAAGTGTACCGCCCAATACGTGGACCGCTGCGACTATGCCGTATGCGTTACGGAAAAGGTCGAGAAGAAAGCCAAGCAGCTGTTGGATCTGTTTCTTTAATCCACAAGGAAGGTGAACTATGGCAGATTATTCCATCATAGCCGACGTAAGCGCCTATATCGTCAGAAAGCTCAGGGAGAAGATGTGCCCGGAGCCGATCCCGTCGGCGAATAATATCGAGATCTCTTCTCCGGCGTCACAGGACGTGGACTATATCGTGGGGCTTTATCTCTACGATATCCGTGAGGAGCTGCAGGTCAACCATCCCGAGTATATCAGACACGGGAGGGTACAGTTACAACGGGCCCCCAGACCATTTGCGTTATACTACATGGTCTTTATCAACGGAGGAGGCCAGATGGGTCTCAAAGATCCGGATGTACAGAAGATCATCGGTAAAGTCGCACAGATCGTTAATGACAACTGTGCGGTCCGACCCGATGAATTGCAGAAATGGCTCACTACCGAAGAACCTCCGATCGTACTGTCTCAGGCGAAGATAAGTCTGGAGGAAAAGGTGCGGGTATGGCAGGCCATTAACAAGCCTTACCAGGTAAGCCTGTTTTACAAGGCTTCCCCCGTTTACCTCTCGAGCGCCGATGTGATCGATACGCCTCGGGTAGTGGATGCGAGCTTTTCTCTGCAATTAACTGACGAAAGGAGGGAAGAGGGATAAGATATGGCTTCTGTTTTACGTGCGCAGCTCGGGCTGCTGATCCGGCTGATCGACACCACTACGGGAGCCGCGGTCGAAGAAAGCAATGTACAGTTCTTTGTGAACGGACTGAAGGCGCGACCGGCACCTCGTGGAGACGGCTGCTTCGTGTTTATCAACATAGAACGCATCAATTTCCGTCTGGACGTGGAGGCCTTCGGCTTTGAAAAAGCAGGCATAGATGTTCGTTATGAAGAACTGGAAGACAGGATCCCAACCTGCGATATCTTCCTGATACCGTCAGAGAGGAATGCTAAAGGTGGGACAGTCATCGGCATTTTCGGAAACCTTCCTTTTTTGGAGGCCATGGAGGCCGTGGACCTGAACCGTCCGGTATGCCGTCTGAGTGATTACAAAGAAAAGAAGTGTCAGATGAGTGTGATCAAACAGGCGGGACGCATCCTGGACATGAGTTACGGTCATTACGGTCTGCTACAGGCGGACGGCAATAGTTACGAAAAACTGTTCGTGTCCGAAACCGACGCAGTCTCGATCATTCAGTTGAAAGAAGCACTGCAGATGCCGTATACCGTGAACGCACCGATCTTCAGGATCGTGTTTGGCAGTGTGGACAAGGAGGGAAATTATCTGCTCCGCGTCCGTGATGACAGCAAGGATCAGAAATACCTGATCCGTTATGTGTACAGAGCGGAGGTTTACTATCAGCAGGTGGATCTCCACGATCCGGCAAGCTGTGTACTGACGCAGCATCCGGTGGTCGAAGGCGCCGCAGCAAAGCGGAAGACAAAGAAAAAGGCAGAAACAGATGAGTGAAGTGGTAGTGATGGGAGCGAAATGTGTTTGCACGATGGGCCAGATCCCGGCGGATCTGAAGATCACCTCGCAGCAGACCGTCGTAAGTGACGGCAAGCCCGTGGGAACGATCTCGGACTCCGGCAGTCAGGTGAACGTAGGTCCCTTCGGCATGTGCACCTCGCTGGCGAACCCGCAGGTGGCGGCAGCAACGGCAGCCGCGCTTGGAGTGTTGACGCCGCAGCCCTGTGTACCCATGCCGGCAGGCACCTGGATACCCACGCAACCCAAGATCCTTGTCGGCGGACAGCCTGTTCTCTGTTCGGACTGCAAGATGATGTGCGCCTATGCCGGCTCGATCTCGATCGTTATGCCGGGACAGTTCAAGGTAACGGCAGGATAAGGACATATCAAGAGACATCTCATAAAGGAGGAAAAAGATGGCTGAGTATTTTTCACCGGGAGTTTATGTGGAGGAATATGACAATTCTCCGCGGAGTATCGAAGGAGTAGGAACCAGCACGGCAGGTTTTATCGGCCTGGCAGAAAAAGGCCCCGTTAGCGGAGCACCTTTGCTGGTCACCAGTTATAAGAGCTTTGTGCAGCAGTTCGGCGGATATCTTTCCGAGTTTGAATACGGAGAGTACCGTTATCTCGCACCCAGCGTGGAGCAGTTCTTTGTGAACGGCGGAACCAGATGCTATGTAATGCGTGTGGCTCCCGCAGACGCAAAATGCGCCGAGATCGAGAGCGGCATCCTGAAGGTCACGGCCAAGAACCCCGGCAAGTGGGGCAACCGTGTACAGCTTGTGTTCACGAATGCGCGCAGAGTGAAGATGCAGGTTCTCGAAGAAGTCGAGACCGGCTATAAGGTAAAGAGCACCGAAGGTTTCCGTGAGGGAGATACCGTTGAATTTGAGGGGACTTTCCTGACGATCGTATCCATCATGGATAACGTGGTGACCTTTGATGATGACCTGCCCGCAAAGGCGATCGACAATGCTCTGGTTCCCAAGAATCTGGTATATCTTGTAAGCTTTGATCTGCAGATCCGTTTTGCGGACCAGGTCGAGAACTATGCAGACCTGTCCCTGAACATTTCCTCGCCCCGTTTCATCGGTGCGCGTGTTGCGGCCAGCGAACTGGTTGACATCGAGGTTCAGATCCCCGATGCGGCATCGGATCCGGTAGACGCGATCCTCGAGAACGGCGGAGAAAAGGGAAGCCTGCTTCTGGAAGGCGGTACCAACGGCAGCATCGGCAAGATCAATGCAGGCACGTTCATCGGTCTTGATGACGGCCCCGGCAAGCGTACCGGCATCCAGGCATTTGTCGAGAACAATATCGTAAGCATGATGGCGGTTCCCGGCATCACGATCCCCGAAGTGGTCGTTGCACTGATCGCACACTGCGAGAATCTGCACAGCCGTTTCGCGGTACTTGATATGCCGAAGGAAATGTACAAGACCAAGGACCTGATCGACTACCGCAACATGGTGGATTCCACTTATGCGGCCATGTATCATCCCTGGGTACAGGTATTTGACCGTGCGGCGAACAAGCCTTCCTTCATCCCGCCTTCGGGTGCGGTATGCGGCGTTTATTCCAGAACGGATATCGCCAGAGGCGTTCATAAGGCACCGGCCAACGAGATCGTTCAGTGTACCGGGCTTTCCATCAACTTTACCAAGGCAGAGCAGGATATCCTGAATCCCGAGGGTGTCAACCTGATCCGTGCACTTCCCGGACAGGGCATCCGTGTATGGGGTGCAAGAACCGCATCCAGCAACTCTTCCTTCAAGTATGTCAATGTCAGAAGACTCTTCATCTACGTTGAGGAGAGTATCAAGGCTAACACCAACTGGGTGGTATTCGAGCCCAATGATACGACGCTTTGGCAGCGCGTGGCTCTCACGGTTTCGTCCTTCCTGGACGGCATGTGGAGAAACGGCATGCTTGCCGGAGCTTCCGCAGCGGAGAGTTATTTCGTTGAGATCGGACCTTCCACGATGTCCCGCGAGGATATCATGAACGGCAGACTGATCTGTAACATTGGCATCGCTCCTTCCAGACCGGCAGAGTTCGTGATCTTCCGTGTGACACAGCACACGGCGGAAGCGGCCGGCGGTGAAGGCGCTGAGTAAAAAGAACGGAGGGTTAACAGATGGCAGCAGATACCTATACAAACGGAAAACAGTCTTATTATCCGTTAACAAAGATGAACTTCCTCGTGACGGTAGCTTCCGTCGGAGGAACGGCAGCATTCAGCGAAGTGTCCGGCGTGGAAGCATCGGTTGATGTGATCGAATTCCGTCAGGGCAATTCCGGCAGCCTGGCACCGGTGAAGATCCCCGGCCTGGTGAAGCACGGCAACGTTACGCTGAAGATGGGCTACATTCTTGACAGCGCGTTCAAGACCTGGGTTCAGGAGTGTGTCAGTGAGATCCGCGGACAGATCCCCCGTAACGATGTTACGATCGAGCTGATCGACATCAACGGTGGCGCACCGCAGACGGCTGTTTTGGAAACCACCGCAGGTGCAAGACAGTGGACGCTCACCAATGCATGGGTAACGAAGTACAGTGCTCCGGATCTGGATGCGAAGACCAGTGATGTGGCGATCGAGACAGTTGAGATCGCATACGAGGAGCTCGTGATCCCGAACTAAAACAAGCAATTGACTGTCTTATCGGCAGTCAGGGCGCACGGATCTCCGTGCGTCCCGGAGTACCGATAATCAGCAAAGGAGACCAATATGGAGACCGTATACGATTTTACTTTACCGAAGGGCTATCTGGACGGAGCGGGGGTGCTGCACCGCCGCGGAAAGATGCGTCTGGCTACGGCGGGCGATGAGATCGGAGCCACGCATGACCCGCGTGTGCTTTCGAATCCGTCTTATCTGACGATCGTGATCCTTAGCCGTGTGATCGTGGAGCTCGAAGGGGTCGAGGCGATCACGGCCACGACGATCGAAAAGCTCTTTACGGCGGATCTGGCTTTCCTGCAGGACATGTACCAGCGGATCAACGACATCGAGCCGCCCGTGCTGCAGGTGACCTGCCCGGATTGCGGAAAGACCTTTGAGGTGCCGCTAAATTTTACCTGAGAGGGTTGATGCTCTATCCCGAAGATGATCTGTACCGCGAGATGGCTTTTATCTCCTATTACTTCCACTGGAGTCATGACGAAGTGCTGGCGATAGACCATCGGAGCCGGAGGCGCTGGTGCAGCGAGATCTCGGAGATCAACGAAAGGCTGAACCCCTCAAAAGACAAGAAGGAAAAGAGTATTTTTGATCTGAAGGCGAGCCGCAGCCGCTAAACTGCGGTGCGAAAGGAAGGTTTTCCATGGCAGATCCTCAAGGATGGATAGATTTTAACAGCCAGATCGGCCAGCCGCGGAACACGCAGGACGAGAACTGGGTGCTGTACAATTCGGGACGCAATGTCGGTCCGAGTTTTAATTTCATGCTCCGCGTGGAAGGCTTTTTTGACCTGCCCTGCCGCAAGATCATGAATTTTACGAAAGCAAATGAATACGAATACATTCAGGAGGGCGGACTCAACGACTATGTCCACATGCGTCGCAAGCCGGTCTCCCAGCCCTTTACGTTCCAGGTGGAGCGTTATGTGGGCGTGGACTATATCGACCCGCTCCAGCCCGGTGCCGACCTGATCCTTCCGATCGTGCTGCTGGTATGGAGACAGCAGATCAAAGGCGGGGAATTTACACCGTTCCGTGTGTATCTCTTTACCGGCTGCACCGTGATGAGCAAGACCTACGGGGAACTGAACGCCGAACAGAGCGGCCTTTTGACGGAAACGACCACGATCGGTTACCGTGAGCTGATGCGCATCACGGTGCCGGACGGCCTGTTTGAGGGGACGGCCTTCCAGATGGCCAACATCGAGAAGGCTACCGATGAAAACGGGAATGTAATCACGCTGACGGGTGCGGATGGCAAAACCGTCGACAAGAAGAAGGCCGTGTTCAATGAGGATGCGAAAACGGTCGCCAATCATTCCTTCATAGACGACATACCGTCTGAAAAGGTCCTCTGGGAAGGGATCAAGGACGGAAAGGCATCGACCGTGAACACCAGGGCGATCGTGCCGAAAAACGATGATGTCCGTCCGGACGTTTCGCTTTGGGAAGGCATGCCCGAAAAATCGACCACCGTATTGCGCGGACAGAATTCGGTCCTTCCGGATGACCTGAAAACAGCCGAAGCGAGGACCTGGGACATCAATGCGGACAAGACAACGAACAAGTCGGCGAGAAGCCCGGAAAAGGACAATGTGCCTGCAACAGCGCTTTTGTGGAGCAGCGAAGAGGGAAATCCGACGAAAAACCTTCGTGCCGTCCGGCCCGACAAGGACAAGGTCCCGGCTGTCAAAGTGGCCTGGGACGGAAGCAGCACGCAGCCGGTCCGCGCCCAGGGCTATGTTGACGAGAACGGGCAGGCAAAAACGACCGATTTTACCGGAAAGCAGGGGGATCCCTGGAACGGTTTTTCGGATCCGATGAACCCGTCCAGCACGCCGAAGTATGCGACAGCCTCCGGAATGGACGGAACCACGCCGCCGCCTGAGATGTGGCCGGATGTGGAGAGGGCCAACCGGCAGCCGACGGACGCGGCCCGCGCGGAATCCGCGCTGTGGCCGGGACAGGAACGGGCCAGGAGGCAGGGCACTGATCCCGCCAGGGCCGAACAGGTCCTCTGGCCGAAGAATTCCAGGGCCATGACGGTAGAGCTTTTGAAGCGCGGAGGAAAGTAAGAAGATGCTGACGATTTCGGCGCCGATCGAACTGAAGACCTCCGCTTTCCGCATGGAGAACAACGGATTTGCCGAGCGGATCCGTGCGAATTACGCGGTGATCGGCTCAAATGTGAGCGAGCAGAGCCTGACGCACATGCTTCATACACCGCCGCAGCTTCTGGTCGCGGAAGGCGGGGAAAGCTATACGGGGATCAGCAACAGCATCACCAGCGTGACGCAGCTGCAGCAGACGCTGATCAGCAATGTGGTGAACCGCATCCTGCTTTCGAACGAGATGACGCTTTCCTACCAGGACCGTGTATACATCAGCACCATGCTGCATAAGCTCGGGATCCGGGACGAGCGCCGTTTCATGAACGAGAGCCGGCGCATTTTAAGCGAAACAAAAAACAGCACGGAGCTGACGAAGTTCTACATGGAGAGCATGCCGCTTTTGAAGCAGATGATGCTCCGCTTTCAGGAGAATCGCGTGGAGAGTGCGGAAGATGCGGAAACGGCGGGGGAGGCCGGGACGGAGAACCGCCTGTATATGAGCATCATGAGAAGGCTTCAGACCGGCGCGATCTACCAGATCATTCAGAACATGACTTACGGAAGGGAAGGGGACAGCTTAAATTCCACGGAGATCTCCCTTTCGGAACAGAGCTATACGGCAAGGCAGCTTTTGCTGACGCAGTTTCGCGAGATGGCGGCAGGGAAAGCGGTTCCCATGATCTATCGGAGCGAGAACGTTTACGAGGAAGAGACCAGGGACGTGGAGGAAAGCGGGGAGGAACGGATACGGGAACGCATCAATTCGGCATTGCTTCTTGAAGTCCTCCGTTCCTTCGATCATGCGCAGTCGCTTCGCATCGAGAGGGAAAAGAAGCGCTGGACGGATCTCAGAGAGAGCTTTTACCGCAGCGCCGATCACAGCTTAAGCCGCATCCTGCTTACGGCCAGAGAGGGGCGCAGCCCCCTGTACCTGGAAGAGAATACCCTGCAGTTTCTGACGGAGACGGAGGAGAGGGAACTCGGCACGCTCCGGGAGATCCTCAGGGACAGGGAAAAGGTCTTCTATCCGGAGGAGACGATAGTGCCGGCCTTCCGGGAGAGCGTGATGACGGACCGCAGTTCGGAGACTCTGGAAGAGATGTACGAGCGCATCAACGAGCAGAACGTCCAGAACGTTGACCGCTACATGGAGATACGCCGCATCCTGACGCAGAGAAGCGAAGGGGAGCGCCGCATATCTGACCGGGAGCGTACCATACGGGAAAGCATCCGTACCCTGAACGACAGGGAGCACCTGATGGAGCTTCTGGAGAAGGAAGATGTTTCACAGCCAAGCGCCATGGAACGCACGCTGGAGAAGGTATATTCCCTGCTCCCGCCCGAGACTGTGGCGATCCTGAGACAGGCAGACGCGCAGACTGCCCCGGCGCAGGCACAGAGCATCCTTCCGGGATCGGAGGAGGAGCTGATCTTCCGCGAGGAAGCAACGGAAGAACCGCAGCGTCCGGAGGCCGGCATGGTGAGGGAGCGGACGGCGGAAGTATTATTGGATGAACGCCTGACAGAGACACTCTCCGTTTATGAACGGCTGATCACCCGGGAACTTCGTGAGCGCGAACGCAGTCTGGAAGAAAAGGAGCACATGGAACGGACGATACTCGAACCGGCGGAAACGGTGCTCCTGCTGCAGAGGCTTACGCAGACACAGAGAACGGAAGAGGCCGGAACGGAATCGATACAGTACCGCGACCGGCGCAGCAGCGTGCAGCAGATGATCCACCGGAGCATCGAACAGCTCTCGGAAGAGGACATACTCGAGACGCTGGAGGAGTTCCGCAGGAATGAGAGCCGGAAGACCGAGGTGCATGAAGAAGAGAGCCGGGTGAGCGAGATCTACAGGCAGGAGCCGGTGCGGATCAGTGAAAACATGCAGCCTGCGGACAGCAGGAAACAGAGCGAAGAGATCGCGCGGATGGTGGAACAGGGCGTGCGGAAGCAATTGGGGCTCATATCCAATGAGGTCTATAACCGCTTAGAGCGCAGGCTCAAGACAGAAAAGGCAAGGAGGGGAATCTGATGAATTTTCTTAATCCCGAGAGCAAAGTAGGACAGGATATCTGGTCGACCATTACCGGAAATCTGCCCAAAGCGATCATCCTTGTGCCGAAGTTTACCGAGGGCGGAACGACGTTGTCGCAAGCTGAGCAGAATGAGATCCTGGAGAATGCCCGGAAGGAGCACGAAGAAAAGGGAGGAGAGACAGGGTCGGTAGCGGATCTGACTAAAAAAGGCATGATGAGCAAGTTTGAAAAGACGAGCACCGATACCATGAATAAGGCAGCCGGTCTGCTTCGAAATAAAAATTCGGAACACAGCGGATCAATGAGGATGGGAGATATAAAATCCCAAGCAACGGATTATGTGGCTTTGACCGTGCAGTACAATCCTGCATCCATATCGATCGATACGACAGCGGGTGTGAGGGAGATGGAGAGCAAGAATGTTTCCAACGTGGTTCAGAACCAGCGTACCGTCATTGAAACGAACTGCATCACCTCGCTCAGGACGCAGCTGGTCTTTGACAAGATGAACGTGCTGGATGCGTTCATGCTGGATTCGTCCATGCTGAGCACCGGCACGATCCCGAACGTTGTTGACAATATCTTCGCCAAGCATTCCGTGCGTACGATCGCGGAGGGGCTGATGGCCTGCCTGCTCTCTCCCCTGACGCGCAAGGTCATTTTTGTATGGTCCAAGATGATATTCGCGGGGAACCTGAACCAGGTGATGATCAACTATACGATGTTCAACAAGGCCGGAAATCCGGTGCGCTGTACCGTTGATCTCGAGATCCAGCAGAATCACGAAATGGACAAGAATGAAGATGGCAGCTATTGGGCCAAGGCATTTGAAAAAACCTTCGGCCAAGCCGGAGTGAGCAACGTGGTCGGGGCGGGCGTAACGGACAAGCTCAAGCATGTGGGCAACAATGCCATTCTGAATATCGGCATTTAAGAAAGGGGAGAACCATGGCCGGGGTAACGTCTGTTTTTGATAAAGTAGCAAATAATCTGGGGGCGATCGAGAAAGCGATCATCGAGATCGTTGATGCGCGTCCCGAGGGGCACGGGGGAGCACAGCCGCAGCAGGCAGCTCCCCAGGCGCCGCATGCCCAGGGTGGCGGAAAAACGAAGATCAAGGCGCCGAAGACCACTTATACACGCGACATCGATAAAAAATCCCTTTTCGATGACATGAAGAGCCAGGTCACGGAGTTTAAGGATAAAAATGTAGGGGAGATCTTCGGCCAGGCGGGCGTGAAACAATATGTCGTGCAGTTCAATCCCTCCAGTCTCACATTAAGGGGCTTTGGGTCAGGCTTTACGCCGATCATGACCTACGGGACGAACGGGGCCATGACGCAGTCCACCAGTCAGTCCGTTTCCATCAATTTTAACGTCCGTCTGATCCTGGACCAGGTGGATCCGTTTGACTCCTTCATGGCGGACAAGCTCAACGTTTCACCGACGCAGTTGGCGCAGAATGCGGTCAAGACGGGACTGACGATCGCCGGGGTCAAGAAGATCACGGTCCAGGATACGGCCGAAGCCTTTGTGGGAGCCTTAAGGAGCCCCTATACGCGCATCATCACCTTTCACTGGGGTGACATGAATTATTCGGGCCTGCTCAACGGCGTGACCGTGAACTATGTCATGTTCAACCAGCAGGGAGAACCTGTGCGGGCATATCTGGATCTTTCGCTCCGGAACAATGTCAGCGATCTTTTGCCGAATTCGCTGGGGCCCTGGCTGGACGCCTATAAGGCAGCCTTCATGTCAACGGACAAGCAGGGAGTGGAGCAGTTCAAGGATCTGGATACGGTGCGCAATACGCAGAAGTTCGGAAATCTGATCAATCTGGGCGGGTAAGCGGATGTACGATTACTACGATCTGAAAAAAGAATACAAGGATTTCGAGTCACCGATCGCGGTGATCAGCGTGTCGGGGAAAGACATCTCGAAAGACAAGAAGGGCTTTGCCATCAGTGACATCATCGTGGAGCTTTCCTGCGGTTTTGAGGCGTCCGTTGCGGAATTCAAGATCTATAACGGTTACGACATGCTGCTGCATGAATTCCTCTTCGATGATCTGAAGAAATACATCACCCTGGGTTCGCCCGTGTCCATCTGGCTCGGCTACAAAAGCAGGGTCCTCAATGTGTTCCGGGGCTTCATCAGTCAGGTGAACTTCACCTTCCATCTGCAGGAAATGCCTGCCGTGGAGGTGCATTGCATGGATCTGAAGGGCATCATGATGGCCAACAGCTATGCGAAACAGATCAACGCCCAGTACTACTGTGAGGCGGTAAAGAGCGTTTTTGAGCAGCCCTTCTACCAGCGGCTGAAGGGGGAGATCGGTGTGTATGAAGATATTCTCATAGCGGATACCCCGGACAAGCCGGAACAGCCCCAGGGAGGCGGAGGTGAGAAGGAATCGACCGACCGTACCATAGAGATGGTGAATGAGAGCGATTACGAGTTTGTTGTGAGGGCGGCCAAACGCTTCAATTACGAATTCTTCCAGAGCTGCGGCACCATATGCTTCCGCAGGGCGAAATCCGATACCGATGAATTGATGGTGATCTCGCCGGAAACCGGGATGATGGCTTTTGACGTGGGATATGACATTACCGGCCTGGTCGGACAGATCGAGGTGCGCAATGTGGATGCGGGAAAAGGCAAGCTGCTGAAAGCATCCCAGAAGCTGCAGGGAAAGATATCGGAGGGAAGCAAGGCCAAGCAGCTGGTCAGCAAACAGAAAAAGATCTACATCGATCCCACGGCTGCGAACCAGGAGGAGGCCGGTTTCCGGGCGGAATACCTGGTGGATGAGGTGAGCTACCGTTTCGGGACGCTGGAAGCGGAAATGGTCGGGATCCCCGAACTGATGCCCGGAAAATTCATCATTCTGGAAGGGCTGGGGACGGCGGCTTCCAATACCTTTTATCTCAGTTCGGTGCGCCACAGCATGGAGGCGAACGGGTTTTACCAGACACATATCAGCGGAAAGGCCGCCAACCTTTAAGGCGGCAGGGGTTAAGAGATGGCACTCTTTGAGATCGTTGACGAGATAGCAAAAAAGCAGGTGGAAAAGACCGAAACCGGGGATAACCGCATCGACGGGATCCTGCTGGGGCAGGTGACGAAAAACTACGACGAGAATATGAAGGGGCGCGTGTGCGTGAGCATCCATACCCGTGACGCCGATTCCAATGAACTTCTCTGGGCAAGGGTAATGCAGCCCTCCAGCGGCAAATCCTGGGGACATTATTTCCTGCCCGAGGTGGGGGACCAGGTGCTGGTGGCGTTTGAGCAGGGGAACATCGAACGGCCCTATGTGATCGGCTGCATCCCGCTGGTAAACGACAAGTTCCTTACCAAATCCGTGCATGAGAAGAACCGCATCAAGCGCATCGTGACCAGGCACGGAAGCACCATCATCTTTGAGGACGACGACGAGGACACCGACGGCGGAAAGGATACGATCAGCATCATCACCGCGGCGGAAGAGCACAAGATCCTGATGAACAACGAAAAGGATCTGATCCAGATCTCGGATAAAGACGGAAAGAACATCATCAAGATCAACACGGCGGACGGAAAAGGCAATATCGAGGTTCAGACCGATAAAAAGCTGACCGTCAAGGTGGGGGACAACATCACCCTGACGATGAACGGGAGCAACGGAACGGTGGAACTGAACGCTTCCAAGATCAACATGAAGGCCACGGAGAGCATCAAGCTCGAGGCAAACGGAAGCGTGGAGATCACCGGGGCAAACACGACACTGAAAGGCAATTCCATGACAAAGGTTGAGAGCAGCGGGCCGGTCACCGTATCCGGCACCCCGATCAAGCTTGGATAAGGAGGAAGGATGGCAGCATATTCGTTTTTGGGGACGGGGATGAAATTTCCGCCGCAGATCGATCCGGCGACCGGACGCTTCGCCACGTCATCCGACGCGGAAAGCATCAAGGAATCGGTATATCTGATCCTGATGACGCAGCAGACGGAGCGCATCACACGCCCGGAATTCGGCAGCACACTTTTATCTTATACCTTCGTGGACATGACCCACACATCGATCTCGATGCTGGTGTATTCCCTGCGGGAGCTGCTGATCCATCAGGAACCCAGGATCTCGGATGTCGAGATCACGACGGAGAACCATGCGAAATCGGGTGTTCTGCTGGTGAACGTGGATTATGTGATCAGCAGGACCAATACCAGGGACAATCTGGTATTTCCCTTTTATCTGAATGCGATCAATGAGGAAGAAGAGGGCGAAAGCGAATTCTATGAACCGGAAGATAACAGAGACGATGTATAAGGCAGACGAACGGAGTGCGGAGGAGCTGGAGCACCGCATGGGTGAACTGGCGGCATCCTTTACCCCGGAATGGCATTTTTCCGTTCAGGATCCCGATATCGGGTCCACGATCTCACGGATCTTTGCCAGACAGCTGGCGGACAATATCCGGAGCATGAATCATGTGACCGGGATCTATCATGCCGCTTTCGTGAATCTCCTGGACCTCACGCTGAAGCGGGCGGTCCCTGCGGGGAGCATGGTCTGCTTTGAGCTCGTGGACAATGTGGTCGACGGGGCCAACGTGCCGCGTGGGACGCTTGTCACGACGGAAACGGGGGATGCGGGCAAGCCGGTCTTTGAAACGGACCGGGATCTGTACGTCAGTTCCGCGCGCATCACGGATATCTTCATGACGGACCTGGAAGACGGCACGATCATCCCGCTCCGCGGCGATTTTGCAACGCCCGAACTCTTTGAGGGAGAGATCCCCAGGCGTGTGCGTACGGATGAGGAGGAGAGCGGGGAGCAGATGCCTGCTTATTCCGGAAACGAGATGAAGCCCTTTGTCCTTTTCGGAGAGGAAGGAAGCATCGGCAGGCATGTCCTGGCTCTGAACCATCCTTCGGTATTTGATGTGGACGGGGAAGAACTGCGGATCCGCCTGGAAGGGAACGAGGATCTGAACCGTCTGATCAAGAACGGGGAGATGGAGTTTGCCTGGTACGACACGGACCATTGGGAAGCTTTTTCGGACATGTCCGTGGGCTCCGACGGGGCGTTCCGTCTGAAAATGGAGCGTGGGAAAGGAAAAGACGGGGACTTTGTCTCGAGCTGTACCTGCGTCAAGCTGGAAGCGCGTCATCCCGTGACCGAAACGATCACGATCAAGGATATCCGCATCGGTTCCGAGGGCAGGGCGCGGACAGCGGATCACGTGGGAGACGGGACCGGGGAACTGCGGGCGGAGGAATTCGCGCTTTTCGGAGAGACGCTGGCGCCTTTTGCGGAATGCTATATCGGAATGGATTCCTATTTCAACAAGCCCGGGGCTCGTGTGAGCATGCGCTTTCATCTCCGCTTTGAGGAGCACGCCATCGAGCTCAGCCCCGAAAAGGAAGAAAGCGAGCTGCGGATCATCAAGCGCAAGAGCAGATCCGTGAAAGACGAGGTGATCACCGAGGTCTTTGCCGATGAAGCCACGATCGAATATTTTAACGGGATCGGCTGGAAACAGCTGCGCTGCGAAAAGGAATACCGCACGCTTTTTGCCGGTGAGCAGCCCGGGGATTATGAACTGGCGTTTGAATGTCCGGCCGACTGGGAAGTGTCCTCCAACGGAGGGTATCGCGGAAGGCTTTTGCGTTTCCGCCTGCTCCGAACGGATAACTGCTACATGAGGCCGGCGGTCCACCATTATCCCGTCATTTCCGGCCTGGACATAAGTTACAGTTATGAGGGACGGGAGCTGCGCCCGGGATCGATCTGTTCCATAAGCGGGACAAAATTCCGGGAGCTGAAACTCGAGAGCTCCCACGGGGAAGAATGCCCGGTCTTTACGCCGATCCCCTATTCGGATGACGCACTGTATCTGGGCTTAGACGCGCCGCTGGCTTCGGGTCCCATCGGGATCCTATTCCTGCTGCAGGGCGGACTGGGACAGCGCGGCGTGCAGTGCTGTTTTGAATACAGCACGAGAAGAGGTTTTCAGCAGATCAAGGTTTCGGACGGGACCGAGGATTTCACGCATTCCGGCATCGTCATGTTTCTTCCGCCGCCGGATTTTGCGGCTGCGACGCTGGAAGGAAGAAAACGCTACTGGATCCGGATACGCCGGGAAGCCGCGCAGACGGAGAAAGACAGCCGGCGCTGCATGGTGCATGTCGAAAACATCCTGATGAACGCCGTGACGGTCAGCAACGCGATCCATGTGCCGGAACAGGATTTCTATATCGATGAGGTGCAGCCGAGATACCGGGTATTTCTCGGAGCGGAGAACATACTGGATGCCGAGGTATGGGTGAACGAGCGGGCCTCGCTCGGCCGCGAGGAAATGAAAAGCCTGCAGCTCGAACATCCCGAGGATGTGATCCTGGAAAAGGACATCATCGGAAATATCGTCTCCTGCATGGTGCGCTGGCATGAAGTGGAGCAGTTTGATGAGTGGGACGGGATCGAAAGCAGGAATGACGCCTGGGATGCGAGACGCTGCTACAGGATCGACCGCCTGACGGGAGAGATCCTTTTCGGCGACGGCGTGCATACCGAGATGCCCCGTGTCACGGATGATGTGGCATTCCGCGTGAGGCTCAGGACATGCGCCGGAGAGACCGGAAATGTCGCAGCCGGGCTTTTGGATACCATGCCGGTAGAGCCCATGTTCGTCGACAATGTATACAACCCGGTCCGGGCATACGGCGGCAGCAACATGGAGACTGTCCAGGAGGCCCTGCTCCGCGGAGCGGACCGGATCAATTCCAGGAACCGCTGCGTGAGCCTGAGCGACTATAAGCGTGCCATCCTGAGTTATTCTTCGGTGATCGACAAGGTGAGCGGCGTGATGGGACGCACGATCGACGGCAGGGAAGATCCTGCGGAACTCTCCCTTGTCCTGCTGATGCGGGATCACGGGGACGGATCGTTTTCCTTCCACCGGCTGGAGGAGCCGCTGAGGCACTATCTTCTGGAACGTTGTGAGATCACGGTGGTGCCTTCCCGTCTGCATATCGTGGAACCGATCTTTGCCGCAGTCTCCGTTTCGGTATGGCTGGAGGTCGCGGACATGGACAACGCCTTTGAGCTGCAGAGCAGCATCCGGGAGATCCTGGAGCGTTATCTCGATCCGGTCAACGGCGGAGGAGAGTCGGCCGACGGCTGGGAGATCGGGGTCATGCCCAAGAAAACGCAGATCCTGATGCAGCTGGCCGGGATACGGAAGCAGGCACTGATACGAAAGACTTCCATCACGGTCAATTTTACCGACCACGAGGGGGAGCATGAGGTGGATTACGATGCCCTGAAGGCCGGACCGTTCATGGTTTGCTGCAGCGGCCGGCACACGATAAACATCCTTTACAAAACGGGAGAAGAACATGCTTAGGATCGAGGAAGCAAGACCGAAAACCTATGAAGAGATCATCGCGGATGCCCTGACGGAGATCCCGCTGTTTTCCGATGAGTGGAGCAATTTCAATCCCTCGGATCCGGGCATCACGGTCCTGGAGAATCTGAGCGTTTTCAGTGCCCTGCAGGCAAGCAATATCCCGAACGTGACTTACGAGGCGAGAAGACGTCTTTTTGCCCTGGCAGGATTCAAACCTGCCAAAGGTAAATGTGCCCGTGTCCTGCTCAAGGCGGAAGGTGTCCGGGAAAACACGCTCCTCCCGGCAGGAAGCCGTTTTTCCCTGGGAGGACTGATCTTTGAAACAAACCGTCCGGCTGCCATCGGGGGCAAAATCCTCGGGATCTATGCGCAGGAGGACGGCTCGGATGAGTTTACGGACATGAGCTCGCTGGCGGAAAGGGATGTTCCGGTCGGGCTGCCGGTGTTCGGGGAAAAAGCCGTGCCCGGAAATGCGCTCTACCTGGTTTCGGACAGCCTGCCGGAGGCGGAAAAGGAACTGATCCTTTATCTGACCCTTCTGGAGGCGGCGGGAAGAAACCCCGTGGATGACCGCCAGGACAACGTTTTTGCCGCGATCCGCTGGGAATGCTATACCGATAAAGGTTTTTCCGAGATCAAGGTCAGGGATTTCACCGGATGCTTTTTGAGCAGCGGCGAGATCCGGCTCCGCATTCCGGACGGAGCCTGCGTCTGCAGGGAGACTCCGCGCGAAGGCTATTGCATCCGTGCCGTTCTGGAGCGGGCCGACTATGATGTCGCGCCGAGAGTCCAGCAGATCGAGCCCTTCCTTTTTGAACTCTGGCAGAGAGACAGCCGCGCTGCCGCTCTGATCTATCACCGTTCCGAGCGGATCACCGTGCGGCATCCGCTGGCTTCGGAGGAGCACATCCTGGTCTTCGGGAAAGAGGAAAAGGGATCGTCCTACCGGCGTTACCAGCTCTCCTACAGCGGGGATGAGCCGGGGCGTTTTTGCCGCTACACGCCCGGAGAATACGGGCCGGACGGCAGACAGAGCTTCTTTACCATTGAGTTTCTCGGGGAAGAGCATCAGCCGGATACCAGGCTCAAGGATCCGATCCGCATCGTTCTCTACAGCGAAGAGGTCATGCGGCAATACGAGATCGGACGTGTCCTGGGATATGATGACCAAGAACTGAACCTTCCGCTCCGCCACCTGGTGCAGGACAGCTTCTGCCTGATCGCAAGGCGGACGGATGAAAACGGTGAATACCTGTATGATTTTGTCCGCCCCGAAAAGAGCGGCGAGGGAGCTTTGTATTATCATCTTCTGGAAAACGACGGCCGCATCATCATCGAGGAGGCCGGGGATTATATCGGTGCCGATCTGTTCGTGGCGGCGGCAGCCGTGACCGAAGGGGAAAAGGGAAATGTACGGGCTCACAGCCGTTTCAGGGCTTTGAGCGAGCTGCCGGTGGAGCGCTGGTTTAACCCGGGTGCCGGGACCGGAGGAGCCCACAGGGAGACCATCGCCGAAATGGGCATGCGTTTCCGCAGGGACATCGATACGCCCTTTACCGCCGTTACGGCGAAGGATTATGAGAAGATCGCGCTGGAGACGCCGGCACTGTGTCTGCGCAAGGCGCATGCCGTGATCGATGAAGCGGAAAATCTGGTGCAGATCGCCGTGCTGCCCGGCGTGGGCGGGGAGCGGCCCGAGCTGTCCGGGATCTACAAAAAGGAGATCGCGGCCAGGCTTGAAGAAAGAAGGCTTCTGACGACCCGTGTCCTTGTGCTGTCCCCGCGCTACATGGAAGTGCACATCCGGGGCACGGTCTATGTGAAGCGGCATTTTGAAAATCCCAGGAAAGACATCCTGGAGACCATACGGAATCTTGTCGATGATGTGCATTCCGAACGCGGCTTCGGGGAACCGCTTCTTTTCAAACAGATCTTTGCGGCCATCGAGGCGCTGGAATGTGTATCGTTTGTTTATGAATTGTCCGTCATGCCCGATGACCGCGGACAGGCAAGTGTGATCGATTCGGATATCTATCCCGAACCCGATGTGCTCTGTGTTGCGGGCGAGATCGCGATCGAGACCGTCAGGGGGGAATAAGGAGACATTATGGCAGACAGAAAATACCGGATCCGGAAAAACCGATGGGAAACCGCTCTTTCGGAGGGATTTGAGATCCTTGCGGATGACCGTGTCCGTACCATTCAGGAGACCGAGGACGGAGAGCCCGTTCACGCGCACGCGATCTTTCTGAAGCCCCTTGACAGTGCAGGGGGCGACAGCGAGTGGGGAAGGGTTTTCCTGAAGGCAGAACACGGAAGTGAAACGGCTTTTTACATCTATGCGCTTGCCCTGGATGAAGGGGTGCCCGGAAAGCCCGAGCCCGCGGAGCTGGCGGCCTTGCTTGCCGATCCGGAGGAGGACAGGGCGAAAAAGCTGCGGGTGATGATGGAACTGGGCGCCCTGCGAAGCGTTAACCGGCAGGACATGCTTCTTTATTCGATCCGGGGGCGTTATCTCTTCCTCGCGCTTGACGTGATCGGGGACGGGGTCGCCACGCTTTCGGATCTTACCGTGTTCATGCAGGGCGATAATTTCATGCAGACCTTTCCCGAGGTATACCGGGAAAGGAACAGCTTTTTCCATCGCTGGATGTCGGTCTATTCCACGATCTACAACGATCTGCAGGACCGGATCGATGATCTGCCCAAGCTTTTGGATGTGGATACCTGTCCCGCCGAGCTTTTGCCGATCTATGCCTCCTGGCTGGGGATCGACATTTCGGGCGGATTCCTGCCCGAGGAGGTATGCAGGGATCTGGTACGGGACGGTTACCAGCTCAGCCGCCGGAAAGGGACACGCTGGGCGCTTTCCCGCATCATAGAGATCGTTCTCGGATGCGAAGCGGACATACTCGAACACAATACCATGCGCGGCTATCTGCTTTCCGACGGGGCGCAGATCCCTCCGAACCTCAGGGAAGGAGGCGTGCTGGATGTCACGATCCTTGTGCACGGACAGATCAAGGAGACCCTTCGCCATCAGCTGCTCTTTTTGCTGGACCAGTTCAAGCCCGTGAGAACGCGTCTGCATCTGGTACAGCTGGATAAGGGAGCGACGATCGACGGAAATTCCTACCTCGACATGAACGCGGCCATTCCGGAAGGACAGCCGCCTGTGCTTGATACAAACATGAACATGAGCGGAGTGATCACACTTCGTTAGGTTACATTGAAAAATGGCTGTTTTTATAGTATAATAAAACGGCATTTTTGCACCCAAAAAAAGAAAGAGAGGACAAAAGAATGACGATCACAGAAAACAGAGACGGCGATAAGATCACCCTGTCGGTGGAAGGCAGAGTAGATACGAATACCAGCCCCGAGCTTCAGGATCAGATCCTGAAAGCATTTCAGAAGGGAAGCCATCTGATCCTGGATTTTATCCAGCTGGATTACATTTCTTCGGCCGGCCTTCGTGCATTGCTGCTCGGTCATAAAACAGCTTCCTCCAAGGGCGGTTCCATGAAGCTGATCAACGTGAACGATGATGTCATGGAGATCCTGGAGGACACCGGTTTCGCGGATATCTTTACGATCGAATGATCCTTTTTGAAGATGTGGGAAAGTGCTATGCGGGCAGTGAAAGCTTTGCTCTGCGACATTTTTCCGAGATAGTGGGAGACGGCGAATTCCTGGTCCTGACCGGCCGGAGCGGCATCGGAAAGACCACACTGCTAAAGCTCCTGACCAGAGAGGAACAGCTGAGCGAGGGGCGGATTTTGGTGGACGGAGAGGATATCGGAGCTCTGCCGCCTTCCCGCGTCCCGTTTTTCCGAAGAAAGCTCGGCGTGATCTTTCAGGACTTCAGGCTGGTTGCGGACCTTTCGGTCTATGACAACCTAAGTCTTGCCAGAAGGATCTACGGCTGGGGACGGAAGGAGACGGACGAGCGCATACTCCATGTGCTGGCCTTCCTCGGGATCGACCGGCTGCATAAGCGTCTGCCGGCGGAGCTTTCCGGAGGAGAACAGCAGAAAGTGTGTCTGGCCCGCGCGATCTTGAACGATCCGAAGCTGCTGCTGGCGGATGAACCGAGCCGCAATCTGGATCCCAGAGCTTCCAGGGAGCTTCTGCATCTGCTGGAGCTGATCCATCGCCAGGGCGTAACGGTGCTTTTGGCGACCCATGATCTTGAAAATGTAAAAAAGGAGGTGCCCGATCACCGCGAGAGGGCGCTTCCGGAAACAGAGGGAAAAGGATATGCATAAAACAAAAGGTTGGGTAGGCTTTTTTGCTTTGGTGTTTTTTGTCCTGACGGCAGTGTCCCTTTTGCGCGGATGGCCGACCTGGGTACTGGTATTGATGGTCCTTCTGCACAGCATGTGTCTGATGCTTCTGGCCTTCATCTACAGTACGGAGCGGAATGATTATACCGGGACGGACGAACTGCAGCAGGAGCTTTCCGTTTTGCGGATCGAAAGGGAGAACGAAAAGGCGACGATGCAGAGGGCATTGGACGCGCGTGAGATCGAACTCAATTCCCGCAAGGAGGAAGTGGAAAAGCTCAAGAACGATGCGGCCGTGAACGAGCAGAAGCTGAGTTCCCTTCAGGCTGCGGTCAAGAATGCGGAGGAGCAGCTCGGTGTCCTTCGTTCGGAGGCCACGGATTTCCTGCCGCCGGCGGAAGAAACGCCCCTGATGATCGACATCATCAAGGTGGCCCGGGAAGCGGTCGACGAGCTTACGGAAGCAGCCAGGAAAGCAGGGATGACGATCCAGATCTCATCCGCGGAAGAAAACATCTTTGTGAAAGCTCAGCCTTCCCGGCTGCGCATCCTGTTCCGCAATATCATAGACAACTCGATCAAGTACATGCAGAGAGCCGGAACTCTTGTGATCACGATATCCACGGTGGGGGATGATATTTTTATCGTTCTGAAGGATACCGGGATGGGACTTCGTGAGGAGGAGACCGAGCATATCTTTGAACTGAATTTCCAGGGCTCCAACCGCATCAGCGGTAACGGCCTGGGGCTTACGCAGGCCAAAGCCATCGTGGAATACTACGGAGGCACGATCTACGGACGGTCCATGCCGGATAAGGGAATGGGAATCTACATACAGCTCCCCGGCAACCGCAGGAATAAGGAGGCAGAGGAATGAAACGCGGATCCAACATGCTCCTTGCCATGATGGGTGCGTATGTCCTGATCGCGCTCGTCATCGCCGTCATCTATTTCTGGCCCGGCTCAAACCCGGAAGAGATGCCCGCCAGCCTGAAGGAAAAGCAGGAGGCGGTCGTCCGGGGGGATGCCAGCAGTGATGCGCCGGTCCCCGACAACTGGTCCGTGGGCGGGGCAGCCTGGCAGGATGTGACACCCACGCCCGAGCCGACACCTGCCGAAGAGGCCGAGCCTGTTCCCGAAAAACAATATTACAGCTTCCGTGTGATCGACATGCGGAGCTATCTCTATGTCCGGAAAGAACCGGACAA
Source organism: Lachnospiraceae bacterium (assembly GCA_024696005.1). Taxonomy (GTDB): domain Bacteria; phylum Bacillota; class Clostridia; order Lachnospirales; family Lachnospiraceae; genus NK4A136. The sequence continues at coordinate 44,718 of JAILHF010000052.1, read as the reverse complement.
GGCCTCGCAGAAGCTCGGGGAGATGCCTTCCGGGACAAAGGGCTACGTGCTGGAACCCGGTGAGGACTGGTCTCTGATCACGACGGAGGACGGGAAGATCAGGGGGTACTGCTCCAACAAGTATATGGAGTTTACCGAGATCTCCGCAGAGGAAATGCCGGAGGAGTATCGATAAATGCAGATCGATGACAGACTGGTCAAACAGAACAGGGAGCAGATGCGGAAGAAACGGCAGATGCCGGAGGAAGAGGAAACGCTTACCTACGCGCAGCGCCAAAGACAGCTGCCCCTGAATAAGAACAAAGGAGCTTTTCCCGAGGAAACATTCGGAGGCATCAACACGATGCAGAGCGTATTTGACCGCACGGCGGTCTTTCACACGGGAGAGGGTTGATAAGGCATGGCGGGACGAAAGAAAAAAGAGGAAACAAAGCCGGAAGCGGCTGTCAAGGCGGCGGAAGATAAGAAGAAGGCAAAACCCTTTACGTCCTACGGCCAGTTCATGGATCATGTCTTTGATTGCGTGAACATGGCGTTGGACCGCTATATCAGCGAGATGAAGCTGGTTTACGCGGCAGGAAACGGCGGCTATAAAAACGTGCTCTATCCCGATATCGAGGTGGCCGCGGATGTGACGCGTGAGAAGCTGGAACGCTTCATACAGAAAGAACGTCAGGGTACGGACACCCCGGAGGAGAAGGAAAGCGAAAGCAAGGAGGAAGCCTATGAGGACCTGGATCCGGAACTCCTGGCCCTTTTTTCGGGTTTCGGCGAAGACGGTGATGACGCAGGAGCCGAGAGCGGATCGGTCGTAAAAGCCGCCGAAGAACGTTCCGAGGCGGCGCTTACGCTTGATGAACGCCTTGCGGAGATCTCGGAACGGGCGGAAGCCACGATCGAAGCCGGGACGCCCCTGCCTTTTTATGAGCTTGCAAGGAAGCTGAATTTCGAAAGTTTTACCCTTTTCTGTTTTGCCTGCGGCGTGTTGAGCTCCACGCAGACGGATTATGCGGGCGTATTCCAGATCGTGAACGAAAACGGCAATCTTTCCGCGCCTACGATCGAGTCGGCAGCGAAGCTCTATTTCGGAGAAAAGTTTTCGATCACGCATGCCTACGGTGACATGTCGGCCTGCCTGGAACAGCTCATGCCCATCCTCCGCCTGGAGGTGCGGGAGAGCATGCCTTTCTCCACGGTGGTCTCTCCGGACAAGCGCATGATCGATTTCCTCTTCGGACGGCATCCGATGAAGCTGGATGAAAACTACGACCGCTTCTTCTCGATGATCACCGGGGACGAGGAGCTCGATCCCATACTGGCCAATGCCACCGCGCTGGAAGCGATGGAGATCGCTTATGCGGAAGGGACCAGGATCTTTTACTATTACGGTGACGAGGGAAGCGGGCGGAAATTCTTTGTCAAGAAATTCTGTGAGAAGAATTCCCTGCGCGCCGTGGCCATGAACTGCAAGAAGCTCTTCGAATACGATTTCCAGTTCGTGAACAGGGCGCTTTGGGCGGTCACACGCGAATGCATCCTGACGAATGCCTGCTGCTGCCTGACGGAGCTGCAGTATCGTGACGAGGAGAAGGAAAAGTTCTTCGGCTACATGGATCTGGCCTTTGCCAAGCTGACGGAAAAGAACATCACGGTCTTTGCCATGTCCAAGCTCAACATCTCCATGAAGGAGATCACGAAGGAAGTATTTGCGGAGTTCGAGCTCAAGACGCCCAGCACCACGGAGCGTTTCGAATGCTGGAAATACTTTGCGCAGAAATATTCCTTTGCCGAGGATGTGGATCTTCTGGAAATGTCCACAAAGTTTGTCTTTACGGCCGGAAAGATACGCGATGCCCTGCGTGAGGCGAGAAATCTCTCCCTGATGGACAAGGAGACGGTGATCTCCAGGGCCAATCTCTTCAAGGGCTGCAACAGGCAGATGAGTTCCGAGCTTTCCCAGAAGGCCACCCGTGTGGAGGCGAAGTTCGGCTTTGACGACATCGTCATGAACCCGAGCCAGCGTGAGACGATCACCCATGCGATCGAACAGATGAACTTCAAGAAACAGGTTTACGAGCAATGGAACTATACGAAGAAATATCCTTACGGCCGCGGCCTGACGGTGCTTCTGTTCGGGGCTCCCGGTACCGGTAAATCCATGATGGCGCAGGTTCTGGCGCACGAACTGAATCTGGAGCTTTACCGCGTGGATATCTCCAAAGTCGTGGACAAGTATGTCGGTGAAACGGAAAAATCCCTTTCGATGATCTTCCGGGAAGCCAAGAAATGTAATGTGGTCCTCTTCTTCGACGAGTGCGATACCATTTTTGCGAAGCGTTCCGATGACGGCGGATCCAACCAGGCATCCGCCAACAACAAGACGGCATTGCTCCTTCAGGAAATGGAAGCCTATGACGGTGTGTGCGTGCTGGCGACCAACTACAAGCACAACATCGACCCGGCTTTCTTCCGAAGAATGAAATACATCGTGGAATTCCAGTTCCCCAATGCGGATACCAGGGAGATGCTCTGGAGGACCACGATCCCCAAGACCACACCGCTCGATGAAGATGTGGATATCCGCTACCTTGCGGAGAAATACGAGTTTGCCGGAGGTAATATCAAAAACTGCATCCTGAATGCGGCGTTCCTGGCAGCGGCTGATCCCACGGCCGACGGAAAAGTGTGCATGCGGCATTATCTGAAGGCCGTGATGTACGAATACGTAAAAGTGGGCAAGGTGTTTACCAAGGCAGATTTCGAACCGTATGCCGATCAGGTGGGACTTGCATAAAAAAAGCAGGGGAACTACCCTTAGGGGTACTGTTTTTTCTGCCGTATCGGGGTTAAGCTAAATAAAAACTTGATATCAGGGGGAATAATGAAGTGGATGCGGTAATTCTGGAACAGGAACTTGCGTTGGAGGATAAGGCCTGGGGGGAGACACCGGGAGAATCCGGACTGATCACGGAGGAGAATTTCTATTTCTTTTATCCGCTTTTGCTTCCGCGCGTATCGGAAGCGATCGAGAACGGAGAACCGGTGACGGCTCTGGGCTGGGTGGTTAACGGTGTCGCCTGCGGCGCTCTCGCAGGCTATCTTGAGGACGATCATTTTGAGATCGTGTCTTTTTATGTTTCACCTTCGTATCGGAACAAAGGCATAGGAACGCGGCTTCTGGACGAGCTTTCCGAGCTTCTGGTCGGTTCGGCTTATTCGCTCCGCATCATTTTCAGCTGCACGGAAAGCGATCATGAAATGCTGGAACGTTTCCTGTACCGCCGTCATTTTTCCTATCTTTCACAGAACCGCTATAACATGTACCAGACCCGTCTGGGGGATGCGGACCGTGCGGGCGTGCTGGAAAAGCTCCCTATTTCCGACAGCATCCGTTCGTTTGCGGAGACGGAAAATCGTCTGCTCCTGAAAGAGGAAGAGCGCGCCCGTGAGAATTTCCAGCCTCTGCCGGAGGGTGGTTTCCTGAAGGAAACGGTGGACCGTGACATCAGCGTCGTATATGAGGAGAACGGTGAGTATACGGCCTATATCACGGTAGAACAGAAAGACCGTGCGCTTGTTGTGACGGGAGCGGATAATCACAGCGGCAAGCCGCAGATCTTCATGATGCTTCTGCGGGGGGCCATTGACCGGAGCCTGAAGAAATACGGGGAAAACGAGGAGCTCATCCTTCCTCTTACGGATGATACGGCGGAATCCATCGTGCAAAAAGTTTTTCCGAATGCAAGACAGATCATGCGCGTGATGGAAAGAACGGTATGGTAAGGAGGAAAAACGCATGGGCGGAACTTTAGCAGATGCACAGGAACGGCAGAGAAAGCAGCAACAGCTTGAAGCCGAAAAAACGCAGCAGGCGGACGTATTGACCCAGTCCATGCAGCGGAGCTTTGCTCTCCAGCAGCAACAGCCTGTCGGGATGGGGCCGTTGCTGGTACGGGATGTGTCCCGCAATCAGGAGCTTTTAACACATGTGAGAAAGCATGTCTATTCCGTCGCGGCGCAGGAGACGGCGGACGGTCTGCCCGTCCAGGCGGCGCCTGTGCAGGAACAGAAGCATAAAGTCGGGCTGAAGGACAAGTACCATGACCATAAGATCAGAAAGCTTACGGGATCGAAGGTCCTGGATCACCGCCAGTGGGATCTGAAGGAACGGCTGGCCGAATACTATCAGCGGAAGGAAAACTCGGCGGACTATATCTCCGAGCAGCTGCCGGGCTTCAGGACCTATACCAGTTCCTCGGTCCAGCATGACGATAAGCGCATCGTGCTGGCTTTTACCCAGGGATACGAGAAGAAGAAGATCAGTCTGTTCCAGAGCAGGAAGGAAACCGAGAAGAGGGATGCGGACCTTCGCATGGCCCGGGATTACATGTCGGGAAATCTCGCGCAGCGCAAACCGTTTCTGGAAAAGGTCACCAAGGAGATGCTTGGGGTCAGGCTGGAACCGGAGATGTTTACCGACGCGTATATCGCGGCCCATATTGAGGAGATCATGGAGCTCTCCAATAAGCTGAACATGTTCGAGAACATCGAACGGGATCCGACCAATGCCCCGTTTTTTGCGGCGCTGAGCCAACAGGAAAGAGCACTGTTGAAAGCGAATCTGGACATGGCGACCATGATCAATGCCTACATGGCGTCCTATTTTTCGAGCAACGGTCTGGATGTGAATACGAAGCAGCTGCTTGCGCATTCGAATGACTTTGATGCGAACCTGGCGACCAGCCGGGAGATGGTGCAGGGGTACAAAGCCCCGCTGGAAGGGGCGTTCCGGACGAGGATCACGGAGGAAGAAAAGATCCTTGAGCAGTTTCAGGGACAGGCGTTCCGTGATATGCTGCAGAATGCCGAATACCGGGCGTTTACGCAGCATCAGAGAACGCAGAGAAGTCCGCAAAAGCTGCATTCCGGCAGAAAGCATGGTTTAAAGTCCATGCTGGAAGCAATGCGCGGAAAGAATAAGGGTGTGGACAGATTCGGCAAGCCTGTGGATGAGTCTGTTTTGGAGAAGATGGACAGCGTTTACGAAACCACCGAAGGCGGGATCGTCCAACAGAAAGCGGCTTCTCTGGTTTCTCTTGGGATCAGGGCCACGGGCACCCCCTCGGAGCTCGGCTCCCGTGCCATGCGCGGAAGCATCTTTTTCGGGATGAATGAATCCCTTACGGGCCTATTTCAGGAATTGCAGGATCAGGGTTTGCCCCTTCGACAGATGGGGGAGAAGATCAACAAGGGGATCCATTTCAGCAGCTCGCCCCAGTCCTATGCCACAGGCTGCGGGGTGGAAGCGGTAAGCCGTACGCTCTTTGGCATTTTCCGACAGAGGCTTGATACCCCGGAGGGACTTGAGTATCTGCAGAGTGCCTATACCATGTACGGAGACCGGAAAGTTTTTCAGGGAAGCATGCGCCAGTTTCTGATGTTTGAGCTGCGTACTCTTCTGAATACTGAACTTTCCCCAGTCTGTGCCCATGTGCCTTTTGAACAGATGAAATATGCGACGGGGGCCAGTACCAGTGTAATGGCGCTGCCCGCCATGAGCGAGCTGCTCACACAGGAGCAGAGAACAAAGATGCAGACAGAGAATCCGGAGCTTTACCAGCTGCTTCTGGAATTTGAGAATCTGATGGACAGTCTGGAAGCGAAGATGCTAAGGGGGACGGATGATGTATCGCAGACCGTGGACGGTGTGACCTATTCCTCCGCCTGCAGCGCCGATGTCGCTTCGATGGTAAAGGAAGCGGATCCGAAGACATTGTCGAAGGATACGATGCTGCAGGATCTGGCCATGCGGGATTTTGTCTATTCCCAGAAAAAAAGGATGCAGGCGGCAGGCGGTACGGATCCCCTGCTGGGAGCGGGCACCGGCGAGACCGATACCATCCTCCGGGTAATGAAGGCCATGATGCCCGAGAATTATATCCGCGACCGTTTCGCCCATGTGGGCGATGATGTGATATCTGCCACGCAGATCCTGGGAGAGGACCTTCAGGTGGGCGGTGCGCTGGAACAGCTGGGCGATTACCTGATGAAGGCCAGAGAGGTCTTTGATCTGAAATTCGGCGGAGGGGATGATAATCTGGCATCTGCGAATATGGTGGACTATCTGGTGAAGAACCTGATCGCGCCGATGCTCACCCAGGCCGGCCTGCAGCAGCTTGCAGACCAGCTTTCGAAGGAGATCCATACCGAGTCCCAGGACGAGTCCTTCCGTGACGACAATGCCCTGATGCGGAGCCTGAATGCTTTCGAACGGGAAGAGAAGAAGGAAGAGCGCAGGCGGCGTGAGGAAGCGCAGCGCCCGGCTAAGGAGATCGCGGCACTGGATGCGCAGTTTGCGGACCGGCTGGCGCAGATCTCGCAGGATGCGGCTTTCTTCAAGGCCAAGGATGTGAAGGGCAGGGATAGGGAATTCGTTGACAGGGATGATTACATCAACTGGAACCGCATGCAGCTGGCTACCCCGGAAATGATCGCGGAAAATCCTATGCTCCGCGAGCTTACGTTGCAGAACTACCGCAGATGTATGCCGCAAAGGATCGCCCGGAGCCAGAAGACCGCTTTCCGGGAAAGCACGCCGGAGCAGCTTACGTTTAACATGGTCCTTCATTCCATGATCGAGCCGGATTACATGAACCGCGTGCTGAAAAGCTCCGGCCTGGAGGCCTGCCTCGAACAGCAGAAGGATGCGACGCAGACGGCGCAGGCCAAGCAGGCGGCGCTTGACCGGATCAGACAGGATCTGCAGGACGGAGAGCTCAGGGAGGTCCGTAGCCTTCTGGAGTCTCTGGGAGACATTTTCAAAGGGACGGCGCTTGAGAAGGAAGACGGATCGACCCAGTCCACGATGATGATCAGCAATCTGATCCTTTTGGGAATGACGGTGAAGTCACCGGACTCTGCGACCAATCCGACCGTGGTCAGTTACTTTAACATAGTTACGATGAAGGCTTATCAGGCATTGATGATGGAATTCAGCATGCGGCAGGCGAAAATGGAGAAAGGGCAGCTTGCCGCCGATCCGCTTTTGGATACACTGAAAGACAAGTACGCAAGCAGACCGGCCGCTCCGGCGGACGGGAACGGGGAGTGATACCCATGAGAAGGAACGGACTGACATGCCTGTCCGGACTGCCTGAGAAGGAGGCGTCATGAGACTGGCCGCGCTTGCAGGAGCAATGAAGTGTTCCCTTTTGCTGAAAGGGAGGGTATCGGAGGAAAGCTTTGCGCGCTATCCGCGGATCCTTGACGGCAAGGTGAAGGCCAAAGATCTGAAGGAAGCGGAAGCGATAGCCCTGACGGAATCCGCAGCCGCACCGCTCCTTCGCTTTTGCGGGGAGGATGTGATCGCGTCCACTCTTCTGGAGCTTCTGGCCCTGCGTACCCTCGAACCCGCTGCGGAAGGGATGCTGGAGCTGGTCTCGCCCGGAAACGGCGGCGGTGTGACGATCCTTGCGGCGGCGAGAGCGGCCGGCTATGTCGGCGGGATGGAGGAACTGCTCGCTCCCATGCGACGGGCGGATGAAAAACTCCGTTTTCTGCTTGGTGCGCCGGTGATGGCGGGAGAGTTTTATAATGCGGTCTTTTGCTTTGATGAATATCTGCTGGGCTTTCTGGGCAGAAGCCGTCATGCGGACCGGGCTTTCTCGGATTTTTCCGAGACCTTCGATCCGGAAGATGATCTTCCGGAATGCTACGGCATGGAGCAGGAAAGGGATGCGCTGGTCAGGCGGATCGCGATCCTTGAAAAGAGCGGGGAGAGATTCAGCGTGCTCCTCAGCGGGGAAAGGGAAAGCGGACGTTTCCTGCTGACATCGCTGGCCGCAAAGGAGTGCGGCCTGGCACTTTTGGCGGCGGATCATGATTATCTGACCGGGACCGCCGAACCGAAGGAATTGATGCGACGTCTGGTGCGTGCCTGCATCCTGGAGGACAGGGCTTTGGTCCTTCGCGGGATCACGAAGGGAAAGGATGGGGAATTTCTGATCCGCAAACTGCAGAAGCTGTACCGGACCCACAGCAAAAAGCCGCTCTTTTTGCTGACGGAGCGGGATGTGAAGCTGATCCCGCTGCTTTCCGGGGATATCGTCAGCCTGCAGATCCCGACCGGGGCAGCGCATGTTCTGGAACTGTGGAAGGGCTTTTTGCCGAAGAAGCTGAAGAAGCTTGCGGAGCCTCTGGCGTCCAAAATGATGCTTACGGCGGGGCAGGTGAAACGGGTGGCACAGGCTCTGGATACGGCTGTAGCCTGCGGAGAAAAAGCGGATGAACACCTGATCTGCAAACTCTGCTATGAAGTGCTGGATGACGGCCGTTACGATAATGTGAAACGGATCGAGCCGGGCTTTTCCCTGGCGGATATCAAGATCGATGCGCATAACCGCTCGGTGCTTGAAGATATCGTAAAGCAGGTGGAGCTGCGGCATAAGGTATACGATGAATGGGAGCTGAAGAAGCGTTATGCCTACGGGCGCTGCGTTTCCGTGATCCTGGCGGGGCCTCCCGGAACCGGCAAGACCATGACGGTGCATGCCCTGGCGGGGCAGCTGGGACTGGAGCTTTACAAGGTGGATCTGTCCCAGATCGTTGACAAGTACATCGGCGAGACGGAAAAGCGCCTGGAAGAAGTGTTTACCCGGGCCCAGAAGAGCAACATGGTCCTTTTCTTTGACGAAGCGGATGCCGTGATGGGCAAGCGCAGCGAGGTGAAGGATTCCAAGGATAAATACGCGAATACCGAGATCTCGTTCATCCTGCAGCGCATCGAGGAATACGACGGGATCGTGCTGCTGGCCACGAACAACCTGCAGAATATCGACCAGGCATTCATGCGGCGCATCCGTTATGTGCTGAACTTTACGCTGCCGGACAAAAAGACCAGGGAAGAGATCTGGAAGAGTTCTTTCGGGAAGGGTGTTCCGCTCGGTAAAGATATCGATTACGATTTTCTGGCGGACAAATTCGAACTTTCCGGCGGTGAGATCAAGAATATCGTATTGAACGCGGTCTTTTATGCGGCCGCCGAAGATAAAGCGGTGGGGATGGCACATATCATGAAGGCCCTGTACCGCGAGAATACAAAACTCAAGCGCATTGCATTTGACGGAGATTACGGCGGATATGCGTATCTGTTACACGATTGATGGATAAGGAGGAGAAGCGCATGGGAAAGAAACTTCTGGAAAATGCGGCGGCCGAACACGAAGCGAATGAAGTGGGCTTCCGCTATATGAATTCATCGGATGTCCTGGGTGACATGCGCCGGGACTACGGTTCTGCGCTGGACGGCGTGAAGGTCCATGACGATGCGGACGCCGATGCGAAGGTCCGTGCCGTGGGACGTGACGGTCTGGCCAGCGGGAAAGATGTGTACATGCGTGAGGGCAGCCTTTCCGAAGGTGCACCCGAAGTAAACGGTCTGCTGGCGCATGAGCTGACCCACGTGATGCAGCAGGACGGCGGCATGCAGGAAAGCGTGGACTACGGCGAAGCACAGGGCGGACTGATCGATTGGTTTAAGTCGAAGTTTAAGAAGAAAGATAAAAGGCAGGAAGCCTTCGCAGCGGCAATGCCCTCCCTCGGTGAGGATGACAAATTTGATGCGGGCGCCATGAGTCAGGATATAGAGTCTTTCAAACCGGAGATGCAGGGAAAGATCACCGAGGCCTCTCAGAATATCAGTTCCACGGACGGTAACCGCTTCTTCTTCATGCGTGAGGGCAAAAAAGGCGACGGCACCGGGCGTTTCAACTATTTCAGGCATCTGAAGGCCGCGGGGCGTAAGGTCAACATTGCTACCATGAAGGATCTGGCGAAGGGTGCGGAGGCCCTTCCCTCTACGGAGGAATTCGGCACCAGCTACAAGTCGGTACGAGGCTGGGCAAAAGGCACGCAGACGAAGGACGACACTATGTCCGACGAAGTATATGCTGCAACGCAGCAGAAAGCAAAGCCGGTTTTTGAAGCCTATCAGGACAGGGGCGTTGAAATGACCCGGGCGTATCTGGATCATCTGGCGGGCGATGAAGAGTCCATGGAAGCGCTGCGGCAGAGCTCCGCAATGTATTCCCAGCTGGGAACTTACAGCGAGCAGAACAAGAAGGGCCTGCTTGGCGGACAGCTGGAGGCAGACCACCGCGCCATGAACGACATGATCCTGCGTTCTTTCGGTGTAGACGCCGCGATGGCAGCGAATGGCGCAAAAACAGAAGGTACCGGCATGAGCAAGGCGGATCAGAAAAAGATCGCCGTCTCCGTGCAGGCAATGGGGGCCATGCAGCCGGCCGTTCTGGCGCATATCATGGATCCGAACCAGGAGCTTACCCCGCAGGAGGCGCAGATAGCGCAGATGTACAGCGCCTTTTTTGCACAACTCCATGGCAACGGGGCCGGGGCGGCCGCGCCGCAGGCTGCTCCTGCTCCGGCACAGGAGCAGACGCCCTTTGTTCCCGGGAAGGGGCCCAAGGAGACCATGAGCTACCGCAGCGACGAGATCGGGGCGCTGGCCGCGGATCCCCATTTTGATATCGACCCTACCTCTTCCGATCCCAAGATGATGGCGGTCATTGCCCGCAGGCAGTATGATAAGCTGAAGGCTTTACAGAAGAGCGGCGCCGATCCGGAGGAGATCCGGAGAGCTGTTTTGTCCTTTAAGGAAGCACGCGATCGCATGAGTTGGCAATAAGCGGGAATTTTTTCTGATCTGCAGGCATTGCCACATGATAAAAAATTTATGGAAACGGGGAATGATATATGGACATCGATAAACTGATACTGGGATTTGCAAAGGAAAACGTGGGGGAGATCCTGATCTCGGATGAGATGGGCAACATCCTCTACCGGAATCACTGCCTGGATTTCCGTGAGGCGGACTGGCAGCGCTGGCTGGATCATAATCTGGACGGCGAGGATATCACGGAAAGCATGGAGTGGGAGATCACCGACAAGGAGAAGGAAAAAAAGCTCCGTGTGCATTCTTCTCCGGTTACGGACGGGGATGAGCACTATGTGATGCATCACGTCTATGATGTGAGCGATGACTTCGGACTCATCCGTGAGCTTTCTGCTTTTTCCAAGGAGCGTCAGCAGATGGCGCGCTTTCAGAGCGAACTCATGGAACGCATGAGCGGAAACATATCCGACTGCCTGCCGGTCATCCTTCGTTTCATGGGAGTGGAGGAGACGGTGCTGTGCGTGGAACGCGGAAAGACCGTGGAAAGCTACCATGCCGTGAAAGGGGAAAAGCTTCCCGTCCGGCGTCTGGAGGAGCCGGGAAAGCAGTTTGACATACCGAGGGGGCGGCATGTGCGATCCATCGGGAAGGACCGTTCGGACTACTTCTGTTACATGAATGATGTGAATATGAACGGAAAACGCTTTGCCCTGTACCTTCCGGGGAGCGTGGATACCAAGGAAGACAATTTCCCCATGCATTACAATGTGATCCGTCTCTTCATCGAGAATACGCTTTTGCGGGAAGAGATCATCTACGAGAGCGAGCACGACCAGCTTACCCGGATCTACAACAAGGGCAAATACCTGTCCATGATGGAGAATTTCTTCCCCGGCTGCGAACGGATCGCCATCTATAACATGGATGTGAACTATCTGAAACGTCTGAACGATTCCATGGGCCACGAGGCCGGCGACAGGCTGCTGATCAAGGCGGCAAAAAGCCTGATGCCGCTGCAGAACGATCATGTCGCGGCTTTCCGCATGGGCGGAGACGAGTTCATGATGATCGCCTGGGATCTGGAAGAAAACGAGGCGGATACGCTGAAAGAGCAATGGGCGGAATCGCTGGCAAAACTCAACAGCGAGGATGACGGCATCGAATGCGTGATCGCCTGTGGGCTTGTCTACGGAGGCCCCGGCCATGACCTTCAGGCCATGCTGAAGGAGGCGGATGAAAAGATGTATGCGGACAAGGTAGCCATCAAGACGGCCAGGGGAGACGATCCCGACGCAAGATAGAGGAGAGAAACACCCGGATAATGGAGAAGCATTCGGACAAACAGAAAAAAGAGCTATTACACGATGAGATCCCGCAACAGGAACAGCGAACGGTGAACAGGATCGAACAGGATACGCTTTCCGGGCAGAAAATGCAGGAGCTTTCCGAGATCGACCGGGCACTCGCATCCTATCAGAGAGGGATCTTTCGTTTTACCGAGGCAGAGAAAGCGGAATTCCGGCAAAAGCCGGGGCGAAGCATAGCGGATATCCTTGCAAATGGGAGACGTTACCGCGGAGGGAGCGAGCCGTATCTGGCGGTACTTGAGCGCGCAGAAGCGCTGATGGGGCAGCCTGCGGAGAGTGAGTGGGAGACACTCGGCTCCGGGGAACTCAAAGAGCTGCTCGCCTGCCTGGAACAGGCAGTGAGTGCCTGTGCGGCGTATTGTGAAAAGAAGGAGCCGCAGTTCCCGGCGGGAAAAGAACGTCTGCAGATCGTGCAGGAAGCCATGCACGGTTATGAGAGAGAGAAGGAAAGGGTAGCGGCCCTGCTGAGAAGGAGAGGGGAGGATTAAGGTCGGATGAGGTACCGAAGCCTGGATGAAATGGATAAGGAGCGGATCCGGAAACTCTTTCCGGAGGAACTGGCGCTTCCCATTGCCAAAGGCGAGCTGCGCGGGGGCGTGGCCTGCTTTGCCGGGGAACCCGCCGCTGCCGCTGCCTGGAGAAGGGATAAGGAAGAGGATTACGGGGAACTCCTCAGTCTGTATGTGCTTCCCGAAGCGAGACGTCTCGGGCTCGGGAGCGCACTTCTGTCTGCCATTGTCCGTGAGATGCGGGACGACAAGCGCAAAGGCATCAGCTTCCGCTACGGAGACCAGGCAGACCGCTCGGCTCTTACGCCATTTTTTAACGACAGGGGCTTTGAGACCACGGTTACCGAGATGCCTCTGGGACGCGTAAGCCTGAGGGAGATCCGGGACGCGTTCGCGAAGAAAGGCTTTGACAGGCTGCCTGACGGAGGGGTATGCGTATTCGATCTGCCCAAGCCGGAACGTCTCGAGATCCGGAAAGAGCTGACGGCACTCAGCGGGGAGGATGAAGACGAGTACGACCGGGAGTGGCCGGGCTGCTATGTGATCCGGGATGGAAAGAAGCTCCGTTCCGTGGTATTTCTCCGGGAGGAACGGGAAGGCGTCCTGAGTCTGGATCATCTTTTTCATAACGGGAACCCGAAGGAACTGACGGGACTTCTGGGCGCGGCCGTGAAGCGCATGCTCACGCATTATCCGGAAGATATGATGATCGAGATGCTGCTTGCCACGCAGCAGGGAGAAAAGCTCTATACGGGACTGTTCGGAGAGGCGAGATACGGCTACCGCATGGCCAGCTGCAGACAGTCTTTCGCGTCGATCTAAAAGGGGGGGAGAGCCATGGAGTATCTGAAAAAGAGCGCAAAGCAGATCCAGCGCGAAAGGGAACTGAAGGATTATCTTCAGACCGAGAGTAAGGCTGTCTCCGATTATGTCCCCCTGACGGAGACAATGGTCACGGATGAGAAACAGCTTTCGGAAGACCGTGTGAGCATCGGAAAGAAGAAGACCTGGAAACCCAACGAGGAACAGAAGAAGAGAAACAAGCAGATCGAAGAGGCGCAGGACTTCGCGGCGGGAGCAACGGCCGATACCCTGATGATCCGGGATACCATCAAGCAGGCCGATACCTGGGCACCTCTGGAAGAACATGCACTGCAGTTTTTGCTGGGCGTGGAATTTAAGACCGAGATGCTCACGAGTGCCAATATCCGCGCGCATTTCGGAGAATACATGCAGATCGTGCGAGCCTATGACATGCTGTACAATTCGGGCTCGGAAGATGTGCTGAAGCGTCTTGCGCCCCTGCGTGAAAATCTGGATCTGTTCTATAAGCGGATGGAAGCATTCTGCGAGCAGAACCGGGTACACATCAACGGCGAGGCTCTGGAGAAGGACGAGGTTCCGGCGGAGTTTCATGTGGATAAGGACAAGCTCCTGCGAGGGGAAGTGTTCCGGGAAACGGAACTGCCGCCTTATGCCTTCGGAGAGCTGGACATGCTGGAAGTCCGGGACATGAAAGAGATGCTTACCGAAGAGGAAAAGGAACGGAAAATGGATGCGCCCGAGCTGTCGGCGCAAAGGGAAAAGCTGCTGGATCATTATGTTTCCCATAAGGATTTCGGTGAATACGATACGGCAGCCCAGCGCATCGCGGACATCCGCCGGATGCGGGAGGAACTGCGTTATCTGACCCAGATCAAGGATACGGATGCACTGAGCACGTACCGTACGCTCAAGCCTTCCGAGCTCATTCTCGAGATCAAGGCGAGACTGGTCCTGGCCGAGGCGGAAGCAAGGTATGTTCTGGCACACGATGAAGAAACCAATCTGGCCGATATCCTGGCGGACCAGGCAGATGCGGAAGACCGCCTTGTCCTCTCTGACCTGGAGGAAGGTCTTCTGGAAGAGAAGAAAAAGATAAGAGAGCAGGCCGGAGCGGCTGTGGCAGAGGCCTGGGAGGATTACCGCCTGATCCAGCGGCGCCAGATCAGGGAGCAGATGCCCCTGAGCTCCTCCGGAAGAAGCATTTCGCACATGAGCCGTTTCCAGGCCATCCATTCCGGATCGGATGCGGCAAACTATGCGTTTAAGGCGAGGGTTTCGGCCGCGGCCGATGCCCTGGACGAAAGCGTGCCCGCACTCCGCTCCGTAAAGGATCTGGCAAAGCTTTATGCGCAGAATACGCATTATACCATCAGCCAGAAGGGCGAATCCTCCATACTGATGCAGATCAGGACGAGCATTGAATACGCGGAGAAACAGGGATTGTCGGATTCCCTGGCGGATCTGAAGAAGGAGCTTTCGGCACTGGAGTCGTCCACGCTCCCGGCCTGGGATCAGATCCCCGAAGTAAAACTCAAAGACGGGAGTGACGCGCCGGAGGAGGACCGGATCAAGCTGGATTTCCACGGCGTGGAGCTGAGCGAAAAGATGTCCTCCATGAAGGGAAAGGGAGGGGTTCGGAATTTCTTCCTGAACAATTCCCTTACGAGAGAATGGGTGGACGTGAGCAAGGAGCCGCTCTTTGCGCATGAGCCCACCATCAACGACCTGCGGCAGGGAAAGGTGTCGAACTGCTATATGCTCGCGGCGACCACCAGCCTGATCCAGCACGATCCCCAGGCGATCAAACGTCTGATCCGGGATAACGGGGACGGGACCGCGACGGTCCGCCTTTACCGGGGTCCCGGGCAGCCGGTATTTATCCGTGTGGACAAGAAGGTGCCGCGTCTTCGGACGGGGGGAGCCATACTGACCTCCGGAGCGCTCTGGATGCAGCTCATCGAAATGGCTGCGGCCCATGTGGGGATGTTTCGGAACAAAGAGGCGGGAGTGAGTTCCCTGTGGTACGGCACGGGAGCGGAGTGGTACGGGATGCTCACCGGGCTGTCTGCCCAGGAGGATATGGAAAGCCTGTATTCCTCCGAGAGCGGAGAAGCGGATCAGAAGCAGAAGGACGCGATCTTTGAGCGCATGCGGAAGGCCGCCGATGAAAAAGCGGTGATCCACATGGGGACGAAGCAGTCCACCAGCACGGGGATGAACAGCGGTCACGCCTATACGGTGCTTGGCGTGAAAGAAGCGGGAGAGAAGCGCTATGTTACCCTCCGCAATCCTTACGCCAACATGTCCTACGGGCATAATGAGAGCGGGGAAGAGACCATGAGCTCGAGCTATCTTTCTTCCGTGGCCGACGAAACCTGCGGACAGTTTGACATCCCCTTCGAGGAATTTCTGCAGAATGCGGAACTGATCACACTGACCAAGAACAATGCGTATTTCCCGGGCGGGGAAAGCCCCGAGGAACTGCAGGCCATTGCAGATAAGATGTCTAAGATCGCGGAGGATCGGAAGAAGAGGATGGCAGCCTATGAGGCGAGCCGCAGAGAGGCTCAGACGACAACGGTGAGCACCTCGGATCTGGCCGCGCTGATGGAAGAGGATGATCTCTCGGAAGAGGAGATTGAGGAAGAAGAGCATGAGGAAAAGAAGGTTGAGAGCGACGGCGACGGGCCGAGCATTGACAGCCTGATGGCGGATCTGACGTCCCTGATCGAAGAACCGGCAGGGACGAGCAGCTTGGGGACATCTTCCAACAGCGATCCGATGCAGCGTCTGGATGCCCTTCTGGACGACATGGTAGAAATGACGAAGAAGACCAGTATATAAGTGACACGGAGGAGGCATTGCCATGGATTCACAGAGCATGTTCAAAACAAAACAGGAATCGAAATTCAGTTCCGGCGTGGGCAGCGGTGTCGGCGGGGCGCTGACACAGGCGTTCCGGAGGGCGTTTCACCGCTCCGGGCAGGCTCATGCAACGGAGTTCAGAGCCGGTCTTACCGAATACGAACAGCAGCAGCAGACAAGGCTCCAGCTCAGCGATGCCGAGATCGCTCTTTTTGAGCGCCGTTATACCGAGAGCACGGTCCGTGTCAACCTGACCGGTGCGGGGACGGAACTGCAGAGGGCCATTGAGACCCATACGGTGCATGATGCCCGTGAGGCGCAGCTTCCCCAGATGGGAAAGATCGAACGGAAACGCATGATGGACAAGATCGAGGACGATCAGAAGGCGGGGTACAAGGCGCTGAAAAAGGAGTCCCACAAGACCTTTGCCACGCTGGATGATGTGACCACACCCTGGATGAAAGAGAACGTCATGAAGAAGAAAGTGGAGCTTCCGGGAACGGGGCCGCAGCCGGAGACGGTGGAACAGCAGGAGCTGTTAAAGCGCGTGCTGAGCGGCGACTACTCCAATCTGCAGCAGATGGATCCGGTACTGCGCTCCCTGGCGGCCAAAACCTACATGGAGCGTCTGAACGTGAGCGGAGCCATCGGCAGTCCCGAGGATCTGGTGAATGCGCTTTTCAGGGAAAAGGGTGTGTCCGCGCTGATGAACCCGCTGTTTCGGATCGGCGTATCCATACTCCGCAACGGTGGCACTCTGGATCTGAAACAGTTCCCGGGCTTTGCCCAGAGACAGTGGGACATGGTGGAGGATCTGTGCAACCAGCGCATCATGAGCGCGACGCTCTACACGGTCCCGGAAAAACCGCTGCCCGGAGACACCGAGGCTGATCTGCTCCGCAACCATCAGTCCCAGATCTTTATCGCCAAGACGCTTCTGGCATCCCACCTGGGACGCCTGAAATGCATCACCAAGAAGCCCGCAGCGGAGACGGACTGGGACAGGGGTGTGGCTTCCGCTTTCGCGCATTGTTCCCGTGTGGGCTTTACCCTTCCCGGCGACAGCAAGACCCTGGATACTTTTGCGGGGAATGAACACGGCCTGCGGGCAGGCTTCCAGACCCGTACCGCGGCCACGCACACGCTGGGCAGAAAAAGGCGCGGATCGGCGACAAGCAAGCTCAAGGAAAAGAAGATCGGACCGAAGTATTTCTACCGCTATCCCCTTGTCTTTTTCGGCCAGCAGGGAATGAACGTGGCCGTGGGCGGGTACGGAAACGGCGGCATCGCCGGAAAAAAGGGCATGCGCAAGATCAAAAATGACGGAAGCGGCGGTCATCTGTACATGCATGTGGAGCAGGGGGGACAATTTACGAATACCGGCCTGCTCATCGGCTTTGAAAGCGATTCGCCCGGCACGATGAACATGACCGGTCATACCCATGACGCCAAGGCAACGCCGGAATTTGTTTCCAGCTTCGGCGGCCAGCGTACGGACGAGATCGGAGAAAAATACGGCGGGCGCATGGTGGATCTGTCCGGAGTCTCGAAGGAGGAATTCGAGAGCAAGATGAGTACGCTGGAAGACAAGATGACGATGCTCTTCTATGCCGCGGAAAAAGGGACACAGGCCCAGAAGGAAAAGGCACAGGCAGAGCTCATGTTCATCGGGGACATGCTCAGCGGAAAACTGATGACTGCGCAGGAGATGGATCGTGTCCTGCAGAAAGTGAGGCTGTAAATGGAACTGATCATGATCGATTCGGAATGCGCACATGCTTTTCACAGTCTGATCCGGGAGGATGCTTATCCCTTTCTGATCACGGGAGAGATGCTTGCACTCGGGCTGGTGGACGATGAGACGCAGGAAGCCGTGGGAGCCGTGCTCTTTTCCATGGATGACGAGGAAGGAGAGGCGGAGCTTCGCTCCATCTGCGTGGCCGCACCTTATCGCAGGCAGGGATGGGGAACGGAGCTGATGGCATCGGCGGCGGATTTCTTTGCCGAGATGACGGATGTGAACCGTTTTGTCTGTGATTTTACCGAAAACGAAGGGGACGATTCGTTCCGGAAGTTTCTGGATTATCTGGAATTTGAAGTGCAGGAGTCCGGCAGCGCCTGTTACAGGACCAGCAGCAAGAAGCTCTCCAAGATCAAGGTGCTGCAGACGGAGGCAAGGCATGTGACGCCCTACCGTGATCTGACGCAGACGCAGAAGAAGCTCCTTTACGGAGAGCGCATGGATCTGAAACCGTTCATAGACGATAACCTGGTGGATGAGAACCTTTCCTGCGTCCGCCTGCGTGACGGGAAACTGGCGGCCTGCCTTATCTTTGTGAGGGATTACCAGGGAGGAAATCTGGTGCTGCAGTGGGCGAACAACCCCGGCGGGATCCCGGCGGATCTGCTCAGGGTATTCCGCTATGCGGCGTCGGAAGCCAAACGCTACCCCAATGAGATCCCGATCTACGTCCCGGCGATGAACGGCAGATCGGAGCATCTGAGCGCCCTTTTGCTCAAGGGGATCAGCGAAAAAACGGAGCAGGGATACCGGGCGGAACTGAATCTGTTCGGGGAAGCCTGAACTTGAAAAAACAGCCGTTTTATAGTAAGATATAGCTTGTGTTCATGAGTTTTCAGACTCGCCGTTTTGTGTTTACGGAGAGAGGAACTTTCGCATGAGGATCGTCAGGATCTCAAAGGAGGAAAGAAGGTATCTTACACGGCTGGATCCCTGGAGCATGCTCGACGGACTGGAGTTCCCCGGCTATTTTGCATTGGCTGCGGTAGCGGAAGATCCGCAGAAGAAGCGGGAGTTGCCCGTGGGCCTGATGATCTGCAATGTGCAGCAGGACAGGCTTCTGATCGACTGGCTCTTTGTGGACGGCCTTCTGCGCGGCCGGGGCATCGGAGAAAAGCTTCTCTGTGAGGCCTTTCTGGTCGCGGATCGTCTCGGGCTTTCTGTTCTCGGGGCTTATCTGAATCGTGAATACTGGAGAGAAGCGGTCTGCGAAGGCGAAGAGATCTATTTTCGCGAGCATCTGTTTGAACGTGAGGAAAAGCTTTGGGGAGAGTGGAACAGCGACCTGTGGATCCTCTCAAAGCAGGATTATTTCCGGAAAAAGCCGGAGGGCGTCCTGCAGTCGGACCGTCTCGGCGAACTGCCGGCCAGACAGGCCGTGGAAGCCTTTCAGCGGCTGGCCGGTGAAAAAGAAGCGGCACTGCTCTGTGATCCGAATCTGATCCGGAGCTATCTGGACCGGGACATCAGCGTGATGCTCTTTTCCGGAGCCGAGCTCAGAGGAGCGCTTCTGGTCCATGCATTGGATAAAACGATCTATCCGGTCTGCTTTTATGCGGCCGGAGAAAAGGAAAAAGCGGATCTTTTGCATTCTGCGCTCCAAAACGCCCTGGAAAAATTCGGCGGCGGCGCCGGCATCCGGCTTCGGCTGTTTACGAAACGCTGCCGTGATCTTTTGCGGGCGGTCCTTCCGGAAGGAAGAGTGGAAAACCGCCTCCTGCTTGCGAATGTGGCGGATTTCTTCCGCGAGCGTGAACGCGGGCCTGTCAGGACGGAACGCTCCATCGCTGACCTGGTGAAGGAAAGAGCGGCGGCAATGGAGGCCGGAGAAGAGCTTCCGGAAGAACTGCTTGCGGAGAACGATCGCACGATAAGCCTGAAAGAGCTGAGCGAGCTTCCTTTTGTGAAGGGAGCAGCGGATACGGAAGGGATCTCGCCGGTGGGCATGCTGGAGCCGGTGCGTCTCAAAAATGCGATGATCAGCTGCATCCTGCTGGGCCACATGGGGCTTTTGGGAAAGCCCGGAGAAGTGACGGCACAGGTGCTTGAATGTGAAGTGAGCTGCTTCGGTGAAAAAGAGGGGCATGTGAATGCGCTTCTGCTCCTGCGAAAGATCGGGGAGCTTTTGCGGCTGGATCTGCTTTTTGCCAGCGGCGAAAACTATAAGAAGCGGCTTATTCTGATGATACGACATGCGATCCTGGTGGCGGAGCGGAAATATCCTCCGGAGACGGAGGTACTCCTGCGCATCCACAATGCGGATGCGAAAAAGCTGTCAGAAGGTTTGCTTGCGTTAAAACAGGGGAAGGCGGATGACGATGCCGACACCTGAAACGAAATATATCTTGAAATCGGGGGAAAGTTTAAGATGCAGAAGAGGAAACTGAGCGCATCCGAATACGGGATATGGATGAATGAAGAAGCATTTCCCGGGGAGGCGATCAACACCGTCGGATTCAGGCTTTATCTGCCGGAAAGCAAGGTCGAAGACATTCAGAAAACGGTGGATGAGGTGCTCGAAAAGACGGCAGCGTTCCGTCTGAAAGTAGTCAGGGAAAACGAAGAAGTCTGCGTTACGGAAGATCCGTTGAAACAGTATCACGCGCTGGTGGGCAGAAGGATATCGATCGACGATGCGGAAGAGCTCTGGGAGAAGGAATGCAAAAAGCCTCTTGAGCCGGCAGGCGTAAAGGTGATGATCCGGCCGATCGAGGAGGGGGGCGGCTTCCTGATCTTCCTCTTTCATCATCTGCTGATGGACAGCCACAGCTTTTGCCAGATGGCACAGATGGTCCTGAGCGGTCTGGACGGGGAGAGTGTATCGGAAAAAGAGATCGCTTTCCGGGATTTTGTCGAAGCGGATGAGGAGGAAAACGAACCGGAGGAACTCCGAAAGGAAAAGAATTTCTGGCTGGATTATTTCAAAGGGGTGAAGGCGGAAGCGGCCGTCTTTCCGAATACGCCGGATGCGTTGAGCTATGACGGTTATGATTTTGATGTGCCGCAGGAAGTGGCGAACAGGCTGCAGACATACGTCAAGCTTACCGGAACAACGGAGGCTTCCGTGTTTGCGGCGGCCCTTTCCCTCTATCTGGGACGGGCAACACGTTCGGAGGACGCGATCTTTCTGATGCCGCGCCTGAACCGTAGCACGCCGAAAGAGCTGGCCATGGTCGGTTGCCGCACACTGGTGGTCCCGGTGCGAAACACGCTGAAGGGCGACATGACGTTTTCGGAGCTGTGCAGGCAGACCACGACCCAGGCGAGAAGCGCTTCGGCGCACAAACACTACGGCATGGATCATATCATCAACGATCTGCGCGAAGGCGGCATCTTAAACGGCTCCCTTTCGGAATACGTGCTGAATTATCATAACGAGCAGCTTCACGCCAAAACACCTTATGAATTCGGGATCGCGCACGGCGGGGCCATGCACAACCACATGACCATGAGCGTGGGCCGTTTCGGGGAGAAGCTGTCCGTTCGCTACGATGCCCGCTGCGGGATCTACAACGAAGAAACGACGGCCTTTTTCCATGAGGCAATCGTGCATATCCTCGAGCAGGCACTGGAAGGCGATCCCCTTCTCAAGGAGATCGAGATCATCGGCAGAGCCGAAACGGCCAAGCTGGAAGCCCTGAAGGGGAAAGAGGTTGCGGTAAGTGATACGGCCAGCATTCCCGATCTGTTCCGGAAGGCCGTGAATGCGAATCCGGACAGCCCGGCTCTTTATGCCGGCGATGTTGCATACACCTTCCGTGAACTGGATGCGGTATCCAGCCGCATCGCCAATGCCCTGATCGCACGCGGGATAAAGCAAGGCGAGACGGTGATGTACAAGCTGCACCGTGATCACAGACTGATCCCTGCCATGCTCGGCATTTCCAAGGCCGGCGCTGCTTTTATACCGATCGATCCCACCTATCCGAAGGGAAGGATCGACTATATCCAGGAGGACAGCGGATCGGCATGGATGATCACGCAGAAGGAGCTGATGGAGGAATCGCAGTCCGAGGGCGTCACGCTTTTGGATGTCGATGAGCTGCTCGCGTTTGCGGACGAGAAGGATCCGCAGCTTGTGATCCCGCAGACACAGCTGGCGTATTGCATTTATACCTCCGGCACAACGGGACGGCCCAAAGGCGTGATGCTTTCCCACAAGGGCATCGTCAATATCACCGATCCGGACAATAATCCCGTCAACCGGGATATCGTGCGTACCGGAAACGGCATTGTGGCGATCGGTTCGGTCTGCTTTGACATCTCACTGTTTGAATTCCTGGTGCCGCTCTTTAACGGCATGTTCATTGAATTTGCGCCCGAGTCCGCGCTGGCGGATCCCAAGGCACTGGCAAAGCTGATACGCGTACACGGGGCGGACATGCTGCATCTTACGCCTTCGCGCCTTGCGGTGTATATCCAGGACCACGAGTTTTCCGCGGCCCTTTCGGGAGTGGAAGTGATCCTTGCGGCGGGTGAGGTGCTCAAGGCCAGCCTGGTGAACGATCTGAAGAACGATTACGGGATCCGGATCTACAACGGTTACGGCCCCACCGAGACAACGATCGGAGCCACGATCACCGAAGCCGGTGACAATGAGAGCATCGGCAAGCCGATCGCCAACATGGGGATCCTGATCCTGGATGATTTCGGCAACCTGATGCCCTACGGTGCAACCGGCGAGCTGTGCGTGTTCGGTAACGGCGTGGGGCTGGGATATAAAAACAGGCCCGAGGAGACCGCGGCAAAGTTTACCGAATGCCGGGGCAAAAGGATCTACCGCACCGGTGACCTGGGGCGTTACCTTCCCGACGGCAGGATCGAATACCAGGGACGCAATGATTTTCAGGTCAAGATCCGCGGACTGCGCATCGAACTTTCCGAGATCGAGAGCTGCATGCTTTCCTATGCGGGTGTGGGAGCGACGGTCGTGCAGGTACGGAAGATCTCGGGAAGCGATCATCTGGTGGGCTTCTATCAGGTAAGACCGGGCGAAACGGTGGATCCCGATGCGCTCAAGACCTTCCTGAAGGGCAACCTGACGTCCTACATGGTACCCGATATCTTAAAGGAGATCGACAGCCTGCCGCAGACCCCGGGCGGAAAGATCGACATGAAAGCGATCGATGCGATCCCGGTGGAGTATCAGCGGGAGTACCGTGAGCCGGAAACAGAGCTTCAGAAAGCGATCTGTGATGCGATGGCGGCGGTCCTGAAACAGGATTGCATCGGCCTTGATGATAATTTCTTTGAAGTGGGCGGTGATTCCCTTCATACGGCAGAACTGGTCATGGAGATCGAAAAACGCCTTCCCGGAGTTGCCATCCGTTATGAGGATATTTTCCATTATCCCGTGCCGGAGCTGCTGGCACAGTATATCTACCGTGACGGAAGCGGGAAAGAAGAGGTCAACCAGATCAAGAGCCTGGATTACACGGGGATCGATGAGTTCCTCGCCAAGAACGAGCCGGGAGCGGAAGTGAAGCAGGCAAGCCTCGGGAACGTCCTGCTGACAGGCGCGACCGGATTCCTGGGGCTGCATATCCTGCTGGAGCTTTTGAAGCTCAAGGATTACTGTGATACGATCTATTGCCTGGTTCGTCCCACGAAGCGGCAGGATTCTTCCAGAAGGCTGCGGGGGCGTCTGCAGTTCTTTGATGAGCCCGAGGCGGCGGATGCCATCGGCAGCAAGGTGATCGCCCTGCCGGGTGATATCGCTAGGGAGACGATCTTTGAGGAAGCTTTTGAGGGCAGGATCGATACCGTGATCAACTGCGCGGCGGACGTTTCCCACTTCGCTTACGATGACAAGCTGGAGAAGACCAATACCGGCGGCGTGAAAAATCTGATCCGCTGGTGTCTTGAGCATGACAGCATGCTGGTACAGATCTCGACGATCAGTGTCGGCGGCGTGTTCACAAACGACAGGGAGGAGCTGACGCTCACCGAGAAGGACCTGTATTTCGGCCAGGTGATCAAAAACCAGTATATCCTCTCCAAGTATATGGCGGAATATTCGGCATTGCGCGCAGCCGTGGATCACGGCCTCCGCCTGAAGATCATGCGTGTCGGCAATCTGCAGGGAAGGCTTTCGGACGGGGAATTCCAGATGCAGAAAAAGACAAATGCCTTTACCAGGCAGCTCTTAAGTTACGCCCAGATCGGAGCCGTTCCGCAGACCCTCTACGACAGCAGCGTGAATTTCTCGCCGGTGGATGAAGTGGCGAGGATGATCGTGGGCCTGAGCACGCTGCCGAAGGAGTATTCCGTTTTCCATGTATATCCGCCGCAGGAGGTTCCCTTCAGCAGGCTGTTCTTTACGCTTTCTACACTCGGCTACAGCACCGACATCGTTTCCGACGAGATCTTTGAGGAAAAGGTGGAGGAGCTGATGAAGGAAGAGAGCGGCCGAAAACTGGTGGAAGGGATCCTGGTGGAACGGCCGGATATGAGTTATCGAGATACAACAGTTGTGAACCAAAATACGCAGGCACTCTTGGGCCGGATCGGTCTGTTCTGGAATCCCGTGACGGATGATTACCTGAACAAATACCTGAAAGCCCTTGTGGAAATGCAGATTACGGAGGAGATTTAAAGTATGGATATCACGATCATCGCACTATGGTCATTCGCACTGTTTTTGTCAACGGTGTTTGCCGGAATGCTGGCGATCACCACCCTGACCCCGAAAAAGAAGTCGTTCGTCTACGCTATCCTGCTTTTGGGCGGAGCCGCGCTTTCTTACGGGATCAATTTCGTGAGCTACAGTATCAATCTTTACAACGATGCGGTGGGGATCGTGGGACAGTGCATCTTCCTGTGCCTGTTGCTGATACCGCTGCACAAGGAGAGCACGTCGGAGAAGCTGTTCGTGGGCATGACTGCATCCCTGTTTGCAAATGTGTCGACTTTCATGTTCTGCGGCACTTCCGATCAGATCATCGGAGCGCAGCTGCATCTCTTTGACGGCGGCACGCCCTACACCGTGGAAAACATCAGCCTGTTCATTCTGATCAAGCTGATCGTGTTCACCATCCTCTTCGTGCTTTACATGCGCTTCGCACGCAAGCCTTTGATGGAGACTATGAAGATCGCCGAAGGCCAGCTGCGCAATTACCTCATTGCGCCTGCGGTTTCCGTTGTCGGCTTCTATGTGGTGAACCTGGTCACCAACGAGAAAGGGATCTTTCCTTCCGACAAGGCATTCCTGCCTCTGTACGGTACGATCTGCCTGATCTTCATTGTTGAGTACATTCAGATGTTCTCCTCCATCCGCTGGACCTTTGAGGCCAAAAAGAGTGAGGCGGAGAAGGAAAGGATCGGCGCGGACTTAAAGGTCGCAACGCAGATCCAGGCGGATATGCTTCCCACGATCTTCCCCGCTTTCCCGGAGCGCGAGGAATTCGATATCTATGCGACCATGCATCCCGCAAAGGAAGTGGGAGGTGACTTCTACGATTTCTTCCTTGTGGATGAGACCCACCTTGCGCTGGTGGTGGCCGATGTGTCCGGTAAGGGCGTGCCGGCGGCGCTCTTCATGGTGATCGCAAAGACCCTGATCAAAAACCGCCTGCAGATGGGGGAAGAGCCGGCTACCGTGCTCGAGAACGTCAATAACCAGCTCCTGGAGGGCGACGAGTCCGGCCTGTTCGTAACGGTATGGCTCATGGTTATCGATCTGGAAACGGGACATGCCGTAGAGGTGAATGCCGGCCATGAAAAGCTTGCCGTATGCAGAAAGGGCGGTACGTATGAACTGATCAAGACAAAGCATTCGGCTGCCGTGGCGACGATCGAGGACATGAAGTTCAAACAGACCGAGATCGATCTGAAGCCCGGAGACAAGCTTTATGCTTATTCCGACGGTGTTCCAGAGCAGATCAACGAAAAGGACGAGCTTTTCGGTGCGGACCGCATGCTCGAGGCCCTGAACGCAGATCCGGACGCAAAGCCGGAAGAGACGCTGGAGACTGTACGCAAGGCAGTACACAGCTGGCGGAATACTACGCCGCAGTTTGATGATATCACGATGCTTGGTTTCCATTTCTTTGGAATGGGAGGTAAAGAAGGTGTCAAAAAAAATATATGAAGGAACTCTTCAGACGAAGAAAGAGCTTCTGGATGATATCATGGTCTGGCTGTATGAGTTGCTTGAACCCTATGAGGATTGTCCGAGACGGACCAGAAGGCAGATCTGCGTGGCCTGCGATGAGCTGTTCACCAATATATGCAGCTATGCCTATGATCCACCCGACAGCGGGAAAGTGCTGGTTCATGCGGAGATCACGATGAAAGAAGGAAGACCCATGCTCCTGCTGCGTTTTACAGACCAGGGCGTGCCCTACAATCCGCTGGAGCGTCCCGATCCGGATGTCTCGAGCGGAGCGGATGAACGGGGGATCGGCGGCTGGGGGATCTTCATGGTCAAAAAAAGCATGGATATCTTTACGTATGAATACAAGGACGGTTCCAATATCGTTACCATCGGGCGCTATGTGGATAATGTGGAGGCGGCCGATGAGTCAAGCTGAGGAGGTGCGTGGATGAAGGAGATCGAAATAGAAGCAAAAGCCGAAAAGCTCTATGAAGTTCAGACTTTTGTGGACGGCGAGCTGGAGCGTGTTGCTTGCCCGATGAAGATCCAGAACCAGATCGATCTGGTGGTGGAAGAGATCTTCATCAATATCGCCAGTTATGCGTATGCGCCTCCCGGCGGGAAAGCCATGGTGCGCGTGGAGTTTCTGGAGGAACCGCTGACGATTACCCTTTGCTTCCTGGATGGCGGGGAACCTTACGATCCGCTGGCCAAAGAGGATCCGGATGTGACGCTTTCCGCCGAGGATCGTCCCATCGGAGGGCTGGGGATATTTCTGGTGAAAAAGATCATGGATGACATTCAATACGAATACAAGGACGGACGTAACATACTGACCTTAAAAAAACAGCTTGTGCTGAAGGATAAAAAAAGTTAACAGATGCGGAAAAGCTTTTTTTCGATGCCTGATCGAAAAGGGGCTTTTTTGTTTTTGCGGCAAAGGAGGATGGGCATAAATGAAGGAAACACTGACATACAGGACTCCCGAACGGCTGGATACGGTCACGGCGCCGGATGTGCTTGAGCAGCTGCTTGCGCTTGCGGCGGAGGAACCGGAAGGCATCGTGATCGAGATGGAGGATACGGTATATATCTCGTCCATGGGGCTCAGAGCACTTTTGCAGACACAGAAGGAGCTGGAGAAGAAGGGCGGAAAGATGAGCATACGCGGTGTGAAGCCGATGGTTGCGAACATTTTTGAAGTGACGGGCTTTTCGCAGATATTCACGATATGCGGATAAAGGAGAGACAGGATGACGACCGACAGGATCAGGATTTTGGGTGACGGCAGCGGAACGGAAAAGGCCATGACGGAGGCGGAGCGTTTCGCGGCTTATCACGGCATGAAAGAGGAGGATTCGATGTATGTCCGTCTGCTGACCGAAGAGATGATGGGCATGGTGCGTGCCATCACGGGAAGGTTTGAAGGCGAATTCTGGCTGGAAAGCGATGAGAAGGAATACCGTGTGTGCCTGCGGGCAAACGCGGTGATGGACAAGGAAAAGAAAAAGGAAATGATCGCCCTGTCCAGCCGGAAGAAAAACGAGTCCACGGTCGGGATCATGGAGATGATCCGCAACATCGTTGAGGGCGGTCTTTACAAAGAGGAAGACGGTGATCCCTCGTATTCCGGAATGGGAGAGGATCCGTGCTATTATGCGGGCCTCGGGATCCGTGAAGCGGATGCGCTTTCCACAATGGAATTCGAATGGTCTCTTTTGCAGTACCGCAGCAAGGTAGAGGAAAAGAAAGCGAAGGACGGGGAAGCGGACGAGGCCTGGGACCAGCTGGAAAAATCCATTGTGGCCAATATCGCGGATGATGTGCGGGTCGGTGTGCGCGGCGATATCGTGGAGCTGACCATCTGCAAGAGTTTCGGAAAATGAGAAGATAGGAGAGAGAGACATGGAATTCCGATCGATCACTACGGACAATCTGGAGGAGTACGGGGACAGACTGGATGCGGATGCGGCCGAAAACATCGGCCGGGACTGTTTTCGCGGTCTCTCCCTGCATAAGGGCAAAAAGGATCCCGCGGAGGCCCTGCTGGTCTGGGAGGTTAAAAACCTGGAGGAAGAGGCAGACTGCGAGGCGGAACTGGCCTGCTTTTATGCGGAACAGGAAAAGAGCGGGGATGCGCTCCTTGCCGAGCTGAACGGACATCTGGCGGAGGACGGGGTGGTCAGGAGCTTTTTTGAGTTTCCCTCCGATCTGAAAAGTGCGGATAAATGCATGAAGAAAGCCGGGTTTTCCGTGGAAAAGAAGGAGAGCCGGGACCTGGTGGTAAGTGTGGGCGAGCTGGCAGCGTTGGATATCGTGAAAAGGACTGCGCCCGCTTTTGTCGCCCCCATCGGAAGCCTGATGGTACGCCAGTTCCGGAAGGGGATCGCTAACTGCATGTTCCACGGGCGGAAAGGGCTGGTGGAGGATCTGGCCACTCTTCCCATGAGCTGGTATGACGAGGATGTTTCCTGCTGCGTGCAGGCGGACGAAAAAGTAAACGGCTTCCTTCTGGTGCACAAGACGGCATCCGGCAAACTCCTGGTGGAGCTTTTATGCGCTATCGGACCGGATTTCCGCATGGATATCCTGTATATGATGCGCTATTCCGTTCAGGCTGCCGCAAAGAAATATCCGAAGGACACGCCGGTGATCCTCAGAAGACACAGCGAGGCCGTAAAGGCTCTTACCGCACGCCTGTTCCCGAAGAAGAGCGGAGAGAAGGTTCTTGCGGGAACAAGGGAAGAGGGGAGGTAAAAGATGGATACGTTTACCAAGATCACTCTGCTCCTGGACGGGGCTGCTCTTTTGCTCATGGCGGGCCTGCTGCTCTTTTCGGGACATCTCAGGAGGCATAAGCGCATAGAGGGCAAGATCTTTTTCGCGCTCTGTGTCCTTACGATGATCTTTGCTTTCCTGAACGCGGGCAGTCATGCCATGCATTACCAGGATTACGACAAGTGGATCCTTGTGGCAAAGATCTGCAGGATGCTTTCGGACATCGTGCCCATTTTCATTCTTTTCCAGTGGCTCGTTTTTGTGGATTATACCCTCTACCAGAGCCGGGACAATCTTCTGAGACGTTATAAGTTTGCCTTTGTGCTGATCCTGCTCTGCATCCTTTTGCTGTTTGTCAATCTCTTCACGGGGATCGCCTACGAGTTTGAACGGGATCTGTTCGCACATGCGCACCTGCCTTTTTATATCATGCTTGCGATCGAGTACTTTTTCCTTCTGTTATCCGTATTCGTGATCATTCAGTACCGGGTGAGTCATAAAGGGCAGGGCTTCTTCGCGGGCTTTCCGTTCGTGATCCCCGTGATCCTCGGAGTTGCATGCAACGATATCCATCCGAATCTCGGGACGTTTGCGATCGGGACTTCCGTGGGACTGTTGCTGATGTTCCTCTTCATGTACCGGGGGATCCGGCTCGTGGATGAAGAAAGCGGCTTCTTTAAGGCGGAGCTTCTGGAATTCCTGAAGAAGTATCCTGCGGACAGATCGGATGGCGGCACGGGGATCCTGTTTTCCGCCGAGAGCGGGGATCTGATCCCGATCCTGCAGGACTGGAAACCGAAGGACAGCATCATACTGGAGCTTTCGGAAGGAAAGTATCTTCTGCTTTCCGGAGGGCAGGCGGAATCGGCGATCCGCCTGCTGATCGAATGTGTGGAGGAAGAAGCGGCGGAAGCGGGGATCAAACTGACGGCCCGCTATGAACGGCAGAAGAAGGGCGAGAGTTCAGAAACATTTCTCGGGAAATTCGTATAAAAATCATGTGCCGGTGATCAGCCGGGCGGAAAGAGAGGATAAGCCATGAACAATTACAGACTGGTACGCCTAAGCGACGGGGAAGACGAAAGAAAGCTTTTCCGTTTTGCGGCCCTGGGATCCGACAGGAAGGTCCTGGGAGAACTGGAACTGTTCTTTGAAGACGGAACGGCCGTGATCCCGATGATCTACGTGGACGAGAAGCATCGGAGGCAGGGAGTGGGAAGCTTCCTCCTGCAGTCGGTCATAAACGAACTGGATGATGCTGAGCTGTTCACGCCCCTTGAGCTGCGCTTTGTGAAGGATAAGGCGACGGAGGGACTGGAAGCGTTCCTGCTGGCGCAGGGAAACTTTTCCCTGGAGGAAAGTGATGCGGCTTTCTTTTCCGTATCGCCCGCGCAAAGGAAAAAAGCGGCCAAATGGAAACAGATGAGCGAGGCGGATGCGGACGCGGAAGAGTTCTTTTCGCTGGATGAACAGACGCGGACGGCGTTTTATGAGAGCCTGGAGCAGGAGGAGGCTGCCGGCTTTCTTGCGCGGGATGAGGCCGGATTTGACAGGCGGCTGTGCTTCGCAAAGCTCTCCGGGGACAGGGTCGTGGCAGCGGTCTTCATGGAAGCGCTTGATGAGGATCTTCTGGATGTGTCC
Source organism: Lachnospiraceae bacterium (assembly GCA_024696005.1). Taxonomy (GTDB): domain Bacteria; phylum Bacillota; class Clostridia; order Lachnospirales; family Lachnospiraceae; genus NK4A136. The sequence continues at coordinate 14,147 of JAILHF010000052.1, read as the reverse complement.
TTTCTTTACGCGCAGGAGAAACACCCCATGGCACTGCGTTCGGTACTTGCCGCAGCCATCAACGCCGTGGATGAGCTGTATTCCAAAGCGACGCTGCAGTTCAGCATCGTAACACCCGAAGGCTTCGGCGTGATAAAAGGGATCTTCGGCGACAGCCTGGAACAGAAAAGCGTTACGGTCGCACGCTGGGACGGTCTGTCGGAGGACGGGCTTCAGGAACTGGGACAGTTGCTCGGAAAGAGCTTTGCATAAAGAAAAGAGGTTTGGGATATGGACGGAAAGAATCTGAACAGGAACAGGAAAAAACCTGCAAGCGTTGAGAAGATGGAGCGCTTTGAAGCGCTCAAGGATAACGAGATCGGCTTTGAGGTCCACTCGGTCGAAAAGCACGGTAACAACCCGCTGGGACAGGGAAACTATGATATCAGGCGCCTTCAGAACTACAATATCCTGCAGGAGAAGGATTTTGAGTCTGCCAGCTGGGACGTGGAGGAGCTGCTGAAGGAGCAGGAACAGCTCCGCAGCTTTGAAGGCGGTGAGCAGAGCTACCTCAACTATTCCCAGGTGGGCTATAACCAGGCCAAGATCCTGGCAAAGCAATACGGCGGCGTGAGCAAGAAGGACCGCCGGAAGGAATTCCGGGAGCATTCCAGGATCATCAACGAAGAGATCGTGAAAGTGACGGCGGAGTACCGGAGGAAGAAAGCAGGCCTTTCCGCAAAAGACAGGCTGAAATACGAAAAAAAGATCATCGGGCTGAATGCCGAGGCCAGGGAGCATTTTCTTACCGCTACCATGAAGAACAAGGCACAGCTGAAGAAAGATCTGGCAAAGAACGAACTGCGCAGGGACTACCGCCTGCTGCGCATGTATTTCATGCATCTGCAGGATAAGAGCCTTTCAGCAAAGGACCGGACAAAACTGGAAACGGAGTTTGAAAAGCTCAAGGCGCAGATCCGTGAAAAGGCAAAGGAGGTCTGGGGAGCCGTTGCGGAGGCAAAGGACTTTGACTGGACGCAGGCCATCGGCGCTTACGAGGCCCGGGAGGCAGAGAGCAAGCATGACCGCAAGGTCAGAAAGAAGGCCCTGGAGGATGAACAGGAGCGGAATGATCAGGCTGCCTTTGAAAAGGAAGTGGACAAGGAGGTCGAGATCATCACCTTTGCGGTCCAGCAGGGCTTTTCGGATGAACTGGTAAAGGGAGAAGAGTTCCAGAAGAGCCTGAACATGCTGCATGGTGCGGAGAAGCACAGGGACCGTGTGAAGGTGAACAGGACCGCAAGGGAATACTTCCTTCTGACGGGGATCTGGGATCCCGAAACAAAGGACAAGAAAGAGGAAAAGGACAAGAAGGCGGAAGCGCCTGCTCCGCAGGAAGGCTGGTTTTTGTGGCAGTGTCCCGGGCTGATGAAGGGCTGGCTGGCTACGGCCAAAAAGCTGAAGATCAGCGATGAGGTTTTCGTTTCTGTCATGAAGAATATCAACGAGAGCTACAAGGAAAACTATGCGGCATTCATGCAGAAAGGAAAGGAGGAAGGTTTTACCCGGCGTTTCCTCAGGGATTTCAGCGAGCATGTTGAAAGGAATTTCAAGTATAACCCGAAGAAGAAGTATGTGAACGAGCTGGGCACCTATACAAGGATCACGGTGCCCGAGACGAAAGAGGCCAGGGTGAAGCGGCGCAGGCTCCGTGCCCAGGCGGAGGAAGTCAACCGCCTGATGGGGCCTCTGGAGAAACTGGGTTATCCGGAGCTGGAGGAACTGTGTGCAAAACTGTACACCGAGCTTTTCAAGATGGATGAGCGCAGCTATTACCGGAAAGCGGCGAATCTTTCCTCCGTGCAGGCTTACGAAAGCTTTAAGGAAAAGCGCTTCATGGAGATGATCAAGCCCATTGAGGACATGGCCCGGAGGATGGATCATGTGACCAAGATACTTGAGCTGGATCGGCGCGGACCCGCCATCTACAAGAGCCCTGCCGTCAAAAAGCTGATCGTGACGGATATCCTGAGCCAGGATGGTGTGGAAGAGGCTCTGGTGGCGCAGGTGAAAAATACCGACCGTATGATGAGGCGCATGGCGGATCTTCGCTTCGGCGCATTTGCGGGCCAGGTCGTTTACGATGAATTGCGTGTTTTCCTCGGGGACAAGGCTCTCTTTGCGGATTACCGGACGGTAAAGGATCTGAGCGAACGCTTCATGAGCGGTCTTTCGCTTACTTCCATCAAGGCGGCGCGGGTCCATCAGGATTATCTGCAGGCTTATGAGGAAGTCTTCGGCGGAGAGGTGGACCCCCTCTTTGACAGGGATATTCAGGAATACCTAAACTCCCTCGGCCTTCAGTCGGAGAAGGAAGGAAAACGCAAAAAGTCCATCATAAAGAACCTGAAGTCCATAAAGACCGTTGTCGATATCTGGAAGGGCCACTGTGACGGACTGAGCCTTACGAGGACAGGCTGGAAGTCTGCCCTGAAGGGAATAAAGAATCTGCTTGGCAACATACATGGCAGGATCCTTGAAGTCCCGAAGGAGGATTTCATCAAGAGCTTTGACTCCTACTTTTCCAAGCTCGTAAAGGAGGATTCCAAAAACAGGGAAGAGCGGATGAGCTTCAAGGCCTGGAATGGAGAACAGGAATCCGCGGAAGAGAAGCAGCGCAGGGATGTCACCGATTTCAGCTTCCGCGCCATGCTTACCGGCGACGGGCTCCTTGGCTCCCAGGAGGTCCTGGATGTGGTGCGGGATCCGGAATTGCGGCTCTATCTGGCAGATCACCTGGAGGAAGTGATCATCGGAAATCCGGAGCTCATCGCCCGTTTCCCCTTCATGGAAAAGGTGAAGAACCTGGATATGCTGGAGGAGCTTCATTACAGCGAATTCGAGCAGCTTAAGAATTACCTGAAAGGGAACCTCACCGAGGACGGCATGGCTGAGCGGCTGCAATCCTTCCTGGGAGGCAAGGAACTGATCCCTGCGATAAAGGAAATGAAAAAGAGGGTGCTGCTCACCCTGTTTGAGAGCCGTACCGATGAAGAGGAGATGAAGCGCATCGTTCGTTACCAGACGAAGCTGGCGAATGATACGGAACTGGTGAAGCGCGGCCGCCTTTACTACAAGGTCTGCAATCTGGACATGCAGCGGGACGGCAAGATCCGCATGCGTTATGAGGATATGCCTGACCGGAAGAAGGGCTTCTTCCAGAGAGTGTTCCGGAAGAATGCCGCGGATTATCAAAAGCGCATCGCCTCTTTTGATCAGGCCAATGCGGCCTGGAGGCGTCTGGAACAGACCGGTTCCGCTGCGGTAGCGCAGATGAAGCGCTGGATCGCGGAAGCCTTTAAGGCCGAAAAGTCTGAGGATATCCTGAAGAATCTGGAGAGTCTTGCAGAGATGCTCTCCTGGGACGCCGGCGCGTCCAAAAAGAAGTGGACAGAAGCGGATAAGAAGCTGGCTGCAGGCCAGGGACTGTCGGATGCTGAGGAATTCCGCAAGCTCATACGTCAGGTCGTAAGCGGTCTGAATGAGAATAAAAAGCCGATCGCGAAGAAAGGAAAGAAGGAGATCGATGAGCCGAAGATCGCGGATGTAAAGGACTTCATCCTGGAGATGGCTTTCTGTGATTCCCAGGATGTGCTCTTTAATCACGGAGGCTTTCTGCAGGGCGGTGTTTTCCGCTTTTACGGGCAGAGAGACCGGTACCGGGAATGGCTGGTCGGGGAGGCACAGAAGGCGCAGAAGAACCTGAACGTGCTGGATAAGCATCTGAAGAAATATGACGATCATCCCACCGTTCAGAGGCTGATGCGTGATAAGATGATGCCCACCTATCTTACCAGCAGGACGGAGGTGCACGAGCGGAAAAAGGCTCTTGAGGAAAAGATCCCGGGACTGCGCAGTGAGCTGGAAAAGGTGGAAAAGAACTATGAAGGCGAGCCCAAGGATACCCTGGAGCGGGTACGTAACAGTCTGAGTGAGATCGAAACGAAATTGAAGGCCATGGAGGGAGAAGGCGGCATGATCGTCGTGGAGATCGACGAGTACAAACGCCGTGCGACGGAATACAACAGGCGCCGGGAGCAGGCTCATAAGGATGACGAGAAGCTTCAGACGGTAAAGAAGGCCCTGGAAAAGGACCGGCATGAGTTTGACACGAGAAAAGAAAAAAAAGTTGCCGAACTGCGGAAGCGGAGAGAAAAAATAAAGAAAACCGAGGTCAAGAAGCTGGAAAACTTCCGCAAGGAGCGTGCAAAGATCCTGTCGGGCTTCAAGGAGGAAGAAGCTGCCCTTAAGCAGCGGGAGAACGAGGCCCGGACGGAAGAACAGCGCATTTCGGACGAGCGGAACTGGTACCGGGAGGAAGGCGCGATCATCCAGGTGATGGATGCCAGGCTGAAGGGAAATCATGAATACTATGACGAGCTGAAAAAGGAAAAAGTCAAAGTTCAGAAGGAAAAGGAGGCCGCAGAGGAAAAATACGGACAGGTCGAGCAGCAGTATCTGGACAAGCTTGAGGAGTTCCGGTCGGTAACGGAGGAGCTCTCTCATCTTGACCGCGCCCTGGAGGATGAATACTGGAAGAATTCCATCTCCTGCGGTTTTGATAATCTGGACCAGCTGGCTCATTACCTTACCGATGCCGTAGAGAAGGACGGAACGCTAAAGAACGACGCCAAGATCATCGTAGAGCGCCTGGAGGCACGCAGGAAGAAGCTGGAACAGTACGGAGACGGCGAGCTGGCGGTCTTCTGGGATGCCTTCATCAACAATGACAATATCCTGGGGGAACTTCTGAGCGAGGATGAGACCACGGCGGATCAGTGCATCAGGAGACTGTACAAGCGCCTGGCCCCCCTCGGAGCGGTGTTGAACGAAGAGTACAGTTATATCGCGCGCTACTACATCGAGGATAAGATCGATGTGCTGCTGGATCCCAACGGCGAGACCGAGGAAGCGAGCCGGATCAATGCCCAACTGAAGAAAATTGCCGGTGAGATCCCGGAAAAGCTCAAGCAGGAAGAGGAACGATACCGGCGTGAGCTGGATGCGGCCGAATCGGAAGAGGAGATCCGCAGCCTGGAGGAAGGTCATGCCAAGAACATCGAACGCATAAAGGGCGGCGAACGGACCTTCTGGCAGGGAGAGGTGAACAGCTACCGCACCGTTTATTTCAACCAGAAAAAGCGCGGCAATACTTCGATCTATGACAAGCTTGCCGAGGCGGCAACGGCCGTGCAGGACGATCTGACCAAGCACATGCTCTATGAAGATGAGGGGACCGCAAAGCAGTTCAAGGACCGGAAGGCAAAATACCGGAAATGGTGGTTCAGGACCTCCAAGAATACCGGTGTGGAGCTGATCGCCCAAAAGCATAAGCAGACCAAGTATCAGATCGCCGTGAAGAACGCCGGTGAGATCATCATGAACATGCAGGATGTGATCCTTTCCGATGAGGATGCCATGAGCAAGATGATCAATACGGGCAGTGCCAAGGATTACTATGTCATGCTGACAGAGCGTTATCTGGCAAACGATGAGACAGCGGAAAAGGCGTTCCTCAGGAATATCCTGCGGAAGGAAGAGGGAAAGAAGGTCTCGTCCGAAGAGGAGATCGAGAAGGCGCTGGCGGAGCTTCCGGAGGAGAAGCAGAAGGATATCTCCGATCTTCTGATCCTCTTCAAGAAGCATGTGGAGAAGGCGGCGGTGGCCATGAAATCGTCCGAGTTTGATGCGGCCGTCGGGAACTATGCCGAGGAATTCCGGAAGAGGTTCCGTGAACAGCAGGAAGATTTTGCAAAGACCAAGGACGAGGATAAGGCAAGATACGACAAGAAGCTGGATGAGAGAAGGCTTGCCCGCGGCGAAGTGATGTCGCGAAAGGCCGAAGGACAGCGGCATCTGAAGGAGAAGCTCTTTGGCGGCTATTGGGATGCGCTTAGGGAATTCGGGGAGCGCAAGCAGAGCGTGGTCTATGATCCGCCCAAGGCAAGGCTTGCCAAGAAGGTCAAATCCAAGGGAGAGGCGACGGACAAGGAATGGCTGGATGCGGCCAGGGCCGAGTTCGCGCTGGATAAAGCCGAGCAGAAGAAAAACGCCAAGCCCTATCCGGAGATCCTGGCACACTGCCTGGATGAGTACTGCCGTCTGAACCACGGCTATCTGAAGCGCATCGACCGCACGCTGGATAAGATCAGCAACTGGTTCTCCTCGGAGGATGAGCAGATCAAGACCGATATCAATATCGAGACCGGCCGTCTGAAGCGCATTTACCGGGTCGCCGATACCCTGGAGATCCCGGAGGAGGCAATGGATCTCTTCCTGGTCTACGCAGCCCGCTTTGTGGATAAGCCCAAGGATCTGGCCTACACGGATCAGGTGGACGCCCAGGTGAAGCAGCTGGCAAAGGAATTCCTGCCGTATTACGAAAAGCTGACGGAGCTGGATGAGATCAGCGTGAACGATCACAGCTTAAAGCACGCCCTGATCGATGCCCGGGAAAAGAGCCGTTCCTTCCTTTTTGTGAAGAAGGAGAAGACCCAGGAAGATTTTGTGAAGTTCCGTGACATGGTCGATGCCCAGATCGCCTATTTCCCGTATGCGGATCGTGCCTTTGCGATCCTTGACGAGGAGACGCGCAAGAACAAAAAGGTTGCCCTGATGAAGGAAGTGGACCAGAAGCGTTTCTCCAATGCGATCAAGGAATACTTCACCGACAAGATCCTGCAGGAGGCTACCTCCGGGGCCAGGTTTGACGCGGAACAGTACCGGAAAGAAGTACGGGAATGCCTGTCGGACCGTGACAAGAGAGAGGCCATGCTCCTTCACAGCGAGAGCATTTCCTCGGAGGAATACGAGCAGCAACAGCAGTATGCCGGAGAAATGACGGAGCAGGATTTCATTCACGCGATGGCTGCCACCAGAAAGGATGATTTCCTGAAGGAATACAATAAACTGAACGAGACGGAGCGCAAGATCTTTGCGCTGGCGCTCTATGTTACCAAGGACACCCAGACGGGGACGCAGCAGGTGGTCTTTGCACCCGGCGCGGCCGTCAACAAGGAGGAACGTGCGCAGCTTCTGAACTACTTAAAGAACGGTTCTACGGATTTCAAGGTGGATTACACGCGTGCCATCCGTGCCATTACCACGGTCCACAAGAGAACGAAGGTTTCCGGTGATTCGGAAGCGTTCAAGGCGGCTCTTCGTTACGTGGAACGGATCAAACGCCGCAGAGAGCAGCTCAGGCCCCGCGATTACAAGCGCATGAGTGACAGCTATGGTCTGGCCGGCAGAGCGGATGAGCTGCGGATCGAGGCGATCGGCGACAAGACCGACAATTACGCAAAGAACAAAGAGGCCATGAACAAGCTGAAGATCACGGACCGCAAGGGCTTCTTTGAACTCGTTGACAAGACCGCGAAGGAGGATCAGGAGCGAAAGGATTCCCGCCGCTTCTTCCACAAGATGTCCGAAAAGTACAAGGACTTCAAGAACAATAAGGGGATCGATACGATAAAGAAACGGCTTGAAAAGCTTGACGGCGGAAAGAAGAGCCTTCTGATCTACATCCTGCAGGACCGTACCGTTCTGGATTATTCCACGGCCGGCAAGGATGAAAAGACCAGGATCGTGCCGCATGTGAATGCCGAGAAGCGTTTTAAGCTCTTTGAAGAGCTGATGACGGAGGAAGGCCGCCTGAAGGCCCTTGCCCTGGCGGACGCACCCGACATGGCGCGGAATGCCATGAAGACACTCCTGAGCTTCCAGGTACGGGATGACAAGGAGCTTTCGGAAGGCAAGCTTACGGCCGATGATTACGATCCGGCGTCCCTCTACCGTGAGGAAGCCATAGACTGGATGCTGATGGCAAACGCCCTGGATTTCCTGGATGAACTGGAACGGGAGCAGAGAAGACTGTTGGCGGTACGTCAGGCACCTCTCAGAATCCTGAATCCAACGGATGAGATCAAGAAGAGCAAAGCCTGGAAATTCCGGGATGGCCGCGGAGTGCCGTATACGCTGAGTTCCTTTGAAGACCAGCTTCACAGTGCCTTCATGAGTGACCGGAAGGACTATAAGGATGCGTCCAAGCTTTACCGCGGCTACATGTCCCTGAGCCCGCAGCAGAAGGTGCTCTTCATGCGCGCCCTGCAGCATCGTGACCTGCTGGATGTGAGCCAGAGAAACCTTTACAAGGACATACTCGGACTGGCGGAGAGAGATTTTGTGAACCGGAAGGAAAGGGATGCCCTGATCGATGAATACATCGAAAAGACATCCAATGATTCCAAGAGCTTTGAAATGGATGAAGCAACCTTCGGCATGGCAATGCTGAACCTTCTTTCCACCCAGGTCAACGATGACATGAGCTTTGAAAAGGTGGAAGGTTCCAACTGGGCGTACAAGAATCTGAATGTGAACAATCAGCCGCTGGTATTTGATACCCGCAGCGACACCATCATCGACTGGAAACTCTTTGAGCGTGCCCTTCAGCTGGTGACCCGTACGGAAGCCGAAAAGAAGGCTTCGGCAGGGGATGAGGCCCTCTATCAGAATCTGGGAGATACGAGTCAGGGTGAGATGCAGATGGACCGCAGCTTCCTGCGCAGAAATCTCCATCATACCGGAAGCCGTTTCATGCGCTTTTTGGCAAGAGAAGGCTATGCGCAGGTGGAGGATACTCTCGGGCTCTTTGATACCGTGGCGGGAATGGCGGAGTTTGTAGTCTCTACCAAGACAGCCAACTTCCTGCATGAGCAGGCCAATCTCTTCAGGAAGGAAGAGGAGGAAGGCAAGGAAGAGGAGAAGAAGGAAGAAGAGAAAAAGGAAGAGGAAAAGAAAGAAGAGGAGGAGAAAACCGTCGCCGGTTTCCTTCAGACTCTGGCAACGGCTGCCGGAAACGCATACGAGCAGTATAACAAGCTGAAAGAAATGGTGGATGAGGTCAAGGAGACCTACAGCGAGTACAAGGAAACCTTCGTGGAAGACGAAGCGTCCAAGGAAGAGCAGAAAAAGCTGAAGAAAGCGGAAGAGGAAGAGGAAGCGAAGAACAAGACCGATCTGGACAGGGAACTGGAGGAGATCAAGCTTCCGGAGGAGACCAAATTCTTTGATGTGGTGAAGAAGCAGGTCGGAAATCTTCCCGGCTACCGGGAGATGCTGGATCAGTATCTCAAGGATAATCCGAAATACCTGAAGATGGCGGATGCCTATTGCGAAAAGATCTTCCGCGGCAAGATCGGTGCAGAGAAGCTGGGCGAGTGGTATACCGCCGGAACGGACTGGGTCAGCGAGACGGATGAAAAGCTGCTGAAGAGCATGCCGAAAGGGATGCAGGAATCCCTGGATAAGCTTCTGAACGGTCTGGACAACATGGGAGAGATCCTGACCATCGTTTCCGGCTATCTGACGCCTGCCATCGGGATCCTGGGAGATTTCAAGAACATGTGGGAATCCTACCAGAACATCAAGGAGCTGAAGGAAAAGAAGGAAAAGGCCGGGGAAGCGGCAAAACAGGATGATGAGCTCATCGCCGGCGTGGATGTGGATGAAAAGACCCGACAGCTGATCGAGATGGCAAGGGATAACAACTATGCCCTGCTCGAGGCCAATAACAGCATGGTGGGAAGCATTGAGGGCCGGAAGATCGTGGATTCCGTTGCTAATGTGGTCAATACCGGCCTGGAGCTTGGCGGCATCGAAGGGGTTGAAACGGTCATAAAGGCCGCGGCCGACTTCGTGAAGTTCATCTACAAGTGCATGTCCGACAAGAAGGCTCTTCTGGAGTACTATGAGAAGGGCGGAGCCGGGGATGTGGAACGTATCATGGACGGTCAGAAACGCATGGACGAGCGGATGCAGAGCTGGAACGGAAAGAGTGCCGATACCCTGGATATCACCAGGAACGACAAAAACGATTACAAGATCAGCAGTGACGGTCTGGATCAGCTGCAGCACGGGCTCGGCTTCGAGCGCCGTGAAGAGTTCGCGGATTTCCTGCGGCTGAACATGGTCAATTCCCTGCTCTTCTCGGCCAGCAAGTACAATCCGTTACAGAAACCCAGGCTTCTTGCAACCTGTGCGCTTACGATCCTGGGCCTGGAAAGCGAGATCGGAAAGACCGATGCGGAAACGGCGGAAAAGATATTTGCGAAACTGAAGGATTAAACAAAATAAAGGAAGCGGATCTGTATGGAACGATTTTGCAGGAACCGAAGAATCAGAAACATTATCAGCCGGCTTTTGATCCTGGCGCTGCTTTTTTGCGAGGCGGCGCCGGGGCTGCGTGCCCGTGCGCAGGAGCCGGAGGACGGAACGGAGCTGACCGCGGAGGATGCGGGAAGCGAAGCGGAGGGCGAGGGAGAGCTGCCGTCCGATGAGATTGAGATCCCCGGAGCGGATGAAGCGGCATCCTCCTACAGGATGACTGTAAGATATGAGCAGAGCTCGGCCAGAGCGGCGGCGGATCTGATCAACAAGCAGCGCACCGGAGAGGGAGGCGTTTCCGGGCTGGTATATGATTACCGGCTGGAAGAGCAGGCAATGCTGCGTGCGGCTGAGGTCGCGGTCTGTTTCAGTGACAAACGGCCGAACGGCCAGTCGTTCACTTCGGTCTTTTCCAAGAACGTGCTGGATGCCCGGGTACAGGAACTGCGTTTTTTGGGCGGCAGTTCCGCACCCGATGCTGTGTCGAAATGGCTGGAGACAAAGAAGGAGGAAATCTTCAAGCGTGAGTTCCGCTATGTCGGGATCGGGCATGTTGTGCTCGGCGGCGTACACTACTGGGTGGTGGAATACACTTCTGTCGTGCAGAGAATGGAGCAGACCGACCAGCCGGACGGAGACAGGAAACTCAGCATCAGCATCCTGGACGAGCTGATCACCGACAGGTCCATCAGTCCCAGTCTTCCGAACAATTCCACCATAAACATCGAATACAACAAGGAAGTCAAGCTGCCCACCTTCGGAGCAAACATCACGGTGACGGGGCATGAGCCGGCGGGGACAAAAGTCCCGTTGGAAGTGACGGAAATGAACTGGATCCTGGAGGATCCGAACTTTGCGGTGATCAAAAACGGCAACATCAGGGCCTTGGTGCAAAGAGGCGACAGCAAGGCCAGGGCGATTGTGTTTGCGGGCTTGTGGCCCCAGACCTTTTACTATAAGCTGCATGTGCTGGTCTATCCCACTTCGATCAGCTTAAGCACGAATACGCTGGAACTGCAGGTTGATGATACGTATCAGCTGGGCTGGACGGTCCTTCCGGAGGATGCGGACTCCACGGCGGTTGTCTTTCACAGGGAGCCGGCCGATTCCAAGATCACGGTCAGTGATAAGGGACTGATCACCGCAGGTGCAGCGGGGAAGGCCGTGATCACGATCGAGACCGTGGACGGCGGATGCAAGGACAGCTGCACCGTGACCGTCAGTATGAACATAGCGGTACAGATGCCGAAGCTGGAGCCGGAGGAGGGGATGTATCATAAGGATCAGTTCCTGAGCCTGCGCACGGAAACACCTGACGCCTTGATACGCTACACGCTGGACGGCAGCGACCCGACGCCGGAAACGGGGACGATCTATTCGGATCCCTTCCGTCTTCCGGGCAACTGCGTGCTCAAAGCGCTGGCCTATAAAGAGCTGAAGCTGGATGACGGGAGCAAACAGGTCGTAGCGAGCAACGTGCTGGTCAAGCAGGTTTATCTTCTCGCGGATGACTGGGGCGAGGTGGCATTTGAAGACCGCGATCAGTGGGGAAGCTCCGACTTGGTGCCTGATGGTCTCTGGATTGCAAAGGCATCGATGCCCGAATGCATATATAACGGAAAGCCCCATAAACCGGCCGGTTTCAGGGTGTATTACGGCACGGACCGGCTCGAGAAGGGCAAGGAATATACCATTTCTTACAAAAACAATACGGATGTCGGAACGGAGGGCCGGTCTCCGCAGGCGATCTTTTCATTCAAGGGCAGCCTGAGCGGAAAGAATCTCAGCCGGGATTTCACGATACTTCCGCTTTCGCTTGATGAAACAGAGATTACCGTGCCCGGAGCGGTCTGCACGGGGAGTGTGATCAAGCCCGAAGCAAAGGTGAGCTGGAACGGAAAGACGCTGAAGGCGGGGATCGATTATGAACTGTCCTGTGACAGGGAGATCAACGGAGCGGGGGACTATGTCGTAACGGTCCGGGGCATCGGGAACTTTACGGGAACGAAGGAGTACGAGCTTACGGTGAGCGATGGCAGCGGAAAGCTGGACCTGACAAAGGCTAAGGTTTCTCCGATACCGGACCAGCCGTTTTTGGAGGAAGGCTACAGTGACGTTTCCCAGCTGAAGGACAAAAAAGGAAACACTCTGGTGCTCAAGGTCACGGTCGGAAAGGAAACGCTCGGGAGCACAGATTATGCGTGCGAGATCCGAAACGGGGATGAGGCCGGCACGGCAACCCTTCGCATCGAGGCAGCCGGAAGCCGGACCGTGGGCTTCAAGGAAGTGAACTTTACGATCAGCGGTGAAAAGCTGGACTCTGCGATCAAGATCGACAAGATCCCGGACCAGGGCTTTACGGGTTCGGCGATAGAACCGCATGTCGTTGCAAGGACAAAGGACGGAATTCTGCCGGAGAGCGCCTATGAGCTGAGCTACAGCAAAAACATCAATGCGGGCACGGCGCGTGTGACTGTCACAGCCAGGGCGGACAGCGGATACAGCGGAAGCGTCAGCAAAACCTTCCGGATCAAAAAAGTCAAGCTGGCGGATGCGGCGGCGGAGAACCTGCTTCAGGTGATCTATGACGAACAGACGGAATATGAGCAGGGAAAGGTGCTGCCTGCCAATCTGCGGATATGCTATCGGAGTGAAGACGGACTGTATATCCTGGAAGAGGGGAAGGATTACAAGCTGGTTACCAAAAACAACAAGGCCGTTGCGGACAAGGAGACAGCGGGGAAGAATGCACCGTCTTTCTGCATCAGCGGGAAGGGTAATTTCAGCGGGAAAACGGGAGCTTATTACTACAGCATCTGCCCGAAGAGCCTCTCCGGCCTGGAAGCCCGTGTGCCGGATGCGGAATATAAGGAGAAAGCCGGGGCATACAAGGTCAAACCTGTCGTCATCGACAAAAACGGAAAGAAACTGAAGCTGGGGAAGGATCTGGATCCGGAGCGTTTCGTATACCGCTATCTGGAAAACTGTTCCGTAAAGCGCGGCAGTGACGCGAATTATCCGGTAAAAGCCGGAGAGGAAGTGGGAGCGGATGACATTCTTCCCATCGGAACGGCGCTTCAGATCGCGATCTTTGCCAAGGAAGGCGGGAACTACAGCGGCGTGATACGGATTAATTACAAGGTGGTCGGGGCTTCGAAAGAATTATCGGCGGCAAAGGCAAAAATCGCCGATCAGGTATATACCGGAAGCGAGATTTTTCTCACCAAGGATCAGATCCGCCTTACGATCAACGGGAGCGAAGTGCCGAAGGACTGCTTTGAGATCGTTTCCTGTTCGAACAACCGGAATGCCGGTACGGCAAAGGTGCTGCTGAAAGGGAAAAACGGTTACGGCGGCAGCAAGGAGTTTTCCTTTAAGATCGTGAAAAAGGATGCGGGAACCTGGCAGGCGGGAACGGTGATCGGGGAATAGCGCATTCCCCGTATCACGCAGGCCGGAAGCTGCCCGGAGCAAGGGCTTGCGGGGAAATTGAGAAATTTAATCATATTGAGAAAAAAAGACTTGCATTTTCCGTGGAAATGTATTATTATTCACTTGTTGTGGCTCGTTGGTCAAGCGGTTAAGACGCCGCCCTCTCACGGCGGAAACAGCGGTTCGATTCCGCTACGAGCTGCGTTGATGAAAATCCCCGGAAGCCCGATAAATAAAGGCTTCCGGGATTTTTTTGCCCGCATTAGTTGGCGGAAAAATGCATTAGTTTGCATTAGTTGAAGATAGCTTCAGCCAAAGCGGCAGTAGCACCTGTAGCACTGATGGGCATATTTAAAGGTCCGGGAATCCCCGCAGCATGGATCATATTTTTAACTATAATTGCGGTAATGTATATCGTATCCGTTCTTATCGATAATACTATCATGAAGAAAGATGCTGTAGATTATACCCGGAAGCTTACAGAATACATTAAGAACAAATAGAATTCATTT
>JAILHF010000059.1 GCA_024696005.1 Lachnospiraceae bacterium | reverse complement strand
ATCGGCCGGTGATCCTATCTCATCGACCAAGACAAAATCTTAAAGGAAAGGAGAACGACTGCTGCATTGGCGTTTTCTTTCCGACTGGAAATGGTTAAATCTATGCGGCTCTGGGTGGTCGATTCCGCCCGACGCTAACACGGGTCCACAAATCAAGTTGTATTTGGTGATTTTCGAGTATTTTATTTGGTGTTTTTCGAATAATTTATTTGGTGATTTTCGAATTTATAGACCCCCATTTGTATACCAAGTATATACAAGGGCTTTATAATGTCAAGAAAGGTTTTGGGATGGATCACACCCCGGAGAGGGCCTGAAGAGCGTGCTCGGCGAGCACGATTTCGAAGTGCTCCTCCATGTAGGATTCCAGAGTGGAGGAGTATTTTTCATTTTCGCAGAAGTCCGCCATGGCAGTGCACAGGCGGTTGTAGCCGGCGGGCGTGAGGTAATCCGCATACACCAGCAGATAATAGCGGCCGTCGGCCGGGTTTTTGTACAGGCAGCTCTCGCCGGTCTCGGTGCCGGACAGGGAGCGGGCTGCGTCGATCACACTGCCGATGCCGTCAAAGACAAAGATACGGTCCTTCTGCCGCACGGTGCCGGCGGGCTTTTCCTTCTCGGGTGCTTCCGCCGCAGGTCCGCGGCTGAACATCTCGCGGAACAGATCGCGCAGGGACAGGCTGCCCACCGCGGCTTCATCCGCTTCCGTGGCGCCGCTTATGCGCAGCTGTGCCGTGATGCCGCCTTCTTCCTCGCCTGCTGCCGCATCGTCAAATTCTTCCGAATCCGCATCGCCCTCCGTCTCTTCCCGCAGAGCGTTCACGAAACGGCTAAGGTGCGAATCAAACTCGTCGGGGGTGGTCACCTTGGTGATGACAAATACGATCATGCCCGACTGCATAGGGACAGCCTCGATCATCAGGGGATGCTCGTCCACGGAAAAACCGTACTCGAAATTGGCCTGCTGCATGACGTCCTTAAAAAGACGGTTCGCCTTTTCGCTGCCGTAGGTCAGTTCGCTGAACTTGATCTTCCGCTCCTCCAGGTCCTCGCGGGTAAGGATGCAGCGGATCTGGTTTTCATTCACCCTTTCGATCTTCATAAAGTCATCCTCATTGCACACTTTTGTTCAGTATAAGGATTTTAGGGGAGTGCGTCAAGCGTTAATCTTACAGATGCCGGATCACCTCGAAGCGCTGCAGGGATACCTCTTCGCCCGGGGCGATCCCCGCCTTGCGTTTGGCGATGGCGATCTGCTCCTCCACCGTATCCACCCCGTCCAGGTCGGGCAGCAGCAGGCCGCGGCGGAAGCCCTTTGTCACGATCACGCCGTAGCGCTTCACGTCCAGCTCCGCGGGGGAGGCAATGTCCTCGGGCTCCTCCAGCACATCCACGCTGATGTCCAGCAGGGGCAGCTCGTCCTCGGTGATGGGGTCGAAGCGCGGATCCCGGGTGGAAGCACTGATGGCGTTGTCGATCAGCTCGGCAGCCAGGCATTCCCGCACCGGCAGGATCGTTCCGATGCAGCCGCGCAGCGCGCCCTTTTCATGGATCGACACAAAGGCGCCGGCCCTTTTTTCCGTAAGCTCCGCCGGCAGGCCCTCCGGTATCGGCATCACCCTGCCTTCGCGGATGTAGGTCTCCAGCGCCTTGCGCGCCAGGGCCACATGCGGGGACGGCTGCGGATAAAAGCTGCAGATCCCGTAGCCCACGCCGGTCACATCTTCGTGGGAATAGCTGCGCGCTTTGAGCTGCCTGCCGTCCAGCGCCCCCGCCATCATCACAAAGGAACGGTGCCCGCATTCCGCGGCCTTTTCGCACAGTTCTTCGTCAAAGTCCAAAAGCTCCTTCAGCGCCCCGCGCCCGCACACTTCCATCAGGCGGCGGTCATATTCCGGGCCCTCCGGGGCATAGCCGTAGGGGCCGTAATCCTGCAGTTTATGGGACAGGTCGCCGCTGGCCACCCACACCACGCTTCGTCCCAGGTTTTCCACAGCCCGTCCGACCGCCTGTCCCAGGCGGTAATGCTCCGAAAGCGACAGGCCCGAAAGCCCGATGCGCACGATCTTCCCGCCCTGATAGCGCTGGCGGATGAAATAGAGCGGCACCATGGTCCCGTGGTCCAGCTGCGGATCCCGCATGCCCTCCGGCCCGGCCGGTATGCCTTCCTTTTCCGCAAATGTCACGATCGCATCCAGCAGCTCCGTATCGTATTCCTCGTTGAAAGAAACCTCCGGTGCGCCGAACCGCGAAAACGAACCTTCCCCGCCCTTCCCGGACGGGATGTGGAAATAATCCCCGTACATCACGATGTGCGGGCTCGAGATCACGATGGTCTCGGGCCTCAGCGCGGCGATCTCGTCCGCGACCTGCTCGTACGAGTGTATCGTGGCTTCTACCTGCTTTTCGTTTCCGTTCCCCACCTGCGGTATGATCAGAGGGGGATGCGGTACCATGAAGGCTGCTTTGATCGGCATGCTGTGCTCCTTTCTGCGCCGCTGCGTTCCTGGGCCGGCGCGCCCGGAAGTGTCCGGTTTCCTGTTCTGCTGAACGTTATCAGCAGGATCCCTGTTTCTTCGTTATCAGTTTGTTTCCTGCTGCTTCGCTTCGTTAGCGACGGATCCTCTTCTGTTCTGCTCCATCAGCGGGTTCCTTCTTCTCCCTTATCCTCTTCGCCCTGCTCCCCGTTCTCCGCCTCCGTCCCGTGCCTGCGGGCTTCCCGCACGTACAGGCGCAGGCGCTCCATCTCTTCCTCCAGTGCAAGCCGTTCCTTCTCGCCGGTCTGCTTCCGGGAATAGAGCAGCTCTTCGTAGGTCTTCAAAAATCCCAGCCGCTCCGCGGGCACCTGCTTTTCAATGCGTCTTGCGTATTCCTCCAGCGTCTCGTCCTCACTTCTGGGGATGTGCAGGCGCTTCAGAAGCTTCAGTCCCCGCCTGCACTGGAACAGGCTCTTGTCTCTCTCGCTCATCGCCAGGTACTGCCTGCGCCTGCGGGCCGCATCTGCCGCAAAGATCAGCAATGACGGAACGGCACCCGCCAGCAGGGGGATCACCGCCTGGTACCAGCGCAACTTAAAGCGCGGCTCTTCCTCCTCTTCTTCCTCCGGGGCTGCCTCCTGCTGCGCCGCGCGGCGCTCTTCCGCCGTCATCGTTCCCCGTGATCCGCGCTCATCCTCTTTTTTGGCGGCTCCCTCGCGCTCCGCCGAAGTGTACCAGCCGCTCAAGCCGCTCTCGTAGCCCGGTGTGGGCTCGAAGCCGATCCAGCCGATGCCGTCCAGATAGGCCTCCGGCCAGGCATGGGCGCAGGACGAGCTGATCTCG
>JAILHF010000056.1 GCA_024696005.1 Lachnospiraceae bacterium | reverse complement strand
TTTCAAGGTTTCTCTGAACCACTTCTGGCAGGCGCAGACCAGCCAGATCTACCGTGAGCTGCAGGCACTGGAGAAAAACGGATGGATCACGTCTTCCCACGTGGAGCAGAAGGGAAAGCCGGATAAAAACGTGCTGTCCATTACCGAAGCAGGCAGAGAAGAACTGCACAGGTGGCTTGAGGACGAGGATGAGCCGGGCACGATACGTAATTGCATGCTGATGAAAACCTTTTTCCGGGGAGAATGCAGCATCGCTGAAAACATAGAATATTTCAAGACGCTTCCCGAGAAGGAGAAGGCGTTTCCGGACGGGCGCTCGGTGGCGACGCAGGCGAGCGGGGATTACCGGAACATGATCGATGATCCGCTGAAAGCACTGTACTGGAAGTTCACGATCGATTTCGGGATCATGTATGAAAAGATGGTCAAAGAGTGGTGCGATAACTGTGTACGGGAATTGGAGGCGCTGGGAAAATGAAACTTCTGATACATGATCTGAACGAAAACGAATGGAAGGAGATCTCCGCGGAATACCGTGATTGGGAGACCGTAAGAGATAACGGCAGCATAAAGCCCTGCGTCGGCTGTTTCGGCTGCTGGGTAAAGAATCCCGGAGAATGTGTGATCAAAGACGGTTATGAGCGGGTGGCGGCCCTGATGCACAGGGCGGAAGAGATCACGGTCATCAGCAGATATGCCTACGGGGGATTCAGCAGCTTTATCAAGAACGTTTTTGACCGGAGCATCGGCCTGGTTCTTCCGTTTTTTGAGATACACGAAGGAGAGATGCATCACAAAAGAAGGTATGAGGAAGACCTGCCGATACGTTTTATCTTCCGGGGGACGGGGCTTACGGATGAGGATAAGGAAAGAGCCCGGCAATATGTTAATGCCGTGTGCAGGAACTTCAGGGGAAACATCTTGAGCATAGAATTTGAAGAATGCTCCGAGCCGGGGCGTCAGGATGCGGGAGCGCTGCCTGCCGGCGGGGATCAAAGTGAAAAAACCATACTGCTCAATTGCAGCATGAGAGGAAACAAGGCCAACTCAAAGAAGTTCCTTGATATCCTTTCCGGGCAGATCAGCGGAGAGAAAGAAAACATCAATCTGTCCTCTTATGTCGGCCGTGAAAGCGAACTGATCGGGATTCTGGGATCTGCGTCAAAACTGGTCTTCGGGATGCCGCTGTATGTGGACGGCATTCCCTCCCAGCTCCTGCGGATCATGGAAAAGATGGAAGGGCAGCAGCGGAAGGGGAACAAAACGATATATGCCGTTGCAAACATGGGATTTTATGAAAGCGCGCAGATCAAAAATCTCCTGGGCATGGTCGGGGCCTGGTGTGAAAAATGCGGATATGTCTACGGCGGGGGCCTGGCGATCGGAGCCGGCGAGATGATGGGAAACGGAAAGCTCGCGGAGATGCCGAAAGGGCCGGCCGGCAACATGATCAAGGGCCTTGAAAAACTCGGCAATGCGGTAAGCGAGTCCCGGGTGGCCGGGGATATCTATGCGGATGCCTCCGGCTTCTCACGGGGAATGTACATGGCGTGCGCCAACTTTAGCTGGATGCCGCAGGCGAGGAAAAACGGCCTGAAAAAAAGAGATCTGTTTCGGAGGAAATAATCATTGACATAATCGGTTTGTGTGGTATAATTTTAGTTAGGCAAAACTAACGATAGCGCCGAAAAAAGTCGGCGCTATATATAGAGCATAAGGTTAGCATACGCTAACCAGCAACAGAGAATAGAGGATTCGGGAGGTCATGCGGTGTCCGAGGAACTTGTTATCGAGCATTGTTCCCCCACTCTTGCCGGCATCAAGACAGGGAGCATGTTTACGACAAGAGTGGAAGAAGGGACGGATATTTATTCCGAGATCCGCGGGCTTAACAATACTCTCCGTGATAAGGGGCTCAGGGTGATCCTGCTGAAACAATCCGGCAGATCAGCGCTGATCTACATATACCGCCCCGATCACCTGAAAAAAGACCTCAGTGATCCGAAGGCATCCGTGATCCTGAAGAATAAGGGATATGACTGCAGCTGCCCGGAAGTCTGCATCGTGCAGCTGGTAAGACATCTGAAGGAGGATGCAGGCTTTCCCCATGAGGTGGGACTGTTCCTGGGATATCCGCCGTCGGATGTGGAGGGTTTCATGAAAGATCCGTCGAAGGGAGTAAAATGCTGCGGATGCTGGAAGGCGTATTCGGAACCTGAAAAGGCAAGGAAGACCTTTAAAAGATTCAACAGATGTACCGAAGAATACAGGAGAATGAACAAAATGGGTAAATCCCTGGCACAGCTGGCTGTAAGTACAGACGAAGCGTGACCGGGTATAAAATAATAGGAGGTAACTCAAAATGAGTAAAGTAGCCATTGTATATTGGAGCGGAACGGGCAACACGGCGGCGATGGCGTCTGCGGTAGAAGCAGGTGCGAGGGACAAGGGAGCCGAGGTCAGCGTATTCGGTCCGGACGAGTTTACGGCAGACATGGTTGCCGGATTTGATGCGATCGCATTCGGATGCCCGGCCATGGGTGCCGAGGTGCTGGAGGAATCGTCCTATGAGCCCATGTTCATGTCTGTGGAGGGGGCTCTTTCCGGAAAGAAGATTGCGCTTTTCGGTTCGTACGGCTGGGGCGACGGCCAGTGGATGCGTGACTGGGAAGACCGCTGCAATGCGGCCGGAGCAAAGCTTGCCTGTGACAGCGTGATGGCAAACAATGCGCCCGGTGAGGATTCCCTGGCGGAGTGCAAGAGCATGGGGGCAGCGCTGGCCTGAGCGGTAGCAATGATCTGAAATTCTGAAATCCCGGACTTGTACCACATTCAAAACCACATATTGACAAATACCCCCATAGGGTATATATTGGTCGAAAGACCGGTATACCATATGGGGGTATTTTAACGGATGGGAGGTGTACCCATGGCAGGAAAAAATACGGAAAAGAAGGGCGCGTGCCCGCACTGCTCCGGAAAGCACAAGAGCAGGGATGAAAAAGAGCTCCGGGATCTGATGAACCGCCTGAAGCGGATCGAGGGTCAGGTGCGCGGCGTGGAAGGGATGCTCGAGAACGACGTCTATTGCACGGACATCCTGATCCAGGTTTCGGCGATCACTTCGGCCTTGAACAGCTTTAATAAGGTGCTGCTGGCCAATCACATGAAAACCTGCGTTGCGGATAACATCCGCGAGGGGAATGACGAGGTGATCGATGAGCTGGTCGTGACACTGCAGAAATTAATGAAATAGGTGAGAAATGGAACGATATAATGTGACAGGCATGAGTTGCGCGGCCTGCCAGGCCAGAGTGGAAAAGGCGGTCAGCGCGGTGGAAGGTGTGGAAAGCTGTGCGGTAAGTCTGCTTACCAATTCCATGGGAGTGGAAGGCAGTGCGCCTGCGGAGCATATCATCAAAGCCGTGGAAGCAGCCGGATACGGTGCGAGCCTGCAGACTGCAAAGAACCCGGAAGCCAAAGCAAATACGTATGAAGATACGCTGAAGGATACCGAAACCCCACGGCTTAAAAGGCGACTGATCGCTTCCGTGATCTTGCTGCTCCCGTTAATGTATGTCTCCATGGGACACATGTTATGGGACTGGCCGTTGCCTGCATTCCTGAATGGCAATCACGTGGCGATGGGCTTGTATGAGCTGCTGCTTGCAGGCTTCATCATGGTGATCAACCAGAAGTTCTTTGTGAGCGGCTTCAAAGGCCTGCGGCACCGGGCGCCGAACATGGATACACTGGTGGCGCTCGGGGCGACGGCGTCTTATGCCTACAGCGTATACGCGCTTTTCGCAATGAGCGGAGCGGTGATGAACAATGACACGGAGCTGGTCATGCATTATATGGATCAGTTCTATTTTGAATCAGCCGCGACGATACTCACGCTGATCACGGTCGGAAAGACACTGGAAGCAAAGTCGAAGGGTAAGACGACCGATGCGCTGAAGGCATTGATGCGGATGGCTCCGAAGACGGCAACGATCCTGAAGGACGGCAGCGAGGTGACGGTTTCCATAGAAGAAGTGCAGGTGGGTGACCGTTTTGCGGTCCGCCCCGGAGACAGCATTCCTGTGGACGGCATTGTGCTGGAAGGCGAGAGCGCCGTCAATGAATCGGCATTGACCGGAGAGAGCATCCCCGTGGAGAAGCAGGCAGGGGATAAAGTGTCTGCGGCTACGATCAACACCTCCGGCCATCTGGTCTGCGAGGCAACAAGGGTAGGGGAAGATACCACGCTGGCGGGCATCATCCGCATGGTCAGCGATGCGGCGGCGACAAAAGCGCCGATCGCAAAGATCGCCGACAGGGTTTCCGGAGTGTTTGTGCCGGCCGTGATCGTGATCGCGCTGATCACCTTTGCGGTCTGGCTTCTGACAGGGCAGACGGTCGGCTATGCGATGGCCCGGGCGGTGTCGGTACTGGTGATCAGCTGCCCCTGTGCCCTGGGACTGGCCACGCCGGTGGCGATCATGGTCGGAAACGGCGTGGGCGCAAAGAGCGGCATCCTGTACAAAACGGCTGCAGTGCAGGAAATGGCGGGCAGAACGCAGATCGTGGCCCTGGACAAGACCGGGACGATCACGAGCGGCGACATGTCCGTGACCGATGTTCTCCCCGTCGGGAAAACCGGGGAGAGGGAGCTGTTGGAAGCGGCCTGTGCACTGGAGGCAAAAAGCGAACATCCGATCGCAAAAGCTGTTGTGGCATATGCGGAAGAAAAGGGAGTGCGTCCGGCGGAAAGTGCGGCGTTTGAAGCGGTATCCGGAAACGGACTGAAGGCGGAGCTGGACGGTGTTACCCATTACGGAGGAAGCGCGAAATACATTGCCAAAATGGTGGGCGGGCTTTCAGCCGCCGGGAAAGAAACGATGGAACAATGGGCAAAGCAGGGCAAGACGCCGGTCTTTTTTGCGAAAGAGAATGAGCTGATCGGCATGATCGCCGTGGCGGATACGATCAAGCCGGATTCTGCGGAAGCGATCCGGGAATTGAAAAAAATGGGCCTTCATGTGGTCATGCTGACGGGCGATAACGAGATCACGGCGCAGGCGATCGCGAAACAGGCCGGTGTGGATGAGGTGGCGGCAGGCGTTTTGCCGGACGGCAAGGAAGCTGTGGTGCGGGAACTGATGAAGCATGGGAAGGTGGCGATGGTCGGTGACGGGATCAACGACGCACCCGCACTGACAAGAGCGGATGTCGGCATTGCGATCGGTGCGGGGACGGACATTGCCATTGACGCAGCGGACATCGTCCTGATGAAAGGCAGCATCCGCGATGTGGCTGCAGCCATCCGCATTTCCAGGGCCACGATACGGAACATCCACGAGAACCTTTTCTGGGCGTTTTTCTATAACGTGATCGGCATTCCGCTGGCGGCCGGCTGCTATGTGGCAGCTTTCGGCTGGACGCTGAATCCGATGTTCGGTGCGGCTGCGATGGGCCTGTCCAGCTTCTGCGTGGTATCGAACGCGCTGCGGCTGAATCTGCTCCGGCCTCATGACGGGAAGAGGGACAAAGCGATCAGACAGGCTGTTACCGGCAGTCTGATAACAAAAGAAGCACATAAACCATCCAAAAAGGAGGAAAACAAAATGCAGATCAAAGTAAACGGGATGATGTGTCAGCATTGCGAGGCGCACGTGAAGAAGGCGCTGGAAGCGATCGACGGGATCGAGAGCGCAGAGGCATCGCATGAGAAGAATCTGGTAACGATCACGAACACAAAGGACGTGGACGAGGAGCTGATCAAAAAAGCCGTCGTCGACGCCGGCTACGAGTACGGCGGGGTGGCATAAGCCCCGGGCCGGAATAAGCACTTGACAATCGTAATATTACGGTGTAATATTACGCAGTAATAAAAAACGTCAGGTGAAAACGATTGGCTTACGATTTTGAACAGACACATGAACGCATAATGAAAAGCGCCGTTGCCCTCTTCAGGGAACGGGGCTTTTCCGGTGCTTCGATCCGGCAGATCTGCAAAGACGCGGGCGTGACGAACGGCGCGTTCTATGCACATTTCGAAAGCAAGGAGGATCTGTTCGAAAAGCTTGTGGAGCCCGTGCTGGAAGGCATGCGGCAGCTCTATGACACGGAAAACGAGCACTACATGGATATCCGCTCGGCGGAAGAGGCCAATGCCGTCCTGAAGCAGACCTTTTCCTCCAATACGCTCCTGATCCGTTATCTGTACGAAAACGCCGGGATCTTTTTGCTGCTCCTTTCCGCGGGCGCCGGAACACGCTACGAAAACTATTGCGAAAAGCTGGCGGAATATGAGATCGACAATACCATGGCATTCCTGGAGAAATGCCGTCCCTTTGTGAAACATCCGGAAAACATCACGGCAGGTGTAGTGAAGCGCATGAGCTTTTTTGCGGTCTCCGCTGTTTTTGACAGTTTTGCAAACGGCATGCCGGAGGAAGAGACCGTCCGGGAAAGCCACCTGGCATCTGCTTTTTGCATTGCCGGGATGAAAGAAGTCATAGGTTTATAAAGCTTGTATTGGCCTGATCATGTCAGGCCTTAATCATGCATAAAGGTTAGCAAATGCTAACCGATAGAAGGAGGGTAAAAGAAAAAAGAAATGAAGACAAAGGAAAAGAAGAAAGGGACCCTGGCCTGGGTGTTGGAGTTTGCGGGAATGAACCGCAGCGCTTATCTGATCAGCGTGATCATGGCGATCCTGAGCGTGATCGCGGGTTTTCTGCCGTATCTCTTTGTGGCCAATACGGTACGCGAATTGATCGCCGGAAACCGTGATATGCAGTATTACCTGCAGCAATGCGCCTTCATGGCAGCATGCTGGCTCGTGAACCGTCTGTTTCACAGCATATCCACGACGATGTCGCACAAGGCGACCTTCGGCGTGCTTGCCGAGATCCGCAGAAGGCTGACAAAGAAGCTGAGCAGGATGCCGCTCGGCGATGTGCTGGATGACGCTTCCGGATCCTATAAAAACATTATCGTGGAGCGTGTCGATGCGGTCGAGACCACGCTGGCGCATATCGTTCCCGAAGTGATCTCCAACGCCATTGTGCCCGTGGGGATCCTGGTCCTGATGTTTACGATCGACTGGCGGCTTACACTGCTGGCGCTCATCAGCGTTCCCGTGGGCCTTGTGTTCTACTGCCTGATGATGGTCGGAGCCACGGAGAGTTTTCAGAACACGATCGACAAGACCAAAGCCCTGAACGATACCGCGGTCGAGTACATCAACGGGATCGAGGTCATCAAAGCCTTCGGCAAGACCCGTTCGTCTTACGAGAAGTTCACAAAAGCCGCAAAAGAGGGAGCCGACTGCTTTATTGAGTGGATGCGCCGCTGCAATGTGGTCCAGAACTTCGCGATGGCGCTTTTGCCGGCCCAGCTTCTCACGCTTCTTCCGTTTACGGCCTGGTTTTACATGACGGGACGCGTGAGCGGAGCGGATGCGCTTTTGCTGATCATCCTGGCTCTGGGTCTGGTATCTCCCTTCATGGTGGTGGCCGGCCACGTCGACAACATGGGCAAGATGAGCTCCATCATCGGCGAAGTAACGAACATATTGGAAAAGAGGGAAATGGAGCGCCCGGAAAGAATGGCAAAGTCGCCGCAGGGATCGGATATCGTTTTCAAAGATGTGCATTTCGGCTATAAAGAGCAGGAGGTGCTGCACGGGATCGATCTGCTGATCAAAGAGGGAAGCGTGAACGCACTGGTAGGGCCTTCCGGTTCCGGAAAATCCACGATCGCAAAGCTGATCGCATCCTTCTGGGATCCGGACAGCGGCGAGATCGATTACGGCGGTGTGAACATCCGCGAGATCCCGCTTGATGAATACAACAGGCACATCGCTTATGTTTCCCAGGACAATTACCTTTTTGACGAAACGGTCATGGAAAACATCCGTATGGGACGACCCGGGGCAACGGATGAAGAAGTGAGAAACGCTGCAAAGGCCTGCGGCTGCCACGACTTCATCATGCAGCTGGAAAAAGGTTACGATACCGTGGCCGGCGGTGCGGGCGGCCATCTGTCCGGCGGCGAACGGCAAAGGATCAGCATCGCCAGAGCCATGCTGAAGAATGCGCCGGTCGTGATCCTGGATGAGGCAACGGCCTATACCGATCCGGAAAACGAAGCGCTCGTGCAGCGCTCTGTGGCAAAGCTTGTGCGGGGCAAGACGCTTATCGTGATCGCGCACCGTCTTTCGACCATAGTCAGCGCGGATCAGATCATCGTGATCAACGACGGCTGCGTGGAAGCCTGCGGAACACAGGAGGAGCTGTTAAAGAATTGCGCATTGTATCGTGACATGTGGGATGCCCATGTGTCTTACAGAGATTCGGAGGTGGCGTGATGTTTGGGACACTCAGATCGTATTTCGGTTTTTGCAACGAAGAGAACAGAAAGAAGCTTTACAAGGCCATGCTGTTGGGAGTGCTGAAAGCCATTTGCGCTGCCTTCCGCATTCCCGCGATCGCAGTCATTCTGAACGGCATTCTGAATGATGACATGAGCACGAAAAACGTGTGGATCTCCTTTGCGATCATGGCAGCCTCGGTCCTGGGGCAGGTGCTGGTAGGGCTCAAGACCACGATGCTGCAGACGGAAGGCGGGTATAACACCTGCAGTGCAAAGCGCATCGAGATCGCCGAGCATCTGCGTTACCTTCCGATGGGCTTCTTTAATGCCAACAGCCTGGGAAGGATCACGAACATCACGACTAATACGATGGAAATGATGGCAGATGTAGCCACGCTTGTGATCATGATCACCACACAGGGCATCATCACAACAGCGGTCATCTTTGTCTGCATGCTGTTCTTTGATGTCCGCATCGCGCTGATCCTGCTTGCCGGTGTATGCCTGTTCTCGTTCTTCAATGCAATGATGCAGAAGGCCACGATCCCGGTGGCCCCCCGGAAATCGAGGGCGGATGAAAATCTTGTTACTGCCGTGATCGAATACATCCAGGGCATCGCGGAAGTCAAGAATTTCAATCTGACCGACAAGACGGCGAAAAAGCTGGAGGGCGCGATCAGCGAAAAACAGGCGGCCGACACGAAGCTGGAATTCACCGTGATCCCGTTCATGTTCCTGCAGGGCCTTACCACGAAGCTCACCGGTGTCCTGATGGCGCTGGCATCCGTGTATTTCTGCATAAACGGCAGCATGCCGCTGCTTTACGCGATCATGATGATCATCTCTTCGTTCATGGTGTATGAAAGCCTGGATCTGATGGGCGGCTTCTCGGCGCTCATGCGAAATGTGGATATCGTTGTAAATCAGGCGAACGAAGTGCTTTCCATCCCGCCCATGGACATCGACGGGGCCGAGATCGCGCCGGAGAGCATGGACATCGAGCTGAAAAACGTATCCTTTGCTTATGAAGACAAGACCATCATCGATGATGTCTCCCTGAAGATCCCGGCGAAGACAACGACGGCGATCGTCGGACCGTCCGGCGGCGGGAAGTCGACCCTGACCAGCCTGATGGCCAGGTTCTGGGATGTACGGAGCGGCGAGGTGTCTCTCGGAGGAAGAAATGTGAAGGAATACAGCTTTGATTCCCTGATGAAGAATTACAGCTTCGTGTTCCAGCGGGTGTATCTCTTTGAGGATACGGTGGCGAACAACATCCGTTTCGGCGAGCCGGATGCCCCGATGGAGAAGGTGATCGCAGCGGCAAAGAAGGCCCGCTGTCACGACTTCATCATGAGCCTTCCGGAAGGATATGACACCGTGATCGGGGAGGGCGGAGCATCGCTTTCCGGCGGTGAAAAACAGCGCATTTCCATAGCCCGTGCCATCATGAAGGATGCGCCGATCATCATCCTGGATGAGGCGACCGCCAATGTGGATCCGGAAAACGAAGCGGAGCTTTCCAAAGCGATCGCGGAACTGACCAGAGACAAGACGATCATCATGATCGCACACCGCCTGAAGACCGTACGGGATGCCGATCAGATCCTGGTAGTGGCAAACGGGAAGATCACGCAAAAAGGAACCCATGAAGAGCTGATGGCAGTTGAGGGCATCTATAAGGATTTTGTTTCCGAACGAAAAGAGGCGGTATCCTGGAAGATCGCCTGATGATGTCATTTAATTCAAACGCTGACGGCCGATTTTCCTTGAAAAGAAGGGAGAAATCCTATAAAATGACGTAGCTATATCTTTGCTGAGGTGAGTGACAATGGGACTGTTTGAATTGCTGCTCCTGGCGGTCGGTCTGGCAATGGATGCATTTGCCGTTTCGATCTGCAAGGGGCTGGCTGTAAAGAAGATAAGCGCGAAAGAGTATCTGCTCTGCGGCATATGGTTCGGTTCGTTTCAGGGCATCATGCCGCTCATCGGTTATCTGGTCGGTTCCCGTTTCGAGCATCTGATCAGCATCATCGCCCCCTGGCTCGCTTTCGGGCTGCTCAGCCTGATCGGCGGGAACATGGTAAAGGAAGCATTCTCGCCTCCGGAAGAAGTGAAGCCGGAGTTTGACGTGAAAACGATGTTCATGATGGCGGTGGCCACCAGCATCGACGCCCTGGCAGTCGGCATCACCTTTGTGGCTGTCCCGGTAAAAGTCTTTCCGGCAGAAGGGCTCCCGAATGTGCTGTTTGCGGTCGTCGTGATCGCGGTCATTACCTGCATCATCTCGATGATCGGCGTTAAGATCGGGCATATCTTCGGCACGCGCTATAAATCCGGTTCCGAGATCATGGGCGGAACGATCCTGATCTTCATCGGCTTCCGCTCGCTGATCACACATCTGGACCGCTCGCAGGCACTTTCGGACAGCGAAACAATCTTCGGAATGCTGATCCCGCTGGCCGGTACCGTGCTGGGTGCTGCGGTCGTGTATGCAAGCCGCAGGCTCTCGGATGACGTGCGGAGCATACTGATCGGCGTGACTTCGGGGATCATGATATCGATCGCGGTCTGGGGCATGATCGAGCCGGCGGTCCTGGGATTGAAAGCCCGGACGGAGAAAGGGATCATCCCGCTTGTCCTCTGCTTTTGCGGCGGCGTTCTGTTCCAGTTCCTCGTGGACAGTCTGGTCCCGCACACTCACGCATTTGCAGACATCACCGAGGGACCGAAGAGCAAACTGGGTCCCGACATGAAGGTGATGCTCTCGGAAGTGGTCCATCATGTGCCGGAAGGCATCGCCCTGGGAGCGATCTATGCCGGCCATTTTCTGGAAACGGATTGGATCAAGGCTTCCACGGCACTGGTCCTTGCGATCGCCATCGCGGTCCAGAACATCCCGGAAGCACTCTTTGTTTCCCTGCCGATACGCGACAAGGGAACGAATACCGGAAAGGCCTTCTTCATGGGCGTGATCTCGGGCGTGCCCATCCCGCTGCTTGGCATCATCACTGTCATTGTGTCCCTGCTCTTTCCCGCTGCACTGCCTTATATCATGGCGCTGGCCGGCGGCGCATTGATCTATGCCACGGTGGAGGAGATCCCGCAGCTTGGCTCGAAGAAGGATAACGACAAGGGAGCCTTTGCCTTTGTGATCGGATTCGCGATCGTCATGCTGCTGATCTTCATGTGATCATTCGATATATGACATTTCCTGCTGCCGGCTTTCGACCGGCAGTTTTTCATTTCACCACAAAACCAAAACCGTTCACCACATTTCCGTTGATCTTCCGTTTCGTGCGCTATAATCGCCATAGTGATAAAGGAGGAAGTGCGTTTATGAAGAAAAAGAGCATTGCAGTGCTGCTGCTTTCCCTGCTGCTGATACCCGGTTGCGGTGCCGCGATCGTCGAGCCGCCGGCGGCTGCTCCCGAACCCGCGGAGGAAGAACCTTTCGATCCGGACAGCATAAGGCCGGGAGATGATTTTAACGGATATGTAAATGCAAAAGAACTTCTTGAGGCTGATCTTGATAAGTACAAGGGCAGATACGGATCTTTTGTCGGGCTGACCGAAAAAGTCGATGACAGGTTGGATGAGATCATAGAAGACATCGTGAAGGGAAACAGGGATTCCTATGCGCCCGGCAGTAACGAGCAGCTGATCTGTGATGTCTATCAACAGGCGCTGGAAGCATCTACCGGCGGCAGCCTCATGAATGACGATGATATCAAAAGCATGCAGGCAACGGTTGATGAGATATACAACACTTCTACGATGGATGAGTTTCTCAGGGTCAGCGGAAAACTGTTTTCGGGCTGGGGTGTCAATCCGATCTTCGGTATTGACATCGATACGGATATGAAGGATTCCGCGTCGGGAAGCATTTCCCTTCGCCCGTTTTGTTCACCGATAGGCGGTTCGCTCGAGCAGATCTGCACGGGCGGGCAGATGGGACAGGCAGCTGCGGTACAGATGCGGAATATGCTCATGGACTTTGGGATGGACGGCGAGGAAGCAAAGGAAAGAAGCGTGGCCGATGTAAAGATGATCATAGACATTGCTCTTGCCACGGATCTTGAACTGGTTGACAGTATCGATGAGGACTGGACCACAGCCCTGCAGACTGCAAAGTATAAAACCAATGAAGAGTTTGATGCACTCTGTCCCAATGTGGGTGCGGACGGGATGCTTTTATCCTTGGGGATGGAAAGCAGACTGACAAAAGGGTTCTATCTCTGGGATGAGGGACAGATCGCTGCCATAGATGCTCTTCTGACCGATGAGCACCTGAAGGAATGGCAGGACATCGCGCTTGTTTGCTACAGGGAGGGTATATCGGAGTATCTTTCGGAAGAGTACGGAGGTACACCGGTTCTTTACTCCAATGACAAGTATGCAAAAGAAGCGGTGAAAAACGCTTTGCCCCGGGAGCTCGGTGAGGAATATGTAAAACGCTGGTATGACAGCAAGGCGGTTGAGGAAGTAACGGACATGACAAAAGCCATAGTCGAAGAGTATAAAGAGATGATAAAAGACTGCAGCTGGCTCAGTGAAAAAGGAAAAAGTGCGATCCGGCAAAAGCTGGATAACATGGCTTATTTTATCGGCGCGGATGAACCGCATGCCACAGATCCGAAAGATGCGGAGCTGATCGGAAACTCCGTATATGAGACCAGATACAGGCTGAATCTGAAAAAATACGAAGAACAGATCGACATGCTGCGTTCGGGCGTAGAAAGAAACGGATTCCGGATGATGGCTCCCCAGACGGTAAATGCCTGCTATTCACCGGACATGAATGCGATCAACATCACGCTTGCGATCATGGACGCGCCTTTTTACAGCTCCGATCAAAGCTATTATCAGAATCTCGGCGGCATAGGTGCAGTGGTCGGACATGAGATATCACATGCGTTTGATGACCACGGAATGCTGTTTGACATGAACGGGAATTATGATCCGGAATGGATCCCCGGGGAGGACAGGAAGGCATTTGATGAGATGGCACAGCACATAGAGGAATACTATTCGAAGCAGAAAATACTCGACATACATCCTGTGGACGGGGAACTGACACTGGGTGAAAATCTGGCTGATATCAGCGGAGTGGACTGCGTGCTGCGTCTTGCGGATACGAATGCTCAGAAAAAGGAACTGTTTGAAAACTACGCCAGGATCTGGGCGGAAATATCTCCGAAGGATGATGTATTGACCCGGCTTTACTCGGATGTCCACAGCCCGGCCGTGGCAAGGGTAAATGCCGTAGTTCCCCTGTTTGATCCCTATTACGAGATATACGGCGTAAAAGAAGGTGACGCACTGTATGTGGCACCGGAAGACAGGATAAAGAGATGGTAGGAGGGGAGAGAAAATGGGACTGATGATAAAACATTCACTGAAAAACATATTTACAAAGCCATTCAGGCTCCTGCTGCTTGTGTTCTGTATCAGTTTTGCTTCCATGACGGCTCTGCTGGCTGTGGACATGAAAAACAACATACATGACCTCATGAAGGGCTACATGCTGGACATGATCGGGAAGATGGATATCATTGCCTATGATGTTACAGAGGATGAGATAGACGCGGTTAATGCGATAACTCCGGTAAAAAAACTGGGGATCAATTCGATAACGGAGTATGAATATGAAAGAGACGATTCCGGTTATTCCTATTCCTTTGAGAAACCGATCCAGGTGGCTGCGATATCCGATCTGACGGTTGCACATGAAATGTGCATTCTTCCGGACAAGTATGAGCTTGATGATGAATCGGTGATCATGAGCAGGAGCTATGCCGAAAAATACGGGAAAGCTGTCGGAGAAATCCTGCATTTCGAAACGAGGGATGAGGTTGACATCGCTCTCAAAGCCATTGCTGTCGTAAGTGTCGACAATGCGGTCCTCAACAATGATTTTGTGATCGTATCATCTGAAACCCTGAGACGGATTGCATGTGTAAAAAAGATGGATTACGGATACTGGTTTCTGGATGTGGAAGATGACAGCAGGATACAGGAGCTTGCCGATGCCATAAGGGAAAAAGCGCCCGGTTCCGAGTTGCAGGTGGTCAGCGAAATGGCGGACGATCCTGATATCCAGAGTCTGTATAACATGTTTTATCTGTTGTTTCTGATCTCTTTCCTTCTCGTGATATTCGTGACGACATCCATGGCGGAAAAGATCGTAAACGAAAGAATGTCCGTCATAGGGACCTTGAGAAGCCTGGGGGTAACACAGGGAAAGACAACGTTTCTTCTTCTCATCGAGAACATCATATATGCAGTGACAGGAACTTTCTTTGGTATTCTGGCCTATAATGCGGTCAAACCGGGGATGCTGGGATCGTTTTTAAATGTCAGCGCTACAAGCGCCGGTGAAGCGATCGACCCCGCGCAGTATTTCGGATCGACTCCGTTATATGTATATCTGATCGTGCTCGCAGGAGCCATCCTCGTGGAATGTGCCTATCCTTTGTTTGAGCTGGCAAAAGCAGTAAAGACACCCATAAGGGATATCATATTTGACAACAAGGATACGGAATTCAAATACAGATGGGGCAGGCTTTATGCGGGAATCACATTGCTTGTTGTCTCTCTGGTATCGGGACTGCTGGTCAAAAACTTTTTCACGCTGGCTGTTTCGCTCTCCTGCGGAGTTGTAGCCCTGGCAGTCCTCATACCCTATCTGATCCGTCTTATCTCAAAGGGGTTGACGACGGTGTTTCGGAAGCTGGCCTTCCCGCTCGCACAGCTTGCCTCGGAAAACATTTCCAGAAACAGGATCATCATGGGGACTGCGGTATTGTGTGTGACGTCCCTGACGCTTGCTCTTCTCATAGAAGGCATAGGCAAGGCTCTCACAGGCGATCTTACGGATACATATGATTGTGACCTGATCGTGCAGGTGCGTGTAAACGATGAAGACCATGATTACAGGTATCTTACGGCCGTGGAAGGAGTAACGGAGGCGGACTATGTGTATGAAACGTCTTCCACCGCTGCGATGGGAGATGAAAAGAAAAGGCTCTGGTCCGTATTTGCGGACAGCCCGCATACAATGCTTGACGGACTTCCGCAGGACGGGTACGGTCTTGAGCCTGATGAGATCGTCATAACCGAGATCATGGCAAAAAGGGTCGGCGTGAAGGCCGGTGATGAGGTCAGGCTGGTTTTCGATCCGGAAACGGATTTCCCGATCGAACGGAGCTTTACGATCAAGGAACTGTTAAAAACAAAGGATACCATGATCTACGGTTTTGATTCGCTGATCCTTAACCGTGATCTGTATGATCACATGTTCATGTCCCGGATAAGCACGGTACTGCTGAATGCCGGGGATCCCGAAAGCGTTAAAGACCTGATCATTAAGAATTCGGAATCCGGAGCGATCGATGTAAAGACTGCTGAAGAGTTTGATACGCAGCAGCAGCAGAATTCCGGGGGGCTTCTGGCCGTTCTCAGGCTGGTCGTTGCGGGAAGCGTGATCCTTACGATGATCGGCATTGCCGGAAACCAGTCCATCGGATTCCTGACACGAAAAAGGGAGACAGCGCTGCTCTATTCCGTTGCGATGCCGAGGCATAAGCTCAAAAGACTGTTGTTCCTTGAAAGCCTGTTTTCCATGGGGATTTCTGCCATTGTATCGGCGATCGCTTCTCCCTTCCTCTACAGGGTGCTCATACATCTTCTGGATGTGATCACCGACGGGGATCTGTCCCTGGAAAACACGGAGGCGATGGGAACGGCGCATGGCGTGATCTTTCTTGCGATCATACTGGCGGTATTCCTTCTGACCACGCTGATACCTTCAAAGTATCTGAAGAAGATGAACATTGCGGAAGAACTGAAATACGAATAAAAGACGGAGTCGAAAGGAGAGAAGATTATGGATACGATCATCACGGTTGATAATGTTTACAAATCGTTCGGCAAAGAAGATCTGGAGGTGAAGGTGCTTCAGGGGGCCGACATGACGGTGCAGAAGGGGGAGTTTGTTTCCCTCATGGGTCCCTCCGGATCGGGAAAATCCACGCTGCTGTATCTGATCGGCGGCCTTGACCGCAATTATGCAGGGGATATCGTGGTCTGCGGTGAGAACATAGGAAAGATAAAAGAGAAAAAGCTATCCGAGCTGCGGCTTTCAAAGGTGGGTTTTATCTTCCAGTTTTACAATCTTGTACAGAACCTTACGGTAGAGGATAATATCATGCTCCCCTTAAAGGTTTCCAAGAGATATAACAGTGAGGCGGAGAAAAGACTCACCGAGATCCTTGATATCACGGGTATCGCTGACAAGAGAAAAGTAATGCCCGCAAAACTGTCCGGCGGACAGCAGCAGCGTGTGGCTATTGCAAGAGCGCTCATGGGAGAGCCCGAGATCATTCTGGCGGACGAACCCACCGGCAATCTTGACAAGGAATCGGGCCGGAACATCATGGAACTTTTCAAGAGGATCAATGAAGAAAAAGGCATGACGATCCTTCAGGTAACGCATTCCGAGGAAAACAGCAGCTATGGCAGCCGCGTCGTCAAACTCGACAACGGAAAGCTCATCTGATATAATTTGGGCCTGGAGGGCGGGGAGAGATGAAGATCGCGATCTGCGATGACGAGAAGCTTTTTTTGAGCGATCTTGAACAGAAGATCTACAGTCATGTTTCGAAGCTTGACTGTGAGGTTTTCCCCTTTTCGAGTGCCGAAGAACTGCTGGGCTCGCCCGAACACTTCGACCTGATCTTTCTCGACATCGAAATGGGCGGCATGGACGGCATGAGCGCGGCCAGACAGATCCGCATGGACGATTACGAGATCCCGATCGTTTTTCTGACAAGCCATGCGGAAATGGCCATAGAAGGCTACGAGGTCAATGCCTTCCGTTTCCTGAAAAAGCCGGTCGAAGATGAAAAACTCCTGCAGACGCTTCAGGACATCCAGCTGGTCAGGGCCAGCCACAAAGGCGTGCTGATCAAGGCCGGCGGCGAAGAGATCCTGGTGATCCCTTCCGAGATCCTGTTTCTGGAATCGGACAATAACAATGTCAGGATCATTACGACCTCCGGTTCCTTTACCACCAGGATGAAGCTGGGCGAAGCGATCGACATCTTTAACAGGATCAACGACACGATCCGGAAAGTTCACCGCTGCAGCGCGGTGAACCTTGACCATGTGGCCCGTCTTCGCGACAGGGAAGCGGTGCTGGATGACGGAAGCGTGATCGGCATCAGCCGTTCCTGCTTCAATGAGTTTAAAAATCAGCTTTACGATCACGTAAAGAAGACAGCCAGATAGAGATGGAATTCCTGTACTATGTGTTAACGCTCATATTGCTTTTGGCAGCCGCATTTCTCATGTGGTTTTTTATTTACGGGAGAAGAGAGCTGCGGGGTGGGCAGAGAAAGGAATACCCGGCATCACTGCTGCTTTCCCTTCTGTCTGCGCTCGTCATGGTTTATGATCTCCGAATGGCGCTTTCCGTTCTTGAGCAATACGGAGACCGCGCCTTCCTTAATCTTCTGTTTTATCCGGTAAGCGCGCTTGCGCTTGTCATGCTTCTTTTTCCGGCGTGCTTTGTCTTTTCGCGGCGGGAGGCGATCGTCCCCGGCATTGCAAATCTGGTTTCCGCATTTTTGTTCATGCTTTTGCTCAATCTTCTGTGTTTCGGCTTTCTGAAGGATCATTCCGACGTATCCGCGGGACTGGGTTTTCTGGTAACGGCGCTTTTGTGTTATGTCACGGTCATTAACACCCCGCAGCTTTCAAGGGACCGGTACAAGGCAGAGCTTCAAAAGATCGACAGCGAGCTTTCGGAAGCGCGGAACACCTATTACGAAGCGGTCAAAAAGAGCAGTCAGGAGATACGGCGCAGCCGGCACGACATGAAGAATCACCTGATCGCGCTGCGGGAACTGGCCCAGCAATCGCGCCGGGAAGAGCTGCTTGCCTACATCGATACGATCGCGGAACAGATCGAGGCAGCGGCACCGCCCTTTAGAAGCGGCAATGACATCGCGGATTTCATCATCGCCGACAAATACGCCAAAGCGGAAAAGAGGGGCCTGAAGCTCGTGCTCTCCGGCAATCTCGCGGGGCTTTCGATCGAGGCGGCGGATCTGGTCACGATCCTTTCGAACCTGCTCGACAATGCGATCGAGGCGGTAAGCAGGCTGTACGGCAGGGATCTTTCGGACGAGGACAAGAAGATCGTTCTCGATTTCAAGAAGAACGCCAATTTCATCCTGATGACGCAGACGAATAAAAGCCCGGCAAAGCTGGATCCGCTCCGGATCGTGTCGGCCAAGGACTCGCCGGACCACGGCTTCGGGATCATGAACATCCGCAGGACCGTAAAGAAATACGGCGGCGAATACAACATAAACTGCAGAGAAGAAGACGGTCTTTATCTTGTGGAAACGGAGATCATGCTTCCGTTGATCAAAGACTGAAGAAACAGTGATTGACAGGATAACGGTGTTATGTTATGATCCTATCTGTACATAACACTGTTATCCTAAATGCGGGGATACATGGAAAACGAAAAGCAGACAAAGAAAAAACTGACGGAGTGCGCGAAAAAGGAGTTCATCGAAAAGGGATACATGAAGGCATCCCTCCGCAACATCTGCAAGGAAGCGGGTGTTACCACGGGCGCGATGTACTTCTTCTTCAAGGACAAGGAAGAGCTCTTCGAGAGCGTGGTGCTGGGACCGCTTCAAACGCTTGAGAATGCGATCAGGAGCCATTTCGATCAGGAAGATGTTCAGCTCGAGGACATCAACAGCATCAGGACTCCGGACATGAAAGACGATTTCGTCGCGGCAAGCGACATCCTTTCGGTCCTGTTCCGCTACAGAGAGGAATACCTGCTTTTGATGAATAAGGCCCAGGGATCGAAATATGAAAACATCGTCGATGTTTTTGTGGGACGCTTCTATGAGCATTACCTCGCTCTGTACTGCAGGATGAAGGGATACACATCCAAAGAGAGCATCACATCGGAAGACAGGTTCATCGTCCACTGGATGTCGCATGACCAGATCGACATCTTCATCCATCTGCTGACGCATTGCGAGACGGAGAAGGAGGCGGCAAAGCAGATGAAGAACATGTTCAACTACCTGGTGGGCGGCTGGATCGCCACGATCCGGCAAGACATCATTCCATAGGGTTTCAGGAGACGGGAGAGATCCCGTCTTATAAAAGCAAAAGTACGTAACGATGTTATGTGAACGAGTGAACATATAACGAAATGAAAGGGGAGGATAAAGAGATGTATGTCGAAGTATCAAATGTGAAAAAGAGCTATGGGGAAGGCGGCAGCTACGTCGAGGTGCTCAAGGGTGTGTCCGTCGGCGTGGAGCGCGGAGAGATGTGCGTGATCCAGGGCACCTCCGGCTCGGGCAAATCGACTTTGCTCAACTGCATCGGCGGCCTGGACGACATCGATTCCGGCTCCTGCAGGATCGACGGCCTGGAGATCGCAGGCCTCAGGAAGGATAAGCTTTCCGAGTACAGAAGGGACACGCTGGGCTTCATCTTTCAGTTCTATAACCTGGTCCCGAACCTCACGGTGCGGGAGAACATCGAGGTATGCCGTTATCTGACGAAAGACCCGCTGGACATGGATGAACTGCTGGAGACCCTGGGCCTGAAGGAACATGCGGATAAATTCCCCTCGCAGCTTTCCGGCGGCCAGCAGCAGCGCACGGCCATCGCAAGAGCCCTGATCAAGAATCCCAAGCTGCTTTTGTGCGACGAACCAACGGGCGCCCTCGATTCCAAAACTTCCAGGGACATCCTGATCCTTCTGGAAAAGATCAATGAGAAGTACGGCACCACGATGCTGATCGTCACCCACAACAATTCGATCAAGAACATGGTACACCGGGTGATCTTTCTGAAAGACGGCGAGATCGCAAAGCACTATGTCAATGAAACCCGTGTGCCCGCAAGAGAATTGGAGGACCTGTAAGATGCAGAAAGTACTTAGGAAAAGGGTATTCCGGAGCCTGAAAAAACACTTCGTGCGGTATGCGATGCTCGGAATGATGATCGCTCTCGGCATCTTTCTCGTGGTCACGATCGTGGGCTCCGGCGAGATGCTTACCAGAGGGACCGAGGAAATGGCGAGGGAGACCAATCTCGAAGATGGTGAATTCGAGGTGTTCGTTCCCCTGACAGAAAGCGAAAAAGACCACATTGCCGGAATGGGGATAACGCTGGAGGAGCAGTTCTATTACGACCAGCAGATGGAAAACGAAAAAGATGGCACCCTGAGGGTTTTCAAGGTGCGGGGAACCATCAACAGGCTTCACATGGTGGACGGCGCAGAGCCTTCCGCGAAGGACGAGCTGGTCCTGGAGAAGCGATATGCAGAGGAGCACGATATCCGGGTGGGAGACGCGTTTTCGATCGCCGGTGTGAGCTATCGGGTGAGCGGCATCGCAGTCGTATCCGACTACGACGGGCCCTTCAAGGAAGTGTCGGATACTTCCTGCAATTCCGGGCTTTTCGGCCTGGCGTTTCTCACGGATGAAGCGTATGAGGAATTCAGTGCCTCCGGAAAGACGCAGAAATCGGAGGATTACCTCTATGCTTACAAGCTTGGCGGCGGCAGGACGGACCGCGATCTGAAGGATTATCTGAAGGACCTGAAGATCGACGCCTCGGAAGTGGATGATGAGCTCTTTGCCGAATACTGGGAGAGGACCGGCGGCGTGGAGGATGAACTGCGCGATGCGGTGAAGGATCTGCGGGAAGCCACCGATGAAGTGGCCGATGCAATCGATGAGCTTTCGGAAAACAACGAAGACATCAATGATGCGACGGGCAGGATCCTGGATTCCTACCTCGGAGTGACGGCTTCCACCATAAAGAGTTACGGCATGGAGATCGAACTCACCCCTGACAACTTTGAGGATGAACTGGACAGGCTTGCCGATGCGGTGCCCGATCCGATCCTGAAAGCCTCTCTTGCGGACGTGAAGGAGCAGCTGTGTGACTTAAGGGACTACAGGGACGGACTGAAGGAATACACGGATGCCGTGGATGAGCTGAAAGACGGCACCGCGGAGATGTCGGACGGCGTAGAGGAGCTGGACACATCGGTGGACGATGCCCTGGAGGAATTTGATTTTGAACTCTCGAACCTCACCTCGTTTATGAAGGCCTCCGATAACCCGAGGATCTTTGCCACCAAGAACGACAAGGTCGTGGACATCGAGGTCGGGATCATCGCGGGCGTGATCGTGCTCATCCTCCTGGCGTACGTCATTTCGGTCTTTGTTGTTCATTCCATCGAGAGCGAGAGCAGCATCATCGGCACGCTCTATTCGATGGGAGTGACAAAAAACGACCTGCTGCTGCATTACATCTCGCTGCCTGTTGTCGTTACGTTCCTGTCCGGGCTCATAGGAGCACTGGTGGCCTCCACCGGCATCATGGCGCCGATGATAGCGGAAAGCTCCTATCAGTATTTCTCGATCCCGAAGTTTTCGTTCGCGGTACCGGACTATCTCTGGGTCTATTCGCTGGTGTGCCCGCCTCTCATGGCGGTGATCGTGAACGTGCTGGTCATAAGCAGCAAGCTGAACAGAACGGCGCTCTCGCTCATCCGGAACGAGGCAAAACAGGGCAGAAACGGGAAATTCAGGCTGGGGGGCATGAAATTCATCACGGCGTTCCGGATCCGCCAGATGCTCCGGGAGATGCGTTCCACCCTGGCAGTGGTGCTTGGGATGTTCCTTTCGCTGATGGTGTTCATGATCGGCGTGGACTGCTATGTGCTGTGCAACAACATCGCCAAAGACTATGCGAACGATACAAAGTTTGAATACATGTACACCCTGAAGTATCCGGAGAAGGAAGCGCCTGCGGAAGCAGAGGCGGCATACGCGTACGGCTGCAAAAAGGAAGTGCTCGGCTTCAATTTCGATGTGACGATACTCGGGATCGATAGTGACAATCCCTTCTTTGATGTGAAGCCCGGAAAGAGCAAGACCGATGTGACGATCTCGTCGGCCATGGCAGAAAAGTACGGCCTGAAGCAGGGGGACGAGTTCATCGTGACCGATGATGAAAAAGAAGTGAAATACGCTTTTTCGGTGAAGGACATCACGAGATATTCTTCGGGCTTCTACATCTTCATGGACATCGATGTGATGCGCGAGATGATGGGCGAATCGAAGGACTATTACAATGTGCTCTTCAGCGACAAGGCCCTGGACATCGATCCGGGCAGGCTGTATTCGACCACGAGCAGGGACGATGTGGTGAAGGGCTCCGAGGTGTTCAGCACGCTGATGATGCCGATGATCTACACACTTTCCGGTTCCTCGGCCGTGATCTTCTGTGTGGTCCTTTATCTGATGATGAAGGTGATGATAGACCGGAGCGCGCAGAACATCTCGCTGATCAAGGTGTTCGGCTACAGAAGGGGAGAGATCCGCAAGCTGTATCTGGACGGGAACTTTTACGTCATCGCCATCGGAGCGCTGATCGTCCTGCCGCTTTCCAAAAAGCTCATGAACATGATGTTCCCGTTCATGATCTCCAACGTGGCCTGCGGCCTGAACGTGGATACGCCCTTTGCGTTCTATGTGGTGGCGTTTCTGGTGATCCTTGCGCTGTATTTCGTGATCAATGCGATCCTGGTCAGAAGGCTGGATAAATTCACCCCGGCGGAGATCCTGAAGAACAGGGAGTAAGAAGCGCGGGAGAGGGAGCGGTATCCGCTGACGGTTGACAGATCTGTTTAATGGTGGTAACATCACGTGGTTAGCGAAAGCTAATCACGTGATGCTTTTTGCAAAGGCCCCGGAATGGGGCTAAAAAATCACATAGCGGTTAGCGAAGGCTAATAAAGAAGGCAGAGAAAGGCGGCACTTTGGGATCGCGATGGTGACTTGAGGGAGGACAGGATTCATGAAAGAGGATTTTCTTCAGATCAGCGATCTGAAAAAGAGCTTCGGCAGCGGCGAAGCGAAACAGGATGTATTGAGAGGCATGGATTTCACGGTAAAGAAAGGCGAGTTCTGCGTGCTGCTCGGGCCGTCGGGTTCCGGCAAATCCACCCTCCTGAACATCATCGGCGGCATCGACACGCCCGATTCCGGCTATGTGAGCATCAACGGCGACAAGCTCGAGGACATGAGCGAGAAGCAGCTGACGATGTACAGGCGCAGGCATCTGGGCTATGTCTTTCAGATGTACAATCTGATCCCCAACCTGAACGTGAAGGAAAACATTGAAGTGGGCGCCTATCTTTCGGAAAAGCCCCTGGATGTGGAGGAAGTCATCGCCACGCTGGGCCTTGGGGAACACAAGCACAAATATCCGAACCAGCTGTCCGGCGGCCAGCAGCAGAGGGTTTCGATCGGGCGGGCCGTTGTGAAGAATCCGGACATCCTCATGTGCGATGAGCCGACCGGCGCGCTGGATTACAAAACCTCCAAGGAGATCCTTGCCCTGATCGAGGACTGCAACAACAAATTCGGGAGCACGGTCATCATGGTCACGCACAACGAGGCGATCAAGTACATGGCCGATCATGTGATCAAGCTGAGGGACGGCGTGGTGCGGCACAACGACATCAACGAGAAAAAGATCCCGGCTGCCGAGCTGGAATGGTAGGAGGACGGACAGATGAAGAATCCTCTTATCAAACGCATACCGAAAGAGCTGGTTGCGGAGTGGCATAAATATGCGGTCATCGTGATCTTCATGGTGCTGATGATCGGCGTCGTGTCGGGCATGTATGTGGGGCACGACAGCCTGATGGCGACGATCAATGCGGGACCGGAAGAGCTGAACCTGGAGGACGGCTGCTTCGAGCTGAAGAAAAAGGCTTCGCAGGAGCTCCTCGACGACCTTTCCAAGGGTGACATGGCGGATGTGCGCAGCTATTTCATCGACAAGGGCACCAAAGAAGCGGATGAAGAGGTGGCGAAGGCCATCGAGGAAAATCTGAACGAAGAAGTGACGAAGGCGATCGAGGATGCCGTGCGGGAGCAGTGCCTTGCCTTCGGGATCACGGATGAGCAGATGATCCGCGAGCAGACCGATGCGGCCCTGGAAGAAAAGCTGGAGGATGCGCTGGAGGAAGCGCGAGGCTCCGAGGACTTCCAAAAGGCCGTAGAGGAGGCTTACAGCGAGGCACACGAAGAAGTGGTCAAAGCCGTGGATGAAGAGTGGGACGAGACCGCGAAGCGCTACGAGTTGGATGAAGAAGGCTTTGTGCCTGTTCCGATAAAGATTTACGAGCATTTCTACCGGGAAGAAGCCGAGGACAACGACAATGACGGGAACAGGGACGCGACGGTCCGGATCTTTAAGAGCGATTCGGCCATTGACAAAGCGGCCTTTATCGAAGGACGTGCGCCCGAGACGGATTCGGAGATCGCGATCGACAGGATGCACGCTTCCAATGCGGGGGCCGGGATCGGCGATTCGATCAGCATCGGGGGCAGGAAATATGAGATCGTGGGTCTCCTTTCCTATGTGAACTATCTGACGCTGCATGAATCGAACACGGATCTGATGTTTGATTCCTTCGGTTTCGACGTGGCGATGCTCACGCCCTCGGGCTTTGACAGGCTCAGCTCCCGGGTGCATTATGAGTATTCCTATAAGTACCCCGAAAAGACGGACGACAAGATCGAGCTGGCGGACAGGGGAAACCGCCTGCTGAAGGCCCTCATCACGCAGACGCTGGTGCATGACAACGAGATCGAGGATTTCCTGCCCGAGTATCTGAGGCAGGCCAGCAATTTCGCACCTTCCGACATCGACGGGGATTCCACAACGACAGCGGTGTTGTGCTATGTTCTGATCGCGGTCATCGCTTTCATCTTTGCGATCACGATCAACAATACGATTGAAAAGGAGGCTTCGGTCATCGGGACACTGCGGGCTTCCGGCTACAGCAGGAGCGAGCTGGTCGTTCATTACATGACCATGCCCGTCATTGTCACGCTTTTCGGCGCGCTGCTCGGAAATGTGCTGGGCTATACGGCGTTCCGCAATCTGATGATGAGCCTGTATTATGAGAGCTACAGCCTTCCACCCTGCGGCTTTGTCTGGAGCAGGACGGCACTTGTCAAGACAACGATCATACCACTCATCCTCATGTTTTTCATCAACCTGATCGTGATCGTGAAGAAGCTGCAGCTCAGCCCGCTCCGTTTCCTGCGGCACGACCTTGCCACCAAGAAAAGGAGCAAGGCCATGAGGCTGCCCTCCTGGTCATTCTTAAGCCGTTTCCGCCTGCGGATCCTGTTCCAGAACATCCCGAACTACATTGTTCTGGCCTTTGGCGTGATCTTTATCGAGCTGATGATGTGCTTTGCCTTCGGCCTGCCGGATTCGCTGAACAATTACGGGGACAAGGCATCGGAGATGATGTTTGCCGAATACCAGTATATGCTGATGAGCAGCAGGGATTCGGATAACGAAGTGATCGAAACCTCTGAGGAGACGGCGGAGCGCTTCAGCGCAAAGACGCTTCTGTTTCCGAGGAACAATGACGCGAAGAAGATGAGGGCCTTCGGCAGCGGCAAGGACGAAAGCGTGACGGTATACGGCATTGCGGATGACAGCAGCTATGTAAGCCTGGCAAGCGAGGGTACCTACATTTCAAGCGCCTTCAGTGAAAAATACGGGCTGGGTGCCGGGGACGGGATCAGCCTGCACGAAGAGTACGAGAACAAAAGCTACGATTTCACGATCGCCGGAGTGGTGGATTACGACGGTGCCGTGGCCGTGTTCATGGACCGGAAGAGCTTTGGCGAGCGCTTCGACATGGATGAGGATGAATTCAGCGGGTATTTCTCGCAGAATGAGATAAAGGACATCGATGAGGAGTACATCGCGACCGTGATCACTTCGGACGACATGGCGAAGGTGACGGT
Source organism: Lachnospiraceae bacterium (assembly GCA_024696005.1). GTDB lineage: Bacteria > Bacillota > Clostridia > Lachnospirales > Lachnospiraceae > NK4A136. Next base: position 47,491 of record JAILHF010000056.1, on the reverse strand, counting down.
CCAGCTGATGCATTCCTTCGGCTCGGTCATTGATGTGTTCAAATACGTGCTGGTGGTGCTGGCGGCGGCGCTCATCTACCTGCTGGCCAAGATCATCATCGAAAGGAACGAGCATTCCATCTCGATGGTAAAGATACTCGGGTTCCTGAACGGCGAGATCGGTTCCCTGTACATCCGGCCCACGGCGGTCGTCGTGACCCTGTTTGCGGTGGCCGGGTTTGCGGCCGGTTACGGCCTGATGCTGTATCTCTTCAAGGTGATCATGCTTTCGATGGACGGATACTTCCGATTCTTCATGAAGCCTGTTTCAATGGTCCTTTCCGTGGTGTATCTGCTGATCGGCTATGCGCTTGTTTCGGTGATCGACTACTTCCGGATCAAAAAGATACCGATGGATGTGGCGCTGAAGAACGTGGAATAAAAATAGCCCGGGATTTCCGGACTGTGCTTTTATCGGGATTGCCGGCTGAGCGGGTTTTGCTCAGTCGGTTTTCTCGTATTCATCGCGCAGGGCTTTCTTCTCCTGCTCGGAAAGCTGCGAATAGATGGGCTCCACCATCTCGTAGGTCTGCGCCAGGCCCTTGATCGCGTAAAGCCAGAGCTCGAAAGGCATGCTGTGGCTCTTCAGGGGCGGCGTGACCGCAGCGGGAGCCACGGTATCCTCCTTCAGAAGATCGGAAAAATCGGCTGAACGCTCAACTGCCAGCACAAAGCGGCGCAGATCGTCGCGGTCGCTTACCGAAAAACGGTTGATGATGGGGCTGTCGATGATGAAGACGCCGATCACCTTCTTATTGAAGCGCAGAGGGATCACGAATTCGGAATCCGTTGTCGGGTCGTGGGAAACATAATCGGCGTGGTCGTGTACGTTGGGCACGTAAACCGAGTCGTTTTTCTTCATGGCCACACCGCACACACCTTTGCCCGCAGGAAGCCGCGGAAGGCAGGGTTTGCCTTGAAAAGGACCGAGAAAGAGGCCTTTATCATCGGCCAGGTAGACCCCGATCCAGTTGACTCCCGGAAGGGCATGCATGAGCAGCGAAACGGCGTTGCTCAGTGTCGGAAGATAATGGTTTTCTTCTTTAGTCAGCGTCTGTATCTGTTTTTCCAGATTCTTGTAATCAACCATACATCATATTTTACACCATTTGGAGGGGAAAGGAAAGAGGATTTTTCTTGACATTGCAAGGGCTTTGCAATAAAGTTAAATTTGAGTTATGTAAACAAAATGGGTGAATTATGTCCAAAAACAAGGGGGGCGGAAAATACATATACCGTGGATTCTGCGCATGTCTTCTTTTATTGCTGTGCGTGGGTAGCTTCTTTTGTGTTTGGCTTGAATTTGTCATCGATAATAACCAGACTGGACATCTTACCGGCTGGGGCAACCTGGGCATGGCCATCGGGGTGTATCTGGCCATCAGCTGCGTGATCCTGCCCTGGATACGCGCGTTCAAGATCGGGGTGGATCGAAAAACCAGTGTGCTCACGGCCATCATAGTCGGGCTGTTTCTCGTAAATCTTGTCGAAGTTCCCGTTTCCATGGCGATCACCGGACAATGGCGATTTGTTCTGGCTTTTATGTGGCGTTATGCGCTTCTTTGGATCGGTCAGTCCCTGGTATGCATTATTCTTGCCAATGGCATGATCGACATTTACAAAAAGCTGTTTCCTCCGCTGGAAATACTGGAGATTTACGGAGAGCACCCCAATAATCTGGCGATGAAGCTTCACGGGCGTCCGGATAAATACCATGTGGCGAAAAGGATTCACTGGGAACAGATCGGTGACAGCTTTGCCGAGCTGATAAAGGATTACGATGCGGTATTGATCAATGATCTGCCGGACGAAGAAGAAAACCATATTTTGAAGAACTGCTACGGACTGAATAAACGTGTCTATTTTACGCCTAAGCTTTCGGACATCCTTGTAATGGCTTCGGAAAGCCTGAATCTCTTCGATACCCCCCTGTATCTGGCCAGAAATTCCGGGATGAATGGATGGCAGCGTTTCATGAAGCGCTGTTTTGATCTGTTTTTCTCTTTTATTGCCCTGATCGTTCTGTCGCCGGTGATGCTCATAACGGCGATCGCGATCAAGCTGGAGGACGGCGGGCCTGTATTGTTTAAGCAGGAACGGTGCACAATAGGAGGGAAGCGCTTCAAGATCATCAAGTTCCGCTCGATGATCGTTGATGCGGAAAAGGATGGCAAACCGCAGCCGGCAGTGGACGGAGATGAGCGGATCACCAATGTCGGACGCTTCATCCGAAAGACGAGGATCGATGAGCTGCCGCAGCTGATCAATATATTAAAGGGTGAAATGTCGATCGTGGGTCCCCGGCCGGAGCGCGTGGAACATGTGGAAAAATATACCGAGGAGATATCGGAATTTGCGTTCCGCACCAAGGTCAAGGGCGGCCTGACCGGATATGCCCAGGTATACGGAAAGTACAATACCAGCGCACTGGATAAGCTCAAGATGGATCTGGTGTACGTGATGAACTGGAATCTGATGCTGGATATTCAGATCATTTTTGAGACGGTGAAGATCTTGTTTTTGAGGGAGAGCACAGAGGGGTTTGGTAAAAAAGCGTCTTGGAACTATGAGGAAACACGAAAAGGGACAGTCAGCGATACAAGGAGAGTTGGCTGATGATATTTGGGTAAGGTGTTCCGGATTGCATTGGAGGAGTGCAGGTTGGGTAAGTCTCGGATACGGGTCAGTATAGTGACGCCTGTCTATAATGGCGAAAAGACGCTGGCAAGAACCATAGAATCTGTTTTGAATCAGAGCTATAGACCGTCAGAATATCTGATCATTGATGGTTTATCGACGGACAGGTCGGTAGAAATAGCAAAAAGCTATGAAAAAGCATTTGAGGAGCGACGCATAAAGTATGCCATCGTTTCTGAAAAAGATAAAGGGATGTATGATGCTCTGAATAAAGGGATCAGGATAGCATCCGGAGAATTGATTGGCAGTATCAATTCTGATGACTGGTATGAACTCAACGCCGTTAAGGTGATGGCATTGAAATATGCGAAAGAACAATACGATATAGCGTGGTCGGATATCTATATACATAATAAGAATCATCTGATACGAAAAAAAGCTGCAATAGGAAAAATCTGGACTACGAATCATTTTTGCCATCCCTCAATGTTTGCCAGAAGAAGCATTCTCTTGAAATATCCTTATGATCCCCGATTTCTTGATGCTGATTATGATATGGTGTTAAGGGCGAATAATGGGAGTGCAAAGATAAGTGTAGCGAGGATTCCTATCGCAAATTATTCTCTGGGTGGAATAAGCACTAGAAAAAGTCTGAAAGATTTGAAAAAAAGAGTTTTGATGAAATATAGCACTTATAGACGTAATGGATATTCGAGGTTGTATTGGATGTATTGTGTTGGGATTGAAGGATTGAAATTCTTTATGGCATAGAGATGGGCGAGAAAAAAAGACTATTAATTATCAATGAGGTTTTTGGCCATTCGAGCACAGGGGTAATATGTGCTGATATTGCGGACGAGTATAGAAAAAAGGGCTGGGTTGTTAAGGCTGCATATGGAAGAGATGCATATGTACCAGAAAAACTCCAAGACTACTCGGTGCGTATAGGAGGATCGATAGATGTATATTGTCATGCACTGGGGGCCAGGTTGTTTGATAATGCTGGATTTGGGAGTAAAAATGCAACAAAGAGATTTCTGAGATGGGCTTCAGATTATGATCCGGATTTGATATGGCTTCATAATCTGCATGGATACTATATCAATATTGAGTATCTTTTTGCCTGGCTGAAATCATTAAATAATAAAGAAATAAAGTGGACGCTACATGATTGCTGGGCTTTTACTGGACATTGCGCGTATTTTTCTTATATTGGCTGTAATAAATGGATGGAGAAATGCGAAAAATGTCCACAAAGAAATATATACCCTATTAGTTATTTCATGGATAGAAGTGAAAGGAACTATAAGAAAAAAAGAAAACTGTTTTCGGATGTTGAAGGAATGAAATTGATAGTTCCATCAAATTGGTTGTTGGAACGGGTTGGCAAAAGCTTTTTATCGAATTACCCTATTTCAGTACAGTATAATTCGATAGATAGTAGTATCTTCAAGCCTACTCAAAGTGATTTTCGGAAGAGATATAATCTTGATAACAAGTTTATTGTTCTTGGGGTTGCCAATGTCTGGAATGAAAGAAAAGGTATAAACCTTTTTTGCAATCTATCAAAACTCGTGGATGATCAAATGATTATAGTCTTGGTTGGTATTGATAATGGACTAAAAAGAAAAATGCCTTCAAATATTCTTTGCATAAATCGTACACATAGCAAGCAGATGTTGGCAGAAATATATTCTGCTGCAAATGTTTTCGTAAATCCTAGTATAGAAGAAACGTTTGGAATGACAGTTGTTGAAGCGCAATCGTGCGGTACATATGTTATTGTAATGAAAGGAAGTGCTTGCGCAGAAATATATAATAAAAGCAATGGAGAGGAATCTGAGTATTCCTTGAATAGTATTTATACGAGTATAATGAAAAAGAAGGAACAATGGGTGAAAGATAACAATCTGATATCTCAATAAAAGAATAGAGAGATGAAAAATGATTAGTGTTATTATTGTGACTTGGAATAGTGCTGAATATATAGAGAAATGTATAGAATCGTTATTTCGACATAGTAACGAAGATGTTGAGGTGATTGTTATTGATAATGATTCAAATGACAAAACAACGGAAATTGTAGAGAAACTCATGGAGAGCAGGAGCCATATTATTCTTATTAAAAACAAAGAAAACATCGGGTTTGGAAAGGCTAATAATATCGGATTGGAACGGGCAAGAGGAGAATACTGTGTTTTCCTTAATCCGGATGTTTTTTTCGTTGATAATATTTTTTCTGAGATGGTTAAAATACTTAAAAAGGATGAATCAGTAGGAATAGTTAGCCCGGTTTTACTTAATGCGGATTATTCTGTCCAAGGGTTTTATGGGAAATTGCCCACAAATGGTTTGTCTGTTATATTTGAAGAAGTGTTGATTCGACCGCTTTTGATACATGTGGTTTTGAAAGTAAAGAATGGAAGGAGACTAATTGTAGGAAAGAAAACAAAATGTGCTTCAATAGGCGCGGCTCAAATGATTCGTAAAAATGAATTGATTGACCTGGGAGGATATCCTGATAGATTTTTTTTGTATGCCGAGGATATTGAATTAGCTATGCGATATGAACGAAGACATAAAAACCTGTATATATCGAACAACACTTTGATTCATTATGGGGGGAAGAGTGAGGAACTGGCTAAACCAGGATTAAAGGTTCATCATATGACACGAAACATTAATCATTTGTTAATACGATATTACGGGATAAAAAAAGCTACAGAGTGTATCAAAGGATATTATGTTTCGAGTATAATCAAAAGATGCTTGGCCCGTATACTAAGGAAGTCTAATCTGGTAAAACAGTATCGAATATACGCGGCGGCATATAGAAGGATATATGATTACAATACTAAAATACAAAAAAAACACAATGAATAACATAGAATTATGTAATAATAAAATAATAATTCGAAAGCGAAAGACACAGTATGCCGCATTTGATATTTTGTGTTATTTACTACTTGCAGTAATGATACTATGCGACTTCAGAAACATATTTGCGACTATAGATACGCCTGCCTATTTCAGTTCATATATGGCGGCAAGACTCTCCTCCAATTCGTTAGAAAAGACATATGTATTATTATCAATTCTGGTGCGAAACATAATAGGAGATAAGGCTGGATTTAGGGTGGTTCTTATCATTTACTCGTTGGTGTCATGGATATTAATAAAACGAATAATGAAGAAAACAGAATACCCGATAATAGCTTTATTATTGTGGTTCGTTATTTCATTTAAGATAAACATAGCCATACAAATCCGAAGTGGCTTAGCAACACTTGTTATGCTTGATTCATTGCATGATTTGGGCGTAGATTGGAAAAAGCATTATATAAAAATACTATTCGCTGTAATGATTCACAGTTCTGCTATTTTATTTGTGTTTATTTATCCTGTTTATTATCTTATAAAGAAACAGAACAGATTATTTCTTCTTATTTTACCACTGCTTACCATAATTAGTGCATGGCTATTTTCAAATAGCATTCATATTTTTTTGACACGATTGCTTAGCCAAAATACGTTTGGTGGGAGAATTGCAGAGAGGTTTCTGTTATTTAACAGTGCGCAGTACTTAAGATCATATGTCAATCCATTCAATCGTTTTTCTTTGGCCATTGTTATCATCTACTATTTGTATCTGTACTTTGTTGGCGCGAAGCCCTTTTCCGAGTTGCAGATAGGAGGGCTTGCCGTTATGATGATGTCATTGTTTTGTTATTTTTTTGGCGCAAAATCGAGTCCTATGATTGCTTATCGATATCCGGAGATGCTGAATCAAGTATTAGCGATCATGACCACTGGGATAGTTGTATATGCAAAAAATAAGAAGCTTGCAGTGATACTTGTCTTTTTCTTTATCATTATGGCTGAAATGCATTATCATAATATAGAATACATAATTCAGTGTATTATGAGGTGATGGGTTTATGAAATCAATTGTGCGTTTTATCAGGGAAAAGACGAAAAATAGAACGGTTGGTGAGTTGATTGATTTGTTGATCAGAAAAGCATTACAGATAATTGAATATGTCTTTCTGACAGAGATTCATACAGAAAGCATTATCTCCAAAGAGTGCAAGAGCAAAATTGATAATGGTGAAGATTACAATTTTAATGCGGTGGTTTATACTTGTATTTCGGACGGATATGAACCGGGAATAGATAAAATGGAAAGTGGATATAAATGCGTTTTGTTTACCAACATGAAGAGTATAAGCTGCGATGGGTGGCACAAAGTAATAACTCAAAAAAAGATGCATGGATCAGCGTTGAATAGATTCTACAAAACGCATCCACATATTTTTGGGAAATATGATTATGCACTATATATTGATGGAAATGTAAGGATAGAAGGAAATATAAACGAAATCTTTTCGCAGGTGAAACAATCAAAGTGCGGTATAGCTATTCATTCACACCCAAAAAGAAAAAGCGTATATAAAGAAGCTCTAGCATGTCTATTGTTTCGTAGGGGGCATGCCGGGGCAATTATCAGGCAAATGATTGAGTATAAAAAGGAGGGATTTCCAAGGGGTTTTGGATTGTTTGAAAATACTGTAATAGCAACGGATTTGACAAATCCTATTTCAAAAAAAATAATGGATGATTGGTGGAAAGAATACGTGCGTTCAAAGAGTGGGAGAGATCAACTCTCACTGCCATATGTCTTGTGGAAAAATGGATATACAAAGGATGATGTTGCGATTCTTGGAAATGATATTCATAAAAATCCGGTATTTCGAGTTGCCTATAATCGAAAACATAGAGGATAAAAATGTTAGAATATTTTAGAAAAATAGGACGATATTGTTTTGATCGCGATTATAGGTTTATTATAAACTCTAGTATGGGATTATATAAAACTATGCCAGATGATGTTTTTCTTGATAAGATGATGAGGGGACGGCTTGGAAATGATTCAAATATTATTAAACCGATATCTTTTAATGAAAAGATTCAATGGCTAAAACTATACGATCGAAAACCAATATACACAACGCTGGTTGATAAGTATGAGGTGAAGGATTATGTTTCGAAAATGCTTGGGAGTCAATATGTTATTCCAACTCTTGGCGTGTGGAAAAGGTTTTCTGATATAGATTTTGATACTCTGCCATCTGCTTTTGTACTGAAGTGCACGCACGATTCCGGATCAGTAGTTATTGTTCGGAATAAAAGCACAATGGATCTGAAGGCGATTGAAAAGAAACTGACCAGATGTCTAAAAAGAAATTTCTATTATGCTGGCCGGGAATGGCCGTATAAAAATGTCCCTCCGAGAATTATCGCGGAAAAGATGATCGCGGAGAACCAGGAGGATATCAAGGATTATAAGTTGATGTGTTTTAATGGAAAGGTGAAGTGCTTGTTTGTGTGTTCGGAGCGTTTTTCAAAAACGGGGCTAAAAGTGACTTTTTTTGACCCTGAATGGAATAGATTGCCATTTGAGAGACATTACCCTTCATCTGACATCAGAATACCCAGACCGGATAATCTCGATAGTATGATAACTATTGCTGAAAAACTAAGCAAAGATATTCCTTTCGTTAGGGTTGATCTATATGACTGTGATGGGACTATCTATTTTGGTGAAATGACATTTTATCCCGGTAGTGGATTTGAAGAGTTTAATCCGCCTGAGTGGGATGAAATCCTTGGTAGTTGGATAGAATTGCCGAAACGCTCTGTTTAATGGAGCGTGCAATGATCGTATTGCAACTGTTCAAGGAAAAAGAGAGCTTTGTGGATGAATAGCCGCCGTAAACTTACATACAACACCATATCCTCCGCAGTATATCATATCGTTTTACTGATATGCGGTTTTATTTTGCCCAGAGTAATACTGGAAGTATACGGATCCAATACAAACGGACTTATTAACTCGCTGCAGCAGTTTCTTGGAGTCATCTCATTTATGGATATGGGTGTCATGGCCGTTATGCAGTCCGCACTCTACAAACCGTTGGCTGAAAATGATACGGATGAAGTGAGCCGCATCATGGTATCCGGACAGAAGTTTTATACCCTGATAGGTTTGGCCATGGCAAGCTACGCCATAGTTCTGGCGTTGGTATATCCTTTGTTTGAGAAGAGTTTCACGTACTCGTTTGAGGCATCTTTGACCATTGTTCTGAGCATCAGTTTATTGGCGCAGTACCTCTTTGGTATTGTTAACAGAACTCTTTTGTTGGCGGATCAAAAGGGGTATGTGATATACAGCCTTCAGACGTTGGCTATCATTTTCACCACGGTATTAGGTGTTGTTTTTGCGAAGAATGGGTTTTCTATTCATGTGGTAAAGCTGGTTGGGGCCGGGAGTTTCCTGCTCCAGGTTTTCCTTGTTTCTTTGTACATAAAGAAAAAGTATCAGATCAATCGAAAGATTCGTTATACAAAAGAGCCGATCAGTCAGAAATGGAACGGGATCGCACAGCATATCGCGGCTGTAGTCCTGGGGCAAACGGACGTACTGGTACTTACGGTTTTTTCTAAATTGGATTTGGTATCGGTATACTCCGTTTATAATCTTGTCCTTGCAGGTGTTAAAAATCTGCTTTTCTCGATGACCAATGGAATACAGTCCTTAATGGGAGAATACATTGCCAAAAAGGAACAGAAAAAGCTGGAAGAGCTTTTTTCGCGATTCGAATGGATCTCTCATACCGTGATCGCAATCGTTTTCTCGTGCACGGCCGCGTTGATCATACCGTTCGTTAAGGTATACACAAAAAACATTTTTGATGCAGAATATATTGTGCCGGCATTTGCTTTTTTGATAACGCTGGCGCATGCCGGGCACTGCATCCGCTTGCCGTATAATCTGTTGATCCTTGCGGCCGGGCACTATCGACAGACTCAGAGCAATTACATAGTTGCGGCTGCCATGAATGTTGTGATCTCCGTCGTCTGCGTGTTGAAATGGGGATTGGTAGGGGTGGCCATCGGCACGCTTGTTGCGATGGTATATCAGACGATTTGGATGGCTGCATATGATTCGAAGCATTTGATTCATAGGTCAATGCTATGTTTTGCCAAGAATGTCCTTGTTGATATTCTGGTATTTTCAGCTGTTTACCTTGTGAGTGGCTTGTTTTCCTTGTCGAACACGGATTATCTTTCGTGGGCGAGATTAGCCATAAAGGTGCTGTTTGTGGCTGTTGGCATATCAATGATCGTAAATCTGGTTTTTTACAAAAATAACATGATGAGCCTTGTAGGGAAATTGATAAAAGGGAATATGCATGAAAAGAACGAATAAATGAATTAAAAAAGTAGTGAAGCGGAAATAATAGGTATGATATTCCACCAGAGAGGAGCTATCCACCATGTACCCAACAAGAGAAGAAGCTGAAAAACTGCTGAAAGACGCAGAAACTTTCAACCCCGGTCAGTGGGTCAGTCATAGCATGATAACGGCGCATTGTGCGGAGAAGATCGCGCAATACGCGGGAATGGATCCCGAGAAGGCATATGTTTTGGGCCTGTTACACGATATCGGACGCAAATTCGGCGTGTTTCAGCTGAAACACGTTTCCGAGGGATATAAATACATGATGTCCCTCGGGTTTGATGAGGTCGCCAGGATATGCCTGACACATTCCTTCAATGAAGACAAGATAGAAGCTTATGTGGGCAAATTCGACACTTCTGAAGAAGATACCGAAATGATCCGGGAGAAGCTCCGGGAAACGGGACAGGACGATTATGATAAACTGATCCAATTATGTGATGCCATTGCCGGAGCAGATGGTATAATGGATATCATAGACCGCATGTCAGATGTGAAGAGGCGGTATGGGTCATACGATCCCGGCAAATGGCAGACGAATCTTGAACTGAAAGCATATTTTGAGGCTAAAATGGGAAAAGATCTGTATGAAGCTGTAGAGAAGGACAAATACGACTTCTTAACCACTAACTAAAAAAAGAAAGGGGTACAAAAATGAAAGACGCCATCAAAACCAAAGTGGACCTGCTGGTTGCCAACAGAGAAAAGATCGAGAAGGAGTTCAAGTGGGGATATTCGCTCATGAACATCGCGGCGGCGCTTGTTTTCTCCGCTGCCGGCAAAGAAGCGGATATCGAAAGAGTGAAAGCATGCAAAGAGATCCTCAAGAAGAATACAGGCGCATTTTCGGTCTTCCGGGATACGTCCGAGGCGATCGTGGTCAGCAAGATGGCGCTTGCGGACGATCCGGAGCGGTATCTGAAAGAGGTCAAGGCGGTATATGACAGACTCAACAAGGGCGAGCTGTTTGACAGTTCCTTCATGCTCCAGGGAGCGATCAGCATATACGAAGCCGGCAGAGCGGATGACACGGAGCTGGTGAAAAAGAAAGCCGAGGAGCTGTATAAGAAAATGGCGAAGAAGCATCCCATTCTTACATCCTCGGAAGATATCATATTCGTGATCATGCTGGCCATGACGGACAAGAGCGCAGACAGCATCTGTGAAGAAATAGAGGAATGCTATTCCTATCTGAAGGATGAGATCAGGATCAAGGTGGAGAAAAATGAGCTTCAGGGCCTGGGAGAGATCCTTGCGCTTACGGATGGCAACATCAGGGAAAAGAGCGACAGGGTTGTCAGGCTTTACAACACGATCAAGGAGCACGGCGTCAAGTGGGGAAATGCCTATAACGAGTTCGCTGCCCTCGGAACGCTCATCGACGCGGACAGTGACAACGACGCTCTTGTGGACGAGATCGTCGAGGTTTCCGACTATCTCAAATCGATAAAAGGCTTCGGCAATTGGTCGATTGACAGCAAGCAGAGGCTTTTGTTCTCGGCCATGCTGGTAGGCGATTCTTACAGCATGAATGGCGCATTGATGAACAGCTCGGCCCTTAACAGCACCGTGGCTATGGTTATTGCGGAAGAAGTTGCCATCATGATGTGCATCATGATCTGTGTCACTTCTTCGTCATCGAGCAATTGAATTCGGGAGGTTACAAAATGAGAGACTTTTCTAAACTGGACAGATTGATCAACGGCTTTGTGGAGCAGGGGAGCAATCCGGGATGCGCCGTCGCCGTGATGCAGGGAGATGAGCTGATCTATCACGGCGAGGCGGGATATGCCGACATCGAGTCGGGGAAGAAGGTGGATGTGCACAGCATGTTCAGCCAGGCTTCCACGACGAAGCTCTTCACCTATGCGATACTCGGGATGATCTTTGAAGAAGGAAAGTTCCTGTTCAGTGATCCGCTGTATTACTATCTGCCGGAGTGGAAAAACACGCAGAGATATGTCTGCCGTCCCAACGGCGACATCGATACAGTCCCGCTGGAAAAGCCGATCACGATCCGGGATGCGGTCGCGATGATGTGCGGCCTGCCGTATTGCATGATGCCTGCGGTCAGCCCGAATACCCCGACCCTGGCCGCAATGAGCAAAAAGATGGAAGAACTCCTGAAAAAGGGGACACCGACGATCGCGGAGGAAGTGAGAGCGATGGCGGATGTCCCGGTGATGTTCGAGCCGGGCTCCCACTGGCTGTACGGCTTTGGCTCCGAGATCACGGGTGTTCTGGTGGAAACCTTTGAAGGGAAAGCGCTGCGCGAAGTCTTCAAGGACCGTCTGATCGATCCCCTGGAGATGGAGGACGCGGATACCTTCCCCCGTCCCGGCAACAAAGACCGCCTGGTCACGAACTATGCGAAGAAAGGACCGGGGCAGTTTGAACCGACGAAGTATTTCCTGGCCGCCGATCCGGACACGACGCCCGCAGGAGCACGTCCGAACCTGCTGATCAGCGCGCACGATTTCGCGGTCTTCATGCAGATGCTCGCAAACGGCGGCACCTACAAGGGCAAAAAGCTCATGGGCAGCGGAACGGTGGCGATGCTGCACGAAAACCAGCTCGGGCCGGAACAGCTGAAGGACTTTGAGAATGACTATCTTGCCGGCTACGGCTACGGCCTCGGTTTCCGCACCCTGATGACGCAGAAGTACGGCCATAACGGGCATGTCGGGAATTTCGGCTGGACCGGCGGCACCGGCATCTGGGTGGAAGCGGATCCGGTGGACCGTTTCTCGGTTGTGTACATGCACAACATGAGCCCGAATGAGGAGCTGTACCATCACCACAGGGTCCGCGCCGTGGTGAACGGGATCATGCTGTGAGCACGGAATGAGGAAGTAATCTACATGTATCTGTTCTTTCTTGCCATGAAAACACCGAGCGGCATGCTGTCGCTCGGGATATTGTTATATGCGCTCATCCTTGCGCTGCTGTGCCCCCTTCTGAGAAAAAAGGAGAAGCAGGGGCTGCTTAGGCTGCTCTGTGTTCTGCCGGCCATCGCCGCGGGCATTCACTTAGCCGTGTTCGGAACACTTTTGTTCCGGAATTTTGCATGTCTGTATCTGGAGGCCCTTCTGCCGCTTTTGTATCTTCTGCCCGGAAAGGGCAAAAAGCCGCTCGCCGTGAAGTCGGCGGTATCGCTGACGGCAGTGTTTGTTTTGTGCGTGTATTTTCTGTTTGTTTCGATCAATTTGGTCGTGCACAATTATTCCCGCTGCAGCTATGTCGAGGGCTTCAGAAAGATGATGGATACCCTGTCGAAGGAGTATTGCCTCGGCAGCTGGAAAAAGATCGACTGCGATGCCCTGCTCCGGGAATATCTTCCGAGGGTGGAGGAAGCCGAAAAGAACAGGGACAAGCTTGCCTATGCGATGGTGCTTAATGAAGTGACCTACCGCTTTTATGATTCACACGTCTATGTCCGCCTTTCGGACGACTTTGAGAATGAACTCCGCGAAGAGCTTTCGGGAAATGACTATGGCTTGTCAATGATAAAGCTGGATGATGGCAGTGTCATCGCTGTATGCACCGAACCGGATTCCGGCTTTCTTACAGACGAGCCCGGCATTTTCGGCCTGAACGGGCTGGGCATTCATGACGGGACACAGATACTGTCCTGGGATGGGCGCGACATCGAGGAAGCGATTGCCGACACCGAATGCATATATCCGGGCTTTGAATTCCCTGTCAGGAGCAATGAGGACGTATTTCGTCCCGTTTTCCTCGCGGGCAGAGGAGGGGAAAGCGTGACGGTCACATTTCTGGACGACGACGGGAATGTGCGGACAGCAGAACTCAAAGAGCATGGCACTTACGAAAACCGGCTGTCTTTTGCGCGCAGCGTCCTGCTGGGCCACGAGGCGTTCGGGAAGAACTTCGAATCCTTCATGCTCGATGAAGAATGCGCTTATCTTCGTGTGACCGCCGAGCAATATGACGATCTTCTGGATGCCGGGGCCGTGCTGAAAAACGGCTATTATCCTGAGCTGACGGAGTACTTTGCGAACATCATCGCCGGTCTCGAGGCTCAGGGCATGAAATATCTGGTCATCGACCTGAGAAATAACATGGGCGGTTCGGATTTCGTTGCAGGAGCACTTGCTTCGCTTTTTACAAAGGAAAAACTGCCGCTCTGTTGCTTCGGATATGAGGATGCAGCGGGATATCACGTAAAAGAAGAACATTACATCTTTCCCGACGGACGCTACAGTGATCTGCCTGTTGTTGTGCTGGTGAATGCGAGATGCATGAGTGCGGGTGACGGTGTGGCCAAATTCATGGGGGATTGTCCGGGTGTGACACTCATGGGCATGACGGCGAGCGCGGGCGTCAATCAGAATAACGGAGGAGAGATCTGTATTCCGGATGGCCTGGGCATTGCCTATCCGGCCAATCTTACGCTTTCTTCTGAACGCGTTCCGCTCATCGATACCGATGATAGCCGTGAAAACCGCATCCCGCTCGATGTCCGGATCCCGATGACGAAGGAGTATGCGTTGGAACTGTTTGACATGTACAGGCATCTCAGTTCCGAGGGGATCGATCCGGAGCTGAAATATGCGGTCGATCAGCTCGAGGGGCATAAGTGATTGCCGATGCCACCGGTCAGTACTATAATGGGAATGGTTTGAAAACAAAGCTCATGAACATGAAACAAGTGCATAAAAAGTGAATGATATACGCTCAGGCTTGATGGGGCTCTTGATCTGTGCTCTCGTGATCCTGTTTCTGAATGGGATAAGCTGGATCAACATGCGGATCACGAGAGGCGCGGAGAAGCTGCGCCCCGCATTTCAGCTGAAACGCACGGACGGGGACGGGATCGATGTGTACGTATGGCAGATCGGAAAACGAAGCCATTATTATGACCGTGTCCCTTTTGTCAAAAACAAAAAAGGAAAGTATGTGATCCGGCGCTCGGGCTTTCTGCGGGTCATGGGCGTGTTGGGGATCCTGCTCTGGGGCGGGTTGACGGCCGGGGCGCTTTACGGTTATGTGAATTCGCGGATGGAGCCCGGCAAGCTCCTGTTCCTGCTTGGGTTGCCGCTGGTCCTTTTGCTGCATCTGCTTCTTATAAGGCTGATCGGAGGGGGCAAGGAGCAGCGGGCGAAGAAATACCTGATGGAGCGCCTGGAAAAGGGCGGGATCGACGCGATCCCCGAGGGCGGCGAGCCGATCCCCGAGGACATTAACGGGTTTAACGAACTGGATATCCTCCGGAAAGCAGAGGAAGACGCGCCGGAGTCCCGGGAGGCCTACCGGAGCTACATCAACGACATCCGCCTGAAGTTTGTCATCGGCTTCTTTATCTTTTTCTGGATCCTCATGGGGATCGTGGCGGTGCTTGAGTTATACGCCAGGTTCAGAAGCCGCTGAACCGCCACGATCACGTCGTCTTCTGTCCCGGGAAGATGCTGGAGAAGAATGCCTGCTTGGTAAAGTCGTACATTACCCGCTTGGTCACATCGCTGGCGTTTTTCAGGCGGTTCTGAATCGCGAAGAAGCCTTCGATGCCCTGATCTGCCAGCTCCTCCAGGTTGGTGGCTCCGCCGGCGTTGATGGCTTCGAACACTTCACTGAAAAAGATCTTGCGCTCGTCAATGTTCGTGCGGGCGATCCAGTTGGCAAAGAAATCGTTGAACCAGATGCTGAAGGGATTGTTCTTCGCGGCAGCGGCGATGTTGCCGTGATCCACGCCCCAGGAGATCGGCGCGTGCTGGAACAGCCCTTTTGCAAAGGACTTGATGATCTTGGTGTCCGGGATGTCCATGTCGAACACCTTTCCGATCACGGAAAACTCCGGAACGATGCGGGTGGTCAGGGGCAGCAGGCGGTCGATCGAAGGGCATTCCATCACTTCGGGACACAGGCCCGGCCCGTCCAGGTCATAGATCTTTGTCACGTGGGAGAAGAGCTCGCTCTTCATGGTGGCGCCTGCATACAGAGCCAGATTGCCGCCTTTGGAGTGGCCACCCATGATCCAGCGCCGCTCAGGCGCTGCCGCGATCACACGGTCGGCGTATTCCCGCGCCATCTTCTGGGCCTCGGTCACGGTATAGCAGGTAATGAAATCCTCGTACCATCCGGGCAGCGTGTCATCGGTTCCCCGGAAAGAGATGAAGGACAGGCCGTCATCATCATGAAAACTCACCACGGCAAACTGCACCGGCGGATCATTGCGGATGATGTCGACGTAATCGCTGATCCGCAGCTCGCCGAAGCGCACGGAATCAACAGTGGCCCGAAGCAGCTCGGCATATTTGTCATCGCGGATCGCGATCGCGGTCTCTACCTTTCCCGAATCAAGGATCTTCCGGCAATCTTTCAGGTACACCTCTTTCGAGCCTTCTTCAAATACCGAAGACAGGTTGATGTAGATCAGGTTGCTTAATACGAGCGCATCCACGTCCCGAAAGCCCGTTGCCCTGATGGGGATATCGCTCATCCACTGTACATAATCGATCAGACTGTCCATGCTCTCTTCCTCACTTCTGAATGAATACCCTTTTGGAATATCACATAATCCGGAAAACCACAAGGGGTATTGTTCCCCAATTGGTCGGAGCCGTCGCGGGATCCGTCCCGTCCCGCTGAAACGCTCCCGGCTCCGGATCCCGCCACCGGCTTCCTGCCCTGCGACGGCTTGCCATTCCGTATGCCAAATGGAAAAGATGCCCCGCTTTTGCGGAGCATCTTTCCTGTTGTATTCTTATGGGTAGGTAGGAATTAACTTACTCCAGGGTCACGCTGTCACCGTACAGAGCTTCCCATGCAGCCTGGCGCTCGGTCATGATGGCCTGTCCGCCTGCGGAAAGGTACTCATCCATGAACTGATCCCAGGTAGCATCGAACTCTTCGGGCTTGCAGACAAGGACCGAATCGTAGAGAGCGTCTCTCTTGGAGCTCAGAGATTCACCCATGCCGTTCTCAGCTTCGATCGCGGTGATCTTGGCATTCTTGGTAGGCTTCTTGCCGTTGTTTGCTACAGCGTTTGCCTTTGCAACATCCTCGGGATCGCAGGGAGGATAGTTGTTGTTCTGGGACTTCTCGGTCAGCTCCGGAGTGGACAGGTGCAGACCGTTGCAGGTGATGGTGTAGTCGATGTTCTGGCCGGAGTTCATGATCGCTTCTCCGGTAGCGGGCATGAAGGTAAACGCGCCGTCAGCCAGGGTGTTGTGGTTCACGCCTTCTTCACCGATCTGCAGGTACTCGATGTGCGTGGGATCGGAGATCCAGTCAAGGTACAGCAGGGAAGCCAGAGGCTCGTCGTTTGTAGCGGGGAAGAAGATCTTTCTGTCACCTGCGGTGGAGTCACAGTACTTGGTGTAATTGCCGTTGGCATCTTCGAAGCAGTCAACCGCAACAAACTTCGCGTTGTCGCCCACGATCCTCTTCAGGTTTGCGTTGATGGAATCCTCGCCGTTACGGAAAGGATAATCCCAGTTGTGCATGAATGCGCCGACAAAACCGGCCTTCATGTTATCGTCTTCTACGGTATCGCCTTTGTGAAGAGCGAAGTCGTTCCACATAAGGCCTTCGTTGTACCAGCCGTTCAGGATCTTCAGAGCATCCTTGGTTCCGTTCTGGGTAAGCTTTCTGTCATCAAAACCGTTCACATAGAACTCTTTGTCGGTGATGGCGGGATCGAGCTTGGATTCGATCAGCAGGGCTGCTCTCCAGCCTACGTCCACGGAGCAGGAGAACGGGATCATCTTGGAGGCGTCATCGCCAAGCAGGGTCTTTGCATTGTCCTTGAATGCTACGAGCATCTCGTGGAACTCTTCCGTCGTCGTGGGCTCCTTGAGGCCGAGGGTATCAAGCCAGTCCTTGCGGACGAAGGTAACGATACGGTTGTTGTTTGCGCGCTTTCCTTCGATGGCCCACAGGGTGCCGTCCTTTACGCTCTTGTCCCAGTACATGTTGGTGGTGCCCAGCCAGTCCCAGAGATGAGGCAGGTCGTTCTTGTTGTCCACGACCAGGTTCTGCAGATCCAGCACGCCGCCCATGTCGGCATAGGTCTGGATGGTGGGATAGTCGTAGGTCAGGCAGATGTCGGGAGCGGTGTTGGCCGCCAGCAGGTGGTTGATCTCTTCAACCTCGGTCCAGCGGGGAACGGACACGAACTCCACTTCCACGTTGTGATCTTCGAGCATGCCCTTCTTGATGTAATCGGTATACATATTGTTGGTGGGATCGGAACCGCCGTCGTTTTCGCGGTCATAGACCTCGACGGTGATCTTTCTGGTCTCGGCAAATTTGCCGTCCGTCAGTTCTGCGGCATTGCCGCCTTCGATCTCGGATCCGTCACCTTCAAAGGTGTCCTGGGTAACGGGCTCGGCGGGATCGGGTACTCCGGTTCCGGTCGGCTCGGCGTTTCCGCCGTTGCCGCTTTCGCAGCCTGCCATGGAGACGACCATGATGCCGGCAAGCAACATTGACAAAATTCTCTTCTTCATTTTTCCCTCCTTATTGATTGGTGTGACTTTATGATTTGCGGCGGTTTCCCGCCCGGATCACAATGTTGGTGTAATGATCATTCCTTTACGGCTCCGAGGGTCACGCCCTGGATGAAGTACTTCTGCAGGAAAGGATAGATGCACAGGATCGGGATCGTGGAGAACATGACCACCGCAGCCCTTAAGGATTCCGAAAGTCCCGGCGTCGAGAAGCCTTCCTGCGTGCTCACCTCGACTGAGTTGATGTTGTTCAGGATGTTGTACAGAAGAAGCTGCAGGGGATAGTAATCCTTGTTCTTCATATACATAAGGGCATCCGAATAGCCGTTCCAGCGTCCTACCGCGTAGAAGAGGGCGAGGGTAGCCAGCACGGGCTTGGAAAGAGGAAGATAGATCTTCCAGAGGATCGTGAAATAGCTCGCACCGTCGATCTCGGCAGACTCACGCAGGGAATCCGGTATGCCGTAGAAGAAGCTGCGGAGTATGATCATGTTGTAAACGCTCAGGCAGCCGGGAATGATGAGCACCAGCGGGTTGTCCAGCAGGTGCAGCTTCTGCATCAGCAGGTAGTTGGGGATCGTGCCGGCGTTGAAGAACATCGTGACGGTGATGATGACGTTGAACACGCTGCGGCCCTTCAGTTTCTCGAAGATGAGCGGGAAGGCGCAGAGCGTGCTGACCGCAAGGCTCAAAAACGTGCAGATCACGGTCAGGAGCACGGTCCATCCGAAGGCACGGATGTACTTCGGATCATCAAGCACGGTGCTGTAGGCGTTGAAATTCAGGCCCTTGGGCAGCAGGTACACCTGGTGCTTTACCAGATACTCCGAAGAGGACAGGGACCTGGCCAGGAGGTTCAGCATGGGCAGAAGACATATGATCGCGATCAGGACGCAGATGAAGATGATCACCCAGTCTCCGATCTTTGTTCTCAGCGAGTGGATCTCGCGGCTTGTTTCATCAACATGTATCTTCATAATTACCTCCTAAACGATTCCGCGTTCACCCATCTTACGGGAGAACCAGTTTGCTATACAAAGGAATATCACGTTTACGATGGACTGGAACAGACCGACCGCTGTGGTGAGCGAGAACTGCAGTCCTTTGATACCGTTTTTGTATACGAAGGTGGAGATAACCTCGGCGTTCTTCAGGACCAGGTTGTTCTGCAGGGCGAAGGGTCTGTCGAAGTTGGAACCCAGGATGTTGCCCAGTGCCAGGATCAGGAGCACCACGATGGTGGGTCTGATGCAGGGCAGGGTGACATGCCACATCTTCTGGAAACGTCCCGCGCCATCCACCGAAGCCGCTTCGTAGAGCTCGGGGGAGATGCCGGAGATCGCTGCCAGGTAGATGATGGAGTTCCATCCGAAGGATTGCCATATGCCCAGGCCGATGTAGGTGCCCACCCAGTTGTTGGCGTTATCGAGGAAGTGGATCGGCTCGCCGCCCAGCTTCTGGATGAGCATGTTGATCAGACCATCGGTCGGAGTGAAGAGCTGCAGGGCCAGTCCGTAGATGATGACCCACGAAAGGAAGTGGGGCATGTAGGCGATGGTCTGGACCGTCTTTTTGAAGAACTTCAGGCGCAGCTCGTTCAAAAGCAGAGCAAAGATGATGGGGATCGGGAAACCGGCAAGGATGTCCAGCAGGTTCAGGAAGACCGTGTTACGCAGGGCGTAGCGGAAATCCTTGTTCTGGAAAGCCTTGATGAAGTATTCGAAACCGTGGTTCTTCGCCCAGGGCATCTCGGAAACGCTCTGAACGATGCTGTACTTCTTGAACGCGATCAGCACGTAGTACATGGGACTGTACTTGAAGATGAACAGATAGACAAGCGGGATGAGCAAAAGCACATACAGCTGCCAGTACCTTTTAAGGTAGATACCCGCGCTTGACTTGGGAACGAATTCCTTTTTGGGTTTTTCCGGCTTTTTCGGTTTTTCTTCTGCCTGCAATGCCTGTTCTTCTAAATCGGCCATGTTAACCTCCTTGCGATTTGCAAGCCCGCCTTCCGTTCCGGTGTTTTGTCCGGAGTTCCGTGGGCTTTTCGTTCTGAAATATTCAAGCTTTGAAATATTCGGGTCTGTGGCTTCGTATCTCTTTCTCGTCGATCTGGTAGCGTCCCAGATGTTTGTTGACCAGTTCTACCGCCGTTTTCTTGTCCTTGTTTTTGATGGCTTCCAGCATGGCGCGGTGATCGCCTACCACCTTGAAGTCCTTTACGGTCTCGACCGAAAGGTTTCGGACCCGGTCGAAGTGGATCATCAGGGTCGAGTGGATCTCGTAGATGATGTCTTTCTTTGCCACAACGTAGATGCTCTTATGAAATTGGTTGTCCAGCTCAAAGATCTTGTCCGTCATGCCCTTGGAGAGGTAGTACTCCTGAAGGGCCACGTTGTCCTCCAGCAGGGCAATCCCTTCATCGGTGATCTCGTCGCAGGCCGTTTCGATGACCGCGGTATCCGTTATCCGTCTCAGGAATCTCGCTTCTTCTACCATCTTGGGATCGATCAGGGAGATGAAGCTGCCTTTCTGCGGGTAGATCTCGATCAGATAGGCCTTGGCGAGTTCCACGATCGCTTCCCGGAGCGGTGTGCGGGAGATCTTCAGCGCGGCCGAGAGCTCGTTTTCCGAGATCGCGGTCCCCGGCTTCAGCTCCAGGGAGAGGATATTCTCTTTCAACATTCTCAGGGCGTAATCCCGGGCTGTCTCACGGGGGTATTTTGTGTCTGTAATCATTCTTACCTCTCGTATTCTTTGGACGCTTTGACATATGGTGCACTTGTATACAAGTATGGTATACCCAAATAGTAACGGAAAAACGGCTGTTTGTAAAACCATTTTTGTTGAATTTTTAGATAATGTTTTTGAATTGATTTTGTGGAAACTGCAACAAAAGGCAGGAAGCTGCACCCCGGAAGGCCGGAAATCCGCGAAAATGCGGAGATGTTGAAAGAATCGCGAAAATGTGATACTATGTTTCGGATATTATTGTCCGGAAACGGAAGGAGGAGAATCATGAAGCACGCACTGATCACTGGCATTAACGGACAGGACGGTTCTTTTCTGTCGGAACTGCTGCTGGAAAAGGGCTATGAGGTATACGGGATCCTGCGCCGGAAGAGTGTCGTGGATTACGGAAATGTTACCCATATAAAGGATAAGATCCATTTCATATATGCGGACATGACGGATGTGGTTTCGCTGATCAAGGCACTGGAGATCGCGAAGCCCGACGAGGTATATAACCTGGCGGCCCAGTCCTTCGTGGCGACCAGCTGGGACCAGCCCATCGCAACGGCCGAGATCGATGCCGTGGGCGTGACCAATCTGCTGGAGGCGATCCGGGTGGTAAAGCCCGAGTGCCGTTTTTACCAGGCATCCACCTCGGAGATGTTCGGAAAGGTGCAGGCCATCCCGCAGGACGAGAATACACCTTTCTATCCCCGCAGCCCTTACGGCGTGGCAAAGCTTTACGGGCACTGGATCACCAAGAACTACCGCGAGAGCTTCGGCATGTTCACCTGCAGCGGCATCCTTTTTAACCATGAAGGGGAGCGGCGCGGCAAGGAATTCGTGACCAGAAAGATCACGGATACCGTGGCACGGATCAAGCTGGGGCTGATGGACCATCTGGAGCTGGGCAATCTGGACGCAAAGCGTGACTGGGGCCACTCCAAGGATTACGTGCGCGCCATGTGGCTGATGCTGCAGCAGGACGAGCCGGACGACTATGTCGTGGCAACCGGCGAGACCCGCACGGTACGCGAATTCGCACAGATCGCCTTTGAGAAGGCGGGCATCCATATCGAGTTTTCGGGAAGCGGCGTGGACGAGATCGGAACGGACACGGCGACCGGCAAGGTACTGGTAAAGGTGAATCCGAAGTTCTTCCGCCCTGCCGAAGTGGAGCTTCTGATCGGCAACCCGAAAAAGGCGCAGGAAAAGCTGGGCTGGAAGCGCGAGATCAGCTTCGATCAGATGGTGGAGCGCATGGTGTCGACGGATCTTACGCTGGTCAAGCAGGAGATGAGGTATGCAAGCCAAAGCTGAGAAGGCGCTGATCATAGGAGCTGCGGGCTTTGTGGGCTCGTATCTGACGCATCATCTGCATGACGATCTGGGACGGAGCGTGGTGGTGACGAAGCTGCCCCGCGAGCGGCTGGGGGAACTGCCGGCCAAAGTCGTGGATCTGGACATCATGGATAAAGAGAGCATCATTGAACTCCTGTTTGAAGAGCGGCCGGACGAGATCTATCATCTGGCGGCCATAAGCAGCGTGAGTCTTGCCTGGAGCAATCCGCAGCTCACGATCGATGTAAACGTCAAGGGATCGGTCAATCTCCTGGAAGCACTGCGGGAGCTTTTTTACAAACCCCGCGTGATCATGGTGGGAAGCGGCGAGGAATACGGGCACATCCGCCCGGGAGCCGTTCCCATACCGGAGGATACGCGCCTCGATCCCGGAAATATCTATGCAGCAACAAAGGCCTGCCAGAACATGCTGAGCCGGATCTATGCCGAGGCATACGATCTGGAGCTCATCATGGTGCGGGCCTTTAATCATATCGGTCCGGGGCAGCTCCCGATCTTTGTCGTTTCGGACTTTTGCAAGCAGGCAGTGGATATCGAACAGGGACGGCGTGAGCCGGTCATGTACGTGGGTAATCTCTCGGCAAAACGGGATTTTACCGACGTGCGTGATGTGGTGCGCGCTTACGCGGCGCTTGCCGCACACGGCGTGCCCGGAGAGACCTACAATGTGGGAAGCGGCCATGCCGTGGAGATCCGTGAGCTGCTCGATACCGTGATCCGCCGCTCCGGAGCGGATATCCGCGTGGAGACCGATCCGGCCAAGATCCGCCCCGTGGATGTGCCGATCATCGAGGCCGACATCTCGAAGCTGAAGGCGGCAACGGGCTGGGAGCCGCGCATCCCGCTGGAACAGACGATAGACGAAGTGCTGGATTACTGGAGAAGAAAGGGGGAAGAGGATGGAAAAGCTGTTTGACGCGGAAGGGATCACGAGTTCCGACCGTCTGTTTTTCACGCCTTCCGCATTCGCGCGAAAGCATCTGTGCTATGCGCAGGAGGCGGGGACCCTGAAGAGCCTGAAACCCCACGTGACCGTGCGGGACGGCCTGGAGTCCTTTCTCTTTTTTGTTGTGAAGAGCGGCAGCGGCTGGCTGCGCTATGAAGAAAAGCAATACGAGCTGCGGACGGGAGATGCCGTGCTGATCGACTGCCGCATGCATTACGAGCAGGAGAGCAGCGAAAGCTCGCCCTGGGAGCTTGCCTGGGTGCATTTTGACGGGGCCAGGGCCGAAGCAGTCTATCCGCTCTTCTGGAAGGATAATGGCGAAAGCGCTCGCATCCCGCTCGGAAAACGCCTTGCGGAGGCAGAGGGGCTGATCGGGCGCATCATGGAACACCGCGGCGAAAACAGCCCGGAAAATGAGCTGCGTGCCGATGCCGTGATCGCCGAGATCCTGCTTCTGTGCACGGAACAGGCCAGATGCAGGGAGGATGAGGAGCAGAAGTTTGAAGGCCTGCGCGAGACCCTGAACGAAAAGCTGCTGGAGTGCAAAGAGATCGGAGCGATCCGCCATGCCCTGGAAGAGCGTTACGGAGCGGATTTCGCGCGCATCGACGCCGTGTTTGCCGAGCGCTACGGCATATCCGTGGAAGGCTATGTGAAAAGCCGCATCCTGAACAAAGCAAAAGAGCTGCTGCGCTTTACCATCAAGCCTCTGGAAGAGGTGGCCGCCGAATCGGGTGTCGGCGATGCGGAAAAGCTTCGCGAGCTCTTTATGGATAACGAAAAGATGAGTCCCGAGGACTATCGCAAGCGCTGGGCGCAGTGGATCAAAGACTAGCTTTTTTCATCTCGAGCTTTTTGGTGCTCCAGCGGGCCACGCGCATGCCCTTGCCGCGGTTGGGAGCGACAAGCATCAGATGCAGCAGCTGCTTGACATATTCCACGCTCACCTTGGTGGAAAGCTTGGACTCGCCGTTTTCACGGTCATGGAAGACATAGGGCGTTTCCAGGACCTTTTTCACGGGACACATGGCCAGCACTTCGACCATGATCTTCCAGCCGATCGGATTGAGGTTTGCCCCTTCGAGCAGCTCCCGGCGGATCATGAAGAGACCGCTGGTGGGATCGCTGATGTGGCGCAGGCAGGGAAGCAGGATCTTGCCCAGATAGCGCGCCGTGCCGGAGATGATCTTGCGGATCAGGTCCAGGCCGCCGTCGTCACCGCCCGGAATGAAGCGGCTGGGAATGGCCATGTCGGCGTGTGCGCGCATGGCAGCGTACATGTCCAGAAGAACCTCGGGCGGATGCTGCAGATCCGCGTCCATGCAGGCGACGTAATCGCCCTTGGCAAGGCGGAAGCCCAGCACCACGGCAGTGGCAAGGCCCTTTTCGTTTTCACGGTGATGCAGCCGCACGGCAGGATCGCTCTTTGCGATGTCTTCGATCACGCGGGGCGTTTCGTCCGTGGAGTCATCCACAAAGATGACCTCGTGCGGGATATCCCCCAGGGCACCGTGGATGCGCGAAAGCAGGGGAAGGATGTTGTCCTTTTCATTATAGGTGGGAACCACGATAGAGATCATGGGAAACCTCCTTTGCCATAAAATAGTTTTCGGATGCATTATAGCATAAAAGAATAAGAGATACAAAGGGGAGGAAAAAGAAATTGAAGATCACAGCATTGATACTCGCAGGCGGCAAGGGTGAGCGCTTCTGGCCCCGCAGCAGGAAGAACTGCCCCAAGCAGTTTCTGAGCCTCACGGGAGACGGCAGGACCATGATCCAACAGACGGTGGAGCGCATTCGCCCGCTCGTGGATCCCGAGGACATTTTCATCGCGACCAACAAGAGCTATCGCGATCTGGTACGCGAGCAGCTGCCCGAGATCCCGGAGGAGAATGTGCTCTATGAGCCGGTGGGACGCAACACCGCGCCCGGCATCGGCCTGGGGGCCGTCCATATACGCCGCAAATATGGCGATGCCATCATGCTTGTCCTGCCCAGCGATCACCAGATCAAATACAAGGGCATGTTCCTGAACGTCCTGAAGGACGGCATCCGCGTGGCGGAAGAGGGCACGAACCTGGTAACCCTCGGCATCACGCCCGTTGCGCCCGAGACCGGCTACGGCTACATCAAGTTCAATCCCGAGAGCACGAAGGAAGACGCGTTCAAGGTGGACCGCTTTGTGGAAAAGCCGGATGTCAACAAGGCCAAGGAATATCTGGAGAGCGAGGAATACCTCTGGAACTCCGGCATGTTCGTGTGGAAGGCATCCACGATCCTTGCATCGATGGAGCGGCATCTGCCCGAGATCTATTCCGGCCTGACCCGCATCGAGAGCGCGATCGGCACTGAGGACGAAGACAGCATCCTGCGCGGTGTGTTTGAGAGCCTGCCGTCTGAATCCATCGATTACGGCGTGCTGGAAAAAGAGAAGAACATCTACGTGCTTCCGGGCACCTTCGGCTGGGATGATGTGGGAAGCTGGCTTTCCGTGGAGCGCATGCGCCCGCTGAACGAATCGGGCAATACCGTGGCCGGAAACGTGCTGACCGTGAATGTGAAGGACTGCATCATCGAAGGCGAGAAAAAGCTGATCGCGGCAGTCGGGATCCGGGATCTGGTGGTGGTGGATACCGAAGACGCCATCCTGATCTGCGCAAAGGACAGCACGACCGACATCCGCAAGATCGTGGAAAACTTAAAGATCTGCAACAGGGACGAATATCTTTGATCCTGAAGCGGAATGCGTGGCCCCGGCCGCGGCTTGCAGGATAAAGCCTCCCTGTGGTATAATTACTTGTTATGTAAACTCATAACAAGGGAGAGATGATGAAAGACGAGAATAATACGGAAAAACCGGAAGAGAAAAACAAAGCTTCCGAGAATAAAGAACCCGAGATCATAGACCTGGATCAGACCGGAACCATAAAGATCCCGGAGGGGCTTCCGCGCGAGGTTTCCGTGGACACGCTCCTTCTGGGGGACATGAGCGGCGAGATCGCGCTGAACATGGAAGACACCCAGCTGCTCCAGACGCTTGACAGCCTGACGGAGAACGCAAATCCGGATTTCCCGCAGGATACCGACAAGATCCTGCTGGAGCAGACCCGTGTGATCGAGCTTCCCGAAAAGGTGAAGGAACAGCTGCCGGACGATACGATGCCGATCATGGACTTTGATGAAACGGCACAGATCCCGGAGATGGAAGATCTGCCGGAAGGCGCGGATTACGGCTACGACCTGCCGGAAGGCGAAGAAGGCGATTTCCCGGAAGACTATCCGGAGGATTATGCCGGAGAGGATCCGGAGGGACAGACGGAAGAGAATCCGGAGGATTATGCCGGAGAAGGTGCCCCGGAAGAAGGCGCTCCGGAAGAGGTGGCGGACGGGACTTCGGAAGACGGCTCCGATGCGGAGGACGATCCCGATGCGGACGATGCCTTCGGCACAGGCGAACTGATCGGCCTTTCCGACCTGGAAAAGCTGGTATCGCGCGGAAAGAGCGCACGTCCCGAGGTGCGGCGCGGAGGCCGCAGGGGCGTGATCATCGCTGCCGTCATCGCGGGCATCTGCCTGCTTGCGGCGGGCATATTGATCTGGCTGGGAAGCCGCGGCCTGCCGGCGGCACCGAAAAAGGAGAATCCGCTCCTTGCCGCGGGACAGGACCTGAGCACGATCGGCACGCCCGGAAGCAGCGGCCTGATCGCTTTTGCCGCAGCGGATCACGGACCGAAGGACGATCCCACGCAGCAGGCCGGGACGGATCCGGAAACGGACGAAGAGAGCGTGCCGGTGCTGATCAGCTTTACATCGGTTTCGCAGGATCTGAAGATCAAGTTCATCAACAAGGACACGGAACGTCTGATCCGTGATGTGATCTTTGAAGTGGTGCTGACCCGGGACGGGGAAAAGATCCGTCTGCGGGATGAGGACAAGGACGGCATCATCTACGAAAAGGAAATGAAGGGCGGCGATTATCAGGTGGCCGCCGTGGACATCAAGGGCTTCAATTTTGTCAAAGTACAGGCAAGCGTGAACGTCCGTGACAAGATCGCCTACCAGAAGGTGGACGTGAAGGAAGAGATCAAGACCGAAGCCGAGGTGAATGCCGCGGTGGAGGATACCGGCGGGAGCAACGACAAGGGCAGCGATCCCACGCCCACGCCGGCCAGCAAGGACACCGTGGAATGGGTGGAATCGTCCAAAAAGCCGAAGGAAGGCTCGGACGGATACAAGAAGGTCGAGAAGGACAGCATCCCCGAACCCGCTTATGCAAGGGCAGTCATGCCCGTACCTGCGGCATCGCGGACTGCGGCGGCGGCAGCGGACAAGCCTGCGCCCCATCCCGTGGCGGCAGCGCCCGGACCGGATGCGGAACCGCTTCCCATCGACGATCCCACGCCCACGCCCACACCGGTGGAGGAACTGACACCCACGCCCACGCCGAAGGAGAAGGAGGAAGGAACTCCCACACCCACTTCCGGCGGGGAAAAGGAAGGGACGCCCACGCCCACGGCAGCAGAGGGTGAAGGGACGCCCACGCCTACCGGGACCGGACCGGATCCCAAAAAGGACAAGGAAACCAAGCTCAAGGACAAGAACGGCAACCAGCTGTATTACAAGGACGGCGACAAGTATGTGGAAGCCGTTTACGCCGATTACTATACCCGCAAGGAATTCTTCATCGTGACCGAGATCGAGTATGTCTACACCGGCTGGCAGACCTTTGACGGCGTGACCTATTTCTTCGACAAGAATGGGAACAAGGTGACCGGCGACCAGGTGATCCAGGGCGTGAGCTATCACTTCAATTCGGACGGCAGCCTGGCGAACAGCAACGTGGGCACCGTGAAGAACGGCGAAGGGATCATGGGCATCGACGTGTCCAAGTGGAACGGCACCATCGACTGGAATGCGGTAAAGGCCGCGGGAGTGAACTTCGCGATCATCCGCTGCGGTTACCGCGGCTCCTCCACCGGCGTGCTGGTCGAGGATCCCACCTTCCGCTACAACATCCAGAATGCGCAGGCGGCCGGCATCAAGGTGGGGCTCTACTTCTTCACCCAGGCCGTGAACGAGGTGGAAGCCGTGGAAGAAGCCTCGATGTGCTTAAGCCTTGCATCGGGTTACTCCGTGAGCTATCCGATCTTCATCGATACGGAGTTTACGGTGGGCAAGAACGGCCGCGCGGACGGCATCGACCGGGCAACCCGTACGGCAGTCTGCCGCGCCTTTGTCGAGACCATACGAAACGGCGGCTATGCGGGAGGCGTGTATTCCTCCAAGTCCTGGCTGGGACCGATGGTGGATATCGGCAGCATCGGCGGGGCAAAGGTATGGCTGGCGCATTACACGAGCAAGACCGATTACGCAGGACATTATGATATCTGGCAGCATTCCTCGAAGGGCACGATCTCGGGCATCAAAGGGGCCGTGGACCTGAACTGGAGCTACATGGGATATTGAATCGGAGAAAAAGGAGAGACGGACTATGAAAACGTATCTTGTGACGGGCGGAGCAGGCTTTATCGGTTCCAACTACATTCTTTACATGTTTGAAAAATACGGGGACGAGATCCGCATCATCAATGTGGACCTGCTGACCTATGCCGGAAACCTGGAGAATCTCAAGGATGTGGAAGGCCGCCCGAACTACAGCTTCGTGAAGGCCGACATCTGCGACGCGGAGGCCATCGGAAAGATCTTTGCGGAAAACGACATCGACCGCGTGGTGCATTTCGCGGCGGAAAGCCATGTGGACCGCAGCATCAAAGATCCCGGCGTGTTCGTCCGCACGAATGTGCTGGGCACCGCGAACATGCTCAACTGCGCGAGGGCAGCCTGGGAGCGCGAGGACGGGACGTATCCGGAAGGCAAGCGTTTCCTGCACGTCTCCACCGACGAGGTGTACGGTTCCCTGCCCGAGGGCAACGGCTATTTCTACGAGACCACGCCCTATGCGCCGCATTCGCCTTATTCGGCGAGCAAGGCCGGCTCGGACATGCTGGTGAAGGCCTACATGGATACCTATCATTTCCCGGCCAATATCACAAACTGCTCCAACAACTACGGGCCTTACCAGTTCCCGGAGAAGCTGATCCCGCTGATGATCAACAACGCGCTTCAGGGGAAAAAGCTTCCGGTCTACGGGGACGGCAAAAACGTTCGCGACTGGCTTTATGTACGCGATCACGCCAAGGCCATCGATCTGGTGCAGGAAAAGGGCAAGCTCTTCGAGACCTACAATGTGGGCGGCCATAACGAGAAGCACAACATCGAGATCGTGGAACTGATCATCGACACGCTGCGCGAGATCCTTCCCGACAGCGATCCCCGCAAAGCGGGCGTTACCCGCGATCTGATCACCTATGTGGAAGACCGCAAGGGGCACGACCGTCGTTACGCGATCGCGCCGGACAAGATCCGCGAAGCCGTGGGCTGGCAGCCCGATACCATGTTCAAGGACGGCATCCGCAAGACCATCGAATGGTATCTTTCGCACGAAGACTGGATGGCCGGCGTTACAAGCGGCGACTACCAGAAATACTACGAGGACATGTACAAGAATCGATGAGTACCCCGAAGTATGGTGCCGGAGCAGCTCGGGCAGTGTTTGTGCCGAGTTAAGCACCCCGATTCGTGGCTATGGGCCATATTTGGCTTGGAACTGTATTATTGGTCCTGTCGAGGTGTGGAGTCGAGTCATGATCCGGAGCCGGGAGCGAAAGCGGGTCGGGACGGATCATGCGAGACAGAACAGAGAACTGTGTGGAGTCGAGTCATGATCCGGAGCCGGGAGCGAAAGCGAGCCGGGACGGATCATGCGAGACAGAACAAAGCAGTATAGATATTCTTGGAGGAGATGAATGAAAGGTATCATATTGGCCGGCGGCTCCGGCACCAGACTGTATCCTTTGACGAAGGCGGTGTCCAAGCAGATCATGCCTGTCTATGACAAGCCGATGATCTATTACCCCCTTTCGATCCTGATGCTGGCGGGGATACGGGAGATCCTGATCATTTCCACGCCCAGGGATCTGCCGGTATTCAAGGAACTGTTCGGAGACGGCAGCCAGCTTGGACTTACTTTTTCCTATGCCATCCAGGAGACGCCGCGCGGCCTGGCCGACGCATTCCTGATCGGAGAGGAATTCATCGGGGACGATCACGTGGCGCTGATCCTCGGCGACAACATCTTTTACGGGCAGAGCTTTTCCCGCCTGCTGCGCAAGGTGGCGGAGCGCGATAAGGGCGCGACGATCTTCGGTTATTACGTGCGTGACCCCAGGGAATACGGCGTGGTGGAATTTGACGAGAGCGGCATGGCCGTTTCGATAGAAGAAAAACCCGAGCACCCCAGGAGCAATTACGCGGTGCCCGGCCTGTATTTTTACGACAACAGCGTGGTGGAGATCGCGAAGAACGTGAAACCCTCCGCCCGCGGGGAGATCGAGATCACCAGCGTGAACAACGCGTATCTGGAGAGGGGCGAGCTGCATGTGGAAACACTCGGACGCGGCTTTGCCTGGCTGGATACCGGAAATCACGATGCCCTGCTGGATGCGGCCGATTTCGTGGCAGCCTTCCAGAAACGGCAGGGGCTCTACATCTCCTGCATCGAAGAGATCGCGTACAAGCGCGGTTTCATCACGAAGGATCAGCTCTTGGCGCTGGCAAAGCCGCTGATGAAGACGGCCTACGGCCAGTACCTGACGGAAGTGGCGAACGGACTGTAATACATGGAGAAACGGGTACGAAATCTTGCGATCTTCGGAGTGAGCACGGTCCTGCTCTTCATGCTCTTTCTGGTGTGGTATGCCAACCGGCCCGCGAAAAAACCGGACCCGGTCACGACGGAGCAGACGGAGACGGACGATCCGTACCGTGCCTTTTTGAAGGACGAGACTTTCTTTGACAAGGAACCGGGCTACAGCGAGACCATTGTGACCGAAACGGAGGCCGGAGAGCGCGGCGACACGCGCGAGCAGCTCTATCTGGAAGCGGGAAGCGTGCTGAAGGACATCCGCATCATGGTGACGGATGCCGAGGGTTACCCCGTGAAAGGACATGCCTTCTACGTGAACGTGGATCCGCTGGGGGATTTCAAGGATCTGGACCGGGACGGACAGATCTACATCCCGGATGTGGAGGCAGGGGATTATTACGCGGAGCTCAAGCCGGTCGACGGCTACAGGGTTCCCTCCGAGCCGATGCGCATCTCGGTAAAGGACCAGCTGGAGTATTCGGTGATCGAGGACATCTCGCTCTACATCCACAGCGAGGATGAGGTGAACGTGACGCAGGAGGATACGCGCATCGCGGCTGCGGCCGAGGATGCGGATGCGACCGAGCACACCGGCAGATGGGAAGGGACGGACGCGGTCTTCGGGATCGACGTGTCGGCCTATCAGAAGGACATTGACTGGCAGAAGGTGGCGGCCGCGGGCGTGGAATTCGCGATCATCCGCTGCGGCTACCGCGGATCCACGATCGGCGGACTGATCGAAGACAGCAAGTTCAAACAGAACATCGAAGGCGCCACGGCCGCGGGCATTCCCGTGGGCGTATACTTCTTCACGCAGGCGGTCAACGAGGTGGAAGCGGTGGAGGAAGCCTCCATGGTGGTCATGCTCTGCCGCGACTACAGGCTGGATTATCCGGTGTTCATCGATGTGGAGGGCGCCGGCGGAAAGGGACGCGCGGACGGACTGGACAAATACACGCGCACCAATGTGGTGAAGGCATTCTGTGAGACCATCGAAAGCGCCGGGCTTTCGGGCGGTGTATATTCCGGGCGCTGGTGGTACAACAACAATCTGGTCGATGATGAACTGCAGGACTATGTGCACTGGCTGGCGGAATACCGCGCCAATCCCCTGTATACGGGGAAATTCAGCATATGGCAGTACAGCTCGGGCGGCAATGTGGACGGGATCAATACCCGGGTCGATCTGGATCTGATCTGGGACGGAAGATAAAGACAGGAGGGGCATTTCAAATGGGAAAGCTTACGGTAGAGACTTGTGAGATCGAAGGACTGCGGGTGGTCACGCCCCAGCTTCACGGAGACGAGCGCGGCTACTTCATGGAGACTTATCAATACGAGGATTTCAAGGCAGCGGGCATCGACCGCGTTTTCGTGCAGGATAACCAGTCCTCTTCGGCACACGGCGTGCTCAGGGGCCTGCATTTCCAGATCGAGCATCCGCAGGCCAAGCTCGTGCGCGTGGTACGCGGCGAGGTGTTTGACGTGGCGGTGGATCTGCGCGAAGGTTCCGCAACCTTCGGAAAGTGGTTCGGCGTGCGTCTTTCCGCGGAAAACCGCAAACAGTTCTATGTCCCCGAAGGTTTTGCGCACGGTTTTCTCGTGCTTTCGGATTATGCGGAATTCTGCTACAAGTGCACCGATTATTATCATCCCGGAGACGAGGGCGGGCTGCGCTACAACGATCCGGACATCGGCATCGAATGGCCCGTTGATGAAGGCATGGAGCTGAACATCAACGAGCGTGACCGCAACTGGGGAGGCATAAAGGAATACCGCAAATGAACGAAAAGCAGCGGCAACTGATCGGGAAACTCGCGGCCAACGATTTCAAGGCGCGTTATTCCGGCTCCTATCTCGGTTTTGTCTGGGCATTGGTGCAGCCCGTGGTAACGGTGGTGCTGTACTATTTTGTGTTTGAGGTGATCTTCGACAACCGCTCGCAGCGCCTTGCCAGCGGGATCGATGCGCCGTATGTGCTCTGGCTCACGGCGGGGCTGGTTCCCTGGTTCTATTTCAACGAGATGGTCATGCAGGGGATGCAGGCCTTTTTGCAGTATCATTATCTTGTTAAGAAGGTCGTCTTCGAGATCCGCGTGCTCCCTTTGGTAAAGCTGATCGCGTCGAGCTTCGTTCACGTCTTTTTCCTTCTGGTATTGCTTTTGATGTATTTCCTGTACGGACAGAAGCCGGACCTGTATCTGCTGCAGCTGCCGTACTACAGTCTCTGTCTCTTTTTCTTCGTGCTGGGGCTGAGCTATATCACTTCCTCGGTGGTCGTGTTCTTCCGTGATCTGACGCAGATCTTTAACATCCTGCTGCAGATCGGGATGTGGGCGACGCCGATCCTCTGGGACCTTTCCTTCATCAAGGGAAAATGGGTTCCCGTGCGTTTCATCCTCAAACTGAACCCGGTATACTATGTCGTGAACGGCTACCGCGAGGCGCTGTTCGACAAGCGCTGGTTCTGGCAGGATGTACCGATGAGCTTGTATTTCTGGGGCGTCAGCCTGGTCGTCTTTCTGCTGGGGCGCCTGATCTATAAGCGCTTGAAGCCGCATCTTGCGGATGTTTTATAGGGTAAAAAAATGGACAGTGTCATACGTGTCAAAGATCTGAGCAAAGTATATCATCTTTATGAAAAGAATTCCGACCGCCTGCGGGAGGCGCTGCATCTGACCCGCCATCCCAGGCACAAGGATCACCGCGCCCTGGACGGGGTGAGCTTTGAAGTGAAAAAAGGCGAGACCGTGGGCCTGATCGGGACCAACGGCTCTGGCAAATCCACGATCCTCAAGATCATCACCGGTGTGCTCTCGCCCACAGAAGGCAGCGTGGAAGTGGACGGAAGGATATCGGCGCTGCTGGAGCTGGGAGCCGGCTTCAATTACGAGTATACCGGCATCGAGAACATCTACCTGAACGGGACCATGATCGGCTTTTCCAAAAAGGAGATCGACGAGCGCCTGGACGACATCCTGCGCTTTGCCGAGATCGGCGACTTTGTCTACCAGCCGGTAAAGACCTATTCCTCGGGCATGTTCGTGCGCCTGGCTTTTGCGCTGGCCATCAACATCGACCCCGAGATCCTGATCGTGGATGAGGCGCTCTCGGTGGGTGACGTGTTCTTCCAGGCAAAATGCTACCGCAAGTTCGAGGAGTTCAAGGCCCAGGGCCGCACGATCCTTTTCGTGAGCCACGACATGAGCAGCATCGCGAAATACTGCGACCGCGTGATCCTTCTGGAGAAGGGGCACAAGCTCGGGGAAGGCGCGCCCAAGGAAATGCTCGACGTTTACAAGCAGGTGCTTGTGGGCCAGTACGATGCGGATGAGAGCATACTGAAGCGGGAACCGTCACCGATGGAAGGCGATCCCGAACTGCTCGAATACGGAAGCGGCAAGGCGAAGATACGGGAAGTGTGGGTCACCGACGCGAAAGGCACGCGTACAAACGCTCTGATCAAGGGGGCGGAATGCACGATCCACATGTCCGTGGAGATACTCGAATACGTGCCGGCACCGATCTTTGCGTTTTCCTTCAAAGACGTAAAAGGCACCGAGATCACCGGTACCAATACCATGTTCGAAAAAGCTTTTCTGGATGCCTGCAAGGCGGGGGAAAAGAAAGAGATCTGCTTTACGCAGGCCGTGGATCTGCAGGGCGGTGAATATCTCCTCTCCTTCGGCCTGACCGGCTATGAAGGAGAGGACTTTACGGTCTATCACCGTCTGTATGATGCCCTGCACGTCACGGTGATCAGTGACAAGAACACCGTGGGGTTTTACGATATGAATTCCAGGATCACGATCAGGGAGCTTTGAGCATCAGGCTGCTTCTTTCATCCTCCGGCCGCGGCCGGAGGTTTTTTGTGCCCGGCTCAGGTCCTTTTCTGGGGCGTGCCCCCGCCGTATGCCGGATCGTAGTTCACGTTTCCGGACTGTCCGGGATAATTGGATACATTGGTCGTGGCTTTCTTCTCGACGATGCCGCCGTAGAGAGGATTGGCACTGGCTGCCGCGCCGGCAGGGGTCTCGCCCGACTGCACAAAGGCCAGGGGGTCGACCGCGTCGTTGGTACGCTGGGGGACCACCACCGGGATGGGCGTGGTCTCGTAGGATACCGGCTGCTGGATGGGCGTCTGCATCTCGGCCGGAGGAGCCTGCGTCGCGAATGCTCCTCTTACCATGCTCTGCACATCGGCTCCGCCGCCGTCACGATCGCCGTAAGCGCCGTTGAAGGAATCCGCGCCGGGACCGTAGTATTCCCGTTTTTCTTTTTTCGGTTTGCCCTTGACTGCATATAAGTGCGTGTTCAGACCCGTTACGACATGGATGGCAAGGACCAGTACGATGCAGGCCACGCCGGCCGCAAAGGTGATGGTCAGGCTGGTGCCTTTGATCCCGGCGAGCCAGGGATCCAGATCGGGAAGAAACAGGTCATGCCCGGCCATTGCGGCCAGTACCACACCAAGGGTAGTGAAGATGATGGTCACTAAGGTTTTGATGTTCATTTCAGCCCCCCCTTTCGTTTTCGGCCGGATATGACTGCCGGCGAAAGGATAAATCCACGTGTATTATAACATATTTGTACAGAAAAGTGTAGTAGGGATGGCGCATATATTTTGGAGGACATAAGGATGTTATTTTGCATCCGTGAGTCGTTTTTTGTGCAATATGTTGAAATGGACGGCATAAAACAAGATTTCTTAGGCTTACTTTACTAAAAATGCTTGCTATAAAGCCTTATTGCGTATATAATAAATTCATTGCTTGTAGCTTGGCAAAATAACAGGAAGTGAGGGTAAGGAGATGGGTAACAATACTGTAAGAAAGAAACATCTGATCGGTCACATCGTGACGATCGCAGTGGTAGGTATTGTGGCGCTGGCTCTGGTGCTCTGCATCATAGCTTATACGCAGCTGCGTACCTCTTACCACAGCATGGGTGAGGAGGAACTGAAGGTTGCCTGCCTGGAACTGCAGCATACGCTGGATAACCTGTACGAAGGTGACTGGCATATGGAGGACGGCAGGCTGTGGAAGGGTGACTGGGATCTGGA
Source organism: Lachnospiraceae bacterium (assembly GCA_024696005.1). GTDB lineage: Bacteria > Bacillota > Clostridia > Lachnospirales > Lachnospiraceae > NK4A136. Next base: position 11,170 of record JAILHF010000056.1, on the reverse strand, counting down.
AAACGATACCGAGAACATCGAAGGCATGCTGAAGGAAGTCAAGGACAATACCGGTCTGGACTATACCATCATCATGGACAAGACCCGTGCCGTCACCACCATCGAGGGAATGAAGGGCAAGGACATCGGCGATGCGGCTTATAACGCAGTGAAGAGCGGAAAGCCTTTTGCGGACTTCAAGACCAAGATCAACGGAAAGAACTATTACGTATATTACACGCCCGAGAACCAGAACGGCAAGTACGTGGGCTGCTTCTTTGCGGGCCGTGTTTCCGAGGACATCGATTCCCGGATGAACAGCGCGATCATGGTGCTGATCGTCATCGCGGTTCTGATCACCATCGGTTTTGTGGTACTCGGTCTGATCCTGAGCCAGAAGTATTCCAGGATGATGAAAGAGATCGCGGATAACGTGGATACGCTGGCAAGCGGCGATCTGTCCGTGAAGGTGGACCAGGATCTCGTCCGGCGCAAGGACGAGTTGGGCATCATCGGAGAAGGTGTGGAGAATCTTACCGGAAAGCTGAACGAAGTCATTTCCCGTTCCCAGGCTGCATCGAGAGAGCTTGACACCCAGAGTTCCGATCTTGCGGATTCCGCGGCACAGGCTTCCCAGGCCAGCGACCAGGTTACCGATGCCGTTACCGAGATCAGCAAGGGTGCGGTGGCACAGGCCGAGAGCGTTGAAAGTGCAGTCAGTGATACCGACGACATCGGCAAGAACATCGAGAACATCACCTCGGATGTGACCGAGATGGATCGTTATGCGGAAGAGATGAAGGATGCCTGCGACAAGGCTATGGATGCACTGGAGAAGCTGATCCGCCAGAGCGAAGAGGTTACGGTTTCGGTGAAGGAGATCGGTGACACGATCAATTCCACCAACGATTCTGCAAAGACCATTTCCGAGTTCACGCAGGCGATCACGGATATCGCAACCCAGACCAATCTGCTGTCGCTGAACGCGTCTATCGAGGCAGCACGTGCCGGTGACGCGGGGCGCGGCTTCGCCGTTGTGGCAGACGAGATCCGTCAGCTGGCTGACCAGTCCAGCGAGAGCGCAGACAAGATCAAGAGCATCGTTGAGCGTCTGCTGGCAGATTCCGCTTCTTCCGTAAGCGTTCTGGAAAAGCTGAACGAAAGCTTCGGCGTACAGGCCACGCAACTGGATTCCACCCGTTCCAACATGGTAACGATGAACGAGAACGTGGCAAGCGTGAAGAATACTTCCGCACACATCACCCAGAGGATCGCTTCCCTGAACGACGCAAAGAACGGCCTGATGGAGATCATCAGCGACCTGTCAGCGATCAGCGAAGAGAACGCTGCTTCCACCGAAGAGACCAACGCTTCCATGGAAGAGCTGAATGCGACCTTCACGATCATCAGCGAAGCAGCAGGGAAGCTGCAGAACCTGTCCACAGAGCTGGCAGATTCCATCAGCTACTTCAAGCTGTAAGAACCGCAGAAAGCAAAACAGCGTCCGCATCGCGGGCGCTGTTTTTTTATGTTGCCGTGGCGGCGAAAAAGAACGCGGCACGCCGTCCGGCGGGCCGGTTACAGCACCCGGCACTGCGTCCGGCGGGAACGCTCCCGGCTGCTCACATCGGGCCGTAGCCGTACTGTGTGGCGATGATCAGGAAGACAAGGGAAATGATGTACCAGATGCAGATCAGCGGCAGGATGAAGCGCAGCCATTTGCCGAAGGGTACATGGCAGATCGCAAGGGCCGCAAGGATCTCTCCGCCGGTGGGGGAGAGGATGTTCGTGAAGGAACTGCCCAACTGGTAGGCCAGCACGGCCGTCTGTCTAGTGGTCCCTCCCATGTCGGCAAGGGATACCATCAGGGGCATGGTGATGGATGCATGCGCCGAACCGGAAGGCACGATGATGTGAAAGAGCGCGTGGAAGAGTAACATCCCGATCGGCATCAGGCCGTCCGGCATGCTGCGCAGCAGCCCCGCCATGCCGTGCAATATGGTATCGAGCACATTGGACCGGTTCAGGAGTATGATGCAGGCGTGTGCCAGGCCGATCATGAGCACGGGCAGCAGCATGTCGCGGCAGCCGCGCACGAAACGCTCGCAGATCTCGCCGGGAAGCAGCCCGCCCACCAGGCCGCCCAGGATGCCGACGGCCAGAAAGATCGCGGAAAGCTCATTCACATAAAAGCCCTTTGCGATCACGCCCCACACCGCCACGACGATGCCCAGCCCAAAGACCACGAGCACCAGGGTCTGTCTGGGCGTAAAAGGCGGTATCTTTTCCAGATTGAGTTTCTTGTCCTGGTTATAGACCTGGTCCTGGCTGTAGGAGCCGGACAGTCTGGGGTTCTTTCGGATGAAACGCACATAGCGCAGCAGAAAGAGGATCGCGGAGATCTCCAGCGCGGCGAAGAGGGCGATGCGCAGCTCCATGCCGGAAAACTGCGGCAGACCGCATACCTGCTGGGCTACGCCCACGGTGAAGGTATTGGTGATGCTGGCGCCATAACCTGCCGTGGCTGCCAGGAAGATGATGCCCACGGCCGTGAGCGAATCAAAGCCCGAAGTGATGCAGCAGGCGACGATCAGCGGTACAAAGACCAGGAATTCCTCGAAGTTTCCGCAGAAGGTGGAGCCGCAGCCGAAGAGTATCATGAAGATCGGGATGATCATCCATTCTTTTCCCTTCAGGAGGCGCAGCAGGTTGGCCATGCCCACGTTCAGCGCGCCGGTACCGTTCAGGATGGAAAACATCCCGCCGATGATCAGCAGAAAGAAGATCACGTCGGCACCTTCCTGCAGGCCCTGCGTCAGGGATTGCAGCAGGTCAAAGACGCTGACGGGCGTGCGCTCAAGGTAGGTGAAGGAGGTGGGATCGACGATCTCGCGGCCGATCTCTTCATCCATGACGCGCTCGTATTGCCCGGCCGGCACCACATAGGAAGCCAGTGCGGAGAGCACGACGATGATCACGAGGAGCAGCATGGGATGGAGCAGTGCGCCGTTCCGTTTCTTTTCCGTTTTTGTGTTTTGCTCGCTCATGTCTTATTCCTCCTCATCGGACTTGTGCGTCGCTTTTCCGAAGTCCAGGCTTTCCATGAATTCCCGGTTCCTTCGGGCCAGATCATCGGCATCATCATCTTCGTCCGTGTTTTCGCTTTCTTCACTCTTTCTCGGGGCCTTCACGTTCTCGACCCACGCGTCCACCTTATCCTTGTCGAGCAGGTTTTCTTCGGCCAGTTCCATCAGGGCATCCACCACATCGGGATCCAGCTGGGTCCCGCGGATGCGCTTGAATTCGGCCAGCACATCGGAAAGCAGCATCTGCTTGCGGTAAGGCCTGGTGGAGTACATCGCGTCGAAGGTGTCGGCCACCGCGACGATGCGCGCCACATCAGGGATCTCTTCTCCCTCAAGGCCGCGCGGATAGCCCTTTCCGTCCAGACGCTCATGATGATAGCCGGCGCCCAGGGCCAGGTTCCGGACGATGTCGACGTCACGCAAAAGGTCTTCGCCCAGTTTGGTATGGGATTTCATGATCCGGTACTCATCGTCGTTGAGTCTCTCAGGCTTGTTCAGGATCGCGTCCGGAATGCCGATCTTTCCGATGTCGTGCAGAAGGGCGATGTTGTAGAATTCGTTGATCTCTTCCTCGTCATAGCCCTTCAGCGGCGCCAGCCTGGTCGCCAGCAGGCGCGTATAATAGGCCACGCGGAACGAATGCCCGATGTTCATCGTGTCGCGCAGGTCCACGCATTTCGCGATGGTATGCATGATCTGTGTGATGAATTCACGGTCCTTCTGCTGTTTTTCCAGAAGGACGGCCTGCTGGTGCTTGAAGCGCGAGGCCACGAAGAAGTAGACGCCCGCGATCAGGCCGATCATCAGCAATACCCAGAAGAGCGTGTTTTCATAAAGGGAGCTTTCCTTGATGATCAGGATCGAGGTGCTGTTCTCGACCGCGCCGGTTTCTTCGTTGATCAGTTCCAGATGAAAGACATAGCGGCCGCCGTCCAGGTTGGTGTATACGAAGGGGTGCATGTCCTGCTTGGTCGTGATGATCGGGTTCTCGTCGAAGCTTTCCAGATAATAGCGGATGCGCGGATTGCTTAGCCCGTAGGTCAGGGCGAAAGCGTTGATGACCACACGCTGGCTGCCGGCGGGAACCGTGACCGAGTTGGTGTTTTCGGCCGGGATCACGCGGTCGTCCACTTCTATGGAAGGAATGGCGAGGCGTATGGAAGCGTTGTTCCCGGGCCGGGCGTTGATGTCCACGCTGCACACGCCCGTGGTGCCCGAGATGTAAAGGATGCCGTCGCTGCCCAGATGGCTGCGGGAATTCCCGGTCGCGATGCAGGGCAGGCCGCTCTTGGTATTGTAGAAGCTGTATTCGATGTTTTTGTCGGCGAGCAGCTCGTCCACCCTGGTGATGTACACACCGTTCGAGGAAAGGATCCAGGCGCCGCCGCGCGTGTCGAAATAGATGTCGTAGTTATTGGAGTAGGGGAAAGTGGTCACGGGCGTGATGGTCCCGCCTGCGGCATCCATGTATTCGATGGAATTGGAAGTGATGAACCACAGAAGCTTTCTCTCATCGTCCCGCTTGATGCGCATCACCACGCCGCTGGTCAGGCCGTCTTCGAGGCCGAGCCGCGAGACGCTGTTGCCGTTCACGACATATACGCCGTCGCCATCGCTGCCCAGATAGAGCTTTCCGTCGTAGCCTTCCGCGACGGAGAGGATCTCGGTGGTGCTGATCCCGTTGTCCTGCCCGTAATGGGAAACGACCTTGTCGTTCTTCAGAAGGAACAGCCCCTCGCCGGTGGCGGCGGCCAGCCTTCCGTCGCTCAGCTCCAGGCAGGTGCGAACGCGCGTCACGTCCAGGCCGTCATCGGCGTTGAAGCGGCGTATCACGCCGTTTTCGGGTGAATAACGGATCAGGGGATCGTCGCTGTGGCAGCAGATCCACACATTGCCGTCGGAATCGTTCTTGATGCAGCGTATGCGTATGCCCTTCAGTTCCCGGCTGAGTTCGTTTTCGACCAGACTGTTGGTCTTCTGATCCAGGATGCGCAGGCCATCGTCGCAGCCCAGATAGAGCAGTTCATTGTTGATGCAGGTGCTGTTGACGACCATGGTGTCCAGGCCGGCCATGCGGCTGATGTCGGAGAAGCGGTTGGGCACCAGCTTCAGCACGCCCTGGCGCGTGGAGGTGAACCAGATGTTGCCCTCGTAATCCTGCATGACGCTTCCGACGGAACCGTAGTTGGGAACGTCGGCGATGGCATCGAAGTGCCCGCCCTCATCCATGAAGCCTATGCCGCTGGTGGTGCAGATCCAGAGCACGTTTCCGGCACGCTGGAAGGCGTTGATGTTGCGCAGGCTTCCGGTATTGCGGCGCTTGGTCACTTTCACGTTGTCGGTGATGCTCAGCTCCAGCAGCTCGGATTCGACGGTACCGGCGTAGAGCAGGCCGGGCTGCGTGGGATCGGCGTAGATGGCGTTGAGGGTGTCGCCGAATTCATCCGGCTCGTAAAAGGCGCTGACATGCAGATCCTTCACTTCAAAGAGTGCGCCGTCGTTGGTCAGGCCGAACACGCGGCCGGAAGGGTCGCGCTGCAGACGTGAGATGTATTCGGTGTTCAGCTGGGGATCGTTGATCGGATGAAGTTCCATCTCGCTGTCGACGTAGGCCAGGCCCTGTGTGGTGCCGATCAGGATGTTCCCGTCGGGATCCTCGATGATGGAACGTATGGAATGGGATTTGATGCCTTCGGTCTTTCCGTATACGTGAAGCTCGCCGTGGTCGATGCTGGCGACGCCGTTTTCGTTGGTGCCTACCCACAGGATGCCGCGGGAATCCACGTAGAGGCTGAACACGCTGGAAACGCCCGTTGTGGAATCGTAGCGCTGGAACGAGGTGCCGTCGTAGCGGATCAGGCCGCTGTACCCGCCCATCCAGATGAAGCCGTCACTGCCCTGCACGATGGCATTTGCCTCGGAGGTGGGCAGACCGTTGGAGGAATCGTAGAGGATGGCGGTATAGTCCTTGCTGTTTTGGAGAAGATCCCGCCGGTGCGATGGCGCCGCGTCCGCGCTTGCGGGCGGCAGAAGGACCGGCAGCAGGAACAGAAGTGTGATCAACGGAAGAAGCCTGAGTTTCTTGTTCGTTTTCATTTTAGTCAGATCCCCTTGTCATCGGTATGATTGGGAAACATTTATTCCCGATCATCATATCACAAATGTCAAACGGAAAGAAGAAAGAACTTACAAAATTGTAAGAAAGCGGGGCGGAAATGTAAGGTAATGAGATGGAAGGAAGCTTTCCTTTTCTTTACGCTTATTACAAAACGACAGGAAGGGTTTCCGAAGGAGGATGGAAAAATGTGTGAGAAGATGCTTGAACTGAAAAATCTGCGCAAAATATACCGGACCGGGAGAGGAGCCGTGCAATATGAAGCCCTAAAGGGTATATCCTTTGACGCTTTTGCGGGGGACTTCATAGCGATCATGGGAGAGTCGGGATCGGGGAAGACCACCACCCTTAATATCATCGCATCGCTCGATACCGCAACGGAAGGAAATGTGATCATCGGCGGTACGGACATTTCCAATATGGGAAACAGGGAAATATGCCGCTTCCGAAGAGAAAAGCTGGGGTTTGTGTTCCAGGATTTTAACCTGCTCAATTACTTTACGGTAAAGGACAACATCGCGTTTCCCATGGTGCTTCTGAATAAGAACAAGAAGGAGATCGACGAAAGAGTCCGGGAACTGGCGGAAAGAACAAACATCACCGGGCTGCTGGACAAATATCCTTACGAGATCTCGGGCGGCGAAAAGCAAAGGACCGCTGTTGCAAGGGCGCTGGTCTGCAGGCCGGCGCTTCTTCTGGCCGATGAACCCACGGGAGCCCTGGATTCAAAGAATTCCGACCAGCTGATGGAGCTTTTCCAAACCTTTAACGAGCTTGGCCAGACCATCATCATGGTGACGCACAGCGTCAGATCGGCTTCAAAAGCAAAGAAGGTACTCTTCCTGAAAGACGGTGTGATCGGGGCCTCTCTGGAAAAAGGAGGCGCAAAGGATGAAGCGTTTGAAAACGGCATAGCGGACTTTTTATACAGTGCGGGAAAGCAGGTGGCGGGAAGATGAAACAATCGTTTTGGGCGAAGATCGCATTTAAAAACATCGTGGAAAACAGGAATCTGTACATCGCCAACCTTGTGGTGGATGTATTCACCATCACGGCGTTCTATCTTTTTACATACATGACCCTCAATCCCGGATTAAAGGCGGCGCCCGGATATGCGACCCTTATCATGGTGCTGTCCCTGGGCTGTGTTTTTGTGGCGTTTATCACGCTTTTCTTTAAGATGTATACAAACAGGATCCTTTCAAAAAGAAGGGACCGCGAAATGGGGCTTTATGCCGCGTGGGGCCTGGAGTACAGAAACATCGACAGCATCCTGTTCTATGAAAGCCTCTATATTTACCTGGCAGGTTCTATCCTGGGGATCCTGGCAGGATTTGTGTTTCAAAAGCTTGTATACGACGGACTGTTTACACTCATGAAATGCAGCAAGACGTATGTGGCCGGTTTTTCTTTTACGCCCGTATGGATCACGATGCTTGTATTTCTGTTCATCGATCTGTTTGTTCTGTTTTCGAACATGAGAAGGATCAGGAAAAACAAAGTCGTTTCTCTTTTGAAAGAGGAAGGCGAAGCCGCTCCGGTAAAGGAACTCTCAGTCATTGACGTGATCAAAGGGCTGTTTGGACTTGTCCTGATCGGGGGAGCGTATTATTACATCAATACGGCTGTGGATCTCAGAGAAAGCATCGAGATGATCCTGCTTGCCGTAGGCGTGTTCTTTGTGGGAAGCTTCTTTGTGATCTCGGGCGCTGTTGTGATGCTGGAAATGTTTTTGAAAAAGCGGGATTCGATCTACTATAAGAGCACTTTCTTTTCCACCATAGCAAAGCTTATTTCCGGAACAAAGAACAATGCCATGTCGCTTTCGGTGATCAATATCCTTTTTACCTGCGTGATCATCGGAGCTTCCACGACCATATCCCTGTATCTCGGCACGCAAAGGCAGGCAAGCGAAGCCTTTAAAGCGGACGGGATCGTAAACTGCCGGAGCTTTGAAGACAGGGTGCTGTGCAGGGAAGCCGTATACGAAGCGGCGGCGGAAGTGGGAGTGGAGGTGGAAGAATGCAGGGAAAGCGTTTTGCTGGGATTTCAGACACTGCTCGATGTTGAAAAGGGCGTGTTCGGTGATGAAGGGATCGAAAGCAAAGACCTTCCCGAAGTGGTGGAAGTGAGCGTTCTTTCGGATTTTAACAGGAATGAAAAGGAAAACTACACCCTTGAAGACGGGGAGATCCTGCTTGTAACGGATGAAGATCTTGAAAGGAAGGATTATGAGTTCATAGACTTTTACGGGGAGAAACTCAGGGTGAAGTATCACTTTGATACCGCCAGGTACGCCGGGGTTGATAACATAAAATATGCATACGAAAACCATATCGTCGTAAAGGATTTCGCGGTTCTCACGGACCTGCACGAAAAGCTTAAGGAAAAGGGCCTTACCAGAGAACTGTCTTTCTGGTGCGAGTATTATGTGAGCGGTACAAAAGACGACAAGGTGAAACTGGACGCCGTTTTGTACGACAAGCTGTCCCGGATCCCGACCGTTGACTATTTTGACAGCAATGCCACCCAGCTTCGGACAAGGTATGCAAGGAATGCGATCTTTTTGTTCCTCGGCTGTTTTATCAGCCTGATCTTTGTCATGTACATGGTCTTTATCATGTATTACAAACAGATCGAGGAAGCAACGGACGATGCGCCCAATGTGCTTATCATGCGAAAGATCGGCATGTACGATACCGAGATCAAAAGAAGCATATTCGCGGAAAACGGCCTGCTGTTCTTCCTGCCTGTGGGAATGGCCTTCTGTCATGTTGCTGCCTGCTTTGGCATGATGAGTGACATCATGAAACTGTTCATGCTTACGGATATCGCATTCATGAAGCTTTGCGTTGTACTGTTTTGCCTGTTTATCCTTCTGGTCTATGTTCTTATGTATTTCGGCGCATACAGGGTTTATATCAGGATCGTACTGAAATAGTTTTTTTCGTTTCGCGGAAAGGGGAACATGCAAAAGTGCAACATTCATATAAAACGTGATATAATGAACCGGACGTTTTTACATACGGATTGGAGGAAAGAAAAACCACGGGGACGGACCCTGTGGTTTTCCCGGGAAGCTCCCGGATCATTTTCCTCCTCCGGATATCCGGGGGAGGATGGAACAAAGGAGGAAACATGAAAGAATTCATTAAAGGAGCCAACCCGTACATGCCGCTCTGGGAGCACGTTCCCGACGGCGAGCCCCGTGTATTCGAGCACGACGGTGAGAAGAGAGTGTATGTTTACGGCTCTCACGATATCGAGCGGGAGCAGTACTGCGGACGCGATTACGTGGTGTGGTCGGCGCCGGTGGATGACCTGACGGACTGGAAATACCACGGCGTCGCGTATGAAACGCATTACGATTCCATCCTGTACGCCCCGGATGTGGTAAAGAAGGGCGATGTCTATTACATGTATGCGGCCGAGAAAAAGGGAAGCCTTGTGGTGGTCGCATCTTCCAAAACGCCCTGGGGACCCTTTACGGACCCGGTAGAGACGAAGCTGGGTTTCGATCCCGGCGTCCTGGTGGATGATGACGGCAGGGTGTATGCTTATTGGGGCGGCTGCGCTGCGCCCTGCTACATCGCGGAAATGGAAGAGGACATGGCAACGATCAAAGAGGGAACGCTGGTGGAGAATCCGCTCGGCCATTCCACCTGCCCCTGGAATCCGGTGGATGACGGGCACATTTCCCTGATCGATGCCTTCTTTGAAGCATCCAGCCCCAGAAAGGTGCTGGGCAAATACGTGTACCTTTTTTCGAGGCGCTATGAAAAGCCGGTTCCCGAGCTCGGTGTTTTTGAACCCTGCAACGGCTTCCTGTCTTACCGGATCAGCGACACGCCTTTCGGTCCTTTCCATGACGGAGGCGACATCAGCTTTAACGGCGGCGAGATCCTGCATGACAGCGAGGGGCGCGGCACCATGACTTACCGCTGGGGCAACAACCACGGTTCGATCATGGAAGTGAACGGGAAGTGGTACATCTTTTACCACCGGCAGACCGGCGTGAACGAGTACTCCCGCCAGGCCATGCTGGAGCCCGTGGATGTGGCGCTGGGAAGCGACGGAAAGCTTTATATCGGCGACATCAAATATCTGGAAGGCGAACCCGTCTCCTCGAAGCCCGTGGAGATGACGTCCCAGGGGCCGCATGTCAACGGTCTGGATGCATACAAGTGGATCTCGGCGGGCTATGCCTGCCACATATTCGGGAGCAGAGCCAATGCCCACATCCGCCCCGGTTACGAACAGCGCGACGACATCTCCACACCGGTCGTGGACATTACCGGCGGCACAACCGTGGGCTTCCGTTATCTGCAGTTTGGCAGCAACAGCGCAAAGAGCGTGACCGTGGTCCTGGAGGAGCCGAAGAAAGGGAAGGTGCAGGTCCGGCTGGATTCCTATCGCGGACGTGTGATCGCCGAGGCTGTTTTTTCAGGAAAGGAGACGGAAGTGACGGTTCCGCTGAATGGCGGCGTGATCGGAAAGCATGCGGTCTATTTCGCCTTTGTTTCGGAGAACCCGGAGGAAACATTCGTATTTGACAGATTTACGTTTGACTGATGTGTTGATGTGCGGAATGCAACGAGGGCAGAGAGGCAGAAAAGAGATGAAAGAGAAAAGGGAAGCTGAGATAAAGACTTATGTGCTTGCAAAGGATAAAGCGGAAGCGTTTATGCCGCTTCTGGCACCGGGCTGGCACGAGTTCACGGAAGAGGACGACAAGATCCTGATCGGAGCGGAAGCGGAGGGCAAAGCGGTCGGCGTACTGCTCCTTGCGATCAGCGAAGAGAAGCGGCATTGCGAACTGGAGTATCTGTTTGTTTCGGAAAAGTACCGGCGAAGGAAGGTGGGGACGGCGCTTTTGAACCGTGCGCTCCGTGTCTGCCGCCAGTTTGAGGCGGATTCCCTGAAATGTATGGTCGTGGGGGAAGAAGGCTCCGGCATGGATGGGCTGCTGAAAAGCTGGGGGATGGAATGC
>JAILHF010000033.1 GCA_024696005.1 Lachnospiraceae bacterium | reverse complement strand
TTCAGTGGCTTGCCAGCCACTGAACGTAACTGGCTTGCCGCCATGCATAATCGGCTTCGCCGATGGGCGGCAAGCCTGCCAGCCCAAGCGTCGGCCCGTAGCCACGCAGCGAAGTGCGTGGCTCGGGACTGAACAGTAACCGTAAATACAAAGCCCAGGGAACAGGGGAGCCACAAAAAATGCACGAAACAGATACGATCGATCGCTCAGGACTGATAACACTGATCAAAGAATACGGCGGCGTTGACAGCTATACCACGACCCAGGCTGCCACGATCCTGAAGGAAATCTTCCGCCTGACTGCCGGGCTCGGCTTAACCCCCGAGAGCAGGGAAGGCTTTGCGGAAGGTGTCCGCCGGATCTTCCGTTTTGAATTTCTCAACCGGGAAAACTATGAGCAGGGAAAGCATGTATTCGTCCCGAACCATGTAAGCGAATTCGACGGTCTCCTCTTCGGCACGCTCATCCCGAACATGCTTGTCGTTGCCAAAAGCGACTGGGGGGCAAACCCTCATCTGAATGCCTTTCTGGAAAAACTCTTTCCCATCGCCTGCGTAAAGCGGAAAGATAATGCCAGCGGCCTCCATGTATTGCGAAGCTGCATCGAACATTTAAGCAGCGGCGAGGATCGTGCCTTAACGGTTTTTGTACAGCAGACCATCGCCGACATTGCTATCACGAAAAGAGAAGATATCGCAACCGGCGTCTATCACATCGCCCGGAAAACGGGTGCCCGGCTCATCCCGGTTTATTGCGAGCAGGTCTCCGTCGAAGTTCCGACGCGGATCGTTTTCGGTTCCCCCATCAGCTGTGAGGACAAGGATGCCTTCGGGGAAGCATGGCTGAAAAGTGAGCTGGCCCTCCGCGCTTCCCTCATTGATCCTCCTGCCCGTCCCCCCGTCTTATGCGAAAAGCACCAAAAGCCCATAAGCGAGCGGGAATTTCAGGCATGAAAAAAGCCCCCGACCTGTGAGATCGAAGGCTTTCCGGAAATCATAATGCGGGTAGCCGGACTTGAACCGGCATGGGGTTGCCCCCGAGAGATTTTAAGTCTCTTGTGTCTGCCAATTCCACCATACCCGCAGTCACATACAGTAAGATATTTTACCTTCTGCCGCGCTTCTTGTCAAGAACCGCCCCTGTCTACTCGATATTGTACTCCCGCTTCTGCTGATCCGTCAGTTCCCGGCCCGGCAGCTGCCGTTCCGCTTCTTCGAGCAGTTTCCGGTAATCCAGGTAACGGGAACGGTACAGCTTGTTTCCGACTTCCTGGATAAACATTTCCTCCTTTACGGAATAGGCGATCCCGTCCGGCGCATATGCGATCCTCGCCCATGTCTCCGTCTCCAGAATGTGAACACTCTGCTGGTCCACCAGGATCAGCTTTCCTTCCGCCGTATCCCAGGTCACATAGTAGAGCTCATTGAAATCCTTCATCCGGTTGATATAGGCCCTTTCCTCCAGATCCCAGATATGGAGGCTGAAATCATCTCCCTGAAACACGATGATGCTCTCGTCCTCATTAAAGCTCGCGAATTTCCTGATCTTCGCTGCGATGGGGATCTTATCGATCACTTCCATATTTTCAACATCCAGAACATACATGGAGGAGAAATCCGCGAACATGATAGCTTTCTCTCCCGACGGACTGATAAACAGATAGTGAGATCCGGAACTGTTATACCCCATGAGACCCTTATCCGCATATTCCTCCGTTTTTCCCGTATTGACATCCAGCTTAAGCAACGGAGTGTTTGCGCGTCCTACAAGCGCTGTCCCGTTGTTTGCCAACGCCACGTCGTATACACTTTTCTCCATATCTTTCCCATACAGCCGGGAACGCTTCTCCAGATCGAAGACCGCCATACTGCTGCCGATCCATGCTGCCAGATAATGGGAATCTTCACTGATGCCGCAGTTGGTGTACTTTATTTCCCCACCCAGCTTCGGATAATCCACGAACTCTTCCGTCTTCGCCATGGGGTCCACATAACACACACCCCCCATCGTCGCAATGACAGCCTTCCCGTTCAAAAAGCCCAGCGTATCCGGAAAGCTCTCGCAGGTGCTTGAATAGATGAGGTTCCCCTCCGGATCGAAGAAGTTGACGATCCTTGCGTCAGCGCCGGAATACGTAACAAAATAACTGCCGTCCGGTGCCACCGCGGCCGGGATCTGCCCCTCTTCCAGTTCCGCCAACTCCTCCAGCCCCACACTCTTATGGACCGAAAGCAGATAGATATCCTGAGAAGCATAGACACGAAGCAGGCGGTTATCCCCGTAAAAGATCAACTGACGCAGATTCAGCCCGCTTTCAAAGTAGCTCTTATCTCCGACCTTTCCCCCTTCTTTTGTGTTGATCCAGTCCAGCGTGCCGGAGCTGTATCCGACGATCGCGTAATCACCAAGAGAGGATACCAGAAGGGAGTTCACCTGATCCGGCAGTTTGAAACGAACGAGCTCTTCTCCGCTTTCTGTATCCCAGCAATACACGCCATCGTCCGCCGTCAGAATGATCCTGTTCTCCGTCCCCTCATCCTTGGCAATACTCTGGATCTTCAGTACCGTATAGAGCGTAAGGCCGCTTTTCACATCAGCCCCCGTATCTCTGCTCCACAGGACTCCGTTCAGGGGATCGACCCATTCCAGCACGATCTCGTTCACTATTCCCGTGATGTAATAGTCCGCATTGCATTCCGCGAGGGCTATATGCCCATCCGGAGAGGCAATGATACGGAGAACGCTTTCACTGGCGAGAGGGATCCTTTTGACGAGCCCTTCCCCGGCATCGATCACGCTCAGACCGTTCTTCTCTCCTTCCTCCGAAGTATAAGTGATGGCCAAAAGACCGTTTCCGATATACGTTCCTTTCGGACCAAACTTGCGGTTTCCTTCCTTCTCCACCGTCTGAAGAAAATCCCCGGTGTCCAGATCTATGCACCAGACGCAGTCCGAGGTGGCCAGGAATGCGTAACGGTCAACACTTTCGATCCACCCTCCGATCAGATACTCGTCCAGCGGCAGGTTCCGCACTTCATTGCCGGCATGATCATAGATGATCAGGCTGGTCTGTCTCGCGATATACAGATAGGAGTCGTCCGCATCCACGGCCACGACTTTATCAAAGCTCCAGCCATCCTCTTCCTGCCGGAAGGGGATCTCCACGATCAGCTCCCAGCTTTCCGTATCCCAAAGATACACATTGCTGTCCGTATCCACACTGATGATATAGTTTTCGTCACTGCTGATCTCCATTTCACTTACGACCTGCTCATGATGGAGCAGCCGGTCAAAATCGGGTGTATTCCCGTCATCGTAAGCATGAAGAGCCTGGCTTAATGCGAATTCAAGCTCCGGAACATAGGGGCGGTCTTCGGACACGGAGGGCAGTCCGGCCCGGGCCACCAGGATCGCTTCCTCCCTTCGGCCTTCCGACAAAAGCTTCAGGCTTTCTTCCGCGTAGAAGCGGGACTGGTTTTTCTTGGTCTCCTGATACTGAAGCAGGATATCATCCGCTAGCTGCGCTTTTTCCGCAGCCAGACTTGCGCTTTTTTCCGCAAGCAGCGCCTTGTCATCCGCCAGTTCCTTCATCTGGGCAGCCACCTTCGCGTTATAAACACCGAAGGATATTCCCAATATGGCGGCCACTGCACCGATGGCACCGGCAATGGTCATGTTCCGACGCATGACGCGTTCTCGATTGCGCTGACGCAGTTCATCATAGGTACATCCGATCAGCGGTGCCGCAAGACGCATCAGCTCCGTCTTGAACTTGCGGTTTCTCTCCGCTGCGTTCTTTCCGCGGATGTCCGCAGCCAGCGGTTCCACCTGGTTTCCTTTTCCATCCGTCAAAAGCTGCGGCGGAAAGCTCTCCTCCGGTTCTCCTTCGATCAGGATCGCCAGGATATGATCCCTGTCGCGCAGGGAGATAAAACTTTCGATCTCCTTGATCACCCACTCGGACTGCGGTGTCCTGGGTGAACAGATCACGATCAGAAACTCCGAATCCGAAAGTGCCGCAAGGATATTGTTATCCAGATCGCTGCCGATCGGCAATTCTTCCTGATCCCGGAAAACACGATCGATCTTTCTTTTGCCGTATCTTTCCCTTACCAGTTGCGGAATGCGGAATGTCTCCAGTCCCTTATGGAGCTTTTTGGCGATCTCCATGTCAAGCTCTGTATGCCGGTAACTGATAAACGCGTTATATTTCATGATGTTTCTCCCGTAGCTTCCTTATAAGTTTTGTCAAAGATCCGCCGTGCGATGATATAGATATCGGTAAGATCGTCATTGCGGACCGCCAGATAATCCCCCTTCACTCCGAGATAGTATTTCTCCGTATCCCAGGTAGTGAAAACCTTCACTCTGTGATCCAGCTCCTTTGCATAGATCCAGCTGCCTCCCAATGCCACACAGCTCTTTGCGTAAGGGAGCAGTTTGATCGGATCTCCCAGTTCAGAAGACAGCACCACGGGCTCGTATTCACCCGGATAGTGATAAGGTTCGTCACTGTAGCGGTAGCTTTTCTCAAATTTCTCCTTGCGGCAGGGATAGATCTCGCCGTCGACGCCGATGATGAGATAAATATCATCCGCGATCGTAAAATCCACATCGCCTTCGAGCGTGCGCACATGGATCCCCGTTCCGCAGGGAGCAAGCTTCGAGGAGTCCACATAACCGAGTTTCGTTTCCGTTTTCACGAATTTCCGGTAACCGCTCAGATCTTCTTTTTCCCTTCCGGCATAACGGATCTCGCTTTCCTCGAAATAACGGTTCATCTTCTCCCGCAGATAATCGCGGATCTTTTCCTGCTCAAAGCCGATGCCCGTTTTCACGAACAGATCCTTCTGAAGGAAACCTCCCGCCTTCGTCAGATGGCCGCCGCCGCCGCCAAGGCCTTCAGCCAGATACGCTGCCAGCTCATTCGCCTTTACGTTCTTCGTGCAGCTGCGCACCGAGATCTTCACGCCGAAAGAAAGAATGCTGTAAACAAGACAGACATCCACCTTTTCCACTTCCAGCAGCATGTCGCTGATCACACCGAGGATATTGGGATCACAGGGTCTGGCTTCGATGATGCCGTAAGGATGGTATTCTTCATAGACTGCATTTTCCAGGGCTTCTCCGGCGATCTGGAGTTCATCCCTGGAAAGATTGGAATTCCGGAACGCGAGGATATCGTTCGGCCTGTATGCCGCGTGATCACGCAGATCCCGGTCTGAGGGATGCGAGATCTCCGCCATTCCGCCCGTATCGGTCAAAAGCCCGTAAAACAGGGCCGTTGCAAGATCCTGATCCTCGTTGATCTCGATCCCTTCCTCTTCAAACAGCTTAAAAAAGACCGTCGAACAGGAACCGTAATTGCTCCTGACATCGGAAAGATCGGGCAACGTGGTCGAAACCTGATGATGATCGATCACAGCTACCTCTTTTGCTTCAAAACGAGTCACATTGCTTTCCCCGTATTGACAGTCCACAGTGACAAGCAGCTCCGGCGGCGCAAGTTCCGTCACATATTCCACCGGAATGTTGAGCTTCTCCTTCATCATGAGAAGATTGCTCTTCGTGATCTCGGACTTTCCGCTGTAGATAAATCGCGCATCTTTCCCTTTTCCGGCCAGATATTTTTGCAGAGCAAACCCACAAGCCAACGCATCCGCATCCGGATTATCGTGGCACTGGATCACGATGCTATGAAAGTCCAAAAGCTGTGAAAGCTTAAATCCCATTTTTTGTCCCTCTTACCTGAACTGTTCCGCTCGCAGGAAGCCTGCAGGCGGCGCGAAGCGTTTTCAGACACACGAACGATTTTATCATAATCCCGGGTAAAAGTAAAACCGTGAAAAAAAGACAGCCGGCGCATTCCGACTGTCCTCCGCATGGACCTTCAGGGACTCGAACCCGGGACCGACCGGTTATGAGCCGGTTGCTCTAACCAACTGAGCTAAAGGTCCAGATATTTCTTTCTTATAAAAAAAATAAGCCGATGATCGGACTCGAACCGATAACCTGCTGATTACAAATCAGCTGCTCTGCCAATTGAGCCACATCGGCACACATCGTAAGGAGGGACCCGGCGCAGCCGGGGAGATTCCTTAGGATATTCGCAAGGGGGACCCACGCATGTGGGGGGATTCCCTGCGATCCTGACTTGTCAATATCCCTTCAACCATGACTCCAACGGGAATCGAACCCGTGTTACCGCCGTGAAAGGGCGATGTCTTAACCGCTTGACCATGGAGCCGTATTTTTTCTTATAAAAGAAAAACTCCCCGAGTAGGGCTCGAACCTACAACCCCGCGGTTAACAGCCGCGTGCTCTACCATTGAGCTATCGAGGATTGCTTTCAAAGGCGTTACCCTGAAAACCGAATACAGAGATCGTGAACCAATTTTTTACAGACCATTTAGTCTGTCAGATCGCTTCGCTTCGCTCTCGCGATCTGCCCGGATGATTCGCAAATCGCAGCTTCGTCTCTTTGCTCCTCAGCTGCTT
>JAILHF010000032.1 GCA_024696005.1 Lachnospiraceae bacterium | reverse complement strand
TTCAGTGGCTTGCCAGCCACTGAACGTAACTGGCTTGCCGCCATGCATAATCGGCTTCGCCGATGGGCGGCAAGCCTGCCAGCCCAAGTGTCGGCCCGTAGCCACGCAGCGAAGTGCGTGGCTCGGGACTGAACAGTAACCCTATTCCACCACGAGCAGGAACTCCGCGCGCTTGCTCTCGTTTCCGTCACTGTCGCAGACATACATGTGCAGACGGTAATGCCCTGTCTTTGTCAGATCGTAGTTTCCCTTCACGTTCAGCTGGCGCAGCAGCTCTTCTTCCTCATCCTTGTCATCGCTGACCGATGCCACATAATCGTGGGGATCAAAGACCTCCCCCTTCTTCAGCGTAGTGCCGTAGCGCTTGAGCCTCAGCACCGGCTCACCGGATTCCGAAAAACGGTACTTCTCCTTTTTCCGTTCGTAATTCACCATCAGCTCGGCCGTGCCCACGTTCATCGAACTGTCGCAAACGGCAAATACGACTTTGGCCTGGCCCAGCGCCCGGATCGGAAGCACCTCGTATACGAAGACCCGGCTGCTCAGATCGCCGTCCACATTATCCCTGGCCGACACGCCCAAAAGCAGCCCTTCCTCGGGATCGCCCTCGGTATAGCTGATCTCTCCCATCGGGAGACTGATCACCGGAGCTTCCCGGTCCTTCTGCTTCCACAGGACAACCGTAAGGATGATCAGCGTGATACACAGAAGGGAAAGGATGGCGAAATACAGGCCCTTTCTGATCATTCCGACTTGTCCTCCCGCCCGTAATCTCCGTAGGATTTCCCGTAGTAACGTCCGTAATAGCGGCCGTATTTGCCGTGAGCCTGCCGCTCCCTGGGCATCTTGTTAAGCACCACGCCCAGCACATGCGCGCCGGATTTTTCCATCTGGTCCCTCGCGTCCAGAAGGAAACGGTTGCTGTCGTGCCCGGAAGCCGTGACCAGGATCACACCGTCGCAGGCCTTGGCCACCACTGCCGCGTCGATGACCTCTCCGATCGGCGGGCAGTCCACGATCACATACTCGTAATAACTCCTGAGGTCTCCCATCATCTTCTGGAATCGCTTTCCTCCCAGCAGCTCCGTGGGATTGGGCGGACGGTGTCCCGCCACGATGATGTCGAGCTTCCGAAGGTTCGTTCCCACCAGGACCGCATCGATGTTGACGCGCGCCGCGAGATAATTCGACAGCCCGTCACTGTGTCCCTTGATGTTATAGCGCCCGATCACCACCGATTTGCGCAGGTCGGCATCCATGAAGAGCACGCGCTTCCCGCTCTCGGCCAGGCTCATCGCCAGGTTCATGGAGACAAAGCTCTTCCCCTCGTCCCGCACGCAGGAAGTGACCGCGAGGGCTTTTTTGTCCTCGCCCATGAACTCAATGTTTGTCCGCAGAGCTTTCACCGCCTCCCGCAGCGCGTAATCATCCTCAAACTGGGGCAGGCGCATGTTGATGCGCTTCAGTTCCGTGCGTTCTCCGATCGTTCCCTTGTTCTCTTCTGCCATGTCAGACCTTCGCTTTCGATATGTCTTTGCTCTTGGAATCCGGGATCGTTCCCAAAACCGGAAGTCCGAGATAATGCTCCACATCCTCCGCCGTCTTCACCGTATCATCCAGGAGGTTCCGGATCACCAGGAAGCCGGCGCTCAAAAAGAAGCCCAATGCCAGACCGATCAGCGTGTTCCTGAGGATCCCCGGCTCACTGGGCTCGGTAGGAAGACTCGCTTCCTCCACGGTATTGACCGCATCGATGTTCATGACCGAGACGATCTGTTCCCCGACCGCGTTCCGCAGGCTGTCGGCAATGCGGCGTACCAGCAGCGGATCGGTATAGCTGACCGATATCTTCAGGATGCGGGTATTCGTCTCATTCTCCACGTGGATCAGCTTTCCCAGTTCCTCCGTGGTCATGTCCAGTCCCAGTTCCGCAATGGTCTGCTCCAGCACGGGACGGGACGTCACGAGGATCGCGTAATCGTTCGTCAGCTGTGCGCCGACCGTCAGATCCGCCGTCGTGATGGTCTCGTTATCCTGCTGTGCCAGTACGTACAGACTGGTAACGGAGGTATACTTCGGCGTCATGACGCAGGCCGACAGGAAAAAGGCCAGCAAGCCTCCGAATACCGTGGCCAGAAGCAATTCCCACTTATTGACCCAGAGCTCGAACAAAAGCTCTCCGAGGTCGATCTCCACACTGTCGCCCCGCCTTCCCTGGGCCAGCCTTGTGTTTTCTTCCATGGATCAGTCCTCTTTTCCTTTGCAAAGGATATCCGCGTTCGTCTTAAACAGCTGTTCCGCGTATTCCTCATCCGTGTACTTCTTTACGATCCCGTATGCTTTTTTCATCTCGGGACGCCGGTGCTTTGCATCGTGCGCGTCCGTTCCGGCCATGTCCGCAAGGTGTTCCTTCAGGAGCAGCTTCAGGAAGCGTTTCATCCCGAAGCCTGCGGGCCGTACGATATCATCACAGTTGATCTGTATGCTCACGCCCAGTTCGGCGATCCTTCGCGCCCTCTCCGGTTTTTCGAGCATGCAGTCATAACGCTCGGCATGCGCAAGGAGCACGTCGTATCCGGCCATCTGTACCTGCTGGCAGGCGTTTACGATACGTTCAAAGCTGTCACGCGGCTTAAACTCCACGAGCAGGATCCCGCTGCCGTTCATGTCGCGGATCTTTTCCGGCTCTTCCCTGAGGATCGATTCCGAAAAAGCAAACTCGCTTCCGAGATAAAGCTTAAGGCCCGGATAAGCTTCGGCACACCATTCACGCATCTGCGAAAAGGCTTCCTCCACCTCGCTCCAGGGGCGCCTTAGCCAGGGGCTGCGCACATGGGGCGTGAAAAAGATCCTGGATATGCCGTCCGCCGCCGCGATGCCGATCTGTTCACGCGCGCTCCCGCCATCCGCCGCGCCGTCATCAACAGCCGGAAGCAGATGGCAGTGAACATCGGTAAATCCGCTTTCATTCGACTTCGTCATAAAAAAGCTCCACGATCAGATCCTTTACGGCTTCATCATCCGCGTAAAATTCCTCCAGCAGCTCTCCCTGGCGCACTTCACCGGGGATGCTGCGTATTCCCGCCTCACTCATGTGATAGGACAAAAACTCGCTCGTCATGTAGGTCACCCTGCTGATATCGATATCCGTGACCATATAATCCCGGGCGATCCGGTACAGCTCCAGTGTCAGGCCGGGATCCCTGCGGGCCCCTTCCCTGAGCTTCGAAACAAAGCCCGTCATGTACTGCTTCTGCCGCTGCTGCCGTTCGCTGTTGGAGTCAAACACATTGACATCCCTTTGCTGCACGTATTCCACGGCCTGCTTCCCGTCAAGCAGCACTTCTTCACCGGCGGCATGTGTAACGCCGTCCAGCCGCATGTCCTCCGCAAGCACGACCGGCACGCCTCCCACAGCGTCATTGAGCTCGGGCACCGCCGCGATGTTGAGCGCGACATAACTGTTTACCGGTACATTGTGCAGGAAACGGGATACCGCCTTGATCTGCCGCAGGCAGCTCTCTTCCAGTCCGTCCCCGTATCCGTGCTGCAGCGCCAGCTGCGCGATCTTCAGTCCTTCGTAACTGCCGTCTTCCCGGAACACATCCACTTCCGCCATGGTATTGCGGTTGATCGTCAGGATCGTATACTCCTTCTTCTGCGGATCCAGCACGAGCAGGAACAAGGCATCGGCCTGTCCGCCGTCCAGCGCGTTTCCGGCTCCGCCGAGTTTCCCCTTCTTGTCGATCCCCATCAGGAGCATGCAGATCATGTCATCACGGTAACGGTAGCGCTTCCCTTCGTAGAGGATCTCTCCTTCCCGCAAAGGTTCCTCTTCCGGCTCCCATGCGATCGTATCCGCCGATGCCGCAGAAACGCTTCCGAGGTCGATCGGCGGTATCTCCACACCGCTCACGACTTCCTGCATCGCCTTCTTTCCGCGTGCACGCAGGCCCGCAAACAAAAGCAGGACCGCCGCCGCAAAGACCAGCAGCGCGATCCCCAGTCCGGCCAGGACTTTGACGGCCTTCTTCATTCCAGATCGATGGCAGGCAGGACCGCATCCCGCTCCGCCGCTTCCGGATTCAGCAGCACTCCCTGCACCAGATACCGTTTGTCTTTGCCCGCTCCGAACGGGCAGGTGGAAAGTGTGATCAATCTGTCCTCCGTCGTCAGTTCGATATCGTCACGGTAATGGACCACCCTGCTGCCGGCAGTCCGGATGTTCTTAAGATAATCCGCGAAAACATATTCGTTGTGCATGTCCCCGTTGGCCAGAAGATGCATGGCGTTGGTCTCGTACGCCGCAAAGATCAGGTATGCGAGCGGATCGCCGTCCTCACGGAAAACGAAGATGTAATGGTCCCCTTCGAAAAACGCCCCGTCGTCAAAACGGTGCAGGGTCGAAAACATCCTGTCATCGTTAAAATTGTGCCCGTAAAGCACGGTATTGGGGTCGGTAAAGTCCTTGCTGTTCCACTCTTTCTCGGTATAGATGCAGCCGGGATTCCCGTAACTGCCGTCCAGATTATGATTCAGATAAAAGCTGTCATCCGAAGGATGCTGCAGCACCGGATAGTCCACGTCCGTATCCGGCACGCACACCCAGGCATAGATGTCGGGATTCTCCTTCTGCAGGCTTTCCCAGTCAATAATGCGTTCCGGGATCTGCGGAAGCTCCCGTCCGGGCTCGCGGACCGGGGTGGGGAACGGAGTGACTTCGGCTTCCGCGCGCGCATCGGCCGCCGTCGGCTCCGCTTCGGGTGCGGGAAGTGTCGGTTCGGGATCCGGCATGCTCTCTGCCGCTTCCATCTGTCGGATCCTTTCCATCTCCCGCTCTGCCGCAGCCTCGCGATGCTTTCCGATCACGATGTACAGAAGGGCTCCGGCCGCCGTCAGCAGACACAGCAGCAGGAGCAAAAGCCATAAGGGCTTTTTCTTCTTCCCGTCCTCCAAACTCAGCCTTCCTTGTATTCGATGTTCTTTTGCCTCAGCACCTGTGCCAGATACCAGGTCCCGTCGCGTTTGACGAAGATCCAGGTAGCATCCGCGCCTTCGTTCTTGGTCTTGTAGGCCGCGGAATTAAAGGTCACGATCAGGTCGAAATAGATATGACAGGACACACAATCCTCACTGTAGGTCACAAAGTCCTCGCACTTCTCGTTCGAGAAGGTATGGCTTGTGATCCTCGAGGTGGGATAGAAATACGTGGTAGCCGTCTTCAGGTCTTCCTTATATTGCGAGCCGGGCAGAAGGTATTGATAGATCCCGCCGCTGTTGAGACCGATGAAATGATTGCCGTATGCCTCCATGATGGTGGGGACCAGCGCAGCGACCTCATCTGCCGCCGACTGGTAAACAGGCAGGCCCGCGGAATAGAGATTGTCCTCCCGGGTGAGCTGGAGAGGGCTGTTGTTCTTGTCCGTTGCCGAAATCTGCGGCTCCAGCAGGAAACCGCTCACCTCATAGGTCGTAAAGCTGGGCAGCTCGTCAACATACTCACGGATCACCTGCAGATCGGCGATCTCGGTGATCCTCGCTTCCCCGTTCTCATCACGGGCGATCTCGGCGTCTCCGATGGGCACGTTGTTCACACGCACGACGGAACCCGTCGGTACCGTGATCTCGTAATGCAGATCGCTGATGCTGTATTTGTCGGCATAGATCTTGTCATACCCCCACAGATCCATGTCATGGGCATTCTTTCCGGTGACCTTCAGGCTCACTTCCATCACCGGCTCGCCGTCCGCGAGCACCAGATAACGGGGCACTTCCTTGGTTGCCGCCTTGGCTTCCTGCATGGTCACGCTCTTTCCGGCCAGCTTCTGCTTCAAATAGGTCCTGTATTCCTCCAGGCCTTCATATTTCAGCTCGGTTACCAGCGTATCCTCCCTGACAACGCTCTCCACATTGTTGGCGCTGAGAGCCGCTATCACCTCATCCATCCCGTATTTCGGAAGGGATGCCTCGTAATCCTCCGCATAGCTGCGCAGCTTGCCCCAGAGCACAAAGCTCACGATCACACCCACGATGACATAGATCACCATCACGGCTGCAAACAGGGGAAACTTCTTTCTGCTTTTTCTTCTGCCTCTTCTGCTCACGTTACTCTCCCTTCACCATCCAGGCCGTCGGACAACGTCTGGGTCCCGTGGGCGAGTAAGGATTGTTCACGATCTCGCCTTCATAATACATCTGTGTCGAAGTCCCGCCGTCCAGGCAGGCGGCGTTTACCGCGCCGTATTCTTTCATGATATCGATCATGTCCTTGAAGGTCGCACCCAGGCTGGATGCCTGCCGGCCGTCCACCACACACATGAGGATGGCACCGTCCGCTCTCTGTCCGATCGCGGTACGGGGATTCTTTCCGCCTCCGTATACCTCGGTATCCGGCACCTCCAGCGGTTCGCCGTCGATGATCAGAAAAGGTCCCGTTTCATGACGCACATGCACACCGTCACGCACGCCCATCTCCAGTGCCGCCTTCACCGAATAGCCCTTCAGGAGCACCAGCTTGTTCTCATTGGTCATGCAGACCAGATTCCAGCCGCCGGAAGCGTTGTTTTCAAACACGCCCTCGCCCTGGCTGATCACGCCGCCCACCGGCCATGCCGTGTAGGAATAACTGCCGGCGTCAAAGAACTCTCCGCCGTTCACGCCGCCTATGGCGTTGTATTTCTCCGCAAACTGCGGAACGATCCAGCCCGAAGACTGGGCAAACTGATCCACGATCCCGAGAAATACCCTGGAGGGATCCTGTATCGTCATCATGTATCCGTGATAAGTCGTCCCGAAGATCTCTTCGAGCTCGATCGGCTCCGCATCCGGCGTGGGCTCCTCGTTGATCACGATCAGCTCCGTGTCCGAAGCCCTGCCCTCTTCCACCTCGGGCATTGCGTTCTTCGCCAGGATGGCCTCCATCTCCTCCTTGCTCATGAAGAGCTCGGGAAGCCATTTCAGGGCACTGGTCTCATGGAAGGTGGAAACATACTGCGTGGAAATGGCCTGGGAAGGCCCGCGCAAAATGATCTTGACGGCCCCGTACAGGAAAAAGACCAGCAAAAGGACCGTGATCAGAAGAAAGATCAGGAAATGCCCGACAAAGGACGCAATGGCATGTCCCACTCCGCCCTTTCGTTTTCCCGCTTTTTTGCTCTTTTTCCGGCTGCCGGCGCTGCTATGCGCGCTGCGCGTGTCTCTGCGCTTTTCACTGCGGACGGTGCTCTTCGCGTAATACGGATCGTCGTCCTCCAGATATTCCCCGTCCGGGATATAATCGCCGTTCTCCAGATATACGCCGCCTTCATACTCCGGCTCTTCCTCTTCGTATGCGGCTTCCTCCTCATACGGAGCATCTCCGTAAGCGGCGTCGTCTTCCTCATAATAGCCTTCGTTGCCCTCGTCGTAGTATTCTCCGTCTTCACCTTCTTCATAGGTGCCGTCGTCGTAATACTCTTCCTCTTCGTCGTAGTATTCCCCGTCTTCGTCGTAATACTCTTCTTCGTCATCGTAATAAGCGTCATCCCCCTCTTCGTAAGCGGCGGCTTCCTCTTCATACGGTGCTTCCTCTTCGTACCCGTCTTCTTCGTAATCTTCTTCCGAAGGTCCGGCTTCGTCCTCGTAGTATTCTTCCTCCTCTTCGGTCCCGTTCCCGGCGGGATACAGTTCCTGTATGAGGATCTCTTCCTTTAATTCCGCATGTGTTTTGCGCGGATCGATTCTTCTTCTGCTGGCCATTTATCTGTATTCCTTGTTATTGAATTGTGTAAACTGAGGCAGCCATACCAGCTCGATGTCGCCGGTGGGACCGCTCCTGTTCTTCTTCACCAGTATCTCCGCGATGCCTTTCTTTTCGCTGTCGCTGTTATAGACCTCATCCCTGTAGATGAAGATCACGATATCGGCATCCTGCTCGATGGCTCCCGATTCACGCAGATCCGAAAGCTGCGGTCTGTGATCGGTACGGCTCTCCACGCCTCGGGAAAGCTGGCTGAGCGCGATGATGGGGATCCCGAGCTCCTTGGCCAGAAGCTTTAAGCCTCTGGAGATATCCGAGATCTCCTGCTGTCTGGAGTCCGAGCGCCTTGTGCTTGACGAATTCATCAGCTGCAGGTAGTCGATCACCACCAGCTCGATCTTTTTCTCTGCCCGGTATTTGCGCGCGATCGAAGAGATCTCGCCTACCGTGGTCACGCGGTCGGAGAGATAGACCGGTGCCTGCGCCATCATTCCGCCGCTCTCTGCCAAAAGCTCCCATTCCGCGTCCGTCAGCTCGCCTTTTTTGAACTTCTGGGAATCCACATGGCTGTTCATGGAAAGCAGACGGTTCATCAGCTCCGTCTCGCTCATTTCCAGCGAGAACATCAGAGCCGGCTTTTTCTGCTTGACCGTTACATTCTCCAGGATGCTGAGCACGAAGGACGTCTTTCCCATTGCGGGACGCGCAGCCACGAGCACCAGCTGTCCCTCGCGAAACCCGGCCGTAAGATGGTCCAGGTCGAGAAACCCTGTCGCCAGTCCCGTTATGTCGCCCTTCATGCGGCTTGCCTGGTCGATCTGGTTCAGGGACTCCATCACGATCTTTTGGGTGGGCGTAAGCTCCCCGACGCTACGGCGCTGCACGATCGTAAAGATATCCTTCTCGGTCTTTTCCAGCAGCGCGCTCACATCCTCGCACTGATAGCACTCGTCCCCTATCCCTTCCATGGCACGAAGAAGATCGCGCAGCAGGGCTTTCTCTGCTACACGATTCGCATAATGCAGGGCATTGACGGCTGTGGGCGTGGAAGTGACCAGTTCGATGATGAACTGTTCATCCGCCACCTCGGGCGGGACGCCCATCTGCCGGAGCATGTCCGCCAGCGTCACCTCATCGATCGCCACCGATTTGCGGTGCAGGGCGAGCATGGCGTCGTATACCTTGCCGTATTGTTCGCTGTAAAACTGTTTTCCGTCCGGCAGCACGTCCATGACTTCACGGATCTTGCTGTTATCGATGAAGAGCGCTCCGAGGACCGCCCGTTCCGCCTCACGGCTGTGGGGTTTCTGCCGGACCGCTGTCGATCCCATTCCTTCCGGCATCGTTTATTGCTCCTCTGTGATCGTGACCTTGAGCTCGGCCGTTACCTCGGGATGCAGCTTGATCGCGACACGGTGTTCACCGGCCGTCTTGAGCGGCTCCTTCAGCACGATCTTTTTCTTGTCCAGGCTAAGTCCCAGCTGCTCCTCAGCCGCAGCCGCGATCTCCTTTGAAGTAACGGAACCGAAGGATTTTCCTCCTTCTCCGAAACGGATCGAAAGCTTCACCTCTTTCGTAGCAAGCTCTGCCGCAAAGGCTTTCGCTTCCTCGAACTGCTCTTTCGCGATCCTTTCGTCATTCGCCTTTTTCAGCTTCAGGTTGTTCATGTTGGCAGCCGTGGCTTCCACACCCTTCTTTTTGCTCAGAATGAAATTGCGGGCATAGCCGTCGCTCACTTCCACCACTTCGCCTTTTTTTCCAAGGGATTTTACATCCTCCGTCAATATCACTTTCATCCGATCTCACCCTCCTGTATCATGGTATCCAATGTATTCTTGAGCATCAGGACCGCCGCATCCATCGTGGTACTCTTCAGCTGGGCTCCGCTGCTGCTCATGTGTCCTCCGCCTCCGAACTTTTCCATAATGATCTGCACGTTTACTTCATCAATGGAACGGGCCGAGATATAGATCTGCCCCTGGTATTCGGTCAGCACAAAGCTTGCTTTCACGCCGTTGATGTTGAGCAGATCGTTCGCTGCCTGGGCCGCCACCACGGTCGGGCTCTTGAGCCCCTCTCCGGAACAGATGCCGATCACGTATTCCTTGCGGTAGACCTCCGCACCGCGCACCGCATCCGCCTTGGCCTTGTAATCCGCAGCGTCCTCCCTGAACATCTTGCGCACCCTGGTAACATCCGCGCCGCTCCTGCGAAGGAAAGCGGCCGCCTCGAAGGTACGCACGCCGGTTTTGCTGGTAAAGTTCTGTGTATCCATGACGATGCCCGCATACAGGCAGTCCGCAACCGCGCCCTTGAAGCGCACACCGTTATTGATGTATTGCAGGATCTCGGCCGTCATCTCACAGGCCGAGGATGCGTTCGGTTCCACGTAGGAAAGCGTCGCGTTCTCGATCACTTCCGTTCCCTGGCGGTGATGATCCAGAACGATGATGGTCCGGCAGCGCTTCAAAAGTTCCGGACATTCGGTGATGCTTGGCCTGTTCACGTCCACCACGACCACCACGCTGTTCGCGTCGATCAGTTCCATCGCCTGCTGGGGCGAGATGATGGCCGTCTCTTCCAGGTCCGGGATGGCCCGGTACAGATCCACCAGCGGCTTCAGCGAAGGCGTAACGTTGTCCAGCACGATCTGGCAGGGCTTCTGCAGGCTGAGCGCCGCGGCCCTGATGCCGACCGTTGCTCCGAAGCTGTCCATATCCCCGTTCCGGTGCCCCATCACGAAGACCTTGTCCCTGGCCGAGATGATCTCTTCCATGGCCTGGGCCTTCACCCTGGCACGCACGCGTGTGGTCGTCTCCTTCTGCTGGCTCTTTCCGCCAAAATAGCTGATCTCGTCCTTGTTCTTTACCACGGCCTGGTCACCGCCGCGGCCCAGGGCAAGGTCCATGGCGTTGCGGGCGAATTCGATGTTCTGCGCATAGCTCAGTCCGCCCAGACCGATCCCGATGGAAAGCGTTACCGAGATCTCGTTTCCGATATTAATGCCCTTCACATCCTCCAGCAGCTTAAACTTCCCTTCCATGGCCTGTTCCAGCGAGCTCTTCCGCAGGATGATGCGGTATTTGTCTTTTTCCGTTTTGATCACGATCCCGTCGAGGTCGTTCACATACTGGTTCACCTGACGGTCGATAAACGCGCCGAGGAGGCTTCGTCCCACATCCTCCACACTGTCCATCGCTTCCTCATAATTATCAATATAAAGGAAGCCGACGGTCACGCTCTGCCGGTCCAGTTCCTTCAGCGCAAGGTTCAGGGCCGTGCGGTCAAACAGATAGACTGCGTAAAGGAAGCCATCGTATTCTTCGGCATCCTTCAGCTCCGAAAGGGTCGCCATCTCCTTGAGCGCGATCCGCTTGATCCTGGCCAGATATTCCTTGTCGTCATAGACAAGCTCCAGCTCCCTGGTCTCGCCCTCTTCGGGAAAGAGCTCCCGCTTCATTTCCGGCATGAAGCTGTGGATGTTCTTCTTATAAAACTTCTCTTTTTCCCCGAGCTTTTCAAAGGCCCGGTTCATCCAGACGATGCGGCCGCTCTCGTCCAGCAATACATGCGGCAGTTCCAGCTCCTTTAACAGCTGCTTCTGGATCTGTCCGTATTCCGTGGCAAAGGTCACCAGTTCCGTGTTCAGGGCCGGTCTCGCAAAGATGATCATGCACACCATCGTGATCAGATAGATCAGAAGGAAAATGCTAAGCACTGCCCCTGCCCGGATGCTGATCAGGTAGATCCAGATGTTTATGAGCAAAAGGATCACCCCAAGCAATAAGGGTGCCTGAACATAAGCCCTGAGTTTTCCGTTTAGCTTTACTTTACCCGCCATAAACCCTCGCCTGTGATTATTGTTACCTGACTAATGGATGATTATACCACTTTTCCATACAGAATTGCAACCTCGGGCAAAGGAAGACCGGCCTGCGTACAAAAGAGGGCCGGAGCCGCTTCCCTTTCCTTTGCTTGTCGGTTCCGCCGCCAGGAGGTTTACTCTGAGAAGGTCTTGTGCCTCGTGACATATTTGTTCTACGACGGTTCCTTACGCTCGTCCGTCCTGCCGGGGCTTTCCTTAAAAAAGAGGGATCCGTGAAATATCCTCAAAGCCCGGCCGGTCTTCCGAAGGTCTGGGTCAGCTTGCGCTCCGGCCCGGTGTTACATAAGACATGCAGATGTACCCGGTTTGTATTATCGCTTAACAAAAAACACAATCTTGATTTGCATCCAGGATCTTTTGCGGTAACGTATCTTGATCAAGATCAAATGATCAGTTCAAACGAACCTTGTAAGACAACGCCAATGATATGGCAACCGGAAACCCGGTCTGATTAGATGGGTTGTGATACCCCAGAGATACTTGCAGAAATGTGTTCCCCCTGCCCTCCTTTCCGGTACGGATTTTCTGCAGCGTCTTATGCTACGCATTATAGATCAGCCTTTTCTCCGGAGCAAGCTTTTTTTTCTTAATTCTGTGCTTTAGATATTATGTTTCCCTCTTATGTAATCTTTTTGACGCGCAGGCTTTTCTCTGTTATAATGAGCGGCATGGGAAAGAATAACGATACCGGCGCGACCCCCGGTGATTACGAAGAGGTTTACGACGAGGTTTACGAGGAAGCGTATGACGAGTCCTATGACGACGCCTCCTATGACGAAACCTACGATGATGCCTATTACGGGGATCCTTCGGCAGAGGATAACAACGGATATTATGAAGAGCCGCCCCGCCCGCGGAAGAAAAAAACGGGGAGGCGTCGCTCTGCGTCCTCCAAAAAGAAAGGGGCTTCCCGCTCGGGCGGCCGCCGTGCGAAGCGCGCCAACCGCGATCTGCTCAAGCGTTTCGGGCAGAGCGTTCTGGCCATCGTCGTTGCGCTGATCCTGATCGTCGCGGTCATCGCGATCGCTTTCGGCAAACGGATCCGCGAAAGCTTCCAGAACCACGAAGAGCTGGGAGGCCGCTGGCTTCTGTCCCTTCTGTATCCCGAAAAGTATTCCTACGGGAATGATCCGGCCAATCTCAAGGACTATTTCCAGCTCTATTCCGATGACGACGTCGCCATCGTGCTTCAGGACGAGCGCATCGCCGCACACGCAAAGTATCTGGACGGCGCTGTCTATTTCTCCATTGACACGATACGCGATCTGTTCACGGACCGCTTCTATGTCAACAGCGACGAGAACGTGCTTCTGTATTCCACTTCCAAGCAGGTGATCCGCAATGTGATCGGTGAAAAGAGCTATGAAAAAGACGGAAAGCAGGAGAGCTTCTCCTTCCCCGTTTCCCGTTTCGGAAAAGACGGCACCTTCTATATCGCCGCCGACTACGTCCGCCTCTTTGCGGATTTTGATTACAGCTTCCATACCAATGATGAGCATATCAACCGCGTGCAGGTCTACACCTCCTGGGGCGAGGACCGCATTGCATCGCTCAAGAACGAAACAAAGCTGCGCCTGAAGGGCGGTATCAAGAGCGAGGTCCTCCGCTCTCTCGAAAAGGGCGAGGAAGTAGAAGTCCTCAACGTCATGGAAACCTGGACCATGGTCAAGACGAACGACGCCTTCATCGGTTATGTCGAGAACAAATGCCTCAGCGAATCCCAGACCCGCAACGCAACTCCGGCAAGCGGGGCTTATCAGCCCGAGGCCGATTACGCCATGACACCTCCTCTGCAGCAGGTGGTTCTCGGCTGGCATCAGATGCTTGCCGATGCCGACAACGGCAGCGGCATGGCTTCCCTGACCGAAGCAGCCTCTTCCCTGAACGTTGTCTCCCCGACCTGGTATTTCCTGCAGGATGAAGAAGGCACCTACAAATCCCTTGCCAGCGCCGCCTATGTGCAGGCCGCCCACGACAAGGGCTATCAGGTATGGGCACTGGTGGAAAACATGGACGCGGAAACCGATTTTGAAGAGCTGAACCTCTTCTCGTCTTCGGAACGCCGCGCCTCCCTGATCGAAGCACTTGTCGCCGAAGCCGAGCAATACGGTTTCGACGGGATCAACATGGACATCGAGATGAACGACGCCAACCTCGGCAAGACCGGCCCGCATTACGTGCAGTTTTTGCGTGAGCTTTCGATCGCGCTGCATGCGCGCGGCCTGGTCCTTTCGGTGGACGTCCCGCCTCCCACGGAGAGCAACAAGGCCTTTGATCTGAAGGAACTCGGTTATGTGACCGACTATGTTGTCCTGATGGCCTACGACGAACACTATGCCGGATCGGATGCCGGCAGTGTCTCCTCCATTCCCTTCGTGGAAAAAGCCGTGACGGACACGCTGGACAAGTATAAAGTACCCGCGGAAAAGATCGTATGCGGCCTGCCCTTCTATACAAGGATCTGGCGCACGGAAGGCTCCAGCACGCATTCGGAAGCCGTGAGCATGCCCACGGCCTGGGAATGGGTCGAAAGCAGGAACATCACGCCCGACTGGCTCGACGACTGCTGCCAGTACTACGTGGAAAAACAGGACGGAACGGCCCTCTACCAGATCTGGCTGGAGGATCCGGAATCGCTGAAGGCCAAGATCGACGTGATCAGCGGACACGGCATCCACAGCATCGCTGCCTGGAAGCTGGGACTGGAAGACAAAGACGTCTGGCCGGTCATATCGGATAAACTGAAATGATGACACTGGAACTGAAAGAAGACGAAACATCGATACATAAAGCCGCCGCCATCCTTCGGGAGGGCGGCCTAGTGGCTTTTCCCACCGAAACCGTATACGGCCTGGGCGGTGACGCGTTCAATCCCGACAGCGCCCGCCGGATCTATGCCGCGAAAGGACGGCCCTCCGACAATCCGCTGATCGTGCACATAGCGGATATGGAATCCCTGGACCGTCTCTGCCCCCGGATCCCGGAGCGTCTGCATCTTCTTGCCGATGCCTTCTGGCCCGGCCCGTTGACGATGATCGTCGAAAAACGTCCCGAGCTCCCGTCCGAAACGACCGGAGGACTGGACACCGTCGCGATCCGCATGCCGCATCATGAGACCGCGCTCGCGCTGATCCGCGAAGCCGGAGGCTATATCGCCGCTCCCAGTGCCAATGCATCGGGGCGCCCCAGCCCCACCCTGGCTTCCCATGTGTGGGAAGACTTAAACGGCAGGATCGACGCGATACTGGACGGAGGCGAAGTAGGCATCGGCGTGGAATCCACGATCGTGGATCTGAGCGGAGAGGTTCCCACCATCCTGCGTCCGGGCTACATCACGGAAGAAATGCTTTCCCGCGTCCTGGGCGAGGTCTCCGTCGACCCGACCCTCATGCATCCCGACGCGACGGCCCGTCCGAAAGCGCCCGGCATGCGCTACCGGCATTATGCGCCGAAGGGCAGCATGCAGCTGGTGGAAGGAGAAGCGGCCGATGTTACGGCCGAGATCAACCGGCGGATCCGTGAAAGCAGCCTGCGCTGCGGCGTGCTCTGCACCGACGAAACAAAAGCCCTCTACGAAGGCGGTCTCGTGCGCAGTCTCGGAAACAGGAACGACCTGTCTTCGATCGCCCTGCAGCTTTACCGCGCGCTTCGCGAATTTGACAAAGAGGGCATTGAAGAGATCTATTCGGAAAGTTTTCCCGCGGAAGGCTTCGGACAGGCGGTCATGAACCGCATGCTGAAGGCTGCGGGTTACCGCATCTTAAAAACAGGAGGGAACAAACAATGAAGATCGCCATCGGAAGTGACCACGGAGCCTATGACCTGAAGCAGGAACTGATCCGCTATCTTTCGGAAAAAGGCTACGAGCTGGACGACAAGGGCTGCCATTCCAAAGAGTCCTGTGATTATCCCGCTTTTGCAAAGGCTGTAGCCCGGGATGTCGCCTCGGGAGCGGCCGAGCGCGGGATCGTGCTCTGCACCACCGGCATCGGCGTGAGCATCACGGCCAACAAGGTCCCGGGCATTCGCTGTGCCCTTTGCCACAACGAGCACACCGCTCTGATGACGCGCCTTCACAATGATTCCAACGTGCTGGCCATGGGTGCGGCCGAGCTCACTCCCACTCTTGCGGAGCGCATCGCGGACATCTGGCTGGAAACGGAATTCTCCGGTGAGGAAAAGCACGCGCGTCGCATTGCGCAGATCGAGGGGTAAGACTCATGAACGTAAAGATGGTACCCAAACGCAGCGATTATATCAGCTGGGACGAATACTTCATGGGCGTATCCATACTCTCCGCCCAGCGCAGCAAGGATCCCAGCACCCAGGTGGGCGCCTGCATCGTCAGCCCGGACAACAAGATCCTCTCCATGGGCTACAACGGCTTCCCGAACGGGGTGAGCGACGATGAGTTTCCCTGGGCAAGGGAAGGAGACGAGCTGGATACCAAGTATCCCTATGTAACGCACAGTGAGCTGAACGCGATCCTGAATTACCGCGGCGGCTCCCTGGACGGCACCAAGCTCTACGTCAGCCTTTTCCCCTGCAACGAATGCGCCAAGGCCATCATCCAGGCCGGGATCCGCACCGTTGTCTATGCCGACGACAAATACGACGGCACACCCGCCAATACGGCGGCCAAGCGGCTCTTCAACGCGGCCGGTGTCCGCTATTACAAATACCAGCGCAGCGGCAAAAAGATCGTGATCGAGCTGTAACAGTCATGGACGAACGTAAGCAAAAACACAAAAGAGGATTTCTGCACACCGCGGTATTTCTGCTCCTGCTCCTCTTTTCCTGCACGCTTCCCGCCTCCGCAACGGAGGAGACCAAAGAAAAGATGGAAGAAGCCGAACGGAAAAAGGAGGAAAAGCAGAACGAACTGGAAGCCGCGCAGGCGGAGCTTGCGCGCACCGAGGATAACCTTGCCGCCCTGCAGGTCGTAAAGAGCGGCTACCAGGGCGAGATGGATGTTCTGAACGAGGAGATGCAGCTTGTCGCGGACCAGCTTGCCGTGCTCGAGACCAAGATCGACCTGAAACAGATGGAGATCGACGAAACCCGGGCTGCACTCATGGAAGCGAGCGAAACCAGGCTCAACCAGTACGAGAGCATGAAAATGCGCATCCGCTTCCTTTACGAAAGCGGCGGGACAACCTATGTGGATCTGCTGCTGAGCGCGGAAAGCTTCGGAGAGTTTTTGAATTATGCCGATTACATCGACCAGCTTTCGGCTTATGACCGAAGGATGCTCGAAGAATACGTGGCGACCGAAAAAGCGATCACCGAGACTGCCATGCGTCTGGATCAGGAGATGGCCGAGCTGGACGAGCTGCAGGCAAATGTCGCGGAGCAGCAGGGCCGCGTCTCGGGACTGATCGACAAGACCGCGCAAAAGATCGCTGCTACCGTTGATTCCATCGAGGATGTGACCTCCGTGGCCGACGCGATCGAAGAGCAGGTGGATGCAAGAGAACAGGAAGTTGCCGATGCCACCGCGGAATACGAAGCCATCAAGGCGAAATACGAGGAAGAGCTCCGTCTCTCCCGTCTGGCCGCCCAGTCTGCCTGGCGCGACATCTCACAGGTCACCTTTGAGGAAGGCGACCGTTATCTGCTTGCCAACCTGATCTATTGCGAAGCAGGCGGAGAACCCTATGAAGGACAGGTTGCCGTGGGGGCCGTTGTCATCAACCGCGTCCTCAGCTCGGTCTATCCGGATACCGTCACCGGCGTGATCTACCAGCGTTCGCAGTTTTCTCCGGTGCAGTACGGTTCCCTTGCCGCCGCCCTGGCGGTAAACCGTGCAACGGACAGCTGTTACCGCGCTGCCGACGAGGCAATGTCCGGCAGGACCAACGTGGGCAACTGCGTCTACTTCCGCACTCCCATCCCCGGACTCGAAGGGATCAGGATTGGAGGACATATCTTCTATTGATTGATCCCCTACTTTCTTATTTCAGCTGGATCGTCTGGATGCCCTGGTCGGTGACCAGGATGCAGGATGTCGGGTTCGTGCCCGGCAGCATCAGATAGACGGAACTTTCGAACGTTCCCTGGAATTTGAGCCTGCCCTTGGTGGTGTACACCTGGCAGGACGCGGAATTATAGATCAGGATATTCTCTCCCGCGAAGCGGATATCGTTGTATTCCTGATCGAAATGCAGTTCGCATTTCTGGTTCCCCTTCGCATCATACACTTCCATGCGGTATTTGCCTTCTCCGCTCCGGTCAAAATAGACCAGGCCGACATAATCCTTCCCGTAATAGACCGAACGGATCTCATCCTGCAGCAGGCGGTTCGCAATGTCCTGCGGACGCTGTTTGCCTTCGTAGATCACCAGGCGGTCATTGGCAACGGCAAAGGCCGAATCCTCATCCATGAAACGGACCATGGGCACCAGCTCCCCGCGGTATTCATAACCGCACACGAGATTATCCGTTTCGTTCTTGCCCACTTCATCGAAATTGTAAAACGCCACATGCGAGGTCAGCTGGCCGCTATCCAGATAAAAATAGGATACGCCCACCAGCTTGCCGCTGTCCGAGATCCCGATCGCAGCGGGATAGCCGCTTCGTGACATCGTCGTCCGGAAATACGAGATCGGCGTGCCGTCGCGGTAATAGAGGTAGATCGGCGCCGTATCGCCGTCATCGAGGACAGCCGCCACGACACCGCCGCCTGACAGACAGATGCTGCGCACGGGATTGTTCACCTCGATCTCTCCGATCAGCCCGGTCCGGTCATAGATATACACCTTCCGTCCGCCGTGGTCCGCCACAGCCACGTAATCTCCCTGCACTTCCACCATGGGGTTCTGCATCACATAGGAAAAGCTCCACAGATCCTGGCCCTTTGCGTTGGTGCAGTGAATCCCGTCGGCGCTGTAGGAAACCAGGTCGCTGCCGTAAGGCAGCACCGTGGTCCCGCTCACCGGCGTCCAGTCGACCGTTCCGATGACCTCGTATTCGGTATAGACCTTTTCACTGATCTGCTTATAGATCACGAAAACAACGATCAGGACCGCAGCAACAAGCACGGCGCCTATCGCAAAGCGCCGTGCTCTCAGCCGGAAATGTCTGGCTTCAAACTCTTTTTTATCGACCAGCTTCGGGCCGTTGTCGTTCGTATCCTGCTTTCTTCCCGCCATGATCGTATTGCTTTACCAACTGAACTGATAGGTAGTCGAAGTCTTGTATGCTTTGTCGGGTCCGAATACCGGCTGCGGGAAATCCTCGTGATTTGCCGCGTCGGGATAATACTGCGTTTCCAGGCAAAAGCCCTTGCGGGGATGATTGGGATAGTTATCCTTCCCGATGTTCTTTGCGATGAAGTTGCCCGCATAGAACTGCACGCCGGGCAGATCGCTGTATACGCTCATCCTGCGTCCGGACTTGCTGTCAAACGCTTCGGCGATCAGCTTCTTCTTCCCGTTGTATCCGTCGATGCAGTAATTGTGATCGTAGCCTCCCACAAGCCTGATCTGGCGGAAATCCGTCTGTTCGATGTCCCGGCCGATCTTTTTGGGCTTCGTGAAATCCATGGGCGTCCCCTTTACCTCGGGCAGCGCTCCGGTCGGGATGGCCTGCTTGTCCACCTCCGTATAACGGGACGCGTGGATCGTCAGCGTGGTATCGTGGATGGAATCGCTCGCCGGCCCCTGCAGATTGAAATAGGAATGATTCGTCATGTTGATCACGGTCTTCCGGTCGGTCGTTGCCTCATAATCGATGCGAAGCTCATTCTTGTCGGTCAGCGTATAGGTAACGGACACCGTCATGTTGCCGGGATGCCCCATCTCACCGTGATTTTTCTTAAGCGTCAGCTTTACGGAATTCTTTCCGGCCTCCGCGTCCCAGACGCGTTTGTGGAAACCGGTCTCGAAATCACTGTGAAGGTTATTGGCCTTTCTGTCATTGATCGGCAGCTGCACCTTTTTGCCGTCCACACGGTAGCAGCCGTCCTTGGTACGGTTCGCGATGGGACCCACGGTAGCTCCGAAGAAACTGCCGTTCTTGAAATACATCCACAACGCGTCATAGCCCAGGACCACATCCTGCGCCTTGCCCTTTTTGTCGGGAACAAAAAGATTCTTAAGGATCGCGCCGTAGGTGATGACATCGGCACGCATCCCGTTCTTGTTTGTGAGGGTATAGCAGTCGACCTGCTTCCCGTCACGTGTCTCCCCGAATACACTTTTTGTAACCATGAATCCGCCTCCTCCTTTTTTATAACTCCGTGCGTCCCTCCAGGGCACGCAGGAGCGTAACTTCATCGATATACTCCAGATCCCCGCCAACCGGCACGCCGCTCGCGATCCGGGTCACTTTGATCCCCGCCGGCTTGATCAGCTTGCTGATGTACATGGCCGTCGTCTCGCCTTCCAGCGAGGAGTTGGTCGCGATGATCACCTCATCCACATCCCCCTCCAGACGGCTGATCAGCTCCTTCAGACGGATATCACCCGGGCCTATGCCGTTCATCGGCGAGATCGCGCCATGCAGCACATGATATACGCCGTCATACTTCCCCGTCTTTTCATACGCCGCCAGATCACGAGGATTTTCCACCACCATGATCTGGCCGTGGTTCCGTTTGGGATTGGAGCAGATGGGGCAACAGTCCGCATCCGTGAGCGTGCAGCATTCCCGGCAGTAATGCGCGTTTTCCTTCGCGTGGATGATGCTGTCGGAAAGCCGTTTGACCCGGTCATGCGGCAGATTGATGATATGAAAGGCCATGCGCTCGGCGGATTTTTTCCCTATGCCGGGCAAAGCCCCCAGTTCCTCGATCAGGCTGCTGATGTCCTTGCTGTAGAGTTCCATCAGAAGGGCACGTTCAGGCCGGACGAGATTCCCCGCATCAGCTCATCGCTCTCCTCTTCCGCCTGGTTGATGGCTTCATTAACGGCAACGATGATCATGTCCTGGAGCATCTCCACATCATCGGGATCCAGGGCATCGGGTGAGATGGTGAGCTTGGTCAGCAGCTTCTTGCCGGTAACGGTCGCTTCCACGGCTCCGCCGCCGGACTTTGCCGTATATTCCTTTTCTTCCAGTTCCTTCTGCTTCTCCTCCATCTGACGCTGCATGCGCTGCGCCTGCTTCATCAGATTGTTCATGTTCCCGGGCATGCCTCCCGAAAATCCGCCTCTTCTTGCCATTTGTTTACTCCTCTCTTTTTTATCCTCGTATCCCCGCGCCGGCGCTGCATGAGCCCCGGCATCCCAAAGGGCTACTCATCCTCCACATCGTAATCGAAATGCAGTATCTCCTTCAGATCCGCAAACTGCGTGTCAAATTCCTGCTTGTGATCAAACTCCCGCAGCTCAAAGGGTATTTCCTTGCCGCTGTGCTCGTTCAGCAATTGCCTCAGCGCATCCAGCATGGTCTCGTTGATCGCGTTCGCCGCGAAGGCATTCGGAAAACAGATCAGCAGCCTGTCATCCTCTCCCATGGAAAGCTCCGCCTTGCAGAGCATGCCCTTCAGCCATCCGTCGGACTTGCCCAGGATCACCGGCCAGTCCCTCACGATGGCACGGATATCTTCAGGCACCGCGCGTCCGAGCTCAATCTTTTTCGGTGGGGCCGCTGCTGTCGTTTCAGCGCCCGGTGCCGCCGCAGCCACCGGCACGAGCCCCTCCCGGATCTGCCGTTCCAGGGAACGGAGGCGCTCCAGAAGCGACTCCGGATCCGTATCCATCTGCGGGCGCATCAGACGTATCAGCCAGGTTTCCAGCATGATGCGCTTCTGCGTCGCGTAACGCATATTCTGCTGAAGCTCCGAGAACACGCGGATATAGCGCAGGATCGTGTTCATTTCCAGCTTCTGCGCCTCTTCCTTCAGGCGGGCCAGGTGATCGGAGGACACGTTCAGCAGCTCCTCCATGTCGCCTCCGTCCGAAGCCTTCAGGAGCATGATATTTCGAAGGTACCAGATGAAATCCGCCGTAAACTGGCTGATCTCCCGGCCCTGCATGACCACTTCTTCCACGATGCGCATGGCGCTGCTCACATCCTCCGCCATCACCGCGCGGACCAGACGGCTGAACACCTCGGTATCCACCGCCCCCAGGATCTCCAGCACCTTGTCATACGTCAGCGTCTCACCGAAGTGGAAAGCCACGCACTGATCCAAAAGGCTCAGGCCGTCACGCATCGAACCATCCGCGGCCTTTGCCACATACTGCAGGGCTTTTTCTTCCACATCGATCCCTTCGGCTGCAACGAGCTCCTTCATGCGCCCCGCGATGGTCTCGATCGGTATGCGCTTGAAATCGTAACGCTGGCAGCGGCTCAGGATCGTGATCGGGAGCCTGCCCGGATCCGTTGTTGCCAGGATAAAGATCACATAATGCGGCGGCTCCTCAAGGGTCTTGAGCAGCGCGTTGCAGGCCGCAGGCGTGAGCATGTGTGCCTCATCCAGGATGTAGACCTTGTACTTCCCGTTCGAAGGCGGATAGCTTACCTCTTCGATGATCTGGCGGACATTCTCCACGCTGTTGTTGGACGCCGCGTCAATTTCCGCCACATTCAGGCTGTTGCCGGCCGCGATCGCGCGGCACATCTCGCACTCCCCGCAGGGACTGCCGTCATCCGAGAGGTTCTCGCAATTGACCGCGCGCGCAAGGATCTTGGCCACGGTGGTCTTTCCCGTTCCCCTGGTGCCGGTAAAAAGATAGGCATGCCCGATACGGTTAAGCAAAAGCTGGTTGCGCAGGGTCGTCACGATATGCTCCTGCCCCCTGACATCGGGAAAACCCTGGGGGCGGAATTTGCGGTACAGTGCCGTATATGCCATGACTTACTCGTCTCCGAAGCTGATCCCCAGCATCTTGGCTTCCTTGACGATGGTCGCCTCGGGATCAACGGTCTTGAGCTTGCCCGCCACTTCCTTCAGGGGAACGGTCACCACTTCACGGTTCCTGTATCCCACCATGCATCCGTACTCGCTCTTCAGGATCAGCTTGCCGGCTTCTGCTCCCAGTCGGGATGCAAAAACACGGTCATACGGACAGGGCGCGCCGCCGCGCTGCATGTGCCCGGGAACGGTCACGCGCACCTCAAGCCCGGTCCTCTGCTGGATGGCATCCGCCACCTCATAGGAGACACTCGGGAACGGGTATTGCTCCATCTTTTTCTTGTAGTCTTTTTTGGAAAGCTTGGAATCCTCCTCCGAGATCGCGCCCTCTGCCACCGCCAGGATCGTGAAGCGGCTTCCGCCCGCCTCTCTCCTGCGGATCGCCTTGATGACACTGTCGATCCGGTAAGGGATCTCGGGGATCAGGATGATATCCGCGCCGGAAGCCATGCCCGCGTTAAGGGTAAGCCAGCCGGCCTTATGTCCCATCACTTCCACGATGAACACCCTGCCGTGGGAATCCGCCGTGGTATGGATGCAGTCGATCACATTCGTTGCAATGTCTACCGCACTCTGGAAGCCGAAGGTCATGTCGGTCCCCCAAAGGTCGTTATCAATGGTCTTGGGCAGGGTGATGATGTTCAGCCCCTCTTCACGCAAACGGTTCGCGGTCTTGTGCGTTCCGTTCCCGCCGAGGATCACCATGCAGTCGAGGTTCAGCTTGTAATAGGTATGCTTCATCTCCTCGACCTTGTTGCGCCCTTTCTCATCCGGGATGTCGATCTCCTTGAAAGGCATGCGGGACGATCCCAGGATCGTGCCGCCCTTCGTCAGGATTCCGGAGAAGTCTTTGTTGGTCAGCATACGGAAATCGCTGTTGATCATGCCCTTATACCCGTTGCGGAAACCAAAGATCTCTGTTTCTTCACCACTGTTATGCAGTACCTTGACCACGCCGCGCATCGCCGCGTTCAGTGCCTGGCAATCTCCGCCGCTGGTCAGCATTCCGATCCTCTTCATGATTCACTCCTCCTGTCCCGTATTTTTCCGCCGGCCTGTCTGCCGGACGGCTCTTCTATTTTATTACATTCGGCCTTCTTTTACAAGTTTTCGATCCTGCCTGCGGCGTATGATCGTAAAACAGATCAGGTGGACCGAAGCCGTAAGGGCCCAGGAGATCGGATACGAAACATAAAGGACCGTCAGGTCATGGTACGCCCTGAAGATCGTGAAGATCCAGAACACGCGGAAGCCGCAGGCCCCCAGGAGCGAAACGACCATCGGGAGCATTCCGTAGCCCAGTCCCCTGAGGGAGCCGCAGAGCACATCCATGATCCCGCACAAAAGATAGGATGTCATGATGACCCTCATTCGGATCATCCCGTAATCGACCACATGCGGATCCTGCGAATACAATCCCAGAAGAGTCCTCCCCGCAAAATAGAACGAATATCCCATGATCAGGCCCACGGCGCTCACGATCAGCAGGCAGTATGCCAGGATCTTGTTGATGCGCTTGTAGAAGCCTCCGCCGAGATTTTGCGAAGTAAAGCTGATGGAGGTCTGGTAGATCGAATTCATCGAGGTATAGACAAAGCCCTCCAGGTTTCCCGCCGCCGTATTCCCGGCCATTGCCGTGGATCCGAAGGAGTTCACCGATGACTGTATGAGCATGTTGGACAGGGAAAAGACCATGC
Source organism: Lachnospiraceae bacterium (assembly GCA_024696005.1). GTDB lineage: Bacteria > Bacillota > Clostridia > Lachnospirales > Lachnospiraceae > NK4A136. The sequence continues at coordinate 21,531 of JAILHF010000032.1, read as the reverse complement.
CCTGCACACCGGCCGGCAGCCCGATCCCCATGATCTTTGCGGCTAAGCGCCGGTCGATCCGCAGTTTCCGCAATTCCAGCCGATAGGCCGCATCGGAGCGCATCAGACTGCGGAGCACCAGAAACGCGGATATGGTCTGGGAAAGCACGGTCGCAAGCGCAACGCCCTCGACGTTCATCTTCAGCACAAGGACAAAGAAAAGGTTCATCAGCACGTTGATGATCCCGGCCGCGGTCAGGTAATAAAGCGGGCGCTTGGTATCCCCTATCGCACGCAATATGGCGCTCCCGAAATTATAAAGCATGATGACGGGAAGCCCCGCAAAATAGATGCGCATGTAAAGGACCGCCTGATCAAGCACGTTCTCCGGCGTTTTCATCAGGATCAGGATCGGTTTGCAGAGCAGCATGGCCGGGATGCCGACCGACACCCCCAGCAGCAGACACAGCGCGATCGAAGTATGAACCGCCCCCCGGACCTCAGAATCCTTCTTCGCGCCGTAATACCTGGCAACGATCACATTGCATCCGACCGACACGCCGATGATCACGTTCACAAAAAAATTGATCAGGGCCGCCGTGGCCCCGATCGCCGCCAGTCCGCTCTCCGCGAGCTCCGGCGTCTGCGCAAAACGCCCTATGATGATCATGTCTGCCGAATTGAAGAGCAGCTGGAGGATCCCCGAAAGGATCAGAGGGATCGAAAACACCAGAAGCTTTGGCATCAGCGGATCCGCGCACATGTCGATCTCGTAACTTTTCTGTTTCATGAATTCCCTTCTCCCGGAAAGAATAAGGCGCCGTTTTTCGGGTTCCGGCGCCTTACTGTCTTTTCCGATTATCGTTACGTTCAGCCTGCCCGCCGCCCTATCGCAGAGCGGAAAGCGTTATCGTTTCGTAAAACAGGTTGATCCTGTTCCCTCCTGCATCATTCCCGTATTCCGCGCCGATCTGTCCGACCAGTGCCACGGCCTCCTCGTCTCCGAGATCCTGCGTATGGATCAGGAACTGCTTGGTGGAATACCTGGCCTGCATCGCCGTCCTGGGAAGGCAGCGCTTCAGTACTGCTTCCAGTATCTCCGCGGCCTTTTCCTGCCCGTCCTCGGCACCCTCTTCGGGCTGAAGGTTCAGAAGGATCAGACGCCCGGCGGGCTCTGCCTGTCTGCAGAGGAACTGATATACATTCGTGATCCCCTGGAAACCGGGGGAATACACGCTGCTTTTCTCATGATCGGAACGCAGCATCGCCTCGTGAAAACCATGAAGGTCGAGCATCACGCTCTTTCTCGATTCCTCCACCGCGCTCTCCTCGCTGAAGAAATGGAAAGAATTCTTTCCGTTCATCTTCACGTAATAAAGCGCTTTATCCGCCGCGTTGTACAGATCGTTAAAGGTATGGCCGTCCGAGCCGACGATCGCGATGCCCACCGAAACCGAGGAATTGGTCTCGAACTTGCATTCCTCGATCTTCTGGCTCAGATCCGCGATGATCGAAGCCGCGCGGTCCGCCAGCTGCATTTTGTCCGTGACCCCGTCGACGAACATCACGAACTCGTCACCGCCGATGCGGCAGGTCACGTCATTCTCTTCGGCATAGGACCTGAGCGTATCCGCAAACATCTGCAGCGTCCGGTCCCCGGCATCGTGCCCGTAGTTATCGTTAATGGCCTTGAAATTATCCATGTCGATCATGAAGAGCGCGCCAACCGAACCGTTCCGGAGTTTTTCATCCACGGCACTGTTTGCGTAGTTGCGGTTGAAAAGCCCCGTCAGCGGATCTCTCTGGGAGCGGTCCTTGATGGCATTCAGTTCGCTGGAAAGCTGGTTCTTTGCCTCGATATTCTGAAAGATCTTGGCGATGCGGGATTTCAGGATCGACGCCACAAAGGGCTTGGGAATGAAGTCCACGGCCCCGAGTTCCAGACATCTTGCTTCGGTAACCGCGTCTTTCTCATACGAAAGAAAGACGATGGGAATCCCGGCCGTACGGGCATCCGCACGCACCCTTCGCATCATCTCATATCCGTTCATCAAAGGCATGTTCAGGTCAAGCAGCAGCAGATCCGGCGTAAGGTGCTGCAGATACTGCATGCCCTGCGATGCGGTGATCGCGCCGATGACCTGATAAACATCGCCCAGCGCAGACTGGGCACAAGCCTGGTTAATCGTATTATCGTCTATGATCAGAATTTGCTTCATGTCAGATAGTTTACCACACTTTTCTAAATTTGTGTGAATAATTTTTCATATTTTTAATTCTGGCCGTAATAGGCATTTGCACCGTGCTTCCGGTAATAATGCTTGTCCTGGAGCTCCTGCGGTGCCGGAAGAACATCGGGCTTGATCATCTCGGCCCGAAGCGCCATCTTGGCCACCTCGTCGAGCACGACCGCGTTATGCACGGCCTCGTGCGGGTCCTTGCCCCAGGCGAAAGGCCCGTGGTTCTTGCAAAGGCAGGCAGGGACAGCCATGACATCCAGATTCCTGGCCTTGAATTCGTTCACGATCAGATGACCGGTATTCTCCTCGTAAGCCTCGTCGATCTCTTCTTTCGTAAGCACGCGAAGGCAGGGAATGGGTCCGAAAAAATAATCCGCATGGGTAGTCCCATAGCAGGGAATGTCCCTTCCGGCCTGCGCCCAGCTGGTCGCATAGGATGAATGTGTATGCACAACTCCTCCGATTTCCGGAAATGCGCGATACAGCTCCAGATGTGTGGGCGTATCGGACGAAGGGCGCATCTTTCCTTCTACCTGCTCCCCGCTCTTAACGTCCAGCACCACCATGTCTTCCGCCTTCATGATCTCGTAATCCACACCGGAGGGCTTGATCACCATCAGGCCCTTCTGGCGGTCGATCCCGGAGACGTTACCCCAGGTAAACGTCACCAGGCCGTATTTCGGCAAAAGCATGTTTGCTTCGTAAACGATTTTCTTCAATTCTTCCAGCATGTCGTCACCCCACGTTTTCCACCGCTGCCCTTTCCACGGCCAGCGCTTTTTTGTATCCTCCGAGGAACTTCGCAAATCCTTCGATATCCGCGTCCTCTGCCTTCAGAGTCTCGATCTTCGCATCGGAAAAGACCTTCCTGTCCAGATAATCCTCGAGGGTCTCCCCGTCTTCCTTTTCGATCCGGTAAGCAGCCAGGATGGCCATGCCGTAAGGCCCGCCTTCTCCGGCGCTCTCCATCACCGAAACGGAGGTGCCGCAGGCAGCCGAAAGGATGAGCTGTCCGACGCCGGGCGTCTTGAAATAGCCGCCGTGTCCGGTCAGGGAGGTGATCTCCACCTTTTCTTCCCGGGTCAGGATCTCCATGCCGATCGCCAGTGTTGCCATGGCACTCATCAGATTCGCGCGCATGAAATTGGCCAGCGAAAGTCTGGCCTCCTGCGTGCGGATAAAGAGAGGACGTCCGCTGTCCAGCTTCGTCACGCCTTCACCGGAAACGTAGTTGAAGGGGATCAGGCCGCCCGCGTCTTTCTCGCCTTCCAGTGCGGACTTGAACAGTGTCGTATACAGATCGTTGGTCGATATCTCCATGCCGGCCGCTTTCGCGAAATCCTTGAACAGTCCGGCCCAGGCATTGATATCGGAAGTGCAGTTGTTGCAATGGACCATCGCGACGGGCAGCCCCGCGGGCGTTGTCACCATGTCCAACTCCTCATGCACACCGATAGGCTTTTCCAGTACCACCATGGCAAAGTCAGAGGTTCCTGCCGAAACATTGCCGGTCTTTCCCCGGACCGCATTGGTCGCGACCATGCCGGTCCCCGCATCGCCTTCGGGCGGAACACAGACGATCCCTGCCTGAAGCGTTCCGGTCGGATCCAGGAACTTCGCTCCCTCTTCACTCAGACAGCCCGCATCCGCTCCGGCCGTCAATACCTTCGGAAGCACTTCACGCAGCTTCCAGGAATAGCTTCCCGCGATCAGCGCATCAAACTTGTCCGCCATCGCCGCATCGTAATCCAGGGCTGCGGAATCGATCGGGAACATGCCGGATGCTTCCCCGACGCCCATCACGTTCTCCCCGGTCAGACGGTAATGGATATAGCCTGCAAGCGTGGTAAGATGCGCCAGCCTGGGCAGATGTTCTTCCTTCTTCAGCACTGCCTGGTAAAGATGCGCGATGCTCCAGCGCTGCGGCACGTTAAAATGAAAAAGCTCCGTCAGCTTTTCGGCAGCCTCTCCGGTGATCGTGTTCCGCCAGGTACGGAACTCGGCCAGCTGCTTCCACTCGCTGTCAAAAGGCAGATAGCCGTGCATCATCGCGGAAACGCCGATCGCGCCGACCTTCGTCAGCTTCACGCCATACTCTTTTTCCACATTGGCTGCCAGATCCGCATAACAGCTCTGAATGCCGCGGATGATATCGTCATCCATGTGATAGGTCCAGATCCCGTTTTCCAGGCGGTTCTCCCAGGTGAATTCCCCGGCCGCAACGGGAACATGCTTTTCATCGATCAGGCAGGCCTTGATGCGCGTGCTTCCCAGTTCGATGCCCAGCGCGGTGCGGGCTGCTTCGATGCTCTGCTTTACTGCTTCCTTGTTCATGCTCTTTCCTCCTGATTTGCTCCTACCACTTTTTCCGCGGGCAGTTTCCCTTCACTGCCGCAGCCCGCAGCTCCACATAACAGCCGCAGGACTGGCAGGTCCCCTGCAACAGTTTTTCACATTCCGTGCAGATCGCAAGCCGCTTCCGGTACAGCTCCTCCGGCGCGCGCATTTCGGCATCCATCCAGTCGATCTCCCGACGGATCAGCTCCTGATAACGCGCCTCGTCATATTCCTCGAGCAGGCATTTCCGGCAGGGCTTGCGTTCCGTCATGCTTTTCGTCCGCTCAGATCTCGACCGCGATGTGCATGACACTGCACTTCGGGATCGTGAAGCAGATGCGGTTGTCTTTGATGCTCACATCCGAAAAGCTCTTTTTCGTAACGCGTTCCGGATCGTCAAAGCTGTTATGTTCGTGCATCTCTCCGCTCACGATCTCGGCACTCACACCCTTTATCTCGGAATCGGTCACGATGCCTTCGATCTCATAATCCTTTTCGGCGGACAGATTGTTGATCGTGATGTGGAGCTTTCCGTCCTTCCCGAGGGAAACCGACTCATGAAGCGCGGGGACCTTGTTCTCATCCTCGATGCCGATGGTCTCGTTCTCCACATAGCTCTCCACCAGTTCCGCATCCTGATGATGCTTGTACATGTCGAATACATGATAGGTCGGCGTTTTGATCATCTTATCGCCGTCCGTAAGGATCACGGCCTGCAGCACGTTCACGAGCTGCGCGATGTTTGCCATCTTCACGCGGTCGCAGTGCTTGTTGAAGATATTCAGGTTGATGCCGGCCACGAGCGCATCGCGGATCGTGTTCTGCTGATACAGAAAGCCCGGATTGGTGCCTTCCTCCACATCATACCAGGTGCCCCATTCATCCACGATCAGGGCCACCTTGTGATCCTTGTCGTGACGGATCATCACGGCTTCGTGCTTGCGGATCAGTTCCTCCATGAAAAGCGTGGTGGCCATCGTCTTGTACCAGCGCTTCTCATCGAAATCCACGGCGCTTCCCTTATGCTCCCAGCCGCCGGGCACCGTGTAGTAATGAAGGGAAATGCCGTCCATGAATCCGTGGAACTGGTCTGCTCCCCGGAAACAGGTCTTCATCACGCCTTCGGTCCAATCATAGTCCTGGGCATTAGCTCCGCAAGCGATCTTGAAGATCGGCTTCTTCGGATCGTAATTGCGGACATAGGTCTGGTAACGGCGGTAAAGGTCGCCGTAATACTCCGGCCGCATGTTTCCGCCGCAGCCCCAGTTCTCATTGCCCACACCGAAATAATCCACGGTCCAGGGTGCTTCATGGCCGTTTGCTTTCCGCTGGTCCGCCATCGGCGAAACACCTTCAAAGGTCATGTATTCGACCCACTCACTCATCTCCTGAACGGTACCGCTCCCCAGGTTGCCGTTGACATAGGTCTTGCAGCCCAGCTGGCGGCAGAGCTCCATGAACTCATGGGTTCCGAAACTGTTATCCTCTACCACACCGCCCCAGTGGGTGTTGATCATCTTTTTCCGGCTTTCCTTCGGGCCGATCCCGTCTTTCCAGTGATACTCATCGGCAAAGCAGCCTCCGGGCCAGCGCAGAACGGGGATCCGGATCTGCTTCAGAGCCTCCACCACGTCCGTGCGCATCCCGTTCACATTCGGGATGTCCTTGTTGTTTTCGCCCACATAAAGACCTTCGTAGATGCAGCGCCCCAGATGTTCGGAAAAATGCCCCTGCAGTTCGGGATTGATGTGCCCCTGACTGTGTTTCGGATTGATGAACAGCTTCATTAGCTTCTTCTCCTTTTCCTGATATATTTTGGAATACGCCGCGTCCCCGCCTGCTCTCAAAGAATCCAAGAGGAGCGAAAACCGCCGCTTTTACATTATAACGGTTTCCGCCCCCTCTTTCAACGTTAAAAACAGATTAATCGCTATTTACTAAGCATTGTCCTTCTGCATGCAGATATAGTCCGTGGCGCCCGATTCCGTCGCCAAGCCACTCAGCGAAACTGCCTTGACCGGATTCAAACAGTACGAAACCAGTCGACATTCGGCATCCCTGCCGTAGTCTGCCTCGCTCAGCCATCCGGGCTTCGCGTTCCTGATCTTTCATGCAGTTTCGAGAGTGGCTAAGCTCCTCCATAGGTTGCCACGGACAAATATCTGCCTGCAGTAACAGCAGACTGAACAGCATCATTCTCTAGGGGGTGCTCCTCAGCTGCGCCGCATGACGGGCGGCCGGTAAGTCAGGCGCACGTTATCCCTGCCGAGCAGTGCCTCCAGCTTCTCCCGCAGGCCGAGATCCGCATGCACACAGTGGTCCGGCGGCAGTTCCTGTATCCTGTCCGCGTCGGCAAAATAGAGTTTCACGCCATCCCCGCCTTCGTTTTCCGTCAGCAGTCTGTCGATCTGCGGCCAGAGCTCTTCCTTCTGCCCTTTGGAATCAAACTGCAGCCAGAGCGTGCGCGGGATCTCTTCAAACGGAACGATGCTCTCCGCGATCAGCTTCGCGTTCCGCTCCTCCTGCAGCTGCACCTTCCCCCGGATCAAAAGCTTCGCTCCCTCCGTGAGTATGCGCTGGTTCTCGCGGTAGATCTTCGGGAACGCGATGATCTCGGCCTGGGATACCATGTCCTCCAGCGTGAGATAAGCCATGGCATCGCCCTTTCGGGTATAGATCACCTTCACTTCCTCCAGGATGCCGCCCAGGCTGATCAGCTCCCCGTCCGAAACCTTCAGCTCCTCTTCGACCTGTTCTCCGGGCGCGTCCTCTTCGCCGTCCCCGTCGTTTTCCGTCTGCAGGTCACTCGTGAGATTGCCGATGATCCTGTCCCAAAGCCCGCTGTACTCCTCCAGCGGATGCCCGCTGACATAGATCCCGAGCATTTCCTTTTCAAAGCTCAGCAGCACATCACGGGGATATTCGCCTACATTCTCGGGCAGACTGACCGTCACGCTCTTTTTGAGCTCCTCGTCACCCAGATCGAAGAGGCTGATCTGTCCGTTCATCTCCTGTTTCTTCTGTTTTGTGATCGAATCCATCAAAGGCTGGTACACGTACATCAGCTGCTTTCGCGTTGCTCCGAAGCAATCCATCGCCCCGGCCTTGATCAGGTTCTCGACCTGTCTCTTGTTGACCCCCTTCGGGATCATGCGCTCCAGGAAGTCGGCGGCATCCCGGAATTCGCCGTGTGCCTCCCTCTCATCCATGAGTTCCTGCACAAAGCCGTTTCCGATCCCGCTGATCGCGACCAGCGAATACACGATGCCGTCACCGCTTACCGTAAAGCCCACTCCTCCGCGGTTCACGTCAGGCGGCAGCAGCTTCAGCCCCATCTGTCTGGCGATCATGTTATAAGCCGCGACCTTTTTGGCCGAATCGGCAACCGAGGTCATGAGAGCCGCCATGTACTCCGCGGGATAGTAGTATTTCAGCCATGCGGTCTGGTACGAGATCATGGCATAACTGGCCGCATGCGACTTGTTGAAGCCGTAGTCCGCAAAGCGGATCAGCAGATCATAGATCCCGTTCGCGACCTCTTCGCCGATCCCGTTGCGCACACAGCCGGGCACGGGCCTGGGCCATTCCGATTCGGGCTTGCCCTCCTCCTTTGCCTTTTCGATCTCACTGTCGTTGCCGTATACAAAGATCGCGCGCTCCCGGTCCATGTCCTTGGCTTTCTTCTTGCTCATCGCGCGGCGCAGATTGTCCGAACGCCCCATCGTGTAGCCTGCCAGATCCCGCACGATCCGCATCACCTGTTCCTGATACACGATAAAACCGTAGGTAGGCGCAAGGATAGGCTCGAGCCTGTCGCAGTCATAATGCACCTTCTCGGGATGCTCCCTGCTCTCGATGTACTGCGGGATGATCGACATCGGTCCCGGACGGTAGAGCGCCAGGCCGGCGATCACATCCTCAAGATTGCCGGGACGCAGCTCTTTCATGAAATTCTTCATTCCGCTGCTCTCCAGCTGGAAGATACCGTCGCATTTGCCGGTACCGATATAGGAAAAGACCTTCGGGTCGCTGTAATCCAGAGCATTGATGTCGATCTCCTCGCCCCGTCCCGTACGGATATAGTCCACGGCCTGCACGATGACGTCCAGATTGCGCAGGGCAAGGAAGTCCATCTTCAGCAGTCCCAGATGCTCCAGCGTGGGGGCCGGAAACTGCGTCGTGATCGGATTGTTGTCACCGCCGCGGCTCAAGGGGATCAGATTGTCCGCCGCTTCGGGGCAGATCACCACGCCGGCCGCATGAAGGGTCACGCTGCGCGGCAGCCCTTCCAGCTTGCGGCTCATGTCGATCAGGCGCATCACCTCGCTGTCCTGCTCGTAGAGCGCGCGCAGATCCGGATTCATCTCCAGCGCCTTGTCGAGGGTGATGCCCAGATCGTTCGGTATCATCTTGGAGATCTCGTTGCGTCTCGCAAAAGGAATATCCAGAGCGCGTCCCACGGCTCCGATCGCAGCCTTTGCCTTCAGCGTTCCGAAGGCGATGATCTGAACCACCTTTTCGGGGCCATACTTTTCGCTCACGTAATCGATCACGTCCTGCCTCCGGAAGGTTCCGAAATCCACGTCGATATCGGGCATGGATACGCGCTCCGGATTCAGGAAACGTTCAAAGAGCAACTGATAGCGGATCGGATCCGTATCGGTAATCCCAATGCAATAGGAAACGATGCTGCCTGCGGCGCTTCCTCTTCCCGGTCCCACCGGGATGCCGTGGCTCTTGGAATAATTGATGAAATCCCAGACGATCAGGAAATAATCCACGAAGCCCATCTCCCGTATGATGGACAGTTCGTGATCCAGACGTTCCCGCAGCATTCTGCTCTCTTCGGAAGGCTCCGCCCCCTCGGCACAGGATGCGTAGCGTCTCTTCAGACCGTCATCGCAGAGTTTGTTCAGATAGGTCCAGGAATCATAGCCCTCCGGCACCTCATAGTGCGGGAGTTTCCGCTCGCCAAAGCGGATCTCCACATTGCAGCGTTCGGCGATGAGCGCCGTGTTTTCCAGTGCTTCGGGCGCATAGGGAAAGACGGCCCGCATCTCTTCCTCACTCTTGACGTAAAACTGTCCGCCCTCGTACGAGCGCATGCGGTCCGGGTCGTTTATGGTCTTTTTGGTCTGGACACAGATCAGCACGTCATGCGGCTCCGCATCCTCGGGATAGGTATAATGACAGTCATTGGTCGCGGCCAGCGGGATGTCCAGCTCCCTGCTGATATTGAGCAGCTCCATGTTCACGAGACGCTGATCCGGCAATCCGTGATCCTGCAGCTCCAGATAGTAGTTGCCGGGGCCGAAGGTCTCCTTGAACCAGCGTGCCTCTTCCCTGGCATCTTCGAGCTGCCCCCTCGTGATCATGCGCGGCACCGACCCCGCCAGACAGGCGGACAGACAGATCAGCCCCTCGTGATAACGCGCCAGCACTTCCTTGTCGACACGGGGCTTGTAATAATATCCTTCCGTAAAACCGATGGATACGATCTTCATCAGGTTTTTGTATCCCTGCTCGTTTTCCGCCAGCAGGATCAGATGGTTGTAGCGGTCCTCACCGCCCGTGATCTCCTTGTCAAAACGGGAATTGGGCGCCACATAGACCTCACAGCCCAGGATCGGCTTGATCCCTGCCGCTTTTGCCGCCTCATAAAAATCGATCACGCCGTACATCACGCCGTGATCGGTAATTGCTGCCGCATTCATTCCAAGCTCTTTTACCCGCTTGACATATTCGCTGATCTTGTTTGCCCCATCCAGAAGGCTGTATTCCGTATGGACATGAAGATGTACAAATGCCATGCTCGCTCTCCCCGGCTTTACCGTTTCAAATGCTTCAGATCCTCATTGCAAGCGAAAAAAATTATAACACAGGCACAGTGGCCGCGCAAGCTCAGCCCCCGACCCGGATCACTCCCATTTGGCGTGAAAAGGCTGCCGGGAAAACGTGTTCCCGTACCCGGTCCGTAAGCTGTCCGTCCCAGCTCAGATGCAGATGGCCGCAGAAGACGGCAACGAAGGGACTGTCCTCGGCATAGAGCAGATCCAGGAGTTTTCTGGTGTTTTCCTCCGGCCAGTATGCGGCATTCCGGTAACCCCAGATCAGGGACCTTCCGTCATATGCCGCCTCGGAAGCCGCAGCCAGGCTGTCATCCGACAGCGGCTCGATCGGAACATGCGTAAGGAGGATCAGAGGTTTCCCGCTTTCCGCAAGCTCCCGGAAGCGCTCCAGCCCGGCATCGCTTACGTTTGAAGTGGAATTGTTCCAGCCCACCACGATGAAATCATCGAATTCCATGCTCATCACATCCGCATTTTCACACAGAGCCGACTGCCATCCGGCGCACATCCCCTCATCCACACCGCTCAGATAGGTCGGGAGCAGATCGTGATCGGCCCGCAGGTACAGAAACGGCTTGTTCAGACGCCCAAAGCCGTTCTTCAGGCTTTCGGTCCCTTCGCGGGAACAGAGATCCAGAATATCCCCGCCAAAGATCACGGCATCGGCGTCGGCCGCATTCACGGCATCCACCCAGCCGTTCCACTGTGCCTCTGCCGTCTGTCCCTCCCAGGACGAATAAGCACTCCTGGCGCTGATCGAATCGGCACAGGCCGGATCCGCGCTTTCCCCGGGTACGACCATGTGCAGGTCCGAAAGCCACAAAAGCGTCACTTCCCCCTTCATGCCGGGTATCGTGACACGCACTTCCTCCGTCAGGACCGGCAGGGCTTCATCCGCCTTCAGGCAGCCGCCTGCGGAAAACACAAAAAGAATGAGAAAACAGAACAGAAACGCGGAACGCTTTTTCATTGTTCTTCTCCGACCAGGACGCCCAGGCTTCCGGTCGCGATGAAGAAACGGCCGAAGCAGCGGCTGTCTCCTTCAACGCTGTTGATCTCGCCGAAGCGGTGTTCGTCGTCGTTTAACAGTTCCCAGCTCTCCCCTTCATCGGCACTGCGGTAAAAACCGTAACGCCCGTCCAGGATGCCGCTGATATAGATCATCTTCTTCCCGCCGATATAGGGCTCTTCCAGAAAGCCCAGGCCGCAGCAGAATACGGTATCACCGGGGCGGCTGAGCCTTTGCGCACGGAAAGCACCGTCATACTCCAACACCCAGAGGCCGTGTTTTTCCAATGCAAGATAGAAACGTCCCCTGACACCGCTGTCCCTGCGGATCTCCGTCCGGTCGGCGCAGTCGATCAGGCCGAACTCGATCCCTTCCGGAAGCGGCGAGTTTTCTTCGGTAAAGCTGCGCCCGCCGTCACGGCTGACATACAGGCGGCTGTGATCGCCGAAGCCGTAGAACAGGCTGCTGTCCACCGGATCGGCCATGAACTTGACCGTCGCACCCTCTCCGGTCTCCGGAAGGATCACGCTGCTCCAGCTCTTTTCTTTCATGTCATAACGCACGGCATTCCGTATCCCGAGACGTATCCCTTCCGCAAGGGTAACGAGGATAACGGACCCGTCCGCGTTCATTGCCACCCAGCCAGGGTTGACATTCGGTGTCTCGATCGCCGCGCAGATCCTGTCCAGATCCGCGTTCAGGCCGAAGGGCAGCGGCAGGCGCTCCCAGCTTTTCGCCTGATCCCTGCTCAGGATCACGCCTCCCTTTGTGGTCCCGACCCAGTTGCCGCGGGCCGATACCGCGATCAGCGACGGATCGGCATCGGGATAATCGGCGTTGATGCAGGTGATATAGCGGTTGTTTTTCTCATCCGCAAAGGAATTGTCGCAGGGACGGTCCAGATCGCGGAAAGCAAAGCCGCCCAGATCACCCAGGATATCCAGAAGCAGCACATCTCCCGAAGGCGGGCTGTACAGATTCAGGTGTACCGTCTCCTCAATGCCGTCGCAGCAGTCCGCAAAGCTGCGGTCGGAAGAACGGAAGTTTGTGCTCCTGAAAGCGCCCGTGCCGGTAGTGAACCAGAGCACATCCGCGTTGAACGGATCAAACTCCAGGTCCGTCATCCAATGCACGAGGGAATGCCCTTCATGACACTCGGGCCTCATGTAGGGCGCGCGGAAACGGATGTTCCCGACGGCCAAGTCATGGAGCACCTCTTCCCAGTGTTCTCCACGGTCACGGGAAAGCCACATGACATCCCCGTTATCCATCTTGCCTATGCTCGAGACCACCAGCATGCCGTCCTGCGTGGCGATCCCGCCGAAGCCGTAGCAGCGCTGCAGCGCTTCTCCTTCCGGCGTGATGTCCTCAGCAGTCCAGTCCGTCAGGGAATAACGCATCACCCGGCCGTTTCGCATGTTACCGCCGTCACAGGAATAGCCCCACCAGCCGCTGTATACGTAAGGCGCGCTGCAGGTAAAGCTGACATACAGATAGTCTCCATCCGTGGCGTAACGGTAAGCCACGCAGCCGCTGTAAGTCTCCCTGTCCGGATCTTCGGGCTCTTTCAGGGGCACAAAGCTCTCTCCCCCGTCCGTGGAAAGGAACAGGCTGTGTCCGCGGCGTTCGTCCCGGCGGCCGTCGATCCCCGCCGTGCCCGCGACCAGCGTCCTTTCGTCCGCCGACACCCACACAAAGGTCAGAAAGCGCTCCTTGCCAACCGGGCGGAAGCTCCAGCTGCCGTCCGTTTCGCGAATGCCCAGGCCGTTCCGCTGCGAAGCAAAGAAGAGCCTCCCGGAGGGCGAGACAACAAGGCGTTTTCCGGTTCCCCGTCCGTTCAGGTTCCCATGCACATAGCAGGGGATCTCTTCATAAACGAAGCTTTTTCCTTCGTCCTTTGAAACGCACAAACGGCCGCAATGCGCAGCCGTCTCTTCCGGCGAGCGTCCCGCATCGGAACGTCCGTCGCCGCAGATGATATATACGATCCCGCCCTCGGCAGCGAGGGCAATGGGAAAGGTTTCGCTCAGATCTTCCATCCCCACGTGCTCGATCAGGCTGTACCATCTCTCCTCGGACGGAGAAAAACGATAGCAGCCTCCGATGTCCGTGCGGCAGTACAGCCGCCCCTCTTCCGACGGATCAAAAGAGAAGCCTGTCACGTAACCGCCGCCGGGAATGGGGGCGTTTTTATACCGATAAGGAACACTCTTCATCCGAACAATCCTTTTTTCTTTTTCTTCTTTCCGGCGTCGACATTCTCTCCGTTATGCTCCTCACGGAAACGTTCCGCCGCATGAAGGCTGTCGCCGCATTCCGCATCGAATTCCTTCAAAAGCTCCTTCGCTTTTGCGCTCAGTTTCGTCGGAACCTGCACGTTCAGGAGCACGTAATGATCGCCGCGGCTCCTTGCATCCCTGAGAGACGGAACACCCTTGCCTCGCAGACGCACGCGGGTATCGGTCGCCGTCCCCGGTTTCACGTCATAGATCACGGGACCGTCCACGGTATCGATCACGATCTCGCCGCCGAGTGCGGCTACCGCGTAGCTCACCTGCACCGTGGAATAGATGTCCCTGTCTTCCCTCTGGAAGATCGGATGCCGGTCGATCACCGCTTCCACGAGCACATCTCCGCGGGGCCCGCCGTTCTGACCGGGTTCGCCGAGTCCGCTCATGCGCTTGAACTGTCCGTTGTCCACACCGGCGGGGAATTCCACCTCATAACGTTTGCGCATGGAAACATAGCCGCTGCCGCCGCAGTCCGGGCATTTTTCCCGGATGATCCTTCCGGTGCCGCGGCAATCCGGGCAGCTCTGCACATTCTGCATCACACCAAAGAAGCTTTGGGTGGAAAAGACCACCTTTCCCTTGCCGCCACACTTCGGGCAGGTATCGACGCTGCTGCCGGGCTTAGCTCCGCTGCCGTTACAGGTCTTGCAGGTCTCCTTCACGTCCAGCTCGATCTGCTTCTTGCAGCCGAATACCGCCTCTTCGAACTTCAGGCGCACACTGGTCCGGAGATTGGCTCCCTTCATGGGCCCGTTGCTCTGCCGGCGTCTGGAACCTCCGAAGATATCGCCGAAGATATCACCGAAGATATCGGCGAAGTCCATGCTGCTGTATTCGCCGAACGGGTTGCCTCCCATGCCGCCGTCAAAGGCCGCATGTCCGTACTGGTCGTACTGCCGCCGCTTTTCCGCATCGGACAGTACACCGTATGCTTCGGAAGCTTCCTTGAACTTCGCTTCCGCCTCCTTGTCACCGGGGTTCATGTCCGGGTGGTACTTTTTCGCAAGCTTGCGGTACGCCGCCTTGATCGCCGCGTCGTCCGCATTTTTGTCCACGCCGAGAACCTCATAATAATCTCTTTTATCCGCCATGATCCGTCACTTCCTTAACGCAAGATGCGGGGCTTACCGTTCAGCCCCGGGCCGCGCTTTCCTTTCGCGGGACCGGGGCTTTGAACGGCACCCCTGCCATTGCTTGCTTACTTTTATATTTTATCGGGCTCTTTCTCAGATCTCCTTGAAATCGCCGTCGATGATGTCGTCGCCGCCGTTGCCGCCGTTTCCGCCGTCACCGCTGTTTCCGGATCCGCCGTTGCCGCCGCCCATGTTCATGCCGGACATGTCGGGGCCTGCGCCGCCTGCTGCACCCATGTTCTCATACATCTTGGTAAAGAGGCTCTGGGCCTTCTCCATCATCTTTTCCTGCTTTGCCTTGATATCGGCCACCTGGCTCTCGGAAAGCTCCTGATCCTTGGTCTGCTCCAGCAGATCCTTCAGGCCCTTCAGCTCATCCTCGAGGGCACTCTTCTCGGAAGCGTCGATCTTGTCGCCCACTTCGTTCAGTGCCTTCTCCACCTGGAACACCATGGAATCCGCTTCGTTGCGGGTATCGATCGCTTCCTTGCGCTTCTTGTCCTGTGCCTCGTATTCGGCTGCTTCTTTCACGGCCTTGTCGATCTCGTCATCGCTCATGTTGGAGCCTGCGGTGATCGTGATGTGCTGTTCCTTGCCGGTACCCAGATCCTTCGCGGATACGTTCACGATGCCGTTGGCATCGATATCGAAGGTAACCTCGATCTGAGGCACACCGCGGCGTGCGGGAGGGATGCCGTCCAGACGGAACTGGCCGAGGCTCTTGTTGTCTTTCGCGAACTGACGCTCACCCTGTACAACGTTGATGTCCACTGCGGTCTGGTTATCGGCTGCGGTAGAGAACACCTGGCTGTGCTTGGTGGGGATCGTCGTATTTCTTTCGATCAGTCTGGTAGCCACGCCACCCATGGTCTCGATGGAAAGGGAAAGCGGCGTTACATCCAGAAGCAGGATCTCGCCTGCGGCCTTGTCACCTGCCAGCTTGCCGCCCTGGATGGAAGCACCCAGTGCCACGCACTCATCGGGGTTCAGGCTCTTGCTGGGCTCCTTGCCGGTCAGCTGCTTTACCTTATCCTGCACGCAGGGAACACGGGTGGAACCGCCTACCAGCAGTACCTGTCCCAGCTCGGACGGATTGATGCCGGCATCCTTCAGAGCGCTGCGCACGGGCTCTGCCGTTGCTTCCACCAGATCGTGGATCAGCTCTTCAAACTTCGCACGGCTCAGGTTCATGTCCAGATGCTTGGGTCCATCGGCCGTAGCCGTGATGAAAGGCAGGTTGATGTTGGTGGTCGTGGAAGCGGAAAGCTCCTTCTTTGCCTTCTCGGCTGCTTCCTTCAGTCTCTGCATGGCCATCTTGTCGTTGCTCAGATCCACGCCTTCCTTGCTCTTGAACTCGGAAAGCATCCAGTCGGTGATCCGCTGGTCGAAGTCATCACCGCCCAGACGGTTGTTGCCGCTGGTCGCCAGCACTTCGATGACACCTTCGCCGATCTCGATGACGGACACATCGAAGGTACCGCCACCCAGGTCATAGACCATGATCTTCTGCTCTTTTTCGTTATCCAGTCCGTATGCCAGGGCTGCTGCCGTAGGCTCGTTGATGATTCGCTTTACGTCAAGGCCCGCGATCTTGCCGGCGTCCTTGGTTGCCTGACGCTGAGCGTCATTGAAATAGGCAGGAACCGTGATGACCGCTTCCGTCACCTTCTCACCCAGATAGTTTTCCGCATCACCCTTCAGCTTCTGCAGGATCATTGCGCTGATCTGCTGGGGGGAATACTTCTTTCCGTCGATCGTGCGTCCTCTGTCGGAACCCATGTCTCTCTTGATGGAAGAAATGGTGTTGTCGGCGTTGGTGACCGCCTGACGCTTTGCAGGCTCACCGACAAGACGCTCGCCGTTCTTCGTGAATGCGACTACCGAAGGGGTAGTACGCGCGCCTTCCGCGTTGCTGATGACGGTGGGCTGGCCGCCCTCCATCACTGCCACACAGCTGTTCGTTGTTCCCAAATCGATGCCTATGATCTTTCCCATGATTTTATCCTCCTGTTCTGAATGATCTTTTATATTTGTTCCGTCATTCCCGGTTTTACCGGGAAGGTATTACCTGATGTTGATAAACTCGGGTTCGTTATATTCTCAGCTACCTGATGTCGCTAAACTCGGCCTTCGGCTTCGCCTCGCCCTCGTTAAGCTCAGCAGGTAGGTTCGGACTAAATTCAAACTTCGCTTCGCTCGTTTTCATTAAGTCCTTACCTAGTTCGCAACCTTTACCATGCTGTGCCTTACCACGTTGTTCCGGTAAGTGTAGCCCTTCTGGAATTCCTCAACCACCGTGTTGTCGGGGGCGTTTTCGTCCTCCACGTGCATCACGGCGTTGTGCAGATTCGGATCGAATTCCTGTCCCACCGCATCGATGGCCTTCACTTCCAGCTTTTCCAGCTCGTCCATCATCTGCTTGTATACCATCTGCATCCCTTCCGCGAAGGCGCCTTTCTTTTCTTCTTCGGAAAGGCCTCCCAGACCTCTTTCGAAATTGTCCACCACCGGCAGGAGCTTTTCGATCACGCTCTTTGCGCCGGTCTCGAACATCGCGGCTTTTTCTTTCTCGGTACGCTTGCGGAAATTCTCAAATTCCGCCATCTGCCTCATGACCTTGTCATTCAGCTCGTCGATCTTTGCCTGCAGCTTTTCGTCTGCGCCTCCGGCCTCTTCCGCGTTCTCTGCCGCCGCCTCTTCGGTCTTTTCCGGCGTTTCATCCGCTGCTTCGGCAGCTTTTTCCTCAGCCTTTCCGGACTCTTCTTCCGCTTTTTCCTCTTCGGCTTTTTCCTTCGCGGCTTTTTCCAGATCCTTCAGCTTATTGATCGTTTCCTCCCGGGATCCCGTCTGGCGGTTTCCCTTTCCGGGTTTCTTTGCCATCTGCCCTCAACTCCTTTTCGTCATTCCTTTTTATATACACGCTCCAGTTCTTTCATCATGGTCCGGAGTGAGTTTACCACTTTATCATAATCCATGCGCTTCGGTCCCACCACCGCGATGCTTCCGCGCATTCCGTCTCCCAGCTCGTAGGTGGCGGTCACCACACTGCAGTCCTTCATCGCCTGTATGGGTGCTTCCTCGCCGATATATACCTGTATGCCGGTGCTCTGCTCATCGGAGAGCTTGTCGGTCGCCAGCTTGGCCAGCGCTTTCTTTTCTTCAAAGGTGTGGATCAGCTCTCCCGCTTTCTCCTGATCCGCCAGTTCCGGATACTTCAGGATGTTGTTGGAACCGCTTGTATAGATCTCCAGTTCCTCTTCGCTGCGGATCGCCTGTGCCACCGCATCCAGCACGTTTCCGATGATGTCGCTGTGGATGCCGGCCTGTTCCTTCAATGCCGTTATGGTCGCGAGATTGATCTGCTCCAGAGCCAGCCCGTTCAAGTTCGTGTTCAGCAGGATGTTGAGCTTGAGCATGGTCTCATCGCTTAAGCTCTCGTCCACGTGGATCATCTCGTTGCGGATCACATTCCCTTCCACCACGATGACCGCCAGAAGCTGGTTCTCATCCACACGGGACAGCTGGATGAACTTCACGCGGTTCCCGCGGATCTGCGGAGCGGATACCACCGTCGCATAGTTGGTGTTCGTTGCGAGCAGATGGGCCACATTCTTCAGGACCTTGTCCATCTTGTCCTCGGTCTGCAGAAGCATTCCCTTCAGTTCCTGGATCTCGCGGTCCTTTTCTTCCATCATCTGATCCACGTACATCCGGTAAGCCCGGTCTGTGGGGATGCGTCCCGCAGAGGTATGCGGCTGGATGATGAAGCCCATTTCCTCCAGATCGCTCATCTCGTTCCGTATCGTCGCGGAACTCAGATTCAGATCCGTATATTTGGAAATGGTACGGCTGCCCACCGGTTCCCCGGTTTCCAGATAGTTCCGGATAATGGCATGCAGGATCTTCCTTTTCCGTTCATCCAATTCTTCCGGCATCGCGGCAGCTCCTCCTTTTCCGCTCGTTTTATTAGCACTCGGTTTTATAGAGTGCTAACACTCTGGAAATAAAATACCACTACCGCTAAAGCTTGTCAACATTTTTTTCGCTCTTCGGTAGTGGTACTCTGAATTGTTCTTCTTATATGCCGAAACTGCCTTTTCTCGTTCCGTTAAAGACGTAATAGACCGTCTTCTCTCCGGGTTTCACGTACAGCTCCATGCTGTGCAGCTCCGAACGTCCTCTTTTCAGTTTGCGCGTCCAGATCTTCAGGGCCTCTTCGGTCAGATCTTCGCAGGACCAGGACTTTCCGGCGTATTCGATCACCAGCTCCTCCGCCTTTGCTCTCCCGGCGGCCGGCTTTTCTTCCGCTTTCTTTTTCACCGCTGCCTTCTTTTGGGGTTCCGGTGCCTGCTTTTTTACCGCTGCGGCTTCCTTCTTCGCAGTTGCTGCTGCCTGCTTCTTCGCCGGGGCGGCTTCCTTCTTCACGGCCGCCGGCGCCTGTTTCTTGGCCGGGGCGCTTTCCTTCTTCGCTGTTGCAGCTGCCTGCTTCTTTGCCGGTGCAGATTCCTTCTTCACTGCTGCCGGCTTCTTCGCCGGTGCGGCTTCCTTCTTCACGGCCGTCGGCGCCTGCTTCTTGGCCGGGGCGGCTTCCTTCTTCACTGCTGCCGGCTTCTTCGCCGGGGCGCTTTCCTTCTTCGCGCTTGCCGCTGCCGGCTTCTTGGCCGGTGTGCTTTCCTTCTTCGGCGCGGCTTCCTTCTTCACCGGAGCATCTTTCTTCCCGGCTCCGTCAGCCTTCTTCTTCGGAGCACGATCCTTTTCCTCCGCTTCCGCAAGCCCGGAAAGCTCATCCGGCGAAGCCGCAACCAGCTGTTCACGCAGCAGGGCACGCGTCTCCTCACGGCTCAGTTCACCGGCCTTGTTATCCGCGGGTTTCGCGGCCGGCTTTGCAGGTGTCTTTTTGGCGACCTCTTTGGTCTCCGCGGCCTTTTCCTCCTCGGGTTCCATCGTCAGAAAAGCCAGTGCCTGCGGTTTAAGAACACCATTTACCGCGTTATTTTTGCCTGCCATAATACGCCTCCGGGATCTAGGATCTCTCCTTTGATAAAACTACACTAAATTACATCATATCGCAATCCCGCGTCTCTGTCAAATGATATCAGAAGATGCCGCCCCCCTCTTCCGGCGCTCCGATGTCCTGTTTCACAAGGCGTTCCACGCAGAGAACGCTGACGGTTTTTCAGCCGTAGCATTCCCTGACAAACTTCCTGAGAACCGGGATGCTCCGCTCCACCTTCTCGGTATCAATGCAGTATGCCATGCGGAAATACCCCTTCACGCCGAAGCTGTCCGAAGGTACCAGGATCAGGTCATACTTCTTGGCCTTCTCGCAGAAGGCGTTCGCATCTTCCTCCAGTGCCTTCGGGAAGATATAGAAGGTTCCGCCCGGTTTCACGACCGTGAAGCCGAGTTCCTTCAGTTCCTTATACAATATGTTCATGTTGGTCTCATATACACGCAGATCGCTGGTCATGTCCACGCAGCGCGCCATGGCCATCTGGATGATGGAGGACGGGCAGTTATGCCCCGTGCCGCGGCTGATCTGAACACACATGGGAACGATCATCTCCGCATCCTTTGCCGCCGGGTTGACCGCAACATAGCCGATGCGTTCTCCCGGAACAGACAGGGACTTGGAGAAGGAATAGCAGCTGATGGTATTATCATAGAAGGAGGACACATAAGGCGCGTCGGCTCCCTCAAACACGATCTCACGGTAAGGCTCATCCGAGATCAGAAAGATCTCGTGCCCATAGGTCTTCTCGGCCTCTTTCATGATCGAAGCCAGCGTTTTCAGGGTCTCCGAGGAATATGCCACCCCGGAAGGGTTATTGGGGGTATTGATCAGCACCGCCTGCACCTTGCTGCTGAGCATGGCCTTGAACGCGTCAAAATTGATCTGGAAGCTCTTCGTATCTGCCGGCACCACACGAAGCACCGCACCGGTCTGGTTTACATACGGATTGTATTCCGGAAAGAACGGCGCAAACGTGAGCACCTCATCGCCCGGCTCCGTCACGCAGCGCAGGGCATGGGCAATCGCCGAAGCTGCGGCGCTGGTCATGAAGATATGCTCCGCCCTGTAATCGATGCCGAAACGGCGCTTCAGGCTTTCCGCCACGATCCTTCGTACCTCGGGATTCCCCGGATTGGGGCTGTATCCGTGAAGTTCCGCGCTGCTCTTCTCCTCGGTCAGATCGCGGATCGCCTGGTCAAAGGCTGCCGGAGCGGGCACGCTCGGATTCCCCAGGCTGAAATCAAACACATTCTCATATCCGATCTCTTTTCCCCGTTCCGTGGCATAGACCGAAAGGGCCCGGATCACCGAAGGGGTATTGCACATGTTCTTGTACTTTTCCGATATCATCGCATTTCTCCTTTGATCTGAAATACCTGCCCAGAATTATAATCGGAAACCCTCCGCAAGTAAAGAGCGTTTCTTGTTACACCACCGTGAGCGGTCGACTTCGCGGGATGACGCTCATGGTTGGCTCAGAGCAGAAGTACATAAGTCCGGGCACCACTCCGGAGCCACGCAGCTCTAAGGCGCTGCTTTCATTCCGGGTACAGCCCGGGACCGCTCGAGCGGAAACGCCCCCTCCCTACGGTCGGCGGCACATCGGTCGGCGCATTTGAGATTACGCTTCGCGTAATGGCGCCTCCCTAACACAGCATCCCTGCTGTGGCTCTCGCTCG
>JAILHF010000031.1 GCA_024696005.1 Lachnospiraceae bacterium | reverse complement strand
TTCAGTGGCTTGCCAGCCACTGAACGTAACTGGCTTGCCGCCATGCATAATCGGCTTCGCCGATGGGCGGCAAGCCTGCCAGCCCAAGTGTCGGCCCGTAGCCACGCAGCGAAGTGCGTGGCTCGGGACTGAACAGTAACCTTAATATACCTTCTCCGGTTCTTCTTCGATCCCGTACATATCCATAAAGGACCTGAGATCGGCGCTGCTCCGGATCAGCATGATCTCGGTAAATGCTCCGCTCTGAAGGTCCTTAAAACCGGCCACCTGCTCTCCGTTACAGATGCTGCAGCGGATAAGCGGTTTCTGCTTCTGCCTGTCGTATTCTTTTCGTTCGGTCTTCTGCTTTCTGAAAAAAAGCATTCCCTTCCTCCCGGAAACGGTTTCCGCATCGGGGCTCCGTTCATTCAGATCTCATAGAAACCCTTATCCAGTTTCTTTTCAAATTCTTCGAAAGGAAGCGGCTTGTCAAAGTAATAGCCCTGGGCGATAAAGCATTCATTCTCCCGCAGCAGCTCTACCTGCCGGCGTGTTTCCACGCCCTCGGTAATGCATTCCAGGCCCAGTTCACGGCCCATTGCCACCACATGTCTGTACATCAGACCGGTCGTGCTCTTTTCCGCGAACTCATCCACGGGAAGAAAACAGCGGTCTACCTTCAGTACATCCCAGGGGATCTCCCGGATCAGGTTCAGCGAGGAATAACCCATGCCGAAATCATCAACGGAAGTACAGATCCCTTCCTCCTGCAGTCCGGCCACCACGTTCTTCAGTCCGCGGAAGCCCACCTCGGTAGTCGTCTCCGTCAGCTCGATCTCTATATACTTTCGGGGTATGTCGTAACGCTCGATGATCTTCAAAAGGTGTCCGAGAAGATCCGCATCCATCAGATGCTTCCGGGACAGGTTCACCGATACACGGATCACACTCTTTCCCTGACGGATCCGTTCGGCGATCATCGCGCATACGGAATCCAGCATGTAAAAGTCCAGTTCACAGATATAGCCGCCCTCTTCCAGAGCCGGGATAAAATCTGCGGGAGAGACCACTTTCCCATCCCGTATCCAGCGGCAGAGCGCCTCGGCTCCCACGATCCGTCCGTCCCTCACATCCACCTTCGGCTGGTAATACACATGGAATTCCCTGTTTTTCAGCGCCTCGGGAAAACCGGTCTGGATCTCATTCTTCTTGTTCTTTTTGGCCGCCATTTCCGCATCAAAATACACAATGGCACCCTCACCGCCGGCCTTGGCAAAGTTCATGGGCACCATGATCCTTTCCATGATCTCACCGGGCGCCTGCAGGGCCGGATCATCCGGAACAAAGAAAATGCCCGCGCTGGCCGAGACCATGATGCGACGGTCCTTCTCCCGGTCATAGACCACCGGCATCCCGCGAAGGATCTCCTCTACCTGAGGGGTCAGCTCCTTGTCAAAGATCATGGTGAAATTGTCACCGCCCACACGGCAGACGATCCCGTCCTCTCCCACCGCCATGCTCAGGAATTCATAATAGGAACGCATTACCTGATCTCCCAGCTCCCTTCCGACCTGCTGGTTGATCATGGAGAAATGGCGGAGATTCAGAGCCACAGCCGTCTTGTTCCGGATCTTTCCCGTTTTCTGAAGCATCGCCAGATGACGCATAAAATACCGGACATTGGGGTAAGAATATTCATCGTAAAAAGCAAGCGTTTCAATGGCCTTTTCCAGACGGTTCCGGCTTACAAAGCTGAGGAGGGAATACTCGACCATCTCCAGCCGCTTCATCTCTTCCTCAGAGAGCGGAGGCTTGTCCTTCTCTCCCCAGGCCGTCCCAATGATCACGGCACCGGAAGGGCGTTCCAGACGCTTGCGGAATACGATCTCTCCGGCGTTCCCGTTATCGTAATCGGAAAGGATCTCCCCTTCGCCGGCGGCCTCATACATGCGGTTCTTATAGAACTCCGTTGTGCCTTTCGCCAGATGAAAGAACTCACTAAGCTCCTTCAGGACGGCAACAAAACTCTCCCGGTCAAACTGATCGGGCCTGACCATGTGCTCAATATACCTTTCAAAAAGAACATGAAACTGCTGCTCTCTTTCTTTGTCCATTAAATGACCGCCTTTACTGCCTCCGTAAGGGCATCCAGACGCTTTGACGCATCGTCAAGCCCGGTACCCTTGATCCCCATGTAAAACTTGATCTTCGGCTCTGTGCCCGAAGGTCTTGCGCAACACCAGCTGTCGTTCTCCAGGTCAAAGTAAAGTACATTGCTCGCGGGAAGCTCTGTCTTGCCTTCCGCACCGCTCTCCATATCGATGGTCTTGCCGAACTTGTAGTCGTAGAATTTCTTCACCTTCAGATCCCCGAAAGCCTTCGGCGGATCCTTGCGCAGCTTGTCCATCATGGCCGCGATCTCTTCCAGGCCTTCCTTGCCCTTCTTGGTGATCGCATACTGCGTCTCTTTATAATAGCCGTACTTTTCGTACATCTCGATCATCATATCCCAGAGAGTGATGCCGAGCTTCTTGCAATAGCTTGCCACTTCGCAGAGCATCATCACCGCCACAACGGCGTCCTTGTCACGGGCATGGGTCCCGACCAGGCAGCCGTAGCTCTCTTCCAGGCCGAAGACATAGCTGTTGCTGCCGGTCTGCTCAAAGAGCTTGATCTGCTCGCCGATATATTTGAAGCCCGTCAGAACGTCGATCTCCTTCACGCCGTAGGCCTTTGTCACCGCATGCGCCAGGTTGGTCGTCACGATCGTGGTGACCAGCGCGGGATCCTTCGGCATCGTATCAGTCGCGAGACGCTCCCTGAGGATGTATTCGGCGATCAGCATGCCGCTCATGTTGCCGGTAAAGGGAATGTACTCGCCGCTCTTGCTGTCCTTTGCGTAAATGCCCAGACGGTCGGCATCGGGATCCGTTGCCATCACGATATCGGCATCCTTTTCCTTTGCCAGCTCCAGTGCCAGCTTGAAGGCCTTGGGATCCTCGGGATTCGGATAATCCAGGGTCGTGAAATCGGGATCGGGCTCTTCCTGCTCGGGAACCACAAAGACGTTCTTGAAGCCCAGCTCATCCAGGATGCGGCGCACGGGCACATTGCCGGTGCCGTGGAAGGGCGTGTAAACAATGCGGATATCGTTCGCCACCGCCGAAATGATCTCGGGATGGATGATCTGCTTCTTCAGTTCCGCCATGTACTTGTCATCGATCTCTTTGCCGATGACCTGATACAGGCCCCTGCTCTGCGCCTCGGCCTTGTCCATGGTCTTTACCACAGCCCAGTCACTGATGGCGTTCACCTCGCCGATGATGCCCGTATCATGAGGGGGCGTCACCTGCGCGCCGTCCTCCCAGTAAACCTTGTAGCCGTTGTACTCGGGCGGATTGTGGCTGGCTGTCACCACGATGCCTGCGGTACACCCCAGTTCACGCAGAGCAAAAGAAAGCTCCGGCGTGGGGCGCAGGCTGTCGAAAACGTATGCCTTGATGCCGTTTGCAGCCAGGCACAGCGCCGCTTCATCGGCGAATTCCGGACTCATGCGGCGGGAATCGTAAGCGATGGCCACACCCTTTGCGCCGGTGCCTGCCTTGTTGATATAGTTCGCCAGACCCTGCGAAGCCTTGCGTACCGTGTAGATGTTCATGCGGTTCGTTCCCGCGCCGATCACGCCGCGCAGACCGCCGGTACCGAATTCCAGATCCTTGTAAAAACGGTCTTCGATCTCTTTGTCGTTGCCTTCAATGGCTGCCAGCTCGTCCCGGGTCTTCTGATCGAAATAATCATTCGTTTTCCAAAATTCATATGCTTCGCGATAGTCCATGGCCTTCTTCTCCCTTCGCATAAAAAAACTGTTGCCCGAAGATATACGGACAACAGTATTATAACAGAAACAAGCTCCCGGGGCAACGGAAACTTACGCCGAAACAAGCGCGTGAAGTTCCCTGCGGACGGCTCCGGCCCCGGACATCAGCTTCTTATAAGAGGCGATGATGCGCTCCGCAAGATCCCCGCATTTCGTAAGATCGCTTGCAAAGATATCCTCGCGGGACAGCAGCTTCTCTACCGCTGCCGTATCCGTGATCTCCTCCGCAAAACGGCAGGCTGCCAGCTGCTCCTTCAGTTCGGCAAGCAGCGGGTCGGAGCTGAGCTCCATCTCTTTTCCTTCATCATCCTTCCCGGCCAGATAACGCAGCCATGCGGCGATCACAAAAGGAACAACCTTCAGTTCGGAAGCCTTTCCGAGCTCATCGTAGGAGCGGATGGTGCCGCCGAAACGGATGGGCATCTTCTGGCTGGTATCCGTCGCGATGCGCTGCGGGGTATCCGGCAGGCCCGGATTGGGCAGACGCTCCGTCAGCACTTCGTTCAGGAAATCGCGGGGATGGATGATGCCGGGATCCGCCACCACCTGCATTCCCTCTTCGCCAAGCGCATGGACCAGGGCGTTCAGATCCGCATCCTCCATCT
Source organism: Lachnospiraceae bacterium (assembly GCA_024696005.1). GTDB lineage: Bacteria > Bacillota > Clostridia > Lachnospirales > Lachnospiraceae > NK4A136. The sequence goes on along the minus strand of JAILHF010000031.1, from coordinate 62,302 downwards.
CGTCGCTGATCTTTTTATAGCCAAGGAGGCAGCCGCAGACGGCAAGTGCCGTATGCAGGGGATTTAAGCAGCTCATGACCTTCATCTTTTCGCTCAGATCCACGGTCTTCCGGTCTGCCATGTAAACGCCGGCCTTCTCCAGAGGCGGGCGGCCGTTCGGGAAACGGTCTTCCACCACCAGATACTGGGGGTTCTCGGCATTCACAAAGGGCGCAATGTAAGTTCCCTTCTGCGTCACCACAGGGCTCATGTCTTTGATCCCCATGGCTTCCAGCTCTTTCGCAACCTCCGTGTCGGGTCTGGGCGTGATCTTGTCGATCATGCTGCAGGGGAAGCTCACGCGGCTCTCATCCTGAATGTACGCAAGGAAGCCTTCGTCAACCTTGCCGTTCTTTTTCCACTGCTCTGCGATATAGAGAACCGAGGCCTTCAGACGGTCACCGTTGGCACTGCAGTTATCCATGCTGACGATGGCGATGGGAGCCCCGCCTGCCTTGTAACGGTAGTACAGAAGTGCGGTGGTATTTCCCATTACGGTCTTCGGCGCTTCCGGTCCTGCGGCGATCTCGTCCCGCACGGGCGGAATGGGATCCCCGTTTGCATCCCTTACCACATATCCTTTTTCGGTAACGGTGTAGGAAACCATTTTCAGGGAATCCGACGCCGCGATCTCGCGCATTCTTTCCTGCTCCACCGCCGCTTTAATGCTGTCCGCGATGGATGCCGTCACTGCCAGGCTCTTCTTCCCGTCCCTGGCCAGGCCCACGGACAGGGTGAGCATGTCGAAGGGATCATAGATCTTGTCGATGATCTCCATGTCGTAATCGGCAACCGCAACGATGCCGCTCTTCAGCTCGCCGCTTTCGATCAGTTTCTCCGCGATGGATCCGATGAACCCGCGGAAGATGTTTCCGGGGCCGAAATGCAGCCACTCCGGTGCTTTCTTTGTCTGTGCACGCAGCGCATCGATATCGTAGGAGGGCAGGCTGAAACCGGCCGCCTCCCATTCCGCTCTGTCCTCTTTCAGGCTTTTCAGATTAAGCTCCATGATCCGTTCTCCTTCCTTCTTACTTTTGCTTCTCCAACATGTCCCAGGCACCCAGGATGTACATGATGCCCAGCGCCCTGTCATACAGCCCGTAGCCGGGGCGGCATTTCTCGCCCCAGATGTGGCGGCCGTGGTCGGGACGGATGTATCCGTCAAAGCCCGCGTCGTGATAGGCCTTGATGATCTCCAGGATCCCCACATCTCCGTCGCAGTCGCGGTGCGAAACCTCGCTGAAATCGCCGTTCTCGTAGATCTTCACGTTGCGGATATGGGCGAAGGCAATGCGGTCCGCATATTTTCGTACGATGGCCGGTACATCATTCTTCGGATTCGAACCCAGGGAACCGGAGCAAAGGGTCAGACAGTTATAAGGATCATCCACCATCTTCAGGAAACGGCCCACGGATTCCTCATTGATCAGAAGGCGGGGCAGCCCGAAGATGTCCCAGGGGGGATCGTCCGGATGGATCGCCATTTTGATGCCGCACTCGTGGCAGACGGGCATCAGCTTTTCGAGGAAATACTTCAGATTGGCCCAGAGCGTTTCCTTGTCCACCTTTTTGTACTTTTCAAACAGCTCCTCCAGGCCCGCAAGGCGCTCCGGCTCCCAGCCGGGCATGGTGAAGCCCTTACACTCCTTCAGGATGTAGTCGGCCATCTCCTTTGCATCCTCACGGATCTTGGACTTCTCATAAAAGAGGGCCGTGGATCCGTCGGGCAGGGGATGGAAAAGGTCGGTCCGCGTCCAGTCAAAGACCGGCATGAAATTGTAGCAGATCACCTTTACCCCGAACTTGCTGAGATTGCGTATCGTTTGGATATAGTTCCCGATATAAAGATCGCGGTCGGGACCAGCGGTCTTGATGTCGTCGTGAACGTTCACCGATTCCACAACGCTCATACCGAAACCGTAGGGTGCGAATTCCTCCTGCACCGCCCGTATCTCGCTCTCTTCCCATACCTCGCCGGGCATCTTTTCGTGAAGGGCCCATACGATCTCCTCTACGCCGGGGATCTGTCTGATCTGCGCAAGGCTGATCGTGTCGTTCCCTTTCCCGTACCACCGAAATGACATTTTCATGATTCTAACCTCCGGAATGCTCTGTTTTGCAGCAGCGTGCGTGGCTCAGGAATGAACCGTAACGCTCTCGTCAGGTCCAAGATAGGACTGCTGCAGACCGCTTCCCTTGCGGACCAGCCAGATCCGCTCGGGTATGTTTTCCGCTTCGGTCCCGTACCAGCGCAGGCTGTTTTCACCCGCGACTCCCTTTACTTCGACCTCTGCGTAACGTACATGATCCAATACACCCTTTCCCCATTCCATGCCGGATCCCGCATCAAAGCTTTCGCTGATCACCGGGAGAGCCTTCACGCCTTCCCTGTTCCAGTCAAAATGCAGGCAGATCCGCTTGCCCCGACGGTAAGGGTTGCAGGGCATCAGCTGGAAGCGGAGCAGATAATCGCCATCCGCCTCCAAACGGATATTATAATCCACAGAAGGCGCCTCGTCTACGGAAAGATCACCCACCGGCGGAAAACGTTTCAATCCGTCCTCCCGGCGGCCCAGATCCCTGATCACCGCGAAATACCCTCCGTCGGTGGTATTCATGGTGGTATAGCGGGCCGCATCGATGACCAGACGGCCGTTATCGCCCTCTTCCAGGTCCTTTACGGTGATGAACACACGGTTGGAACCGTAGCTCACCTCCAGCCTGCCTTCCGTCTCGCCGGCAGCCCTTGCCGCCTTTTTGTCCGCCACCAGACGGATCTCGTGCAGGGCATCCTCCGGCGTGAGCACGCCTTCCGTCCGGTCGGTCCGGATCCAATCCGAAGCGGTGCTGATGCGGTAGGAAAGCTCTGTCCCGCCCTTTAAGCCGATAAAGAAGCCTGCCTCGGCCTCGGCCTCTTCCAGCCTGCGGTAGACGCGGATCGTAAGGTCATGCTTGCCCCATTCGCCGCCGCAGCATTCCTCGCGCTGCCCGAAAAGACCCACCACGGCCTCGGCCCTCTCGATCGGAAAGACCGTCTCGGCCACGGGATTGACACGTTCCTCGCTGTTCCAGTTCCGGAATCCGATGTGCTCCGCCATACCGAAACCGTACCACTTGCCGCCGGCCGCCGTATGCAGCTCTTCCGAGAGTTTCCGGTCGCGCTCCAGGAGCTCGGGGATGCGCTTTGCGTAACGGTTTGCCTCGATCAGGCCAAGGGACGCGAAATAGTGATTGCGGGCCCGGGTGATCCAGAGCCGGATCAGATTGGTACCGGAGAGCACGTTGTAGGCGATGAGCTCACAGAAGGCGTCACGGTATTCCGCGGGGCATTTCTCCCGAAGCCCCAGGCACATCTCCTCCAGGGCATCGGCCTCGGCCAGCACCCGCTCCGCTTCGTAGTCCGCATGCAGGCTGTAGACCGTGTCGTTGAGATGCTCGGGCCTGCGGTTGTGCATCAGCCTGCCGTAACGGTAGAACAGATCCGTGAGGCTGTCCAGGTCTGCCGCTTCGAAAGCGGGGCCGAACTGCCTTTCCATCCACTGCGCCAGATAATCCTTCGTGGAATTGGGTGCCTCGATGCCCCAGCGATCGTAATCGTAAGCCAGATCCAGGAAATAGGACAGGGGCATCTCCTGCAGGCCCAGGTCGCCTACGTTCACGATCCAGAGCCGGCGGATGCCGTGCTCATAGGCCGTCGTCATCTGCTCCCAGACTTCGGGGAGATGGGTCGAATCGGTCCACTCGTAGGATACGGGGCCGCCGTGATAGTCAAAATGATAATACATGCCGAAACCGCCGGGATGGCTGAGCATCTTCTCATCCGGCAGGCTGCGCACATAGCCGTGGTTATCGTCGCAGAGCATCAGGATCACGTCTTCCAGCTCCCTGCAGCCTTCCCGCAGGCCGGGCGTATCCGCATCGCCGTAATAATAGGCTTCCACTTCCTTATAGAGGGCAAGCATGCGGGGAACCTTGCTCAGGTCCTCGTTCACTTCCTCCCGGATCAGCTGCTCCTGCGTGCGCAGCACGTCACGGAGCAGGTCGATGTTGTCCTTCAGGGTGGCGTTCTTTCCCAGGATCGTGGAATCGCGCTCGCCGCGCATGCCCACGGTGATCACATTCTCCAGATGGCCGTTGCGCTTTAAGCCGTCCCGCCAGAAGCGGGTGATGCCTTCTTTGTTGCTGCGGAAGTTCCAGGCATCGCCGTAGATCGAATCCGCGCCGCGCACGTGGCTGTATTCCTCGCCGTGGCGCAGGCAGGGCTCGTGATGCGAAAGGCCCATCACCACACCCAGCTCGTCCGCCAGCTCCGCGCTGGCAAGGCCCGGACCGTCCTCGGCAAAGCAGGAGGACCACATGGCCGGCCAAAGGTAATTTCCCTTCATGCGCAGCAGCAGGAAGAAGACCTCTTCGTACATCTGCGCCGTAAAGCCGCCGAAGCGCTTCGAGCACCAGTTCCCGAAGCAGGGCCACTCATCGTTGATAAAGAAGCCGCGGTATTCCACCGACGGCTCCTTCGAGACAAAGGAATCGGCCTCCGTCAGCGTAAGCTCCTCCCGTTTTGCGGGCGGCACCGCCGACCAGTCCGACAGGGGCGAAACCCCCAGAAGCTCCGAAAGATGAAACAGGCCGTAGATCGTACCGCGCTTGTCGCTGCCGGCGATCACGATCCGCTGCTCCGACGGGAGCACAAAGAAGCCGTAAACCTCTCTCTTTCCCGCAACGGCGGACAGATCGATCTTTCCCTGCGTGTTCAGTTCCTCCAGGGCACCGCTCTGACCGGCGATGCCGAAGACCAGCGCCGAAGCTCCCTGCCCCGCGCTCTCTTCCTTCGCAGGCAGAACCCCCAGCACCTTCTTCACATCTTCCCGCACCCGGTCCGCCACACGAGCGATCCCCGGCTTCACATTATTTTCATAAACAAACGCCGGCACGCTGTCTTTCGACAAAAGCACTGCTTCCATTCATCCTCCTTTCATTTAACCCCTATACATACAGGATAAAATCCATTATAATGCACTTGAAATTGAACAAAACTACTAAAAAAGGACGGTATCCATCGTGAAAATCTTCGGACTCGACAGCCCCTTAATGCGCTTTCTCGACAAAATGACAAACCTGATCTTTCTTAATCTGCTGACCCTGCTCCTGTGCATCCCGGTGGTCACGGGCGGGGCGGCCTTCACGGCCCTGCACTACTGCACCCTGAAGCTGGCCCGCGACCAGGAAGGCGCCCTGTTCAAGCAATACTTCCACTCCTTTAAGGAGAATTTCCGGCAGGCTACCGTCATCTGGATGATCACGCTGGCCATGGTCGCCCTCATCGTGGCGGATCTGTTCCTCATGCCCCAGAACCCTACAAAGATCAGCTCCTTTGTGCTGGGAGGCATCATCGTCACCGTCATCTGGCTGTTCTTTATCGGCTCGATGGTCTTCCCCATCCTTGCCAAGTTTGTCAATACCGTGCCCGGAACCCTCAAGGCCGCTCTGGTCTATTCCTTCCGGCATTTCTTTTCCACCCTGCTGATCACGGTCGTGAACCTGCTCCCCTTTGCCCTGTTCTTCATCGGCAACATCGGGCTGATGCTCTTCCCGATCATCATCGTCTTCTGCTTTTCGGCTCCGGCTTACCTGGCGGCAAAGATCTACGATAAGCCCTTCCAGGAGGCGGAGGATGCGATCCTCGCAAAGACCGCTGCGGCTGACGACGATAAAAAGGATGACGACAGCTCTAACGACGAGCCCGGGCAGCAGCCCTCTTAGAGGCGATCTCTTTCAAACCCAGATCCACACGGCCGCGGATGAATTCGCGGCTGTCTTCTTTTACCAGGAAATACAGATAGGAATCCAGCACCAGTTCGGGCGGAAGTCCCCTGCCCACCAGCTTGAAGTTGCAAAAGCCCCTGGAGATGTAGTCCCCGATCTGCTCCTCGGAGATGAAGGCCGGACGCGTCTTGCAGTCTTCAAAGCTCTTTTTCGACCTGCGGTTGGGGCAGTCGAAGGGCGGCGCGATCTCGAATTCCAGCTGCTTTACGGCCTCGTCCCTGTAATGTTCGGCGCGCTTGGGACAGTGGGGGAAGCAGATCTCGTCCACCAGTATCTCCACGCGCTCGGCCTGCGGCTCAAGCTTTTTCAGCACTTCCTCGTCATGGTTTAAGTCGTAATCCAGCACCACCATGAAATAATCCTTTTCCATCTCGGCTTCCAGGGCGGCGGGATCCGTGATCCGCTTGGTGGTGGAGGAGATGAAACGGTAGTCCGGATAATTGTACCGCAGGAATTCCTCCAGAACGGGGGAATTCACCAGGACCTGGTTCTCTCCGTTATCGGCAAGGCGCATGATCAGGTTGCAGTAGGTATCCGTCACCTCCTGCTCCGTGATCAGCGGATTGGTCCAGGTGAAGCGCAGCGGCACCTTATAGGGCTCGTATTCCTTCAGGGTCCGCAGGATGTCGTTCTTGGAGCAAAAGCCCAGGACCGTCCGTCCGCCATTCCAGATGGCGCCGGGGAAGGTGCCGTACACACTTCCGGCGCAGTAGCCTTCGTGAAAGCAGTTCCGGTATTCCCGCATCAGCTTGAGGATCGTCAGGTTTAAGTCCTTCAGATAGCAGAGGCCGGGGAGATGCCAGTAGATCTTCCTGTCCATAGTTCCCTCCCTCAGGGCCAGGTGCCCGGCTTGGGCCGGTTTACGTGGATGACGCCGGCGTGTACCAGGTTGCCGATCAGTCTCTGTCTCGCAAAGCCTGCGTGCTCGGGCTTGAGCATGAAATAGCTGTAGGTATCGATCAGGGAAAACATGCTTGCCGTGCGGCCCTCGATCTTGAAGTTCGTGATGCCTGCAGGGATATATTTTTCCCAGATGTCATCCACCTTGATAAAGGTGGGGTAATCCTGTATCGTGTACAGATTGTTCTCTTCCCCGTACTCACAGTGCCAGGGGATCAGCGGTTTCTGCTTGTCCCTGGGAAGCTTGCGGTTATTGATGGCGATGCGCTCGTTCCTGGCTTCCTGGACATAATGGGCCCCCCTTCTGGGACAGCCGGGAACACAGAGCGTATTCACCAGCACCTCCAGCTTCTCCGGATGTTCCACCTTCTCCAGAAGATCCCAGCGGTTGTTCAGATTGAAATCCAGCACCACGTATTTATAATTCCTGGAAATCTCCTCGTTCAGGGCATCGATGTCCTTGATCTCCTTGCAGGTGGAGCTGTTGTAAGCAAAGCGGGGATAGCGGTTCCGGAGGTATTTCTCCAAAAGCGGTGAAAAGATCATCACCTCGTTCATTCCGTTGTTGGCGCAATCCATGCAGAAATTGCAATAGGGGTCGTCCAGATCCTCCTTTGTGATCTCGGGATTGGTCCAGGTATAGCGGATGGGAATGCCTTTATCGTTCAGGCTTTTGATCACGGCCTTGATGTAGCCGGCATCACACTGGTCAAAACCGGCAAAGCGGCCTCCCGCCCAGAGAGACAGGGGGAATTCCCCAAAACAGGAACCGATCTCCACCCCTTCGCGGAACCATTCCGGATATTGCTCCAGCATGGTGATCCAAAACATGTTTAACGGGTAATTAAACCGCAGACCCGGCAGATGAAACCTGGCTTTAACCTCTGACATGACGTACCCCCTCCTCTGAATGATCCCTGTGCAGCGATGCGCTTTGGCGACCCGAAACCGCGAAGCGGAGCGCCTTCAGGATCGCGGCATCCTGTATCTTAATCCGTTTCTCCGTTCTTTTCCTCCGAAGCGGAAGCCTCTTCCGGTCCGGAGATCACGATCTTTCCGTCCTGAAACGCCACACGTACCTTGTTGTCCCCAAGCTTCAGCCCCTGTATCATTTCCTGAGGCAGCTGCAGACGTCCAACACGGTCCAGCACGGCATACTCGTCCTGCGTATCCTCACTGCGCCAGTCGATGCCTGTCTCCGCCAGACGGTCCTGATAAGCCTCCTTGAGCACGCGCTCGGAACTGATCTTGCCGTCCCTTATGGCCACCACGCGCTTAACCTTCTTGGAAAGAGCGATGTCGTGCGTGACGATCAGGATGGTCTGTCCGTTACGGTTCAGCTCGCTGAACACATCAAAGATATAGTTCGCGGTAGCGGTATCCACGCTGCCGGTAGGCTCGTCCGCCAGAAGAAGCTTGGGTGAATTTGCCAGCGCAATGGCAATGGCCACACGCTGCTGTTCGCCGCCGGAGAGCATGTTCATGCGGCTGGCCTTCTTATGACCCATCCCCACCATCTCCAGCAGCTCCGTTGCCTTTTCCTTCTTCTTCCTGCTGTTTGAAAGGAACATAGGCATCATAACATTTTCCAGCGCGGAGAGGAAGGGGAGCATGTTGCGGCCGTTATTCTGCCAAACAAAACCCACGGTGCTCCTCTTGTAGCGCACCAGCTCGTGCTCGCTCATGGTAAAGAGATTGCCTCCGTCCACAAAAAGAGAGCCCGCACTGGGCCGGTCCAGGCCGCCGATCATGTTCAGGAAAGTCGACTTGCCGCTGCCGGAATTGCCGATGATCGCCGTAAGTTCGCCCTGCTCGACGGAAAGGTCAAGCCCCTGCAGGGCCAGCACCTCTGTCTCCTTTGTCTTGTAGATCTTAACAAGGTTATCCGCCCGGATCAGGACACCGGCGTCAGGCTTACCGCTCTGTTCTTTTTCCTCAGTTTTCTCCGCCATCGATCCTCTCTCCGTTATTCAGCTCGATCAGATAATCCGCCGCACCCATCAGCCCCACATCGTGTGTCGTCATCAGGATGGATATTCCTTCCTTCTTGCTCATCTCCGCAAAAAGGGTCGCTACCTTTGCCGCCATGGCGCTGTCCAGCTCCGCTGTGGGCTCATCCGCAAGGATCATCTTCGGCTTATGCGCCAGCGCCCTTGCGATCGCGACTCTCTGCTGCTCTCCGCCGCTCATCTCGGCCGGCATATGGGTCATGCGGTTTCCGAGGCCCACGAGCCGCAGGCACTCCTCCACACGCTTATCCCTTTCCTTTCCCGGTTTGATCCCGGCCATGCGCATGGAAAACTCCACGTTCTGGAAAGCGTTCAGCGACGGGATCAGGGATACGGACTGGAAAACAAAACCCATCTTTTTCCGCCGCAGCTCCTCTTTCTTATAGTCCGTTAATTTGGACACATCTTCCCCGTCGATCCGTACAGTCCCGCCCGTGGGCTTGTCCAGCGTGCAGATGATATTTAGGAGTGTCGTCTTGCCCGAACCCGAGCGTCCCTTCAGGATCACAAAGGAGGACTCGGGGATCGCGGCATTGATATGCTTCAGTGCCTGGAACTCGCCGCCCGGCACCGGAAATGTCCTTGATACATCCTGTACTTCGATAATATTTCCCATACTTATTCTTCTCCAAGCTTAAGGGCCTTGGCAACATTCATGCGGAAGGTCATGAGCGTCAATACCAGGAAGCAGATGACCATCATCGCAGCAATCACACAGATGAGCCGGATCAGATCCGAGCTGTCGCTGATCAGTTCCAGCGGCAGGATCTGGCTCGACGAAGCGTATACCTTCTGCAGGATGGGCACGAAGAGTGTCGAGGTGAGCTTGCCGATGCCGAAACCGGCTGCAATGGAAAGCCCGCCGCAGAAGATCTGCTCCAGGAAGAGCATGTGGAAGACCTCGCCCTTGTGGAAACCGGAGGCACGCAGCACACCGAATACCAGCTCCCTCTCCTTCAGGGCCATGATCCAGTAGATCAGGTAACCCACGCCGCAGAGGATCAGGGTCACCACAAAGCCCAGGGTCAGCACGCCGTTGGTACCCTGCAGCAGGGGATCGGTCTGGGCCTCCTCCAGATCGTCATTACGGTTCACGTAAGTGGTCAGGCGCATATTGTTTGCTTCCGTCCACTCATAGATCTGCTCTGCCGTAGCCCCTTCCTTCATTTTGGCCATGACCTCATAAGGAAGCTCTCCGAGCTTGCTCTTCAGATATTCGAAATGAGCGACCACCAGATAGTTACTCTCCGTGGAAACCTTGCCGTCCGGCTGCTGCACGCTTTCCTCCGCTGCGTATCCCGGCCAGTAATCAAAGAAATCCACGATCACGCCGGTGGCGTTGCCGCTGTTTTCCTTCTTATAGGTGATGCTGTCTCCGATCTTATACCCCAGCTTATCACGGAAATTGGCGGAGACCAGCAGACCGTTTTCCACGACCGCAAGCTCGTTCAGGAGCTCGTAGTAGGCCTTCCCGTTCAGTTTCTTGTCCACCCAGGTGATGCTGCCGTACTCTTTTGTGTTGATCCCCATCAGGTTGATGGACAGCTTTCCGTTTTTGCCGCCGTCCGCCTCGATGTCCTTCAGACGATACACCTTGGTATAACTGTCGATGAAGCTTGCGGTAAGGTACTTCGCCGGATCGGGCTCGATGTACACACCGGTGCGGGCTCCGTTACGGTCCACCACCTCGGTCCACACTTCCTTCATCTGCAGGTCACAGCCGTCCTTGTAATCCGTGTTGCGCACCGCATTCTCCACGATGGTACGGGCAACAGCGGAATGAAACATGCCCAGGGATACGGTCATGATCAGAAAAAGCATGATCAGCTGCTGTTTCCGGCCGTTTTTCACATTCTCCATAAAGGCGATAAACGGTGCGGGCCGCCAGAAACGCTTTCCGACGGTGTAGACCAGCCGCAGGAGCAGAGGCTGCAGACGCAGGAACAGAAGTCCCAGTCCCACGATCATCAGGGAAGAGGAAAGATAGAGCAGCGGATCCATTGCTTTGTTGTTCAGCACGTTCTCCGCTACATCTGCGGAACTGCGTGTGAAATTGTAATAACCGTAGCCACCGATCCCGATGCAGATCACATCCAGGAAGAGGATCTCCCAGAGACGCTTTTTGTTCAGTGCTTTCTGCTGCTTTAAGTTTACGATGGAGACCTTGCTGTGCCGGATGGCGGGCAGGGTAAGACAGAGCAGCCCGATCCCCGCCGCTGCAAGCACATAGAGTGCCGCATGTTTATCAAAGCGCACTGTCAGCTGTTCCGAAAGATCAAAGATCAGGAAGTTTCTCGTCGAACCCAGAAGCCTTGCCAGCAGCATACCCAGGGGCACGCCGCCCAGGATCCCCAGTCCCGTGAGGGAAAGCGCCTGGTAAAGATACAGCAGAAAGATCTGCAGCCGGGAGCTGCCGCGGCTCTTGATGACCGATATCTCGTTGCGTTCCATCTCGTACATCTGGCCCGAGATCATCAGAAGGAAAGCCGCCAGCATGATCAGTACCGGGATCTGCAGAATGGTAAGTGTGGCACTGATGCGGGAATGCTTGTTGCTGTATCCGTCCAGGACCGCCAGGATCGGAGGTTCATCGATAACATTACGGTAGGAGCCGACATGGGCGTAATGATCGATCTGCTTCTTAAGACGTTCCACATCATCCGCTTTGATATCATCGTACTCAAACAATGCGGTATAGCGACAGACAAAGGAATACTTGACGGCCTTTTCGCCCAGGAAACTGTCACGGAAAAGAGCTTCGTTCATCAGACACAGATCGTCAAACTCCGTCTCTTTGTCGTTCCAGTACAGGTCTCCTGCGGATATCGGCTCAAAGACACCCACGATCTTATAGCGGAGGGGCTTGCCCTCAAAGTTTCTGATGGCGTCATAGACCATGGGCTCGTCTACCAGATAGCCCTGCTTGGTCATGCACTTCTGGCTGATGATGACCTCGATCGCGCCGTCCTCGGACAGGCCCGAGTCGCTGTACATCCGGCCGTTCACGATATTGATATGGTCTTCCAGATGACTCTTGAAGCCGAGTCTTGCCGACAGATCACTGGCATCGTTACGCTCGTATTCGGAGCTCACCTCACCGCTGGTCATGGTATAAAGGGTGATGGTATCCCTTTCCTTCACATCCAGATCCCGGTAGATCGAGGGAATGAACGCTTCCATGGTCTTAATGGTCTTTCCGTCTTTTTCCTTTTTGGTGGAAACCTGAAGGGAAAGCTGGGCGGGCCATACTCCCTGCGAGGAAAGATAATGATCGAACTCATCCGTGAGCATACGGTTGTAAGCCCCTGTCTGATACAGGGGAAAGCTTGCAGCCGTTGCCACCAGCAGGATAAAGCCGAGCAGGAGGCTCAGGTTCATCCATTTCTTATGCCACATTTTCTGCAGCATTATTCCCAGCATATCCGCATTCCTTCCGTAAGGCCGGTAATGACCCAGTAATTTTCCGAATCCGCCCCGCCCGGCACAAAGGCCTGCTGGCGTCTCGTCCCGTTATCTTCCACCACCGTAACATAAGTCGTACGGCTCACCTCCGTCACCGCGCTCCGCGGTACCAGAAGCACGTTCTCCACCGAACGCAGCTGCGCCGTCACTGACACACGTGTCAGGCTCCACCAGCCGTCGTCGCGGCTGCTGCCTGCGATCTCGGCTGCAACCTCCAGAGGAAGCTTTAAGATGGCATAGCCGGACTGCAGGCTCTTGTCCAGCAGCAGGGGATTTACGGTCGCTACCGTACACTCTTCCTTTTTCTGGGAACCGTCGCCGGACTGATAGGCTACCTCCACCTTCGTTCCGTAGGAAAGCTTTCCGTCCGTATCCTCCACCATGACAAAGCAGGATTCCTCATCCGCCAGCCTGCCGATGGAGCTGTTGTAATCCAGCAGTTCTCCGGCTTTCCGGTCCGTGATCTCCGTGATCACGCCGTCATACGCCGCCGTGATCGATGTTTTTACGGCATCCGCCTTCAGCTTCGACAGATAGTCCTGCTTATCCTCCAGCTGCTTCTGAAGGCTCTTGATCGTATATTTGTTGTCTTTTTCGCTCTCTTTTTTGTAATAGTCGATCTGCTCGTTCAGCCGGGTGATCTCGCGCTCCGTCCGCTCAATCTCCACCGGATCCGAAACCACATGGATCCTTGCGATGACCTGCCCCTGTGTCACCTGCTCGTAACGGCTGACACATACCTCATCCAGATAGGTGGTACCGTACTGTACGGTATTGACGATGCTCTTTGCGGAAGGATAGTAGAGAAAACCGCTCGCGTTAAAATCCGAATGAACCGACCCCATCGTAAGCACGGTCTCTTTCGCGCCTCCGAGGGGCTTGAACTCGGCTTTGACCATATCGCCCGCATTCAGTCCGGAAAGGATCTCGGTATACTTTCCGTCCGAAACGCCGCAGACCACGGGCTGCTCTTCGTAGGATTCCCCGTTGAAAAGATAGACGTAATTATCCTCGCCGTCCCGAAGGATGCAGTCTGTGGGCAGCGCCAGCACACCCTCGCGATGCTCCTTTTCCAGAACGATGGTGGCAAAGGTGCCGAAGCCGATGATATCGTTCGGGTCCTCCACGGAAAAGGTGCTGTATACCACACCGTTCTTTTCCTCAATGCGCTCGTATTCCTCGGCGCTGATCCCTTCATAGCGGATCTCGAAACGCTCCCCGTTCACAAGAGCGTACATATCCTCCGCCTTGTTGATATCGGAACCGGAAAGATAACCGCTTCTCAGCTGCTTCACGGAGCAGTCTCCCAGGGCCATGGCGATAGTGTTCTCTCCGATCCAGTCCCCGCTGTGATAGAAATCGCCGTAGTTTCCCCGGTTCATATAGCCCAGAGCTACCACGGTACCGTCACGGTTTGCCAGAAGCATCTTGTTGTTCTTCTGTCTCTCCAGTTCCGTCAGGATCTGCTGCTGTCTTTCCAGATCCAGGGCATAGAGCTCTTCGCTCTCCTTGTTCTGCTGTTTGGTACGACGCAGGTTCAGTTCGGCTGCGCTGTAGGTCGAATAAGCCGGCAGATGCTTTCTCATCCAGGCTTCATAGTCCTTGGAATCCTCATCCGGCGCGTTTTTATCCGTATCCTCATACTGTCTTAAGGCTTCCCAGTAGTTATTCTCAACATTTTTCAGATTATCCGCTCTCTGTTCCAGCTCATCCGTATGGTTGCTCTCCATTTCCAGGATGGACTTTCTCTGGTTCTCGATCTGCTTATCCAGATCCGCGGTATCCCCGCTGATCAGGACATCCCCCCGCTTTACTTCCTCACCGGGTGTCTTCTCGTAAGCCGAGAAGGTCATGCTGGTATCCATCACGCATTCCGAAAGGGCCGGCGTGCACACGGCTCCGATGACCATATAATCATAAATATCCCTGTATTCCGCAGCCACACAGCTGACCGCCACGCTTACGGGGTCCAGAAGAACGATCTCCTCTTCCGCGTCACGAGCGCTTTCCTTTCCGCAGGCCGCAAAGAGGCAGCTGCTTCCCGTAAGCAGGAGCAATCCGGTGTAAAGGAACTTCTTTTTCAGACTCTTTTTTCTGCTCATCCCCGTCTGATCACCTTATCCCCTTCCTTCAGCCCGCTGAGGATCTCGGTCACGCCTTCGCCGTGCAGGCCGACCTCCACCCAGATCACATCCCGAAGGCCTTCCTCGGTCACGACATAAACATAATTCCTGTCTCCGGCGTTACGGATACATTCGCTAGGCAGATAGAGCGTGTCTTCCTTGCGGGCGGTGATCACACGGATGTCGCCCTTGTCATCCACTTCCAGGCCCTCGATATTGTCGCCTTTTTTGATGGAGAAATACTGCTTCTCTCCCCAGGACTCACGGTCGCGGGGCACCAGCTCATAGTCCCCCCTGCCGTTTCCGAACATCACATTCATGGAATAGCTTTCCTCCGTCAGGTAGGGAAGCAGTTCCTCTTTCTCGCTGACAAAATAGCCTTCCTGATCGTCCACCACCGTCATCACGCATTTTTCCACATTGCTGGTGGTTCCGATCAGCCCCTTTTCCACCTTGCTGACCTTTCCGTCAAACTGCGCATAGACGCGGCTCTGGGACAGCTGGCCCTGCAGGGAAGCCAGTTTCTTTTTATCGAATTCGATGGAATCCCGGTAGGAATTCCGCCTCTGTTCATTGCGGGCCTTCAGCTTCACCAGCTCCGCATCGTAAGCCTCTTTATCCTCGTCCGTATGGCCGCTCATATAGGCCAGATTGTTGTAGCGGCCCTCGATCTCCAGTGCTTCGTCCTCATCCACATAAGCCAGGAGAAGCTCGTTGCGCCTGATACGGTACTGCAGCTCATCGATCTGGTCCTCGATATTGCCGACGGCCAGTTCCGCCAGAAGATCCCCCTTCTTTACGATATCGCCTTCCTGCACATAGATCTTCCGGATCTGCTTTCCGCTGACCGGAAAATACACTTCCTGCTCGGCGTTCTTGCGATAATAACACGTTAAAGAGACGGTCTCTTCGAGATCGCCTCTCATACATTCTGTAAGACTGTATTCAGCTGCTTCGTCACCGCTTTCCAGAACCAGCGGAGGTGCTTCCTCCTCTTTCTTCCCGCAGCCCCAGACCGCAGGAATAAGGGCCAGGGTCAATACCAGGCCGGGAAGAGATCGCTTTTTCAGATTCGTGATCGGCATTCGTTCATCATGCTCCTCTTGTAATCCCCCACCCTGCCAATTCTATTTCAAGGCCGGATCAAATTCTATGCTTCCCATATTTCTTTTCTCTTTTTCTGCCCAAATATTGCGGCTTTTTCCTGCCGGATCGTCCCGCTTTCCGTCTGCGGTATCGGGAGTCTCCTTACGCCTTTTTCGGAAGGCAAAAAATACCCCCCCGCGGACCCTTGTCGCACGAGGGGATACTTTTAATGCTTATTTGGCGAAGTCCTGAGCTGCTTAGTTGTTCGCAGCGTCAACCTTCTCTTTCCACTTATCCTTGATCGCATCAACCAGCTCGGAAACCTTTGCATCGCCGTTGATACTCCAGATCAGGTCGGGGCCGGTCTCCAGCTCGGGGATCATTCCGCCGTAGGTGATCATACCGTGCTTCTCTTCGCTCATCATAGGAAGGGTCTCATCCAGCGCTCTGTCATCGAAGATACCGGAACGGGCACGGGATACGATGCTGTTCTCTTCCTCGATCTCGGGCGGAACCTCGAACCATACATCATATGCGAATGCGATGTTCCAAGCCTGCTCAGGAGTGTAGCATGCAGGGATAACAGCAGGGTTGTTGCTCCAGCAGTTAACCAGATCCTTAGCAGCGGGTCCCTTAGGCATCATTACGAAGCCTGCATCGAAGGTGATGTCAGCAAGGAAGTTACCGGGAGTACCTGCATACTCCTGCTCAAGCAGGAAGCAAGCGTCACCGTTCTTCCAGGAATCCTTGTAGTAATCCCAAGGAGCGTCGGTCATGGTTCCGTCCTCACCCTGAACCTGAGGATCCTTATGACGATATTCCTTGATCATTCTGTTAGCGAACTCAAGAGCGTCAATGGTCTTCTGATCGGTAACCTGAAGCTCATAAGCACCACTGGAATCTCTGCCGACCAGCTGGCCGTCATTGGAGTAGATGAATGCATTTACAGCACCACCGGTGTTTGCGGTCCAACCTGCAACGTCAGCGATACCATCGTTATCGGTATCCTTCTGAACATCCTTACAGATCTGCTCGAACGCATCCCAGGTCCAGGTGCCGTTCTTCTGCATATCATAGATCTCATCGGGCTCATGACCGCCGTCCTTCAGCAGCTGATAGTTGAAGTATACACCGTCACGAGGCTCGGAGATGCTGCCGTACATAGCGTAGATGCCGCCCTTGTAGCTGTACTGCTCGTGCAGCTTGTTCTGGGTATACTTGTGATCGCTGAAATCCAGGCAATCCAGAGTGGACAGATCATACATCTCGTTGTTTCTCATAGCTGCAGTGGTAGCAGCATCGTCACGGATCGTGAAGATCACGTTCTCGCACTTCTCGGGTACGCCGGTCTCATACTCATAATCCAGAGGGCCGCCGCCGGAAGTAACGTAGTTAACGAAATCAGTGATGCACTGACCCCAGTCAGCACCACCAACCTGCTTCAGTTTGAAGTTATACTTTTCCTGTGCCCACTCACGATACTCGCGGATCTCAGCCTCATAGCTGCTCAGGCTGTCGGGATCTGCATGCATGATATCGGTCTCTGCATTGGAGAACCAGTCACGGATGATGATCTCCATGCCGCCCAGATCGATAGGGCTGCCGTCTGCCTTGGTGCGGACGGTATAGGGCTCAACGTCCTCTTCCGCTCCGGGATCGGTCGTTCCGGGATCGGTCGTTCCGGGGTCAGCCGGAGTCGTTTCCGTTCCGGGATCTGCCGGCGTAGGATCTGCAGGAGCATCTCCGCCGTTGGTGCAGGCTGCCATGTTGAATGCCATCACAGCAGCGAGAGCAACCGGTACAAATTTCCTTTTCATACTTTTCTACCCTCCATTTTGTTGTTGTTTACATTAACCGTTCGGGCCCTTTGCCCTCCCGGCAGTAACCGTGTTTTTATAGTATCGCAGACTCTCGAAAAAATCAATAACTTATTCAAAGTTTGTTCAAAGTTTGTTCATTTTTTACATCTTGATACCGCTGGATGCAATACTCTCCACAAACTTTCTCTGGGCGAAGAGATAGAGGATGATCAGCGGGCCCACCACCATCAGGGTAGCCGTAGACAAAATGCAGTTGGAATAAGCGATGGAAACCGCAACCTTCTCACCCGTCAGACGCTGGATGTAAACACCCAGAGAGTCCACAATGGAGGAGATGCTGGTACTTACCAGTCTTCTGCCGCCCAGGAACATGCCTGCATAGAAGCCGTCCGTCCACTGCCATACAAAGGAGAACAGGAAGCAGGAGGTGATGATGGGCGTTGCTTCCGGAAGCATGATCGTTACAAAGGTCTTGAACATACCGCAGCCGTCCACATAAGCAGCCTCTTCCATATCATTCGGGATATTACGGAAGAACTGCCGGATCATGTAGATATACAGCCCATCCTTCAATCCCATGCAGCCGAAGCACATCAGATAATACGGGATGATGGAACCGCGGAGGTTCAGCGCTTCGCCCCTGATCATCTTGATGATCCCCAGGATATCAAAGAAACGGAATCGCAGGAAAAGCGAAGTGGAGATGACCTGAGGCGGGATCACGATGATCAGCATGACAAAGGCAAACCACATCTTCTTCAGCGGGAACTTGAATCGCGCGAATCCGTAACCTACCAGCGTGCACATCGCGATCTGGATCAGGGATGTGGTCAGGGAGATGATAAGGGAATTCACAAAGCCCACTTTGTAGTTCATGACGTCCGCCGCGATCTTGTAGTTATCCAGCGTAAAATGCAGCGGGATGGAAACCACGACGGGATCGAACAGATCCTCCTCCGTCATCAGGCTGACGGAGATCTTGTTCAGGATCGGCTGCAGGATCAGGAAGCACATACCGAAGAGCAGGATGAACCTGCAGATGCTTACCGCGATCTGGGTCGCCCTTTTCCGGAGCAGATAACCGCCGGTCTTCCGGTTCCTTTCCCAAAAGGTATCTTCTTTGATATCCACATTAATCATTGTAATAAACCCCCTTCGAGATCGCTAAGGAAGTGATACCGACAAACGCGATGACCACAACGAAATACACCCAGGTCATGGCTGATGCTGTCCCGTAATTCTGTTTCACGACCATCATATCCTGGATCTTATCAATGACCTGGTTATCGGAACGCATACAGAAGTCTACTACCGTATACACCCAGTTTACCAGGAACAGGGAACTGATCATGGGGAAGGTAACCTTCCAGAGGCTCTCCCACGCGGTACATCCTTCGATCTGTGCCGCCTCATACATACTGGTGGGTATGGTCTGCAGGCCGGAAAGGAAGATGATGATCTGGATACCGCTGGCCATGGCCACATCGTAGATATTGTTGATGACTTCAAACACCTTCTCAAACGCTCTGGTACCCACACCGGTGGTTCGCAGGATCGTCTGCAGGCCGGCTGTGATGCTGATGCCGGAAGTCGTTGTTTCCACTGTCTTCTGCAGGTTTTCGATCAGCTGGTTATTGGACTCCAGTCCGAGCATGACACCGGAGGAAAGGATGACCGGCAGAAAGAAGACCGCACGCACCAGGGCACGTCCCTGGAATTTCTGGTTCAGGATCAGGGATACAAAGAAGCTGAACACGATGATGGCGAAGGAATAGATCACCATTCGGAGCAGTTCCTCCGTCAGAAGCCTGACATAGTCGGGATCCGTACGGAAGGAGTAGTAGTAATTGGCTAGTCCGGTCCAGCTCATGTTGAAAATGCCCGCACCCAGCTCCACACTGGTAAAGCTCATATACAAAGACTGCACGAAAGGCCTCACCATAAAGACCACGAATCCGAATATGAAGGGCATGATAAACAGATATCCTGCTCTTGCCTTTCTTTTCTCCAATCCTACCAAACGCTTTTTCTTTGTCTTTGATTTTTCCATCGTTTAAGCCTCTCTTTATCCTATCTGATTTCGTCAGCGCACGACTGTATAATCACGGGCCGGAACCTTCGTACCATCCTCAGCCACATAATCCTCGGAAAAGCTGTAATTCACATAAACCTTTGTTCCGTCCGCATAAGTCGTGGCACGTACGTAAGGGGAAAGGATCTCGTGATCTTTCATTTCCTGCTTGAAGCAATGGCCCAGTTCCCGGTTATAACGCTTGCACATCTCGAACATGCGGTCTCTCCAGGCTGCATATTCACAGCCGTAATACTCGGTATAAAGAGTCTTTTGCAGGGCGAAGGAGCTTTCCTTCATCAGGGTGAAGTTCAGGCCGGCTCCGTACTCTACGCAACGCAGCAGCTCTTCCTGATCATCGCCGGAGATATTGATGGGATCGCCGGTATAATCGATATAGCCGTGGATCGCAATCTGGTAGAACGGAACATTCTCATCAATGATGGTATATTCACTGCCCTTCAGATCCATATTGGTCACCATATCCACATAGGGAACCGCATAGTCATTTCCCATGTTGATCATGATCTTCTTATCATCCAGAGACTTCAGAAGCTCTTTGTTCTTCGCCTTGGTATCCTCACGGCTGTGGGTCTCCTTACGATAGAAATCGGAGGAAAGATCCATACCGATGTCCTGGAAAGAAACACCCGTACCGTAGGTTTTGGCAGCGGCCACCAGATTGTCCGCCATCGTCATGGCAAGAGAGGTATGAAGGAGATAATAGCTCTTGAAGCCCTCTCTGGCCGCATAGGTCACATGACTGTAATTAAAGAGCTCGGCTCTTTCCTTGGTCAGCTGTCTGGCCGCATCCCGGTAGGAGATAAAGCCGTTGAACAGATTGCTCCGGTGCTCGTACTGGGTGATACCGTCCAGATACAGATCCACTCCCAGACCGGAAGCGGAAGTTCCGAGATCCGAAAGGTCCTTCTTGGAGCCCAGGGCCGGGATCGTATTTACACTGGTCAGGATCTTCTGGTTTACACCACCGTTGCACCATCCGGTATATTTCACGGAAATCTTTCCGATGTCGGAACCCTGCATATCTTCGATCATCTCACCGGCTTCTTTGTAGGTAGTCAGCTTAAGGGGAAGGGATACCGGCACACCCAGGATCTGCTGTACCTTATCGACCGCTCCAAGGATCTCTACGGACACGGGAGCCTTTTCGTCGGAATTGAGGCTCATGTATTCACCGTAGGTCGTTTCCAGATAATCCCTGTAGGCATAAGCCATGTCCACATAATCGGAAGAATCGATGAAACGGTATCTCTGGACCAGCTTCTCTCCCTCCGGGAGGGAAGGCAGGAAGGAATACACAGCCGAACTGGACATATCCGAGATCTCGAACTGCTCCTTCGGGATGATCTGGTAATCCGCATAAACAAAGTTGTAATCATTCACCTTGCCGCTTACCGATGCCTTGACAGAGGCGTAGGAAGAACCATCCTCCATGATGCAGAGGAAGGATCCGTCCTCCGTGGACTGTCCGTAGGCATTGAAATAAGCCCGGGTGTTATGGATCACATATCTGCGGCGCAGGCACATATCCCAGCCGTACATATTTGCATAGTAGCTGTTCTGCGCAATCTTTCCGTTATTGTATTCGATGATCCCGCCGCCGCCTTCGGGCACCAGCATGAATCCTTCCTGATCCTTGCTTCCCGCTCCGAAATACGGAAGAGGCGAAAGCAGGGTGATCGGCGCATCCGCATTGTACTCCAGAGAGTCAAGGGGAACTTCAACGATCATATCATCTCCGTCCAGGCGGAAATCCATCTCCACGTTAAAGAGCTGGTTATCTTCTTCGGATTCGGACTGGTCCAGCTCCTTATCCGCAAGATACTGATCATAGGTATAGCCTGCTCCCTCCAGAGCCTTCTCGATACGGTTCTTACGGTCTTCTCTCGCATCGGCCTTCAGCACATAGATGGGATCGGTGGCAAGCACCGGATACTTTTCCAGGAGTTCTTCCTTGTTGTCACCCTTCTTGAGCTTTTTGATATCGTATTTCTTATACATATCCTTGACCATGGAGGAGTCACTCTTCTCCATCTTATCACGATATGCATCCAGCTCTGCCACACGGATGACGGTAGGCATGATGTATTCACGGGAAACCTTGCCCAGCGTATACTTCACCTTCAGGGTATCCCCGTCTTTGCTGATCTCGTATATGGAGTTATCCACGCTGAAACGCTTGGTATCATAGATGGTCTCCAGACCGCTCTTGATACTGTAGGTAAGCAGCAGATTGGACTGCATGCGGCCCTTTTCTTCCGACAGGGCCTTGCTGTCACTTTCCGCTTCCTCGATATAGGAGGACCATACCTTGCCGGTAGACTTCTTGGTGACCGTAAAAAGAGTCGTGGTCGGATCCATGCTGAAGATCAGTTGGTCGTTTTCCAGAACAACGGGCTCTACCTCGCCGTCATAACCGTAAGGCACCACCGGATTTTTCTCAACCTCGGGATTAACCAGATTGATAATGGCAAAGACGGCGATCCCGATCACTGCAAGGAAACACAGCGGAAAGATCAGACTCTTCAGGAAATCCCTGATGGCCTTCTGACGCTCCGTATTGGCCTCGCCGCGTGCTTTTTTTCTCACCGGCTTTTCCTTTTTTACCTTCTTTACGTTCTCTTCGCTCATAACTACTCCTATCCTCTGCCCTTTTTCCTGTCTCTATGCCGGATCACATTCGATACATCAGCTCACGGCCCAGGGAGATGAAATAACCGATACCCTGTGTGACCATACTGAAGAAGATCATCAGAAGGAAGATCATTACCAGTACGGCCGCTATGGACGCGATCGTAAACAGGATCGTTTTTCCTGCCGAGTAGGCGTGTATCTGACCCATGCCGCATATGATCAGGATCAGGCACCATACCAGTGACAGAACACTCAGCACCGAATAAAACTGTCCTTCCTCGATGGTCACGAAGTTACTTACGATCATCAGCGGTAGCTGGATCACCGGATACGGCAGCATGCCATAGCAGGTTCCCATGTAAACGTCTCCCAGGCGTCCTTTTCCGTCAAACAGCGTAGTCAGCGCCCAGTTTCCGACCACCCACAGGGACAGCGGGAAAAGGATACTGGCTATGTAAAGGAAGATATTGACATCCTCCCAGTATACGTTCAAAAACAGGAAACTGGTATACTTCAGCTTGATGATACGGGTAAAGATCGCAAGGAACAGGATCGTATTCGCCGCAGCATAGCTTCCCCTGTGCTCATGTGTGAGCTTCCAGAAGCCGTCCAGGGGGTGGGTAAGGCAATAAAAGCCGAATTTCATCGTCTTCCCCCAGTGTGCGAACCACTCCCTCCGGCGGGCTCTCTTTTCCTCTTTACTCTCTTCTTTCTGATAGGTTCTGGTTTTAGCCATTCTTGTCCACCCTTTTCGTTCTTGATCGTTACTCTGTCTGATTTTCCTGTCTTCTTCTCAGCTTGAAGATATCCGCGTTGTCAATCTCTTCCTTCAGAGCAAATATCTTGCCGATCGTCAGAGGTATGACCGCAAGCACGACGAGGATCAGGATGATGGTGATGATGTGTTCCCGGATCCATTGCTTACGATACTGTGCATATGCTCTGGAATAATTCTCGTCGTCGTACTTGACCTCGAAATAGTCCATGGATTCCCTGTACTGCCCCTTACGCAGAAGGGAACGGCCGATACCGATATAGGCCAGGGAGTAGTTACCGTTGAGCATCTTTACTTCTTCCCAGCAGGCCTGAGCTTCGTCATACTCACCCACATCGAAATGTGCCATGGCATCGTAGATCAGCTGCCCGTAATGAGTCGGTATAAAGAGCGTTACCGTGCAATCCTGCTGATCCAGTACCAGCAGATCGTTGTCCATGTGTTCGATGGAAACAGGCTTACGGAAGTAGCCCGCCTGGTTTCCGTTTCCGCCAAAGGCGTACACCATGCGGCCCTGATCGTCATATCCGAAGAGACGTCCGCGGTTCTGGTCCAGGCAGATGTAGATATCGTTGTCCAGGACCGTCACATCCTTGAAGTAGGAAGGACCGGTGATACCGCCGCCGCCGCCCCAGTACAGATCACCGAAGACGGGATAATCGCCGTTGCGGACCAGGATGTCGGACCCCATCATATTCAGCTTACGTACGGCGTCCACGGTCTCGTTTTTCAGATCCTCTTCCTTCAGGCCGCCGGAAACGGCATAGATGAAACCTTCGCGGTCAAGATACAGATTGTCGTACTCGGTAGGAACAAAGGAGGTCATCTGCGCTCTCTGCTCCTGGGAAGCGAACCGCTTCCAGAGGTAATCGGTAAAATTATAGGAAACGCGCGTAGCTCCCACAAAACCGGAAAAAACGCCGTCATTTTCGAATTTCAGCAGTCCCTTGTTGATACCAGACGCTTCGCAGTAAATACGCCCTGCGGTATCGGCAACGATCTTGTCGGGTTTGAAATCCATACCGGCATCGATGGCCTGATCCGAAGGCCTCGTGAACTCCATAACATAGTTCAGATCCTGATCCGCCTTCAGTATGCGGTGATTCTCACGATCGGCAATATAGATATAACCCTCCTCATCCACAGAGACATCGGAAGGAGCATTAAAGGTCTCCGGTTCCGCCCCTTTGATGCCCTTGATCTCCTTTTCCAGGATCAGCTCATCCGATGAGGGCCTGTCAAAAAGAAGGATACGGTTATTCCCGGTATCGCAGAGATAAACCTTCGAACCGTTGACATAGAGGGATTCGGGCGCCATCAGATTGCGGTCCAGGCCCAAAGCTCCAAAATCAAAAACTCTGGCCACCGTATAAGCATCCGGGCTGTCCTGAACGTCTTCCCAGTAATCGTATACGTAGGTATAATTGTCTTCCCCCGCTTTGACGGAAGTAAAGCTCGAAAGCCCCACTCCCAGCATCACCGCTGCAGTTGTCACTAACCGTACGATCTTGTTTTTCATTCTATCCCTCCGGTCATCCTAAAAAGTCGGAATGACATAATATACGCTGCTTATTCCTTGATACCCGAGCTCGCCATGGTCTCGAGAATCTGGCTCTCGGAAAATACGAAGATCAGGATCGGAACGATCATGACCACCACCAGCACCGCCGCGCCCTGACCGGTACGGGCGATACCGCCGGCCTGGATCTGCTGAAGCGCGAATACCATGGGCTTCTTTTCTTCCGAGTAGATGTACATGGATGCTCTGTTGTTCCAGAGTGCCTGCACCTGGAAGATGATCAGCGTCATCCATGCGGGTTTTACGTTCGGCATGACGATATTGGAGAATACCGTCCATTCATTGGCACCGTCGATCTTGGCCGCTTCGATCAGTGCCGTCGGCAGACCTTCCATGAACTGTTTCATCAGGAACAGTCCGATGGGTGCCGCCAGTGCCGGGATGATGACCGCCCAGTAGGTGTCGACCCAGCCCAGCTTACTGATCAGGATATAGTTCGGGATCATCGTGACCCAGCCGTTAAACATCATGGCCGTGGTAACGATCCTGAAGAAGCCCTGCGCACCGGGGAAATCGTACTTTGCAAGCACGAATGCCGCCATGGATGCGATAAACAGGTGACCCGCGGTACCGACGAAGGTAATGAACACGGTATTGAACAGGTATCTGGAGAAGGTGACCCAGCCCTTGCCCATCGTGACGAAGAGGTCCGCGAAGTTGTTCATGGTCGGACGCCTTGCAAATACCTTGGGCGGGAACATAAACAGCTCATCCAGGGGCTTCAGCGCCGCCTCCACCGCATACACGAGAGGGAACACCATGATCAGCGCCACCAAGATCAGGAAGATATACAGAGCCACATCTCCACCGATGGATCTGTTTGCCTTCCTACGCCGGATCAGCGGCTTCTTGTAAGGCTTTTCCTCAATCACTTTGTTTTTCTTCTTTTTACTCATAGTCAATCCTTACTCCTAAAGATTATTCGGAACCGTTCACTGATACGTTTCTGTTATCAGGTACCTACACGTCTGAGCAGTGCCTGTATCGCCTTGTTGCAGAGGATCATCATCAGGAAGAGTATGGCCGCGATGGCGCAGGCATAACCCATCTCGAATCTCTGCTGACCGTAGTCGATCAGGTGCGCCACGATGGTACGTGCCGCGTAGTCCGTACTGGGGAAACCGCAGAGCTGCATCGTCACGTCCGCCACACCGAAGGAAGTGGTGATGGTCATGACCGCACCGAACATCAGCATGGGCTTCATGCTGGGAAGGGTGATGTACCACAGCTCCTGCCAGCGGTTGCGCACACCGTCGATGGCGCCGGCTTCGAAGAGGGAGGTATCCACGCCCTGCAGACCTGCAACGAAGGAAAGGAAGCCGGTACCCAGACTCATCCACAGGATGACGACCATGCAGATCGGAAGCATGTATCTGGGATCGGTAAACCAGTAGATCGGGTTGTCCGTGATACCGAGGTTCATCAGGAACGCATTTGCGTATCCGTAAGCATCACCGCGGAAAAATACGGAGAAGATGACGAAGCAGTTACCTGCGATCGACGGCGCGTAGAAAATGACGACCGCGATGCTTCGGATCATTCGGGGAAGCTCGTTGATCATCCAGGCAAAGATGAAGGACATGATATAGCCCAGAGGACCGGTGATCAGTGCGATGATCAGCGTGTTCTTCACGCCGATCAGGAAGATATCGTCTTCCAGCAGAAGGCTCATGTAGTTGTTGAGCCCGATGAAGTGCGGCGGCTGCAGCACGTTATAATAGGTAAAGCTGAAAAAGATCGAAGCAGCCACCGGGAACAGATAGAACATCGCAAACAGGATCGCATAGGGAGCAAGGAACAGATAACAGTTCTTGTTCATCTTGGCCTTTCTCCATGCAACCTTGGCCTTATGCTTGCGAAGCATAAAGTATTTCTGCAGGTAAGTCTCATTCCCTGTCGTAGCGGGAATCTGCGGAATTGTTGTGCTGTTTTCCTTTGCCATAATCTTTTACCCCTTATTCTCCGTAGATCGGCATACCGAACTCACGGCGCTTCTTGGTGATCTCTTCATCGATCTTGATCGAATAGTCGATGATGGTCTCACGCGAATCGTCCTTGTCGTTGATGCACTTACGTACCGCGTTTGCAATGTGACGGCCGGTAAAGTATCCGCCGGGTACTTCGCGGATACCAACGGTCTGGTCCCACTGTGCTCCGAGTACCGCTATGTCTTCCACACTCCAGGACAGTCTGGAGAATGCATCCCTGTTTGCGGTGTTGTATCTTGCGGAAGCACCGAGGAGAGCTTCGATCTCGCGGCCGAAGCGTACCTGCGTATCCGCATTTGCCCACCACTTCATAAATTCCCAGGAATTCTGCTTCTTCTGCTCATCGTCGGTAGCGATCATCATAGTGGCATTGCCGGTGATGAAGGCGCTGCGGTCGATGGTCCCGTCGGGCTTCTCGGTACCGGGGATCAGCGTGAAGTCCCAAAGACCTCGGATCTCGGGTGCGGAGACCATCAGGGTGTTGTAGGTCGAATACGGCATGATACCGATGGGCATCTCGCCGGAACGGAAACGGCTTACGAAGTCGAAGTAGACGGGTATGCCGTAATCGTTGAAGAACCGCACGGTGTCATCGAAGGCTGCGATGCCGGCTTCGGTATCCACCGCGGTCTTGGTGCCTTCTTTATTGTACATATCACCGCCGTACTGGTACAGCAGGGTGAAGTACAGGGACAGGTCGGGCTGGTTGGAAGCCACGGCTGTGGTGGCACCTGCGCTGGAGGAGGAACCTGCCGCGCTGGGCAGACCGATGGTCAGGTTGTTGCCCTGAATGGTAGGAAGCATCTCGATCAGCTCCTTCCAGGTATCGGGCACTTCCAGCTCAAGCTCTTCCAACACGTCCTTGCGGTAGAACATGACGTTGAAGGTCTGCTGCTCGGGCACGCCGTAGATATGGCCGTCCAGGCCGTACTGCTCATAAGAGCTGGGCGAATAGTGGCTCAGTACTTCCTTATAATCCGGGAACTGGGTGATATCCTCCGCTGCTCCTCGAAGCGCATAGTTGACAGGCTGGTCTGCACCGACGGAGAGCACCACATCCGGCCCGCGTCCTGCAAGGACGGCGTTCAGCAGGGCATCCGCGCCGACGATCTTCACATTGACCTTTACGCCGGTATTCGGGGTAAAGCCGTCATCGATCATGGACTTCAGGATGGTACCCTGGTCACGTCCGGTCAGCACCCATACCGTAACGGCTTCCTTCGCGTCGCTTCCGGTATACACATCACCGACTGCGTTGTAATCCACAAAGAAGGATGCAACGAAGGAACGGATCTCGTGCCATGCTGCCTTGAAGAAATTACTCTTTACGATGGCAGGGGATACTCCCGTCCCGGTGATCTCCAGATAGTCCACATCCAGCTTGGTCTCGCTCATGTTCAATGCAGCGGTACCGAGAGCCGTGATGTTATCCTTGAAGGCGATGAATTCAAGGGTGATCTTCTGGGGCTTCGCAACGAAACGCTCCAGCTGCTGCGCGATGGTCTGCGCGGTGGCGATGTTGTCAGCCTTCTGTCCGCTGTAGGCCGTCAGATCATCCACAAGCTTGAAAAGACGCTTGGATTCCAGATCCATGGCCTCGATGATCTCGGGATAGGTGGTATCGATCTTGTAGTCACGATACTGGTCGGGGTTCGCACCGGTGTACACCAGGATGCGGCGGTAGATCTGGTTCAGACGGTAAGTGCTGCTCTCCAGATCGGAAAGAAGCTCACCGAGATGTCCGAGGGTAGCTTCCATGCGAACGGTATGGACACCCTTGGTCAGATAGATATTGAAGGGAGTGCCGTTCTCATCGGCCAGCTCCTTGCATTCCCAGTCATTCAGGAAAGCGAAGCCCACTTCGTTCAGCTCTTCGAAAGGAACCTCACCGTCGATCAGGATCTTGCGGTTGCTCATGCTGCCGCGGGCATAGTTCTGACGCGCCTTGAACATCAGATTGTAGAAACCGTCCTCAGGGATCTCCACTTCCCATTCCACCCACATGCCGTTGCTGCGCCATGCATCGCCACCCACATAGTTAAGCAGGGTCATGGTCACGCTGCCGGGCTGTGTCGTAGGTGAAGAACGGTCGTATTTTGCATAGAGAGAAGATTCGGAACGTCTCGTGGAGGCCTCGCCTTCCACGATCTTGTCAAAATCAGCCTGCCCGCCTGCGGAAGGCTGGGCGGAAACATATTCATCATAGGAAGGAAGCTCACGGATACCCTGCACCACGAACTTCCGGATCGCCATCGGCTCATTCTCCGCTTTCAGCGTGATGGTGTTGGCGCCTTTTTCGAAATAGAAACGGTAAGGCTCCGCAACATAACCCATATCATCCTCGAAGCAGGTATCCTGCCAGTCATAGATCTCGACCTGGGTAGGACGGATCTCGTTGCCCTGGTTGTCCACCTTTACCGGGCCGCCGTTGGTCCAGATACGGGTGAACTCGACGCTCTTCGCATCTTCAAAGGGGATCTCGTCATTGATATAAACGGAACGCTCGACGGCCACGCCTCTCGACTCCGCCGCAAGATATTCGATGTAAAGATTGTAGAAGCCGGATTCGGGAACGTCGACATTCCAGGTGACCGTGGAATTGGTATCGGTAAAGAGGGCTTTCGATCCGTTGTAGTTCTCTTCCACACGGACTTCACCCTCACCGCCGGCCGTATAGCTGAAGATATCCACTTCGGTATCCGAAGACGGCGTCGCGGCCCCCGCATGGCCGGCAAGATACTTGTCATAGGTGCCTTTTCTTTCGGCACCTTCCACTTCGGCAGTCAGGTCGACGCCTTCATACTTTTCGTGGAAATCGTAGACCTTCTTGCGAGGCCAGAGGATCACCAGCAGAACTGCAACTACGATAACTGCGATTACGATTGTTTTTGTCTTGTTCTTCATTATCAAGAGGCTCCTTGTTTACTGTTTCGGGTCCGCAAATACATAAAAGCAGGGCTTGGGCTGGTAATCCGCCCCGAAAAGCAGGGGCATCTGCGGCAAGCCCGTGGTGTTGCCACCACCTACATTTGACCGGGACTGCAGCCAGGAATAATGATCCACTGTCCCCCAGAAGGTAATCCCTTCCACTGTCACATACTCTTCATTGTTTGCGCTGTTGACCGCATAATACAGCATATTATAGCGTTTCTTCAGCTTTTCGTTCTCTTCCGCCACCGAATCCGCGGATCCGGGATCATAATCGGCACTCGCGCTCACGTCGATCTCGGTAAGCTGTACCTTTCCCACCCGTCTGGCGTAGAGCTTGATCGCCGAGGCGACCGAATTATAGTCCGGGCTTTCCATCCCGTAGTGCCCCTGCATTCCCATGGCGCTGATCCTGGTTCCTTCACCGGGAGGCCCCTCTTCGGCCTTCACCGCTTCCAGAAGCTCCACGATCCCGTCCTGTTTCCTGCTGTCACACTCGTTGTAATCGTTATAATAGAGCTCCAATTCCGCCGGAGCATATTTATTCGCATACTTGAAAGCATTTATGATGTAGCGGTTGCTCTGGTAAACATGCCACCAGCTGGAATTGCTGCCATGTCTGTCTTCGCTGAGGGATTCGTTCGGGTTCTCGGCATCGCCGCGGTAGGTCCCCGTCCCGTCGCTGATCGCTTCGTTCACTACATCCCAGCCGTAGAACAGATCTTTGTATCTGCTGTTCTCGCCTGTGTAATAGGTAAGCACTTCGCGGATGTACCATTCCAGCCTTTTGTCCATCTCGCCGGCGCTTACATAAGCTTTATTCTTGTCATAGTCCACGTGGAAGAACCATTCCGGCGTCTGGGAGTGCCATACCAGCACATGCCCCCGGACCTTCAGTTTCCTGTCCGGATTTTCTTCGTTCCACTTCAGTATCTTATCAAGGATCTTGTCCGCCCGGGAGTGATCCAGCTTCGGCACGATCAGGGTCTCGCCGTTCAGCTCTGCCGTCTCCGTTCCGGGGCAGGTACTCACACTGTAGCCCACCAGTGCGTCGGGCTTCAGTTCATTTCCCAATGTTACCGCTTCAAAGTGCGTGGTGACGATGTCCCATACCTTCGGGTCGTCCACCTCGGCGCCGGTGACTGCGCAGCCCACGAAACCGCCGAGCTTTGCCCTTACGGCATCTCTGAGGATCGGGACCTCCGCATTCTCCGGGGCTTCGCTTCCCTCTTGTGTTCCCGGATCGCTTTCCGTCGGAACTGCAGCGCTTCCATCCTCTGCAGGGCTTGTCACCTCTGCATTTACGGGTGCCGGAGTCGTCTGAGGCACTCCCGAACCGCTTCCTTCGCAGCCGGCCAGCCCCAATACACAGGACAACATAAGAACGCCCATGCGCGGACTCACTTTAGCCATTATATACGGCATCCCCATATCCTTCTCACCAAAACGTGCCTCGGTCTTCTCATTTTTTGCTTTGTTTATTATTTGCACTTGAACGCTCCTTTTTTTGTATTTTTTGTGCATTTTTCACCATTTTGCAAAAAAGCAATACCATTTTTCCGCAAAATATGATACCATAGCACAACAGTTAGCAATTTTTGAGCAACCGCCCCTTTCAAACAGGAGTAACGATGCTGAAAGATAACGAAACCATATCTTACGAGCAGTATTATGCTGCCAACAGCGATTTCACCGCGCCCCGCGTCGTCAACAACGAGCACGAGATGGTCGCCTATCAGAGCAACGGCCTGCACCGGATCTGGATGAACGACCAGAACGTGGGCTTTGCCGCGCACTGGCATTCGGCTATGGAGATCATAGTTCCCATCGAGAACAGCTACACCGTGCATTGCGGCGAAACGACCTTTGTCATACAGCCGGAGCAGATCTTCATCATTCCCTCCGGGGTGGTCCACGAGATCGAAGCCCCTTCCGGCGGGCGCCGCTTCGTCTTTATCATGAACATCAACTCCATCAGCAAGATGCGCAGCTTTTCGCGGATCGCGGCCATCCTTTCCCAGCCCATCCTTCTTTCGCAGGAAAAGGATACCGGCGTTTACGAAAACATCTACAACCTGCTCCTGCAGATGCGAAACGACTATTTCGGCGGAAGCGAGTTTTCCGAGCTCAGCATCCAGTCCCTGCTGCTGCGCCTCTTTGTCTGCCTGGGGGAGAACTACAACCGCCAGGAAAACGTCTTTTCGGAAGCAACTCCCGCAAAGCGCCGGGAATATGTGGAGATCTTCAACGGAACGCTCCGCTATATCGACAACCACTTTACCGAGGACCTGAGCCTTGCCGACATCGCCGCCAAGACCGGCTTCTCAAAATTCCATTTTTCCAGGCTTTTCAAGCAGTATACGAATTACAACTTCAGCGATTATCTCTGTTTCCGCCGGATCCGGGAAGCGGAGACCCTGCTGATGCGCCCCGACATCTCCATCACCGACGTGGCCATCTCTTCGGGATTCTTAAGCATCTCGACCTTCAACCGTCTGTTCAAGCAGAAGAAGGGCTGCTCTCCGAGCGAATACCGGCGCAACTGCACGAGAAAGCGGGACGCCTCTCCTCAGTCGTGATAGACGAAGTCGCGGAACACCACCCTTCCGCCCGGCATGCGCGTCGAATAGCAGCACAGACCGAAACGGTTGCCCGTAAAGTGGGCAAGTCTGAATTCCATCTTATGTGAAGTTTCCAGCTTCACCACATGATTTCCCTTTTTATAACTGAATTCCAGCAGATCCTTTCCGTCCTCGAAGCACGCTTTAAGACAGACGCGGACCACGGGACCTTCCAGCGGGATGTGCTCGATCACGTCACCGGGCATTAGGTCGGATGCGGCCATGTGATCCCTTTCCCCGTTGCCGCGGACGATCTGTACCAGATAATACTGCACGCCCTCACGCGCGATCCCGATCATGCCGTAGCAGTACTGCAGTGCGCAAAGCCCCGCAATGTCTCCGTCATGCAGGCCGTCCGCGCAGATCGTGACCTCGGCAGCGCAATGCGGCCAGAGCATGCGCTGGGTCAGCGTATTCCTTGCATGCGTCAGGTTGATGCAGATCTTGTCGGTCGTGATCGCAAGCCCGCCTCCGGGAAGAAGCTCCCACAGCCTGTCATCCGGCTGGTGGTTCCACTGCCAGGGCAGGGCCAGCTGCTTATCCTTGGGCAGCTCCGGCTTCGGCAGGAAGCTGTCCGACACATAAAGCGGCGCGTATTTATGTCCGGGCCGCGTACTCTTCAGTTCCATCTGCTCCGGGATCTTTCCGTCGATGCCGAAGACCGGGAAATCGTCCCTCCAGCTCACGGGCAGCAGCACGGGAATGCGTCCCACGGCGCCCATGTCCTGAAAGAGCACGGAAAACCACTTCCCGTCCGGCGTGTCCACGATGCCGCCCTGGGCCACGCCCCGGCCTTCGATCCCGCGGGTGTCCGAAAGCACCTCGCCTCCGGTAAACTCTCCATCCAGACTTTCCGCGCGGAAACAGCTCTGCGTCCGTATCCCGTTCTTCGGCCAGTCGATCAGGAAGAGGTAATAGTATTTTCCGATCCTGTAAAAATGCGAGCCCTCATAGCCCAGCCAGATGTCACGCCCGTCACGGACGATCACGCGGTCCAGGCCGCCTTTCTTCGGCGCCGAATACTCCGCATTCAGCTCGGTAATGCTGATCTCGGTATTCCCGTGGATCAGATAGGCCCTGCCGTCCTCATCGATGAAGAAGGACGCATCGTGAAAACGCCCGCCACCCACAACGGTCTTTTTCCAGGGACCTTCCGGCGACTTCGAGCGGAAGAGATAATTCACATTGCCGCTGTGGCTCAGCAGGAAGATGAAGAACTCACCGTTGTGATAACGGAAAGACGGCGCCCACATGCCGCCGGCATATTCCGTCTTTTCCAGCTCCATGCGCTCCTCGGGGGTGTCGTCGAGCTTGTCATACACATAGCCCAGGATCTCCCAGTCCGCCAGGTTATAAGAGCGCAGGATCACACAGCCCGGCATGTAGTACATTGTCGTGCTGACCATGTAATAGGTATCGTCCACGCGGATCACATCGGGATCCGGATAGTCCATCTTCAGGATGGGGTTGATCGGTTTTTTCATAGTTTCTCCTTAATCTACCACGCCGAATCCGAGTATCGTGAATCGCTTGTCCCGATCCTTTTCCGGAATGCGGATCTCGACCTCTCTCTCCTGCGAGGGACCTCCGCGGAACGCGATCAGCGCATTTGCGTGCGACCAGCCGATCAGATGGGGATCGATCGTGAGCTTCTTTTCGCCGTCCACATACACCTCTGCGGTACCCACCTCGATCGATGCCGAATCCATGTAGACGATAAGCAGCGCGCTGAAGCGCATCTTCAGACGGAAGATGGGCTCTCCCGGCTCCGCGCTCTTTCCGTCGTACATCCAGTTGTCCGCAAACTCGGGTGTGCCCTTCAGGTTTAGGTCACGCTCGACGAACTGCAGCTCGTTGCCGCTTGCCGTAAAGCCTCCCGCGTTGTACTCCGGCACCGCGGGGTGTCCGTCGATGTCGGCGCGGTCGATCAGATAGACCTTTTCGAATTCGATGCCCTTCGGGGGCGTCACGGTCGTGATGTCGAAATCTTCCTCATCCTCCGCCCTGTCGGCCGCCTCGAACATCTCGATCAGGCCGTCGGCCATGACGCGGTGACCGATGTTGGTCGGATGGTACATGTCGTAGAAGTACTGGTTCTTGGTGACCACACCGCCTTCTTCCTCGCTCAGGAAGAACTGGTCGTAAACGGCTTTCTTCGCGCTGACCATGGGCAGATGATAGGCCACACCCACCGGTGTGAGGCGCTCCTCCAGGTTGTAGCCGTCCACAAAGACCGAGAAGAGCAGGATCACCGCAGGTTTCTGCGGGCTGTTGTAGATCTTGCGGACCAGGGAATCGTAGCATTCGCCCTTTGTCTCGTCGCCCTCGTCGTTCACGGCAAATTCGACGATCATCACATCCGGGCTGTATTTCCCGTACTCGGTCACGTCCTTCTCGTAACGCAGCATCCCCAGCTCGGAAGGCGTTCCTCCCACACCGGCCTTGATGTATCGGACATTATCCTCATAGCCCCGTCCCGCCAGGTCGCAGAAACCCTTGAAGGACTGGTAGGCATAGCAGTTTTCGTTGATCGGGATGGCGCCGGCACCCTGGGTGATGGAGCCGCCGATATAACCCACGGTCACCTCTTCGCCCCTGCGCGCCTTTGCGATGGAAGCCTTTAAGCGGCTGAGATTGCCCCTCTGCAGCGGGGAACGCGCGATCATGGCCTTGTAAGCATCGCTCTGCAGATCCACCTCGCGGTCCGGTACCTGCTCGGGCGCCTCATAACCGTCGTTCAGATAGAAGCAGACGGAAACCTTTGCGCTCATGCCTGCCTCGGGGAATTCGAAACGGATCTGGCCGGGCACATTGTCGTCGTCGGACCATTCGAAACGGGAGAGGTCCATCACCATCTCCATGCCGTCCGATTCCAGGTCCATCGTGAGCGTGGTCCCGGTGACATACGGGTCGGTCTTTCCGTACATCTGGAACGCGAAGCGCACCGTGACCGGATCCCCCGGCCGGCGGACGATCACGCCGATGCTGTGGACCTGCCTGCGCAGCCCCTCCACGGTTTCCAGTTCCTTTATCATGTCCTCGTTTTCCAGATTGCCCACCAGTTTCGCGCTGGCCTTCAGACGGCCGTCGCTTTCATAGATGTGCTGGACGCCACGGCCGTCGCTCATGGGCGAACCGCAAACGTCCTTGTCTTTCATTATGAAGTATCCTGCTCTTTTCGCAGTGGGATCTTTGGGCGCGACCGGCCCTCTTCTTTCTTCCATAATATAAACAGACTCCTTTTTGAAATATACCCTATATTCGCGATTTTAACCAACAAAAAGGGCATTTTCTCACCGTTTCTTGTGGCTTTTTTATCATCTGTTGTTACAATCCCCCCTATTTTTTATGGATTTTTTCGGTACCATATACAAAGCTTTTATGGTAGAATAGCCTTCGTGTTGACAGATTTTTTTCGCATAATGGAATACAGTTTTCACAACATTGCGGACTGCCTGCGGACAATGGATCACAACCATTTCCTGGCAGTACTGTTTATTGTGACGCTTTTTCTGTTCCTCGTGGTCCGGAGCATACGGAGCGAGATCCGGCACCGGAGCGAGCTGCTCTGGTCGAGTGCCGCTTCCCTCTGCGTCTGCCTGCTGCTCTTCTTCTGCATCGTGGCCGACGCCGAAGGCACGCTGGTCTTCCTTCCCTCCGACACGCCGGAACACAAGGCCGAGCACTTCTTCCACAACCTGGTCACGGGCTCGTATGAAGCGGCCGCCGCGGACTTGAGCCGGCCAAGGCAGTTCTTTTCCGAGCCGGAAGACGCCGACGCGACCGACCGCCTCTACTATGAATACCTGAAGAAGAGTTTTTCCTACCGGCTGAAGGGCGAAGCAGTCAGGGACAAGACGCACGCCGAACAGACCGTCTCCTTTACCTATCTGGACTTAAAGCAGCTTCCCGATCCCATTTCCGAACAGGTGATGAACGAACTGGCCGGGCTTGTGGAAGAGCGCAAAAAAGCGGAAGTCTATGACGAGGACGAGAATTACCGCCCGGAGATCCTCGAAGAGGTGTACGCAGACAGCGTGCGCGAAGTGCTCTCCCACGCGGAAGATTATTATACCACCACCGACCTTACGGTGGCACTGGATTACAGCGACGGGGAATGGTTCATCGAACCGGCGGATCCCCTTTTCCTGGCCCTTGCAGGCGGCTCCTCCTCGGGGGAGAACTACGCCAACAACGCCAAGAGCGAGGTGCTGGGTGAGCTGACCTACATCCCCAAGCACTATGCCATCGCCGAAGACGCGCAGCTGGTGCCGGCTCCCAACCCTTCCAAATACGGGAGCACCGAGGACCCGGCCGAGATCCGCGCCATCCTGGATTCCTACCCCCGTCTCACGGGAAGCTCGCCCTCCTTCTGGAACGAGGACATCGTGCGGCGCAAGGGCAAATTCGACTATTACGCCGACGAGACCATCGTGGTCATCGCCTGGCACGAGACCTGCCGCGGCCATCAGTGCACCTTCTCGGAGGTATACATCGCGGATCCCTCGCAGTTCCGCCGCAAGCTGACCGAAGACACCTACGGCTCCGCGGTGCAGAAGACCGCTTCCACCCTTTCCAAAGAGTGCAATGCCGTTGTTGCCTCGAACGGGGACTTCTACAAGTTCCGCACCATCGGCATGACCTCGTACCGGCGCACGCTCTACCGCTTCAATCCCGGTCATCTGGATCTCTGCCACATTACCGGTTCCGGCGACCTGCTCTTTACCTACAGCGGGCAGCTGACCTCAAAGGAAGATGCGGAGCAGTTCATGAAGGACAATGACGTGCTCTTCACCCTGGCCTTCGGTCCGGTGCTGGTGGACAACTGCGAAATCTACAACCCCGGCGGGGGCTACCAGCTCGGGGAAGTCAAGGATCCCTATTCCCGGGCGGCCATCGGACAGCGGGGCAGCGGGCACTACCTGCTGATGGCCCTGCACGCGAATGCCACCATCGAAGACTCCAAGAACATCATGCACGACTACGGCTGCGAAAAGGCCTACGCCCTGGACGGCGGGCAGACGGCCGAGATCGTGCTGCAGAACAAGATGTACAACCATGTGGATTACGGAAACGAGCGTTTTGTAAGCGACATCATCTATTTCGCAACGGCGCTTCCGGAGGACGAGAACCAATGAACCCTGTAGCAGTGATCATCGACAATACCGAGATCCGCTGGGACAGCATCCTGGCGATCCTCGCCATCGCGGCCTGGTGGTTCCGCTTTCACGCGCTCTATTGCGCAAACGGCGGCAGACGGCTGGCCGGCTGGCTCTTTTTGCCGCTGGCCCTGCTTTTCGGAAGCATCAGCTCCCACCTGATCTACTGGTATTCGCATATCGAGCAGTTCAGCAGCCTGAAGCTCCTGCTCACCGACCTGCAGACCGACCACTTCTCGATGCTGGGGATCCTGCCCGGCATCGTACTGGCCGCGGCCCTGCTGCGTCTTGTCCGGGCACACAAAGACCTGCCCGCCTTCCTGGACGCTCTTGCGCCCGCATCGGCCATGGGCATGGGTCTGCTTTATCTCTGCTGCCTCTTCAACCAGAGCTGCCGCGGAAAATTCGAGGTCACGTTCCCGCAGTTCCAATGCCTGCCTTTCGCATCGCCGGTCGCAGGCGCGGAAGGAACGGAATACCGCTTCGCCACTTTCTTTGTCAGCTTCCTCTTTCTTCTGTTCACTGCGCACCTGTGCACGATGTTCTACCACGCACGCAAAGAAGAAAAAGGCGCGACCTCCTGCTTCTTCCTCATGCTCTTCGGCGCGGGACAGTTCATCCTCGACAGCACCCGCTATGACGCGGAATACTTCGCATTCAACGGTTTTGTCAGCATCCTGCAGATCTTTACCGGCCTGAGCTTTTTGGGGATGGGCATCGGCCTGGGCATCCGTGCGGTAAAGCGCCGGGGCTGGCACTGGTACTTCGTTCCCCTCTGGCTTCTGCTGGCGGGCTGCATGACGGCCGCCGGCATCATGGAATATCTGGTCCAGCGCTACGCGGACATGCACGATACGGTCTACGCCTTCATGGGCCTGAGCTGCCTGGGCATGATCCTCTTCTGCTACATCCTTTACGCCCTCGGGCGGAAGAAGGCTCCTGCGGCTGCGGCCGAGACGGCTGCGGAGGCGCTGAGCACTACGGAGGCGGAAACGGCCGACCTGGTGATCAGGGACTTTGAAAAGACCGCCGAGCTTCCGAACATGGCAGCCCTTTCCGAAAACGCGGAAGCAGGGAGTGAAAAAACCGGAAGCAGGACCGGCACGGATGAGAAACGTTCCAAAAGAAAGCAGCCCGGGAAAAGACGGGACGAGCGTCCCGCGATCTTTGCCTTCCTCAGCGCCGTCATGGCCGCTGTGGGACTGAGCGCGCTTTTTGCATCAAGACAGGAATAAAGGACAGGAAATGAAGAAAACAGGCGGATCCCAGGACCCGAACGCCGCGCTGCAGGCACTGGACGCGGCATACCTTACCGAAGCGACGGCCGACGCCGCGCGCAGGGCCTATGAAAAAATGAAAGCGCAGATCATACTCGTCGCGGAAAAGCGGCTGAGCAACGGCTCCATCAACATGGACGCCGGAAAGAGGAGCGGCAAGAAGCAGCCCCTGAGCGCCAAAAACTTCGACGAATTCGTCGCGCTTCTTTCGGATCGGCGCTTCTTTACCGAGAAGCGCGTCTGCTCGTGGTGCGAGGAAAACAGCTATCTGCAGTACTTCCTGCGTTTCTTCCGGGAGGAAGACACAGCGGTGCGCCTTGCGGTCAAAAAGCTCCGCTACAAGACACTGGCGGGCCGCACCCGGAATTTCCTCGAGCACAACCGCATCCGTCTGGAGCAGGACCTGAAGAAGGCCCTGGAAAGCTATTTCAATACCGAACTGATCTACCAACTCCTGAAATACAACCGCCGGCTCGATCTCTTCACCGTGATCTCGGGCCGTGAGGAGGGCAGCGTGAAGCTGCGCAAGCACCTTCTCGAGCACATCCCCGATTCGTACGTGGATCTCTATCCCGATGCCCGCCGGATCAAACGGCAGTTCATCATCCATCACGGCCCCACCAATTCGGGCAAGACCTATGAATCCGTGAACCGGCTGATGCAGGCGCAGAACGGCATTTACGCCGGCCCTCTCCGCCTTCTGGCTTACGAGATCTACGACCGGCTGAACAAAGCCGGCGTCTACTGCAGCCTGCGCACCGGCGAGGAGTTCATCGACGTGCCGGCTTCCACGGTCATGGCCTCCACGGTGGAGATGGTCAACCTGAGCGAGGATTATGACATCGTCGTCATCGACGAAGCACAGCTGGTGGCCGATCCCTTCCGCGGCGGTTCCTGGACCAGGGTGATCCTGGGCGTGAAAGCCAGGGAGATCCACATCTGCTGCGCCGACGAAGCCGTGCCCATCCTCTGCCGCATGATCGAGGACTGCAACGACCGTTACGAACTGGTCAGCCACAGCCGCAACACCCCGCTGCTGGTGGATGAGCGGGAATTCGTTTTCCCCGATTCCATCGAGCCCCACGACGCCCTGATCGTCTTTTCGCGCAGGGACGTGCACGCGGTGGCGGCCGAGCTTACCGAACGCGGCCACAGCTGCAGCATCATCTACGGAAACCTGCCCTACGACGTGCGTCATCGGGAAGCCGAAAAGTTCACCCGCGGTGAGACCGAGGTTCTGGTAGCCACGGATGCCATCGGCCTGGGCTTAAACCTTCCGATAAAGCGTGTGGTCTTTCTGCGCATGCAGAAATTCGACGGACACAGCGTGCGCACGCTCACCCCGCCCGAGATCAAGCAGATCGGCGGACGCGCCGGCCGCTTCGGCATGTTCGACAAGGGCTTTGTCACTTCCGCCGAGGAGAAGGAACTGATCAAAAAAGCCCTGGACGCGAAGCTTCCGGACCTGGAATACGCAACGATCCAGTTCCCCGAGACCATCATCGACATCGACGCGCCGATGATCGACATCCTGCAGCGCTGGAAGGACGTGACCGTCAACAGCGGCTACCGCAAGGCGGATATCGAGCGCGAGATCGCTCTCTGCGGGATGCTCAAGGATCTGGCAAGCGACAAATACTTCCTTTACAAGGCCATCACCATCCCCTTTGACGAGCGGGACAAGGAGCTTTTGGAGCTCTGGGTGGACATGGTCTGGGCGGAATACGACAACGACAGCCTGATCGGAGACGTGCTCCACAGCGGCGCCGTGACCGACAACCGCCGCCTCGACTACCTCGAGCGGGCTTATCATATCTGCGACATGCTCTACAATTTTGCCGTGAAATTCAACCACGAAGAATACGGGGATGAGATCATGGCTGCCAAGCAGAAGATCTCGGCAGCCATCATCCGGAAGCTGTCCTTTATCTCCACGAAGAAAAACAAACCGAAAAGCGCAAAGAACGGGGATTAGGAGAGCTCATAAAGCCGGTGGGCGTTCTGCCAGGCCTGTTCGCGCACCTCTTCCTCGGCGAGCCCCTTGATCTGTGCCAGACGGCTGATCACGTAAGCGATGTTGGGCGAAACGTTGCGCTTCCCGCGCAGAGGCTCGGGCGAAAGATAGGGCCCGTCCGTCTCCAGCACGATGCGTTCCATCGGCAGGGCCTCTGCCGCTTCCACAAGCTTTCTGGCATTCTTATAGGTAAGCACGCCGCCGATCCCGATGTAATATCCCATTTCCGCAAATTCCAGGGCCATCTCCTTCGAATAGGAAAAACAGTGGATCACGCCCCTGCCGTCGTGATGGGCTCGCAGTATGGAAGCCGTGTCCGCCGCCGCTTCGCGGGAATGGACGATGATCGGCTTCTCCGCTTCCTTTGCCAGCGCGAGCTGGCAGATGAAGACCTCCTTCTGGACATCGGGCGGCACGTCCTGCCAGTGATAGTCCAGGCCGATCTCGCCAAGGGCCACGCACTTTTCTTCCTTCAGCGAAGAACGCAGCCAGGCGATGCAGTCCTCATCGAGGTCCCGCGCCTCTTCGGGATGGATCCCGAGCGCGCAGTAAACATGCGGGTAGCGCCTCGCAAGCTCCAAAGCCTTCTTTGAGGAAGCCAGGCTCGCGCCCACATCCACGATCTTTTCCACGCCCTGCGAGGGAAGCGCTGCCAGCAGCTCGTCCCTGTCTGCGTCAAAAGCCTCGTCGTCATAATGCACATGTGTATCAAAGATCGCTCTCATGCCCTACTCCATGCTTACGGAAGGATTGCCGATCTTTCCACTTACGGTCACGATAAAGCCGGCTTCCACACTGCCTCCCGCGGGGATCTCTTTGTTAAAGTCCACCGGAGTGACCGTGATGCTGCTGCCGGATGCATGGAAAGTCCCGTTCCAGGACTGCTCGATCGTGACGGCACTGCCCATGTCGATGCGCACCTTCCAGCCGCTCGTCGGGCTGCTGCCGCTGTTCGTGAGCTTCAGGGTGAACTGGTAATGCTCGGCTGTTCCGTCATTCCAGCTGTTGTCGTTGCTCAGTGTGATCTTGGTATTGGCTGCCGTGGCGTTCACCGCAGGCACCGCGTTGGCCTGATTGTTCCCGCCGCCGCCGTTATTGCCCCCATTGCCGCCGCCGTTACCACTCTGCGCCGTGCTTCCCAGGGGCTTTGTGCCCCCGCCCAGCTTCTTTACGTACCAGCGGCCCTCATCGCTGAGCTCGTTCTCGGTCCAGCCCGCCAGCTTGTTGCAGCCCGACGAGATCAGCGAAGAGCTCTCGTTCTTGTTGGAGAGGTTCCAGATGCAGAATCCTATCCCTTCTTCATCAAATGCCGCGATCCACTTGTCTGCCTCCGGAAAATCGTTCTTCCCGTTTCCGTCGGCGGCGCAGGTGCCGAACTCGGTGCAGAGGACGGGCAGACCGGCTTTCAGCGCGCTCTGCATCTTCTGCCGCAGCTTGTCCTTGTGCGTTCCGGCGTAAAAATGGATCGTATAGGCGATGTTGTCATAGCCTTTCAGCGGATCCGAGGCCGCAACATCCACATCCTGCGACCAGGTGGGCGTGCCCACGATGATAATGCCCCTGCCGTCGTTGGCGCGGATCACGCCGACCAGCTCTTCCGCATAGCTTTTCACCTGCTTCCAGCTCGTATTGCCGTTCGGCTCGTTGCAGATCTCGTAGAGGACATTTTCGTAAGAGGCGTATTTCTTCGACATCTCATCAAAGAATTTCTTCGCCTCATCCTTGTGCACGTTGGGATCCTTTTCCCCCAGGACATGCCAGTCGATGATCACATACATTCCCAGCTCGGTCGCGTAGGAAACGCCGTCGTTGACCAGCTGTTTGAGCTGCGCCTGGTTTCCGCCCGAGGCATAGCCGGCACCTTCATCGCTGTACATGGCCAGACGGATGCAGTTGACACCCCACTCATCCCGCAGGGTCTTGAACGTATCCCGGTTCACATACTGCGGAAACCAGCCG
The DNA here is from genome assembly GCA_024696005.1 of Lachnospiraceae bacterium. Taxonomy (GTDB): domain Bacteria; phylum Bacillota; class Clostridia; order Lachnospirales; family Lachnospiraceae; genus NK4A136. The sequence continues at coordinate 20,011 of JAILHF010000031.1, read as the reverse complement.
ATGCCGTGCGTGGACACGCCCCGAAGCTGGAACGCGTTCCCGTGGCTGTCCACCATCTTCGTTCCCTTATAGGACAGGCGCCCGTGCTCCGCTACCGCCGTCTTTCCCGAAGAGCTTCCGCCGTTCTGCGGGCTTTCGTTCCCGTCACCAAAGGTCACATCTGCCGTGATGTGCATCGTGGGAGTGGGCTTTGAGGTGGGCGTGGGGCCATCGGTCGGCGCGGGCTTGAACTCGTGCTCCGATTCGCGTTCCCGGCTCTCCCCGGTCTTTTTCTCCGCCGCCACATTCCCGTCCGGGACCTCACGGGCCTCTTCCTGCCCGTCTTCCGGCTCCAATACCTTCGCGCTCTCCGCTTCCGGCGCTTTGCTGTCCGCGTCTTTGCCGCAGCCTGCCAGCAGAAGCAGCAGGATCAGACAAAGGCAGAACGGATATCTCTTCATGCTTTTTCCTCCATATACATGGGAACATAGAGGATGCCGCCGGCCTCCTCCTGCTCCCCCAAACGCTCAAAACCGACGCGCTCGTAAAAGCCCACGGCTCCGGGCGCGGCGTTCACCGTCACAAAATGCTCATAGTTCCGCTCATACAGCACATCACTTCGCATTTCCTCCTCGTTGTCCAGCGGAAGGGTCTTCTTTTCCCAGAGAAAATCCGTCCCACAGCAGATCAGTGCCCTTCCGATCCCGCAGCCGTGATAGGCCGCGTCCACAAAGAGCAGGGAGATATGGTTGTTCTCGCGGATCGAAAACATCCCGACCATGTCGTCCCCGTCCTTCGCCACATACAAACGGTATCGGCCCAGAAGGAACATTCTCTTTAAGTCCCCGCCGGAGATGAATTCCAGAAAACTCTCGCAGCCCTCTTTCGGATAGACAGGTGCTTCAAAACGCTGAAAAGTGCGCCAGGCCAAAGCCATAGCGCACTCCCAATCCTGCTCGATGCCGTGCAGGATGCGTATCTCCCCGCTTTTTCCTCCACGCAGATACATCTCAGCAGATCATGCTGCCCGAAGGCAGTCCTTTTTCGGGTGTCATCAATACCACGTGATCGTTCTCGTCTTCCGCGCAGAGCAGCATGCCCTGGCTCTCCAGACCGGCCATCTTTACGGGCTTCAGGTTCAGAAGGACCATCACCTTCTTGCCGACCATCTCTTCGGGTTTGTAATACGCCTTGATCCCGGAGAGGATCTGCACCGTGCGGTCGCCCACCTTTACCTGCGAGCAGAGCAGCTTCTTGCTCTTGGGCACCTCCTCGCACGCGAGGATCTCGCCCACCACAAACTGGCACTTTGCGAAATCATCGTATTCGATCTCGTCCTTTTTCTCTACGTGGATCGGCGTCTGGTCAGCGCCGTCGCGGGATCCGGAGTCAGAGCCGGCCACTCCGCTCGAGCCGGAGTCGGGATCCGGAGCCGAGAGCGTTTTAGCGGGTCGGGACGGATCCCGCGCAGGCTCGCCAACAAGCGCCGCCAGCTGCCTGTCGGCTTCTTCCTGTGAGATGCGTCCTGCTTTCAGCAGATTCGCGCATGCTTTCTTCTGATGCTCCACGTAATCCGCGCGCTGCTTCTCCACGACCACAGCCGCTTTCTTCAGGATCTCGTCCTTGTCCAGTCTCGCAAAGAGGATCTCGGGACTTTCGGTCACGCGGCCGGCCCCGTTCAGGCCGAAGCGGTCCAGGCTGTCGAAATCACGAAGCTCCGTTCCCAGCTGGGAGACGATCTTCGAAGCGGTATCCGGCAGGAAAGGCGCCAGGAGCGAAGCACCGATCGTGATGCCTTCCGCCAGGTTATAGAGCACGGTAGCCAGTCTGTCCTGCTTGTCTTCTTCCTTCGCAAGCTTCCAGGGCTCCGTTTCGTCGATGTATTTGTTCAAACGCTTGAAAGCGTTAAAGATCTCGGTCAGTGCATCGGCCACATGCAGCGTTTCCATGTCTTTCTCCACTGCGGCATAGGTTCCGGTCAGCACGCCCTTCAGATCATCGTCGATGGCAGGATCGGCAACGCCCTTGTCCTCCACGACTCCGCCGAAATACTTGTTGCTCATCGCAACGGTACGGTTCACCAGGTTGCCCAGGGTGTTGGCCAGATCGGAGTTCACGCGCTCGGTCATCAGCTCCCAGGTGATGGTTCCGTCGTTCTCGTAAGGCATCTCGTGCAGCACGAAGTAGCGCACGGCGTCCAGTCCGAAGATGTCGATCAGGTCGTCCACATAGATCACGTTTCCCTTGGACTTGCTCATCTTCTCACCGCCCTGCAGAAGCCAGGGGTGTCCGAAGATCTGCTTCGGAAGCGGCTCGCCCAGGGACATAAGGAAGATGGGCCAGTAGATCGTATGGAAACGGATGATGTCCTTTCCGATCAGATGCAGGTCGGCAGGCCAGAACTTCTTATAGGTGTCGGAGCTGTTGCCGTCCGCATCGTAACCGATGCCGGTGATATAGTTGCTGAGGGCATCCAGCCATACGTAGACCACATGCTTTTCGTCAAAATCCACCTGGATGCCCCATTTGAACGAGGTCCGGCTCACGCACAGATCCTGCAGACCGGGCAGCAGGAAGTTGTTCATCATCTCGTTCTTGCGGGACACGGGCTGGATGAACTCGGGATGGCTGTTGATGTGCTCGATCAGCCGGTCCGCGTATTTGCTCATTTTGAAGAAATACGCCTCTTCCTTTTCCTCATGCACAGCGCCGCCGCAGACCGGGCACTTCCCGTCTTCCAGCTGGCTCTCCGTATAAAAGGCTTCGCATTCCGTGCAGTACTTTCCTTCGTACGCACCCTTATAGATGTCGCCTTTCTCGTACATTTTTTTGAAGATCTTGCGGATCTGTTCCTCATGGTCCGCATCCGTGGTACGGATGAAACGGTCGTAATCCGTCCCCATCAGGTCCCAGAGTCTCTTGATCTCTCCCGCAGTCCTGTCAACGAACTCCTTCGGGCTGACGCCTTCCTCGATGGCGCGGGTCTCAATCTTCTGGCCGTGCTCGTCGCTTCCGGTCTGGAAGTGCACGTCGAAGCCGTCCGCCTTCTTGTAGCGGGCGATGGCATCCGCCAGGATGATCTCGTAACAGTTTCCGATATGCGGCTTGCCCGAAGTATAAGCAATGGCCGTTGTTATGTAATAAGGTCCTTTATTCTGCATTTTTTCTCACTCCTCTTCAGATATCAATGTCAAGCTCTACCGGGCAATGGTCGCTCCCCATGATCTCCGTCAGGATCCTTGCGTCCTTCATGTGATCCTTCAGCTTTTCGGAGACCACGAAATAGTCGATGCGCCAGCCCGTATTCCTCTCCCGCGCCCGCATTCGATAGGACCACCAGGAATAGACGTCCGCCTGTTCGGGGTAGAAATAGCGGAAGCTGTCGATGAAGCCCGCGTTCAGCACGGCTCCGAACTTCTCACGCTCTTCATCCGTAAATCCGGCATTCAGGTGGTTCGTTTTCGGATTCTTCAGATCGATCTCCTCGTGTGCCACGTTCAGATCCCCGCAGTAGATCACGGGTTTCTTTTTATCCAGCTTCCGGATATAGGAAAGGAAAGCATCCTCCCATTCCATCCGGTAATCCAGGCGCTTCAGCCCGTCCTGGCTGTTGGGCACATAGACCGTGATCAGGTAATGGGAGGGATACTCCAGCGTGATCACCCGGCCCTCGTGGTCGTGTTCCTCCACACCGATGCCGTAGCTGACGCTCAGGGGCTCGTGTTTCGTAAAGACCGCGGTGCCGGAATAGCCCTTTTTCTCGGCATAATTCCAATATTGAAGATAACCCGGCAGGTCCAGCTCTATCTGTCCCTCCTGCAGTTTTGTCTCCTGCAGGCAGAAGGCGTCCGCGTCTGCCGCGTTGAATGCTTCCATGAAGTTTTTACCCATGACGGCCCGCAGACCGTTCACGTTCCAGGATACATATTTCATAGGCAAAAATTATACCACAAGCGGCCGGAATTGAAAAGCCCCGTTACGTTCAGGCCCGTAGCAACGCAGCATGCGCATGGCTCGGTCTGAACCGTGACCGGGTGCCTGTCAGCAGGAACAGGCTAAATTATGTAAACTTACACTTGCCGTATCCCCGCTGATTTGGTAAAATATAGAGCGGTGGCGGGCGATAAGCCTGTCCCGAAATCATACAGGGTGGTGCTTTCGTATGAGTGACATGAGTTTCACCAGGTTAAACCAGTATTATATCGCAGGTATGCGGCCGATCCTGCGCAAACATGCGCTCTATTCCGATACCTCTTCCAACTACGTCACTCCCGAACAGCCCTCTCCTTTCGAGAACATCACCATCCGTTTCCGCTGTGCCAGCAACAACATAGACCGCGTCCTGCTCGTTTCGGGCGGGGAGAAGCATCCGATGGAGATGAGCTCCAGGGATGAGCTTTTCGATTACTATTCGGTCACGATCCGGCTGGGCAAAGAAACGCTCGCATACTATTTTGAAGTCCACGTCGGCAATCTGTCGGTACTCTTTGACACGCGCGGCGTAGTGCGCAACATCGACGAACACTTCAAATTCAAGATCATACCCGGCTTCCGTACCCCTGCCTGGGCAAAGGGAGCCGTCATGTACCAGATCTTTGTGGACCGTTTCTGCAACGGCGATCCCACCAACGACGTGCTTACGGACGAATACAGCTACATCGGGGATCATACGGTCCATGTGGACAACTGGGACAAATTCCCGGCAACCATGGACGTGCGCGAGTTCTACGGCGGCGACCTGCAGGGCGTGCTGGACAAAATGGACTATCTCGAATCGCTGGGCGTGGAGGTGATCTACTTCAATCCCCTCTTCGTCTCGCCTTCCAACCATAAATACGACATCCAGGATTACGATTACATCGATCCCCATTTCGGACGCATCGTGGATGAGCAGGGCAGCCTGCTTCCGGAGGGGGACAACGACAACACCCACGCCTCCCGCTATATCAACCGCGTGACCAACCCGGCCAACCTCGAAGCCAGCAACGAGCTCTTTGCACAGGTTGTGGCCGAAGCGCACCGCCGGGGCATAAAGGTGATCCTGGACGGCGTGTTCAACCATTGCGGTTCCTTCAACAAATGGCTGGACCGTGAACGCATCTACGAGCACGCCGAAGGCTACGAAAAAGGCGCCTATGTCGCGGAAGACAGCCCCTATCACGACTTCTTCCGATTCCACGACCCGAATAGCGGCAAGTGGCCTTATAATCCGACCTATGACGGCTGGTGGGGACACGATACCCTGCCAAAGCTCAATTACGAAGGCTCAAAAGAGCTTCACGACTATATCCTGCGGATCGCGCAGAAGTGGGTGAGTCCTCCCTACAACGCCGACGGCTGGCGTCTGGACGTGGCCGCGGACCTGGGGCACTCCACGGAGTACAACCACCTCTTCTGGCAGGATTTCCGCAAAGCGGTCAAGGAAGCCAACCCCGAAGCGATCATACTGGCCGAGCATTACGGCAGTCCTTCGGCCTGGCTGCAGGGCAACGAATGGGATACGGTCATGAACTACGATGCCTTCATGGAGCCGATCACCTGGTTCCTTACCGGCATGCAGAAGCACAGCGATGACTATCGCCAGGACCAGCTCAACAATACCGACAACTTCTGGGCGGCCATGTGCTACCATGTTTCGGACATGACCATGCAGTCCCTGATGATCAGCATGAACGAGCTTTCCAACCACGACCATTCCCGTTTCCTGACGCGCACCAACCACCGTGTGGGCCGTACCGCGACGGCAGGTCCCGAAGCCGCATCGGAAGGCATCAACAAGGCCGTGATGCGTGAAGCCGTGCTGATGCAGTTCACCTGGATCGGCGCACCCACGATCTATTACGGCGACGAAGCGGGGCTCTGCGGCTGGACGGATCCGGATAACCGCCGTGCCTATCCCTGGGGAAGGGAAGATGCGGAGATGATCAGCTTCCACCGCAAGATGATCCGCATCCACAAGCAGTATCACGAATTCAAGCACGGCTCCATCAAGATCCTGAACTGTGCTCCCGGGCTCATCTCCTACGGGCGCTTCGACCGGGAAGGACAGAGTGCCGTGATCGTCAACAACAATGACCACGAGGTGACCCAGGAGTACCTGCTCTGGCCTCTGGGCATACGGAAAAACGCCACCCTCAAGCAGATCATGCTGACCACCGAGGACGGCTTTGACGACAGCCACAAGGAATACTGGCTCGAAAACGGGCGCATCACCATCACGCTCCCGAAGCACTCCGCCATGATCCTGCGTCACAGCGGTGACGGCGGACTGACGTTCTGACCGGAAACTCAAAAGCGGGCTTCGAACCACTTCGAAAACCCGCTTTTTTATTTTCCGCCTCGCCCATCGGCGGAGAAATCCATACATTGTCCCGGAGGATCTGTGATCTATGAACAAAGAACACCCGATCGCTGCCGTTTTGGCCGTCATCGTCCTGTCCCTGATCTGTTTCGCCTGCAACTTTGGCGAATACATGCTGTTTCTCACGCTTCCGACCGGACGGTCCGTATCGTTCCGTTCCGTGGCGGCCGTACTGATCCTCTGTCTGCTCACGATCTTTCTGCTGACCGGCCTTTTCCTTCTGATCAACCGGCTCTGCAGATGGTTTGACCGACCGAAGACCTGCGGCATCGTCTTTTTCTATTCCCTGCTGGTGATACCCCTGCTACTCTTTGTCCTTCCGGCCATCGAGGTTCCCTACGAGCTCATCCCCCGCAGCGAGATGGGGCTGGGCTACGGGCAGCTGATCATCCAGATCTGCACCATCGCCCCGGCGGTCACCTGCGCCTGCATAAGCGGCGTACTCTTTCTGGTCTTCCGGAAAAATGACTGAACCCGGACGGCGGATCAGTGCCGGATGATCATCCCTCCGTAATATTCGGGATTGCCCTCATCGTCACAGAGGACAAATGCCCTCGGCTGCAAAACCATGTATGTTCCGTCCGGTCTGCGCGCGCGATACTTCAGATCCTCGGGATCCCCCTTTCCGCTTATGATGGAATCCACGATCTCTTTGTACTTCGCCAGATCATCGGGATGAATGTACTCCTGCCAGATCTTCCCCGCGTGATACATGTATTCCGACTCAAAACCGTAATCGTCCGCCAACACGGCTGACCATCTGGAATAGTCATATCGCAGGTCATTCAGGAACACATAGCCGCCTCCGGCCGTTGTGAGCAGCGCTCCGAACATGGCATCCAGCTTCCGCTTCCGGCCTTCGGGGATGGGGAGCTCCACCTTTGTCGCGGTTTCCACCCTGCCATCCGTCCCGCCCGATTTGAGCAGTTTCTTGTTTTCATACATGTCCAGGTCGGCTCGTTTTACCACATCGGAGAATGTCGCATCCGATGCCGGCTCGTACACGGACAAGCCCGTGGCTATGACCGGGCCCGAACGGGAACGTCCGTTGGCATAGGATTCCCTTCTCAGATTTTCAAGCAGCTCTTCCCGGATCTCATACTCTTCGCCGGTCAGGTATACGACAAACTCATCTCCGCCGGTGCGGTATACCGGGCTGTGCACAAAATTATCGCAGATCATCCGGCAGGCCCTGCGCAGGACCTCGTCACCAAAGCTGTGTCCTCTCGTATCGTTATAGTGTTTCAGATCATTGACATCGCATACGATGATGCCGAAGGCCAGCCCGGGCTCTGCCATGCGGATGCTGGTATCCATCGAGCGTCCCAGTTCCATGAAGGCGTTGTAATTCTTGATCCCGGTCAGCTCGTCCAGCCTGATCCTGCGCTCAGCGGATTGAAGCTCCTTCAGTTGGGCCTGCTTTTCCTTTACTTCATCATCGATGTTTTCCATGCAGAACAGGATATGCTTTCCATCCCCGCACATCATGTCCACATGCCGGACGTGTATGATGCTGCCGTCCATCACAAGGCGCAGGCTCACGGAATAGGAGCCGTTTTTCTTCAGGGTATCGATGATCGTTTCCTTATCATGGATCAACAGCGCAGTCTCCAGATCATCGGGATGCACGTATTTATTCGCGTTTCCGCGGGCCATCTGAAAGAAATCCTCTCCCTCTTCCGGGATCTGCAATTCCCCCAGCATCTGCGTGGGAACAAACATCGTGTAGCTTCCCGTTTCCGCATCCACATAAAAAACGCTGTCATAATGCGCCGCAAGTGTTTCGGCGATCTGATTGAACGCTGCCTGATCGATCATTCTAGCATGCCTCCGCTTTTTCTATTTCCGTTTTCTTTCCCGGCTTTCCGTTTTATCTGTCTATTCTTCCTCTGCATCACAGACCTCCCCTGCCGGTCTTCCGGGAACCTGCAACTTCTCATATTCTCCGGTCTGCGAATCGATCACGATCATGGCCGATTCCCCGATCTGCCTCCCGTCACGATAGGTCGAGAACACATCCGTTGAAATGAACCCGTCCTTTTTGAATATCGCATCGACCGGTGTATGTCCCACCACCTGGGTGTAGGTATCACTCCGGAATGCGTTTACGGGCCTGTACTGCGGTCTCAGCCACAAGGGCGATTCATCATTCCAGAGACGGTATTGGGACGTGGAATTAACCGCATCCAGCACTTCGTCGATATCTTCCTCAAGCAGTCCCGGATTCATCCACTCCAGAAAATCGACGCTGAGGCCTCCGTGAGAGAAGAGGACCTTGTCGATCCTGTGGATGATGTCGATCCGGGAAGGATCCGGCAGACCGTTCTTCAGCTCTTCCAGCTTGGAGATGACCGTATTCTCCGCATAGGGTGAATAGCCGGTTTCCAGCCTGCCCCAGGGATAGCTCAGATCGTGGTTTCCGTAGCACCACAGCGTATCCGGAAATGTCCCGGCAAATGCGATCGCCCGGTCAAAGGTCTGTCTGTACCGTTCCACCTGAAACTCCATGTTCCAGTCATCCGGAATGTCCATGAGGCATACCGCCCTGTCCGCCCTGCCTGCTTTCAGTATGGTTTCTGCTCTGTCGAATATCCATGCCTTCAGATGGATATCCGGTATGACGAGGATCCTCATCCCTTTCAACTCCGATCAAACAATCCGCTTTCGCCGCTCCTCCGCGTCCTCACGGAAAAAGCGACCGCATAATATTATACCATTTTTGCGGCCGCTTCACAAAGCAAATAAATCATATAAGCGCTTTAGCCAGGATCTTCTTTATCATGGCAGCTGCACTTTCATATTCCGTCATCTCTCTTCCCGACGGGGCATCCAGTTCCAGATAGTTTTTCTTTTCCTTGTCATAGACAAACCAGCTGATGTCGGATTGTCCCAGAAACAGGTATTTCCGCAGCCATTCGTTCTCATGAAAAACCCGGTTGTTATCGATCAGGCCGTTACAGTTCTGATCCGAATCCGTCAGTTCCCGGTCGATGCCGTAGATCATGAACCCGTTGAACTCCAATCCGTTTACGACCCTCAGAAAAGCGATGTATTCTTCCGGCAGATAAAGATCGAATTCCGTTTTTGCTTTTTGGATCAATGCCCTGATATCGTTCTCTTTCGTACCAAGCTTTACACTTTCCCCATAGCGTTTCTTTTCTTCCATGATCCGCTGCAGCTCTTCTTTCCAGACCGGCTCTTCACTCTGCCACTGCCAGAAGTATTCCTCTTCTCCGGTGGCTGCATATAAGGCATGTGCGATCGTCCTTTCGTCGTACCCGTTCTGCTCCTTCGAAGACAGTTTCTCCCGAAGTGCTTTGACCCCGTCATACTTTTTCAGAGCCGGTAACAGCGGCGCCATGTCGTAATAACCAAGATCCTGAAAGCAATGCCAGATATAATCTTCTGTCTCGTCCCTCTCCCAATCATAGATCCCGTTCAAAAGCTCCGGATAAAAGCCGCGGTATGTCCTCTCATATCCGGAGCCCGCTATATGCTTCAGATCTTTATATGCCTGACTATGTGAGGCTTCCTTCTTCTCATTCCTGACCGCAAGGATGAACCAGAAAAGATTTAATGCAGCCGCAACGGCGCAAAAGACGCCGAATTCTTTGCGGCCGTACCAAAAGAAAAAAACAGCGGCAAGCATTAAAACGATTGTCGAGACCAGATAATAGACCTTTCCTCTTTTCATGCCCCTTTATCCACCATGTTTTTTTCTCTGTTCAGCCAGCGCTCCCTGTATTCCTGCCTGGCACAACGGCTGCCATTCCTATTACGGCAAAAAGGATCCTGAATTCCGACCCTATGGCCACAAACTCCCAGCCGGAATAAAAATCTTCTATCCCGTTTTTCCGTTCCTGATTAAAATATTCTTTACAAATTTCTGCATATGATTTCCTAACTCATCCTTCTTCCCTGTCACCTTATTACTTTGGTCTTATCTGACAATTCATCCGGCTACTCATGATCCACTGATATGATTATACTATGTTTTTCAAATCCCTGCATCATTGCATTCATACCGTGCAGGCCAAGATTATCAGCGCGACCACTTGACACGAAAAAATGTCTCCGAAATCGGCCCAAAATTTCTTGAACCCGGGCTTGTAATACGGGTTCTGAATATACACACTCAAAACGCCTCAAGCCCGCATGGTTAAGCAGAAAACCGGCAACAACCCTTCCCATCATCCCTTGAACTGAATCTTCTTTAATCCTTAACTGCTGTTTTAGAATATTATCTTAACGCAGGTCCCCTTTCCTTCCTCCGAAGTCAGTGTCAGGTCATGCCCGAGGCGCAGACAGAGCTTTCTGCACAGATAGAAACCTATACCTGTCGAAGCTTTGCCGGCTCGTCCGTTGCTCCCGGTAAAGCCCTTATCAAACACACGGCCCGTCTCGGCACTCTTTATCCCCACTCCGTTGTCCTTTATAAGCAGAGCCTTTCTGCCGTCGACCTCTTCCAGTGAAAAAGTCAGTATCAGGCCTTCATCCTCTTTCGAGTATTTGATGCTGTTATCTATCAGCTGTCCCAGTATGAATGCCAGCCACTTTGCATCGCTGCATATCACAGCATCTTCCGCTATATCGTTCTCTATTTTTGCCCGCATGGCTATCAGGTTCCGGCGCCTTTTCGCCACGGCACGCTTCACCAGTTCAGACGCATTTACCTCCTTAATGAAATAATCCTTTTCAACATACGAACTTCTCGCATAATAAAGGGCCTGTTCCACATTACCCTCTATCCTGTCCAGTTCCTCGGATATTTCGCTTTCCCTCAAAGGAGTATCTTTATGATTTTCGCATATCATCTGTGCTGCCGAGATGGGTATCTTGATCTCATGCACCCAGCTTTCCACATAATCCCTGTATTCCTCGGTTTCATGTCTGTAACCGGCCACGTTGTCACTCATGGATACTTCTGCCTTCTTAAGTATCTCGAAGATAAGTTCCTCTTCCTGGGTTTCTCTCTCGTCCAGCACTTCGGGTACAAGATACTTTTTTTCCATGGCTTCGATCTTATCTTCGATCTCGTCAAACATTTTCTTTGTTCTTAAGTATCCGACAAGAAAGCATATAAAACAGGCAATAAAGGAAGCAGAACTGATATAGAGTATCAGCCATAAAGAACCTTCAAAGGTGAGCAAAAAAATGTCTGCGGTAAGCGCCACAAACAGAAAGGCCGCTAAGAGCCATAGATGTTCTTTTATATATCGCAGAAATCTCAATTGAGTATATACCCCGCCCCGCGTTTGGTAGAAATGGCATCTTCGATGCCTATCTCGGAAAGTCTCTGTCTTAACCTGGTCATATTAACACTCAGGGTATTGTCATCCACAAAATTGCCGTCATCCCAGAGTTCTGAAATGATATCATCTCTTGATACTATCCTGCCGAAATTCTTTACCAGTATCATAAGTATCATATATTCGTTTTTGGAAAGTTCAACTTCTTTTTCTCCCGAACTGATCCTTGCCTTAGCGGTATCTATCGCAAATACTGCCCCGTTCTCCAGTTCCACCTTCTTCGTATCAAACCTTTCATCACTTCCGTATACCCTGCGGATCACGCCTTCCATCCTGGCAAGAAGTATGCGGGTATTAAAAGGTTTGGGCACGAAATCATCCGCACCGCTCTGTATGCTTAAGAGCTCCGTCAGTTCACTGTTGTCGCTTGTTATCATTATGACCGGCGTATTGCTTTCTTCCCTAAAGGCTTTACAGATACGTATCCCGTCAAAACCGGGAAGGCCTATATCCAAAAGGAGGAGTGACAGCCCTTCCTTTAACAGAAAAGCTGTCAACCCTTCCTCATTCATTCCCTTATACTCTACCGGTTTTATGAATCTTGTTTCATAACCGTTGTTTTTAAGAAAGATCCCAAGCTCCGATCCCATCTTAAGATCGTCTTCAAGAATACCAATACGGTACACTGTTTTCTCCTCCCGGAATTGTTATTTTACAATCTTCCTACATCCCTCATAAGTTGTCAAGAAGTAGCCGCCGTAGATCAGCAGCATGATCAGTGCACTTATCACCATACCCGGTCCCAGAGATACCATTCCTACCGAGGAAAGCATACCTTTGATAAAGCCCAGCATAAATACCGATCCGAAGAAGGCCACAACAAGGGGAAGCAGGAAATTCATCAGTACCTGTATGAACAATGCCTTCTTTCGCATATCTTCTCCCGCACCTATTCTGCTCAGTATCCTGAACTTCTGCACCGAATCTATGGAATCCGAAAGCACCTTCAGTGCTATGATCGCAGCGCAGGCTACCACAAACACGATACCGATATACAGTACGAGAAATACCACTATAACAGAGATTCCTATGCTTGCATCCTCCACCTGGTTTTTTGTGGACAGCTGGATATTGATACCGTCGGGTGCATCTTCTCCGTTATTTCCCGCTTCGACGGAAGCTCCGACCTTATCCATTATAAGTGCATCGGTCTTATAACGTCCCTGCTTGTCGGAAACCTTGTAGTTCGCTATAAGCAGATAAGAATCCTCTCTGAAACTGCCGCTACCCTCATCTACCGCCGCATCCGGAAGTACGATAGTCCCCATGCTTGCGGTAAGTCCGCTCATAAGTATATATTCATAGTTTACACTGTTGTATGCGGGGCCGTATTCTTTTCCTCCTACAGTGAGTTTATTTCCCTGTTTTATTGCAGCTATCTGGAATGTATTCAGCAAATCGAAATCGGAAACAACAGCATACTGATCATCATTAAGTTTCAGTTCTTCTCTTCCGAAGGCTCTTTCGATCTTATTGTAATCCGAAAGACGCATCACATTTTCGGCACTGTCCCACCGGGCATACATGAAAGTCTTCTTAGCTTCCTCTATAACGGGAGCCACCATATCCCCTATGGTTATCTCATTGCTCTCGTAAACCGGAAGTTCCATATACTCCTTTGCCCAGCCCTCAACAGCGATCCCCTTTGATGCCAGATACTCCGTAGGTTTTACACTCCATACCCTCATGGTCAGATCCACCGGAGTGGCATTTCCGAGACGTTTATTCAGATAAGTCCTGAAAGAAAATCCGCTGGAAAAAGCACAGATCGCAGCCAGCAGGAGCAGGGATATCAGTGCAAAGGAAAATGCGGAGGTATTCATGTTGCCCGAAAACTGTCTGACCACAAAAGAAGTAAGGCCTTTTTTATATCCCGCACTCTTACTCAGCACAGTCTGGAAAAAGCCGACAAAAGACCAGAACAGAACGAAGGTACCGATCACTACCAGTCCGGCCGTGAAAGCAAAGTCCCTTCCCCTCATCCTGTTTCCGAAAATCCCTATCACTGCATAAGCAATGACCAGCAGTATCGTTGATATGATAAAGAGAGCTATGCTGACTTTTGTATTCCTGATGATCTGCTTCTCACCCTTCTTTTCCGCATTTATCAGATCTATCAGCTTATACCTGCTTATGGTCCCCGTATTGAACAGCAGCACAACAAAGAAAATAACAAGGAAGCTGAGCACCGTGATCACCGCCGCTTTTTCAGATATCGCAAAGGTATAAGAAGTCACATCCACTGCAAACATCTTTGCTACTATGATAGACAAAAACTGTGAACCGAAGATACCGAGCAGCAGTCCTATGAACATGGATACAATGCCGACTATACAAGTCTCACACACAAGTATCTTCGAAACCTTCTTTTTGTTCATGCCAAGCAGCAGGTAAATGCCGAATTCCTTCTTACGTCTTTTAATAAGAAAATTATTCGCATATATCATAAGCAGACCGAGTACCAGCGCCACAGCCACCGAAACCACTTCAATGGCAGTGATCAGCATCTTCACCTTATCATTCCCGGACTTCGATACATCCTCCATGATCCCCTGGGTACCAATGGAATTGAACATATAGAAGATCGCGACACCTATGATCAGCGTCAGAAAATAAACCGTATAATCACTCCATGACTTCCTGATATTTTTTAAAGCAAGTTTAAATGAGTTCATCAATTTCGCCTCCCAGCACAGTAGTAACATCCACGATCCTCTTAAAGAAGTCCTTTCTCTCTTCACCTTCATTACGCACTATCTCGGTAAAGATCTTTCCGTCTTTGATAAAGATGATCCGTCCCGCATAACTCGCACTGAAGGCATCATGCGTTACCATCAGTATCGTAGAACCCAGCTCGCTGTTGAGCTTCATGAGACTCTCCATAAGTGCCTTTGATGCTTTTGAATCAAGGGCTCCGGTCGGCTCATCCGCAAGTACCAGTTCCGGATCCGTTACTACTGCACGCGCCGCCGCCACACGCTGCTTCTGTCCTCCCGACATCTCCGAAGGAAACTTCTTAAGCACTTCGCTGATCCCCAGCTTTTCCGCAATATCATTAACCTTCTTCTCAATCTCAGCCGGCTTCTCTCCCTTAATGGAAAGCGCAAGCGAGATATTCTCCTCCGCGGTCATCGTATCCAGCAGATTAAAATCCTGAAATATAAAGCCCAGCTTCCTGCTCCTGAATTCATCCAGTTTCTTCCCCTTAAGCTCGCTTATATCCTCTCCGCCTATCAGAGCCTTTCCCGCAGACAGCCTGTCTATCGTCGAGATACAATTGAGCAGCGTCGTCTTTCCGCTTCCGCTGGCTCCCATGATCCCCACAAACTCACCTTCCTCCACCGAGAACGACAGATCATTAAGCGCCGCAGTAAGGTTTCCCTTATTCCCGTAATATTTCTCCGCATTCTTAACTTCAAGTATCACACTCATCTCATTTATCCTTTCATTTCCGATCCGCACTTTTCTGCGGATCTTTTTCTCACCATATACACTATATCCCTGGCACTCATTTCTTTCCATTGTTATTTCTTACAGTTTATTCCCCAATCTTACAAAATTGTAATACATCATCACCGGACATATTCACATCTCATAGTATGTGATAACCTGTATGCTTGTGTCAGTCGTTTCTAATCCTTGGTCAATATGCCCGATTGTATATATATCAGAATGTATATACCCCCAAGCCTTTGCCCCAAGTTGCATTACGCTTTTCATCCCATCCTTTGTGGTAAAATCGTGGTTTGGGGTATGAGACACGGTATATGTATTTTTCTGCTCGTAGCTTGAATGAAAAAGTAAACGCTAGACGGTATTGACAGGGTACATTGAAAACCATAAAATAAGGCAAAATACGAGCTAAATGATGGATTATCTGGATTAAAAGCTATTATTTTGCGTTTTTGGGCACAAGACAAAAAAGCAACGCATCAGTTTGTTTGCAAAAATAACTGAGACCCCGCTCACTAAGGTGTATGGCGCCTTTGTTTGATCCGGTAGATTGATGGTTAGTGCTTAAGCAGTCTTGGACTCAGATTAACCTCATCAGGTGGAATGGTTGACAGGTTAAGTGCGGATAATAGCTTTTTTTCATCCTTTGAGACCATTAAATCGAAGGGCGTTCTGCCTTCGAGATTTTCTCTAAGCACACTGTTTATGTGACAGGTGATCAAACGAACATCCGCGGTCATGAGTTTATTAAAACTCGTTCCCTTAGGAAGCGTTTTGTCAATACAGAGAATGATAATTCACTGAAAAAAATCATTGTTTTGAAGATTAACTGACTTAGAAATTGCCAGCAACCACTTCCTGACGTATTAAATTCTTCATTCTGTCCTCTACTGTTACCTTTTTCGCATTGTTGAAGAACACCCCGACAAGGTAAGTAGTATTTCCGATCTTCGTCTTGAAATTACCGCCATCTATATAATTTGCTTTGTTTTCCACCGTTTTCTCTCCTTGCATTCGCTCCGCTCCTTTCCCAAATTCCCCCACAAGGGAAAGGGTAACAAAAAAGGTAACATGACCGAAAAGACTTCTCAAATCACCGCTACCTATGCTTGCTACCCGTATTTTATTTATTTTTCTATTTTTTTGTTACTTTTGTTACCTTTCATAGAAAACCCAGTAAAATCAATGCTTACACTGGGTAACAACATAAGTAACAACAAGGTAACTTCATCAATTTTGTTACTTAAATGGTATCTCCAATTCCAACTGTTTCGGTATTTCCATAAAACCATCGCTATCCGCTTTGTCGGGGATCTCCTGAGACGAACCGACACGCACCCAACCTCGTTGCTTGCCATAATCTCCAAAGTGCATTGCCCCATCGCTCATAACCCAGTCGGTCACAGAATTGTTCATAATATCGCAAATCTGCTTTAGCTCAATCCTCTTAGGTTCGTAGTCTCTGTGAAGTGCTTCTTTCCACAACAGTTTGGAACAAACCCTGTCTCCCTTGAAATCATCAAGAAATGCAAGAATCATTCCGGCATCAGCATCTTCCGGCATGAACTGCTTCTGATAATCTTTCAGGTATTCAGCTGATTCCTTGCTAAGCATCATCCTGAAATCTCCTGATCTGAATATCTCCATAGCTTCCGCCCACACTTGCTCGATATATTCCCTTGAACTTGCTTCATTATCAAGAATGTGACACTCTGCTCTCTCAGGATAAACCATGACCGGCATAAATCGTCTGTTACCGGTACGATCAAGTGGAAGTGTATCCATAGCGTTGGAAGTGCCACCAAACACACACTGTCTCGGTCTGTCCTTCGGCTGTGTCTCATAAGGTACTTTATAAATGTCACTCTGCCTACTGATAAAAGACTTAATATCCTCAATGCTCCTAGCACTGGCAGTCGCTATCATTTCCGACAGCTCTATGATGAAATGTCCCTGCATTTTTCGGAACACATTTTCATCATCAAGTTTTTTCAGATCATCAGTAAACCATGAATCATTCATGGCAAGGAACCTAAAAAATGTGGACTTTCCGGCTCCCTGACCACCCACCAGTATCAGCATATACTCAAACTTCGTCCCTGGGCGAAACACTCTTGAAATTGCCCCCAACAGAAGAACTTTCATTGCTTCATAGGTATAGACATTCCTATCCGCTCCAAGAAAGTGATACAGCACATCTTTGATACGCTCTTTTTTGTCCCACACTAAGGAATTGAGTTTTTCCTGAATCGGGTGATACTTGTTTTCCATAGCGACCACATTGATTGCCGATTTTATCTTTTTCTCCGTGGTCAGACTGTAATTCTCTTCAAGATACAGCATGATATGGTCTATGTCAGAATCAGTCAGCACAGGGCTTTCCCGATACCACCCCAGATCTTTTACAATATCGTTCCGATCCGTCATCATGTTGTAACGAATAACACCCTTGAACTTCGGATCATTCTGCAATACTGTAACAACATTCCTAATGCACTGCTTCACAGCTCCTTTGTCTGTTGTGATCAATCGTTCCCTGATTTCTGCGATGCTCATTAACTCTTCGCTCAATTTCTGCCACCTCCTTTCCCAAATCTTTGAGTAACATTTCTTTCTCTTCCTCTGTTCCCCATAACATGATATCAAGCTGATACTCCACTTTGGGGAGATTATTCACAGCTTCCTCATACCTCGCATCAATTTCATCCATGCTTTTCGGTTCAAAATCCCGCTTCCAGTCTTTCAACAAGTGGAGATAATCAGATAATACCCGATAGGTCTTAGTTTCTGACAGTATCTGCATTGGAGATTTTTCTCTCCTGACCGGCTTTGGTGGAGACCGCACCGAACTGTCATAAGTTATTCCAAATTCATCAGCGATCTGCATAGCTGCATCTTTGGGAGAAAGATTATAATACTTAGCAACAAAATCAATTGCATCTCCCTTTTCCCCGCAACCAAAGCAAAAATATTTCTTATCCGCTGGCTTTACTTTCATGCTCGCTGTCTTATCCTGATGAAACGGACACTTGCACATATTACTCCGATTGAAAACAATACCGGCCCGCTCCATAACCGCCCTTGCGGTCACTCGTTCCTTTACTTCGTCAAATACTCCCATAATATCCTTTCCGGACAATAAAAAAGCATCTGTCTTTCCAGTCATGGATAACAAATGCTCCTTATAGTTCCATATTCTTTTTTCTGATATGCACGTCTCGGTTTTGCTCCTCTTCCCTGACCTGCTTCTGCATGGCTTTCAGTTTTTCCTGAATAGATACCCTCGCGTGCTCCTTGATCTGCTCCTTTGCCTTAGTCTTATTCTTCGGCTCATTCAGGGCAAAGATAATATTGCCAAGAAGAACCTGAGACGCTTTCTCCAGTCGGGAAACAATCGCATTTACGACTTTGAAAGCTACCGACTTAGAACTGTCGCTGAGTTTTTCCTTCGGCTGTTTCTGTAACAATTCTCCGTAATCTTTTACCACATCAACATCATGCTTCACAGTTTCCTCTTTCACACGCTCTGTGACCACCTCACAAGCCTTTTCATAGGCAAGGTCAACTGCTTCCTCCACAACTGCGTTTACGTCCTCTATCTTCATCATAAGACCGTCTAACAGGGCTTGCTTTTCCTCAATGCGTTTCTGTTGGTTCATGATAATAAAATCCTGCTTCTCTAGATAACTTGCACCACCATAGACCGGTTCAACATCAATATTTAGTCCATGCTTTTGGCAAATACTAATAAACAGCTTTCTGCACTCATCATCAAAGACCATCTTCCGATTGTTGTACTTTCCCTTTTTCTCATTCGGATTCGGAAGTTCAAAACCCAATTCTTCCAAAGCCTTATCTTGTTGGGGACACAATTCTCCATACTGGTTCAATGCGTCAAAAACGTGCCTTTCATGGATATGCGGAGTAGCTTCATCAAGATGTAAAGCCCAGTCCAAAATATGAACATGAGAACCATATCGTTTATTAAATTCCTCAAAGTATTCCGCACTAATCTGAGCAAGCACATCAGCGGAAACTGTTCCGTCAATGTTGCCAAGCTGTAGCAAAGTTTCTTCCGGACACGTTTTATTATTTTCAAGAATACCGTCAATAGATTTCACTCTGTCATAATGTCTTGTCTTTCTATTTCTTTCGTTCTGCCCGTCTACATGATCTGAATAATTCTCAACATAGTAGGCTTTCTCCACTTCCGAAAAAGTGAACCTTGCCCTTTCGTTCTCATCATTCAGCAGACTGTAACCCTGATAGCAGTCCCAATAGACATTGAATTTTGTCCTCTCTGCGTCAATATGCTCACTATTCTCCACATCAAATCTGCGGTCATTATGCTTAGCATCATAAGTCCCATGCTTACCTGATCTTCCATTGTGTCTAGTAGCTTTCATAACCATCTTTCCTTTCATATTCTGACAAAAAAAGACCAAGTAAATTTCTCTACTCAGTCTGTTAATAGCAACAATATTTAATTATTTTCCCGAAGGGAATTGCAACGAAGTTGCCAAAACTTGTGAAGCTCTGCTACAAGCAATACCCAGTACTTAGTGGCGAAACGCCACTAACTGGGCAATGGTTGCACCCTTGACCTGCTAAGGCGCTTCGCCCTTAACCCGAGCGGAGTCTTTCTCCTGCACCTTGCGTAAGGCTCTGCCTTTACAATCCGCCAGAGGTTGCACCTCTGTACTCTGCTCCAAAGAAATATATCCCTTCTTAATTCTATTTTTGATATAATCATAACGTCTTGAACGATTCGACAAACTGAAAGTTAACGTTCTGATTTTAGCAATCCATAATAGCAAGCATCACAAACTCCCTGATTATTCCAATCTGAACAGCGTAAAGTACCCTCATACTTCATTCCACATTTTTTCATTACCTTACCAGAATTTGG
>JAILHF010000023.1 GCA_024696005.1 Lachnospiraceae bacterium | reverse complement strand
AAAGAATTTCAGTCTCACGTATCTTTTGATAGGATTTAATGCGTGCGTATATACGGCTGTTTTTTTGCTCATTAATCGTAATGCAGCGCTGATGAGCCTGCTGGTTTATGTCATAGCGACGTCTATTATCAACCACTTTACGGATCATTTTGAGGCGATCAAGCAGGTGACGATAATTACCAAGGAACCGGAAGAACTGGTTCGCGCGATCCGGGAAGATTTAAATAAGACCTGCACGATCATGGATTCTTATGGAGCTATAGCTGGCGAAAATAAGACATTGATCTGTTATGTCAATTATTTTGAGATGCAGAAGATGAAAGAGATCATCTCCGCTCATAAAGGAACATTCAGTACAGTATCCACGATTGATGAGATATTAAGATAGGAGCTGAAAATTATGTTCGTACACAGGAGTACTTTAAAGAAAACGGTATAGATATAGATCAGATCGACTTGGAGTAGTTTTGTGAACATATATAATGGATGAGGGAAACATTATCTCCCATATTCAGGTGGTCTGAGGATCGGTCTGGTATGTGTATTCAGTGTCACATTTTTGGCTGTTTTGATCTGGATATTCAGTGAAAAAAAGGCAGAGCACAATGCTCTTAAGATCTGATGATCCTATTCTAGTTTTCCTTCATGGCGCTTCTGATCCTGCTGAGAGATTCCGGTGTGATGCCAAGGTAAGTTGCTATGTGTCGCTGCGGTACTCTCTCACTGAGATCGGGATATAGCTTCTTGAAATGAATATACCTCTCCGTTGCATTTTCCATAAGGAAGCCGTTTTCTCTGTATATCTTATATCTCAAGGCGCTTTCTAAAAGATAGATCCAAATATCCTTAAAGGAATCATTTCCTTTGATAGGTTTTTTGATGGCTGCCGTCTCACAGAGCATGACAGTTGTTTCTTCGAGTGTTTCCCACATGCAGATCCTTTCCGGATAGCCAAAGAATCCTTCGTCCATGAACATTGTGCCTTCGGGAGCAAAACCTCTTGTAATGTCGTTTCCGTCATTGTCAATATAATATGCCCTGGTCAGTCCCGACAGGGTAAGCCCTGCGTAGTCGGTGTTCTCTCCTATGGAAGCAAGAAGTTCTCCCTTCCTGACCACTCGGAAGCTGGCCAGACTGACTATCTCGCCAACCAGTTCTTCGTTTGCATCAATGTTATATTTTTCTGCAAATACAAGCAGTTGTTTGACAAAATATTCTTTATCCATTAATATACCCCTTTAATAACCACCCATGACAATAATGTATATGATACTGATCAGATTCGTTCCACCATGTATGATCATCGGAACTATCAGGTGTTTCCTTTTTTGATAACCCAATATACATACAAGTCCAAGAACAAAGGAAGCTCCAAAATTATACCAGTCAAGCAGGCCAAAAAGCATATTGAAAAGCAGAAGTGCCGTAATCTCCCCAAATGTCTGCCCGCAAAATCTCTTTGCAAAGCCTCTGTAGTATATTTCCTTGCAAATTCCACTCACAAAGACCAGTGCGATAACATAAAGAATTGTTATTCCTGCTCCCATCTTTCCATCTTCTGCAAAAGCAAGTTCTGTACGGCCTTTATAGATAGGTAAAAACAGAAGATTTAACAGGCTGGCTGCAATTGCGAGTATCACCCCCCAAAGAATATCTCCGCCAATAGTCTCTCTTTCATATATTTCCTTCTTAAGACTGATTCCATTCGCTTTATAAAGTAACAGAGCACTTGGAAGGATAACGAGATTGGCAAAAAAAAAGGTAAAAGCAAAAATCCACCTGTTAGCCTGTACATAGCTGGCAATATCGAGCAAATTCATCCCCGGTTTATAAAACCTGAGTGCATTTGCCATCTCAAAAGTGGCAATAAACAGCGTTAATGCCGTAGTGATTGTTAATGCTATCCGGGCATTCTTGATATCGTTTTCTTTCATGATGTCACCTCCTGAAAGAAACAATATCATTATTCTGTTTTACCCGCATTGATATTTGTTAAGATCATTTTTCTCCGTTTTTTCTGTTTTCTTCTATGGCGATCTCATTTAATACGTTGTCCTGATGGGATTCTATGGCAAGTAAAATCAATAGAACGGCAAAAACAATACCTGATACCTCCATGCTTCGCACTGAAATGCAAAATGATCATTTTATGTGTTGTCCTTACTGCCTCATTATATCATATCAGGACAGAAAAAATGAAAATGTTTATGGATTCATCACATAAGACATATCGTTAATATGCCGTACAAGATGCTTTCCGTCTTCATTAATGAACATGTGTGAGACTCCGCCTGCCGGGCCGTGAATATTCACTTCATGGAATGATTCGACAGGAAGATTCAAATACATTGCATTCCAAAGACTCAGGAGATCTCCGTGTGAGACGATAATGATGTTTTCCTCATCACTTGCCATCACTTCTTCGTAAAAAGGTCTGAGGCGATTCCAGGCATCTCTTCTGCTCTCTCCATCGGAAAACAATCTGTCGTCAACAGTCTTCTCCGGGCATTCAATGTTTTCCCGCAGCCATTGTACAGATTTTCCACAGCATTTTCCGAGATTTCTCTCTCGGAGTTCCTTTCTTAAGATCGGCTCTGTACCCAGGTATTTTGCGATCTCTTCTGCTGTTTGTTTGGCGCGCTTAAGATCGGAAGAATAAATGACCATAGTTTTGCCTGCGAGTTCATCTTTGAGTTTCTTTCCGATGCGATCCGCCTGAGTTCTTCCCAGGTCCGTCAAATCCCAATCCGTCCATGAGCCGACCATTCCGTTAGTGTGATGAACGGACTGTGTATGCTGGACTGTGATAATATGCTTCATCTGATATCTCCTCCGGTACTTTTATTTATGGTCTCTTGGGGACGGAGTACGCGGTTCATTTTTGCAGATACCGCCCTTGAGGAAATGGACCATCAACCCCGGCCCCATGGTCCATTACGCATTGACATATCCTAAGATTCAATCATATAATTCGTATAAACAAAATGACTGCAAGGTGAACTTTAATTATACACTTCTTTGCTGCATATTATAGCATGTTCGGCGGAGAAAAACCAAAAATAGCTGATTTCAGAAGGAATATTTGATGGGGCGTTAATTAAGGAGTGAAGTGGCGATGATCAGTAAGCTGAATAAAAGGGTGGCCTCCGTATGAATGCGGTCATAAACAGTTTTGTGGAAAAGTCAAAAGAAATCCTGCAGGATGATCTGGTAGGGGTATATCTGCACGGCTCCGCGGTCATGGGATGTTATAATCCGGCAAAGAGCGACATTGATCTGATCGTTGTAGTGAAGGACACCGTTTCGGATACGCTTAAAAGATCCTTCATGGATATGGTGGTGGAACTAAATGGCCGGGGGCCGGCAAAAGGAATAGAAATGAGCATCGTTAAACAATGTGTTTGCAGGCCTTTCGTTTATCCTACCCCGTTTGAGCTGCATTTTTCCGTTGCGCATCTTGAATGGTATCGAAAAGATCCGGATGGATATGTTTCAAAAATGAAGGGCGAGGACAAAGACCTTGCGGCGCATTTTACGATCATAACTCATAGAGGCGAATGTCTTTATGGTGCTCCGATCAAAGATACTTTTTCGGATGTTCCGGCAAAGGATTACATGGATTCTATCCGGAATGACATTGCTGATGCAGAGGAAGAAGTTGCAGATGATCCGATGTATCTGATGCTGAATCTGGCAAGAGTGCTTGCTTATAGGAAGGATGGTCTTGTGCTTTCCAAAAAAGAGGGCGGTGAATGGGCACTTGACAACATTCCCGAAAAGTATCATAAACTGATACGGGATGCGTTGAAAGAATATGCTGAAGGAAAGGAACTGTCATATGACATGAAACTTGCGAAAGCTTATGCCGCATACATGCTGGGAGAGATTGCAGGCACAACGTAAAGAAAGAATCTGTCCGGAATAATATAGAAAAGGAAAACGGAGGATAGTTGCATGTTTGAAAAGCTTTCCAAAACCGGGAGGGGTCTTCGTGACGGAGATCAGGACGATAAGAATTTGAAAAAGCAAAAGAGAAAAAGAACCTTGCTGGTATTGCTGGGCCTGATCCTGGGATGGGGGATGATCAATCTTTTCATCACATTGATCTTTTCCGGCATGATCCCGCATCATTTTGCGTCGGTGCAGGAGGGCAGGGAAAAAATGCTTTCCAACACAGAATACTTTGATAACATGACACAGAATGACTTTGACTTTCGCGTGGGAAAAACCGGTGCGACCAGGGAAGAATTATTGGAGGCATCCCGCGAGAGCATCGGCGAGTTTTCCTTTTTCAGTAAATGGTACTTAAACAGCCGCCTTGCAAGAATGGCGTTACATATCAAGTTGAAAGGGTATGAACTTCCGAAAGTGGAAGAGATCGTATTCATAAAGGCTAACATGGAAATGGAATCGGGAGCAAGCGGCTATACACATGGTACGCAGATCTATCTGGACGGTGATATTATCGCGATATATTCATTCATGAGTGTCATGCCCGGTGCCAGTGAATATATGGACAAACTCTTATATCATGAGCTGTTTCACTGCCTGACAAGGAGTGATCCTCAGTTCCGTGCCGACATGTATTCCCTCATTCACTTTACCGTCACGGATACGGAGTATGAACTGCCTCCGTGCGTGCTTGAGAGATACATAAGCAATCCGGATGTTGAGCACCACAACTCTTATGCAACATTTCTGATAGATGGGAAGCCGGTTGATTGTTATACGGCCTGGATCACCACGAAGACTTATGCCGAGGCGCAATCGGGCTTCATGTCCAATGATGCCGTGGCACTTGTTCCTGTTGACGGATCGGATGTTTATTATACCAGAGAACAGGCATCCAATTTTGATGAGGTCTTTGGGGAAAATACCGGTTATGTCAAGGATCCGGAAGAGTGCATGGCAGATAATTTTGCATACGCGATGCTTTACGGCATGAAAGGGAATGACGGTAAGGGATATCCGAATCCGGAGATCATACAGGGTGTCATTGATTATCTGAAGCGATGATCTGTCTGCATGATGTGAGGATGATGTTTTCGTTTTGCTATTTGGCTTATGTTTTGTGGGGCGTAGTATTATGAACAATTTGAAGATCCGGCATGCAGAAATAAAAGATATCCCGGGAATCCTTAAGCTTTTGATACAGGTAGATATGGTGCATCATAACGGCCGGCCGGATCTGTTTAAGGGGCCGGCGACCAAATACAGTGCGGAAGAATTATCCGAAATCATTTCTGATGACAAAACGCCGGTTTTTGTCTGTGTGGATCATGAGGAAAATGTTCTTGCCCATGCTTTCTGTATCAGCAGACAGGAAAAGGATAATGCCGTTCTGACGGATGTCCGAACGCTTTACATAGATGATATCTGTGTTGATGAAGAAGCACGAGGCAAGCATATCGGGAGCATGATATACAATGAGGTGCTTTGCTATGCAAAAGAGCAGGGATTCTATAATATCACATTGAACGTTTGGGCCTGTAATCCCGGTGCAATGAAGTTTTATGAAGCCATGGGGCTTGTGCCGCAAAAGGTTTGCATGGAAAAGGTCATAAATGATCATGACGCGGGAACGCGGATATGAATCATGATACAGGTCATGCAATGCGTGTGTATAAAGTAGCCATGTATTTAGCGGATCACAAAAACGGATGTGACAGGATGATAGTTGCATTGGCAGCACTTCTGCATGATGCTGATGATCATAAGCTCTTTGATACGAAGAATAATGAAAACGCAAGGACCTTGGTTAGAGCGGAGCTTTCCAAACACTTTTGCTTATCTCATATACGCCATCGTGATATCCCCCTTCTCCGACAAAGAAGGTTTCAAAACCGCACTTTTCCAAAACCCGTCCGGAGGCAGCATTTTCCAAAAGCCGGATCCCATATACTTCTTCTGTCCCGACTCTTTTTGCCATGACCGGAAGGAATGCCGTTACCGCTTCTGTTGCATAGCCCTTGCGGGTATATGCTTTTGCCACATGATAGCCTATTTCCCATTTGCCTTCTCCGATGGGGACAAGCTGAACATACCCGATATTTGCATTTCCGTCTTTCAGGATCAATGCGTAGACCAGGGGACCATCCGTGGAACCATATCGGGACATCAGGAACTCCACCGTTTCTTTTGCGTCTTCCGGCGTTTCAAAGACTTCATCCGGTACGAATCTTCTTGTGTCCTCATCCAGGGAATTCTTATGGACGTCCATGACCATGGCCATGGTCATTTCGGAAATCAACAATCTTTCTGTTTCAACCAATACGTTCATGCGTTTTCCTTTCAAACTGCGATTTGCTCTTAAATCATTTATATCGATTCATTATAGCATGGCGGCTTCAAGAAAAAAACAATAAAAATCCGGCTTGATATAATGGGTGGTCTTCCCGGCTCTGTTATGTTATAATTCTGGCTGTAGACGCATGGCGGACCTGCAAGGGGATAAGCCAATGGGGGAAGGGGAATGACATGGCGTCCAGTGTTGTTCATCTGGCAATAACAAATGAGCTGACAAAAAGCATAAACTTTAATGATACAAACAGGCTGAAGTTCGGATCTGTCCTGGTTGATGCAGGCTCTTACGGGAAATCCCACCTCAAAGTAAATGTATCGGATGGGAAAAAGAAGTGCTACGATTTCGACCGGTACAGACAGATGTTTGGGGAGCGCATGCTGGCGGATGATCTGTATCTGGGCTATTATCTTCACCTGGTTCAGGATGCTCTGTACAGGCATTATGTATATGACAGATATCACTGGAATCCGATGATCCCGGGTAACGTGGAGCGCTTGCATAGAGATTACTCTATCGTGAATCATCATGTTGTTACGAAATACCGCCTGGAGAATGATCTGGTCATTCCGGAAGATTTTGAGAATGAGGATATCAATCAGATCGATTCCTTTGATACGTCAAAACTCATGGCAGACATGTGTTCCTACTTCGTGCCCGTGGCGGAAGAACCGATCTTCTTCTTTACAAAAGAGATGTCAGATGAGTATATAACGGAAGCGCTTGCTTTTTGCATAAAGGAAGTAGAAAATCTTCGAAATGGACTTCCGGGCATTGATATGCTTGCATATGCATGGGAAAGAGGAGTTGCTCAAGCAAAAGAGTGATGCTATATATAGGGGAGGGGCGTATGAGCATTCTTATAAAAGATACCACAAGAGAAGAGCGTGAACGCATAGTTGCGGAATCCATAGGGAACATAAACGGCTCCTGTGACGGCTGCATGGCCGGGCTTGCGGATATGTACCGGGATTATATTGATGGCAAGAGGGAGATAAGAGATATCAACATGGCTTTTAAGGCGCAGTATGAATCCGGTGTGGAAGGGCCTGTAAAGACAGGATGTGGATATCAATAAACCGATTGCATTTGCAGGCAGTCGTTGTTCTGCCTGGGGATAGCTGCTATGATGATCAAGGGAGTGCATCACATTTCGTTAAAATGCGGGACAAAAGAAGAATTCGACAGAGCGAAGTCCTTTTATATCGAGCTGCTTGGGTTCGGCATTGTCAGGGAATGGCCGGAAGGCATCATGATCGATGCCGGGAATGTAATGCTTGAGATATTCAGTAACGGAGCGGGCATAAAGACCAAAGGAGCATTGCGGCATATTGCTTTTGCGACGGATGACGTGGATGGAATCGTTGCGATAGTCAGGGAAGCCGGATATGAAGTGTTCATAGAGCCTAATGATATCGTGATAGCTTCCGAACCTGAATTTCCGGCGAGGATGGCCTTTTGTTTCGGACCGCTTGGGGAAGAGATCGAGTTTTTTCAGGAGAGATAAAAACCATATGACTTACGAAGAAGCAATACGATCCATTCCCTGTGGCCGTTACCGCCACTTTAAGGGAAATGAATATGAAGTGATAGGCATAGCCCGTCATAGTGAGACGCAGGAGCCCATGGTGGTGTATAAGGCTCTGTATGGGGATGGCGGGATATGGATACGCCCGGCGGAGATGTGGAATGAGACCGTAGAACGGGACGGAAAGAAGCAGAAGAGATTTGTGAACATCGGCTGATCTGCCGGACATGCGAGGGGAGGGGAACAATGGCTTTGTCGGATAAGCTGCATAAGAAGTCGGAAGATGATTATGTTCTGTATGATGAAACGGACGAGCGGGTACGGCAGAGCACATACCATCATTGGTACGAAGGCAAGAAGTATCTGCTTATCTGGGAGAAAAAGTATGATCCCAGGGAAGTGCCCCGAGTTTATCTGAATCCGGACAGTCCGCTTGAATATGTCGCGATAGCGGATGAGAATTTAGTGGAAGCGATAGCGGACGATTTTTGGAAACAAGTCAGCGCACCCCTTCAGACAGATGGGCCTTTCTGGTCTTATCAGCAGGGGAGTATGGTCACAGGCTATAATGCCATGCCGGCTGAGTGGATATGTCCCGGCTGCAAAACAAAGAATACCGGAAAATTCTGCACGGAATGCGGAGCAAAAAAAGCGGAGTCCGGGGGACAGAGTTCATGACTGGAAGGGAATCTGATTGAAATAACGGAGTAGGGACGGAAGGAGGCTTGCAGGAAATGATTATAGGATTTGTTATCTGGAGTCTGGTAGCACTTATCTTTGTCGGGATCAGCATCTGGGCCCGGAACGCAAAGGAAGCTGTCGGGTTCTTTGCGGGTGTCAGGCCGCCTGAAGTAAAAGATGTAAAGAAATATAACCATTCCGTATCCGGTCTTTGGCTTGTATATGCTGTGCTACTGGAAGGATTGGGTGTTCCGTTTCTGTTCCTTGAGCAGAATTCCGCCTGGTTTGTGATCCCGTATCTGGGCGTGGTGGTGATCACGATCGGACTGATCGTTGCGTACAACATCATCCTGGCAAAGAATCAGTGAATTTTTTTGAGCAAAGAGCTGTGGGAGGTGTTCATGCCCAAGGAATACTTATATCATGGCAGTCCCAAAAGACTTGATAAACTTGTTCCCATGCAGGCGCATGATACCGGCTATGCGGCGGGATGCCAGAAGGCCCGTATACGCTACCAGCAACAGGATAATGGCGATCTGCTTCGCATTGGGCTGTGTTGGTGACAGCAAAACGGCCGAACGGATCATGCTTCCGGAATACGGAGACAGGATGGTGTTTCGAAATTGTCATCCGGATTACGGCGGAAAAGGATACCTGTATCTGCTGGATAAAGACAAGTTCACACATGCGATGGAGAGTCAGTGGGTATGCCATGAAGAGGTGATCCCTGAGGAAGTGATTGAAATAGCTGTGGATGATTACCTTGAGTACTGCATCGTTGAATAGGGGATCGTAATGACCATGAAGAGAAAAAAATGAAGGAGTTGATCAGACATGCAGCATAAGGCAGTGATCTTTGACATGGACGGCACGATCCTTGATACCCTTGATGATCTGGCTGACAGCGTAAACCATTCGCTTCAGCTGCAAGGCTTTCCGAAACGGAAACGTGAGGAGATCAGAGCTTTTCTCGGAAACGGCATGATACAGCTTATCCACCTGAGTGTTCCGGAGGGGACTTCACCGGAGGAGGAAGCCGGGGTTCTGGAAGAGCATAAGAAGTATTATCCGCTTCACAGTGCCGAAAAGACAAAAGCCTATGAGGGTATTCCGGAGCTGCTTAAGGTCCTCAAGCAAAAGGGGATAAAGACGGCGGTTGTGTCCAACAAGAGCGATCCCAATGTAAAAGCACTTGTAAACAGATATTTCGACGGTTTGTTTGATGCGAGTGTGGGATCCAGAGAAGGAATTCCCAGAAAACCGGCGGCCGACCTTGTGGATATTGCGCTGAAAGAACTGGGAGTTGAAAAGCAGGAAGCAGTCTACATCGGGGATTCCGACGTGGATCTGGCAACGGCATTTCATTCCGGGCTTGAGATGATAACCGTGCTTTGGGGCTTCCGGGACAGGGATGTCCTTGAAAAGGCCGGTGCCGTGACCTTTGCAAACACGGCAAAGGAATTGGAAGAAATGCTCCTCCTTTGAGCTGAGAATAACATGAACCCATGAATCTGATGCCGATCGGCCTGGATGATTATCCCATTAAAACGAGTTTTTGAATTTTAGCACGGCAATAAGCCTATCCTTCTGTTTCCTCAAGAAACCTTTTTCCGTCTTCGAATCCCATCCGGATGCGTTTTTTCGTCAACTCTTTTGTCACAAGCATGAAAGGCCCCAGCGATTCTGACGGATACAGGTGGTACAGTCGTATTATCATTATTTCGTCACAGCCGGCATCGATAAGGGGGCGATATGAGTCAGGTGTTTTTTTCTCTGTCCCTACGTGCTATAATATGTGACGTCAACGCATATATAAGGAGGCCGTCCATGGTAAAACATGTCATACTCTGGAAACTGAAAGAAGAATACTCCGCCACTCAGGCAGCCGAGATCAAAGCCGGCATCAAAGAGGGATTGGAAGGACTTAAGGGACAGATTCCCGGACTGATCGAGATCAAGGTCAATATCAAGCCCCTGCCCGGCTCAAATTGTGACCTGATGCTGGACTCAACTTTTGAGGATGAAGATGCTTTGAAAGGCTATTCAACGCATCCGGCTCATGTGGCTGTGGCTGATGGCAAGGTAAGACCGTTTACCGATTCAAGGACCTGCATGGATTATGAGGCATGAAGCAGCCTTGAGCCCGGCAAAGAAATGAGGATTCGTCATGATACAGGACATCTATCCAAGCAAACTATATAATGAATTCAGCAACCGGGAGATGACCGGCGATGATGTCTGTCTCTTCTACGATGCAGACGGCCGTTTGCTGATAAAAGAAGAGAATGGCACGGTTACATTCACCCGCGGTTCGGACGCCGGGGGCCAGCAATGCATATATCTTTTTTCCGTAGACGATACACGATTCTTTCTGGCTCTTGACGAATCTGATCTTCAAAAGGAAGGTCATGCATACAGATCGGTCAGGGAATTAAGGGATATCTGCTCCGGCAAAGAAGTGTTTGCCGCTTTCACGGCCTATCATTTGTGGCGCTGGTATGCCGATAACAGGTACTGTGGAAGATGCGGCAAAAAGCTGATCCACAGTGAAAAGGAACGCGCTCTCATTTGTCCGGAATGCGGAAACACCATATATCCCCGGATCAACCCGGCCGTCATAGTGGGTGTCACGAAGGGCGACTGCCTTCTGATCACCCGGTATAACAGAGGATATGCACACAACGCTCTTGTTGCCGGATTTACCGAGATCGGTGAAACGCTTGAGGAAACCGTGGCCAGAGAAGTCATGGAAGAAACCGGAATTAAAGTCTGCAATATCAGATATTACAAGTCACAGCCCTGGGGCATGGCACAGGACATTCTTGTGGGCTATTTCTGTGACGCGGCAGATGATGGCGAGATCCGGATGGATCAAAATGAGCTCAAATATGCCGAATGGGTAAAAAGGGAAGATATCGTTCTGCAGCCAAACGCTTTAAGCCTTACCAACGAAATGATGCGAATGTTTAGGGAAGGCAGGGAAGCCTGACGCCTGAAGGTCAGGCTTGTCAGTGACTTGAGCTCCATGTCTTTGGTGCTCTTTTTTTGTTTTTTTAAGTACTTTTTAAAAAGTGGCATAGTATACTCACAACAAGATCGGAGCCGGATACTACAAAAAACAGGAGATACGCCAATGTTTTTCAGAATGATAAAAAAAGACCTGAAAGAAAGCAAAGGACTTAATGTTATCCTGTTTCTCTTCATGATCATTGTTTCCTCCCTTGCGGCCATCAGCGGTTTTCTGATCTATGTGGATTTCCGCGGCACAAAGCTGACGGAGGAAAGGGTCAATCCCCATGATTATGTGTGCGCCTATATAGAGAGAAACAGGGAACTGGAATTAACAGCTTATGAGGATGCTGTAAAACAGAAATACCCGGATGCGAAGTTCGGACATATCGAAGGAATACGCCTGGATATCACAAACCTGAGTTATGAGGGCATGGAAGAGGACTACGACAGACTCAGGAACAGCCTTTCGACCGCTGTACTCTTTCTTTCACCCCAGACCTTTGACATGGATCTGATGTACACGGAAGACAATCAGCCGTTTTATGTTGAGAACGGTAACATTGCCATAACGGGAAGGTATGCTGCACTCAGCGGATTAAAAATCGGAGATAAGCTCAGGCTGACCACCCAGATGGGGAATATCTATGAGCTGAATATCTCGCATATCACCAGGGACCCGTCGATGGATTATATCTACAGGTTCATTGTTTCGGAGCCTGATTATGAGGTGCTGAGCAAAGAGTCCCCGGCCAAGAACTGGCTGTTTACCGTGCAAAGGAACGCCGCAGAAGGGGAGCCGGAGGAAAAGATCAGCGCTCTGATAAACAATTATAAGCCGCTTGAAGATTATCCGCATTATTTGGGACAGTCCAACGGAGTCACAAAGAGTAATCAGATGCTGGTTTCTCTGTTAGTATCGTTTTTCCTGGTAATGGCATGCATATTCATGCTCATCATTGTGTTTTTTGCCATAAGCTTTACGATAAAAGCAGCCGTAAAGAAAGAAGAACGGGAACTGGGAATCATGAAGGCGCTCGGCACCGACTCGATCTCCTTCCGCTGGCTGCTTGCCGCTAAATACATCGCATTTGCCGCGGTCGGTTCCGTGGCGGGATGCCTGATCGGATTGATCGTCGGAGGTAAGCTGGTAGACAAGTTTTTCTATAATATCTCCTATACCTTCGGAACCGGCGATTATGTGGTAGCCATACTTTCCGCAATGCTTGTGACGGTATTCATCATTCTTTATATCATGCATTCCATGAGAAGGATCGATAAGATCTCCGTCATGGATGTGCTGCATGGGGAGACCAGAGCAGACGGAATACGACGGGGAGAGAGATTGCAGCTTAACAGAAGCAGAAAAATGTCCTTGCCTCTGTTTTTGGCCCTTAAAGATATCATGGGAGGTTTTAAGAAATACATCCTTCTCTTTGTTGCATATACGGCAGGCTGCATCGTTGTGCTCATGAGCATCATGATACGGGAATCGGTCATCAGCGCGGACTTTTTATATAAATATTATCCCTTTAAGCAGATGGACTTCGTCCTCAATCTGACGGAGAAAACAAATGAGGAGCTTTCGCTCGGAACCGGCAGGGCGGATGTCATGTTGAGGCAGTTTGACGGCCTCATGGAGAAGGAAGGCATCCCGGCAAAGATCGAAATGGTAAACAATCAGAATTCGACATTAGTATTTGGTGACGAAGAAGAGGACGTGACG
Source organism: Lachnospiraceae bacterium (assembly GCA_024696005.1). GTDB lineage: Bacteria > Bacillota > Clostridia > Lachnospirales > Lachnospiraceae > NK4A136. Next base: position 89,279 of record JAILHF010000023.1, on the reverse strand, counting down.
ATATATTTCAACTTTGATCCCGAAGGGCTCAGGATCCGGGAGGGAAGCAGGTATCCTCTGCTGGAAAAGGAGGTCCTGATCGATCAGTATACGGCGGAATCAAAGGGACTTTCCATTGGTGATAAGGTGACGATACGGTATGAAAAGCTGTCGGAAGACAGGCTTTCCTCACACGAAGCGGAAGAGGAGTTTGTGATCACCGGGTTTGTTGACCGAATGTCAAATATCAACGGAAAACAGGTGTACATGTCAAAGGAATTCAAGGATGCAGCTGCGGGAGCAGGATGGAACAGCATAGGGTTTACGCTGGATGCTCCCGAGAAAGAAAAAGATGCATACCGACAGCGACTGCAGGAGATGTTTCCCGATGATTACATGACGGATCAGGAATTTGTCGCATCCTTCCTGGGCTTGTATGATACGATGTTCAGCTTCATGCGAAATGCATTTGTCATTGTGGTTGCGTGCATCCTTGGCTTCCTGACAGTGATGTATCAGACGATCTTCATGAAGGATGAGGAAGCAGAGCTGGCACTTCTTACAGGTACGGGGATCGATGACAGGAGCACAAAGGGCTGGCATTTCTTAAGGATGATGATCATATTCGGAGCGGCTTGCCTGTTGGCCGTCGTGCTTACACCTACAGCAGTCTCTTACCTCAGCGGAGTGTTGTTCAAGCAGATGATCGGCCTTACGGGATGGGAACTGACCGGCGGATTCGGTCTTGCCGTAGGATGGCTGGCATTCATAACGATCGTCATCGCAGCAGTCATGTCACTTGTAGTCAGGAAGATAGAAAGCATAGAGATTTGGAGGATCAGAAATGAGTAAAGCGGTTTTGGATGTAAAGGATCTTTGCAAGACTTATGTGGTGGAGGGGTACAGCAATAATGTGCTTCAGAATGTGAATTTCCGGATGGAGGAAGGGGAGTTTGTTTCGATCATGGGGCCCAGCGGTTCCGGGAAATCCACACTGCTCTATACCGTGAGCGGCATGGATGAGATGACTTCGGGAAGCGTGATCTTTGACGGAGAGGATATATCAAAGCTTGACCGGAAGCACATGGCGAAATGCAGGCTTACCAGAATGGGCTTCGTTTTCCAGCAAATGTACATGATGAAGAAGCTTAACATCATGGATAACATAATCCTTCCCGGGTATCAGGCAAAGCTTAAGCCGAGGGCAGAAGTCAATTCGGATGCGGAAGAGCTCATGAGGAGGCTCGGCATCATCGAGACCGCGGAACGGTATTCGACGGAAGTGTCCGGAGGACAGCTGCAGAGAGCCTGTCTTTGCAGAGCCCTGATCAATAACCCGAAGATGGTCTATGCGGATGAGCCTACCGGGGCGCTTAACCAGAAGGCATCCATGGAGGTCATGAATGAACTGGTCAAGGCGAACAGGGCCGGGACATCGGTTCTGATGGTCACCCACAGCGAGAAGGTTGCTTCCTGCAGCGAGAGAGTGATCTATCTGATCGACGGGAACATCGAAGGCGAGCTGAAGCTCGGAAAGATGAAGAGTGAGGATGAAACGGCGGTAAGGGAAAGACAGCTCAGAAACTGGCTGCAGGACAGAGGGTGGTAAAAATGGGAAAGAACAGGAAAAGCATCATATACAGCATCATGGGAGCAACTCTTATCCTGGGCGGGCTTGCGGGATGCTCCGGAGCAGACACCTACGACGGCTTCGAAGTCCCGGTTCAGCCTGCAAGCACATTGAGTCCGGTGGGGGATCTTTACAGGCAGGAGCTTGCGGAATACGGGGATGAGGGCACGGAGGATACGGTCCTGGAGACGTTTTCTTCCGAAAACGGGGCATGTACGATAAAGAAACTTACCAGGTATTACGATGTGACCCTGGATTATGAAGAGCATACGCCTGCAGAAGCAGGCAGGGCGTATGCCGAAGTGATCATGAAAGCCTTCCCGGATTATCACGCGGTCATGGAACCCTATATCTATGAGAACATCTATTCCCAGCTGAAGGATCTTACGGATGACTTCAGCGCAGTGGAGACACGGGTTTTCACCATGGCAGAGACCTTGCGGGATAAGGACAGGGACGAGCTTCTTGCCTTTGCGGAGGAGATTTCGGGAGGTGTGCACGGATATGCGGAGGACGGAGTGATCAGCTATGAGGAGGCGCTTACCTTTAATCTCATTCCGGAGACACTCCGGGGAACCGCATGTTCTGCCCTTTCCCTGTGGGGAGAGAAGACGGCGAGCGGCGACCCTGTCACGGTTCGCCTCCTGGACTGGCATCCCGGGAGCAACAACCAGATGGGCAGGGCACACGCAGTGATCCATGCCGGGAAGGGAGAGCATTCGTATACGGGGATATCGTTTCTCGGCTTCACGAGCATCGTATCCGCGATCAATGACGACGGTGTTTTTGCGGCGATCCTGGATGTAGGCAGCATGAACGAGGATTACAGCTGTGAAGACAGAAAATGCTATACCTATGACCTTAAGCATGCTCTTGAAGAGTTCACGACAGCCCGGGAAGTGGGCGAGTTCATGGTGGCCAACAGCGCGGATTACACCTGGAGTCATAATCTGATCATAAGCGATAAGGAACACAGCTATTGCGCGGAAGATGCGGTGAAGCAGCTGCAGGAGAGCGGAAAAGGGTATTCGGTATTGAGGGATGCGGATACGCCCCTTCTTTCCGGCATCAGCTGGGATAACAAGGATTCCCTGTGCGTGGTCAATTCCTTCGCATCCGAAGGAAACCAGGACGGATTCACCGGAAATGCCCATAATCTGGTGCGTTTTAACAAATATAACGAATGGGTTGCATCAAAGGACTGCTTCACGGTAGGGGAATTAAAGACCATGCTTACGAAGGAAAGGGTCAACCAGGGACTCGGAAAAGGGGAGGCGGCAGTCCAGAATGTGAGGCGCCGAGGAACCGTGCAGATGATCATCGTGGATTATCACACCGGACGGGTGCAGGTAAGCTTCATAAGCCCTGACGGCGCGTCGGACGATGTGGTTTTCACCGATATCGGAACGTTTTGAAAAATCCGGGAGAATCTATTATAATCATACAGGTATCGGAGGAGACGGACGGCGGGGCGGATCATGACAGACATACTGATAATCGAAGATGACAAGGACCTGGGGCAGCTGATCGCCGACTTCCTTGGGAAGGAAGGCTGGAGCGTTGTACTTGCGGACAGTGCGGAGAAAGGTCTTAAACTGCTGGAAGAAGAAGCATTCAAGCTTCTTCTTCTTGATGTCATGCTTCCGGGGAAAGACGGATTTGAGGCTCTGGGAGAGATCAGGAAAAGCAAAAATCTCCCGGTGCTCATGATGAGTGCAAAGAGTGATGACGAGAGCCGGATCCTGGGCATGGAGATCGGGGCGGACGACTATGTGGACAAATCCTTTTCCATGCCTGTCCTTACCTCAAAGATCAAGGCTCTGATGAGACGTTCCTATGACATTGCCGGGGAGAAACAGATCCTTTCCGCGGAAGGGATCACGGTTGATGTGGGAGCAAGGAAAGTATATAAGAACGGTGAACTGACGGATCTGAAAGGCAAGGAATTCGAACTGCTTGTTTATCTCATGCAGCACCGGGGGAAGGCACTCCGAAAGGAGACGATCTTCAATGATGTATGGGGAGCGGATTGTTTCAGTGAGCAGTCATCTCTCGGGGTATACATCAGCTGGCTGAGGGACAAGATCGAAGATAATCCCAGGGAGCCGAAACTGATAAAGACCGTATACAAGGTGGGCTATCAGTTCGGAGAAACGTCATGAGATCTTATGTTTTCAGGTTTTTGTGCGTGATGGCGTTTTTTGCTCTGCTCCTGGCAGCTGTGAACCATCTGGGAAAGAGGATCACGGATAAGGGCCAGAGCGAGAGAAATGTGGTCACGGACCGGATCAATGCCGAGCTTGAGCGGCGGCTGGAGAGCGGTGCCGCAAGCACGGAGGAGCTTCGGGAGGAAGTTTTTCTTTCCCGCAGATCCGAGTGGGAAGCTCTTTACGGGAAGGAGGCCTGCCCCGAAGATGTCCGGGTGGTGCTTTTGGATACATCCGGCAACGCGCCGGAAGGGAACGGGCTTGCATACGGAGAAGAAGGAACGAAGATCCGCGGGATCTACGGAAAGGACGGATCGCTTGTGGGGATCGCCGCGTACCATTTCTCTGATCCTGCATACGAAAAGCTTAAGCTGCTCATGAATGCCGGAATCCTGGCAGCAGCCATTCTGACGCTTATTTACAGTCTTTGGATCTGCGGGAAGGTGATCATCCCCTTTAACCGGCTTTCCGATTACCCCGAAAGGCTTTCGAGGGGCGAGATGACGGAGAAACTTCCGGCGAAAAAGGATGACTTTTTCGGGCGTTATGTCTGGGGAATGAACATGCTTTCGGATAAGCTGGAAAATGACCGGAAGACACTCAGGAAGATGAATTCGGATCATCAGAAGCTCGTGACGACTCTGGTTCACGGGATAAAGACACCTGCAGTCAATATCAAGCTGATGGCGGAGGCAATAGCGACGGGGCTTTATGATCCGGAGGGCAGGATCAACGAGAAGGACGCCGAACTGGCACGGAAGATCGAGGGCAAGGCCGATGAGATCGAACGGCTGGTCGCGGCGGCCGTGGATGAAACAAATACGGCCATCTTTGAATATGATCCGGAGGCGAAAGCTTTTTACAGGGACGAGATAAAGAAGTTTATCGAGGAAGAATATTCGAATGCCTTCAAGCTTGCGCGGATCTCGTTTCGGGTGGAGGCGGAGGGCAACCCGCTGATCAACAGCGATCTGAACGGAGTCCGGAGGATCCTGCGACAGATCCTGGATAACGCGATCAAATACGGGGACGGAAAGAACGTGGTCCTGAAAATGGAGAAAAGGGAGGAAGGGCATTTCATCTCTGTAGTCAACAGCGGGGAGACCCTTCCGGATACGGAGCTTCCCTTTGTTTTTAACAGTCTGTGGAGAGGCTCCAATTCGAAAAACGTGAACGGCAGCGGAGTCGGACTCTACGAGGCGAGGCTCATCGCCGGAAAGCTGGGGGGCGACCTGCGGATGAAAACGGGAGATCATGAGACGGAGCTGGTCCTGTTCCTTCCGCTTTAAGCTAAAACAATTGAGAGGGAGAGATGAAGTGATGGAGCTGTATGAAGGAAGACCTGCAACAAATGAGGGAAGGACACCGAGAGAGATCAGAACCTATGATTTTCTTGACAGTCTGCACATCGACTATCAGAGAACGGATCATGAGGCGGCCGACAACATGGAGGCCTGCAATGAGATCGATGCGATACTCGGTGTTGTGATCTGCAAGAATCTGTTTCTCTGTCCCAGGAATAAAAGCAGCTTCTACCTGCTCATGATGCCCGGGGACAAGCAGTTCAGGACAAGGGAAGTATGTGATCTGATCGGTTCATCCAGACTGTCCTTTGCCGGTGAAGAAGACATGCTGAAATATCTTGACATAAAGCCGGGATCCGTCAGCATCATGGGGCTCATGAACGACAGGGACAGAGTGGTGCAGCTTCTGATCGATGAAGATGTGCTAAAGGGCGAATACATCGGATGTCATCCCTGCGTTAACACCTCCAGTCTCAAGATAAAAACGGAAGATATTCTGAAACGCTTTCTTCCGGCAACGGGACATGAATACGTCTCACTGCAGCTGTCGTGCGGAAAATGACGTGGCAGGGCAGAGGATCTGCGGAGGATTCGAAAGGAAAACCGCATTTTAGGGGATGATGGAGGTGGCAGCTTGATACTCGTAATAGAAGATGACGTCATGATCAATAAGCTTCTTTGCAAAGTCCTTTCCGATAACGGATTCGAGGCGGAAAGTGCGCTGGACGGTGAAGAAGGACTTGCAAAGGCGACGGAAAAGGAATATGAGCTGATCCTGCTGGATCTGATGCTGCCGAAAAAGACGGGAGAGGAAGTCCTGAAGGAGCTCAGGACCACAAGGAACACGCCGGCCATCGTTCTTTCCGCCAAGAATGAAGTGGTGAACAGGATCGAGCTTTTAAGGCTCGGAGCGGATGATTATATCAGCAAACCGTTTGACGTGGATGAGGTGATCCTCCGTGTCGGGGCGGTGCTGCGAAGAGCCGGTGGTGCGAAGCAGGCGACGGAGCTGAAGCATAAGGATCTGAGGCTCGACAAGGAATCAAAGAGGGCCTTCCTTGGCGGGCAGGAGATCGCCTGCACGACCATGGAGTACAGCATACTGGAGCTGATGATGAGCAATCCCAACAAGGTCTTTTCCAAGCGGAATCTTTTTGAGAGCATCACGGGTGAGGAATATCTGAGTGAAGACAATACCATGAACGTTCACATGAGCAACCTCCGCAAGAAGATCGCAAGGATCACGGAGGAACCGTATATCGACACCGTGTATGGAATGGGATACCGCCTTTCAAAGTAAGGGCGGTATTTCTTTAGTTTTTCTTTAGGATTGGTGAATATTTTACTTACATTGTTATCTTATGCTCACATCATCAAAACGAAAGGAGCACAGGAAATGAGTGACATCATACTTGAAACAAGGAACCTTACCAAAAAGTATAAGAATTTGTGCGCGTTGGATAATGTGAGTTTGTCGCTGCGAAAGAATCAGATCTATGGCTTCATCGGAGAAAACGGTGCAGGCAAGAGTACCTTCATGAAGATCGTCAGCGGACTTGCCTTTCCGACCTCCGGGGATTTCTCGCTGATGGGAGAGATGGATCCGAAGAAGATCGAAAAGAAGCGCAGGCTCGTTGGGACCATCATTGAAGAGCCGGCTCTGTTTCCGAAATATACGGTTTGGCGGAATGTGGAATTGCAGAGGATCCTCGTCGGAAATCCGGATAAGAGTGTTACGGACAGAGTGATAGAGATGGTCGGCCTGACGGATGTGAAAGAGAAAAAGGCAAAGACTCTTTCGATGGGAATGAAGCAGAGACTCGGGATCGCCATCGCAATGGTCGGGAATCCGCAGCTGCTGATCCTGGATGAGCCGATCAACGGGCTGGATCCGAAAAACATCATCACCCTCAGAAACATGCTCAAGAGGATCAATGAGGAAAGGGAATGCACGATCTTTGTGTCAAGCCACATTCTGAGCGAGCTGTATCTTCTGGCGACGGATTTCATTTTCATCCATCACGGAAGGATCATTGAAACGACCACGCATGCGGAGCTGGAAGAAAAATGCAGCCGCTATATCGTCGTAAAAGATGACAACATACCGGAAACGGCGACCATACTCGAAAAAGCGTTTCCTGAGATTTCCTATAAGGTGACGTCAGATGACACGATGAAGATCTTCGGCAAGCCGGGCATGAAGGCTGAGCTGTCAAAACGTTTGATGGAAGCGGGGATCGTGATCTCGGAGCTTTCGGAGAAGGAACAGTCGTTAGAGGAGTATTTCATGACATTGACGGGAGGTGCCGCAAATGCATAATCAGTTAAAGGTGGAAAACTATAAAATGTGGAGATTTACTCCGGTATATGCCTGCTCTTTGTTTTACGCGTTTACCGTTCTTTACATGGTCATCAAAGGAGGATTGAGCCCCGCGGCGGCCGCGATGTATCACAATATGTATGACGGATTCAAGGAGGGCGTGCAGGATTGTTCCTTCGCATTCCTCTGGGGCATGCTTGTGGCATGGTATGTCGGGATCGATTTTGCGAACCGGACGGTTCACAGGGCGATCGTTACCGGCGCAAGCAGAACAGCCATCGTCATATCCAGACTGGCTGCCATCAGCGTGTTGACGATCCTGTTTCACATTGTGACGATCATCGGTGAGGTCATTCTGTACGGAACCAAGTTTGGATTTTCCCTTGAGGGATTCAATCCGAGGGATATTCTCTGGATCCTGGTTGTATTCCTTCAGCTGATCGCATTTGACGCATTCTTTGTCCTGGTTACATACATCTGCGGCAATGTATACTCTGCGCTTGTGACATCCGTGCTGATCGCAACCATCGGCGGCAATATCCTGAGGAATTTCCTGGGAGGAAATCCGATCTATGAGCATTCCTTCTTCTGCTTCGCGAAGAGCAGCGAAAACTCGGATTTGATACCTTGCGCGATCTGTGCGATAATAGCCATTGTAGTACTTGTTGCGGGAACGGTCGTGATCTTTAACAGAAAAGACGTGAACTGACTTTGGCAGAAAGGAGGACCGGCAAATGCTATACGGGGTGATCGTGCTGCTTGCGATACTGGTCCTCCTTTTGACACTGAAACTGGTGCTCCTGAAAAGGGAAATGCGCGGCATCGTCAAAGACATGAAGGCGAATGAGGACGGGCGCAATCTCTCCATGGATCTGATCGACGGGGAGCTGCAAAGCATGGTGCTGGAAGTAAACCGTCTGTACGATGATGTCATGAAGGTCAGGGCGGAGGGCCGGGAGAATGAGGAGAGGATCAGGGAGTCCGTCTCGATGATATCCCATGACATGCGCACGCCGCTGACCTCCATCATCGGCTATCTTCAGATCGCGGAAAAGACGAATGACAGGGCGGAGACGGAAGGAAACGTTGCGATCGCGCTGGAACGGGCGCGTTATCTTAACAAGCTTGTAAATGATTTCTTTGAACTGTCGCTGATCGATTCGGACCGGGTCGACGTCCGCATGGAAAAAGTAAACTTAAGTGAGATCATCTGCGAAGAGATCCTTGCGGAAACCACGGAGATCGACAGCAGAGGGATCGAGCCGGAATTCGCCCAGTCGGAGCAGAATCATTATGTCCTCGCCGACCGTGAGAAACTGGTGAGGATCGTGCAGAACCTGATCTCCAACGCGGTCAAGTACTCTGAGAAACGTCTGGAATTCCGGATCGATGAGAAAGAGGATGGGAACGTCAGTCTGAGCATCCTTACCGATCCCGGAGAAAAGGTGGATACCGACAGGATCTTTGAGCGTTTTGTGAAGGCCGATTCTGCGCGTTCCGATGGCGGGGCGGGTCTGGGGCTCTATATCTGCAAGCGTTTTGCGGAGAAAATGGGCGGAACGATAAGTGCCCGGCAGAGCGAAGAGAGCTTCGAGATCACGCTTACGCTGAAGAACTTCGAATAAGGTTTGGGAATGGATCCGGATCGCATTTGTGTGTGAAATGATGGGAAACAGAAGAAAAACAGTGATGATGGCATTGTCGGCGGGGCTTGTCGTGTCTGCGGCATGCCTGTTTTTGTTTTTTCAGATCCCGTGCAGGCTTTCTGCCGGCAGATATCCCGTGAAGGGGATCGATGTTTCGCATTACCAGGGGAATGTCGACTGGAAGCGGATCAAAGAGCAGGGGATACAGTTTGCCTATGTCAAGGCCACGGAAGGAAGCACGTACACGGATGAATGCTTTTTTCGTGATCTTGCCGAAGCCCCGGAGAACGGGATCCGTGTCGGAGCGTATCATTTCTTCAGTTTTGACAGTCCCGGAGAGACGCAGGCCCTGCATTTCATTGAAACCGCAGGCCCGCAGGACGGGAAGCTCATCCCGGCTGTGGATGTTGAGTATTACGGGGATAAAAAGAAGAATCCGCCTGACGGGCAGGAGCTCAGAAAGGAATTGTCCGCCATGCTGGATATCCTCGAAGCGCATTATGCCTGCAAGCCGTTGCTGTATTCAACGCAGAGCTTTTATCATGCCTATCTGGAAGGCTTTTATGATGACTATCCTTTATGGATCAGAAATGTTTATTTCCCGCCTGCGCAGGACTGGGTCATCTGGCAATACAGTGATAAGTTGAGACTTGACGGTGTGAACGGTGACGAACGATGCGTTGACGGTGATGTCTGCATCGCCGATCTGTCGTTGATCAGCATGCCGGAACGCGCGGATGAGGCGCATGAATACGGAGTATTCATCGGATACGACGGACCGCTGAAAGCGCTTTCGGCGTATGATGCCGTTGTGATCGATGCCCAGTATCATGATGCTGAGGAGATCGCCGCGTTCAGGCAGGAAGGACATGTCGTATACAGCTATATCAATATCGGTTCCCTGGAGGACTTCAGGGATTATCATGAGCGCTTCCGGGACCTTACGCTTGGAGAGTATGAGCACTGGGAAGAAGAAGCATGGGTGGATGTGACGGATGCGGCATGGAGGGATTTTATCACAGACGAGCTTGCACCCTCGCTTGCAGGGAAAGGCATAGACGGCTTTTTTGTTGATAACTGCGATGTTTACTATCAATATCCTTCGGAGGATGTTCTGGACGGACTAGCCGAAATCCTTACAGGCCTCAGGCAATTGCGTGATACCGTGATCATAAACGGCGGGGATACCTTTCTGGATGCCTATTGTGAAAAGGGCGGTGACTGGAAGGATGTGATATCGGGGATCAACCAGGAAAGCGTCTTTACGAAGATCCTCTGGGATGAGGGGGAGTTTACGGAAGCCTCGGAAGAGGACAGGGAATACTTCTGCGACTATCTGGAACGATACGCTTCCAAGGGGGCAGATATCTATCTGCTGGAATATACGGCAGATGAGAGCCTGAGGGAGGAGATAAGGGCGTTCTGCGCTTCGCACGCTTACCGCTGCTATATCTCCGATTCCCTGGAACTGCGCTCGGTGGAACAGTGAGGATCTACTGCTCCGCCTCCATTTCGGCTTTTATGGTATCTTCGCATGCGGCCATGGCCTGCAGGGTCATCTCCAGAAGCTTGTCCAGTTCCCAGCCCAGCTGATCCGCTCCCCGCTCGATCACTTCCCGGGAACACCCGGCCGCAAAGCCTTTGCTCTTGTATTTCTTTTTCAGCGACTTCAGCTCCATGTCCTTGCAGCTTTTGGAAGGGCGCATCAATGCGGCGGCCCAGATGAGTCCTGTGAGTTCATCCGCGGCAAAGAGGACTTTTTCCATTTCCGCTACCGGCTCCACATCGATGGTCACGCCGTTGCCGACGGTGATCCCGTATCCATGGGAGCAGACGGAGTGGATGATGTCATCGCTCACGCCGCCTTCTTTTAACAGCTCCGGTGCTTTCAGACAGTGTTCATCCGGATACAGTTCAAAGTCGATGTCATGCAGAAGTCCCACAATGCCCCAGTGTTCCGCTTCATCGGCATGACCGAGCTCTACTGCATACCATTTCATGACGGCTTCCACGGTCAGGGCGTGCTGGATATGAAACGGATCCTTGTTATACTTCTTTAACAGTTCAAAAGCTTTCTCTCTTGTTATCATCAATCTTATCCTCCTTGGCAGAGCCACATTATAACATTCCGGCTGACAGCTTGCAATCGCCCGGCCCTGGCTGGCGAATAGCGTTAAGGGGAAGTCTGCCGGCTCAGCCCGGGGCCGCTCCCACGCATTCCTCGATGAGGGCTGCGATGCGCCGCAAGCCTTCTTCGTCCTTTTCATCAAAGCGGTCCTTTACGGGACTGTCGATATCCAAGACACCAAAGACTTCCCCGTCCCGGAAGAGGGGGAGCACGATCTCGGAGGCGGAGGCGCTGTCACAGGCGATGTGCCCCGGAAATGCGTGCACATCCGCAACGCGTTGGATGCGCTTTTCCTTTACGGCCGTGCCGCATACCCCTTTGCCGACGGGGATGCGCATGCAGGCGGGCTTTCCCTGAAACGGCCCGAGCTGCAGTTCCCCGTTCCGCATCAGATAGAAGCCGGCCCAGTTCAGCTCTTCCAGGCTGTCGAAAAGAAGCGCGGAGAGATTGGCATAGAGTGTGATATCCCACAGCCCGTCTTCGCATAATTCCCGGACCTGTCTTATCAGAAGATCGTAATCTGTCATGGACTGTCCCTGCCTTTTTTATTTTGACTGTCTCCCATTATAGCACGGCGCTGCGGGGAAGGAAACGGGAAAAGCCGCAGCCTTTCCATATCAAAAGATGATGCTTCGCATAACAAAGAATGAGAAGAAGCGGGGCGGAAACTGTCTTATCATTGCCCTGAAACGGAGGAGATGTGAAAGATGATCCAAAAAGAAGCTCTCGTAAAGCGTATCATGATGTCACTCTTTGGTGTGGTGATCTGTGCGATCAGTGTCGGCATTTTCAAGATAGCGGCCCTGGGTGTGGATCCGTTCCAGTCGTTCATGGCCGGGCTGGATGCGCTGGTCCCCATCGATTTCGGTACCTTGTATGTTATCACGAATGCCGTTCTTCTGCTTTTTGCGCTGGTATTTGACAGGCATTATATCGGAATAGCGACCTTTATCAATCTGTTTCTTCTCGGATACATAACGCAGTTTACCTACGACTTTCTGCATAGCCTGCTCCCGGAGCCCTCGATGGCGGTAAGGATCGCATGCCTGGTGATCGGCGTGGTGATCATCTGTTTCGGTTCCGCATTCTACATGACGGCTGACCTGGGCGTGTCCACCTACGATGCCATCGCCCTGATCATATGCAATACCTGGAAGAAGGGAAAGTTCCAGTATGTGCGCATCGTGACCGATCTGGTCTGCGTGGCCCTCGGCGTGGGACTGTTTCTGCTGGCCGGCGGAACCGTTGCGCTGATCCCCACCATCGCAGGTGTGGGTACCATCATCACGGCATTCTTCATGGGGCCGCTGATCGAGTTTTTCAATGTGCACGTCGCAAGGCCGGTACTGGCCGCAAAGAAGAAGCCCAAACAGTGAACCTCAGGCCCGGGACACGCACCTGCTGCGTGGCTGCGGGCCGATACTCCGGGCAGCAGGCATCGCCTCTCCGGAAGAAGAAGCCGTTGATTTCACAGCGATTTATGATAGAATGGGTTCGTTGTGTGTGATCGTGGCAGAAGCGGACGGAGAAGAAGAGAATGACGAAAAAAGGCAGATCTGTCATGGGCCCCATGCAGATCATCCTGGCAGGATGTTTTTGGGGATGCATGGGCATATTTGTGAGAAGACTGGGAACATATGGTTTCGGATCGATCCAGATCGTGTCTGTTCGTGTTACGCTGGCGGCCCTGTTCTTTGCGCTGCTGCTGTTGATAAAGGACCGGGCGGGGTTCCGGATCCGGCTTCGGGACGTACCGCTGTTTCTGGGGCTTGGATTCGGAAGCATCCTGTTTTTTACGGTATGTTATTTTACCGCCATCACCATCATGCCGCTTTCTGCGGCAGCGATCCTGCTTTATACTTCCCCCATCTGGATCATGTTGATGTCCGTCCTGTTCTTTCATGAAAAGCTGGACAAAAAGAAGGTGACGGCGCTTTTTCTTGCCTTTGCGGGCTGTGTGCTGGTTTCCGGCATCTCCGGCGAGGGAATATCACCAAAAGGCGTGCTGCTGGGACTGGGATCGGGGTTCGGCTACGGTCTGTACAGCATCCTCGGCACAATGGCATTGCGGAAACATTCTTCCTATACGGTCACGACCTACACATTTCTCTTTGCCGCTGTCGGTTCATGGATCATATGCCGCCCGGCAGACATGCTGGGAAAGTTTTCCGCCGCGGGGGATAAGGGAACGCTGCTCCTCTTATGCTGCCTGACGGCTTTGATCACGGCGGTGATCCCGTTCCTTGCGTATACCCTGGGCCTGGAAAAGGTGGAGGCCAGCAAAGCGGGGATCATTGCCACGGTGGAGCCGCTGGTGGCAACCCTGGTCGGGGTGCTTGTCTTTTCCGAGCCCCTGACGATCATGTCCGGTACGGGGATCCTTCTGATCCTGGCAGCCGTGGTCCTTTTGAATCTGTGAGCTTTGCTCTGCGAAGAAGCTTGCGGAGTCTGTTTGAGAGGTGGGATAAAATGATCGTAAGACGTGCACAGACAAAAGACATCGATGGGATTCTGAAGCTTCTGGTCCAGGTCGACATGGTGCATCATGAGGGAAGGCCGGATCTCTTTAAGGGACCCGCTACAAAATACAATGCGGAGGAGCTGGCCGGCATCCTTGCGGACGAGGATACACCGGTCTTTGTCTGCGTGGATGAGAATGAAAAAGTGCTTGCCCATGCCTTCTGCATTTGCAAACAGGTAAAGGACAGCGCTGTTCTTACGGATGTCCGGACCCTTTACATCGATGACATCTGCGTTGATGAAGAGGCAAGGGGAAAGCATGTCGGAAGCATGATCTACAATGAGGTGCTCCGTTATGCCAAAGAGCAGGGCTTCTATAACATCACGCTGAATGTATGGGCCTGCAATCCCGGTGCCATGAAGTTTTATGAGGCCATGGGACTGGTCCCGCAAAAGGTATGCATGGAAAAGATCCTGGGCTGAGAAAAGGAGCGCGATGATGCGGATATCGGAGAGCTGTGCCAAGTGCCTGTATGACAGGCAAAAGGAAAAAACGGACAATGCGGAATATCTGGCAGAGATCAGGGAACTGTTGGAGAACCGGTCGGAAAACGATACCAGTCCCTACATGGTCTATCTCTTTAACCGTGTTCATGAAAGGTATTTCGGAAAGGGAGCGGATTATTCCGGGATAAAGAAAACGTATAACGATCTGGTCCTTGGCATGGAGGATGAGCTGAGGGCAGAGATCGAAGCTTCGGAGGATCCTCTTGCAAAAGCACTCATCATGGCCCGCATCGGGAACTACATTGATTTCGGCGCCATGAACCATGTCGATCCGGAGGAATTTCTGTCTCTTTTCCGTGACTCGGAGATGAGAGAGGATGACCGGAAAACGTATGCGTCCTTTCTGGCGGAATGCGAAAAGGCGGAGCGCTTTTTGCTCGTATGTGATAACTGCGGTGAGATCGTCCTTGACCGGCTCATGATCGAGCAGTTGAAAAAACGTTTTCCGCAATTGAAAGTACAGGTGATGGTTCGTGGAAAGGAAGTCCTGAATGACGCGACCGCAGAGGATGCCGCATACTGCGGGATGGACCGGGTGGCAGAGCTGCTTTCCGGTGGCGAAGCCGTTGCGGGCCTGATCCGTGAAATGCTGCCGGAAGACGCAAAAAAAGCCTACGATGAGGCGGATGTGATCCTTGCCAAGGGACAGGGAAACTATGAAACGATGTCCGGCCGGGGAAAGCATGTGTTTTATGTGTTTCTGTGCAAGTGTGATCTGTTTGTGAGCCGCTTCGGAGTTCCGAGACTGACAGGCATGTTTGTTGAGGAATGCGCGCCTGCATCATGAACCTGCCGGAGAATTGCCATCTTTATCTGCGGGGGGAGATGTGCTATAATCTTAGCGTAGTTTTGTTCTGGGCAGAGCCGGGAGGAGCAAAGAATGAAATTTGATGAACTTCTTACCAAAGTCCGCGCCATCGCAGCAAAAACCGATGTATCTGACCGCGACTTCCTTGCGGTGCAGGTCAATATCACAGGCAAGGAATCCGGAGTCTTTTATGTGGAAGTAAAAGATCATAAGATCAGTGTGGAACCTTATGATTACCATGACCGTAACTGTGCCATCACGATCAGCCTGAGCGATTTCAACAAGCTTCTGGACGGCAAGCTGGATCCGATCCTGGCCTTCGGGACCGGCAAGCTGAAAGTTGAAGGGGATGTGGGGAAAGCTCTTGAATTCTCCGGGTTATTGAAATGAAGATCATAAATCTGTTGAAATCTGTCATGACAGGCCTCATCATATCCGGCGTGATCGTGATCCTGGCCGGAATGTATTATCTTGTCGTCAAGGCCGGCATTCCCTATCAGGATGCCCCGACGGAGCTGCAGATCCGATATGCGGTCAACATGGGCATCGGAGAAGGATTGTTCGGGATCGGGCTTCTGATCGGCGGTGTCGGATTGGTGGGCAGGATCGTTTTTCTACTGACAGACAGATCGCTTCGGAAGTGACATTCCGAAGCGAATTCCTTTTTCGGCCGTCTCGTGCAGCAAAATAGGTGAGGAGCGCCCAATGATGGATAAAGAATCGATCCGTGCATTTTATCAAAAGAACATGTACGGTGTCTGGAGAGAAGGTGAGAAGGTTTCCCATGAACTGCTGGGACCGGATCCGGTGCGTGATGAGCCTGCCTCTCCTTTTGAAGCGGTTGGCGGAGACCTGGTAAAGATCCGGGTCGAAACGGCTGAGAGGAAAACAGAGATCCTTGTGCATTTTTACGCGCCTGAAAAGAAAGCCTCCGGGCTTTTTTCGCAAGGTTCTCCGTTTCTCATATGCATGCATCCCATCAAGCCGATCGAGCTGCTTTTGTCCCGCGGTTATGCCGTTTTCGTCATGGACGCGGTCAGGATCGCATCCGATGATACAAAGCATCAGGGGGCTTTTTACGATCTGTATCCCTATGGAAAAGAGGAAGCAGAGCAGACCGGCGTTCTGATGGCATGGGCCTGGGGAGCGTCCAAGGTTCTGGATGCGGTATATGCGGGACTGGATAAAGTGTATTCCCTGAATGCGCAAGCTTCCATGGTGACCGGCGTGTCAAGATGGGGGAAGGCAACGGCCGTCTGCGGCGCCTTTGATGATCGGATCCGCATGACCATTCCGGCCTGTTCCGGCGCCGGAGGGCTTGCGCTTTACAATTTTGTTTCGGAAGGAAAGACCTATGATCTGCGGACGATAGGCGGCCCGGAGGAATACACCTACGGAAAGAATGAGCCCTTGGACTGCCTGCAGTCCGAGGCTGAGCGGGGCTGGTTCAATGACAGCTTTCTCCGGTACCGGGATCCCGGGGATATTCCGATCGATCAGGAGCATCTTCCGTTATCGGCCATGGACAAGGAGAGATACTACTTCATCATCGCGGCCTGTACCGGGGAAGACTGGGTGAATGCTCCTGCGATGTGGGAATGCTATAAGAAAGCCAATGTCTTTTATGAGAAAGAAGGACTGGGGGATCATCTTGCGATCCATTTCCACAGGGAAGGGCATGCGGTGATCGGGGAAGATGCGGAACTGTTCATGAAGTATTTTGAGCACATGTTTTACGGAGCGGAGAACGGCCTTGATCTTGTGAAGCTTAAGACGACGGTTTTCGCAGGGCAGGAGAACGGCCGTACTCTTTCGTAAAGGAACTCCGGTTTCGGAATGCCCGTGAAGAAAACGTGTTTTTGAGGAGAGATGACATGAGTGACATCATTTTTGACGAAGCAACAAAAGAAGACATCAATGAGCTTATCCGCATGAGGATAGCCTACATGATCGATGATTTCGGATCGGTTTCCGACCGGGAACGGGAGGGCATGGAAAAACAGCTCCCGGATTATTTTGAGCGAAAACTGGGGTCGGAATTGATCGCGTTTGTGGCCAGGGATGGAAAAAGGATCGTATCGGTCGCTTATCTCCATGTCATTGAGATGCCGGCCAACTCCGTGCTTTTGAGCGGATTATACGGTGAAGTGCTGAGTGTATATACGGAGCCGGAATACCGCGAGAAGGGTCTGTGCACAAAGCTGATGCAAAACCTTGTCGAGCACGGCAGGAGCAGAGGCCTGGGACGCATAGATCTGTCTGCCACGGATGCGGGATACCCCGTTTACGCAAAGGTCGGATTTCAGGAGAAGGAACACAGATACCGGGACATGAGATATAAGTTTTAGATAAAGAAAGGATTTTTAACGGGAAACGGGCATGGATATGGAATATGAGATCGTGGCCGCGGCAGAGAAGGATAAGGACGAGATCCTGGCTCTTTACGAGATGTTGAAAGGGCAGGAGTTCTGCGCCTGGGATGAAGATTATCCGTCGGGAGAAACGATCGATCAGGATCTTTCAAGGGACGCGTTGTTTGTCATGCGGAGCGAAGGGAAGATCATCGCGGCAATATCCGTCGAGGAAGATGAGGAGGTGGACAGGCTTCCCTGTTGGGATCCGGGGCTTTCCCCTGAGGGCGAGCTTGCCAGACTTGCGGTGCGCCCGGATGCGCAGAACAAAGGACTGGCCCGCATCATGCTGCAGTTCGGGATGGACGAATTGAAAAGACGCGGATGCAGGGGGATTCATTTCCTGGTCAACAAACATAACGTAAAGGCGATACGATCCTATGCGGCATTCGGATTTGACGAGGCAGGGGAGTGTCATTTGTATGATCAGGATTTTTTGTGCTACGAAAAGGCGTTCTGATGCCGATGAAAATATGCAGGTTTTAGAAAGAAGGGATAAAGGATGTTTTATGTACCTGACGGAACGGAACAATGCGGTTTTTATGAATGCAGCGAATGCGGCAGTCGTTTTCTTGACCTGCGTATCGCACCGGGCCTGGTCTGCCCGTACTGCGGTGAAGAACCGGACATGGAGCTGGGACCGGATGATGAGATGCCCGCAATGACCGAAAGCGCAAAACTCATAAAGATGCTTGAGGGCGAAGATGTGGAGAAATATGATACACTCCTGAGCCTCGCGATCACGGGCGGGGATTATAACTGGATCTAAGATGGTGTGAGACATTTGACGGGAGGATACCATCATGGCGGAAGATTGCGGATTTTCAAAAGGGAATTACTGGTTTCGCTATCGCAGCGGTGCCTTTGTTCTGCATGAGGGAAAGCTTCTGTTTGTCAGGAGCAAATTCGGCGGATACTATTACATGATCGGCGGAGCCGTGCATCTGGGGGAAACTTCCGCGGACTGCATCGTAAGGGAGGTGAGGGAAGAGGCCGGGATCGATACGAGGATCGATCATCTGGCGGTCGTGACGGAGAATTTCTTCAAGGGAAGAGACGGTGTGTTTGACGGCATGGATTGTCATGTCCTCGAGTTCTATTATATCCTCGGGATCGAAGATGCGAACGGGCTCAGGACCGTGAACGACGAAGGGGAAGAGCTGTGCTGGCTTTCGATCGAAGAAGCAAGATCCGCTGACATAAAGCCTTCCTTCATACCGGAACGCCTGGAAGAGATCTTAAGCAGTGCTTCCGTTCTGCACATCATCGAAGAACGGGACAGATAGGGCTGGGGCCGCGGAGAGGAGAGTAATGAAGTATTTCAGAGTTCACACAGAGGATGAGGCCTATCTGACAAAACAACCCAGAGGGCTTTTCGCGGCCGTCGGAAAGCTCGCGGATGCGAAGAGTCTGACGGAGAATGAAACAAAAGCGTATTGGAAGAACCGGGAGTATTTTGAAAAAGCATTGCCGGTACCTCCTTTTTATGAGAAGGGCAATCCGGACGGGGCCGTCACCTGGTTTAAGGACAGTGATGCCGGGAACCGCATCTTTCGGGAGATGGTGTTTTATCGCAGGATGGCTGACAAATACGGCATGAAGCTTTTTTTGTCGGAATGCGATGAACTGCCGGGAATGCTGATCTATGAGGATGAATTCCAGCTTGCCGTGACCGGAAAGAATGAGGATGTGAAGATCAGCACAAGCGAACTGCCCTGGCCGGTCAGGACCATAAATGAGGATGACATTGAACAGGTCGTTTCTGTCATAAGAGAGAGTTTCGGAACGGTTGCCGACGAATTGGGTTTTACGGAAGAGAATGCTCCGCGTTTTACGGCGTTTGCAACGGATGCGGAGAGGATCGGCCTGCAGCTGAACGAAGAGCATCGTCCCATGTACGGGTATTTCGACGGG
This sequence comes from Lachnospiraceae bacterium, assembly GCA_024696005.1. Taxonomy (GTDB): domain Bacteria; phylum Bacillota; class Clostridia; order Lachnospirales; family Lachnospiraceae; genus NK4A136. Next base: position 69,905 of record JAILHF010000023.1, on the reverse strand, counting down.
GACAGACTGCTTGGGTATTATTCTCTTTCGCCGCAGGAGGAGGGCATGTGTGAGATCAATAATCTCTGTGTTCTGCCCGGGCACCGTCATCAGAAGATCGGAGAGCTTCTTCTGCTTGATTCGTTTTCGCGATCGGATGAAAGCGGATTCGCGAAAATGAACATCGGGATCGTGGAGGAAAACCGGACTCTGCGGGCGTGGTACGAAAAATACGGCTTTGTTCATTTGGGCACGCAGAAGTTTGACTTTTTCCCTTTTACCTGCGGTTATATGGCAAGGGAGTTATGATACGGCAGTTTCGGATCATTTGGCCAGTAAGATCTCCGTGACGTTTTTTCTCAGTTCTTTGATGTTTAAGGGAGCATAGTCTGCTTCGAAGGTAAGGATCAGGTTTTTCCCGGTGAAAATCCCGGATTCTGCGTATTCATTCAGTTTGATGATATTTGCGGAGCGATAGGAAACGTCCTCCAGGATCCCCATATGCTCGTGGTAGTATTCGATGCGCTCGGGAAGTTTCAGAAGGGTAAAATCCGGATATTTGGTTTTTCCGTTTTTTAATCTGATCGGAGCTTCATAGCGGTAGGGGATCCCGAGGGAATAATACATGTCCGCGATCCTGGCTTCCGATTTACTTCGCACCAGGTCTCCTTTTTCTGTAGGGAGCATGCATTCTTCGCGATAGTACGGATTCTTTTCATAAACAGCTGCTTCCCAGTATCCGGCATATTCAGCGTCGCTTATCAAAAGCGGATGAACAAGCATTTGGCGAAAGACGTTCATCGAAGAGTAAACATCTTCGGGATGCGTGCCTTCCGTTTCCTTCAGGTATGAAGTTATTGCCTTGTGCTCCCGATGAAGTTCCCTCAGCAGTTTCTCATAATAGGACTTTCGTGCCAGGTTCACGGCCAATTCTCTGTTTTCGGCACGGATATACATTCCGTGAGCGTTTTCTTTCCCGGTCACATGGAAGTATTGGGGAGCGTTTCTGTTCTTTTGGATTCTCAGCTTGCCCGGGGGAAGATCCGGCAGCTCCGATGTGATCTTATCAATGATTTTTTCTATGAGGATTCTTCTTTTATTCAATTCTGCGCTGAACATGGGTATTCTCCTTTCTGAAACGGCATTTCGAATGGCCTGAAGGTCTGTTTATTGTGGCTTATGGCCTGCGATTATTTGCGTGGACCGGTGAAATGACGATTTTACGGATTTAACCGGTATCTTTTGGTGGGGTACGACCGGCTAAAGGTGGATGTATGCGGATTTGGTAAGTAGTGCCGGCTAGAGTACGACTGGTTAAAGCGTGATGAATGCAGATTTGGTTAGTAGTTATGCCCGGAGTGCGACCGGCTAAATGGGATGTATACGGATTTGGTAAGTAGTGCCGGCAGGGGTGCGACCGGCTAAAACGTGATATATGCGGATTTGGCCGGTAGTGTGACGTTTTTTTGAGTAAAACTGTGACGATATGTCTCAGATGCACGTGCCCGGCGGGCGACCGAGCAAGAGGATTTCCTTCGTTCTGCGTAATATACATCAAATGTGACAGGCTGTCAAGAACAGAAAGGAAAGCCCGTACTGGGAAATGGGCCGGAAAAACGAAGCGGGAGGCAAAAGCCGGCATTGACAAGACGATACCGAAATGCTATTTTGTTATGAGTGAATAGTCATTCAGTCAAAAAACGGAGGCCAACATGCCGAAAACGGAAGAGCAATGCAAAAAGATGCGTGAGGACATGAAAAGCAGGATCCTGAAGATGTCTTCCCTGTATTTTGCAAAGAACGGATTTGGTGATACCAAGATCGGGGATCTGGCAAAGCATATCGGGATCGGGCAGGGAACGATCTACCTGTATTTCAGTTCCAAAGAAGAACTCTTTGAGGAGATCAGGAAGAATGCCGATAACAGGGATGAAGTGAAAAAGCTGAAGCTCCTGGTGAAGCTCCCGATCCCGGCAAAGGCCAAGATCGACAGGATTTCCGCGGAGATGTGCAGGCGCCTGGCAGAGGATGAGGAATTCTGCGTGAAGATCACGCTTCTTACGCAGATCCTTCTTGAGAAGGAAGACATGTATGCGGATGAGCTTTACAAAGAGCTTGCCAGGATCATAAGGCAGGGGCAGAAAGAGGGAAGCCTGGTAAAAGGTGATGCCCTTTATCTTGCGGATCTTTATTGGGGAAATGTTTATCTGTGCGCACTGAAGAGAATGTTTGGGAAGAGTTTCGGGGCTTTGCGAAAAGAAACACTGAACAGACTGCTTGCGCTTGACTGATATGGTGAGGATTGGATAACTGTCCCGTTTCAGAAAGTGTCACAACAGAGGGGAAAAGATGAAGAAACATTCCGGATTGAAAAAAGTTCTTATATGCATTGCGGCAGTACTTGGGATCGTAGTTGCCCTGGCAGCGTTTGTATATATCAATATTAAAAGCTTTACGGTCAAGAGAATGCAAACGACAGCCGGTCAGGAAGTATATCTCATGGGAACTTTCCATGCGGATCACTTTGATCCTGTGGCAAATTATTCTATGGAAGAAATGCTGAACGCAATGCAAAACATAGATCCTGATGTGGTTTTTATCGAGGCAAGAGAAGAAAACTATGAACAGCATGGAGTAGTGGATGGTCCTGTTGATATGTGCATCGCATATTGCTATTGTCAGGATAACGGCATTCCCGTGGAAATGGTGGATTACTGGAAAGTAGATGATGACAATTTCAAACAAAACACGACCACGGATGACAGAGATGATCATATCCATCAGAAAATAATGGAGAAACTGAAACTCCATGATAATAAAAAAGTACTTATCGTATGCGGGTTCGGACATTTATACCCGCAGGTAAAACGGCTGCGAGGTGAAGGGTTCGTAAAGGAGAAGCTCCCTCATGTTTCAGAATTGTTTCAGAACGATGGCAGGGAGTTTGAATATCCGTCTTTGCTGTCGGATGTTTGGGAGCAAAGAGCATTCTTTTATGCTTACACATATCCCGAATCCATACAGGCAGACGAAACAATAAATGAAGAAGTGAAATCGCAGTGGCCGGTTGATGAGAATCACCGCTTCTATGATTCACAGATGGAATATTGTGATCTGTTCAGAGCAAACCGTTTATACCGGTGAGGTAAAGGCCTTTATCACTTGATCTGTTTTTCGGCATATTTCCGTTTATCCGGATAATGTGGTATCCTATGAAAAAAGGATCGCGGGTGTTGTTGCCTGCAAAGGGAAAAGGGGAGGAAGGGAAGCATGAGACTTCTGTTTATCCGTCATGGGGAACCGGATTATAAAAACGATTGTCTTACGGAAACCGGAAGACAGCAGGCGCTGATCGCAGCCGGGCGGCTGCAGGAAGAAGGAATAGAGGAAATTTGGTCCTCTCCTCTGGGAAGGGCATATGAGACGGCCGAGGCGACCTCCGGGCTGCTCGGGATCCCGATCCGGAAGCTGGAATGCATGAAGGAAGTCCGCTGGGGAAGCACGGACGGAACGGAGCTTTATCACGGAGGACATCCCTGGGACATTGTTGACCGGATGGCAGAAGAAGGAACGGATCTGACCGGAAAGGATTGGCGCGAAAGCCCGTATTTCAGGACCAATCGTGTTCTGGAATGTGTGGATCAGGTGGAAAAGGGCATCGATGAATGGCTGGAAGGCCTGCATTATGTGCGGGAAGGATTTTATTATCGCCATGTCGCAGAGGAAGCTAAGCACAGGACAATAGCACTGTTCTGTCATGGGGGGTCTTCTTCGGCGGCGATAGGACATATCCTGAATCTGCCGTTTCCTTATGTATGTGCCATGCTTCACATGGAGTTTACGGGCATCACGATCCTCCGCTTTGACCGGAAAGAGGGATCGGCCACGCTTCCCTGTCTGGAACTGGGAAATGACGGAAGACACATAGCCACGGGCAGATATCACAGGCTGGAGAATAAGTGAACGCTGAAGGAATGTGAGAAAGGAGCACAAACATGCGAGTGACCATCGAAACGGAAAGGCTGATCCTTCGAAATGTATCCCCGGATGATTATCAGGCCTGCTTCAAGTGGTGTGGCGATCCGGATGTGAACCGTTATCTCATCTATAAGTTATATGAAAAAGCCGAAGATGTGAAGACCTGGCTCGAATCCAGGAATGAAGATGATCCGGATAATTATGACCTGGGGATCGTTTACCGGGAAACGGGAGAGCTGATCGGCATGGGAGGACTGGTCCACAAAGGGGACGGGCTTTGGGTGCTCGGTTATAACCTGAGAAAAGACATGTGGGGGAAGGGCATCGTTCTGGAAGCCATGAACGGCATCATTTCCCATTTGCGGCAGAACGGAAAGCTTCGTGTCGTTGAGGGGCAGTTCTGCAAGGAGAATGTCCGGAGCAGAAGGGTGATGGAAAAGCTCGGGATGAGCTATTACGAAGACAGCAGTTATGTGAAGGCGGACGGGAGCCGCGTGTTTGAGGCGGAAACCTACAGGATCACATACCCGGACTGAACGGGTGGCCGGCGCGAAGCGGCCCGGGACGCGGGAGCATCTGCGGAGAAGGAAGCAGATCCTGTCGGAAGGCCGGCCGGGAAGGAGATAAGGGAATATGCTTGGAGAGGCGGGAATCGGGATCGAAGAGATCCCGCTAGGGCGGATAGACGAATTCTGGGACCTTCATTTCCGTTATCTGGTCGATGACGGGATCATAGCAGATGAAGAAGACAAAGCGTATTTTTCCGGCCCGGAATACCGGGAGACGATAAGGGAGCATATGGGGCGGGACGTTGACAGGCATCATATGATCTGGTTTTTGAAGGATGCGGAAAAGGTCGGGGCTGCACAGTTCAACACCTACGGCAGTGAGGACGGGAAGTGCTTTATCCTTGATTTCTGGATCTTTCCGGAATACAGGAACCGCGGCCTGGGGCATCAATGCTTTGAAGCCCTGGAACGATACACGAAGGAAGACGGAGCGGCTTTTTACGAGATCAACAGCGAGAAAGAAGACTCGGTGCGTTTTTGGAAATCGCTGGGATTTGTCGAAAACGGAAAAGACATATATGATGTGCCGCTGTTCATAAAACGGGATTAAGCTTTTCGGAAACTTGTTTTATCTCCGGGGAACTTTATAATATCATCGGAGCGTTCCCCCGGAGGGGAGGCTCAGGACAGATGTTTGTTTGTCAAAAAAGGAGAATGGGATGAAAAAGCGTTTCCCGGTTCCGGCGTTGATCATGCTTGCGTGCCTGCTTTCCGGGTGCGAAGCGGGGACTGACACAAAGGAGGATGACATGGCCTGGCCTTCTTTCAAAAAAGAAAAGATCGTGGGAAAAGACGTCAAGTCAGATGATGTGTCGGAGTTCTATTATACCTACTCCAATATCAATCTGGACGCCTATTATCAGAGGTTTTATTTCCACGCGGAGAACGGAGCGCATTATTTTACCCATGAGACCAGGGAACGGCCCGGTGATTACGGGCCGGCAACGGAGGAGGATGTGACATTGAAAGGATCGCTGGAGCTTACGGATGAGCAGTGGTCCGGCTTCTTTGAACTGGTCAGTGACGGGATTGTCAGGAAAAGGGAAGAGTCTGCGGATGCGGGGGACAGTGGTCCCTGGGCGTATCTGTATTGGAACGGAGACGGTTCCGTGATACAGGAGTATACCTTCGCTTCCCAGGGGAAACAGAGATCTTTTGAAGAGTATTGCACATCGCTGCGAATGGAATGCCTCGGCGTGCCGTCCGGGGATTATCCGGTGCCCGACGGCTCTTTTGCCGGTGAATGGAAGTGCGGCAGGGCCTATCATTTTGACGAGAGCCGGCTTGTACTGGGAGAAGCGGAAGACGGCATATGGCCGGTGTCCGTCGAGTTCATTCGGAAAGGCAACTACGTTGTGGGGGGTGAGCGTATCGACAGGACCGTGGTGAACGGGACGGCTTCCGTAAATGAGGAAGGGCTTCTGCTCGTAAGCGGGAGCATAAAGGACGAAGACGGAGCCGATGCCGGGACGATGACGGCGGTGCTCGGCGTTCGGGAGGACGGGATCAGGCTGCTCGTGATCGATTCCGCGCTGCAGAGGATCCGGAGCGGAAACTGCTTTGTGTATGCAAACTTGCGGCCTGTGAAATAATAATGAAATATTAATGCAGGATCCTGTTTTACGTCTTCGGTTTGGGGGCCCGGCGAGAGGATCCTGCGATCATACCGATGCCGGCTCAATGATCAATGAAAGGAGTTGCCGTGGATTTTCAGAGTTTAGTGGATTCCATGAATTCTCCCTGCTGCGTGGTTTCTGTCGAGAAGAGGCCGGACGGAGGGTACGGGGAAATACGTCTTGCTGCGGGAAACAGCAGGTATGCGGAGCTGATCGGCGTGCGCATGAAACCCGGTGTTGCCGGCAACGGTGAGGCTGCCGACGGTTCCATGATCGCCGGACTGCCCTATTCGGAATATTTCCAGAAGAACATCAATTTCGAAGATGTCTGCTTCCGCTCAGCCGTATTGAAGGAAGTGATCCATACCTATGCCCATATCTACAATGTGGACGTATGGTTTGATATCTATGTCATGCCGCTGGAGGCGGAAGAAGGGAATATCTGTTATTGTTTATATCTGTCTATCCCGAACGATGATGCGGATTCGATCCTGGATGCGTTCCATTCGGCTTCTACAGCCAGTGATGTCTTAAAGACCTGCATTAAGCTTCATAAAGCAAGTAATCTCCAGGAAGCGATGGAGAGTGTGATCGCCGAGATCCGCCAGATCTGCAAGGCGGAGGGGTGTACTGTCCTGCTCCTGAACCATGAGGAGGAGGAATTCTCCATACTGGCCACAGATTTTATCCCCGGCAGCAGGATCAAGCGTGTCACGGAATTTGAAGGCTATTATGATGTGGCAAATTCCTGGAAGGGCATGCTGGGAACGGAGGGGGATTGCATCATCGTCCGGAACGAGGAAGACATGGAGCGGATCAGCAGGATCAACAATCCGTGGCACCGGACGCTTGTTGAGGCCGGCGTTACCAGCGTGGTGCTGTTTCCGCTTCGTCAGGGGACTGAAGTTCAGGGCTTCATCTGGGGACGGCCTCTGCCGGCGGAGGAAGTGGAAAAACTGGTCGCAGAAACGGCCTGAACGATGCGGGCGAAAGCCCGGGAGGTGATCCATGCCGATTCATTATCTTTTAGCACTGGTAGCGCTGATCCTGATCGCAAGGCTCCTTATTTTCCTCTACAAGTCTTTTGATAAAACTTTTTGCGTGGAGGAAACGGAAGCCTGCCTGATCTATGTGGATGAACGGAGTGAGTATGATCCGAGCCAGAAGAAGATGACTCCCTATTATGTTCCCATCTATGAGCATAAAGCGGGCGGCACGGTCTTTCATTCGCAGACGATGGAGTTTTCCAAAGATCCGGCCGAGTTCGTGGTCAATACGATCCATAAAGTCCGCTATGATCCCCGTAAAATGAGCAGATGTTATATCGACGGGAAGAAGGCGAAGGTTTTGATGTCTTATCCGGAAGGCTCCGTAAATGAATGAGAAAGTATTCTATCATCTTCCCGGCTTGTTTGAATTTTACGAGCTTTACAGGATCTTCCTGCCGCTCTATCGAGAGCACAGGGAGTATTTTTATGACTGGTGCGGGATCGGCTCCGTCTACGGGGCGCCGGCTGACTGCCTCTGGGGCGGCGGACGCACGGGCTTCGGAGAGGAGAAGCCGGAAAATGCTGCTGCACTGATGCGTGAATACGGATTGTCGGCGCGTCTCACCTTCAGCAATTCCCTTCTGGAGAAGGAACATCTTTCGGACCGGAAGTGCAATGCGCTCTGCGCCCTGTTCGAAAAGAACGGGTCTGCCCCAAACGGTGTGATCATCTGCTCGGATCTGCTTCTGGATCATCTTGCGAGGGAATACCCGGACTTTTATTTTGTTTCTTCCACTACGAAGGTTTTGACGGAGTTCGAAAGTTTTGAAGCGGAATTGCGGCGGGAAGAGTTTTCCTATGTTGTTCCGGATTTCCGGCTGAACAAAGAACTGGGTAAACTGGACGCTCTTGACAAAGCACTGAAGCGAAAGGCTGAATTTCTCTGCAACGAATGCTGTGCTTTCGACTGTGCGGCAAGGAAGAAGTGTTATGAGAATGTGTGCCTGAAGGCTCTCGGGGCGGATCACGAGGATCATGTCTGTGTTTCACCCGATGCGCAGAAGGGTTACCGATTTTCCGCGGCAATGGAGAATCCGGGATTTATCGGGACCGAAGACATCCGGAAGGTATATCAGCCGATGGGCTTTTCGCATTTTAAGCTGGAAGGGCGCAGCCTGGGCAGCGCGGTGATGCTGGAGATCCTGCTGTACTACATGACAAAGCCGGAATGCCGGCTTAAAGTGAGGGAAGAGATCTATCTGGACAGCATGCTCGATCTGTTTTGAAATGAAGTGAAGCAGCGGCGCCCCCGGGCTTGGCCCGGGGGCGCCGGTATTATTCACGGCAGCTTTGCCGCTCAGTCGATGTTTCTCACGATCCCGGAAAAGAGCACGGAACCGTCGCTTCCGCTTATGATGAACAGGAACGGACGATCGAGAACAAAATCGACCGGATCATCCGAAAAGAACGCACCCTTGGTCATGGCGATCTCCGTATAGGCGGCACCGGTCACGCCCTGCTCGTCGATCTCCACAAATGCGGCATGTTCCGCAGCGCTGACGTAAAGCCCGGCGGCATCCGGTTTCAGGGGCGAAAAGTCTGCCCGGCCGGGATCCAGGGCATCGGTCATGCCCAGAGCGCTCATGGTGTCCAGAAGGTCAGTTTTGCACGAAACCTTAAATGCGGGGATCGACATGTTTACCATCGGATATGAACGGCGGGCGTCGTCTTCGGTGGATATCGCTTTCAGCACATCCGGGTCCGATGCGAGCGAATTGATGTCAACGCCATCCTTCGGAAGGAAGAAATGCATGGATCCGCTGTCGTTCAAGCCCAGGCTGAGTGCGGTGAAACGATCGCTCTCAAAGAGTTCGCTGCAGTCGCTGTTGTGCATCATGTCCACGGTCGTATCACCCTTTACCCCGTGAAACGTTTCTCTGGTATTCTCGTCTTTATTAAAATCGTTGAGCCAGGTAGCTTTGTAATAGATCGTCGATACCAGCGCAAGGACGGTATCCGGTTCGAGCTTCAGGTCTTTGACGTAATCTTTCAGAAGACCGCCGGTATTTTTGTTCGTCCAGTCCTGAAGCGCGGCATTCATTTCATCCGAGCCCGGAACACCCCTGTACGAGGAAGCGTAATACTCGTGGGCAAGTGTCTTCAGCGTATCTTCGTTATAATTTTCCGCGGCGTTCAGCCAGACGGAGTTCGCGAGCAGGCTCTTGAGCACCGGAGTGTCTGCGTAGTTGCTGCTCCACAGAGCGTGTGTATTTTTGCGCAGGGTCTTAATGTCGGGGACGCCGAGCGTATCCAGGATCTGTTTCCTGGTGTTGCCGTCTGCCGTTTCGGCCAGCATCGCAAAGGCCATATAGGCGTTGAGCGGGGAACAGACGGTGTTTTCTTCATCGGATGCCAGGATCTGTGCCATTAAAGAAAGGTAGCAGTTTTCCATGTCTTTCTGCAGGGCGGCTGATGCGTCGTAGTTTTTCTGCTGTTCATCGAGCCAGTCCCAGCGGGCATCGTCGGTCATGTATTCTTCGGCGCTCAGGTTTCCGCCGACGGCTTCCGGATATTCTGCACTAAGGACCTTCAATTCATAGCTCCCTTCTTCGTTGCCCGGAGTATTGGGTACGTTGGGGTTTTTCTGTGCATTCCGGATCAGCGGAATGCCGATCAGAAGCAGGAGAACGGCCGCCGCGGCGCAGGCGGCGGGCAGGACCCATTTCAGCGGCGCTTTCTTTTTCGGGCGGTAGTTATCCGCTGCCTCTATTTCTTTCTCATCGATATCACCCATTGCTTCAAATAAATCTTCCGATCTCATAACCGGTACCCCCTTTCCGTCAGGTGTGACTTTAGCGCTGCACGCACGCGCCCAAGCGTTACGGATACGTTGTTGGCGCTCATGCCGAAGCGCCCGGCGATCTCCGTTATGGTATCGGCATGCCAGTAGCGGCGTATGAACATGTATCTTTTTTCTTCCGGCAGCGATGCGAGAAAGCGGTTGATATCCTCTTTCAGTTCGTTGCGCAGCAGTTCGTCTTCCGGTGTATCGTTTCCGGACAGGCATTCCTCGAGTTCGTCAAGGATCAGATCGATGTTGCCCCCTCCGCGTTTTTCACTGTGCGTTTTTTTGTACCTGTTGAAAGACAGGTTTCTCGTGATCCGGCCCAGAAAAACGGAGAGCAGGGTCGGCTTGTTCGGCGGGATGCAGTTCCAGGCCTGAAGCCAGGTATCGTTGACACATTCCCGGGCGTCTTCGCTGTTGTCCAGGATCCTGCCGGCTATGGCGGAGCAGTACGCCCCATACTTGGTGCTTGATTCCCTGATGGCCTGCTCGTCCCGCTCCCAGTACAGCCGGACTATCTGTTCGTCATTCATTTTCAGGTCCTCCCTTCACCATAACAGACAACTTTTTCCGCTAAATCTTACAACGATTTTGAAAATAATTCAAAAAGGCGTTGACAAGCTGTGTATAACTGTATATACTGTGCATATAAACAAGAGAGAGAACCGCTGCAGCGGAGGGAGGAGATAAGAATGGAAGCCTGGTTTCAATGCAGACAGCTGACAAAAGTCCTGGACGGCTATTGCATCAGGGATATCGATTTCGGTCTGGAAGCCGGAAGGGTGCTTGGGCTGGTCGGGACGAACGGTTCCGGAAAGACGACCCTGCTGCGCTGCCTCCTGGGGAGCTATCGCATCGGAGAGAACGAGGGAGACCGTGGCGATATCGAGCTGGACGGAAAGCATTTTCAAAGGGACCAGCAGGAGTTCCGGCAGAGCCTTGCCTGTGTCATGCAGGCAGAACCTTTTTACGGTCTGATGTCGGCTTCCGAGGTAGGGCAGCGCTACGGATATTTTTACAGGGGGTTTGATCTGAAGAAGTACATGGGTTTGCTCAAAACATATGAAGTGCCGGCACGTCAGAGCATCTCAACGTTATCGGCCGGACAGGCGATGCGCCTGCAGTTTGCTTTCATGCAGAGCCATGAAGCAAAGCTTTATATCCTGGACGAGCCCGTCGGCAATCTGGATGTGGAATTCCGTGAGACCTGCTATGAACTGATCCGGGAGCTGAGTTCGAAGGGGGAAAAGGCCGTGATCCTTTCCAGCCATCTGGTGACGGAGCTCGAACGGATCGCCGATACGCTTTTGTGGCTGTACCGGGAAGGAGATACGGGAAGACAGCGCTACTTCGGAGAGACGGATGCACTGCGGGACCGTTACCGTCTGCTCAGCACCGACCGGACGCGGGAAGAACTGCAAAAGAGCGGGATCGGGGAGGAAATGATCGCCGGATGCCGCCTGCGGCCGACGCACAGTGAATACCTGCTTTACGACGCGGAAGGTTTTTCGGAAGAACGGCTGCGGGGGACGGAACTGTCCGGGGCGCGCTGCGCCGATCTGCAGGAGATCATTTATTACACGGAGAAGGGAGAAGAGCGATGAAGGAATATTTTCGGGAAGAATGGGTACGGATCCGGCACAATCCCCTGCTGCTCCTCTTCAGGATCCTCTTTCTGGCACTGCTCCTGATCACGGGATATGCGAGATGGGCGGTGATGCTGGGGGCTTCCATTTTCGCGGTCGGTCTTTTCCACTCTTCGGAAGCGGAATTCATGCTTCCGCTCAGTGAGGAAGCCATCATGGCGAGAAAGCGTGTAAGACTGAACATGGTCGCGCTCCGCTTTGCGATATTCGGATTGCTGGCTGCCGCAGCCGATGTCTTTGTATTCCGCTACGTGTCCGTGGAGTTGTTGAATCAGAACTATCTGCTCCTGACACAGAGACCGTTGATGAGTGCCGCGTACTTTGTTCTCCAGATGGCTGTGGTTTATGTGAGTCTTCTGGAAATGATGATCGGAGGCGAAAAGCTTAAGAAGCTGCTCGGAAGATTCGGCAATATCGTTTTTGATGTGATCCCGAAGCTCGGATTCTTCATCTTCAGTTTCATCCTGCTGAATGAGCCGCAGCACATGGTTCAGACGGACAAAGAGCTTGCTTATGCAGCACTGTATGTGATACTGGCACTGCTGAACCTGACAGGGATCCTGATCGTATTGAAAAACTGGAAGTGCGGTGATTTCTCGCCCGCAAGAGTCTGAAACAGGAGGCTGTGGTGATGAACATAAAAATCATGACAAAGAGCGGATTGCCGATCTATGAACAGATCGAACGACAGATCAAGGATCTGATCGTCTCGGGAGAGTGGAAGGAAGGGGATGCCCTGCCTTCAATCCGCGCCCTTGCCGCGGATCTGAAGATCAGCGTGATCACGATCAAGAGGGCGTATGAAGACCTGGAAAAAGAAGGGATGATCTACTCGGTACAGGGAAAAGGCTTTTTTGTGGATGATCCGGATCTGCAGTACATGCAGGAAAAGAAGACGCTGGGAATGGAAGAAAAGCTGGCGGAATGGGTCGCGGGTGCCAGGGAGAGCGGGATGGAGCTGCAGACGGCACTGGACATGCTGACGATCCTTTGGGAAAGCTGAAAGGGGGGGGATCAGGATGATCAAGGCTGAAAAGATATGTTTCCGCTACGGATCAAAGAAAGACTTTCTGATCGACGAAGCTTCGCTCTGTGTGGAAGAGGGACTGATCAGCTGTCTTTTCGGAAAAAACGGCTGCGGGAAGACCACGCTTTTGAAGCTCCTGTACGGAATGCTGACCCCGCAGAGCGGTGCGGTATATTCCGACGGAGAGAAGCTTTGCGCGGATACCCTGGCGAAGCATCACGGGGATGTTGCTTTTGTGGGTGGGAGATGGTGCGACCCGGTGCAGAGCATCCGGCATAATGTCGACCTTCTGTCGATCCTGTATCCTTCCTTTGATGAGGACTATTTCATGAAGCTGTTGAAGGATGCGCATCTTGCGGATAAAACGGATAAAAGCATCGCTTCCCTGTCGGCAGGGGAGAGGGCAAGGGCGGATATCAGTTTTGCGCTTGCGAGAAAGCCGAAGATCCTGCTGATGGACGAGCCGCTGGCAAACCTGGATCCGGTCTATAAAACGGATATCCTGGAGGTGCTGCAGGAAGCTGTGGCGGAGCGGGAAGTCGGGATCCTGTTGAGCACGCATCTGCCGGATGAGGTTGCGGACCTGGCAGACCGCATCATCCTCATGGACCGGGGAAGGGTCGTAAAGGAAGGAGACCGTTTTGAGATCCTCGGCGAGCAGGAGGATAAGGATCTGCGGGATGTGGTCCGGCAGGTCGGAACGGAGGGATAAAAGATGAAAACTGCGGAATGCATGAAACGTTTATATGATCATGTGAGACGGATCAATAAAGAAAGGATCGGATGGATCGCCATCTGGATCACGGTCTGGTTCATCATGCCGATCAGCGGTTTTGAGCATGGGATCGAAACGGGGCTGTATTTTCTGATCTGTTCCGGCGCATTGCTCTTTGCCGCCAGCTGGGAGTATGCGGATAAGTTCCTCGAGATCGGAAGAGCGGAAGGCGCGACGGAAGGACCGGCCCTTTCGCTCGGGCTGCTCGGTTCCACGGGGCGCTTCGTGAACATCATGCGGCTGCATGCCTTTGACAGCAATGCCTATTTCCGCATCCTGATCAGACGGCTGTTTCCCTGGCAGGCACTGACGATCGCATACGCCGCCGTGCTGGGGATCGTCAGGCTGATCGAAGGGAAGGTTTCGCTCTGTCTGGTTCTGGCGGCGGCTTTGATCCCGGTTCTGACACTGCTGATGAGAGCCGGCGGCTTCCGGCACGCCCTGATGCATGAGAGCCGCAGGATGGCCGCCCTGGGAGGCGTTATCCGTTTCGCGTACCGCCTGGCAGTCTTCATTCTTTATGAAACCGTCCTGCTGAGCCTGGTCCTTCTGGCACTGGCACTGATCGGAAGTTCCCTGGCCATGAGGGGGATCGATGAGAAACAGGTGGCGATGGTCTCGGTGGGAAGCGGCAATGCATTTCTCTTTTGCATCCTGGGCGCCGTTGTATTCGGTTATGTTGTCCTGGATACGGTAAAGGGCGGCAAAAAACGCAGGATCCTGAACAGGGGCCTGATAGCGGCGGCCCTGCTGGGTGTGGCGGCCGGGATCGGGATCTATGCCCATCAAAGCGTAAATGACATCCTTGTCATTCATGAAGACGGCATTACGGTGAAGCGGGGCGGAACGGAAACAGAATACGGACTCGGGGATGTGGCATCCTATCGCGTTTTCCCGGAGGAAAACGACAGCCTGCAGATGGAGCTGGCCTTTTCCGATGGAAGCCGGGAAAAGCTGTTCCTGGACTCTTCGGAGACGACACCGGCCTGGGAAGAAAGGTATCAAAACCGTTACGACTATGCGGCGGAGCTTAGCGAAAAGCTTGCGGCGCTTGGTGTGAAAGGAACGGTGGAGGATAGGGATACGCTGGCCGGCTGCGTGGAGGATGCATCCGGAAACGGCCGGAAGGCGCTTGAACGGATCATCGCGAGTACGGAGGCAGAAGTGACTGAGCGGGAGGAGCAGGGGATCCTGAACGCCCCGGAGGACATCGGACTCAGGGACACGGACGGAAACGGCAGCAATTATGCTTTCACGTATGACGGTGAGGTCTTTTCGGCGGTTTTCACGCCGGACAACTGGAAGGTCGTGGATTCCTGGAAGATCGGGAATGCGGAGGACATCAGGATCATCTGCCGCGCGCTCATCAATGAACATCCGGTCCACGGCAGTGACATGGTGTCGTACAGAAGTGAGGAAGACATGGCGTATGAGTGGATGCAGCACAACATCGCGTACGGCGTGTTGCCGGAAGGGCATCCTTACAAGGACAATGCGAAGGATGTGGACCTGGATCCAGCGGATCAGAACCGGAGCTTTGCGGAGATCTACGAGGACAGGACGGGAAAGGAATTTAACCTGAAGAATTTCACGGAATAGGGGCACGGAAGGCGATGTTGCTTGTCATATGGGGCTGTGTATATTATAATTTCATCAGGAGCCCGAACATGCCGATCTATAAGCTGGATGAAAACCGCATCGATTTTCCCAATCCCTTGCTGGCAGAGGAGAACGGCCTGCTGGCAGTGGGCGGTGACCTGCGCCCCGAGAGGCTGATCCTGGCTTATTCCCAGGGGATCTTTCCCTGGTACGGGGAAGGGGAACCGATCCTGTGGTGGTGCCCTCGTGAGCGCTACATCATCCGGCCGGAAAACATCCATGTATCGCATTCCCTTGCGAAATACATGAAGAAGCATGAAGTAAATGCCGTTTGCGAACGGGATTTTTCGGATACCATGCACCGCTGCAGGATGAAACGTGAGGAAAACGAGGGAACCTGGATCACCGATGACATGGAGCAGGCTTATGCCGAGCTCAACAAACGGGGAAATGCCGCGGCGCTGGAAGCCGAAGTGGACGGCGTGATCGCCGGAGGCCTGTACGGAGTGGTCATCGGGAACAATTTCTTCGGAGAGAGCATGTATTCCGATCACGAGAACGGTTCCAAGATTGCACTGGTCCTGTTGGCGGAACGCCTGAGGGAGAAAGGCTTCGGCATGATCGACTGCCAGTTCCATACGGATTTTCTGGAGAGCATGGGCGGAGAATATATCTCCTATTCCGAATACATGAAGATGATCAGGGGCTGAGGCGGGTTTGTCTTCCTCCCTGTAATATGGTATAATCGCATCTATGAGCATTTTGATGTTTTTGATCATAATCCTGGCTTATATCGTTGTCATCGGAACACTGAACGAACGTGTCTTTCGTCTTCAGAGCGATATAGCACTCATATTTTTTTCCCTGCTCCTGTCCCTGATATTACTGGCGGTGAAGCTGCTGTTCCCGGATACGAATGTCAGCCTTCTCGTGGGAAAGCTGGGGGATTTCGGCTTCCGTGAATATCTGATGGACGGGATGCTCTGCTTCATGCTTTTTGCCGGCGCGAGCAAGGTCAATATGGGGAAGTTCAAAAAGAATCTGCGTCCGATCTCCCTTCTGGCCCTGCTGACCACGCTGCTTTCTTCGTTTTTGTACGGTGCGCTGTTTTATTGCGTGGCGGCTATGTTTCATATCCCGATGGATTTCTGGACCTGCGTGCTGCTGGGCTGTGTGGTCTCGCCCACGGATCCCATCGCCGCCACAGGCATCCTGAACAAGATCGGCCTGTCCAAGAACGTATGCTCGGTGATCGAGAACGAATCCCTCTTCAATGACGGAACGGGTGTCACGCTCTTCATCTTTGTGCGGTCCCTGATCGTGCACAGCGGGGACGGAAATTTCGCGGTGCTGATGATCAAAGAGATCGGCGGGGCCGTGGCGGTGGCGCTTGGTGTGTCCTATGTGCTTTTCCGCCTGATGAAGCTGACGCGCAATCCGGTCAGATACATCCTGATCTCGCTGCTGGATGTTTCCTCGGTATACGTGATATGCGAACATTTCGGTTTTTCCGGCGTGATCGCGTCCGTGGTCTGCGGCATGTATTTCTCCTATGCCATGGGAGGCATAAAGAGGAATGCGGCGGTCATCGATCCGGAGAACTTTTACGGGGATTTCTGGGAGATATTGGAAAACATCCTGAATTCCATTCTTTTCGTCATGATCGGCCTGCTGGTGCTGGACATGAAGCTCAGCGTCTTTACGGCCGTTGTCATTCCCGCGGGTCTGCTCATTCTGGTCTTTTCCCGGGGGGCAGGTGTTCTGGTCAGCACCATCCTTACCGGAAAGAAGATCCCCGGGAATTACGACCTCGGGGAATTTGTCGTGCTGATGACCTGGTCGGCTCTGAAAGGCGGGCTTTCCATGGCGCTTGCGCTGGAAACGGCCGAGTATCTGCCGCCCGAGGTCTATGTGATCTTTACCAACGTGGCGTATGTGACCATATTCTTTACGGTACTGGTACAGGGACTCACGGTAAAACGCGTTTACTTTGCACTGGAGAAGCATAAAGCGAACAGGCTCAGCAAACGGAAAATATCGGAAGGGGAAAAAGCATGAAGATCATCATAGTCGGTCTTGGACAGACCGGAAGTCTTTTGCTCGGCGCCTTTGATAACGAGAGCTATGAAGTGTCGGTGATCGATCAGGACCGCAGACTGGTCGATGCGGCGACCGACAAGTATAACGTGAACGGCATCGTCGGCAGCGGGGCTTCCAGGGAGGTGCTTCTGGCGGCCGGCGCAGACACCGCGGATGCCATCGTCGCGCTCACGCACATCGACGAGATCAATCTGCTGAGCTGCATGCAGGCAAAGGCCCTCGGGACCCGTTTTGCGGCAGCCCGTATCCTTTCCCCGGAATTTGTGCGGGAAGCGGAGGAACTGAAAAAAGAGTATCATATCGATTTCTTTATGAAACCCCGTCCGGATGTGGCGGAAGAGATCTTTCACAATATGGGGATGCCCGGTTTTACCAAGCTCGAGGGCTTCTGGGGGGATAAGCTGCAAATCCTGAATGTGAGCATTCTGGATGACAGTGTGCTGAAGGGCCGTTCCCTGCTCGACATCAAACAGTCTGTCGGGATGGATATCCTGGTCGTCAGCGTGCTGCGGGGAGGAAAGCTTTATATCCCGCGCGGCGATTTCATCCTGGATACCGGGGATAACGTCAATATCGTCATGGCCCGCAGGGATCTGGATGAATCTTTGGTAAAGCTGGGGATACTGCGCAGCAAGGCGAAAAAGATCGTGATCGTCGGCGGCAGCACGACCTGCGATTACCTTATGGGGATGCTGAAGAAAAAGGGGCATTGCGACATCACGATCCTGGAGCACGATCCCGTCCGCTGCAGACAGCTCATGGAGCAGTACCCGGAGATCAACGTCGCCTATGCCGACGGCGATACCCTCGAGATCCTCGAGGAGGAAAAGGTTTCCGGATCGGACATGATCGTTTCGCTGACCAATCATGACGAGACCAATCTGGTGATCAGCATGTATGCCTGGTCCTGCAATGTCCCTTCCATCATAACGCGAGTGGACAGGCCCGAGCATGTAAAGCTGCTGCATAAGGTCAACATCGACATCACCGTGTCTCCGGCGGAGTCGTCTGCCCTGAAGGCCATGCGTTTCCTGCGCAGCCATGAGGCGGCCGATTCGGGCAAGGATATCGGCAAGTTTTATCTGCTTGCGGACGGAATGGCGGAGATCATGGAGCTGCCTGCGGATGAGGATTTCAAATGTCTGGGGAAGCTTTTCCGCGACAAGAGCTTCCGGCTGAAAAAGGATGTTCTGGTCGCCGGGATCCTTCGGGGCGGCGAGCTGATCATCCCTTCCGGCAATACCGATATCCGCAAGGGTGACCGCGTCATTGTCACCTCGACCCGCAAAAACCATATCAGAAGCCTGAATGAGATGCTGCTGTAAGCAGGGAAGGAGGAGCGTATGGAAGAGAACAGGAGAAAACGGAACGAGCTGCTGGCCTACAAGGTGATCAAAGGCCTTAAAAGCCGGAACATGGACGCGTATTATGCCGAAGACCGCGAGGCGGCCTTGAAGAAGGCGCTGGAGCTGATCCCGGAGGGGAGCAGCATTGCCATGGGCGGCTGCATGAGCGCCAGGGAGATCGGACTGGTGGATGCCGTGCAGGATCCGAAATACCGTTTCATCGACCGTGACAAGGCCGAAGATAAGAGAGCGGCCATGCTGCAGGCTTATGATGCGGATGTTTTCCTTTCGAGCGCAAATGCCATCACCGAAGACGGCGTGATCATCAATATCGACGGAAATTCAAACCGTGTGTCCGCCATCGCCCAGGGGCCGAAAAAGGTTCTGTTCATCGTTGGCATGAACAAGGTCTGCAGTGATGTGGATGCGGCAATGAAGCGGGCCAGGAATGTGGCGGCTCCGATCAATGCGCAGCGTTTCGGGCTTTCCACGCCCTGTGCGGAAACAGGAAGCTGCATGAACTGCAAGTCGCCGGACACGATCTGCTGTCAGTTCCTGATCACGAGGTTTTCCCGCCATGAGGGGCGTATCAACGTGATCCTGGTAAATGACGATCTGGGATTCTGATCATGCGGAAAGAATCTTTCTTCTAAAGATTCACCGGGGCCCCCAAAAAGCATAGAGTCAGAAACAGCGCCTCCGTTGTTGTCGACGGAGGTGTTTTTTTCGTTTGCGGCATTCCCGTAAGGAAATCCATATCTTCAGCTTATCTTTAGGTTCGCTTTAAGAGCAATTAAGCCCGGAGAGCTATGATGGCAACTGTAAGGGAGGTAAGAAAGATGAACGAAATACTGAAGCTGGAAAATGTTACGAAAAGCTACAAAGACAAAACGGTAGTGGATGCTTTGTCTTTCAGCATCGGAAAAGGTGAAGTTTTTGCCCTGCTGGGAGCGAACGGGGCCGGAAAGACCACCACCATCAAGATGATCCTCGGACTGGCGAAGCCAAGCTCCGGAAAGATAGAGATCGCGGATGGCGTAAAGAGCGGATATTCCCCCGAGACGCCGTACTTTCCGCCGTATCTGAGTGCCATGGAGGTCATGCGTTACTACGCGGGGATAGAGGGCAGAAAAAAGGATAAGGAGTATCTGGAGGAGCTGCTGGATACGGTCGGTCTGGAAGATAACCGGACGAGAGTCAAGGATTATTCCAAGGGCATGATACAGCGACTTGCACTGGCCCAGGCGTTGATCGCGGATCCGGACCTACTGATCCTGGATGAGCCTACGGCGGGACTGGATGCACTGGGGAGAAAGCATAATCTGGAGCTTTTGCGGAAACTGAAGGAAAGAGGCAAGACCATCATCATCAATTCCCACATCCTGCACGACATCGAAGCGATCTGCGACAGGGGCGTGATCATGAAAAAGGGAAAGGTCATCGACAGCTGGACAAACGGTGTGAGTCACGAAAGCCTGGAAGATAAATTCATCAGACTGGTAGGGGAGGAATGAAGAAATGGAAATCAGCTTAAATGTGATAAAAGAAAAGATCCGGAAGAAGATGCTCTATATTACTACCGTACTCGGTGTCCTGGTGGTGATGATCTTCTCGTCCGATATGGGGAGCCTTACGATCGGCGGCAGACAGATCAAGGATTACTATGTACTGATCCCGATCCTGATCCATGTGGTGAATTTTCTGAGCGGAGCCATTGCACTTGCCATGTCCCTGACTACGGTGCCGAATGAGTACGAGAGACGGACCAGCCATCTGATCTGGTCCAGGGGGATCAGCCAGAGCCGCTATCACATGAGCCTGGCCATCGGGAATGTGGCGGTATCCTGGATCTCCGGACTGATCCTTTATGCGACCATGGCAGTATTTGCGGTGGTAAACGGCTATAGCGGAATGCTGGGACGGATCGCGGCAGCAGCACTGCTGATGCTCCTGTATACGGCGATCATCAGCATGCTGGCAAGCGCACTCTCCATCATTTTTCCGACCATCGTCAGCGGAGTGATCATGATCATTCTTTTTGCCGGAGGTGCTTTCCGGAACATTCTGATCCTTCTGGCGGCAGTCCTTACCGGAGCGGGTGGGACGATCATGAAGAGAGTGATCCGTCTGTTCCCGGATCTGGCGGGCTTGAGCAGACAGGGCGGGAACCTGGCGCAGGGAAATCCGGTGGATGTACATGTGATCATCATGGGAATGATCGTAGTATGGATCGCAGGTATCGGTATCTTATTCTTCAGAAGAAAGGAAGCGTGAATCAAATGAAAAAAAGAACAATCGGAATGATCGTATATTTCCTGACGGGAGCAGCACTGCTTACGGCCGGATTTGCCACAACAGAAAAGGGACTTAAGGAAGATGACAGAAAGGAATATGAACGGGTGATCGAGGATCGAAAGGAGCTTGGCGATCTGGGCTTTCCGGGATTTTCTCCCCTGGATTATAAAACGGCTTTTTCAAACGGGGAAAAGGATTTTGTCATTGACTACCGGAACGGAGAAATGGAGATCACGGAACGGGAAGCGGTTTATGAAGGCCTGGTAGGCAGTATTTATCCGAATGGGGATGAATATGAGGTGGTGGTTCCGGTATATGAGACCTGGATCGCAACAGGGGCACATGAGCAGCTGTCTGCGGTGATCTGGCACGAAAGCTTCCACGCTTATCAGAACAGCTGTTTCCGCCTTGCGGAGAATTCGGCGGATAACGGTCTTTCCGAAACGGAACTGGCAGAGCGTATTGACCGGGATCCCGAAAAAAGGAGTCTTTATGAAAAGGAACTTGAGGTGCTCGGAAGGGTGGCGGATACGGACAAAACTTGCGATTTCCGTCAAACAGCATTAGAATATCTGCGTATCGCGGAGAAGCGTGATGAGCTCCTTAGTGCGGAGGAAAAGATCTCGGAGGACTATTATGAACTTTCGGAAGGAAGCGCATGTTATGTCGAATCCAGGGTGGTCCGCTATGAGAACGGGGATGCGGTGTATGAAGACAATTACCTGAAAAATGCCGCAAGCTATGCAGAAGGAAATTCGAAGTACTATCATCACGGGATGCTGCAATGCATGCTTCTGGACGGACTGGATCCGGAATGGAAGAGCACATTCGCCTTTGACTGCTCCCTGGATGATGTGATCGCGCGCTACTGTGAATAAGGCAGGGGGCGGGGCGGTTGAAAAAAGCCTGAGCGAAAAGCTGCTTCGGAAACGAACGCTGCAATGGAGAGGGGAAGGATATGGACTATCTGGTGCTGGCTGCAGATGATGAAACAGAGATACTGGATTCCCTGGAATTGTTCCTGAATAAAGAGGGAATAGAGCTGATCAAGGCCGATAACGGAATATCGGCCCTGGAGCTGTTCCGGGAGAATAAGCCCCATCTGGTACTGCTGGATGTGATGATGCCGGGGCTGGACGGCTTTGGCGTGCTGAAAAAGATACGGGAGCAGTCCCACGTTCCGGCCATCATGATCACGGCAAAGAGCGAGGATTATGACAAGATCCTGGGCCTGGAGCTGGGGGCGGATGATTACATATCCAAGCCTTTTAATCCGATGGAGGTTGTGGCAAGAGTAAAAGCACAGCTCAGAAGAAATTACGATTACAAGGAAGAAGGCGGGAAAAAGTTCCGGGCCTTCGGACTGGAGCTGGATACGGATGCCCGGTCTCTGACTAGGGAAGGCGTGCAGATCGCTCTCACGGGAACCGAATACCGCATATTGGAGCTGTTGATGACACATCCCGGCAGGATCTATACCAAGCAGCAGATCTTTGATTATGCCTGGGAAGACAGCTATTTCGCGGATGACAGTACGATCATGGTGCATATCAGTAATCTGAGGAATAAGATCCAGGGCGGCCTAAAGGATGTGGTCATCATCAAAACGGTCAAGGGACTCGGATATCGTTTTGAAAAGGAATAATGAATGAAGCGGAAGAATAATAAAAAAAGTATTTTTTCCAGACTGGTAGGAAGTTATGTCCTGTTTCTGTTCGGGACGATCTTTCTTTATGTCGTGCTGGCGATCCTGATCATTTCGTATCTCGGAAACGGCAGCGTGGAGAATGCCTCGCCCCAGACCGTGGTTACGAACGAGGGAACGATCCGGGATCTGGAGGTGTTGAGCCGTATCGGAGGCTGGGTGGAAGAGCTGGATGAAAAGGGGAACTTGATCACAAGCTGGGGAGAAAAAAAGACGGAGAAAGAGCGCTATGAGATCCCGGAACTGGCGCAGCTTTGCGATCTTGGTTATGTGCAAATGGGCGGCTCCGGGGTTTATCTGGAACAGCATGAGGCCGGAAGTGATAAGGAATATACGGCCTGTATCCGCTATGTGGGAGAACCGAAGCGGATCTTTCTTGTGTGTTATCCGAGTTCGGCAGTATCCTACAAACTGACCTACATGATCAATAACGGGGTCGGAAAAAATACCTGGATCTTTTTTGCGGCTTTCGGGCTTCTTTTCCTGGCGGAAGTGGCAGGGATCAGTCTGTATCTGAAAAAGCATATCGATAAACCGCTCCGGCAGCTGATGGATGGCATGGATGAGGTGAGCGAAGGGAAACGGGATATCGTGATCGATTATGATTCCGACAGGGAATTCGACGAGATCCGCGACAGGTTCAACCGCATGGCGCGGAAGCTGAAAGACAGCGAGGAGGAGAAGCACAGGATCGAACAGGGGAGAAACCAGATGCTCCTGGAGCTGGCCCACGACATCAAGAATCCTCTGGCCTCCATCAAGAGCTGCGTCGGAGCTCTGCAGGAGGGACTTGTAGAGGAAGAAAAGATCCGGGATCAGTACCGCGTGATCGACAGCAAGGCGGAGCGGATCCGCATGCTGACGGAAGATCTGAATACCAGTCTGAAGCTGGAGAATGATGAGTACCGGCTTGCGGCGGAGGAGGCGGATCTGTGTGAGACGGTGCGGCAGATCTGCGCGGAGTTTTATGAAGAGATCACGGATGCGGGGAAGGAATTTGAGATCGACATTCCGGAAGAGCCGGTCCCGGCGGTGATCGATAAAAAGCTGTTCGGAAGGGTGATACAGAATCTTCTGTCCAACGCGAACAAATATAACAGCACGGGTAAGGTCATATCCCTCAGTCTGCATGAAGACGGTGATCAGACGGTGATCGAGGTGGCGGATGACGGGGAAGCCATCGCGGAGGATTTTGTGCCCCGGATGTTTGACGAATTTGCCAGGGGAGATACAACAAGAAAGACGGACGGCGGCACGGGGCTCGGGCTCGCCATCGCCAGAAAGATTGTGGAAAAACACGGCGGCGTGTTAAAATACATCCGGGCAGAGGAAAAGAATATCTTCTGCATCCGGATGGAAGGAAAGAAGGAGCGATGAGATCATACAGGATCATGATCATAGAGGATGATGTGAACATCGGGGACCTGCTTGCGGATGCCCTGAAGCCGGAGGGTTACCTGGTATCCCGGGCTTACTCCGGGACGGAAGCCCTGATGCTTCTGGAAAAAGAGACGCCGGATCTGGTCCTTCTGGATCTGATGCTTCCGGGGATCTCCGGGGAGGAACTGCTGCCGAAGCTGAACGGGATCCTTACCATCATCATGAGTGCGAAAACGGATATCGATAATAAGGTCAGGCTGCTATACGAAGGAGCCAGCGATTATGTCACCAAACCCTTTGTGGTTTCGGAGCTTTTGGCAAGGATCTCGGCACTGCTCAGACTCTCGGGGGCAGCGGAAGGCCGGGAAGAGCCGGGGCAGAAGGATGTGATCCGGGCAGGGGATGTGGAACTGGATACCGCACTTCTGACGGTGTCCGCGAAAGGGGAGAGCACAAACCTGACACGGACCGAGGCGGCGATCCTGCATCTTCTGATGCTGAATTCCGGGCGTCCCCTGGGGCGAAGCACCATTTTGGACCGGATCAGCGCGGATACGCCAGACTGTACCGAAAGGTCCCTGCGGCAGCACATCAGCAACATCCGGAAAAAGATCCAGGAGCTGGACGGCATCGATCATATCGAGGCGATCTACGGAGTCGGGTTCCGCTACGTGGAATCTTGACAAAATCCTGACATTTCTCTTACCTCTTTCTTGACCGGAGAGAGGTATTCTTTTTTTGCAAAACAAAAGCAAGCCATGAACGGAGAGGAGATCATGATGGAAACTGTTTTCGAATGCAGAGGGCTTGAGAAAAAATACGGGTCTTTTACGGCACTCAGGGATCTGAACATGGAGATCCCCAAAGGGGCAATCTATGGGTTCGTCGGAAAGAACGGTGCCGGAAAGACAACGCTGATCCGCTGCCTTTGCGGCCTGCAGCAGCCCACGGGCGGCAGCTATGAGCTGATGGGCTGTTCCTACAGGGATGCCGGGATCAGGAGGGTAAGACGCAGGCTCGGAGCGGTCGTGGAGAGCCCGGCCATTTATAAGGACATGACGGCCAGATCGAACCTGATCCAGCAGTGCCTGCTTCTGGGACTGCCTGATTTTGACTGCGTCGACGAACTGCTCAGGCTGGTCGGGCTTTCCGATACGGGGAAAAAGAAGGCCGGCAAATTCTCGCTGGGCATGCGGCAGCGCCTGGGACTTGCGGTGGCGCTGTGCGGGGATCCGGATTTTGTCATCCTGGATGAGCCGACCAACGGACTGGATCCCCAGGGCATCATCGAGATCCGCGAGCTGATCCTTAAGCTGAACCGGGAAAAGGGCATCACCTTCCTGATCTCCAGCCATATCCTGGATGAACTGGCCCGCATGGCTACGCACTACGGTTTTATCGATCAGGGACATCTGGTCCGGCAGATGAGTGCCGAGGAACTGCGGAAGGAATGTCGCAAAGCCGTTCGCATGAAGGTGAGCGATACCGGAAAGATGGCAAGGATCTTTGATGAGAAAGGGATCGAATACAAGATCCTGGATGACAACAGGGCGGATGTGTATGCGGAGCTGATCATCTCGGAGATCGCGAAGGATTTTGAAAAGGCCGGCTGCTCGATCCTGACGATGGAAGAAAAAGAGGAAAGCCTGGAAGCGTTTTATCTGTCTTTGCTGGGAGGAAACGGGGATGCTTAAGGTTCTTTATGCGGATGCCAGAATGATGCTTTACCAAAAGGGCATGCGTCAGGTCATCCTGGCCGTGAGCACCTATCTGGTCCTGTACTCCATCCTGTTGAAGATCATCGGCCATTACATGGGTTTCGCTGTCACGGCGGACGATATCATAATGCTTTACTCCTCCTATGCGGCCCTTGCCGTGACGGCATCCACGCTGTTTACGTCCATCGGGGATTTTTCGGACGGCTGCATAAGAAACAAGCTGATCCTGGGGAGCGGAAGGGCGACGGTGTTTGTTTCGGCCGAGATCGTGGGGGCTCTGCAGGCGGTTCTGATCAGTGCGGCGGCTTTTGCGGAGTCCGGCATCCTGGCCCTGGTCCTTACGAAGGGCGGGCTTTATACCATGACGATCGCGGAACTGGCGGATATGTGGCTGATCGATACCCTGGCGCTCATGTCGATCGGGGTGTTTTCAACGGCGCTGGTCATGGTCCTGGGCGGCAAAAAGAGCTCTTATGCGATCGGTCTGGTGATCTCGCTGGCGGCGCACATTTTCAGCCTGGAGGTAAACGAGAAGCTTTATCCCACGGCGGGGAAGTGCGTGCTTTCCGGAGCGAAGCTTTTCCTGTACCGCTTTTATGACCGTTTCGTTCCCTATTCCTATCTGAAGATGCGGCCGCATCACGAGACCTGGGTCTATCTGGCCGGCGTGTGCGGATTGATCCTGTTATCCACGCTGGCCGGAATACTGATCTTTCGGAAAAAAGAGATCGCGTGAGCGTAAAGTAAGGAGGTAAAAATGTTACGTTTATATAAAGCCTGCATGGCAAGATTATTGACAAACATCTTTTTTATCGGCGGCTGTGTGATCGCGCTGGTGGTGACCTTTGCGGTGAGTTCGGGATGGATGCGGATATCGTTTCTGTCAGAGGCCGACAGTTCCCGGCGCATGTTTTTTGTCAGCATCGCCATGTGCGTGTTTTTCTCGATCTTTGTTCCTTATTCCATAAGCCCCGAATATAAGGATGGGGTGCTTCGGAACAAGATGATCATCGGCTATACCCAGAAGCAGATCTTCGGGGCGTATTATCTCAGCCACGCGAGCCTGCTGTTTCTGATGACGCTGGCCTACCTGATCGGCGGGATCCTGGGGGGAGCAGATCCATTCGGCAGATACGGGATCCCCATTCTCACGGTATTTGTCGCATTCCTCTTTTATCTCACCGTTCTTTGCTTTATCTCCTTCCGGGTAAAGAACGTCATCGTGGTGGCAGTTGTCATAACGATGCTCTTTCAGGCGGCGTTCGGCATGACGATGTTCGGAAACGCGATCCTGATGGCCTTTGATAATGCCGGGAACATCGAGGCAAGAAATGTCACGGCGCTGATCTATAATCTGAGTCCCTTCGGGCAATGGTTCAGCAACACCGGCTTTTCGGATGATTATGCGAATCCCGGGACGGCCGCGCAGCTCCTTCTTTCGGTGGGCGGCAGTGCGCTGGTGCTGTTTGCCGGGACCCTGCGGCTGAATCTGCGCGAGGAAGTATAAGGAAAGGATAAGAGAGGACATGAAGAAGTTTGCAAAAATATGGCGGATCATCGTATCGCTATCCCTGATCTACTTCGCTTTTCTGATACTGGCGCGCAGCGGCGTGATCTTATCGGAGAAAAAGAAGATCGACGGGATCGAAGATGTTGCGGAAAGTCTTGCGGAGTTTCGCATTCCCGCGGATGTCAGAGTGGTGGGGATCGGAGAAGCGACCCACGGAAACCGGGAGTTTCAGATCCTGAAAAGGCAGATACTGGAAAAGCTTGTAAACGAAGGGGACGGACGCTCGATCGCATTTGAGATCTCGGCGGGGGAAGGCGCCATGATCAACGCTGCCATCCATGATCCGGAGAGCGATCTGATCGCCCTTTTGGGAAAACAGAGCTATCCTCTTTATGATACAGAGGAGATCGCGGAGCTTCTCAGCTGGATGCGCAGCTATAACCAAAGCGTTCCCTATGAGGAATCCCTGATGTTTTACGGAGTGGACATGCAGGGCGGCATTTTCGCCGTCGAATACATGCAGCAGCTGTGCCGGAAAGATCCCGCCGTGTTTTCGGAGGAAGAGCGGGAAACGCTTCTGGCCATCGATGTCGAAGAGGAGGGCGTGCGGGAACTTGAGCGGGCATTCTTTGAAAGGCTGCGCGAGCGCTTTTCGGGAGAGGAAGGCGTGGGAGCAAATGAACTGTCCATTCTTTCGGGAGTGGTGCTGCAGGGGATCGATGCGCCCCTCTATGAGGAAGAACCGGGAAGCTACGCTGCTTACCGTGACAGATGCATGGCGGAAAACCTGAAGCGTTTTTCGGAGGCGGAAGAAAAAAGGGGATACTCGCAGATCCTGATCACCGCGCATAACGGCCATGTGATGAAGGGTTCCTCCATGCAGGGCTTCGAAGAGGGGCCCCTGGCGATGGGAGGAGAGATCGACAGGATCTTTGACGGAAGCTACTACTGCATCGGCAGTGAGTTTTACAACACCTGCGTGAACATCCATACCGCCGGGACATACGATGAGGAATACGAGAGGGCGGACCATTTCTATTGCAGCAACGACCCGCTGGCCTATCAGGCCTCCTTTTTTGAGGGCGGGCAGTACTGCCTGGACTTTTCGAAGGTAGGGGAAGATGAGCCTGAGCTTTACCGCACCATTCACAGTCCGCTCTTTACCGGACTGGTCGGAGAGGGGTATAATATTCTGAGTGATATCGGCAAGAGTTATCGCCTGAAATGCGTGCCCGCCGATCGCTATGATGCGGTCGTGTACTATTTCAGCACCACGCCGATCGATCCCATCCATTACTGACGAAAAACAAGGAGTTTTCCCATGAAGTATGCCCTGATCCTGAGCCTGGCCGTTAACCTTTTCCTGATCATCAAGCTGGTGGTGCTGCGAACGGCGGTCAGGGATCTGGGGAATGACTTCGCGGAGAGGAAAGAGCTGCACAGCAACCGGCTTTTGGGCAGCATAAGCAGGGACCGGGAGATAAGGAGGCTGGCGACGCTCATGAACGAGACGCTGGTCAGTCTGCGGGATGCCTTTCATCGCTATGAACTCGGGGATGCCGAGATCAAAACGGCGATCACGAACATCGCCCACGATCTCCGCACGCCGCTTACGGCGATCTGCGGTTATGTGGAACTGGGGGAGAAGCTGGAGAAGTCTCCCGAAATGGAACGCTATCTGTCCGTGATCGGGGAACGGGCGGCCCATATGAAAAAGCTTACGGAGGAATTGTTTGAATACGCCCTCCTGTCGGGAGGAGGGGTAAAGGAGGAAAAACAGGAACTCTGCATCAACATGCTCCTGGAAAATGCCATCATGGATCACTATCCGGCCTTTTCCGAAAAGGGGATCGAGCCGGTAGTGGACATTACCGAAAAGGAGATCCGGCGCAATCTGGTGCAGTCCTACGTGGAGCGCATCCTGTCCAATCTTCTGAGCAATGCCCTGAAATACAGTGACGGCGACCTGGAGATCTCGCTCGACGCAAGCGGGAAGCTGCGGGTGGCCAACAGTGCCGCCGAGCTTTCCACGATCGAGGTCAACCGCCTGTTTGACCGCTTTTATACCGTGGATAATGCGAGAAATCATTCGACCGGCCTTGGGCTTTCCATTGTAAAGCTCTTTTGCGAACGGATGGGCTGCGCGCTGAATGCCGAATACAGAGATGGAAAGATCGTCATCGAGATCGAATTTTGAGAGCGGTCTTTCTTTTTTTGTGTTATACTGGATGCGTTAATGTCACGGGAGATTTCTGTGCAAAGGAGGAACATTTGCGATGGAACGGAAGAATTTCTGCAAAAACCCCATCATCCGCTCGATCTATACGGCCGACCCGGCGCCGATGGTCAGCGGGGATACGCTGTACCTGTACACGACGCACGATGAGGATGAGCTGATAAAGGATTTCTACACCATGTTTGACTGGCGCTGCTTTTCGACCAGGGACATGGTGAACTGGACCGATCACGGCAGGATCTTTTCCCTGGATGACATCGAATGGGCGGACGACCGGGCCTGGGCACCGCAGGCGGCAGAGCGGAACGAAAAGTTTTATCTCTACTGCCCCGTGCACAAAAAGGACGGCGGCATGGCCATAGCGGTCGGTGTTTCGGACAGGCCGGAAGGGCCGTTCAAGGATCTGGGGCATCCGCTGATCGATGAAGGGGACTGGAACGACATCGACCCGACGGTCTTTATCGATGATGACGGACAGGCCTATCTTTATTTCGGGAATCCCGAGCTGCGCTATGTCCTTCTGAACGAGGACATGATCTCTTATGACGAAAAGACCGGCATCGTGAAGGTGCCCATGACCGAAGAGTCTTTCGCGAAGGGGAGCCACGATACCGGCACCTCCTACGGAGAAGGACCCTGGTTCTATAAGAGAAACGGGCTTTACTACATGGTGTTTGCGGCATTTGCCGAGAACGTGCATCAGGAGCATCTTGCGTATTCGACTTCGAAATCGCCGACCGGTCCCTGGAAATACGGCGGCGTGTTGATGACCGAGGAGGGCGGATGCTTTACGAATCATCCCGGGATCGCCGACTTCAAGGGACATTCCTATCTCTTTTATCATACCGCGGAGCTGCCCGGAGGAAGCCTTTTCCACCGCAGTGTCTGCGTGGCGGAATTTCATTATAATGAAGACGGCTCCATCGATACGGTCCCGAAATGCGAAGGGATCGAGGGAATCTGACGGGAGGGAGCTTGACGGCCCGGCGGCTTGCGTTTCCTTGAAAAACGGCCCCTTTTGTGCTACAGTAGTGCAAACGGATAGCCGGGATAGATAAAGGAGCGCGGCCGCCGGTCAGCTTCGGGCGGTCCCTGCGGAGGAGGATGAACTTGCAGAAGCAGCAGCAAAAAACTATGGGGAACGGACAGGCTTTGTTTCTGACCCTTCTTTTCCTCTTCGGCGGGCTGTTCATCTATCTCTGGCTCGCGCATTTCGGCAACACGCCCCAGGTCTTTACGGATGTGGTACAGGAGCTGACTTCGACGGAAGGCAGCAACAAATCGGCGGAACGGGATATGGTCTATCTGCTTTCCGCTCTCGGATCGCTCTCCGCGATCGTTTTCTTCCTTTTTCATAACCGGACGCACCGGACGGAGACAGCCGCGGACGGCACCCGCTCGATGGGGCTGATCGGACTGCTGCTTTTGATCTCCGGAGGCACGGCCTATGCGGTTTACGGGGAATGCAGCCCGGTACTGACCGCCATGACGGGCTTCTGGATCCTTTTGACTGTCAGCGGAACGGCATATGCCACATCCGCGCTTTCCTGTTTCATCGCCGGATTGTACGCTTTATGCGGGCTGTACCGCCTTTACGTGTATCTCGGCGGCGGGTGGGATATCGGGGAGGAAAGCCTGACCCTTCTTGCGTTTTTCGCAAGCTGCATTTTGCTGCTTATGTCCCGGAGTAAGAAAAAGGATTTCTTCCTGCTTGTCTTTCCTTATCTGCAGCTGGCGATCCCGTTCACGTTCCTGATCTTTCTGGCTGCCGGATACCGGGTCGCCGGAGTGGAAACACCGGTCCCGCTGACGAAGAGGATCATTCTTCCGGTCTGGCTTCTGATCATCGTCTGTCTCATTTTTGCCGTGAAAAAACTGGCAAAAAGCCGGAAGGGCGGCTGCGGCATGGACGAGCTGGTCTCGTTCGGGACGCTTCTTGCCATCCTGAACTTCAATTCCTATTCGGGCCGCGGCCTGATCGTGCCGGCGGACATGCATCATCCTTTTGAGAACATCATCGCGTTTTCCCAGATCTTTGAGCTCGGGCAGAGGCCTTTTTCGGAGTATATCCCGGTTTCCGGGATGTATTCCGTTGTGCAGGGAGCCTTCCTCGCGCTCTTTGGGAAAGGCGAGTATGCCGCCTATAATGTCACGGAAAACCTGTTTTATCTTGCGATCGCGGCGCTTCTGCTCCTGGCGGCCCGGAAGCAGATCCGGGAGGGTAACCTTCTGCTTCTCGCGCTGCTGATCCCGATCCTGCGCTATAACCGGATCGCACTGATCCTGCCCTTCATGCTGCTTCTGGTCCATCCGGCACTGATCAGGCGCAGGAGCCTGTGGCTGAAAGCCTGGTTTTTGACAAGCCTTGTGCACGGGCTTTACTACCCGCTCTTCGGGGCGGCGGTCTGCCTGGCTTTTCTTCCGTTGGCTGTTCTGCAGTTTTTGCGCTGGCGGAAGGGGGAACTGTCCCGGGATGTCAAAAAGCCGCTTTTCTGGCTTGGCTGGGCAGGCTGCCTTTTGCCGGCGATCCTCAGCATCCCGCTTTTGCTGGGAACGCTGAAGCACATGCTGGCCATGAGTGCCCAGACGATCTTTGCGGACGGGCTTGCCCGCTTCGGCCAGGGAATGCCGGATAACTTCTTATCTTATGTTCCCTCGGACGGGCTGCGTCTTCTGCTTTACATGCTGTTCAGTTTTCTGATCCCGGTGTCGGTGGTCTGGGTCTCCGTGATCCTGGCGATGAAGCTGGGGCAGATCCGTGTGGAAGGCAGAAAGCTTCTGATCGGGAATGCGGAAGCAGCGGCAGTGTGCATCAGTGTCGGCATCGCCATGTTTGTATCGTTCAGTTATACCCTGGTCCGTCTGGATGTGTTTGACATTTACGCGAGGAGCGCCGGTGTCATCTTTGCCGCGGCTGTGATGTTTTTGCTGATCGCGGCGCGCTATTGCGGCAGCGGGACGATGCGTTATGTCGTTTCGGGCTTTGCGGTATTCCTGCTCGCAGCCGTCATGGGAGAAAGCGCCCGCGGCATCGCGGAAGACGAAAAGCTCGCAGCGGCATATACGGTACCGGAAGACCGCATCGCGGCGGACAGTTCTGCCTGTCCCAGACTCGGAAGCTGCTTCATGAAAGAAGAGGATTACACGAAGCTCCTTGCGCGCTATAACGGCGGGGTGGGACTGGATCCCGCGGAAAGCTATCTGGGGCTCGGGGATTTCGGTTACTTTTATCTGTATAACATCCGCGGCGCTTCCGTCATGGAGATGATGACGATACGGGGATACGGAGCCGCGCAGGAGACCGTGGAGCTGCTGCGACGCAACGGGCCCAGGGTATCCGCGCTCGATTCGTTTTCGTATTATTATCTGTATCATTGGCTGCTTGCCTCCGGGGAATATGCCTGGGATGCGGAAACGGCGAAATTCCTGCCGCACGGGGGAGATCCGGAGGAAGCCCGCGAGCGGAACAAAGCGGCCGGGATCGCGGCCGAAGAGAGGGAACTGGGGCTGACGCCTTCTTCCTGGGGGCTTTCCATGGAGAGCCTGAACGGGATCTTTACCGAAGCGCAGGCGGCATATTCTCTCGGGCAGGGGGCAGACGGCGCGGAGATCCTCTTCGGGGAGAGCCTCGATGGGGATGATGCGGACTTCCTTTATCTTGCGCTTGACGATATCGGTGAAACGTACGATTATATTCTTGTTGACCATCTGTTCGATGCGGTGCAGGAGGATGTTACCCCCTTTGCGGCCCGGCTGATGCGCAAGAACCGCAATCCGGGAAGGACGATCACGCTCTCCTGGCAGGATGACGCGGGAGAAGAGCATTGCATGCATTGTGATCTCGGGCAGGGACGTCTGCTGATCCCGCTGGGGAGCGGCGCCGGCTGGCTTCTGAACAGCCATGCACAGATAAGGATCACGGCGGAAGATTCCGGAGAGGCGGCAGCAATGCCCGCGATCGGAGAGCTTCGCCTGTTAAAACTCAGAGAGGTGGAATGATGAAGGAAAAGATCTTGCTGTTCATCCCGATGTATAATTGCGAAAAGCAGATCACACGGGTATTGGATCAGTTTACGGATGAAGTGAGCCGGTATTTTGCGGAGATCCTGATCCTGAACAACCGGAGCACGGACGACGGGGAACAGGCCGTGCGGGATTACCTGGCCGGACATGAGTTCGCGACAACGGTGCGGCTTCTTCGGAATAACGAGAATTACGGTCTGGGCGGCTCCCAGAAGCTGGCCTTTGATTATGCCGTCAAAAACGGCTTCGATTATGTGGTGATGCTGCACGGCGACGACCAGGGCAGCATTACGGATCTGCTCCCTTATCTGGACCGTGGGATACACAGGAAATATGACTGTCTGCTGGGAGCACGCTTCATGAACGGTTCCCGCCTGAAGGGCTATTCTCTTTTCCGTACCTTCGGAAATGTGGTCTACAATATCCTCTTCTCCATCGGGAGCGGAGCGCGCATCCTGGATCTGGGATCCGGCCTCAACATGTACCGGGTTGAGATCCTGAAGGACCGTTTTTATCTGAAGTTCAAGGATAACCTGATGTTCAATTACTGCATGATCCTCGGCTCGGTCTATTACCGCCACCGCGTCCGCTTCTTCCCGATCTGCTGGCGCGAGGATGACCAGGTATCGAACGTGAAGATGGTGAACCAGGCTGTCACGGTATTAAAGCTTCTGGGGAGTTATATCCTGGATAAGAAAGGCTTCATCGAAGCGGAGCACAGGGACACTCCCGTGGAAGAGTACGCGGCCGAGACCGTCGCGGAGGATCTGTACCGCGGATGAAGAAGAGGAAGGGGCTTTCCTACAATCTGATCAATCTGTGCGTGCTCGGTCTTACGCTGTTTCTTTTTGTGAACGCCTATGTGCTGCCCGGTGCCTTTGCGGAGTTTTTTGATCCGGAGGGGATCCCGGTCCTGATCCTGACGGCCCTGCTCGTGCATGCCGTCAAGGCACTGCGTCTGTATCTGGCACTCTACGGACTGGACATGAGCCGCTCCGCCTGCATGAAGCTGTATTGCAAGGTGACGCCGGTCAGTGTGGTCCTGCCCTGGAAGCTGGGAGAATTCTTCCGTATCTATTGCTGCGGCGCAGAGCTGGGGAGTTTTCTGAAGGGCATCGTGATCATCCTGCTGGACCGTGTTTTTGACACGGTCGCCCTGGTTACGATGATCCTGCTGGTCTGGCTCTTTTCCGGCGGGGTGCTTCCCCCGCTGATCTATGCGCTCCTGATCTTTCTGGGGCTGGTGCTGCTCATGTATTTCGCATTCCCGGGGATGCATGAGGTTTGGAAGCACTATCTCCTTTCTTCCAAAGCGACGGCGAACAAGCTGGCCATGCTGAAATTCCTGGACGGAACCTTCCGCGTCTACCGCGAGATCAAAGGGGTGTTGCACGGGAGGGGTTGTCTGTTGTATATTCTATCCGTACTGGCCTGGGCCGCCGAGATCGGAAGCCTTGTGCTTTTGCAGGGCGCGAAGGGATCGATCGGCGAAACGGTGTCCCGCTATCTGTCAGCTGCGCTCGGAATGGGAGATTCGCCGGAGCTGAAGCGTTTTGTCGTGTTTACGATCCTTTTGCTGATCCTGGCCTATATCCTGATCAAGCTTGCGGAGATGGCGGCCGTAAAAAGGAGTAAGAGATGAAGGTCATAGTGGTATTTGACGATACGGGAAAAAAGAGCGAGGTCATCTCGGACATCATTGGGGACAAGGGCTTTGCGGATGTGGTGGTCAAGAAACGCCGCCTGGAGGAATACTATCGCGATGAGCTCGAGAAGCTGTATCCGGAGCTGACATGGAAAAAGCTGCACTCCCTGTTCGAATTCGCCGACCTGGGGGAGGAGCTGGAGCATAAGAATTCCGGCGATGTCCGCATCCTGCACTGCATCTCCGATCATCTGATCAGTGATGCACAAAAGGCGGGGCTTTCTTTTAAGAAGCTTTTGTATGTCGATGTGCCTTATGCGATGCTTGTGAACGGCAAGCCGGTCGCAGCCATGTTTCCTTCGGCGGAGACCTATCTGGAGTTTGTCAGGGAGATCTCCGCGGGAAAGAAACCGCGTGACCTGATCCGGGAATGCAGGGAACGTTTTGAGGCGGAAGGCCTTGCGGATATCGGGCAGATCGGCAACTTCATCCAGTGCGTTACCGGCAATTTCGATTCCCGCTATTTCAATACCCTGAAGGGAGACGAATACACCCTGGTCAAGAGCTCTTCGAACAAAGAGAAGATCCGGGCCGAGTACCAGTTCTATCATCTGCTCCCGGAGGACATGAAATTCTGGTTTGTCCTTCCCTTTGATTTCCGGGAGACGGACGGGGGTGCCAGCTACCGCATGGAGCGCCTGCACATGACCGATCTGGCCATCAAATGGGTGCACGGTTCCATGGACGAAGCGGAGTTCGGGGAACTGATGGATAAATATTTCTATTTCTTTTCCTGCCGTCATGAAAAGAAGTGCAGCAGGGAGGAATACAGAAAGACCGCGGACGCGCTTTATGTGACAAAGGTAAAGGAACGCCTGAAGGCTCTGAAGGAGCTGAAGGAATACAAAAAGATCGAAAGCCTGCTGTCTTCGACAGGAGCACCCGGCGTGGACGCGCTCGCCGACCGTTATTTTGCCCTGAAGGAAAAGATCGAAAAGAAGACGGAGTACCCCGCGCGCCTGGTGATCGGCCACGGAGATCCCTGTTTTGCGAATGCGCTTTATAACAAATCCACCAGGACGCTGAAGTTCATCGATCCGCGCGGCGCGACGACGGAGGAAGCTCTCTGGACGGATCCCTACTATGATGTGGCCAAGCTCAGCCATTCCGTCTGCGGAAGCTATGATTTCTTCAATAATGCCCTTTTTGACATACGCATCGGTGAAGGCTTTGAGCCGGAGCTGGAGCTTCCGTTCGACAACAGGGCTTATGTAAAGATCTTCCGCCAGAGGCTGGAAGAGAGCGGCTTTGATTATCATTCCGTGCGGCTCTACGAGGTATCGCTCTTTCTTTCGATGCTTCCGCTTCACATGGATAATCCGCTGAAGGTCCTGGGTTTTATTCTGAATGCCGCTGCTATCCTGGAGGAGATCGAGAAAAATGCTTGAGGAATATTCTTTTGTTTTTGACATTGACGGAACGCTCTGCCCTATCAAAGGGAAAGAGGAGCGTTACGAGGATCTGGTGCCGTATCCGGAGATCGTTGAGAAGCTCCGCTATTATAAGGAGAACGGTGCGCGCATCATCCTGTTTACTTCGCGCAACATGAACAGCTACAACGGGAATCTGGGCCTGATCAACAAATACACCGCGGCCGTGCTTACAGAGTGGCTTGCGAAGTGGGAGATCCCCTATGACGAGATCATCTACGGCAAGGTGTGGCCGGGAAAAAAGGGCTTCTATGTGGATGACCGCACGGTGCGGCCGGATGAATTTTTAAGTCACACGCCGGAGGAACTGGAGGAGATCTGCGCACGTTCCCGCGTGGGGAGCGCGAAAGGAAATGAGGAGGGCGCGGAATGAAGCTGGATATCGTCATCACCATGGGAGGCCTGGGCTCCCGATTTCGCGAGAAGGGCTATGTCCTTCCGAAATACATGATCGAGGCAAAGGGAAAAACGCTCTTTGAGTGGTCCCTGATCAGCCTGGAGGGATACCGCGATGCCGCGGACCGTTATATCTTTGTTGCGCTGCGGGACGAAACGCAGGATGTGGAAGCTTTCATCCGCGAAAAATGTGCCGTTCTCGGGATCGCGGATCCGAAGGTGATCATCCTGGAAAAACTGACGGACGGGCAGGCAACCACGGCGACGCTTGCGGAAAAATACTGGGATCCGGAACATGCGCTGCTGATCTACAACATCGACACTTATGTCGAAGCCGGAGAGATGAACAGCGCGGAGCTGAAGGGCGACGGATTTATCCCCTGCTTCCGGGCAGAGGGGGATCATTGGAGTTTTGTGCGCCTGGATGAGGAAGGAAAGGTGGCCGAGATCAAAGAGAAGGTAAGGATCTCGGATCACTGCACGCTGGGAGCGTATTATTTCAGAAGCTGCGGACTGTACAGGAAACTGTATGACGAATATTATGGCGGCGGGGAGAAGGGCGTGAACGGGGAAAAGTACGTGGCCCCTTTGTACGACTATCTTCTTTCCCGGGGCGGGGAGATCTACATCTCCGACGTGCCCGCGGACAGGGTGCATGTCCTGGGAACGCCTGAGGAGTTGGAAGCATACCGATGAGCGGATCGAAAACGGAGAAAAAAGAAGGACGGACGATCAGGGAGAAACTGATCTCTGCGCTTCCCTGGCTGGTCTTTATCGCGCTGGCGGGAGGCTGGATCCTTTTCTATCTGCTGCGGGTGGAGAGGCTTCTGGACGCGGACATGTCGAGCGAGATGGTCCTGTCCTCGATCCTGGCGAAGCAGCACCGCATCATCACGCCGGACTGGAAATATTCGACGGAGATCCGTGTGCTGAACAACCAGATCTTCTTCAGTCTTTTTCTGGCGCTCACGAAGAGCTGGCGGATCTCGCGCCTGCTTTCGGGCGTGGTGCTGCTCGCGCTTTACGCTGCGTCGTACTATTATCTCTGTGCGAGGGCGGGGCTGAAGAAGGCATTTCCGTATACGGCAGTGCTCCTTTTCCTGCCGTTTTCCGCCGATTATGCCTATATCGTCCTTTACGGGCTGTATTACATCCCGCACATCGCGATCTCTTTTGCAACGGCAGCACTGATCCTGCATTTTGAGCAGGCTTCTTCGGCGCGGACGAAGATGATCACCGGCGCTCTTTTGCTTCTGCTTTCCGTCGCGGCAGGGCTCGGAGGGCCCAGACAGATCGTGATCTGCTATCTGCCGGCTCTGCTCCTTGCCATCCTTCGAAGCTGCGAAGAACGGCGTTTTTCCCATCCGGGAGCCTGGATCGCCTTTTTCGGCGGGGGGATCGGATTTGCGCTCAATCATTTTGTGCTGTCGGCAAACTATCGCTTTAACAGCTGGAACGATCTGCACTTTACGGGCTTTTCCTTTTCGCGTCTGGAGACCCTGCTCATGGGGATCCTGCATGAATACGGTTTTACGGAGGGCCCGGTCTTTTCTTCCGCACTGGTCAAAAACGCGGCAGCCCTGCTGATCGTGGGCGGCATTCTTCTGTATTCTGTCTGTCATGTGTCACAGGCTCGGAAGCGGGATGCGCGTGAGCGTTTTGTGGCCGGACTGGCAGGCATGGTCGCCGCAGTCTATTTTCTTCTTTATCTTTTTACGGACATGTTTTACGAGGACCGCTATGCGCTCCCCGTCATCGTTTTTGCGGCTCCGCTCGCGGCATTCGCGCTGGAGCGTGTTTTCGGGGAAGCGAAAGAGAAGAGGGAGCTTTTCTGGCAGGCCCTTCCGCTTGCGGCCGTGCTCGCCGCGGTCCTGGCCGCCGGGGCGGGACACTACCTCAGTCTGTGGAGGAGTGATGTAAGCGGGACGATCCGGGAGGCTTCGGAGGCGCTTGCAGCGCAGGGCTATGAGGCAGGCTATGCTTCCTATTGGAACGGAAACATTGTAACGGAGCTTTCCGAAGGCCGCATCGAGATGTATAACTGGGACGATCATGTGGACGGAAAGGTGGATGTGGATGAGCTCTACATCTGGCTGCAGCCGGTCTCGCACATCGAGGGCAGGCCGCAGGGGAAGGTCTTCATCCTGCTGGGCACGCAGGAAGAAACGGAGTGCCCGCTGGTCCGCTATCTTACGGAGGAGGATGTCGCTTTCCGGAACGCGGATTATGTGGCTTACGGTTTTGAGGACAGGGAAGCCATGCTGGGTGCGCTCAGCGACTACCGTTATGATCTGTCGGAGACGGATTGGCTGGAAGGCGGCGAGGGGGACGGAGCGTCCTGGACCCTGCACGGCGGAGCCGTAACGTCCGGGCCGAACATGACCTTCTACGCGGGGACGTATGAGCTGTGTGTCTCTGGCAGCGGTGTGGATGGCCTGAAGCTCGAGGTGAAGACGGACTTTGGGGAGGGCGCTCTTCCCGCAGAGTTCCTTTCGGCAGCGGACGGGGAAGCGCGCTGGCGGATCAGTGCCCCGGAAAATGCTTATCACGTGGAATTCTGCCTGGAGAATCCTTCCGACGCGGATATCCGCATCGACAATATCGAGACCCGGAGGAACGGCAATGACTGATGCGGGAAAAAAGACAACGGATTATCGCTTCAAGCTCCTGTATGCCATTTCCATGATCGTGATCGTGAGCGCCCATTGCGACGACGGCGCCATCAATCTCTTTTACGACTGGGTCCCCTACATGGGGACCATCCTTTCCGTGCTCATTTTTGCGTCGGGCTATTTTTACAAGAGCAGTGCCGAAGAGGCACCGCTCGCTTTTCTTTGGAAGAAATGCAAACGGCTGATCATCCCGATGTATCTGTGGAATCTGGTTTACGGTTTTCTGGTCGCGGCACTCAGGCATTTCGGCTTTACGATCGGCGGAGAGTTCAGCCTGCATAATCTCCTGCTCGCGCCCATATACGACGGACACCAGTTCGCCTATAATCTGGCGGGCTGGTATGTTGTGCCGCTTTTTATCGCCGAGGCGATCTACCTGCTGCTCCGTCTGCTCCTTTCCAGGCTGAAGCTGCGTGTCCCCGAAACGCTGATCCTGCTCTTTGCGCTCGGGATCGGTGTGCTGGGTCTGCAGCTTTCGATCATGGGTTACCGGGAGGGCTGGTGGCTGCTGCTTCCCAGAACGGCGTATTTCTTTGCGTTTTTTGCCGGAGGGGTGTATTATAAGCGGGTGTTGGAAAAGCATGACAGGCTGCCGCATGTCGTCTACTTCGGACTGATCATCCTGGCGCAGCTTGCGATGCTCTACTTCTTCCACCGCATGCCGATCTATGTGATATCCACCTGTGAGAGTTTTCCGGAGGGGCCGCTTTTGCCCTTCATCGTGGGTGCGATCGGGGTGGCCTTCTGGCTGCGGGTCGCGAGGATCCTGGAGCCCGGACTCGGAAAGGACAGGGTGCTCAACGCGGTGGCGGATCACAGTTATTCCATCATGATACACCAGTTCATGGGATTTATGTTCGTCAAGACGCTTTACGCGCTGGCCGCAAAGTACACGGGGCATTTTGCGGACTTTGACATGGAACGGTATAAAACGGA
The DNA here is from genome assembly GCA_024696005.1 of Lachnospiraceae bacterium. GTDB lineage: Bacteria > Bacillota > Clostridia > Lachnospirales > Lachnospiraceae > NK4A136. Next base: position 29,430 of record JAILHF010000023.1, on the reverse strand, counting down.
TCTTTGGTATTATTACACACCGGAACGGCTGCCGTATTATTCGCTGATCCTGTACCTGATCGCCGGGGTAGCGCTGCCTGTCGTGTTTTCGATCGCCGGAAAGGCGGCCCTCAAGGCACTGCGCAGCAAAGTTGTTTCGGAAAAAACGGAAGGAGTACGCTGAAGATGGCCGGAAAGATAGAGATCACCACAAGGATGGGCTGCAGGATCAACTGCCGCTTCTGTCCGCAGAAGCTCGCGCTGAGCCGTTATTATCAGGATGATCCGAAAAGAGAGACCGTGATGAGCTTTGAGGACTTCAAGGCTTATCTGGCAAAGATCCCGAAGGATGTGGACATCCTGTTTTCGGGAATGTGCGAGCCCTGGCTGAACGAAGCATGTACGGACATGGTGGAATATGCGGTGAACGACGGACGCAATGTGGATCTTTATACCACGCTGGTCGGGATGCACATGGCGGATTACGAAAGGGTCAGGAAGCTCAAGATCCATATCTTTGTGCTCCATGTGGCCGACCGGGACGGGAATGCCGTGATCCCGGTGACCGATGAATATCTCGAGGTCCTCGACGCGGTGGCGGAGGGACACAAAAGCGGCGAACTGCCGATCACGACCGTTTCCGTGCACGGACCCTTCCATCCGAAGATCGAGAAGATCATGGAAAAGATCAAGGATGTGCCGGTGCTGACGGAGATCTACGACAGGGCAGGGAACCTGAAGGATGAGGAAGGCGTGACCATTTCCGTCGAAAAGGACAAGACGGGGCCACTGGTCTGCGCAAAATGCCACGGGGACAAGCTGGATGACAACTATCTGCTCCCGGACGGTTCGGTGAACGTCTGTCCGATGGACTGGGGACTGGAATGCATCCTCGGGAACCTGAAGACGGACAGCTACGAAGAGATACAGGAATGCAGGCAGAAGCAGGAATTCCGCAGAAAGATGGGAACAAAGAACGAGCCGGTGCTGTGCCGCCGTTGCCATGAGTCGCAGTCCCGTTCCGCCTACCGCTTCGCACAGCTGAAGCAGTCGATCCGGAAAGCCGCCAGAAAGCTTCTAAAGAGGAAGTAAGCGTTACGTCCGGTAGCCGGACGTAACGCGCTTGCCGCCATGCAAGATCGGCTTCGCCGATGGGCGGCAAGCCTGCCCGGCAAAATATCAGCCCGTAGCCACGCAGCGGAGTGCGTGGCTCGGGGAGGGACGGTAACAGTAAACCTTTGAATTTTCTTGACTTTATGGCGCTCTGCGTCTTATAATATCCCAAGCCCGCCCTTCACGGGGCGGGGTTTTTACTATTGAACAATGGAGGAATGCATGATGTATCGCAAAGTAGCCAAGGATCAGAACTTTGTGGCAAGAGAAAAGGAAGTGGAGCAATTCTGGAAGGATCACGACATCTTCCGGAAGAGCATTCAGGAAAGAGAAGGCTGCCCCACCTACATGTTCTATGACGGACCGCCCACCGCAAACGGGAAGCCTCATATCGGACATGTGCTGACCCGTGTCATTAAGGATATGATCCCGCGCTACCGCACCATGAAGGGATATAAGGTGCCCCGAAAGGCCGGCTGGGATACCCACGGCCTGCCGGTGGAGATCGAAGTGGAAAAGATGCTGGGCCTTGACGGAAAGGACCAGATCGAGGCTTACGGTCTGGAACCGTTCATAAAGAAGTGCAAGGAAAGCGTATGGAAATACAAGGGCATGTGGGAGGACTTCTCCGGTACCGTCGGTTTCTGGGCGGACATGGACGATCCCTACGTGACCTATGATGATAATTACATTGAAAGCGTATGGTGGGCGCTGAAGGAGATCTGGAACAAGCAGCTCCTTTACAAGGGCTTCAAGATCGTTCCGTACTGCCCCCGCTGCGGTACGCCTCTGTCTGCACAGGAGGTGGCACAGGGCTATAAGGATGTGAAGGAGCGCTCCGCGATCGTACGCTTCAAGTGCAAGGACGAGGATGCCTTTATCCTGGCCTGGACCACCACGCCCTGGACTCTGCCGTCCAATGTGGCGCTCTGCGTGAACCCGAACGAGACCTATTGCAAGGTGAAGGCTATCGACGGCAATACCTATTACATGGCCGAAGCCCTGCTGAACACCGTCCTGGACCAGCTCCTGACCAAGGAAGACAAGGAAGCGGGCAAGGCTTCCTATGAAGTACTTGAGACTTACAAGGGTACGGATCTGGAGAAGAAGGAGTACGAGCCTTTGTATGAATGTGCAAAGGCAGATGCGGACCGTCAGCGCAAGAACGGATTTTACGTTGTATGCGACGAATATGTAACCATGACGGACGGTACCGGTATCGTGCATATCGCGCCGGCCTTCGGTGAAGACGATGCGAATGTGGGACGGAAGTATGACCTGCCTTTTGTACAGATGGTAGACGAGACCGGCCGCCTGAAGCAGGAGACGCCCTTTGCGGGAATGCGCTGCAAGCCCAATGAGAAGGAGCTGAAGGAGGGAGCGGTGAGCGCGGATCCCGAGGTCCTGAAGGACCTGAGTGCAAGAAAGCTTCTCTTTGCGGCACCGAAGTTTGAGCACAGCTATCCTCACTGCTGGCGCTGTGATACCCCGCTGCTCTACTATGCGAGAGAGAGCTGGTACATCAAGATGACCGCGGTCAAGGACAACATGATCGCCAACAATAACAAGATCAACTGGATCCCCGAATCCATCGGCAAGGGCCGTTTCGGTGACTGGCTGGAAAACCTGCAGGACTGGGCGATCAGCCGTAACCGTTACTGGGGAACTCCGTTAAATATCTGGGAATGCGAATGCGGTGAATTCCATTCCGTGGGAAGCCGCGCCGAGCTGGCCGAGCTTACCGGGGACCCGAAGGCAGCAGAGGTGGAGCTGCACCGTCCGTATATCGATGATGTGACTTTCCCCTGCCCGAAGTGCGGCAAAACGATGCACCGCGTGCCCGAGGTGATCGACTGCTGGTTCGATTCCGGCGCCATGCCTTATGCACAGCATCATTATCCCTTTGAAAACAAGGAACTGTTCGAGGCGCAGTATCCCGCACAGTTCATTTCCGAGGCAGTGGACCAGACGAGAGGCTGGTTCTACTCGCTGCTTGCAGAGTCCACGCTGCTCTTTGACAGCCCCTGCTATCAGAACGTCATCGTGCTGGGGCATGTGCAGGACGAGAACGGCCAGAAGATGAGCAAGAGCAAAGGCAATGCCGTGGATCCCTTCGATGCACTGGAGAAGCACGGAGCCGATGCGATCCGCTGGTATTTCTACATCAATTCCGCCCCCTGGCTGCCCAACCGTTTCCATGACGGCGCGGTAACCGAGGGACAGCGCAAGTTCATGGATACGCTGTGGAATACTTATGCGTTCTGGGTACTGTATGCCGAGATCGACCAGTTTGATGCCGGCAAGCATGAGCTGGAATACGATAAGCTTTCGGTCATGGACCGCTGGCTGCTTTCCCGCCTGAATACCGTGGTGGGCGAGGTGGACAACGACCTGAACGAATACAGGATCCCCGAGGCGGCCAGAGCTCTGGACCAGTTTGTGGATGAGATGAGCAACTGGTATGTGCGCCGCGGACGTGAGCGTTTCTGGGCAAGCGGCATGGAGCAGGACAAGATCAATGCCTACATGACTTTGTATACGGCCCTGGTGACCATCGCCAAGACGGCGGCACCCATGATCCCCTTCATGACCGAGCAGATCTATCAGAACCTGGTGGTGAGCCTGGATCCGGCTGCGAAGGAAAGTATCCACCTTTGTGATTTTCCGAAGGTGAAGGAGGAATGGATCGACAAGGAGCTGGAAAGCGCCATGGATGCCGTGCTGAAGGTCAAGACCATCGGCCTGGCCGTCCGCAATGCCGCAAACATCAAGAGCCGTCAGCCGATCGGAAAGATGTATGTCAAGGCTCCTTTCACGATGGAGGAGAGTTTTGCGGCTGTCGTCAGGGACGAGCTGAACGTCAAGGAGATCGTCTTCACCGACGATGTGCGTGAGTTTACTTCCTATACCTTCAAGCCGCAGCTCAAGACCGTGGGACCGAAGTACGGCAAACAGCTGAAGGGCATTCAGGAATATCTTGCGTCCGTGGACGGCAACAGCGCCATGGACAGCTTAAAGAGTGAAGGGGCGCTGAAGTTTGACGTGAACGGCACCGAGGTGGCACTTGCCGAAGAGGACCTGCTGATCACCATCGCCCAGAAGGAAGGCTTTGAAGCACAGGCGGACGGCGACGTGACCGTCGTGATGGATCTGAACCTGAGCAATGAGCTGATCGAAGAAGGCTTTGTGAACGAGCTGATCAGCAAGTTCCAGAACATGCGCAAAGACAGCGGCTTCGAAGTAATGGACCGCATCCGTGTGTATGTGAGCGGGAATGAGAAGATCGAGGGCATCATGAAGAAGAACGAAGCCGCCATGGCAGCGAAGCTGCTTGCGGATTCGATCGAATACGGCAAACAGAACGCCGAAGCAAAAGAGAGCAGCATCAACGGTGAGAAGGTGATGCTGGGTGTGGAGAAGCTGTGAAGCATATCGAGATCATCGTTCCCTGCTATAACGAGGAAGCCTGCATACGGCTCCTCTATGATGCGGTGGAAAAGGTCTTCCGGGAGAATAAGGATTACCGCTGGTCCCTGCTCTATGTCAATGACGGCAGCAGGGACGGAACCCTTGCGGAGCTCAAAAAGCTCAGGGAAGCGGAACCGGAGCATGTGGAGTTTATCTCCTTTGCCAGGAATTTCGGAAAAGAGTCGGCGATCTACGCGGGCCTGGAGAACAGCCGCGGGGATCTGGTGGTCCTGATGGATGCGGATCTGCAGCATCCGCCCGAGATGCTTCCCGAGATGATCAAAGGGATTGAGGAAGGTTTCGACTGCTGCGGGGCCAGACGGGTGAGCCGGAAAGGGGAACCCATTCTCCGCAGCGCGTTTTCCAGGATGTTTTACGGCTTCATCAACCGGGTGACCGACATGGAGCTGGTCCAGGGCGGCAGCGATTACCGCGTGATGTCTCGGCAGATGGTGAATGCCATGCTGCAGCTTTCGGAACGGGAGCGCTTTACCAAGGGGATCATGAGCTGGGTCGGGTTTGAGACCAAGTGGATCCCGTATGAAAACGTGAAGCGGGCCGCGGGGAAGAGCAAGTGGAGCTTTTTCGGGCTGGTGCGGTATGCGGCGAACGGATTCATGGCTTTTGCCACAACACCGCTCAGGGCAGTGGTCTGGCTGGGCATCCTGATCGTGGCATTTTCACTTGCCTTTGCGATATGGACCGTGGTGGATGCTCTCCGCCATCCGGAATCCATCGGTTCGGGATATGCGACCATCGTGATCCTGATATCCTTCTTCAGCGGCGTGATCATCACGATCCTGGGTGTGATCGGGGAATACATGGCAAGGATCTATGTGGAGCTGAAGCACCGCCCGATCTACATCGAAAAGCTGAATACGATCAAGCAGGAAAAAAACGAAGCATCGGAAAGCTGAAGACAGCGCAGAAAAGAGTCAGGCAAATAAGAATCACATAAACAGAAAAGAGGAAAAGGAAAAATGGCAGAACAGAAAAAGATGGTGGAAGAGATCACCTCGATGGAGGAAGATTTCGCGCAATGGTACACGGACATCGTAAAGAAGGCAGAACTCATCGATTATGCTTCCGTAAAGGGATGCATGGTGATCAAGCCTGCCGGCTACGCCCTGTGGGAAAACATCCAGCATGAACTGGACAGGCGTTTTAAGGAGACGGGTGTAGAGAATGTCTACATGCCTCTCTTTATCCCCGAGAGTCTTCTTCAGAAGGAAAAGGATCATGTGGAAGGCTTTGCACCGGAGGTGGCCTGGGTGACACACGGCGGACTGGAGCCCCTGCAGGAGCGCCTTTGCGTGCGCCCCACTTCCGAGACGCTGTTCTGCGATCATTACAAGGACGCGATCCATTCCTACCGTGATCTGCCCAAGCTTTACAACCAGTGGTGCTCGGTAGTGCGTTGGGAAAAGACCACAAGGCCTTTCCTTCGCAGCCGTGAGTTTTTGTGGCAGGAAGGGCATACCGCCCACGCTACCGCGGAGGATGCGGAGGCACGCACCATTCAGATGCTGAACGTGTATGCGGATTTCTGCGAGCAGGTGCTGGCGATCCCCGTGATCAAGGGACGCAAGACCGATAAGGAAAAGTTTGCGGGAGCCGAGGCTACTTATACCATAGAAGCGCTGATGCATGACGGCAAGGCCCTGCAGAGCGGGACCAGCCACAATTTCGGCAGCGGTTTCGCCCAGGCTTTCGGCATCCAGTATACCGATAAGGAGAACAAGCTGCAGTACGTGCACCAGACCTCCTGGGGCATGAGCACCCGCATCATCGGCGGCATCATCATGGTGCACGGCGATAACGACGGCCTGAAGCTTCCGCCCCGCATCGCACCTACCCAGGTGATGGTGATCCCGATCCAGCAGAAGAAGGAAGGGGTGCTGGAGAAGTCCAGGGAGCTGCTTGATCTGCTGAAGGCGGCAGGGCTTCGCGCAAAGATCGACGAGACCGACAAGAGCCCCGGATTCAAATTTGCGGATCAGGAGATGCGCGGCATCCCCCTGCGTCTGGAGCTGGGCCCCAAGGATATCGAGGCAGGGCACTGCATCCTGGTGAGAAGGGATACGAGAGAAAAGACCGAGGTACCCTTCGATCAGCTTGGTGAGAAGGCGGCCGAGCTGCTGGAGACCATCCAGAAAGACATGCTGGAGCGTGCAAGAGTTCATGTGGCTGAGCATACCTACGAAGCAAAGAACTACGAGGAGTTCTGCGATACCATCAACAACAAGCCGGGCTTCGTGAAAGCCATGTGGTGCGGGGAACTGGCCTGCGAGGAAAAGATTAAAGCGGATACCACGGCTACCAGCCGCTGCATGCCCTTTGAGCAGGAAGAGATCGCACCGGTCTGCGTCTGCTGCGGCAAGCCGGCAAAGAAAATGGTCTATTGGGGAAAGGCATATTAAGAAGCATTTGCAAAGAAGGATGGAAAGGGGCGGGTTCCGCCCCTTTTGCATTTGAAGAAACAGCCCTCATGCATTATAATGTCGGGCGGGGAATCAAGATCGCTTTGCATCGTGCAGAAAGGAATTCAGAACATGTCTGAGAATAAAGCGGAAGCAAAAGAGGAAACAAAAGCAGAAATGAAAGAAGAAATACAGGCAGATCCTAAAGCGGAAAAGAAAGCCGGAAAAAAGAAGGGGATCGCGGGAAAGATCTTCCAGGGACTGCTCATCTTCCTGCTGGTGCTGCTGGTCATTTTTCACAGGCCTCTGATCGTGGCGATCCGTTCCGTTGTCGGAATGGGCATCCTGGAAAAAGGGAGCGAGGGGCTCAGTTATGTGCCGCAAAGTCTGTCACGGGAGCAGATGCTTGAGGATCTGGACGCGCTTTACCGGAATGTCTGCACGGAATCCCCGGTCAGGGAACAGGCGGAGAAGTATCTGAAGCTGGATTATGATGCGCTGTACGCTTCTTACCGGAGCCGGATCGAAAACTGCAGGGATGAATATGAGTTCTGCGCATTGCTAACGGCATTCATGGCCAAGCTTCCCGGTGCCCATGACTCGATCAAGCCGCCGATGGATGACATGAATCGTGCGAACGGTTTCCCTGTGGGTACCGAGCTGGGCTTTCACGGGATACGGGAGACGAATTACGCATACTGGACACAGTTTGAAGACAGGATGTGGTCCTACACGCAGAAATGTGCCGTTGCTTCGAACTACGGAGGCGACTATGTGATACTGGATTATGACTGCGGAAACGGAATGATCGACGAGATCGTCGGCGGAAAGATCATCAGTCTGAACGGGGAAACGATGCCCGAAGCCCTGAAAACGATCGATACCATTCATCACCTCGGCTATGATGCGAGGAATGACTGCCTCCGTGTGACGCAGATCTTCTTTAACGACGCGATCGGCGAGAAATACGATGCATGCATCGAAATGCCCGACGGCAGCATTGTGGAGCGGGATCTGTATATTTCACCCGAGTTCAGCCTTGCCATGCAGTTTCGGAAAAGCATTTATCCGGATCACGATGCTGCATCGAAGGAAGGCGACGAAAGTGCATCCGAAACGACGCAGAAAAAAGGCTATTCCATTGAGACGGATCCGGAACGAAAGCTGATCTATATAGAAGCGAAAAGCTGTAATTATGCGGACACGGAGCCGGTCGCAGAGGAGCTTGCGCAGGCGATCGAAAGCATTGATGCGGAGAACATCATCATCGATCTGAAAAACAACGGAGGAGGCGATTCCACCTTTGTGACGGAAGGACTGTGCAAAGCGGTTCTGGAAGGAGAAGGGGGATGGATGAGTACCGCCGTTTATCCCAGGACCGAGGTGACCGCGCTGTTCTGTGATAATCCGCTGTATTCGCTCGAGGCGGAGTTCCGGAAACAGAAGGACTCCTTCGTGTGCGTATCGGATGAGCGTGTCGCGGGAGAGGCAAAGAAGCATTTGAATATCTACGTACTGGTTTCCGGGCGGACCTTTTCTTCGGGAGACATCTGCGCGGGGATCCTGGCAAAGGTAGAGGGGATAACGCTGATCGGTGAAAACACGAAGGGAGAAGGGTTCACCGGAAGCCCTCTGGTCTACTTCCTCCCCAACAGCAGGATCGCCTATTCCTTCACCTGCAGCGTTTCGGAGGAATGCCCGGAGAATAATTATCTCGGTACCGTGCCCGACATCTACTGTCCTGACAGATGGGAAGACTGGTTAAAGCAGGAGGAGCTTTTTGACGAGGGAATTTCGAGCGAAGCGCTCGGGACGTATGAATACAGACTGCTTTGGGATCAAACCTTAATCGAGGCGATCCGGATCATCGACGGAGGCAAATGACCGTTCCGGATGCAACTTACCCCCTGTTTTTTACCTCTTGCCGTGTTTCATGACACGGCAGGAGGTTTTTTTGATATTGTGACCATATCAAACAAAAAGGAGGACAAAAAATGAATGCCCGAAAGATCAGTCTTATCATGTTGAAGCTTCTTGACATCGCACCCTTTATCGCCGCAGCGGTTTTCGCGATCCTCTTTACCTGCGTGTTTCACAGCAGGATCGAGGAACGGATCCTGCATTCGGCAACCACGTTTTTGCTATGGATGTTTGCATCATTGTTCTATATAATGATACTTGCAGATTTCAGGAAAGCAAAAAAAGTGATGGCCGGGGCGGCCGGAATGCTGGTCTTCATCGCACTGGCCATCCTCGTGACACCGCTGGACCGCTATGTGAGTCTTGTGTTCGCAAGAAGCCGGTTTGCGGCGTATGCGCTGGCCCTGATCATGGGAACGCTTTTCCTGCTGATCAGCAAAACATGGAGGAAGAAAGTTGAAGGTTGATATCAGCATATCCAAAGACGTAAAAGAACCCTACGTGGTCATTCATGCCGATAAGATGACGGAAGAGATCGCCGGTTTGGCACAGGATATATCGGAATATGCGTCCGGAGGCCGGATCATAGGCAAAGTGGAAGATACGATGATGGTTCTGCAGTCGGAAAACATCAGTGTCATCCGCGTGGAAAGCGAAAAGGTATATGTGACATCGGAAGGCGTGACCTATCACGTGGGAAAAAGGATGTACGAGCTGCTCGAGATCCTGGGAAAGGATTTTATGCAGGTATCCAAGTCGGCAGCCGTCAATCTGAAATTCTTAAAAAGCGTGGAACCGTATCTGAATGGGGTGATGGTGCTGAATCTGAAGGATGGCGAAAAGGAGTACATTTCCCGGAAATACGTTCCGAAGCTGAAGGAATATCTGGGAATATAGAGGAAATCTTTCGGGTAGAAACAGCAGCATTCACAAAGGAAACGGAAGAAAAAGTCAGAAACAAAACGGAGGGTTTATCATGAAAACAGGGAAAGAGATTTTCAGAACGGTAGTGATCAGCATTATGATGAGTATGGGGATCTTTGTGATCGTAGGCGTGGTCTTTGATGTGATCAATCATGGGGAGTTTTCCATGAGCGGATACGCCTTTACCAAAATGGCACTTGCCTGTGTGGCAACCGGGCTTGGTTTCGGTGTCCCGACTTTTCTGTATAAGGCAGAGCGTATGCCGATGCCGCTGGCAGCGGTGATCCATCTGGGGATCGGCTTAGCGGTATATTTCTTCGCGGCATCGAAGGTGGGCTGGATCCCGGTGCAGGCCGGAACGCTTGCCTGTGTGATCTCGGTGGCGGGGATGGTACTGATCAGCATCCTCATCTGGCTGGGCTTTATGAAATATAACAGGGATATGGCGGCCAGGATAAACGAAGCGCTGGAAAAACGAAACGGATGATGCTCCGTTTCCCGATGGGAGCATTGCGGAAGGAACGAAAGCTGATAAAAAAACTGTACACGAAAAAGAACTGCTTAGGCAGTTCTTTTTTTGCGGAAAACAAAAATCAAAGGAGGAACCGGAAAGGAGTTGACAAAAATTAAGTAACATGTTACATTGTTATCATAGGTAATATATTACATAATAAAGAGAGGAGCCCATATGAATTACGATGAAGTGATGAATATCGAAAAAGTGGTATTCGGAGATATGCCGCCGCAGCCGTTTCTGCTTGGGCTGCTCAGCGCATTTGACAACAGATACCAGGCGGCTGCTGATTCCTATTTTAAGGAGATCACCTGGAAGCAGTTTTTTGCCATCATCTGTATCAATTTATGCAAAGAAGCTCCCACACTGAATGAGCTGTCGGATATCATGGGCAGCTCTCATCAGAATGTGAAGCAGATCCTGCTTAAGCTTGAGAAGAAAGGCTTTGTTTCAACGGTCCCGGATGAAAAAGATAAACGAAAGCAACGGATATCCGTCACGGATCAGTGCAGGGAGTTTCTGGAAAAGAACGATAATAACGGGCAGCAGAGCCGGGACATCATCGGGCGGATCTTTAAGGGGATCGATGAAGAGAGCCTGCAGACAACCATACAGACCATCATGAAAATGGAAAGGAATCTGAGTGAATTATGAAAACATTGATCATTTATACCTCACAGACCGGATTTACAAAAAAGTATGCGCAGTGGCTGGCAGAAAGAATGGGCGGAGATCTGCTGGATCTGAAGGAAGCGAAGAAGAAAAAGGCTGAATTCTATGCAGGCTATGAAGCGATCTGCTACGGCGGATGGGCCATGGCCGGGAGCCTGGTAAAAGCGAAATGGTTTCTGGAAAAGGCAGTTGCCTGGAAGGATAAGCGGCTTGCCATGTTCTGCGTGGGCGGCGGTCCGAATGACAATCCGGATGTGGATGCCTTTCTTGAGAATGCTCTCACGGAAGAGCAGAGGAAATACATAAAAATGTTCTACTGCCAGGGCGGTTTTAACTATGAAAAGATGAAGACGCCGTCCAGAATCGCAATGAAAATGTTTGTATCGGCGATCAGGAATAAGAAAGATGCGACGGAAAAGGAAAAGGCCATGGCCGAGAAGATGGCTTCCTCCTATGACATTTCCGACATCCGCTATATCGAACCGATCGTTTCGTATCTTTTGGAGAATAACTATGAAAAAACTGCTTAAGATTCTGCTTGTCATAGGGATCCTGTTTGCGGCGCTCCTGACAGCTGTGGTGGTGACAGTCGGCATCAGGATGGGCAGTCAGGTAAAGGCGTTTGACAGAACAGGGATCGATGTGAGCCATGTCCCGGATGGTGTCTATACCGGTCACAGCGAGACGGATCTTGTTAAGGTAGAGGTTAAAGTAAGCGTATCGGATGGGATGATCCGGGATATAGAGATCCTGAAGCATGAGTGTGGGAAGGGGCTTCCCGCGAATGAGATCGTTAAGGATATGGTCCGGAAGAATGATGTTGAGGTTGATGCGGTTTCCGGTGCAACGGTGTCCAGCGAGGTGATAAAAGATGCGGTCAGGAATGCGCTGCGAGGAGCATAAGATCCTGCGCCGGGCGTATGAAGTTGATTTCGTCCGGAATTATGTTAGAATGAATTCGGATAATCGGTAAGATATCGCGTCATCGATATCATCGGGATTGTTAAGGAATGATACATTGCTGTGAAGTTACCATATATCTGGACCGTGATGCAAAAGGCAAGGGCTATGGAAGAAAAGCCCATAGGAGTCAGGCGTATGCTTTTAGTTGACGAAAGAAACCAGGAGAAATTTGAAAGATACATAAGAAGCTATGTACCGATGCGAACAGAAGTCTATTTGAAATTTATGGGGATCACGGATATAAAGGAAATGCCGGAAGATGATGAATGGATGTATGTAAGTTCGGCAGGTATTTTTGCGGAACGTGATGTTGCAATAGTAGCGCATACATATGAATTGGCAAGTGTAGATTACATTAATACCAAGAATGAAAAGGTCACTGTCGATATGACAGAGGCCTACGGTATAGAAATAAAGATCAGTCAGCTCGATGAACTGTTGGATAATATAGTATTACTGTAATAAAATGGGACTTGCATTTTCCTCTGCTATCTGATAGGATAGGCATTGGTTTGAAAAGCGAAAGCTTTACAATAGAAGACAGGGATACCAAAGGCGGTAATTACAGCGCGTGAAGAGCGTGCCTGTGGTTGCCGTTTTCTGCTATTCCGCAACATCACAAGGAGGAAAGAAAAATGTCTTATGTTGATGAAGTACTGGAGAAGGTAAAGGCCAAGAATCCGGACCAGCCGGAATTCCTGCAGGCCGTGACCGAGGTGCTGAATTCCCTTCGTCCCGTTGTGGATGCGAATGAGGAGCAGTATCGCAAGCTCGCCATCCTCGAGCGCATCACCGAGCCGGATCGCCAGATCATGTTCCGTGTTCCCTGGGTGGATGACAACGGACAGGTTCAGGTGAACAGAGGCTTCCGTGTGCAGTTTAACAACGCGATCGGGCCTTACAAGGGCGGCATCCGTCTGCATCCTTCGGTAAACCTTTCCATCATCAAATTCCTGGGCTTCGAGCAGGTATTCAAGAACAGCCTGACCACTCTGCCGATCGGCGGCGGCAAGGGCGGTTCCGATTTTGATCCCAAGGGCAAGAGTGATAACGAGATCATGAAGTTCTGCCAGAGCTTCATGACCGAGCTGTACAAGTATATCGGCGCTGACACCGACGTACCTGCAGGTGATATCGGAACGGGCGCTCGTGAGATCGGCTTCATGTTCGGTCAGTACAAGCGCATCCGCGATCTGTATGAAGGCGTTCTTACCGGCAAGGGCCTGACCTACGGCGGTTCCCTGGCTCGTACCGAGGCTACCGGTTATGGTCTGCTGTACCTGACCGAGGAGCTGATGAAGTGCCACGGCGAGAGCATGCAGGGCAAGACCGTTGCGGTTTCCGGTTCCGGTAATGTGGCCATCTATGCTACCGAGAAGGCTCAGCAGCTTGGCGCAAAGGTTGTGACCCTTTCCGATTCCACCGGCTGGGTTTACGATCCCGAAGGCATTGATGTGGCACTGCTGAAGGAAGTAAAGGAAGTGAAGCGCGCTCGTCTTTCCGAGTATGCAAAGTCCCGCAGCAGCGCTGAGTATCACGACAAGAAGGACGCCAACGATCACGGCGTATGGAACATCAAGGTTGACATCGCTCTTCCCTGCGCTACGCAGAACGAGCTGAACCTGGATGATGCAAAGGCTCTGGTAGCCAACGGTGTAAAGGCAGTCTGCGAAGGCGCTAACATGCCTACGACCTGGGAAGCAACCGAGTATCTGCAGAAGAACGGCGTATGGTTCGTCGGCGGCAAGGCTGCAAATGCAGGCGGCGTTGCTACTTCCGCACTGGAGATGAGCCAGAACAGCGAGCGTCTGTCTTGGAGCTTCGAGGAGGTTGATGCCAAGCTGAAGGGCATCATGGTAGGTATCTATCATGCCATCGACGATGCGGCCAAGAAGTACGGCAAAGAGGGCGACTATGTTGCAGGTGCCAACATCGCCGGCTTTGAGAAGGTCGTTACTGCAATGATCGCTCAGGGTGTGGTATAAGAGCGTCTGCAAAAAAGAACGTTTCGGGCGGGAGCGAAAGCTTCCGCCCTTTTTTGTGTCTCCGATCGGGAAACGCGGCCGGAAGGCCGTGGACAGGATGTAACATTTTGTGTTAGCCCGCCTGCGGAGGCTGGAAGAGCAGCCGGCCAGTATGAAAGGAAGCCCCGTCTATGTGGAAAAGCTTGCACTGAAGAAGCCTCTCAATGAACGCGTGGGGAAGCAGGTGGAACTGGAATTTAGGGGAGATCAGTATGATGCCGACCTGAGCATTACGGGAAGCACATGCACCGTGCAGACGGTAGATGAGGAATGGGTCCTGGTCCGCATTGTGAATAACGCAGGAAGAGATCCTGAAGACGGTGGAAAAGTCCCGGGAGCTGGGGATCGGAATGGACTGCATCGTGCTGGAAAGGCAGAGCCCTATGAATTCTATACCGATGCCGGGGACGGCTACGCTTATGAGCGCGGTGAATACGAGATCAGGATGCTCTGAGGCATAACGGGGAAGACAGGCTCCCCTTAGTCTGCGGAGAATTCCCGCACGGTAAGGAAATTGTGAAGGAAGCTGTCGTAGACGATGATGCGGAGCTCGCCGCTTTTGTTGGAGAGCTCACCGCTGCCCAGACGGATGTTGCCGGGGGTGAAATCGGCAGTATATTGCACGCGCAGGGTGGCGTAGGGATCCAGGTCTTTGACATAGGCAGGGGCGGCGGGATCGTTGGCCATGATGCGGCTGAGGGAGCCGTTTTCCCAGAGCCATTTGCCGCCTGCGCGGTAGTCCTCCTCCGTCATGCCGGGAAGGAGACGGAGGGATTCATAAAAGTCTGCATTTTCATAGCTTCCCTCCAGGCTGATCACGGCCGTGACTTCCGGCATGCGGGAAAGGAGCTCCGTGACAGCGGGAAGATCCTCTGCGATGGCAAGGGAATCGCCGTCCCGGCGGTGCTCATAGTAGCGCAGATCCTGCTCCCAGAGGGCATAGGCCGCATCCCCGCGGTGATCGCTCATACCGAATCTTTCGGAAAATTCCTTTCCGAAAAAGAGACTCACTTTTTTTGCGCCGTAAGCGTTTAAGTGGGAATCGTCATAAAAATCGCTTTCGTAATTCAGATCCAGTTCTTTGATCTTTCGGTTAAAGTCGTAGAAATCGATGCCGTTTTCCTGAGCAAAGGTCCCGGCATAGTCGATATAACGCTGGTCATCATCATAGGGCAGAAAAGGCAGTGCCATCAGGATCAGCCTGCAGTCGTTGGCATCACAGAGTGCCTTGAGCTCTTTCAGCCACTTTTCCTGATCCTCGTTTTTCAAAAGCGGATCGGGTTCTCCGGGATCGATCGTTTCTGCCTTGTTGCTCTCCCAGTTCAGATATTCCCCGCGGGCATACAGATTGGCTTCATCGTTGACAAAGTCCCGGCGCTGAAGCTCCCGGTAGCGGGTATGGATGATGGGCCAGCGGGCCAGGTAGTCCAGCATGTTTTCGGATACCGTGGGATCCTTGGCGGCATAGCTTTCAAGCGCCGGCAGGGTGTCCACGGAATAGGGAAGGGAAAGATAGTTGCGGTAGATGTTTCCGGGCACGGCATGCTTCTCGTACGTCAGGGGGAAGACATCTACCACGGCCACCTTCGGTGACTGGGTTTTGAACATGTGCTTCAGATAATAGTAGGCGGAATCCCGGTCCATGCCGGAGATGGCCAGGTCAAAAGCGGCGATGCCGTAGTTGGTCCACAGATAGGAGGGATAGATCCCGGCGTAAACATGGGAGCTGCCCACAAAGACCACATCGATGCTGTCCTTCGGCGTCTCTGCCAGTTCACTCACGGAAGAAAGATAATCCCCATGGGTATCCTTCCAGCGCAGCACATCATAGACCTTGCCCAGCCAGAGCACGGTGATCAGGAGAAAGATTGTGATGCGAAGGGCTTTTTTCATCATGGTCTCCTAAAAATCAAAGTAGATGAACTGTGCGGAATCAAAGTCCACGCCGTATTCTCCCCAGACCAGAACGGCCGTGATCAGGAAAAGAAAGACGGCCCAGCGGAACCACAGGTTCTGGGTGAGCAGGTAGCTTCCGATATCGCAGCCCTTCCGCTCACGCAGAAGCGAGATCACGAAGAGCAGCAATACGCCGAAAACAAGGATGCCGGCTTCCCTGCGGTCCAGCCCCCAGTTGTACAGGCTTCCGTCAAAGAGGACCCAGGGATTGAAATGCGTGAACATGCGCCTGATGTAGGTCAGTGCAAGGCTCATCGAATGCGCGCGGAAAAAAATCCAGGCGAAGCCCGCCAGCAGGCAGGTGATGAGCTTGCGGCCCAGGTGAAAGCTGAAGGTGTCCTGGTTGACGTTCAGCTGCTTCAGGGCCTTTTCACGCAGAGGCTTCAGAAGGCCGCCGATGATCTGGTAGAAGCCGTGCAGCCCGCCCCAGAAAACGAAGGACCAGGAAGCACCGTGCCAGAGGCCGCTCACCAGGAAGGTGATCATCAGGTTGAGATAACGGCGGAAGGTCCCTTTGCGGTTCCCGCCCAGGGGGATGTAGACATAGTCACGAAACCAGGTGCTCAGTGAGATATGCCAGCGCCGCCAGAATTCGCCGATGCTCTCGGCAAAATACGGAGCGTTGAAGTTTTCCATCAGGGAAAAGCCCATCATGCGGGCGGCTCCGATGGCGATGGCGGAGTAGCCCGCAAAGTCCGCATAGATCTGCAGGGAAAAGCCGGCGGCCGCCAGGGCGGTCTCTACGGTCCCGAAGGCGTAAACATCCCCGAAGACCGAATCCACAAAGAGGGAAACGCGGTCGGCGATGCACATCTTCATGAAATAGCCCCAGAGCATCAGGCCGAAACCGGAGACGATCCCCTCATAACTCCAGAGACGTTTTTCCGAGCATTCCTTTACCTGCTTTAACAGATTGCCGCTGCGTTCGATCGGGCCGGCCACGAGCTGCGGGAAAAAGCTGACGAAGAGCGCGTAGTCGAAAAAGTCCTTCTCCGGCTGTATGCTGCCTCGGTATACATCGATCGCGTAGCCGAGGCTCTGGAAGGTGTAGAACGAGATGCCCACCGGCAGCAGCAGGCTGAAGGGACTGTTTACGGCCTGCAGGTGCAGCAGGCTCAGGATGCGGTTTACGTTGCCCAGGGCAAAGTCGAAGTATTTAAAGAAGAACAGAAGCCCCAGGTTCATGACGATCACGCAGGCAAGGATCAGCTTTTTTTTGCGTTTCTCCTTTGCGGAATCGATCAGAAGGCCGGCCGTGTAGGTGGCGACGGTGCTGAAAAGAATGAGCACGACATACTTCGGGTTCCAGGACATGTAGAAAAAGTAGCTGGCCCCCAGAAGCCAAAACCTCCTGAGCCTGCCCGGAAGCAGGAAATACAGGAGGATGACGATGGGGAAAAAGATCAAAAACGGGATCGAATTGAAAAGCATCAGCTCCACCGCAGACGGACCGTGTTCTGGTCCGTGTCGATCTCGAGGATCTCTTCAAAGGACTGCAGAAAAGCGGAAAACTTGCTGTAGCCGAGTTTCTTGGCAGAGAAGCTGGGATTCCAGAGCTTCAGTTCTTCGTTGATCACTGCCATGTTGTTGATCACGCCGCCGTTGCGTTCCAGGATGGCGACGATCTGTTCCTCGACTTCTTTCTTGGAGATGTCATCCTTGCGGATGCTCACCATGGTGGAACTGTTCTTGGCCTGAAGCACCAGGTTCTGGACCTTATCCTCCAGGAAGGTGGAAAGCTTGGTGCAGCCGTAGTTTCGCACATCGAAATCGGGATGCTTGTTTGTCAGGCGGGAACCGATCTCGCCGATATAGGTATCCTTGCCCTTGTTCGAGTTTTCGTCGATGATCTTGAAGATCGAGTTCTCGATCTCTTTGATCGGCGTGAGGGCATATTCCTTTTTCTTTCCCCGGGAGGACTTTTTCCCGCTGCCCGCTTCGGGAGCATCATCGCTGCCGCTGATGACCTCGAGGAGCTTGAAGCTGTTGCAGGCGCTGCGGAAGGCGGAAGGGGTCTTGGCTTCGCCCACGCCTACCACAAACTTTCCGGCTTCCCGGAGACGGGCTGCCAGACGGGTAAAGTCGCTGTCGCTGGTGGCAAGGTAGAAGCCGTCCACATTTCCCGTGTAGAGGATGTCCATCGCGTCGATGATCATGGCGGAGTCGGTCGAGTTCTTGCCCTTGGTGTAGCTGTACTGCTGGATGGGCATGACGGAATGCTCCAGCATGATCTTTTTCCAGCCCGCGCGGTCCTGCTGTGTCCAGTCGGTGTATACGCGCTTATACGTGGCCACGCCGTTGTCGGCCACCTCATCCAGGATAGCCTTGAGGTATTTCGGGGCCACATTGTCACCGTCGATCAGGACGGCAAATTTCATGTCTGCGTTCATAAAAATCTCCTTTTTCTATTCAAAAACATCTGCATGCAGATATAGTCCGTGACGATTGGTTTTGTCTCCCTGCATGCCGGGTATCCGACACTTGGGCTTAGGACCGAACGTTAACCATTATACACGAAAAACGCGCCGGAAACAAGCAAATGGGCGGAAAGTGTGATATACTGGATTTGCTGTTTAGTGTTGAAGAAAGGATGGTAAGACTATGTTTCAGGCGGAAAGAGAGATCGACAGGATCACGGAATGGACAAAGCAGTGGTTTGCGGATAACGGGCCGCGGGCAAAGGCCGTGATCGGCATATCCGGAGGAAAGGACAGCAGTGTCTGTGCAGCGCTTCTGGTAAGGGCCCTGGGAACGGAGCGTGTGGTGGCGGTACTGATGCCGGACGGGGAACAGCCCGACATCCCGGATTCCCACAGACTCGTGGAGCATCTGGGTCTGAAGGCGATGACGATCAATATCGGCGCCACGACGGAAGCCCTGAAAAAAACGCTTTCGGAGCAGGTCGCGCTATCGGAAGATACAAGGATCAATATCCCGCCCCGCATCCGAATGACAACGCTCTATGCGGTGGCGCAGAGCGCTGAGGGAGGGGGACGGGTATGCAATACCTGTAATCTTTCGGAGGACTATATCGGATATTCGACGAAGTACGGTGATGCGGCAGGGGATTTCAGCCTGCTGTCGGATCTGACGGTAGGAGAGGTGCTCAAGGTCGGTGAAGCTTTGGGCCTGCCCGCCGAGCTGGTCCACAAGACGCCTTCCGACGGCCTGTCCGGAAAGAGTGATGAGGACAAGATCGGTTTTACCTATGCGGTGCTGGACCGTTATATCAGGGAAGGCGTGTGTGAGGACGAGGAGATACGGAAAAAGATCGACCGCATGCATCTGCTCAATCTGCACAAGCTGCGGACGATCCCGGGATACCGCCAGGGCTGATCAGGCATCTGCTGCGCCGATGAGTTCCCGCACATCTTCGAGGCCGTGGCGTTTCAGATAGGCTTCGATGCCTTCCGCCACGTGTTCCATTGTGCGGGGATCCGCGAAGTTCATGGTTCCCACCGCCACAGCGCTTGCGCCGGCGAGCAGGAATTCGATCGCGTCTTCCGCGCAGGCGATGCCGCCCATTCCGATCACGGGAAGCTTTACCGCGTGGGCGGCTTCATAGACCATGCGGAGAGCCACGGGCTTGATGGCTGGGCCGGAAAATCCGCCCGTTTTGTTGGCAAGCACAAAGCGGCGCCGCTCGATGTCGATCTTCATGCCGATCAGCGTGTTGATCAGGCTGATGGCATCGGCTCCGCCGGCTTCGGCGGCAAGGGCCATGTCACGGATGCTCGTCACATTGGGTGAGAGCTTTATGATTATGGGTTTTGCCGCCACCTTCTTGATGGCGGCCGTTGTTTCTTCCAGTACCTTCGGATCCTGGCCGAAGGCCAGTGCACCCTGCTTCACGTTGGGGCAGGAGAGATTGATCTCGTAAGCGTCCACATCCTGTCCGTTCAGGCGTTCCACCACTTTGCAGTATTCTTCCACGGTATGCCCGCAGACATTGACGATGATGCGGGTATCGAATTTCCGGAGGAAGGGGATGTCCCGTTCGATGAAGACGTCCACGCCGGGGTTCTGCAGGCCTATGGCATTGAGCATGCCGCCGTAGACCTCGGTGACACGGGGCGTGGGATTCCCTTCCCAGGGCTCAAAGGCCACACCTTTGGTGACCACGGCACCGAGACGGTTTATATCCGTGAGTTCGCTGTATTCATGTCCCGAGCCGAACGTTCCGGACGCGCTCATCACGGGATTCTTTAATTCCACTCCGGCTATATTGACTTTCAGATTCATAACAGCACCTCCGATGCATCAAATACGGGACCTTCCACGCAGATGCGCGTGTTGTTCACGTGCGTATGGGGATCGGGATGCGCCGTTTTGGTCACGCAGCCCAGGCAGGCGCCCACGCCGCAGGCCATGCGCTCTTCCAGGGAAAGATAGGCTTTCATCCCGCAGTCTGCAGCAAAGCCCTTTACGGCCTTCAGCATGGGCATGGGCCCGCAGGCACAGCAGATGTCGGCCATCAGCATGTTTTCATTCAGGGCGTCGATCACGGTGCCCTTCGTTCCCAGGCTGCCGTCCATCGTGGCTACATAGGTGCGGCAGACGTTGTCAAATTCGTCGCGAAGGAAATCATTCCGGTCCGCATATCCGAGAACGGCGTTGCAGGAGATGCCGGCATCCGACAGCTCTTTCGCGAGGAGAAGCATCGGGGGGATGCCGATCCCTCCGCCCAGAAGCAAAAGCTTTTTGCCCTGCATGGCTTGCGTGTCATAACCGTTGCCGAGCACGCCGAGAAGAGCGACCTCTTCACCCACGCGAAGGCCGGAGATCTCCTTTGTGCCTTCTCCTGCGGCACGGAAGACAAGGCGCAGCTGCGTTTTCTGCGCGTTGACATCACAGATGCTGATCGGACGCATCAGGACATGTGCCCCGTTTTTGGGATAGACGCCGACAAAGCAGCCGGGCTTTGCTTCAGCCGCCATGCTGCTTTCCAGCCAGAGGGAGAAGATCCCGGGAGCCAGTTCGTTGATCCCGCAAACGCGGGCGTTTTCTTTTCGTTTCATGACAGGGCTTTCCTTTCTTAAACAGCGTATTTATAGAGGATCGCATAGCATTCGTTGATCTTTTTGCACATCTCCTCCGAGCCTTCCGGATTGTCGGGATGGTACTTTTTGATCAGCAGATTTCGCTTTTCTTTGATCTCGGCTTCGGTAAAAGGGATCTCCACGTTAAAGATGGATTTTGCTTCTTCCAGGGCCTCGTTGCTCTCGCGCGGGCTCTGCTTGTT
Organism: Lachnospiraceae bacterium; assembly: GCA_024696005.1. Taxonomy (GTDB): domain Bacteria; phylum Bacillota; class Clostridia; order Lachnospirales; family Lachnospiraceae; genus NK4A136. Next base: position 8,235 of record JAILHF010000023.1, on the reverse strand, counting down.
CGTGGCTTTCGGGCCGCCGCGTTTGGCGCGTTCCCGTTCCGCTTCTTCCTCCATGCGTTTCTTTTTCTGCTGCGTCTGCCGGTAACGCTTTTCCGCGCGGGCCTTCTGTTTGGCTTCTTCCCAGGCCTGGCGCTCGGCTTCGCGCTGCTCGCGTGTCTTTTTCTGTTCCTGCTTCTGGCCGGGACCGGCATGGGGAGCGTTTGCCTGCTGTGCGTTTCCGCTCGGCGTTTTTCTGCTTCTTCTGCGTGCGGGACGTTTCCGCAGGATGCGGCGGCAGTCATCGAAGCTCGCGGCGAAGACACCGGTGGCTTTTTCCAGCCAGAGGAGCAGGGCAGCGATCCCTTTCATGACTGCTTTGTAGCTGAGGAAGGCGAGCACGGCGAGCGCAATGCCGCCTGCCAGAAGAAGAAGGGTGTTCTTTCGCATCAGCCAAAGGGCGATGCCCACCAGCAGAAGCGTGCAGAGCAGGAAAAGAGCCCGTCCGATGTCCCCGCGTTTCCTGCATTTTTTCAGCAGGACATGCAGGCCTTTCCCGGGGGCGGCCAGTATCATTTCCATATAGAGCATGAAGCGGCTTACCCGCGATCGATCCTCTTTCATGAGATCTATTCTACCACAAATTTCAGCAGATTGGGAAGAAGGCGTTCCGTTACCTGATAGATCAGGATATCGGGCTGTTCACGTTCGAGGATCTCGGGCGTGTAGGTCCCGGGGTATACCATGTAGCTTTCGTTATAGTAATCTGCCAGGAAGGGGATCATCCCTTCTCCGAAAGAATCGCTGACGAGCATCAGCTTTTCGGGCGTGCCGTTGCCTTCCGTGTTGGCGAAACGAAGTTCCGTTTCGGTCTCGTTCATCCAGTCGTCGATGTAATGGCGGTGGAAGGCCACGTTCCAGCAGTTGAAGTCGTCATGGACCAGCTTTTTGATACCGAGGATGTTGGCCAGGTCGGCCTCGCCGTTTTCATTTGGCTGCCAGGTAAGGCTGTGCAGCTCCGGCAGGGGAGGCTGGCCGAGGACACGAAGGATCGCATCCGCGCTGACATAGCTTCCGACATAGGTTTCATGCGTATCGTATTTGAGGAAGATCCGGTCCTCCGGAAAGGCCTGTTTGTAGGCCTGCAGTTCCTCGTAACAGCGTACCACTTCCAGATCGGTATTGTCCCGCAGATGATCGGCCAGCTGCTGCAGGCGTTTGTATTCCGCGGGCTTTCCGTAGCGCTCGGGGAGCATTTCAGGATAGATGCTCATCTTGCTGGGAGAGAGCACCAGGAGGAAGCGTCCGCCGTGCTGCTCCATATAGTCCCTTGCCGCCAGAAGATTGGAGGTGGCAAGGGTGAGCTCCTCTTCCGTGAACAGATCCGTTCCGAGAAAGTCGGAGATGGGATCTTCCACGGCATCCTGCCGGCCGGTGTAGAAGAGCCAGCCGTCCCGGCCGATCACCACATCCGTGCTGCGGGTTTCGCCGATCACATAGTAATCCATGATCCCGTCTATCGTTGCGATCTGGTTCTTGAAGGGCAGGATGCCGCCCAGCCAGCCTTCGATCTTCCGGGGGTACTCCGCGTAGTTTTCCGCCGTCGGAACAGGGAAGGGACCGATCGCTTTGTTTTCACGGCTCTGCGAGTCCAGATGCGCTTTCATGGCGTAATAGAGCGGGGCAGGCAGAAAAAGTCCCAGCACCAGAAGCACGATATAGAGTTTTGCGACATGTTTTCTCATAGCTTAAAACCTGAAATAGATGAAGGGGTTGTAGCTGTCGCCTCCCAAAAAGAGGATGCAGACGCCGAGCAGCACGGCGCAGTACAGCAGTTCCGGAAAACCTTCGATAAAGCGGTCCTTCAGCGAACGGGTGATGCTGTTGCGCTTGAAGAACTCCTGTAGGGGGCCGCAGCCCAGGATGCCGGCGATCAGCGCGGCCAGTCCGAAGCGGCCGAGATAGATCCCGGGGTGGACGGGGCCCGCCGTCGGGATGATCATCATTTTGATCTGTGTCAGGGCAAGGGACATGCTGTCTGCGCGGAAGATCACCCAGCCGAAACCGAAAACCAGGATCGCATAGATCCGGGCGATATGGGGATGCTTCTGCAGAAAGCGGGAAAAGCCCAGATGCTCCACGATGCGGAAAAAGCCGTGAAACAGGCCCCAGATCACGAAACGCCAGGTTGCCCCGTGCCAGAGGCCGGTCGCGGCAAAGACCAGCAGGAGGTTGAGACAGGTGAAAGCCTTGCCCTTGCGGTTTCCGCCCAGGGGGATGTAGAGATACTCCTTGAACCAGGTGCCCAGGGAGATGTGCCAGCGCTGCCAGAATTCCGTGATGCTGCGTGACAGATAGGGGTAGCGGAAGTTCTCCGGGAAGCGGAAGCCGAAGATCCGTCCCAGACCGATCGCCATGTCCGAATAACCGGAAAAATCATAGTAGATCTGAAGTGTGTATGCGATGGCAGCCACCCAGCAGGAGGCCGTGTTGAGCTCGGTGAGAGGATGGGCGAGAAGGCGGTCGGTCAGGCCGGCCAGCGTGTTTGCGAGGATGACCTTTTTTGCCAGACCGTAGATGAAGCGCCGTATCCCGGAGGCGATGCCCTCCGTGGAAACATGCCGGTTCGTCAGCTGGCGCTCCACGTCAATGTAGCGCACAATGGGGCCGGCAATGAGCTGCGGAAAGAACGAGATATAGAGCGCGAGCTTCAACGGATCCTTCTGGGCCGGGTATTTTTCGCGGTAAAGGTCGATCACATAGGCCATGGCCTGGAAGGTAAAGAACGAGATCCCGATGGGAAGAGGAACGGAAATGCGGGGGATCCCGAGAGAGGGAAAGAGCCTTCGCAGCGTGTTGGTCACAAAGTCGGCGTATTTGAACCAGCCGAGAAGCAAAAGATTCCCCGCAACGGACAAAACCAGGAAGGCCTTTTTTGCTTTCGGAAAGCGCTCCATGAAAAGCCCCGTGCTCCAGTTAAAGAGTATGGAGAAGATCAGGAGCAGGACGTAGACCGGCTCCCCCCAGGCGTAAAAAAGCAGGCTGGCCGCAAGCAGGATCAGGTTCTGCCCTTTTGGCTTGCGCACCAGCATCCCCGCCAGAAACACCGGCGGGAAGAAAAACCAGAGAAAAAGAAAGGAACTGAAGACCATCTTATACGACCAGTCCCGTAGTCTGCGCGCAGCCCATGACCAGATTCATGCATTGGATCGCCGCACCGGACGCGCCTTTTCCGAGGTTGTCAAAACGGCTTGCAACAACGATGCGCTCCGCGTTTCCGGTAACGAAGATCTGCAGGTAATCCTTTCCCGCAAGAGCATCGGAGAAAAGCGTGCCTCCTTCTTCGGCTTCGGCGCCGAAGGGCATGACACGGACCATTTCCTCGTCTTTGTAATATTCTTCCAAATGATGATGGACCGCCTCAGGGCTGTCGGCACCCTTCAGCAGATCGCTGTAAAGCGGAAGGCTTACGATCATTCCGCTGTGGTAGTTTGTGGTCATGGGAAGGAAAAGCGGCTCCCGTTTCAGACCGGTGATCGCTTTCATTTCCTTCAGATGCTTGTGGGTCTGCCCCCATCCGTAAGTACGGACGGAGTCGAATTTCGGATCCCGGCCTTCTTCCTCATAGGCGGCAATGAGCTTTTTTCCGCCGCCGCTGTAGCCGGAATATGCGGTGATGGCTACGGGATAATCCGCAGGAAGGATCCCGCCCTTGATCAGGGGATAGGCCAGCGAGATAAAGCCGGTGGCGTAGCAGCCCGGCACGGCGATGCGCTTCGAGTGCGCGATGGCATCCCGGTTTTCGGGAGAAAGCTCGGGAAAGCCGTAGGTCCAGCCTTCCGCGGTACGGTGTGCCGTGGAGGTATCCAGGATCACGGTGTCCGGATCGTCGCAGAGCGCAACGGCTTCGATCGCTGCCGCATCCGGCAGGCAGAGAAAGCTGATGTCCGAGGCATTCAGAAACTTGCGGATCTCGTCGGGATCCTTGCGCTTGTCCGGATCGATGGCCAGGAGTTCGATGTCGCTGCGTCCAGCCAGCCTTTCGTGGATCCGAAGACCCGTGGTTCCTTCGCTTCCGTCGATAAATACTTTTTTCATTTTTTTCACGCTCCCTGTAAACCGGTGTATAACTGATAATACTTGCCTTTTTCTTCCAGAAGTTCGTCATGGGTGCCGCGTTCGATGATGCGGCCCTGCTCAAGCACCATGATGCAGTCGCTGTTTCGTACCGTGGACAGGCGGTGTGCGATCACGAAGGTGGTGCGTCCCTTCATCAGGCGGTCCATGCCTTCCTGTACCAGCTTCTCGGTACGGGTATCGATGGAGCTGGTGGCCTCGTCCAGGATCAGCACGGGAGGATCCGCGATGGCAGCCCTGGCGATGGCCAGAAGCTGTCGCTGTCCCTGGGAGAGGGAACCGCCGTCGCCTTTCAGTTCGGTGTCGTATCCCTCCGGAAGTTTTTTGATGAAGCTGTCGGCGTTGGCCAGCTTTGCCGCTGCCTCCACCTCAGCATCCGTCGCGTCCAGACGGCCGTAACGGATGTTGTCACGTACCGTCCCGCTGAAGAGGTGCGTCTCCTGCAGCACGATGCCGAGGGAACGCCGCAGGTCGGCCTTTTTGATCTTGTTGATGTTGATGCCGTCATAGCGGATCTTGCCGTCCTGGATATCGTAAAAACGATTCAGCAGATTGGTGATCGTCGTCTTGCCGGCACCGGTGCTTCCCACGAAAGCGATCTTCTGTCCGGGCTTCGCAAAGAGCTTGATGTCGTGCAGGACCATTTTTTCATCGGTATAGCCGAAGTCCACGCCGTCGAAGACCACATCGCCTTCGAGCTTTGCGTAGGTGGTGGTGTTGTCGGCCTTGTGGTAATGCTTCCATGCCCAGACGCCGGTATGCTCGTCGGTTTCCGTGAGCGTATTGCCGTCTTTGACGTTTACGAGGGTGACATAGCCTTCGTCCGGTTCGGGCTTTTCATCCAGAAGCTTAAAGATGCGGTCCGCGCCGGCCAGAGCCATGACGATGGAGTTGAACTGCTGGCTGACCTGGTTGATGGGCATGTTGAACTGGCGGTTAAAGGTAAGAAAGCTTGCCAGATTTCCGACGGAGAGCGCCATGGCGTTGGCAGGATCCAGCGCGATGGCAAGGATGCCGCCGACCACCGCGCAGATCACATAGCTTAAGTTGCCAAGCTGCGCGTTGATGGGGCCCAGGATATTGACGTACTGGTTCGCTTTGCAGGACGAGTCGCAGAGCTTTTCGTTCAGCCCGTCGAACTTTTCGATGTTGACGGCTTCATGGTTGAATACCTTGACCACCTTCTGGCCTTCCATCATCTCTTCGACAAAACCGTTGAGCGCGCCCAGTTCCTTCTGCTGCTGCACGAAGTAGCGGCTGCTGCCCCCGGCTGCCTTGCCGGTGGCAAAGAGCATGACCACGACCATGACCATGGTGGTCCCGGTAAGAACGGGGCTCAGTGCGATCATGCTGATCAGGATGCTCACGATGGTGATGGCAGAGTTGAGCATCTGGGGGATGCTCTGGCTGATCATCTGGCGCAGGGTATCGATATCGTTGGTGTAGATGCTCATGATATCGCCGTGGGCATGGGTATCGAAATAACGGATCGGCAGATCCTGCATTTTCGCAAACAGCTCATAGCGCAGGTTTCGCAGCGTTCCCTGCGTCACAAAGATCATGGTGCGGCTCTGGAGATAGTTCGCCAGGATGCCCAGCGCATAGATCCCGGCCATGATGAGGATCTGGGTGAGCAGATCGCTGTAATCCACAGCGTTGCCCTCCAGGGAGCTTTTCAGCATCGGCCCGATGTAGTTGTCGATCAGGGTCCCCAGGAAAAGGGTGCCCCGGATGTTGCACAGCACACTCGCGACGATGCATATCATGACAAAGATGATATGGGGGGTGTAATCCTTGAATACATATCCGAACACGCGCTTAAAGACCGCGCCCGGATTCTCGATCTTGGGTCTGGGTCCCATGCCGCGGGGACCCCGTCCCATCTTGACCTCTTTTGCTTTTTCTTCCGCCATCTTTTTCTCCTCTGTATCTGCAGCTGCTCACCGGCCCGTCGGGACCGGGCAGTCTTTACTTCGGTTCGTCAAAGTCACCGTTTCCGTTGGTCTGTGATTCGTATACGTCACGGTAGATATCGTTGCTAGCCAGCAGTTCCTCGTGGGTGCCGAACCCGTTCACGCGGCCGTCATCCAGCACGATGATGCGGTCCGCCTCCTGCACGCTGGAGATGCGCTGCGCGATGATCAGCTTGGTCGTGCCCGGGATCATCTCCCGGAACGCCTTGCGGATCTTTGCATCCGTGGCGGTATCCACAGCCGAGGTGGAATCGTCCAAGATCAGGATCTTGGGCTTTTTGAGCAGCGCGCGGGCAATGCAGAGCCTTTGCTTCTGTCCGCCGGAGACGTTGCTGCCGCCCTGCTCGATCCTGGTGTTGTATCTGTCCGGCATCTTCTCGATGAATTCGTCGGCACAGGCCATCCGGCAGGCTTCGATGCACTCTTCTTCGCTGGCATCGGCCTTGCCCCAGCGGAGGTTCTCCAGGATCGTGCCGGAGAAGAGGACGTTTTTCTGGAGCACGACCGAGACCTCTTCGCGCAGAAGCGCCAGGTCGTATCGCCGCACATCCACGCCGCCGACCTTCACGCTGCCCTGCATCACGTCATACAGGCGGCTGATCAGGCTGACCATCGTGGTCTTGGCGCTGCCGGTACCGCCTATGATGCCGATGGTCTCGCCGCTCTTTATGGAGAGGCTTACGTCCTTCAGCACGGGGGCACCGTTCCCCTCTTTATAATAGGAAAAGTCCACATCGTTGAACTCGATGCTGCCGTCCTTTACGCTCATCACGGGATCCTCGGGATCCGTGATGTCGGGTTCCTCATCCAGCACTTCGCAGATACGCTCGGCACTGGCGATGGACATGGACACCATGACAAAGATCATGCTGATCATCATCAGGCTCATCAGGATGCTCATGCAATAGGTGAGCAGGCTCATGAGGTCGCCGGTGCCCAGCTCGCTGCCGCCGCTTTGGATGATGATGTGCGCGCCGAACCAGCTGATGGTCAGGATGCAGGTGTAGACCGTTCCCATCATGATCGGGCCGTTCATGATCACCATCTTTTCCGCACGGATGAAGAGGTGGTAGATGTTTTCTACCGCCTTTTTCATGCGGTTCTTCTCGTAATCCTCACGTACATATGCCTTTACCACGCGGATCGCGTTCACGTTTTCCTGCACGGTCGCGTTCAGATCGTCGTATTTTTTGAACAGCTCGGTAAAATACTTCATGCCCTTGCGGATGATCAGCATCAGGACCAGCGCCAGCAGGATCACGGCGATCAGGTAGATGCTGGCGATGCTGGGCGAGATGACAAAGGCTGCTGTCATGGCCAGTATCATCGAAAAAGGAGCGCGGAAGCACATGCGGAGCATCATCTGGTAGGCGTTCTGGATATTGGTCACGTCGGTGGTGAGGCGGGTGATCAGACCCGCTGTGGAGAACTTGTCGATATTGGCAAAGGAAAAGGTCTGTATCCTGTCGAACATCCCTTTGCGCAGATTCTTGCCGAAACCGGTAGCCGCCTTGGCAGCGAAGACGCCGCCCAGAAGGCCGGACACAAGGCCGCAGATCGCAAGCACCACCATGAGCAGGCCGGTCTTGCAGACATGCGGCAGATTCCCGGCCATGATGCCGTCATCAACGATGGAGCCCATCAGCATCGGGATCAGGATCTCGAAGAGCACTTCAAAGATCATGCAGATCGGTGTGGCGATGCTGGCAGCTTTATATTCCTGGACATGGGAAAGCAGTTTTTTTAACATAAGAAATGCCCCTTTCTTTACAAGCGCACATTATACAACGATTGGAGGCCACTGACAAGAGAGGAGGCCTTTCTGCGCAACAAACGGATAGCGTTTTGGTTTCGAGTGGGAAGTTTGTGTTTGCGGGACGGCTTTGCGGGATAACGTCAGGCCGGACGGGAAGAGCAGAAGACATAAGGGCCGGGCACGTCGCGGAGGAGCCCGTCAGCTCTTGAAGCAGCATGATGAGAATAGGGACGAGCCGCCACGGATGGCGGATCGAGCGAGAGCCACAGCAGGGATGCTGTGTTAGGGAGGCGCCATTACGCGAAGCGTAATCTCAAATGCGCCGACCGATGTGCCGCCGACCGTAGGGAGGGGGCGTTTCCGCTCGAGCGGTCCCGGGCTGTACCCGGAATG
>JAILHF010000001.1 GCA_024696005.1 Lachnospiraceae bacterium | reverse complement strand
TTCGGCCATCATGTATACGTGGTAATCCTTCCCCCAGCCGCTTAAGTCAAATTCCCCGGGCAGACGGAAAGTCCCCCTGCCCTGGACCTCAAAGCTGTCGCCGCAATCCAGCGTTCCGTAATATAATATCTTCGCGCCATTGGAATTTCCGTTCTTGTATTCCTTATCCAGGATCAGGATACTGACCGCATCCGCTTCTGCCGCATCCTTACCTGTGATCCGGTAAGGAACGGTGAGGATACGGTCTTCCATATTCGCATTGTAGACTTTGCCGTAAGTGCCCAGATCCACTCCCATATCGAGGTTCTTCACCGTCAGCTTGTATTCGGTATTTACCGCACCTTTCTTCCCGCTGATGGCGGTGGCAAAGATGATTTTGCTCAGATCAAGGTTAAATGCAGGACTGACGGCAGTACCACCATTAACACTTACCTTTCTTATTTTTCCGTCAGACACATAAGAAGCATAATTCTTATCCGTAGCATGAGGGGAACGCAGAAGCCACGCCTGGTATGAGATGAGTTTATTAGGCCACTTTTCCTTTTCACGGGTTTTGCTATACTCGATCGTATCAAAATATCCGTAGGAAGGGTTTGTAGCTTCTTTTACGTCCAGCACAAAAATTTTCGTATCCTTAAGCTTACCGAATCCGTATTCGGATTCCGATTTACCGTCTCTTTCGTTTGGTGATATTTTAGTACTGTTCACGATCGCGCTTTTTTCGGGAGAAGTAAAGACATCGTTCTCCAGAAAGTACTCTCCGTTCAGATGTTCACGGAGAGTACTGCTCATAAAGTCGTTGGTCGAGTAATATCCACCTCCAACCACATGCGTCTGATGACAATCAAGCAGCATCGCCGGCTGCCAGTCCGGAGTAAAATCACAGCCGCCTCTGTCAAGGACTCTGTATTTCAGAACTCTCCCTTCATATTTTCCATAATACACAAAGCTTCCCTGCCAGGGATCCTGATCCGAAGCAGGCACCACAGGAGAAGCCATATCCCAGGTACCGAGCATGGTGTTCTCTATAGTCTTCTCCACAGGGATATCCGCACCGTCCGGCTCTTCCTCCGGGATCATGCCCTCCTCCGGCTCTTCCCATTCCGGATCGCCATCTTCGATTTCCCATACATCCTCCGGATCCGTTTCCCCACCGGCATCCTCCGCCTCTTCGGCTTCCGCCTCGATAAGAGGCTCCGCTTCCTCTCCTTCCGCAAACACGGAAAAACCGCTGCCTGCGAGCTCACCCGCTCCCAGGATCAGCGAAAGCAGGAATGCCGATATGCGTTTTGATCCGTTCCTTTTCCTCATGATCTTTCCTCCCTCTATCAATTTCCGGTTCTGTCACTGTCACTGATGACCAGACCGACAGCCCTTGCGTTGACCGCCAGTTCGATCCTCGATTTGAATCCCGTCTTCTCCATCATGTTCTGGATGTGCCTCTTGACCGTATTGGCGGAGATGTTCAGCTTTTCCGCGATCTCTTCATTGGTCTGGCTGGCGGTAAGCTCCCGCAGGATCTCGATCTCGCGCTCCGTGAGATCATTCCTTGTTATTTTTCCGAAGGATACCTTTGGCGTCACAGACGGATATACGGACTCGCCCTTCATGGTGCGCTCCATAATCTCCGTCAGGCTGATCTCGTCGTATTCCTTGTACCAGAAGCTCTCGATGCCTGCCTCCCTGGCCTCCTGCTCCCAGCCGGTCTCCGAAGTGGATGTGGTAAGGATGATCCTGATCTCCGGGTGTTTTTCCTTGATGATCCTGGCCGCGGTCAGGCCATCCATGCCGTCCTGCATCATCACATCCAGGATCAGCAGATCGGGATCATGCCCTTCGACATAGTCCACGGCCTGCTGCGCGCTCCTTAAGCCCGCCTCGAGTTCAAAGCCCGCGGACGCACGAACATACATCTCGAAGAAGCCCCTCGAGATGTTCTGATCATCGACAACCACAACTTTTATCCGTTTTTCGCTGCTCATGGTAAAAATTGTAGCAGATGAATAGCGTACGGGGTATCCCCCGTTTGTACCATTTTTTCGGGATTGAAAAAAGAAACACTAAAAAGTCATCCGAAGCACAAACTGCGGTTTTGCTTCGATCTTCATGCTGCCGCCCGCAGCCTCGACATCACGCCTGAGCGAAAGCAGGCCTCCGGATTCGGTGATCGCGCCCTTCGGCGGAGCACCGTTATTGGTGATCGCAATGACAAGTGCCGGTGCGCCTTCAGATTCTGCAGGCGCATTCCCTATTTCGACCGTGACCGCATCTCCGCCGGCATGCTTGACGGCATTGGCGGCACATTCCGTGATCGCCCGCCCCAGCAGCTCCCGGATGGCGTCGTCCTTCGGCACCTCCCCGCGGATGCTGGCCGTAACGCCTATGCTGCCTGCCATGGCCACGGCGCGGGAAAGGTCGTCTTCCTCCCCTGTGTACGGCTCGGCTTCCTCTCCGAGGAGGAAGCTGTTCATCTGCCTGGTCGCCATGTATACCAGCTCCGGATCCGTTGTATCCTTATGTTGAATATAATGCCGCCCCATCAGGAGCACCTGCCCCAGCTGGTTGTGAAGCGCAGCCCTGGCATCCGCCTCCTCCTGTGAAAGGAACATTTCGGCCGAGAGTTCGGTCGCATCCTTCATCCTGCGCTTGATGTCCAAAAGATGCCCGTTTTTTTCTTCCAGCTCATCGATGATCCTGTAACGGTCGCTCACATCCATCGCGGTGATGCGATCATAGGTCTCGCCGTTCAGCACAAAGCTCTCCTTTTCAAACAGGAAGGTACCGCCCTCCGAACGCACAAGGACGCCGCTGCCCTGCTCTTTCCCCGTTTCCCGTATCCTTTCCCAGAAATTCCCCGCATCCTTCAGGATCCCGGAAGTAAGCGCCCTGCAAAGCTCGTTCATTCTGAGGTTGGCCAGGCGCACAACGCCATCCGGACTGCTGATCAGTATCCCTTCGGGAAGGCTGTCCAGCGCCTGCTTGATGGAATCCTGCGTCAGGTTGTATTTCCGGTAGTGCAGTGCATCGCGCGCGCTCAGCAGCAAAAGCAATCCCAATGCCACTTCGACCAGAGCATAACACATGTGCGGAAGCGCAAAGAGCCATTCCTCGAAAGGCAGGAACGCGCGGATGCCGGCATTGCTCACATTCCGGATCGTAAAGCAGTCCATTAGGGCCAAAAACAGGCAGAAGGCAAGGAGCAGGTTCAAAGCCGCGAACACCGTCGTTTTCCGCCCGCGGGCGTCAAAGGCGGCACGCAGGAGTATCGTAATGGCCCCGACCAGAAGGATCAGAGACACCGAACAGATAATGTACCAGGGTGTGGTATCGGTTATCGCGCCGAGACTGCTCATTTCACACCCCCTCCCGCATTCCTTCTCTTAATGGTAAAAAAGAGCAGCCCGTCACTCTCCACACACGTTACGGGAAGGACCGCACCCGCTATCTCCACCTTCGTTTCCGCTTCCATTGCCACACGGATGCCCTCCGGCATGATGGATACCGTCATTTCCCTGAGCACGGGAAGATAGGCTTCGATCAGGGTCTCGAAGGTATCGTAAAGTTCGTGGACATCGGAGAGAGGCAGCCCGGAATACTCCTCGCCGACGGCAGCCGCATCGATGCCGCAGCAATTTAAGAAACGTGCCGACTCGGACAGGGCAAGGAAGAGTTCGCGGTTCTGTTTGGGCAGCGCCTCTTCGGACAAAAGAAGCAGGTTGGTCTTGCGCTTGGAATAGGCATTGAGCACGCAGACCTTTCCCAGTGCATCCGCAAAATCCGCTGCGTCAGGCCGTGTCGCGTTCAAAAGCTCGCGGATCTTTTTCTGCTTCGGCGCCATGGCGGCACCGATCTTCTCATAAACCAGCGCCTGCGCCTCAAGCTGCGCCTTCTGTTCCTTCAGCCGACGCTCCAGTGCGATCAGATCGTTTTCTTCACTCAGCACCGCGTTCGCATCGGCAAGGCGCCTCTGCTCCTTATGGAGCTCACTCTCATCCTCCGTCCAGAAGGTGTAGCCCGCACGGATCTTCATGCACATGAGCCTCGTGTCTTCATCCAGATACACGGGGGCATCTTCTGCGGATGCAAGCGTTTCTTTCGATGCCCGTACCGGGACAGAGCTCGCGTAAACGGTATCCAGCCCGGGCCCGGTGATCAGCACCGGCATGCTGAGGCTGTGGAAAAAGCCGGCATAATTCTCATTGTATGGGATGAGTCTGCTGCGGATGCAGCATTCCAGGAGCAGGAGCATGGAAAAGCAGTCGATCTCGACACCGCTGTACATCCTGGCTGTATTCAGACGGTCGATCACAAGGGAAGTAAAGAGCTTGGCGGAGAGCCAGAGCACAATGGTGAATACAAGCATGACGACAAGCTTTTTATCCCGTTTTCTCATGATTGCAAAGAGCACGATCAGTCCCACGACCATCAGGGAAATGATCCATGCATATAAGAGAAAAAAACCGGGTCCCCAGGAATAGGTACGGCTCGTCATGTCAAACTGGGCCGGCACAACCTTCGGGCGGTATACAAAGCCGTGCAGGTCGTTCGTGAGCGGCAGGGCCATGAGGGCACATCCGGTGACGAGAATGCCCCGGCTCAGGTGTCTGTGGAACGTCCGGTCCCCGGCCAGCCTGACCGCCGTGATCAGAAACAGCGTCGGGATCATGATCCGCGGGATATAATACAGATAGGTCACATAGCGGGACGCGATGACGCCGTTCACGACGATGCGGTACTTGAATATCCTCATCATCACAAACAGGGCGATAAAGAAGCCGGCCGCAGAAATATACAAACGGGTCCTCGTCTTCAGAAGCCTTGCGCTCACCGTGTACATCCAGAAGACGACCAGTCCCAGCAGCAGGGTCGCATTCATGCAGAACATCAGCGAATTGAAAAAAGCACTCCCGGTCCTGGAGCACAGGTAACAGCCCCCGGCAAGCAGGAAGATGCCGACGAATGTGATCGTGGTCTTGTGCTTCATTTTTCCGGTTTTCCGCATACGCTCCATCCCCACACTGCCCGAAGAGGATTATAACGTATATCCGGGCTGTCTGCAAATCATGCAATCACGGGGACGGTTCTGCGGTTGAAAAAGGGCTGAAGCAAGATGCTTCAGCCCCGCAAAACCTTGAAATCAGCGGCCGATCAGAGAACCGTCCCCGTGATCGTCATTTCGATATGCGTTCCACCGCCCGGATCGTGTTCCCCCTGCTGCCGAAAGCCGTGAGCCGGAAGTAATGCTCGCCGTGAGGCCCGAAACCGCTTCCCGGCGTGCCGACGATGTTGTATCGGTCCAGAAGCAGATCGAAGAAATCCCAGCTCGTCATCTCATCCGGGGTCTTCAGCCAGATATAAGGGGCATGGATGCCGCCGGATACCTCATACCCGGCCTTCTTCAGGCCCTCCAGGATGATGCGTGCGTTTTCTTTGTAATAAGCGATCTGTTCCCGGATCTGCGCTCTTCCCTCTTCGCCGTAAACCGCCTCTCCGGCCCGCTGCACGATATAGGGCGCGCCGTTGAACTTGGTCCCGTGACGTCTTGCCCACAGCGGCCACAGCTTTTCGCCGCCGGTCATCAGCTCCTTCGGAACCACGGTATAGCCCAGACGCAGGCCCGTGAAGCCGGCCGTCTTGGAGAAGGAGCGGAATTCGATCGCGCAGTCCTTCGCACCCTCGCATTCGTAAATGCTGTGGGGAACAGGATCTTCGCTGCCGGCTGAGGCGTCGTCGATGAAAGCTTCATACGCCGCGTCATAGAGGATCACCGCGTCGTTCTTTCTGGCATAGTCCACCCATTCCTGCAGGCGGCTCTTCGTGATCACCGCGCCGGTAGGGTTATTGGGAAAGCAGAGATAGATCAGGTCCGGCAGCTCCTTCGGAAGCTCCGGCACAAAGCCGTTCTCCTCCAGGCAGGGCATGTAGATCACATCCGCAAAACGTTCCGTGTTGCTGTCATACTCCCCGGTGCGGCCGGCCATGACATTCGAGTCCACATAGACCGGATACACGGGATCGCAGACCGCGATGCGGTTGTTCGTCCCGAAGATCTCCTGGATGTTGCCGCAATCGCTCTTTGCCCCGTCCGAGACAAAGATCTCGTCTGCCGAAATGTCACAGCCGCGCGCCTTGAAATCCTTTTCCGCGATCACGCTGCGCAGGAACTCATAGCCCAGATCCGGCGCGTAGCCGCGGAATCCTTCGGCCGTTCCCATCTCGTCCACCGCCGCATGCAGTGCTTTGATCACAGCGGGAGCCAGAGGCTGCGTCACATCGCCGATCCCCAAACGTATGATGTCCGCGTCGGGATGTGCCTCACCGTATTCACGCACCTTCCGCGCTATGGTCGAGAAAAGATAGCTTCCGGGAAGTTTGAGATAATTCCTGTTGATCCTTGCCATGACTGTTCAGCCTCCTTGAATTCCTTTATTCCACCGTTACACTCTTTGCCAGATTCCTCGGCTTGTCAACGTCCAGTCCCTTCGACACGCTGATGTAATAGCCGAGCAGCTGCAGCGGGATCACGGCGGGGATCCCTGCAAAATGACTGTCCGTTTCGGGTATCTTCAGAATGAAATCCAGCTGCTCTTCGATATGGGGCGCACTCTGTTCGGAAAGGATCCCCATCAGGTAAGCACCTCTGGCCTTGCATTCCTTCATGTTGCTGATTGTCTTTTCCATCAGCTCCTTCTGGGTGAGCACACCCACGATCAGCGTGTTGTCCTCGATCAGGCTGATCGTCCCGTGCTTCAGCTCGCCGGCCGCATAGGCCTCGCTGTGGATGTAACTGATCTCCTTGAGCTTGAGGCTTCCTTCCATGCTGATCGCGTAATCGGAACCACGTCCGATGAAGAAGGCGTCATGCGCCGCACAATAGCGGGAAGCGATCCACTGGATGCGCCCTTTTTGCGTGAGCAGATAGGAAACCCTGTCCGGCAGAGCCTGCAGTTCCCGGATGTCCTTCCGGTAGGCCTCCTCCCCGATCTTTCCGCGGGCAAGGGCCAGCTGCAGGGCAAATGCGTACATGACCATCAGCTGCGCCGTAAAGGCTTTGGTCGTGGCCACCGCGATCTCCGGGCCCGCCTTGGTATAGAGCACCTCGTCCGCCTCACGGGCTATGCTCGAACCTTCCACGTTCACGATCCCGAGGGTACGTGCTCCCATTTCCTTTGCGATGCGGAGCGCCGACAGGCTGTCCGCGGTCTCGCCCGACTGCGAGATCACGATGACCAGGCTGTCTTTTCCGAGCAGGAGCTTGCGGTAGCGGAATTCGGACGCGAGCTCCACGCGCACGGGAAGCTCGGCCATGTCCTCGATCACATACTGCGCCGTCATGCCGACATGCCAGGCCGATCCGCAGGCAACGATGTAGACATCCCTGATGCCCTTCAGATATTCGTCATCCATTCCGGCCCCAGCCAGATCGATCCGTTCATCCTTCATCAGGCTCTCCAGGGTATCGCGAAGCGTGGAGGGCTGCTCATGGATCTCTTTCATCATGTAATGCTCATAGCCGTTCTTTCCGGCAGCCGAAGCATCCATGGTGATCTTTTTGCAGGGAATGCTGATCTCGTCACCGTTCAGATCGAAGAAATGAACCTCACCGGGCAGGATCCTGGCCGCCTGGTGGTTCCCGATATAGTAAACATCGCGGGTATACTTCAGGACTGCCGGGACATCCGATGCCAGGAAAGACTCGCCGTCCGCGATCCCGATGATCATGGGGCTGTCCTTGCGCGCCGCGTAGATCTCACCGGGATGGTCCTTGAACATCAGAGCCAGCGCGTAACTGCCGCGCACACGCACCATCATGCGGTTGATCGCATCGATGGGGCCGATCTTGTACTTGTTGTAATAATAGTCAACGATCTTGATCGCGATCTCGGTATCGGTATCGCTGTAGAGCTTATAGCCGTGCCGCAGGAGCTTGTCCTTCAGCTCCTCGAAGTTTTCGATGATGCCGTTATGCACTCCCACAACGGTGCAATCCGAATAATCCAGACGCTCCGGCTCGAACGCGCCGCTGATGTGGGGATGCGCGTTCTTCTCGTTCGGCTCGCCGTGCGTGGCCCAGCGGGTATGTCCTATACCGCAGCAGCCGGGAAGGCTTGCTCCCTGCTGCGTTTTTTCCTCGAGGTTCTTGAGCTTGCCCGTGGCCTTGATCACGCGGACGGTTCCCTGCTCGTCCCGGACTGCCATGCCGGCAGAATCATAACCTCTGTATTCGAGTTTTCCCAGGCCGTCCAGGAGTATCCCTGCCGCCTGTCTGCGTCCCGTAAATCCGACGATACCGCACATTGTTTTTTCCTCCCGTAAGGGGACGGAAAATGTCCCCATCCTCAAAAAAAGGCACTTCGAGCCCGAAACCCGAAGCACCTTTGCTTTCAACCAACCTTATTACCGCTCTTTCAAGCCGAGAGCATCATACCGCAGATCATTTTTTCTGTCAAGCAGGCGGCCTGCAGTCACGCAGCAGCTGCGTGGCCCGGACAGGAACAGCCCTGCCTCAGATCGTGCCGATCCGGGGCGAGATGTCCTCCAGCACGTCCAGAAGGATGCGGACCGTATCCAGGGAGGTAAACATCGTCACGCCGTTTGCGATGGCACAGCGCCTGATCTCCACGCCGTCCCGGTAATGAACACCGGAGAGAATGGCCCTGGTATTGATGATATAGCTGACATAACCGGCACGGATAGACTTTAAGATCTCATCGCTTCCATCGCTTAATTTCCCGCGGATGCGGGTGCGGATCCCGTGGGCCTTCAGGAAGTTACCGGTCCCTACCGTTGCCTCGATATTGAAGCCAAGCTCATAGAAACGCTTTACCAGCGGCAGGGCCTCCTCCTTGTCCTCATCCGCAAGGGTCACCATGACGGTGCCGTATTCTTTCATCTTGATGCCGGATGCCTGCAGCGCCTTGTAGAGTGCGCGTTTCAGGCTCTTGTCATAGCCGATCGCCTCACCCGTCGACTTCATCTCGGGTGAGAGATAGGCGTCCATGCCATTGAGCTTTTCAAAGGAGAACGCCGGCGCCTTGACATACCAGGAATCCTTGTCCGGCAGGATCACGCCCGCCAGGCCCTGTTCCTTCAGGCTAACGCCGAGCATCACCTTGGTCGCGATGTCCACCAGGGACGAACCCGTGGACTTCGACAAAAACGGAACGCTGCGGGAAGCCCTGGGATTGACCTCGATGATCGAAACATTGTCATCCCGATCCACGATGAACTGGATGTTGTAGAGGCCAACGATCCCGATGCCGCGCCCCAGCTTCTCCGTGTATTCCCAGATCAGGCTGCGCACTTTTTCCGAAAGCGAGAAGGGCGGATACACGCTGGTGCTGTCGCCCGAATGCACGCCGGTGCGTTCCACCAGCTCCATGATGCCGGGCAGGAACACATCGGTCCCGTCGCAGACCGCATCCACCTCCACTTCTTTTCCGACGATATATCTGTCCACCAGGACCGGACGGTCCTTGTCCACTTCCACAGCGTTCTTCAGATAGTGTTTGAGCATCTCCGCGTTTGCAACGATCTCCATTGCCCGGCCGCCCAGCACAAAGGAAGGACGTACCAGAACCGGATAGCCGATCTCTTCCGCAGCAGCCAGTCCCTCTTCGAGGCTGGTCACGGCCACGCCGTTGGGATGCGGGATCTTAAACTCGCGGATGAGCTCCTCAAAGGCATCCCGGTCCTCTGCCTTGAAGATGGCATCCGGCCCCGTTCCGATGATGCGCACGCCGCGCTCGGCCAGAGGTCCGGCCAGGTTCACCGCGGTCTGTCCGCCAAGGGACGCGATCACTCCCATGGGCTTTTCCAGCTCGATGATGTTTAAGATGTCCTCCACGGTCAGAGGCTCGAAATAGAGCTTGTCCGCGGTCGTATAATCGGTGGAGACCGTCTCCGGATTGTTATTGATGACGATGGCTTCGTACCCCGCCTCGTGGATCGTCTTTACCGCGTGGACCGTGGAATAGTCAAATTCCACGCCCTGTCCGATGCGGATCGGGCCGGAGCCCAGCACGATGATCTTCTTGTTTTCGGATACGATGCTCTCGTTCTCCTCCTCATAGGTGGAGTAGAAATAGGGCACATAGCTGTCAAACTCGCTCGCGCAGGTATCGATCATCTTGTAGACCGGGCGCAGTCCGTATCCGGCGCGGAGCGCGCGGATGTCGTCGGCCGTCTTTCCCGTCAGTTCGGCGATATAGGAATCGGAAAAGCCCATGCGCTTGGCATCGTAGAGAAGCTCCTTCGTGAGCTCCGAGCCTTCGATCTTCTCCTCGAAATCGACGATCTTTTTGATCTTGTCCAGAAAGAAGAAATCGATCCTGGTCCGGTCATAGATGGCCTGTTCATCGGCGCCCAGCCAGAGCAGCTCGGAGATCGCGTAGATCCGGTCATCCGTGCCTTCCACGATATAGTCCAAAAGCTTCTCTACCGCTTCCTTGCGGTTTTCGGGCTCGGGCTTGTCCGAAAGATTCTTCACGTCGAACTTTTCCAGATGGATGTGGTTCTTGCCGTCTTCCAGCGAACGGATCGCCTTCAGCAGGCTCTCCTCGAAAGTGCGCCCGATGCTCATGGTCTCGCCCGTTGCCTTCATCTGGGTGGACAGGACGTTCGAAGCCAGCGTGAATTTGTCGAAGGGGAAACGCGGCATCTTCGTCACCACATAATCCAGGGCGGGCTCGAAGCAGGCCGGCGTGTTCGCAAGCTGTATCTCGTCCAGGTTCATGCCCACGGCGATCTTGGCCGACACGCGCGCGATCGGATATCCGCTGGCCTTGGATGCCAGGGCGGACGAGCGCGATACTCTCGGGTTGACCTCGATCACGAAATAATTGAAGGATTCGGGATCCAGCGCGAACTGCACGTTGCAGCCGCCTTTCACCTTCAGCGCGCGGATGATGCGCAGAGCGCTGTCACGCAGCATGTGGTATTCCTTGTTCGTGAGCGTCTGGCTCGGTGCCACCACGATCGAATCGCCGGTATGGATGCCGACGGGATCGAGGTTTTCCATGTTACAGACGGTGATCGCGGTATCGTTGGCATCCCGGATCACTTCGTATTCGATCTCCTTGTAGCCCTTGATGCTCTTCTCCACCAGCACCTGGTGGACCGGGGAAAGGGCCAGCGCGTTCTTCATCTTTTCGCGCATCTCTTCCTCGTTGTAGGCAAAGCCTCCGCCCGTTCCGCCCAGGGTGAAGGCCGGCCGGAGGATCACGGGATAGCCGATCTTTTCCGCTGCAGCCAGTCCCTCTTCCATGCTCTCCGCGATCTCGGAGGGCACGACGGGCTCGCCGAGCTCTTCGCAGAGCTCCTTGAAGCGTTCGCGGTCTTCCGCTTTCCGTATGCTGTCGGCATCCGTTCCCAGGAGCTCGATCTCGCACTCCTCCAGAACGCCCTTGTCGTACAGCTGCAGGGACAGGTTCAGTCCGGTCTGTCCGCCGATCCCCGGGACGATGGCGTCCGGGCGTTCATAGCGGCAGATCCTTGCCATGTATTCCAGTGTGAGCGGCTCCATGTAAACCTTGTCCGCTATGGCATGATCCGTCATGATCGTCGCGGGATTGGAATTGGCCAGGATCACCTCGTAGCCTTCCTCCTTCAGAGCCAGACAGGCCTGTGTCCCCGCATAGTCAAATTCGGCTGCCTGCCCGATCACAATGGGGCCGGAGCCGATCACCAGTATTTTTTTCAGATCCGTACGTTTCGGCATTTTTTATTTACCCCTCTTCATCAGTTCCGTGAAACGGTCAAACAAATAGGCGGAATCCTGCGGTCCCGGAGCGCTTTCCGGATGATACTGCACCGAAAAAGCAAGGTCCTCCTCGCAGCGGATCCCTTCCACGGTCCCGTCCAGCAGATTCCGGTGCGTGACCTCCAGCCCCGTTCCCTCCAGGGAAGCCTCGTCCACCGCATAGCTGTGGTTCTGGCTGGTGATCTCGATGTGTCCGCTCTGCAGATCCCTTACCGGATGATTCCCGCCGCGGTGTCCGAACTTCAGCTTATACGTCTTTGCACCGTAAGAAAGAGCCAGAAGCTGGTGCCCCAGACAGATCCCGAAAAGAGGGATCTTCCCGCGCAGCGCCTTCAGGCTCTCGATCACTTCCGGGACATCCGTCGGATCCCCCGGGCCGTTGGATATGAATACCCCGTCCGGCTTGAGGCTGAGGATCTCCTCACTGTCCGTATCATAGGGTACGATCGTAACGTTGCATTTGCTCCGGTTGAGCATGTGCACGATGTTGCTCTTCATTCCGCAATCCACCGCAACTACCGAATACTTGGGATTGGATGTGCGGCTGTACCATTTGCGGCTGCAGCTGACACGCTTCACCGCATCCCGCGGCACCGGTGTTTCGGCGATGCGCCGCATCCCTTCTTCTGCCGGCACGTCCGCTGCGGTGAGGATCCCTCTTCTGGCGCCGAGGTCGCGGATGCTGCGAACGAGCTTTCGCGTGTCCACGCCGCTGATCGCGGGGATCCCGTTCTCTTCGAGCAGTTCCGGAAGGGATCTGGTGGAACGGAAATTGGAGGGGCTCTCATTCCGGTCCCTGACAATGAGTGCTGCCGGCGATATCATGCGGCTTTCAAAATCCTCGTCCGTGATCCCGTAATTTCCGATCAGCGGATAGCTCATCACCACGCCCTGATCGGTATAGGAAGGGTCGGAGACGATCTCCTGATACCCCGCCATCGAAGTGTTGAATACGATCTCGAATACCGCATCCCGCTCCGCCCCGAAGCCGTAGCCGTAATATTCGCTCCCGTCCTCGAGGATCAGTTTTCTGTCTGGTCTCATTTTTTAACTCCTTGCCATCGCCGCGCCCACAAAGCCGAGAAAGACCGGGTGCGGACGGTTCGGTCTGGATTTAAACTCCGGATGGAACTGCACCCCGAGATAGAAGGGATGCTCCGCGACTTCCACGGTCTCCACCAGGCTTTGGTCGGGGGAAAGCCCCGAGATCACCAGGCCGGCGTTTTTCAATGTGTCTCTGTAATCGTTGTTGAACTCGTAACGATGCCTGTGGCGCTCGCGTATCTCTTCCTGTCCGTAACAGCGCTCCATCAGCGTCTGCGGCACGATCCGGCAGGGATAACTGCCCAGGCGCAGCGTGCCTCCTTTATCGATCGAATCGGACTGGCCCGGCATGAAGTCGATGACCCTGTGCTCCGATGCATCATGGAACTCTCCGGAGCAGGCGTCGGTGATGCCCGCCACGTTCCTCGCAAATTCGATCACCGCGATCTGCATTCCCAGGCAGATCCCGAGATAAGGCCGCTTTTTCTCGCGCGCGAGCTTCGCGGCCTCGACCATTCCTTCGATCCCGCGGTCTCCGAAACCGCCGGGCACCAGGATCGCATCCGCATCCTTCAGGCGCTCCGCCACGTTTCCGGCATCCAGCTCTTCGGAATCGACCCAGTCGATGTTTACCTTTGCGCCGACCGCAAAGCCCGCGTGATGCAGGGCTTCCGCCACCGAAAGGTAAGCGTCGTGAAGCTGCACGTATTTTCCTACCAGGGCGACCGTGACTTCCCTGTCCCGCTTCCCGATCCGGTTCACGAGTGCCTTCCACTCCTCCAGATCCGGCTCGGGCGCCTCGATCCCCAGCTCCCGGCACACCACGCCGGAGAAGTTGGAATCCTCGAGCATCAGCGGCGCTTCGTAAAGGCTGTCCAGCGTGCGGTTTTCGATCACGCAGTCTTCCTTGACGTTGCAGAGCATCGAGATCTTCTTGAAGATGCTCTCTTCAAGAGGCTCGTTGCAGCGCAGCACGATGATGTCCGGCGCGATCCCCATGCCCTGCAGCTCCCTTACGGAATGCTGCGTCGGCTTGGACTTGTGCTCCCGCGAGCCGTGAAGATAGGGAACCAGCGTCACATGGATAAAGAGGCTGTTTTCCCGTCCCACCTCAAGGGAGATCTGCCGCACCGCCTCGAGAAACGGCTGGGATTCGATGTCACCGATCGTCCCGCCGATCTCGGTAATGACGACATCCGCTTCGGTCTCGTGCCCCACGCGGTACACGAACTCCTTGATCTCGTTCGTGATGTGGGGAATGACCTGGACGGTGGATCCGAGATATTCTCCGCGTCGTTCTTTGTTCAGCACGTTCCAGTATACCTTACCCGAAGTCAAATTGGAATAGCGATTCAGATCTTCGTCGATAAATCGTTCATAATGCCCCAGATCGAGGTCCGTTTCCGCCCCGTCCTCGGTCACATACACTTCCCCGTGCTGGTAGGGGCTCATGGTACCCGGATCCACGTTGATATACGGATCCAGCTTCTGTGCGGCCACTTTCAGGCCCCTGGCCTTGAGCAGACGGCCGAGCGATGCGGCCGTGATCCCTTTTCCCAGACCGGAGACCACGCCTCCGGTCACAAAAATGTACTTTGTCATCTCTTCGTCCTCACAGATTTGTATAGCCCATCAACGCTTCATCCACGGCTTTTGCCGCTCCCCGGCCCTCGGCGATCGCCCATACGACCAGGGACTGTCCGCGGTGCATGTCACCCGCGGCATACACCTTCTTTTCCGAAGAAGCATAGCCTCCGGCATTTGTCTTTACGTTCGTGCGCGCGTCCGTCTCCACACCGAAGGCGTCCGTCACGTATTTCTCGCTCCCGAGGAAGCCGGCTGCGATCAGCACCAGCTGGGCCGGGATCTTTCTTTCCGAGCCCTCCACCGGGACCATGTTCATGCGTCCGGTCTTCTCATCCTTCTGCGGCTTGAGCGTCACCAGGACGAGTTCCTTGAGCTTTCCCTTTTTGTCCTTGATGAATTCGCTGACCGTCGTGCAATAGATGCGGGGATCCGCGCCGTCGCGCCAGATCGCTTCCTCCTGGCCGTAATCCGTCTTGAGCACGCGCGGCCATTCGGGCCAGGGATTGGACGGAAGCCTCTCTTCCGCGGGACGGGGCATCATCTCGAGCTGGGTCACACTCTTTGCTCCCAGACGGATGCAGGTTCCCACGCAGTCATTTCCGGTATCGCCGCCGCCGATGACCACCACGTCCTTGTCCTTGGCAAGCTCCGTCGGGACCTTCGCAAAATCGCTGTCCAGAAGGGTCTTGGTCACTTCCCCGAGGAAATCCACCGCAAAGCGGATGCCCTCGGCGTCCCTGCCGGGCGCATTGATGTCTCTGGGCTGCGAAGCTCCGCATGCCAGGATCACCGCGTCATATTCCTTCTTCAGATCCGCTGCGGATATGTCTTTGCCCACATCGGCGTTCACGACAAAGCGGATCCCTGCTTTCTCCATCAGCTCCACCCTGCGGTCGATCACGGATTTATCAAGTTTCATGTTCGGTATGCCGTAACGGAGCAGGCCGCCCACGCGGTCGCGCCGCTCGTATACGGTCACCTCGTGTCCGCGGCGGTTCAGAAGCTGTGCTGCCGCAAGACCGGAAGGCCCGCTCCCGACAACAGCCACTTTCTTGCCCGTGCGCACTGCCGGCGCCTCCTCGCAGACCAGCCCGTTCGCATAGGCGTACTCGATCACGTCCTTTTCGTTCTCCTTGGTGCAGACCGGCGCATCGTGCAGGCCGCAGGTGCAGGCCGCTTCGCACAGGGCCGGGCACACGCGCGAGGTAAACTCGGGAAAACTGTGCGTGATGCTCAGACGGTGATAGGCCTCTTCCATGCGTCCGCGGAAGACCAGGTCGTTGACCTCGGGCACCAGATTGTGCAGCGGGCAGCCCGAAGCCATCCCGGCGATCATGCAGCCCGCCTGGCAGAAGGGAACGCCGCAGTCCATGCATCTGGCCGCCTGCTTTTTCCGCTCGGCGGCGGAGAGGCTTCCGTGAAACTCCTTAAAATCCTTTGTACGCTCTTCGGGGCCCCTCACGGGATCCTCCACGCGCTCATATTCCAAGAAACCGTTCGTCTTCCCCATCACTCCATCCCTCCATTTACAAAGGCACGGAAAGCTTCGATCCTGGCCGTTTCCGGATCAGCCCCCTGCTCCTCGAATTTTACGATCCCCAGCATCATCTTCTTGTAATCGATGGGGATGATCTTTTTGAACATCGGCACATAGTCGGCAAAATGATCCAGGATCGCCTTTGCCTTGACGGAAGCGGTCGCCTCCACATGCTGCGTAAGGATCTGTCTGAGCTCTTCCAGATCGTTCTTCTGCTCCAGCTTCTCCATCAGCACAAGCTGCTTGTTCAGGTTTTTGTAAAGACGGTTGGACTCATCGAGTACATAAGCCACACCGCCGCTCATGCCGGCCGCAAAGTTCTTCCCGGTCTCGCCCAGGATCACCGCCACACCGCCGGTCATGTATTCGCAGCCGTGCTCGCCCACGCCTTCCACGACCGCAAGCGCACCCGAATTACGCACGCAGAAACGCTCGCCCGCTTTTCCGGCGATGAAGACCTTGCCGGAGGTAGCGCCGTAAAGCGCGACGTTGCCGACCAGCACGTTCTCGTGCGGATCGTATTTAGCCTCATCCGGCACGCGTACCGTAAGGGTTCCGCCGGATAAGCCCTTTCCGAAATAATCGTTGCTGTCACCGACCAGGTGCAGGCTTAAGCCCTTCGGGATGAAAGCGCCGAAGCTCTGTCCGCCCGAGCCCGTGCAGTTGATCACGATGCTGTCATCCGCCAGACCCTCGGGATGCTTTCTGGTGATCTCGGCTCCCAGGAGCGTTCCGAAGGTACGGTCCACGCTCTTGAGGTGCACCGAAAGCTCGGCGTGCTTTCCGCCCGAGATCGCTTTCTGCACTGCCGCGGAAGCAAGCAGCATCGATTCGTCCTTGGTATCGGCAAGACGGAAATCATAGACACGCTCCGGATTGAAGCAGCTCCTTTCCCTCGCTTCCCCGGACATGTCCGTGAGAATGCGGGAAAGATCGATCTTCTGTCCGCGCTCCGATGTCACATCCTTTTTCTTCAGAAGGTCGGTGCGTCCCACCAGCTCGGAAACGGAACGCACACCGAGCTTGCTCATGTACTCCCGCAGCTGTCTTGCGATGAAGCGCATGAAGTTTTCGACATATTCGGGCTTGCCCGCGAAACGCTTTCTGAGCTCGGGGTTCTGCGTCGCCACACCCATCGGGCAGGTATCGGACTGGCAGGCACGCATCATCACGCAGCCGAGCGTGATCAGGGGTGCCGTTGCGAAACCGAACTCCTCCGCTCCGAGGATCGCGGCGATGGCCACGTCGCGTCCGCTCATGAGCTTGCCGTCCGTTTCGATCACGACACGGTCGCGCAGGCCGTTTGCGATCAGTGTCTGGTGTGTTTCGGCCAGACCGAGCTCCCAGGGAAGCCCTGCGTTATGGATTGAGGAAAGAGGTGCCGCACCGGTACCGCCGTCATAGCCCGAGATCAGGATGACACCTGCCCCGGCCTTTGCCACGCCGGCCGCGACGGTTCCCACGCCGGCTTCCGAAACAAGCTTCACCGAGATGCGAGCATTTTTGTTCGCGCACTTCAGGTCGTAGATCAGCTGTGCCAGATCCTCGATCGAATAGATGTCGTGATGAGGCGGCGGGGAGATCAGGCTCACACCGGGTGTGGAATGCCTGGTCCGCGCGATCCAGGGATATACCTTCTTTCCGGGAAGGTGTCCGCCCTCACCGGGCTTGGCTCCCTGTGCCATCTTGATCTGTATCTCTTTTGCGCTCACCAGATAGCGGCTGGTCACGCCGAAGCGTCCGCTCGCCACCTGCTTGATCGCGGAACTGCGGTCGTCCTTTGTTCCGGCCGAAAGGATGCGCTCCTCGCTCTCACCGCCCTCACCGCTGTTGGACTTGCCCTGCAGGCGGTTCATCGCGATGGCCAGGGTCTGATGCGCCTCCTCGGAGATGGAACCGTAGCTCATGGCACCGGTCTTGAAGCGCTTCACGATCTCGTCCTCGCTCTCCACCTCATCGATGGGCACGCCCTCTTCGGGATAGCGGAAATCCAGAAGGCTGCGCAGGAAACCGGTCTTTTCCTCATCCACCATGTCCGTGTAGGCCCGGAACTTCTCATAATCCCCTTCCCTGGTTGCCAGCTGCAGCATGTGGATGGTACGGGGATCGTATCGGTGGTTCTCGCCGCGGCTGCGGCTCTTATGACGTCCCAGTGCCTCCAGCTCCAGGTCGCTCGCAAGCCCCAGCGGATCGAAAGCCTTGCTGTGCTGACGGTCCACGGCTGCCCCGATGTCCTCGAGCGTGATGCCTCCGATGCGACTGACGGTGCCCGGGAAATAGTCGTTGATCACCTCTTCCGAGATGCCGATCGCTTCAAAGATCTTGCTGCCCTGGTAGGACTGGATCGTGGAGATGCCCATCTTGGAAGCGATCTTTACGATGCCGAAGAGGATCGCATTGTCATAATCTTCCACGGCCGCATAATAATCCTTGTCGAGCAGTTCCTCCTCCACCAGCTCCGCGATGCTCGCGTGGGCCAGATAGGGATTGATCGCCGAAGCACCGAAGCCCAAAAGCGTTGCGAAATGATGGACTTCTCTGGGTTCGCCGGATTCCAGGATCAGGGACATGGCCGTGCACTTTCTGGTCTCGACCAGATGCTTGTGAACGGCTGCCACGGCGAGCAGCGAAGGGATCGCCACATGGTTCTCATCCACGCCGCGGTCCGAGAGGATCAGGATGTTTGCTCCCTCACGGTAAGCTTTGTCGACCTCGACGAAGAGGTGGTTGATCACACGCTTGATCGGCGTGCTCTTGTAGAAGAGGATCGAAACCTTTGCGACCTTGAAGCCGTCATGCTTCATGCTTTCGATCTTCAGCAGATCCAGATCCGTGAGGATCGGGTTGTTGATCTTGAGCACCTGGCAGTTTTCCGCCTTTTCTTCCAGGAGATTTCCGTTCTTGCCCACGTATACGGTACGGGAAGTAACGATCTCCTCACGCTGGGCGTCGATGGGCGGGTTCGTGACCTGGGCAAAGAGCTGCTTGAAATAGTAGAACAGCGGCTGATACTCGCCGGAAAGCGCCGCTATGGGAGTATCCACACCCATGGAGCCGATCGCTTCCGTGCCGTTTAATGCCATGTTCAGCAGGCCGTCGTGGTAATTCTCCCAGGTATAGCCGAAGGCCTTCTGCAGTCTCTTTCTCTGCTCCTTCGTATAGGAAGGGACCTTTTTGTTCGGGATCTTGAGCTCCGAAAGCAGGGTCAGGCTGCTGTCCAGCCACTCCCCATAAGGATGGCGCAGCGCATAACGCTCCTTGAGCTCCTCATCGTAAAAGATGCGCTTCTGCCGGGTATCGACCAGCAGTATCTTGCCGGGATGCAGACGTTCCTTTTTGACGATATGCTCCTCGGGCAGATCCAGCACGCCCACTTCGGAGGAAAGGATCAGCCTGCCGTCGTCCATCACGTAATAGCGGGAAGGACGCAGGCCGTTGCGGTCGAGGATCGCGCCCATAACGTCTCCGTCCGAGAAAAGGATCGACGCAGGGCCGTCCCAGGGCTCCATCATAGTAGCGTAGTACTGGTAAAAATCGCGTTCCTCCGGGGTAAGGGTCTCGTTGTGTGCCCAGGGTTCGGGGAGCATGATGGTCATGGCCAGCGGAAGATCCATGCCGCTCATCACCAGGAATTCCAGCACGTTGTCCAGCATGGCGGAATCCGAGCCGCTCTGCGAGATCACGGGCAGGACCTTGGTCATGTCCTCCTCGGAAAAGCAGCTTGAATGCATGGTCTCTTCCCGGGCCAGCATCTTGTCCGCATTGCCGCGTATCGTATTGATCTCACCGTTATGCACGATGAAACGGTTGGGGTGCGCGCGGTTCCAGCTGGGCATCGTATTGGTCGAGAAACGCGAATGCACCATCGCGATCGCCGATGCGTAATCCGGATCCATCAGATCCGTGAAGAAGGTGCGCAGCTGTCCTACCAGGAACATGCCCTTGTAGACGATGGTCCTGCAGGAAAGGGAAGGCACATAGGTCGTCGCGCTGCTCTGCTCAAACTCCCTGCGGATGATGTAGAGCATGCGGTCAAAATCAAGGTCTTCCTTCACGTCTTCCGGTCTTTCGATGAAGGCCTGGAAGATACCCGGCATGCACTCCCTGGCCTTGCTCCCGAGCACATCCGGCTCGGAATCCACCTTTCTCCAGGCAAGGAGCTTCAGCCCCGCCTTCCGGACGATGATCTCGAACATGGATCTTGCCTGACGCATGTCCAGGTCGTTCTGCGGGAAGAAGAACATTCCCACGCCGTACTGCCTTCTGCCGGGCAGCTCCACGCCCTGCTCCGCAAGCTTCTTTACGAAGAAGTCATGCGGGATCTGTGTCAGGATCCCGACACCGTCTCCGGTCTTTCCTTCCGCATCTTTTCCGGCCCTGTGTTCCAGATTCTCCACGATGGAGAGGGCATCGTCCACGAGCTTGTGGCTCGCTCTTCCCTCCACATCAATGATGGCACCGATACCGCAGTTATCGTGCTCAAATGCCGGATCATACAACCCGTCTTTCCGGATCCGCTCCCAAGGATCATTCATGTTCTTGTTCCTCCCTCCCTAAGCAAGGAAAAAACGTCCGAGAGTTTCCTCCCGGACGCCTTTGCCCGCAGTCTTTACACATGTTCAATAAACGAAAAAGCGTCCCGAAGAAAACTTCGGAACGCCTTTGTCCCATACGCAATGTATGATAATCACTTCATTCTGATTTGTCAAGTACTTTTCAGAACTTGCCTGCCTTTGCAGCTTCTTCGATGGAAACGGCAACGGACACGGTCATGCCGACCATGGGGTTGTTGCCCGCACCGATCAGGCCCATCATCTCAACGTGCGCGGGAACCGAAGAGGAACCTGCAAACTGTGCATCGGAATGCATGCGGCCCATCGTATCGGTCATGCCGTAGGAAGCGGGACCAGCTGCCATGTTATCGGGATGCAGGGTACGTCCGGTACCGCCGCCGGATGCCACGGAGAAGTACTTCTTGCCGGCCTCGGTGCGCTCCTTCTTGTAGGTACCTGCAACGGGGTGCTGGAAACGGGTAGGATTGGTGGAGTTACCGGTAATGGATACGTCCACGTTCTCCTTCCACATGATCGCAACGCCTTCCTGTACGTCGTTCGCGCCGTAGCAGTTAACCTTTGCACGGGGAGAATTGGCGTCTTTGGAGTAGCACTTGCGGAATACTTCCTTCACCTCGCCGGTAAAGTAGTCATACTCGGTCTCCACATAGGTAAAGCCGTTCACACGGGAGATGATCTGTGCGGCATCCTTGCCCAAACCGTTCAGGATGACACGGAGGGGCTTCTGACGGACCTTGTTTGCCTTCTCGGCGATACCGATGGCACCTTCCGCTGCTGCGAAAGACTCGTGACCTGCCAGGAATGCGAAGCACTCGGTATCCTCTTCCAGGAGCATCTTGCCCAGGTTGCCGTGTCCCAGGCCAACCTTGCGGCGGTCAGCAACGGAGCCGGGGATGCAGAAGCTCTGCAGGCCCTCACCGATGGCAGCTGCAGCATCGGATGCCTTGCGGCAGCCCTTCTTGATGGCGATGGCTGCACCGATGGTGTATGCCCACTTTGCGTTCTCGAAGCAGATCGGCTGGATGTTCTCTACCATGTGATAAACATCAAGACCTGCGTCCTTGGTGATCTTTTCCGCTTCATCGATGGAGCTGATCCCGTACTCGGCCAGCTTGGCAAGGATCTGCTTCTCTCTTCTTTCATACGATTCAAATTTTGCCATTTTTCTTATCCTCCCTCTATCACTCTTTACGAGGGTCAATGAATCTGACCGCATCCGCCACACGGCCATACTGGCCGGAAGCCTTCTCAACCGCAGTAACAGCATCATCTCCGGCCTTGATGAAATCCATCATCTTTCCGAAGTTGATATACTTGTAACCGATGATCTCGTCATCCTCGTCCAGAGCAAGCTGGGTGATATAGCCGTCGGTAAGCTCCAGATATCTGGGGCCCTTTTCCAGCGTTCCGTAAGTGGTACCCACCATGGATCTTGCGCCCTTGCCGAGATCCTCGAGACCTGCACCGATCTGCAGTCCGTCCTCGGAGAATGCGCTCTGGGTACGTCCGTATACGATCTGAAGGAAAAGCTCTCTCATGGCGGTGTTGATGGCGTCACATACAAGGTCGGTATTCAGCGCCTCCAGAATGGTCAGTCCGGGAAGGATCTCGGAAGCCATGGCTGCGGAATGCGTCATGCCGGAGCAGCCGATCGTCTCGACCAGTGCTTCCTGGATGATGCCGTCCTTGACGTTCAGGGAAAGCTTGCAGCAGCCCTGCTGAGGAGCGCACCAGCCGATACCGTGGGTATAGCCGGAGATATCCTCTACCTTCTTGGCCTTCACCCACTTCGCTTCTTCGGGTATGGGTGCTGCGCCATGATGCACGCCCTGGTGAACAGGACACATCGCTTTAACTTCTGTTGAATAGATCATGTAATTAACCTCCTTCATTTATTGCAGCATGGTGATTCTTCACACTTCGCTTATTATATAGCCTCGTCCTTTTTTTGTACAGTAATATTTTGCGCAGAACGTGCCGTTTCCGTGGTGCCGTTCACGACGGACCGGTACTTTGGCCGGCAGCTTTGCCGCCTCCTCGTCACACCGGGTAATCCCGGTCAAAGCAGGCGCTGCAAAGCGGCAGATCCCCCACCATGGTCCGAAAGTCCTCCGGCCGCAGGTAGCGCAGGGAATCGGCACCGATGGTGCGGCACACCTCTTCGGTGGAATGCTCGGAAGCGATGAGCTGCCCCGCGGAAGGCACATCCGTCCCATAGAAGCAGGGATAAAGGAAGGGCGGGGAGCTGATGCGCACATGCACCTCCTTTGCTCCGGCCTGCCGCAAAAGCTCGATGATCTGGCGCATCGTGGTCCCGCGAACGATCGAATCATCGATAAGCACCAGGCGCTTGTCCTTCACCACGCTCTTCAGAACGGAAAGCTTCCGGTGAACGGCGCTGCGCCGCTCTTCGGGGCTGGGCTTGATGAAGCTGCGGCCGATGTAGCTGTTTTTATGGAAGGCAATGGCAAACGGGATCCCGGAAGCCTGCGCATAGCCCTCAGCCGCGATCAGACCGGAATCCGGCACGCCCGCCACCAGATCCGCCTCGACCGGGTCCCCGTCCGCCAGCGCCTGACCGGCACGGAAACGCGCGTCATGCACCTCGATCCCGTCCATGACGGAATCGCTTCTCGCAAAATAGATATACTCAAAAATGCAGTGTGCCCTCTTTTCCTGACAGAGGCCTTCATCACTCGCGATGCCCTCTTCCGTCACGGTCACGATCTCGCCGGGCTTCACATCGCGGATCAGCTCCGCTCCCACGCTCACGATGGCCGCACTTTCCGAGGCAAAGATCACCGCATCTCCCTTCTTTCCCATCACAAGCGGTTTGATCCCGAAAGGATCCCGCACGGCGATCAGCTTGCGCGGGCTCATGATGACCAGGGCATAACCGCCACGCAGATCCTTTGCCGCGCGTTTCACCGCTTCCTCGATCGTCGGCGACGCCACCCGCTCCCGTATGATCTCGTAGGCCAGCACCTCGGTATCGGAGGAAGTAAAATGCGCATGCCCCATCCGCATCTGCTTTTCCTTCAGCTCATCAGAGTTAACGATGTTCCCGTTGTGGACCAGAGCCAGACTGCCCTTGATGTAATTCATGGCAATGGGCTGGGCGTTGACCAGACTGCTGCCGCCGGTCGTGGAATAGCGCACATGCCCCACGCCGATGTTGCCCGGAAGACGGGCCAGCTCTTCTTTATTGAAGACTTCGCTGACCAGCCCCATACCTTTCTTTGTATTGATGTTGCCCTTCGGCCCTTCCGTATCGCTGACCGAGATGCCCGCCGATTCCTGCCCGCGGTGCTGCAGCGCGATCAGGCCGTCGTAGATGTCCCGTGCCACCTCCGTACCCGCCGGCGCATAGATGCCGAATACGCCGCATTCCTCGTGAAGCTTGTCGTCTCTCAACAGACCATTGTTTTTCATTATCCCTCCTCCGGTCCGGGCCGCTTACTCCGCGGGCCCGGCTTCCATTCCGCTGTGCCCCGAAACCGCAAACGCGCGAAACGCCCCCTTCTTTTCGAAGGGAACGTCCCGCTTTGCTTGTCCTATGTTGATGAAAATGCCATATTTCTCCATTTCCAAATATGACCGGTGATCATCGCAAGGAATCCCCCCACATGCGTGAGTCCCCCCCTGCGAATATCCTAAGGAATCCTCCCACATGCGCCCTTTCGGGCACATGCGGGTCCCTCCTTAGGATCTATTCAACATCCTGTAATGCATCAAAGTCTTCCTCGCCGGTACGGATCTTGACCACACGGCTTACCGGGTAAACAAAGATCTTGCCGTCGCCGATCTTGCCGGTATAGAGCGTTTTCTTCGCCGCTTCGATCACGCTGTCGACGGGGATCTTGCTCACGACCACTTCCAGCTTGATCTTCGGAAGCAGGGTCATGTCCATCTCGACGCCACGGTACATCTGGCTGGATCCCTTTTCGATTCCGCAGCCGGTAACCTGTGTCACGGTGATGCCGGTCACGCCCAGGGAGTTCAGTGCCCTCTTGATCTTGTCGTAGCGTGAAAGCTTGGTAATGATGACCACCTTATGCATTCCCGTATCCAGGGAAGTTCCCGCAACAGTTGCCGAGATGTTCTCCACCGGCACGGAGGCTTTCTTCTTCGCCTCGCTGGCCTTTTCGTAATCATCCTCACCCAGATCGGTGTTCTCGTTGACGCTCATCGAAGCGCTGCTTACATCCACGATGGAGAAGCCGGCATAAGCGGATGCCAGGCCGTGTTCCTTCACATCCAGACCTTCGATCTCTTCTTCCTCGGAAACACGCAGTCCGAAGATGGCCTTGATCACCGAGAAGACTACGATCATGCAGACCACGGTCCAGGCACATACTGCTGCGAAGCCCAGCAGCTGGGTCACAAGGAGCGAAGCGCCGCCGCCGTAGAACAGTCCCTGCAGAGTATCGTTATCGGGTGCGGAAGTCGTTGCGAACAGACCTACCGCGATGGTTCCCCAGATACCGTTCATCATGTGTACCGCAACTGCACCGACCGGATCGTCCACATGGAGCACATGATCCAGAAGCCATACACCGAAGCATACCAGCAGCCCGGAAACCGCACCGATCACGATGGCACCGAAAGCATCCGTCACGTCACAACCTGCCGTAATGGCTACCAGACCTGCCAGGGAAGCGTTCAGACACATGGAAACATCGGGCTTGCCGTACTTGATCCAGGTAAAGATCATGCACACCACGGTTGCCACCGAAGGCGCGATGGTGGTGGTCACGAAGACCGATGCCAGCTGATCCACCGAAGTGCAGGCCGCGCCGTTGAATCCGTACCAGCCGAGCCAGAGGATGAACACGCCCAGGGCGCCGACTACGATGTTGTGACCGGGGAAGGCGTTTACCTTTGCGATCTTTCCCTTTTCATCCTTTTCGAATTTCCCGATACGGGGACCCACCATCATTGCTCCGATAAAAGCTGCGATGCCGCCTACCATGTGGATGGCGCAGGAACCGGCAAAATCATGGAAGCCGAGTTCGGAAAGCCAGCCGCCGCCCCAGATCCAGTGTGCCTCGATGGGATATACGACTGCGGAAATGACAGCGGAATACACGCAATAGCTCAAAAACTTTGTCCGTTCCGCCATGGCGCCGGATACGATCGTAGCAGTGGTTGCGCAGAATACCAGGTTAAAGATGAAGTTGGACCAGTCAAAGTTTGCGTAGTCCGAGAAGATGTCGAAGCCGGGCTTGCCGATGAATCCGGCCAGATCCTCTCCGAGCAGCAGGCCAAAGCCTACCAGGATGAAAACCACGCAGCCGATGCAGAAGTCCATCAGGTTCTTCATCAGGATGTTGCCGGCGTTCTTGGCACGGGCAAAGCCCGTCTCCACCATTGCAAAGCCTGCCTGCATCCAGAATACCAGTGCGGCACCGATCAAAAACCATACCGCAAACAATTCTCCGTCCAAAAATTCCTGTATCTCCTGTGTCATAATCTTATCCTCCTTTTTTTCTTTCCCCGAGGGTTCAGGGATAATAAAACATCCCACTCGGGTTTTCCGCTCCTCTTCCTGCGGTCCACGCCTTTGTGGGATGTTTTTTCTGTATTATTCCGGCCGAACGTTTCCGGTTCCGGTGAATTACTCAATATACGCTGAACAGCAGCTTTCCGTAGCTCGGGAACGGCCAGTACTTCTCGCTGGTAAGCATCTCGGCCTCATCCACATGCTTGCGGAGGTGTTCCATCTTCGGGATCACATCGTCCCGGATCGCCTCGGCGGTCTTTAAGATGTCATCGTAGCCCTTCAGATCCTCCAAAGCTTTCTCCAGATCCTTCACGCGCTCCAGGATGTAATCCGTAAGCTCCGAGAGACGCTCCATCGTGGAGATCTCGTAATTGCACTTCACATTGGAGCTTACCGACTTCATCAGCGAAGTGGTCTGTGCCAGATCGTAGAGGTAGCCCTCGATGGCCGGCAGATAGTTCTTTCTCACCATGTCTACCATCGTAAGTCCCTCGATGTTCACGGTCTTGCAGTAGTTCTCCAGCATGATCTCGAAGCGGGAGTTCAGCTCGGATTCCGTAAATACCTTGTGTGCCATCAGTATGTCTTTGTTCTTGGCATCCAGCAGGTGAGGCATTGCGTCCACGGTGGTCTTCAAGTTGGACAGGCCGCGCACTTCCGTTGCTTCCTTCACCCACTCGTCGGTATAGCCGTTTCCGTTGAAGAGGATGCGCTCGTGCTTTGCGATCGTCTCCTTGATCAGCGCATGCAGCTCGCCTTCAAAGTCCTTTGCGCCCTCCAGCTTATCCGCAAACTGCTTCAGGATCTCCGCCACCGCAGTGTTGAGCATGATGTTGCAGCAGGCGATGCTGTTGGAGGAACCGAGAGAACGGAACTCGAATTTGTTGCCGGTGAAGGCGAACGGTGAAGTACGGTTCCGGTCCGTGGTATCCCTTGAGAATCTGGGAAGCGTGGATACTCCCAGTTTCATGGTCACTTTTTCCGCTCCCTGATAAGGGCTGTCGGTCTTGATGGCTTCCAGTACCGCCGAGATCTCATCACCCAGGAATACGGAGATGATGGCGGGCGGTGCCTCGTTTGCGCCCAGACGGTGATCGTTTCCGGCTGTCGCTACGGAGAGACGGAGCAGATCCTGATAATCATCCACGGCCTTGATCACGGCAGTGAGGAACAGCAGGAACTGGGCGTTCTCGTAAGGCGTGTCACCGGGCGAAAGAAGGTTTGCACCGGTATCGGTTGCCATGGACCAGTTGTTGTGCTTGCCGGAACCGTTCACGCCTGCGAAAGGCTTCTCGTGAAGCAGGCAGACCATTCCGTGCTTTCTTGCAACCTTCTGCATGATCTCCATCATCAGCTGGTTGTTATCGGTTGCCACATTCGTGGTGGAAAAGATGGGTGCCAGCTCGTGCTGTGCAGGCGCCACCTCGTTGTGCTCGGTCTTGGCCAGGATGCCCAGCTTCCAGAGCTCGTTGTTCAGGTCTTCCATGAAAGCGGTTACTCTGGGCTTGATCACGCCGAAGTAATGATCATCCAGCTCCTGTCCCTTGGGAGGCATTGCTCCGAAGAGGGTTCTTCCTGTATAGACCAGATCCGGTCTCTTCTCGAACATCTCGCGGTCGATCAGGAAGTACTCCTGCTCGGGTCCCACGCTGGTGCGTACATACTTTACTTCCTTGCCGAAGAGCTTCAGGATCCTCTTTGCCTGACGGTCCAGGGCTTCCATGGATCTTAAGAGCGGCGTCTTCTTATCCAGGGCATCTCCGCTGTAGGAACAGAAAGCGGTGGGAATGCAAAGGGTGTGATCCTTGATGAATGCGTAGGAAGTGGGATCCCATGCCGTATAGCCTCTTGCCTCGAAGGTCGCCCGCAGTCCGCCGGAGGGGAAGGAAGAAGCATCGGGCTCGCCCTTGATCAGCTCCTTGCCGGAGAACTCCATGATCACGCCGCCGTCCGGTGAAGGAGTGATGAAGCTGTCATGCTTTTCCGCCGTCACACCGGTGAGGGGCTGGAACCAGTGCGTGAAATGCGTTGCGCCTTTTTCCACGGCCCAGTCGCGCATTTCCTTTGCAACGGCTTCCGCAACGGTTTCGTCCAGCTTTTCGTTCTCATCGATCGTTTTACGCAGCGAATTATAATCTTTAGCGGAGAGGCGCGCCCGCATCACTCTGTCATCAAACACCATCGATCCGAAGATTTCCGGTACATTTGTTTTTCCCATTTTCGTTTCCTCCTTTGATTTTTTATAAAGAAAAGGCACCGGGATCGACACTTGGTCTTCCTCGGCACCTTTGCCTTTGATTCTCTTTATTCGGTTTTTCTTTCTTTACTTGCCGCTGTCTCCGTAGTTTGACAGCACTCTTGCGGACGGATCGTTCACATTGCAGCCTTCCCAGCTCTTGTTCGGCATCCAGAAATCAACGACCATTCCCGACTGTCCGGGATAGTACTTTTCAAAGATGTCGCGGTACAGAAGCGATTCCCTGGTGAACGGTCTGGCATGATCGTATTTCTTCACGCCTTCTTCAAACTCGCTGTCCGTGTAGCTCCTCTCCGCCAGGGCCGCCAGGTCATCCTTCAGCGAATGCCCCACCGCATCGGAGAATGCCGCTTTTTCTCTCCAGAGGATGTTCTCGGGGATCAGCCCGTCCTTCTCAAAAGCCTTGCGGAGCAGGTATTTGCCCTTTCCGTAAGTGTTCAGCTTCTTTTCGGGATCGATGGCCATGCAATATTCCACAAAATCCAGATCTCCGAAGGGGACTCTTGCTTCCAGCGAGTTTGCGCTGATGCAGCGGTCGGCTCTCAGCACATCGTACATGTGGAGTTCGCGTATCCGCTTCTCCGCTTCCTTCTGGAAGGCTTCGGCATCCGGTGCAAAATCCGTGTACTTGTATCCGAAGATCTCATCCGAGATCTCACCGGTCAGGATCACGCGCTGCTCGGACTGTTCGTGGATCGCCTTGCAGAGCAGGTACATTCCGATCGAAGCACGGATCGTTGTGATGTCGTAGGTGCCCAGCACCCGGATCACGGTTTCCAGTGCATCGGTCACATCCTTTTCCGAGATGATCACTTCGTGGTGATCGGACCGGATGTGATCCGCAACTTCTCTGGCGTACTTCAGATCGATCGCATCGATGTCCATGCCGATGGCCCAGGTCTGAAGCGGCTTGTCGGAAAGGCTTGCCGCGATCCCGCATACCAGGGAAGAATCCAATCCGCCCGAAAGGAGGAAGCCCACCGGCGCATCCGCATCCAGTCTCTTTTTCACTCCTTCGATCAGCAGATCGTGTATCTTTGTGCTTATCTTTTCAAGGTCGTCATCGTGATAGGCCTTTACATCCGACATGTCACGGTAGCAGATGAACTTTCCGTCCTGGAAGTAATGTCCGGGAGGGAAAGGCCTGATGTCCTTTACCAGTGACATCAGATTGGTCGGTTCCGAAGCGAACACGTAAGCTCCGTCATCCGTTGTCCCGTAGTACAGCGGGCGGATCCCGATGGGATCCCTTGCTGCTATATAAGCTCCGGTCTTTGCGTCATAGAGCACCAGCGCGTATTCCGCATCCAGCATCCGGAACATGTCCGTTCCGTACTCCTTGTACATTGCCGGGAGGATCTCACAATCGGAGCCGCTGATGAAAGCATATCCCTTTGCGATCAGCTCCTCCTTCAGCGGCCGGAAGCCGTAGATCTCTCCGTTACAGACCAGCGCGAGTTCCGCATCCTGCGGCATGTTGACATCTGTTGATTTCAAGGTCCCTTTGTTCCCGTACAGGAACGGCTGCATTCCTTCTTCACTCAGTCCCATGATCGAGAGTCGGTTGAAGCCAAGCCATCCGTTATTGGTATTTAACACTCTGCTTGCATCCGGGCCTCTCGAGTGCGTTTTTTCGAGTGCCGCCCGGATCTCCTGTTCGCTGCAATCCTTTTTGCAGCAAGCCATGATCGAGCACATTCTGGCACACCTCCGTATGTTATTTTGCTCCGTTCCTTTCGCGCCGGCTGAAACAAACGAAAGAAGGCGCCTCGGAGAAAACTCCAAGACGCCTTTGTCTTTACAGTTTGTCAGTTTACAACGTGGTACTGTCTTTTGTCAAGTGTTTTTTTATAATTTTTTTTACAGAAGTTCCGCGAGCTCAAAAACCATCTTTTCGGTCTTTTCCCAACCCAGGCAGGGATCGGTGATGGACTGCCCGTATACGCCGCCGCCGGCTTTCTGCGCGCCGTCCACGAGATAGGATTCGATCATCAGTCCCTTTACCAGCTTCCGGATATCCGCGGAAAGCCGCATGCTGTGCAGGATCTCTTTCGCGATCCTGGGCTGCTGCTCGTACTGCTTGTCGGAGTTGCAATGGTTGGTATCCACGATCACGGCCGGATTTTCCAGGCCGCTCTCCTGATACAGCTCATTCAGGAACGTGAGATCCTCGTAGTGATAGTTCGGCGCGGAATGCCCGCCCTTGTGGGAATATCCGCGAAGGATCGCGTGTGCCAGGGGATTGCCCTTGCTCACCACTTCCCAGCCGCTGTAAACAAAGGTATGGGACGCATGCGCAGCCGTGATCGCGTTCATCATGACCGAAAGCATGCCGCCCGTCGGGTTCTTCATTCCGACCGGAATGTCCAGTCCGCTGGAAGTAAGCCGGTGCATCTGGTTCTCGACCGATCTCGCGCCCACCGCCACATAGGAAAGCAGGTCGGACAGATAGGAATGGTTCTCCGGATAGAGCATCTCATCCGCGCAGGAAAAGCCGGTCTCCTCCAACGCCTGCAGATGAAGCTTGCGGATCGCCATGATGCCCTTGAGCATGTCGGGATCGTTTTCCGGATCGGGCTGATGCAGCATGCCCTTGTAGCCCATGCCCGTTGTCCTGGGCTTGTTGGTATAGATGCGCGGGATCATCAGGATGCGGTCCTTTACTTTTTCCTGCAGATCCTTCAGCCTCCCGATGTACTCCAGCACCGCATCAGGGCGGTCTGCCGAGCAGGGTCCGATCACCAGGATGAAACGGTCACTCTCCCCGAGAAAGATCTTCCGGATCGCCTCATCGTTCGCCGCTTTCTTTTCAACCGCCTCATCCGACAGCGGATACATCTCCTTGACCACCCTGGCCGAGGGCAGTTCCCTTTTGTATTCCAGATTCATCTCATTCTCCTTCCGCCAGATCCGTATAGACGCAGGCATGGTAAGATCCCAGAAGCTTCAGGTCGCCGCAGATCGCCGACAACTCCTTGAGCATGTCCTGCCCGTTCCGGGTATTGATATTTCCTTCGATCTCCGCAAAAAAGAAATATTTCCACAGCAGTTCCTTCATGGGACGGCTGCGAACGCTCTTCATGTTATAGCCGTGGGCACCGATGATGTTGAGCGTCTGCGCCAGGGAACCTGCTTCGTTCCGGACCGTAAAGACCAGGATGAAGTTGTCATCAATGCGGTTTTCCGTTCCCTTTCCGCGGTCCATGGTGCGGGAAAATACGGCAAAGCGTGTGGTGTTGATCCCGCTGTCCTGCACGTTCTCGTCCAGCACCGTGAGTCCGTTGAGCTTCGCGGTCTCTTTGGACGCGATGGCCCCCAGGGACGGATCGTTCGACTCGAGCACCTTCTGCGCCGCGAGGGCGGTGTTGCCGTATTCCCTGGTCGAAAAACCGTGGTTGCGCACATAATCCGAGCACTGCTGCAGCGCCTGCGGATGGCTGATGACGGTACGGATCGATTCCCTGCTGCTGCCGGGCACACCCAGCAGGCAGTGCCGGATCGGCAGATCCACTACCTGGTCCACGAAAAGCGTTCCCGAAAAGGCCAGATCCAACACCGCGCTGACCTCGCCGGCATAGCTGTTTTCCAACGGCAGGACGGCACAGTCACAGTCCCCGTTCTCCACGCTGCGGTAAGCCGAAGCAAAATCGTTCTTGCATTCCAGGCTGGCTTCGTGAAACATCGTCTTTGCCGCGATGTAGGCATAAGCACCTTCCACGCCGCTGTAGGCGACCTTCATGCCCGTAAGCAGCCTTTCCTGATAAGCGCGGGACAGACTGAGCATGCCGTTCAGAAACTGCACGTAATACTCTTCGATCTCGGGATCCTTGATCAGGCGCCTGTTCCGGTCGATCAGTGCTTTCTCCCTCGCCTTGTCCTTGACGGACAGCCCGTGCTCCTTCTTGTATTCCGCGATCCCGGAACAGATCTTCATGCGCTCTTCAAAGAGAGCCGCCATCTGTTCATCGATCTTTCCGATCGCCTCGCGGTATTCCGTTAAATCAGCCATGTTTTTTCTCCTTCCGTGCCCTTTGGGCTCTGTCTCGACGGGATCCGTTCCCTTTTACTTCCTATTTTCGAATGCCAGGAAATTCCGCAGCATCTGCTTCCCGTCCGGTGTCAGGATGGATTCCGGATGGAACTGCACGCCGAAGATCGGGTAATCCCTGTGCATGACCGCCATGACCTCACCGTCTTCGGTCTCGGCCGTGATCTTCAGCTCTTCGGGTATCGTCTCCTTTTCCGCTGCCAGGGAATGATAGCGCGCCACCGGAAACTCCTCCGGGCAGCCCGCAAACAGCGGACAGTCTTTGTCAACACGCACCACGGACTGCTTTCCGTGCATCAGGCACTTCGCATAGCCCACGACCGCTCCGAATGCGGCACAGATGGCCTGGTGTCCGAGGCATACGCCGAGTGTGGGAATCTCTTTCCCCAGGGTCCGTGCCGCTTCCATGGTGACTCCCGCATCCTCCGGCCTTCCCGGTCCCGGGGAGAGGATGATGTGGCTCGGCCCCATCGCACGGATCTCATCAATGCTCTTCTCATCGTTTCGGATCACGCTGATATCTTTTGCCAGTTCCCCGACATACTGATACAGATTATAGGAAAAGCTGTCGTAATTATCGATCAACAGGATCATTCCTCTACCTCCTGTGCCATCTTCAGAGCGGTCAGGGACGCCATGGCCTTGTTCAGGGATTCCTCGTATTCCTTTTCCGGATCGGAATCGGCAACGATCCCTGCTCCGCTTCGCACATATACCCGGTCGTTCTTCTTGTATACGAGCCGGATCGCGATGCAGGTGTCCATGTTGCCGGCCAGATCGATATAACCGACGGCTCCGCCGTATATGCCGCGCCGTGTGCCTTCCAGATCGCCGATCAGCTGGCAGGCGCGTATCTTGGGCGCTCCGGAAAGCGTTCCCGCGGGAAGCACGGCTGCCACGGCATCCAGCGCATCCTTGTCCTCACGGATCAGGCCGCGCACCGTGGATCCGATGTGCATGACGTGGGAAAAACGCACAACCTCGCGCAGCGCTTCCACCTCAACGGTCCCGAAACGGCTGATCCTGCCCAGATCGTTCCGTCCCAGATCCACCAGCATGTTGTGTTCCGCGAGTTCCTTTTCATCAAGCAGGAGTTCTTCTTCAAGCTTGCGGTCTTCCTCCGCATCCTTTCCCCTGGGTCTGGTCCCCGCCAGCGGGAAGGTGTGCAGCACACCGTCCTCCAGCTTGACCAGGGTCTCCGGGGAGGCTCCCGCCACTTCCACATCCGTTCCGGAAAAATAGAACATGTAAGGGGAAGGGTTGATCGTTCTGAGCATGCGATAGGTGTTGAAGAGGCTGCCTTCAAAGCCTGCACTCAGGCGGTTGGAAAGCACGATCTGGAAGATGTCGCCCTCAAAGATATGATGTTTGCCCTCTTCCACCATGCGGCAGAAGCTTTCTTTATCGAAAAGTGCCTGAAAATCGCCCGTAAGCCTGCCGGGGAGATCCTTTCTCCTGTCACCGCTCTTCAAAAGCTTCTCCATGTCCGCGATCGCAGCAAGCGCTTTTTCATAGCCGCTCTCCCCTTCTGCCGGCGACATGTTCGCGATCAGATAAAGCTTCTGCTTAACGTTGTCAAAGGCAATGACCTTGTCAAAAAGCATCAGGTCCAGATCCCGGAAGCATTCGGGATCGTGATCGTCACGCCTCACCTTCGGCTCGCTGTAACCGAGAGATTCAAAGGAAAAATAGCCCATGAGGCCGCCGGTGAACGGGGGCATCCCCT
Source organism: Lachnospiraceae bacterium (assembly GCA_024696005.1). GTDB lineage: Bacteria > Bacillota > Clostridia > Lachnospirales > Lachnospiraceae > NK4A136. The sequence goes on along the minus strand of JAILHF010000001.1, from coordinate 60,073 downwards.
GCAGACGGGGACTGCGGTTCTCCGCAAGCACCTTGCGCAGATAAGACGCGGGATCATCGGTATCGACGGAAAGCTCTCCGCAGGTGAGATGCCCGCGGTCACAGCTGATGCAGAGCTTCGGATCATAGCCCAAAAAGGTATATCTTCCGAAATGCTCCTCCGCCTTTGCCGACTCCAGCAGGAATACATGATCCGATGCGCTTTTCAGGATGCGCATCGCTTCGATCGGCGTGATGAAATCCGAAAGGATCTCGCCGCACACGGGCACCATCCCGTACCCGCCCTTTTCCGTAACGGAAAGGATCTCCTGATAAGAGGGTGTGATCTTCATCTTTCTCCTCCCTTTCTTCCCTTCGACAGGGAATGACAAAAAACGACTCCTCCCCTCATTTTCTGTCACGACGCTGCGGGCGACAGGACTTGAACCTGCACACCTTGCGGCAATAGAACCTAAATCTATCGTGTCTGCCAATTCCACCACGCCCGCTGATCCGGCCTATTCGCATAAAAAAGCCGTGCCGGCACGCCCGCTGTTTTGCCGCAGGTGTCCGACAATAACGCGTCTATCTTATAATCTACGTGCCGGATTGTCAATATGATGCGGAAAGCTCACTCCGGGATCGGCGCAATGGTCTTTTTGTAGATCCTCGCAAGAAAGAAAGCGCTGACGGCCAGCGACATCAGTTCCGCGATCGGGAAGCACCACCAGATCAGCTCCAGTCCTCCGATCTTCGAGAGGATGTAAGCCACGGGGACCAGCACACCCAGCTGACGCGCGACCGAAACGATCAGGCTGTACAGGCCGTTCCCGAGCGCCTGGAAGACCGTTCCGCCGATGATGCAGAACCAGGCCAGAAGATAGTGCCAGGAAATGACCTTCAGCGCGGGCACGCCGTATGTGATCAGGCTGGCATCTCCCGTATCAAAGAGCCTGAGCAGCTGCTCCGGGATCAGCCTGAAGAGAGCAAAGCCCACAAAGAGCAGGCAGAACGCGTAAAGCATGCTCAGGCGTATCACCTTCATCATGCGTCCGCGCTTCCTGGCGCCGTAATTGTATGCCAGGATGGGGACCAGTCCGTTGTTCAGGCCGAAAACAGGCATGAAGAACAGGCTCTGAAGCTTGAAGTATACCGTAAAGACGGCAACCGCCGCTTCGTTCAGGCCTCCGAGGATGCGGTTCATGGAATAGGTCATCACGGAACCGATCGCCTGCATGATGATCGAGGGAAGGCCCACGACATAAACCCTTCGTATGATATGCCAGTCGGGGCGGAAGCCCTTCATGTTCACGTGCACGTCTTCATTGAAGCGGCGGTTTAAGATAAAGGCCAGAATGCCGGCCGCGATCTGTCCGATGATCGTTGCGAGAGCGGCACCGGCCACCTTCAGCTCCGGAAAACCCAGGAGTCCGAAGATCAGGATCGGATCCAGGATGATATTGATGATGGCACCGGTCATCTGGGTAAACATCGTGTAGATCGTCTTTCCGGTAGACTGGAGCAGACGTTCAAAGATGAACTGGCAGTATATGCCGATGGAACCGCAGCAGACAATGGTCAGATACTGGGTTCCGTATTCCAGCGTCAGTCCCGTTCCCTTCTGGGAAGCGATCAGCGTCCTCGAAAGAAAGATCCCGACAAGCAAAAACAGGATGTAATTGCAGATCGTCAGAAAAACACCGTTGTTCGCCGCTTTCTCCGCGGTCACTCTGTCTTTTTCACCGAGTGCCTTGGAAAGCACCGCGTTCACGCCCACGCACATTCCGCTGGCAAACGCCATCATCAGCATCTGGAAGGGAAAGGCCATCCCCAGGGCCGACAGGGCGGAAGTCCCGGCCTCTCCGGCTCCGTCCTTGATCCTGGCCACAAAAAAGCTGTCCACGATATTGTAGAACGCCTGCACGAGCATGGATATCATCATGGGCGTTGCCATTCCGAGCAAAAGCCGGTTCATGGGCATGACGCCCATCTTGTTCTCTTTCCCCTGCGCGGGCGCTCCGTCGCCCTCCTTCAAAGGCTCTTCCTTCACCTTATTCTTCATCACTCTTTTTCTCCGTCTCTTTTTCCCCGCCCTTTTCCATTTCAAAGGCGGCATTGTCCGAAAGCATCTGCATCAGCTGGTCGGTATCGAGGTATTCGTCCGGGATCGTGATCACGGTCTCTTCCTCGGGCTCCTCTTCCTGTCCCTGCCCCTGCTTGAGCATTTTCCGGTATTCGGGCTGCTCTACTCCCGGTGTCACGACCAGCTGGTTTCTGCCGTTTTCCTTGCCGAAATACAGCTTCTCATCCGCCTCCTTGATCAGTTCCTCCGTGTCACGCCCCGGATCACCGTCCACAACACCCACCGTCATGGTCACGCGGATCTCGCGGCCCTGGTACCTCAGCCTGGCAGCACGTATCCCGTCCAGGAAATCCTCCAGCGCAGCGCATGCCTGCACGAGATCCCTGTTTTCAAAAAAAAGGAGGAATTCCTCACCGCCCCAGCGCACCGCATGGCCCCGGCCGCTCATGAGCTTCTTCAGCTCTTCGGCAACAAACTTCAGCACCATGTCTCCGGCATCGTGGCCGTAGGTATCATTGACCTTCTTGAAGAAATCGATGTCCCCGATCGCAATGACATAAGGCATTCCGGTCGTAGCTGCCTCTTTCCGGATGTGCTTCATCTTGGCATCGCCGGAACGCCGGTTGTACAGCTTTGTCAGGGGGTCGCACTCCACCAGGACGCGAACGGCATCCTGCATGCGGGTGATGTCCCTGCCGACTTCGGCGATCTCGTCCCCGCGCACGGTGACTTTTTCCGGCATTTCATTATTGAGCTTTCCCGAAACCATGCTGCTCAGGACTCCCTGAATGCCTTCCACCGCCACAACGATGCCGCGGGTATAGCGTATGCTGATGAAACTGGCGATCAGCATGCCCAGGATCGTGATGATGAAGACCGGTCTGGAGGCATTGTCGGCTTCCCTGGCCACCACATCGGCGCTGATCGCTGTCCCTACCATCCCCGTCAGGCTGCCGTCCGAATTAAAGAGGGGAACATAGGAGATATAATACTCGTGCCCCGGATTGATCTCGCCCTTGAAACGGATCGGCTTCTGCTTCGACTCCATCGTGCGCATGATGTTCGGATGCACCCCGGTACTGACGTAACGTGATCCGTCCTCCGCCGTCAGCGTTGTAAGGATGCGCGCGTCCTGATAAAAGAGTGTCACATCCATTCCGCTTTCCTTCCGGATCCGGTCCACGAATTCGAAATTGCCGGTGAGCTCGCTCTCTCCTTTATAAAGGTAAAGGAACTTGTCGCCTACCAGAACGTAATCGCCCTCGTACATCTCGTCAAAACCGGCTGCCACCGCCGTTGCCGTTGCTTCCAGCGAGCGGTAGACTTCCTCTTCCAGGGAACTCCTGGTCCTCACCAGGGCCGCCACGATGATCACGATGCCCATGACAAGCATCGGCAGGACCGTTCGTACCAGGACCGCCATCTGCAGCTTTCCGATCTTTTGTCTCTCCAGTTTCATCTCATCAGGCCTCTGTTCACAGGTATATCGCTTTTTCTTCCATGCGGGCCACCGCCTCCGTGATCAGCACGGTCTGCACATTATGCATGGACGGCAGTTCATAAAGGACTTCCTGCAGGATCTCGTGAAGGATCGCGTTCAGTCCTCTTGCCCCGATGCTCATCTCCATCACACGGTCTATGATCACATCCAGCGCCCCGTCCGTCATCTGGAGCCCGGCGCCTCCCTCCATGTGTATCTCTTCTTCATAGCGGGAAAGGATGCTGTCTTCCGCTTCTGTTAAAACGCGTTTTAACATTTCTCTGTTTAGTTTGCGGAGCACGGTAAAGCTGCTGAGACGGCCGGCCAGTTCCGGCTTCATCCCGTATTCCATCAGATGCTCGACCTTCAGCTTGTCCCCGGTGAGTTCGAAGTCCTCGTCCTTTACCGCTTCGCTGCCGAAGCCGATCCCGGAGCGGACATAGTCCTTTCTTGCGATCTTTTCCAGTCCCTCAAACGCACCGGCGCAGATGAAGAGGATATCGGTGGTATCCAGGACGAGCGTGTCCCTGCTGCCGGATCGTTCCGGAAGGGGAACATCCATCTCCGTCCCCTCGAACATCCCGAGAAGCTGCCCCTGGAGCTCCTGGTTGATATCCCCGCCCTTGGAATAAAGCTTCCCGGGGATGATCTTGTCGAATTCATCGCAAAACACGATCCCGCACTCCGTAAGTTCGGGGTCTTTCCCGGCTTTCAAATACAGATTTAACAAAGCCTCTTCCTTGTTTCTGCCCTTCCAGGGCGTCGCCACGATACCGCTGAAATCGGTGATCACCACCGGCACCGGGACCAGGTCCGCGATGCGCCGGATCAGCTCGGTCTTTCCGCAGCCCGAAGGTCCGACCATGAGGATGTTGGTCTTGATCAGCTTCTGTTCCGGATGCAGAATGCGAAGGAAATGATTATAAACGGAGGTGCTCAGGATCTCCTTGCTTTCCTCCTGCCCCAGGACAAAGCGGTCCAGATAGGCCTTGATGCGGGCAGGTGTGTATTCTTCCGCGAATTTCCGGCAGTTCTTCATCCATACCGGCTCCGCTTCCCCGGAGCGCCTGCTGCTGCGTCCTCCCGTTTTATCCAGGGAGCGCATGCGGATATTCCGGATGCGGTTCTGCTGGTAGCGGATGCGGCAGATCGAGAGAAGCCCCAGCTTCTCCTCCGCCCATCTCCGGTCACTGTCCAGAAGCAGTTCCTTCTCGATCAGCGCAAAGATCTCGTCAATGTCGTCATTGGTGATCTCCGCTTCCACGGAACGCGCCAGATAAAAGAATTCGTCCTCCGGAAAACGGGCGGCTTCTTCCCTGATGATCGCCCAGAAGGGCGTATGGAAGCCTTTTTCGCTGTAACTCGCTCCCAGAAGCTTCAGAATGCTGTCGATGGATTGCTCGGAAAACGGACGGACCTTGAGCACATAATGCATCATGATCCTAAGATACTCGTATACGACATCCGGCGAAGAGAGCTCCCCGCCCTCATCCCGGTATTCATCCAGTTTTTTTCGGAGATATTCCGCAACCTCCTCATCATTTCGACAGGTGAATATATTCTTCATCACAACTCCGAATCACTGCCGCCGGCCTGCAGCAGAGTGCTCTGCCGCACGATCTTCGCATCTTCCGCTATCTCGTACATGGGCTCCGCGCCGTAAAGTACCGTTTCCTCGTGAATGATCACGCGGCGCAGCCCCTTCCGGTCAGGCGCATGAAAAAGGATGGGGCGCATGATCTTTCCCAGAATGCTCTGCAGGGCACGCGCACCGATGGATGTCTTCATCGCCTCGTTCGCAACGGCCCGGAGCGCCCCTTCCGTAAAGATCAGCTCGGCGTCGCAGGAGATCTGCAGTTCCCGCTCATAACGGCTGATCAGATTGTCCTTCGGTTCCGTCAGGATCCGGAGCATGTCTTCCAGGCTCAGCTTGTTCAGAACGGCAATATAGGAGATGCGGCCCGCAAGCTCCCTCTTCATGCCGTATTTCATCAGCACCTCATGATTGATGTTCCGGCGGACAAAATCCAGATCCATCTCTTTATCCAGCGTGGAAAAGAAGCCGATCCCGCCCGGATTCCTGCTCTTTTCCTTTTTGTCGGCACGTATGTACTCCTCGAGCCCCTGAAAAGCTCCCGCCAGCACAAAAAACATGTGGGAGGTATCCAGAAGGAGTGGCTGTCCGTCGTATTTCAGCTCCACCTCACTGCCTTCCAGCATGGTAAGGAGCTGGGACTGCACGTCATCATGGATGTTGACGCCCCTCTCGCTGATCGCCGGCAGGAGAAGCTTGTCGAATTCGTCCATGAAAATGATCCCGCGTTCGGCAGCGGCTTTTTTCTTTCCGGCCTCTTCGTATAGTTCCAGAAGGATGTCCTCTTTGTGGCGGCCCCTGTACTGGCTGGCGCCCAGATTGGACACGTCCGTGAAGATCATGGGATAATCCGTGATGTCCCTGATCCTGCGCATGATCTCCGTCTTGCCGCAGCCGGAAGGCCCGATCAGCAGAACTACATCCGGAGCGAAACGCTTTCCCGGATTCTCCACACGCTTCAAATGCCCGTAAACCGCGGTACTGATCGCGATCTTGGCATCTTCCTGGCCGATCACGTACTCATCCAGACCGGCCTTTATCTCAACGGGGCGAAGCTTTCCCGTTTTCTTCTTTTCGGCGGGTTCCTCCGAAAAATACTGCATGCGCATGCGCAGTATCCTTCCGAGCACCTGTTCCTCACGTTCGTTCCTGCTCTTTTCCGTAGCCTGGCGCAGGGTATCGGCCTCCAGAAAATCAAGCACATACTCCGCCCTTTTCCCGAACATCTCCACGGAATAGATCAGGTCTTCCTCCATTTTGCGCAGAATGTGCATGAGGCTCCGAAGCTCCGGGATGATCTTTCTGTCTTCCACAACACGGAAGTAGAGCATTTCCAGATACCCAAGCGCATCGACATCCGCCGCCTCCACGCCATCGCTCACAAGCGCAAAACGGGCCAGGATATATTCCGAAACAGCCGTCGTCTCCTCGAAGGATTTCTTTCCCGCAAGGTGGATCAGCTGGTTCCTCTTTTTTTCGATTTCCCTGAATATATTGACCATATTTCATATTTTACCCTCTTTATCCCGCTTTTTCAAGGCTTTTTCCGCCCCCGGCGCGCCGTGACCGCAGTCCTTCCGGGGCGGAACGGGCGGCATCCGGCCGCCTCCCGTCCATCCCTTCCGTCACGGAAAAGGAGGCGTTTTGCGCCTCCTTTATCCTGCATCAGAGCTTCACCTCAATTTCTCTTTCTATCCTCTTTTCCTGCTTTTTCCCGCGGCTCTGCACGATGATCGTGCGGTCACGGTAACGCAGCGCAAAGAGTGCCGGTATCCGCAGGCAGAGCCTGTCTGTCTCACACTGCTCCAGCACGTCCCTGCTCAGTCTCACCAGGAAAGCCTTTCCCTTTTCCATGTGGATCGTGAGTCTTCCGAGCCGCTTTCTGCTGCCGTCAGGGCAGATCGTGTCCACCTCGGCCATGGCCAGCAGATAGATCAGGCCGGCATAGATCCCGAACAGGCTGCCGAGGCCGCCGACCGTGACCGCTCCCACACGGGCCGCTTTTTTCAGAGCCGGCGAAGCATTCTCTCCGAAGAAAAAGCTCCCGCCGTCCGGATCTTTCGGCTTTTCGTCTGCCTGCCCCGGAGCTTCCTCCACGGGCGGTTCTTCCTCCTTTATCCCCGCAACGTCATCTGCCTCAGGAAGGACAGGCAGCTCTTCCTCATTTCTTCCGGCCTCTTTTTCAATCAACTCATAGGTCCATCCGTCTTCCGTCCCGGAAACATCCGTGCTTTCGCCGGCCTCACGGCCATCGGGCACATTCTTCCTGCCGCCGCTCTTTTTGCCGCCTTCACCGTCCCCTCCGGGCTTGTTCCCGCTTACGCTCCCGCCCGGTTTGTTTCCGCTCACACTTCCGCCTTCACCGCTTCCGCCGCCGTCTCCGCCGTTTCCGCCTCCCGCGTCACTGCCGCCGCTGCCTTCATCGTTGCCATCGTCTCCGCCGTTTCCCGCGCCTTCGTCATTTCCGTTTTCTCCATCTCCGGAATCTCCATTTCCGGGATCTCCATTTCCGGGATCTCCGTTCCCGGGATTTTGGGGAGTACCGGGTTTCCCGGGCTTGCCGGGATCCTGGGGATTCTCAGGGTTTCCGGGCTCTTCCGGGTTTCCGGGATCCTCAGGGTCTCCGGGTTCTTCCGGGTCCTCCGGTTTTTCCGGTTCTCCGGGCTCCTCGGGGTCCTCGGGGTCTTCCGGGTTTTCGGGTTCTTCAGGCTCTTCGGGTTCTTCAGGTTCTTCAGGTTCCTCGGGATCCACCGGTTCTTCCGGTTCTCCGGGCTCTTCGGGTTCCTCAGGTTCTTCCTTGATCTTGTGGCTTCGCAGTTCAAGAACCGGGTCATCCACATCCCAGAGCCAAAAGCCCACAGGCTGCCCTTGTTCATCAAAGACCTGCTCCCCGTTCAGATAATAACCGTCAAAAACAAGGCCGGCGTCGAGCTTCGGCACCTCCACCGCTTCGTAGCTTTTCCCGTAGACCACCTCCATGGTTCCGAGGCTGCCGCCCGGTGTCGTCGGATATTTCAGCTGATAGACCTTCGGCGTCCATTTTTCCCGCAGGACATTGCCCCACTCAGAAAAAAGAGCCGGGCAGCCCCCGCAGGGCCTGCCTTCCTCATCATAGAGGCGTTCCGTCCCCGCGAAATAGCCGAGGAAGCGGTAGCCCGTCCTGCTCTGCGGGCTTTCCAGCTCCAGATACGGGAGCTCCTCGCCGTACACCAGCTCCACGCACTGATCCGGCATCCCGTCTCCGTCCCCGTCATTTCCGTACCGGAGATAATAGTGACGTGCTTCCCATCTTTCCTTCAGCACATAGCTCCCCTCCAGCTCCGTGAACGTCCAGAAGCCGTTCGGATTGCCGTATCTGTCATAGAGCATATAGTCGTTTACGAAGTAACCCAGGAAGGATTGTCCGGCCCTCTCCTCAGGGCTGCCAAGCTGCAGATCGGGCAGAGCCTGACCGTATTCCACCTCCGTTCTGTTGTCCGGGAATCCGTTCCCGTCCGCATCCTGCCCGTAGACCAGGACAAAGCGTTTCTTTTCCCAGCGTTCCTCCAGAATGTTCTCACGGTCCGTCCGCAGCAGGCCGCAACGCCCGACCGCTGCCCCTTCCGTATCAAACAGCCTTTGCCCCCCGGCATAATAGCCCAGGAAGCGGTATCCCGTCCGCCCGGCCGGCTTGCCCGGTCTCAGCTCGGGAATGGCCTCCCCGTATACCAGTTCAGCACTCTCATCCGGGATCCCGTCCCCGTCTCCGTCATTCCCGTAGCGCAGGACATAGCGCTCAGCTTTCCATATCGCTTCCAGCTCGTATTCCCCTTCGGGAAGCTCGGGCTTCCATATGCCGGCCGGCTGTCCCTGGGCGTCGTACATGCGGATCCCCCCGGCTGCATAGCCGTCAAAACAATAGCCGCTTTTGGGGGGCGCTTCCTGAGGGTGGATATCGGGGATCTCCCGGCCGTATTCCAAGGTGAATGCCTCTCCTTCTCCGCAGCGTATCTGATAAATTTTGGTGTGACGGCGGGTCTGAAGTGTGCATTCCTCCTCTTCATACAATTCCGGAAGCTCCCCTACCGCCTTTCCGTCCGGACCGCATATCTGCCTTCCTTCATAATAGTATCCGTCAAACTCCGTTCCTTCCACCGGATCCGGCAATTCCAGCTGCGGAACGGGCTGCCCGTAGGTCAGTTCGACACTTTTATCCGCCCGTCCGTCCCCGTCCGCGTCATCTCCGTAGCGAAGCGTGTATCTTTTCTGTTTCCAGACCGCCGCGAGGCACAGTTCCTCTTCTTCGGGCACTTCCCTCCAGATCCCCAGCGCTTCCCCGGTTTCCGAATACAGCTTCACATCACCGATGTAATAGCCGTCCAGTTCAAAACCCGGCAGCGTTTCCGCCGGGATGTCGATCGCCGGGGGTGCCTGATCGTAGACAAGCTCTGCCACGGAATCCGCCAGTCCGTCACCATCCGCGTCATCTCCGTAGCGGAAAGTCCAACGCCGCGCTTCCCACCCGGCTTCCAGTTCCAGATGAGCCTCGGTAAGCTCCTCGCAGCCTGCCCCGGCCGGTTCTCCGTTTTCATCATAGTAGCGGGCCGCCCCGGCGAAAAAGCCCGTAAAGCGGTATCCGGTCCGGGTCGGAGGCGTAACGGCCTCCAGACGGGATCCGTATTCCACTTCCCGCTCTTCGATCAGGCTGCCCTCGCTGTAGAAGTCCACATAACAGGGCACCCTGGTTTCCGTATACGTTAGGGACGCTTCATGCCATTTCCCTTCCTTTCCGTCGTAATATCGAAGGGTAGCCGTATAGCTTCCCCGTCTTTTCAGCGGAAGGAGCAGACCTCCGCCGGACTCGAACGCCCCCTCCGCATCCCAGCTGATGCTGTAATCCTCGATCAGGTCGGATTTTCCGATCAGGCCGGTCATCAGATAGTTGTTCTTCCCGTCCGCGATGCGTTCGATGTAAAAACTGCCGATCTTATGTTCCGTGCAGGTCAGTTCACGGACATAATCACCCTCGTGAACACCGTTCATCTGGTTTACTTCGGAAGGTTCAAAGACCTTGCCGCACTTGTCACAGTAATAGGTCGATACGCCGATCCCGCGGATAAGAAGGGCGATCCCGCCACCACAGGGATAAAACACTTCCCCGTAGCAGGAAGAGCTCCTCCCGCCGTGAACATGCTGCAGCTCCATGACCAGATTCCCTTCGGTCTGGATCAGGTCATCCGCCTGCACACTCATCGGAAGCAAAGCTGAGAACAGGATGATGACACACATGAGCCACCATTCCCAGATCCCTTTTTTCCTTCGCCTTCTTTTCCTGTTGCTTTCTTTTGTTCTCATTCTCTATCCTCCTTGTACCATAGAGAGGATAGTCCGTTCGGCCCTCCGGTGTTTTATTTGTGCGAGCATAAATATATCATATATTCGGTTTGTTGTCCATAGCACGTTTTACAGCAGGCAAACGGTACAGAAAAGAATTATCGTAAACCGGCGGAAAACATCCCTTTTATTGTTAACGGAGTGTTTCATGAGCAGAAAAACACCTGAGAGGGCATTTCCAGGAAAGGCATCTGAATGGGGCGGCGCGATCTGTTATAAACAGCTTATGACCAAAATGGTCATATTTTGACTTCGTACTTTCCTGATAGTTTATTTTTTGTTTATATTTTGAAAACGGCTCATTTTTCACCTCGGATCCGGCGTGTTTTTCCCATTTGGGACACCCCATGATCCCCTCCGCAGCAGTCCTCCGGCAGGCAGCTTTACGGATCCGTATGGCAAGATCAGGAAACATAAATGGCAAGAGTATATACTTATGTAAACTAAACCGACAAATATTATGGTTTACATAACTCAAATCAGCCAGCTAAAAAGAGAGGTTTACATAACATTTTCCCATGAGATTGATTAACATAATCCTGAGATGCTCTCTCGCACCTTTTTGTCCTCAAGCTCCATTTTGAAAATTGACTGAGCTCTGTTTTATTGCTTTTCAGAGATTTTTGCCCTGATCTTTCCGATTCTCGCTTCTCGCCGGAAGGCCCCAAAACCGGGTCACATAAAATAGAGTAATAATACGTACCTATCCCGATATTCCGGATTTTGGTTTACATAACTCAAACAGCCGTTTTAGTTTACATAACTCAGCGTCCTCTTCTGCTTCAAAAGCATAAAAAAAGCCCCGGACCGTAAAGTCCGGGGTCAAAAAAACGATGAGACGATTTTTTAATTCAGAATGAGCGGATAGAAAAACAGGTCAAAATCGAACGGAAAGGATCCGGAATCACAAAAATCTGACCCTATTTGTCCCTCAGGAAGTCCTCATCTCGATCTTCGGACCTCCCGTCCCTTCCAGATACTCCTTCGTGATCGTGACGGTGCCGATATTCGAGTCTTTGGGGATCTCGTACATGATATCCACCATGTATTCGTCCAAGATCGAGCGCAGCGCTCTCGCTCCCGTCTCCTTCTTTAATGCTTTTTTCGCGATCAGCTCCAGCGCGTCTTCCGTGAACTCCAGCTTCACTTCATCCAGCTCCAGGAGCTTCTGATACTGTTTCAGGATCGCATTCTTCGGCTCCTTCAGGATCCGGACCATCATCTTCTCATCCAGTCCCTCCAGTGCGAAGACCATCGGGAGCCTACCGACGAACTCCGGGATCATCCCGAACTTCCGGATATCCTCCGTCTCCACTTCCTTCAGGATCGTGCGTTCCTTGTCTTCCGGAAGCTTCACTTCCGCCTGGAATCCTATCCCTCCGGTTTTGTTTAATCTCTGCTTGATAATTTCCTCAATGCCCGGAAATGCGCCTCCGCAGATGAAAAGGATGTTGCGTGTATTCATGCTGGTCGTCGGCACCATCGCATTCTTTGAGGATGCCCCGACCGGCACTTCGATGTCTGCTCCTTCCAACAGTTTCAGCAGTCCCTGCTGCACTGATTCCCCGCTCACATCCCGGGAATTCGTGCTGGCCTTTTTGGCGATCTTGTCGATCTCATCGATATATACGATCCCCTGCTCCGCCTTGTCCACATCATTGTCTGCCGCAGCCAGCAGCTTGCTCAGGACACTCTCGATATCATCTCCGATGTATCCCGCCTCCGTCAGGCTGGTGGCATCCGTGACCGCCAGCGGCACCTTCAGGATCCTTGCCAGCGTTCTTACCAGGTAAGTCTTCCCGCAGCCCGTCGGTCCCAGCATCAGCATGTTGGATTTTTCGATCTCGATCGTATCCATGCTGTAAGTCGCTACCCTTTTATAGTGATTGTAGACAGCCACGCTCATGACCTTCTTGGCATGCTCCTGCCCGATCACATATTCATCCAGCATCTCCTTGATCTTGTGAGGCGCCGGGATATCTTTCAATTCCAGAAGAGGTTTGTACTCCTTCTTTTCCCTCTTTTTCACACGCTGCTTTCCGCCCAGCCCCAGATCAAAGGGCAGATCGGCAAAGCTGATGAAGTTCACCTTCGGCTTTTCTTCTTTCTTGTCTTTCTTATCATCCTCCGGTTTTCCACCTTTATTTGATTTCAAATCCTGTTTTGATTTCTCTTCTTCCTCTTTTCCTTTCTGCATCTCCTGGTTTATAATATCAGGATTTGCTTTTCCATTGCTATACATTGACATCACTTTGTTCCAGTCGATCGCTCCGGCCCCGTTCATGTTTCCCATCTGGGATTCCACCATGTCCGAGGTCTTATCCATGCAATCCGGGCAGAGCAGGATATTCATGGGCAGCCGCATCAGCTTTCCCGTCAGGCTCTCCGGCCTCCCGCACATCGAACAGTATCTTTCCTCATTATCCATGCTGTCCAAACCTCCGTTTTTCTCCTTCCGTCACGGAAAAAACCTGTCCGCATCCCGCAGACAGGTCTTTCCCCTCTTGTCCCGTTTTGTTACGTCTTTCTTTTTGCAAGTCCTTAATTCGTTCTGCCAAGCACGCTCCGGTCTCCCAGCGTAACCTGAAGCTTTATCTCCTTATAGTTATTGCCCACCGGGCGAAGGACCGTGATCTCGATCTCATCGCCCTCGCGGTAGTACATCAGCAGTCTCTGCAGCGCTTCCATGCCGGACAGCGATTCCCCGTCAAAACTGGTGATGTAATCGCCTCTCTGCAGACCGGCCTCATCCGCTGCCGATCCGGAATTCACGTTTGCGACATACACACCTTCCGGATAACCGTAGAGCATCATCTCCTGCTGCGTCACGGTAGCTCCGGTGATCCCGAGATAACCTCTTTCATCCTCAGGAACAAGGGTGCGGGTGGTCTTCTGCATCAGCTCCTCGATGATGGGCTTGGCCGCCGAGATCGGGATGGCGTAGCCCATGCCCTCTACATCGGAACCACCGATCTTACTGGAATTGATGCCGATCACTTCGCCGTTGATATTTAAGAGCGCTCCGCCGGAATTCCCGTGGTTGATGGCCGCATCCGTCTGGATGAACGTCCCGGTGATGTTATCCACCGTCACCTCGCGGTTCAGGGCACTGATCACACCGGTGGTCACCGACTGGCCTATGCCCAGGGCATTGCCGATGGCGATGGCCGGCTCACCGACCTTCAGGGTGTCCGAATCACCCATTTTGGCGATCTTGATTCCCTTCAGGGTAGCGTCACTGATATCATCAAGCTGAACAGCGATCACCGCAAGGTCTCTGTCACGATCCGTCCCTTTGACCAGCGCTTTCGCCTCACTGCCGTCCGCGAAACATACACTCAGGCCTTCCGTATCGGCAACGACATGGTAATTCGTCACGATCAGCAGCTCGTCATCGTTGGATCCGATGATGATGCCGGATCCGCTGGATTCGCTCGGTACAGTGTAATAATAGTACTGGACGTAGCTCGAATTCGTGATCGAAACGACAGCGGGCATCACCTCGTCCACAACTCCCGTCACATCCGTTACGACCGTTGTGGCTACCGTGGAAGCCGTGTTCACGGTGCTGTCGGTCTTTTCGGTGCTCTGGATCTGAGGTCTCTCTTCCGCGTAACGCCTCTCCGTCTCCCGCTCACTGCTGCTTGTTGTTCCGAGGAATCCGAAGCTCCTGCCGCCCTGGATCATCACCAGGAAGCCTACGCCGGCAAAGATCCCGAAAAACAAGCCGATCGCAGCACCCACGCAGATCTTTCCGAATGCGCCCATGGGCTTCTTTTCTTTTTTCTTTTCGGAAGGGGTCTCTTCGTAAACGGGATATCTTTGCTGGTAAGTGCCGTTGTAAGTCGAAGCACTGCCGTAAGTTGTCCCCGTACCGTAAGAGTTCTCCGAATTTGCCCCTGTATAAGCATAACCGGAAGCTGCCGTTACCCCGGCAGAATAACTGCCGCCCGTTGTCGTGCCATAGCTGCTGTCGGCAGCTGATCCGGTATAGCCCTGTTCTGCTGACGCCCCGTCGTAGCTGTTTCCCGCGGGCGTTCCGTAATAGCTCTGTTCCGCGGCCGTTCCTGCGCAGCCCCGTTCTGCTGCCGTATTCATCCCGCTTTCCGTCGCCGTCCCAGCAGAATACTGCTCTGCCGCAATATGTTCCGTGTTATCCGCTCCGTTCATTACGGGATCGGTACCATTCATGCCGGGGTTCATTCCGTTTTCTTCATACATATCTCAACACTTCCTTTCTTCACTGCTTTTCCTTTATCGGATAAGGCCATTCTAAGATTCATTTGTGAAGAAAGTATGTCGTTTCCTTGCACTCTTTGTGATAAAAGTGTCTATTCCATGTGTCCTTTTGCACGGATCACGTCGATCACGGCATCCACATGTTTCTCGCAGATCTCATCGCTTTCCGCCTCGACCATCACGCGGATCACAGGCTCCGTGCCGCTCTCGCGGACCAGGATGCGTCCGCTGTCACCCAGCTCTGCCGCGACCTTGTCCACAGCCTCCTTCACATCCGGATCGTTCTGCGCATCGGGCTTGCTCTTTACGCGCACGTTCTTCAGTACCTGGGGATAGAAGACCACCGGCGCAGCCAGCTCGCTCATGGGCTTTTCCTTGGCCAGCATCACTTCCATGAGCTTCAGGCTGGTCAGGATGCCGTCTCCCGTCGTCTCGTACTTGGAAAAGATGATGTGGCCGGACTGCTCGCCGCCGATGCGGTTGCCGGTCTGTACCATGTTCTCGTATACGTATTTGTCGCCCACTTTGGTCTTTTCATACTCGATCCCCACTTTATCCAGAGCCTTGTAAAGACCGAAATTACTCATGACCGTGGTCACCACCTTGTTGTTCAGGAGTTTTCCTCTTTCCTTCATGTACAGGCCGTAGATATAGAGGATGTGGTCACCGGTGATCAGGTTGCCCTTCTCGTCCACCGCCAGGCAGCGGTCCGCATCACCGTCATAAGCAAAGCCGATATCCAGTCCCTTCTCCACAACATACTTCTGCAGATGCTCGATGTGGGTGGAGCCGCAGTCCGTATTGATGTTGTAACCGTCCGGGCTGTCGTTGATCACATAGGTCTTTGCGCCAAGGGCATCGAACACGCCCCTTGCGATGGACCAGGCAGCTCCGTTCGCCACATCCAGTCCCACCTTGACATCCTTAAAGCCGTATTTGCTCATGGAGATCAGATAGCCGATGTAGCGGTTGCGTCCGGCCACATAGTCCACGGTACGCCCGATAGCGTCACGTTCCGAAACGGGGATCGTGATCTTCCCGTCGATATAGTCTTCCACCTTGAGGATCGTCTCCTCATCCATTTTTTCGCCCTTGCCGTTAAAGAGCTTGATCCCGTTGTCATAATAGGGATTGTGAGAAGCCGAGATCATGATGCCGCAGTCAAAATCATCCACCCTGGTGATATATGCGACCGAAGGGGTGGTGGTGACGTGCATGATATAAGCATCCGCGCCGGAGGCCATCAGGCCCGTGCAGAGCGCATACTCGAACATATAGGATGAACGGCGGGTGTCCTTTCCGATGACGACCTTGGCCTTCTTGCCCTGTGAAGTTCCGTAATACCATCCCAAAAAACGCCCGATCTGGATGGCATGCTCATAGGTCAGGTTCTTATTCGCCTCTCCACGGAAACCGTCTGTTCCGAAATACTTTCCCATTTATCTTTCCTCCTTATGAATGATCTCTCCGCTGTTCTTGAAGATGCTGTTCTCCGGCACCACGCCGCGCACGCAGGATGTGGGGTAGATGTTGCTGTGGCGTCCGATCACCGTTCCGGGATTGCAGACGCTGTTGCAGCCTACTTCCACATAATCGCCGAGCATGGCCCCGAACTTCTTGATCCCGGTCTCGAGCTGTTCCGTTCCGTTATGGACCACGACAAGCTTTTTGTCGGATTTGACGTTCGAGGTGATGCTGCCCGCACCCATGTGGGAATAATAGCCGAGAATGCTGTCACCGACGTAGTTGTAATGCGGCGTCTGCACATGATCGAAAAGGATCACGTTCTTGAGTTCCACGGAATTTCCCACCACGCAGTCCGCGCCTACCAGAGCGGCGGAGCGGATGAAGGCGCAGTGGCGCACCTCGGTGTTCGGCCCTATGATGCATGGCGCCCCGAGATAAGCGGAGGGAAACACCTTCGCCGTCTTGTGGACCCACACCTGCGGCTCTCTCTCCTCATAGTCCTCTCCCAGCGTGGGCCCAAGGGCAAGGATCATGTCCTTGATCCCCTTCAGCGCCTCCCAGGGATAGGTGAACTGCGAAAGATAATCCGCTGCCAGCGTATGTTCCAGGTCATAAAGATCTTTGATCGTATACATTACAGTCTTTCTCCTCTCTCGATATCCAGAAAATACTTATAGGTATCCACGGTCAGTTCCCCGCAGGCCGCCTCATCGCAGGCAATGATCGCCGCATTGTGAAGCTGCAGGGCCGAGCAGGTCCATTTCTGGCTCACGCCGCCCTCCACGGTCGCCGCAAGGGCTCTGGCCTTGTTGTGCCCGTTGATCAGGATCAGTACCTCTTTGGAATCCGTCACGGTGCCCACGCCCACGGAAAGAGCCTGGGAAGGAACCGCTTCGGGATCGTTTCCGAAGAAACGGGAATTCACGATGCGCGTATCCGTCGTCAGATCACGCACACCCGTTCTGGACGCCAGCGATGTGAACGGTTCGTTAAACGCGATATGTCCGTCCACGCCGATCCCTCCCATGAAGAGATCGATGCCGCCGTAGGAGGCGATCTTTTCCTCATAACGCCTGCACTCCCCTTCGGGATCATCCGTCATGCCATTTAAGATGTTGATGTTTTCGGGCTTCATGTCCGTCAGGTGATCAAAGAAATTGTCATGCATGAAATAC
Source organism: Lachnospiraceae bacterium (assembly GCA_024696005.1). Taxonomy (GTDB): domain Bacteria; phylum Bacillota; class Clostridia; order Lachnospirales; family Lachnospiraceae; genus NK4A136. Next base: position 42,684 of record JAILHF010000001.1, on the reverse strand, counting down.
CAGTAGGACTGGTCATGCTCATGCGGAAGTCCGAGATATTCATCCATGTTGAAACTGACCACATTGGAAAATGACAGCTCACCCGCCTGATTCATGCGTACCAGTTCCTTATATACCCCGATGGGGGAAGAGCCGGTCGGCAGACCAAGCACAAAAGGGCGGTCCTCCTTGTGACCTTTGATCTTTGCGGCGATATAGGACGCTGCCCATTTGCACATTCTGTCATAATCTTCCTGTATTACTACTCTCATCGTTCATCCTCCTCTGTTGTTCTTCCCAATTTTCAGCATTCGGGAAGAGCCTTCAGCAATAGCGAGAGAAGCTCTGTTACGGTCTTGTTTCCGCTTTTTCCATTCCCTCTTACGACCTCCGCGCATCCGCGGCAGCCGTGGCAGCATCCGCCGAATCTTTCGATCACTGCCAACCTCGTCACCCTTCCGGGCCCGGCGCTAACAACGCTTTCCTTTTCCTCCTGCCTCGAAAGCCCTGTTTTACTTTTCGGTCAACGGCCGCCGCAGGCGGCCTCCCTCTTATCCCTGTCCCAGTATCCTTCGTTCATCGTGAAGAGACGGATCAGTTTCTGCGGCAGCTTCCGGTATCCCTTTCCGAAGCGGTATCCGAGATACCTGCAGCCACAGTTCCAAAAAACAGCAGGGATCTTTTCCGCTTCCTTCTTTTTCAGAAGATGAGCCGAGATCACCCGCAAAAGCTTTATCCCCTCCGAAGAAGAGGAAACGCCTTCAAAAAGTTCGGGAAACTGCGCCTGGGAAACGCCCAGGTCAAAATTCCTCTTAAACTGCTGCCTTGCCGTATAATGATGGCTGTGCAGCACCCGGGCCTGCGCAACATAGGCGATCTTTCCGCCCGCATGCAGAAGCCTTCCCGCAAAGACCATGTCCTCGTTAAAGATCATGTGCTTTTCAAATCCGCCCTGTTCATCATAAGTCTTCCGCACGTACGCAGCACATACATTGGAGCAGAAGAAAGCTTTGATCCCCATCGTCTCAAGATCCGCCTTCGTCTTGATCCGCGACTCCTTCGGATAATTGAAACGCCTGGAACAGCGCTCGATCACATCGCTGTCCTTCCCCGCAAGCTGCCTTGCGTAAGACACCTGCGCCTTCCCTTCCAGCAAGGGTTCCAAAAGCCGTTCCACAAGGAAATGATCCGCGGGGACCGCGTCATCCGTCATGCAGATAAAATAGTCCGCCTTTGAAAGCGAGACCCCGAGCCTTCTGGTCGCGCCATGGTCGAACTGCTCCTTGCAGATATGACGGACCCGGATGTTATCGTAACGTGTCAGCAGATCATCCCCGCGAAAGCAGTCGTCGAAATACTTCTTTTCCGTATTGATCAGAATGATCTCATGCACGGGATGGCTCTGTGCTTCCAGCCTCTTTATCAGTTTTTTCAGTTTCTCATCCGGCCGGTAAACCGGGATGATCACATCGACGGATTCAGTATGCATTCTTGTTGACAAACCCCTTGAATATGGTCAAAAACAGGATCTTGAAATCCAGGAACAGCGTCCAGTTCTCGATGTAATACAGGTCGCATTCGATCCTGCGCCTTATCGAGGTATCCCCGCGGAAACCATTGATCTGCGCCCATCCGGTCATTCCCGGACGCACCTGATGCTTGATCATGTATCCCGGGATCTCCTCGCGGAATTTATCCACGAACTGCGGGCGTTCCGGCCGGGGCCCCACCAGCGACATCTGACCGACCAGCACGTTAAAGAGCTGGGGGATCTCGTCCAGGCTGGTCTTACGCAAAAACTTTCCGATCCCCGTCACCCGGGAATCCCCCTTCCTGGTCCAGCCTTCCTTTTCCTCCTCAGATCCCTGCTCGCGCATGGTCCGGAATTTATACATCTTGAAGCAGCGGTTGTGCAGCCCCACACGTTCCTGGGAAAAGATCACCTTTCCGCCGTCCGTGAGCTTGATCAGCAGCGCCGAAAGGAGCATGGCCGGCGAAAAAAGGATGATCAGCACGATGGATCCGATGATATCCACGATGCGCTTGACCATCATGTTCAGCGTGTTCGTCAGCGGGACATAGCGGATGTTGACCACGGAAAGCCCCGTCAGGTCCTCGATATAGGGATGCGACGAGATCACGCTGTTGTAATCGGGAATGAACTTGGTATGCACACCGGCCTTTTCGCACATGCGCACCAGCTCCTCCAGCATACCGTAATCCTGCAGGGAGAGCGATATCCCGATCTCGTCCAGCTTGTTCTCCGGAAGGATGATCTCGAGGTTGCCGATCTCGCCCAGCACTTTCACACCCCGGTACTGGGTCCCGGCCGGCACACGGTCATCCAGAACGCCGCATACCACATAGCCCCACTGCGGATTCTCCAGGATGCGGTCGATGTAGGTCTCGGCCGCACGCGAATAACCGACGAGCAGGACGTACTTGATGTTGTAGCCCTTTCTCCGGAAGGTGCGGAGTATCTTACGGATGATCTGCCGCTCCATGATCGTTCCCACGGTGGCCATCACAAAGAAGATGCCCATCATGCCTCGGGAGAAGTTGATCATCTTCTTGAAGAACATGGCGACGATCACGAGGCCGAGCCCCAGGACATTGGCTTTGATGATGTTGAAGATCTCGCGCTCCACACTGGAATAACGCTTGGAAATATACAGATTGCAGAGATAGTAGATCCCCAGATAACCCGGAACGATGATGTAGAGAAGCGAAAAATACGTTTCCATGGAAAGGCGTCCCACGGATGCGTTTTGTTCCATTACTTCAAATCTGATATACCAGGCCAGGATATAAGCTCCCGCTACCAGCAGCGCGTCCATCAGCACGTGGATACGGTTGAGCACCTTCTGGTTGTCTCTGATCATAAGCGTCCTCGCGGTGTTACAATTATGTAAACCATTCTATCACAAAGCCCGTCAAAACACAAATCCCGCTCAGGAAAAACGGCGCAGTGTGTTGATCAGCAGCCCAAGCTCCATGGCGAGCTGCCGGCGGAAGGGAATAGCCGAAAAATCAACGCGGCGATCCTTTCCCTGTGCACAAAGGGATATCCCCTCCGCAAAAGCTTTGATATATCCCATTCCCATCCCCTTGAGGGCGAAATACGCGAATTTGACCAGCCAGCCGGCCAGAAGGAGCGGGAAGTTCACGATCCACTGCCACAGGGGCATGTTCTTGTACAGCAGATACAGCTGGTTGCGCACGGTCAGGCGCAGCTTGAACGGATTGTAGCGGGAGCCGCTGCTGGCGCTTCCCGCATGCAGGACCACGGCATCCGGCGCATAGAGATTCCGGTATCCCGCCCACTTTGCGCGGTACCCCAGGTCCACATCCTCCAGATAGGCAAAATGCTTTTCGTCAAAGCCGCCCAGTTTTTCAAGCAGGTCCTTCCGGTAGATCGCCGCCCCGCCGCAGGCACTGAAGACTTCCCTGCGCTTGTCGTAAAGAGAGGCCTTCCGGTCCCTGGCGTCGGAAAACGCCCAGCCCAGCGCGCAGAAGAGGTCGCCGGCATCATCCATGAGTCCGGGTTCCTGCATGTTCCGCATCGAGGCCGAAACGGAAAAGACATCATCCCTCCTGCGGATCTCCTTCCAGAGCGTTTCCACAAAATCCGCTTCCACGCGGGTATCATTGTTCAAAAGAATGACGTAGGGCGCTCTCGCGAGCGCGATCCCTTCGTTGACCGTGCCGGCAAAACCGATGTTTTCGCTGTGTGTCACATAACGGATGCGGGGAGCCTCCCCGTTTTCGGGATAAAGCTTCCTTGCCTGCGCAAGCGCCCCGTCAGTGGACGCATCATCCACAACGATGATCTCGAAGGAATGAACATTCTGCGCCATGAGGCTGTCCAGGCAATCCTTCAGATATTTCTCCCCGTTGTAATTGGGGATCACAACGCTTACCCGCAGTTTCATCCTTCCTCCGCCTTCAGTTCGGGATCGTATATGACATCAATGCCCATGGCACGCAGTTTATTGCAAAAAGCCAGGCTCTTTCCCCGGATCCGTTCCGTGTCCGCGTCCCTCGGGCAGCATTCCTCATAGCCCGTCAGTTCGCGGTACAGCGGCAGCAGATCCTCGCGGATCTTTGCGTTTCGCAGGTCCACGGCCTCCACCGTCTGTCTGAGGCTCGCCAGATTCATCGGTCCGGAAAAGCCGCGGGGAAGGCCGTCGAAAAGGAGCGTCCCGTCTCCCTTCATGGCTCCGCCCGCCATGCGTCCTTCCTCCGAAAAAACAGGCCCGCCGACAATGCCGACACCGGCCCGCTGCCGGAAGATCCCGTCTTCATATTCCACGCGGAAGAAGCCCAGATGCTTCGACGCTTTCACTTCGGCGCTGACGCCCTCTGCCGCCAGCGATGCTTCCACCGCCCTTTTCCCCGCCTCATAAGCGTAGCTCTTTGCCGCCGGATCCGCCGCCGTGGATTCCTCATGGCAGCGCCAGTGATAGAGGACCTTCGGGACATGAATGATCTCCCTGTCCGGCTCCTCTGCCTCCGCGCAGGCCCGCAGGATCAGATCGTGATCCTGGGCCCCGTCAAATTCCTTCCGCAGGCGCAGCCGCTTTATCACATCGGCCCGGAACACGGACAGATGGCAGATATAATTGTTGGACAGCAGCAGCTCCCTGTCGTAATCCCGCTTCCGGTTCGGCTCATAGAAGCGCTCCAGATCGCGGTCCGTCTTATCCTCATCGCTGTAGAGCATGAGCGGGCGGTCATTATGATCGATGGCCTCGCGCATCTGATAGAGCGCATCCGGCGTCAGGATGTCGTCATGATCCAGGAGCGCTATGTACTCTCCCGTGGCAGCATCGAGCGCCGCATTGGTATTCTCCGAAATGCCGCCGTTCTTCTCCAGCGGCAGATAAACGATCCCCGGATACTGCTCCTGAAAATCCTTTACCACATAGCTCACCCGCGTGCTCTCGGACGCATCGGCCACGATCAGCTCGTAATCCCGGTAGCTCTGCTCTACCACAGACAAAAGCAGGTCCTGCAGAAACACCTCCGGTGTCTCGTAAGCAGGCACCACGATCGAGATTTTAAGCGGCTTTTCATAACACTTTTCGCGCTGCTTAGCCAGCTCCTCCGCCGTGGGCGGCTCATAGGCATACTTCAGATGCTTTTTCTGCCAAAGCCTCTCCCGCACCGCATTCCAGGTGTCCGCAAAGCCGTTGCGCTTATAATATTGTATCGTTTTCCGAATGCTTCCGAACATCCCTAGATCCTTCTCACCGTGGCACGAAATGCCCAGCCGCACAGGCAGAAGAACGAACGGAGCACCCCGAGCCCTTCCTGCTCACGATACAGCTTCCAGATCCGCCGCACAGCTTCCACTTTGTTCGAAGACAGGCTGTTCGCCGGGCGACGGTAAGTCACAAGGTTTGCGTTCAGCCCGCGTGCCGAAACACCGCTCTTCAGGATCTGCCACCAGCAGGCTGTATCTTCGCTGGGAATATCCGGCATCAGGATGATCTTTTTGCCGAGCTTTTTCATGTCCAGCATCACGGTGGAAGTAAAGATCACCGTGCGCGTCAGCGCATGCCTGTAATCCAGCGTCGACGGCACATGCACCACCTTACCCGTGCCGTTCGCGTTCTCGTCCCCGAATTCATAATTGGTAAACACAAAGGACGCGTCTTCCTTTTTGAGGAAGCGCAGCGTCCTTTTCAGCTTCTCTTTGTGCCACAGGTCATCCGCATCCAGATAGGCAAGATAGCGCCCCTTGGCCGCCCTGATCCCGGTGTTCCGGGCATGGCAGGCTCCGTGCGGTTCCCCGTTCACAAGAATCCGTATCCGTTTGTCCTTTTTTGCGAGCTCGCGCATCAGCTCCGCGCTGCCGTCCGTGCTCCCGTCTTCCACCAGAATGAGCTCATAATCCCCATAGCTCTGCTGCAGAACGCTTTCTACCGTCTGCTCCAGATACTTTTCTGCGTTATGCACGGGAATAACAATGCTTACAAGCTCTTCCATGGGCATCAGCGCTTATCCATGCGGGCGTCTTTGATGTTCTCCTTGAACCATTCATAGGCAAGCTTTACGCCCTCTTCCAGCTCCACCTTGTGCATGAAGCCCATCGCATGAAGCTTTGACACATCCGTGAGCTTTCGGGGTGTTCCGTCCGGCATGCTGCTGTTCCAGACGATCTCGCCCTCGAAACCGACGGTGCGCTTGATCAGCTCCGCCAGCTCCCGTATCGTCAGTTCTTTTCCGGTACCGATGTTCACGTGCTCTTCTCCGTCATAATTTTCGAGAAGGAAAACACAGGCATCCGCCATGTCATCCACATAAAGGAATTCACGAAGCGGGCTTCCCGTTCCCCAGAGTTCGACGCTCGCAGCACCGTTCATCTTTGCCTCATGGAACTTGCGGATCATGGCCGGAAGCACATGGGAGCCCTGCAGCTCGTAATTGTCATGCGGGCCGTAAAGGTTCGTCGGCATGCAGCTGATGAAATCGTCGCCGTACTGTCTCTTGTAAAACTTGCACATCTCCAGACCGGAGATCTTGGCGATGGCATAGGCTTCGTTTGTCGTCTCGAGCGGTCCCGTCAGCAAAGCGCTCTCCGGGATCGGCTGGGGTGCCATGCGGGGATAGATGCAGGTACTGCCCAGAAAGAGCAGCTTTTTGACCTTGTACTGATGACAGCACTCGATCACGTTGCACTGGATCTGCATGTTGCTGTATGCAAACTCGGCAGGCGCCGTGTTGTTCGCATTGATGCCGCCCACCTTGGCTGCTGCCAGTACCACCACATCCGGACGCTCTTTCGCAAAAAAGTCACGCACGGCCTGCTGCTCCACAAGGTCCAGTTCCGCATGCGTGCGCCCGATGATATTTTCATATCCGCTTCTCTTCAGTGAGCGGACAATTGCGCTCCCGACCAGTCCGCGGTGTCCCGCGACATAGATCTTGTCACTTTTCTGTATTGCTGCCATCTCCGTAAATCCTCCTTGCGTTTTTTATTCCCGACCGATATAATGAACATATGCACTACTTATACGATCTGTTTCATAACCCGATACTGATGTCTTCCGTTGCTTCATGGTTTGTAGCCCAGATAGCAAAAACGATCATACATACCGTTGTCGCCCGCACCTTTGTAGCCGAGCGTCTGATCGGCACGGGCGGCATGCCGAGTTCTCATTCCGCGACCGTCTGCGGACTGGCCACAGCCGTTTTCTGTAAATGCGGGCCTTCCTCCGTTGAATTCGCCCTGGCCGCTTCCCTGGCCATCATCGTGATGTACGATGCCCTCGGGATCCGCCGTCAGGCCGGAAGACACGCCCAGGTCCTGAATGAGATGATGGATACCATGGAAAAAATGGATCAGATCGACTGGAACACGCTTTCTCCCGATGACCGTCTGAAAGAATTTCTCGGTCACACACCTTCCCAGGTGGCTGCAGGCATCGTGATCGGCATCGGCATCGCCACCCTGATGTGCACGCAGGTATTCCCCTGATCAGCTCAGGTATTCGCGCAGCGCGTCTTTCCAATGCCGGAAACGTATCTCCGTATTCAAAGCAAACATTTTGTTCTCCAGCGCCGAATACGCCGGTCTGTCCGCTGACGCCGGAAAACGTCTCTTGTACTCTTCGGAGCTGATATGCTCCACCTTCGTCGAAAGCCCCTTCAGACGGAAGATCTCTTCCGTGAATTCCGCCCAGCTGCAGATCCCTTCACAGGTGCCGTGATAGATCCCGTAGCAGCGCGTGGGCGCCAGGCCGAGCACGGCTCTTGCCAGTTCCATCGCGGACGTGGGATTCCCGAGCTGGTCATCCACCACACCGATCGTGTCGTTCTTTTCGGCGAGCGAAAGCATGGTGCGCACAAAATTCTTTCCGTCCCCGTACAGCCAGGCCGTGCGGATGATGAACCATTCCTTTGCGAACTGCCGGACAAAGACCTCTCCGGCCAGCTTGCTCCTGCCGTAGGCGCTCTTGGGCGCAGGCGTGTCAAATTCGGTATAGGGGCTGCTCCCGTCTCCGGGGAACACATAATCCGTCGAAATATGGATGAGCCTGCAGCCGCATTCCGCCGAAGCGATGGCCAGATTCCGCGGCCCGATGGCGTTGATCCGGAAAGCCCCGTCCTCGTCCTTTTCGCAGCCGTCCACATTGGTAGCCGCGGCGCAGTTGACGATCACATCCGGCTGATTGCTCTTCACATAAGCGATCACGCTCTCCAGATCCGTGATGTCCAGATCCTCCACATCCGTTCCCAGATAGGTGAATTCCGTTCCTTCTTCCGTCAGGCTGCGGATCGCTCTTCCGAGCTGACCGTTGCAGCCGGTCACCATAAGCTTACAGGCCATTTCTCATTCTCCCAGATGCAGGCGGTTCAGCGCCGAAAAGATGGCACGGACGGAGGCACGGGTGATGTTCGAGCTCACGCCCACGCCATAGGTCACGTCGCCGTTTTCTTCGTTCAACATATGGATATAAGCCGCTGCCTGCGAGTTGGAACCGCTCTGCAGGGCGTGCTCCTCGTAATCCAGGATCTTCACCCGGACGCCGAAGGTTTCCTTCAGGCCGCGCAGGACCGCATCCAGCGGGCCGTTGCCCACTGCGTCAAAGGTCTTCTCAAAATCGTGATCCGTGTAGGTCACATGTACGCCGGTATCGAATTCCGACTCCGTCTCGCCGGAAAGGTCGTCCACCTTCAGCTTGCGGAAATGGATCGGCTCGTTCTTCAGGAGATACTCCTCACGGAACTTCTCCATGACGGTCTCGGGCGAAACCTCGCCCTGCTTTTCCGAAAGCGACTGTATCACATCCGCAAATTCCCTCTGCATGGGCTTGGGCAGCTTGAAGCCGAAGTAGCTTTCCATCACGAAAGCCACGCCGCCCTTGCCGGACTGGGAATTGATCCGGACGATGGGTTCGTACTCCCTGCCGATGTCGGCAGGATCGATGGTCAGGTAAGGCACCTGCCAGATCTCGCTCTTCCGTTCCTGCATCGCATGAACGCCCTTGTTGATGGCATCCTGATGGCTGCCCGAAAAAGCGGTGAATACCAGCTTGCCCGCGTAAGGATGGCGGGGATGGATCGGGATCTTGCAGCAGCGCTCGTAAAGCTCCGCGGCGGCCCGGATGTCATCCAGCTCCAGTTTGCAGTCGATCCCCTGGGAGAACATGTTGTAGGCCAGATTGATGATGTCCACGTTTCCGGTACGCTCTCCGTTTCCGAAAAGCGTGCCCTCAATGCGGTCCGCGCCGGCAAGCAGCGACAGCTCCGCCGCAGCCACGCCGGTTCCCCGGTCATTGTGGGGATGCACGCTCACGATGACCGCTTCACGATTGTGCAGATGATCGCACATGAACTCGATGCGGTCCGCAAAAGCATTGGGTGTGGTCATTTCCACCGTGGAAGGAAGGTTGATGATCATGGGATGCTCCTTGGTGGGGCCCCAGAGATCGATCACCGCGTTGCACACTTCCAGCGCATAATCCAGCTCCGTCCCGGTAAAGCTCTCCGGAGAATACTCCAGCGTCACTTCCCCGTCATAATCCTTCAGGTGATCCATCACCATACGGGTTCCCTTGAGGGCGATCTCCTTGACCTCTTCCTTGCTCGCCTTGAACACAACGTCACGCTGCAGCGTGGAAGTGGAATTGTAGATGTGCATGATTGCTTTTTTCGTGCCCTTGATCGCCTCAAAGCTGCGAATGATCTGTTCCTCGCGGCACTGGGCCAGCACCTGAACCTTCACGTCATCGGGGATCATCCTGCGATCCACCAGCTGGCGAAGGAAATCATATTCGATCTGGCTGGCGGCCGGGAAACCGACTTCGATCTCCTTGAAACCGATCTTTACCAGAAAATTAAAAAACTCGATCTTCTCCGACACGATCATCGGATCGATCAAAGCCTGATTACCGTCTCTCAAGTCCACACTGCACCATACCGGTGCCGCCTCTATCTGTCTGTCCGGCCATTTACGCTCCGGATAAGGATCTACGGGCACCCGCTGGTAACGTTTGTAATTTAACATTGTCTCATCCTCTTTCCGTTGTTATTCCCCCAACCCGCTTTCAATGGCGCGGACAAGGCTCTCCAATGCCTCTTCCTCGTCTTCGCCCTCGCAGATCAGCTCCACTTCATCCCCGCACTTTACGCAGGCGCCCAGAACGCTGAGAACGCTCTTTGCGTTTGCCGTATTGTCACGGAACGTGAAAGTGGTCATGGACCGGAATTTCATCGCTTCCTTGCAGAGATTTCCCGCAGGACGCAGATGCAGACCGGTCGGGTTCTTGATCGTGACCTTCTGCCTTACCATCGGCACTTCCTCCAATCATTTTATCGTTTTAACCCCATAACCCCAAAAGCACTAAATATTATAGCACCAAAAAGGCGTTCTTTACAAGCCTGTCTTTTACTCGTTGCTTTTCAGTGGCTAGCCAGCCACTGAACGCAACGCGCTTGCCGCCATTCATAATCGGCTTCTCCGATGGGCGGCAAGCCTGCCGGCCAAAGCATTGGCCCGCAGCCACGCAGCGGAGTTCGCGGCTCGGGACTTAACAGCAACATTTACTCTTCCGTCTTTTTCAGGCGCACATCCACATAATAAACTTCCAGCGGTTCCAGGTCATCCGGAAGCTCCGGCTCCACCGCGATCTGGTAGATCCCTTCCTCGGGCTCCGTGATGTGGTTCTGCTCCAGATAAGCCGCCACATCGATGGTCGCCTTGATGTTGGTTCCGATCAACCCGTCGAAGCTGCTCTCGACGCCGCTCAGGCGGATGCGCAGATAAACAGGCCTGTCTTCTTCCTCTCCCGTCTCCTCTTCCCCGGCCGGGACCAGCACCTCGGCTTCATAGCCCTCGGGAATGCCGGTCGCCACCAGATTGCGGATGGGGATATTGAAGCTTCTGTTCACAAGCGCTTCGATGACAACGTTCACATCGATGTTTCCGTCAAATCCTTCCACATCATCGACCACCAGACGGACGTCGCTCGGAAGGAACTCCTTCAGATCCAGTTGGCGGGAGAAGCTTTCGCTGGCGCCCTCCACGCTAAGCGCCGCCCCGGGCACCACCAGAGAATCGATCCCCGACAGGGCCGATGACCTGCCCGCGATATAGACCGCCGTGCGTTCCGCCGAAGGCTTGCCGACCACGGTATAGCCTTCTGCCGGATTTCCGGAGGTATAGTATACGATATCCACCGCCTTGGTCGGGAGGATCTCCACGCCCACGTTGATGGCCGAAATGTTCATCTTCAGGTTTCTGTGCGTCACAAGGTCACCGGCCGCATCGAAAAGATGGATGTCCGCACTGGTCGACAGGTCGGAACTGCGTCCTTCCACGTTCACCGAGCAGGCCGCCCGCGAGATCCTCTCGACCACGGACTCCGGCCCGGAAACACGAACGATGTTCTGGGTCTGGGTCACATCACCCTTGATATACCCCTCCGCAGGCACACCGGCGGTGACAACACTTACGGTAAGCGGGATCTCCCGCAGGTTTTCCACGGACAGTTCCAGGGCCGCCCTGCTCTGGGCAATGCGGTCCAGCTGGTCATTGTTCTTGCTGGATGTCACCTGGATCGCCACGGTGTTCATGATCGTGATGCCTTCCAGGTCCGCCACGGCATGTATGTTTTCAAAGCTAAGGCTTTCCAAGACGGAGCGCTTTCCGAACACTTCCACATTGACCGTGTCGCTGTCATTGAGGATCTCGTACACCTTGCCCTTTGAAGTGAGGCTGTCGGCGTTCACGATCTCCACCCGAACGTTGCTGAAGGAGGTGCTGACCACCGGATCGGCATAGTTGATGATGATCAGCCACAGCGCAAAGGATACCAGGAGCGCCAGAAGCTTAAGACCCAGATTCTGCGTCAGCTTTTTTATCATTGTGCGCTCCTTTCCGGGGCCGTAGCCAGCCTACGCCCTGTTTTTTCGTTTCTTCGTGGGGCTTGTCCTGGATCATCTCCAGTTTTTCCCGCAGTTTTTCCTGGGTAAGGGAACCGAAGAGCTCCCCTCCGTATGCCACGCTCACCTTGCCGTTCTCTTCGGATACGATCACGGTAAGGGAATCCGTTGCCTCCGAAATGCCCACGCCGGCACGGTGTCTGGTTCCCAGAGCCTTGCTGAGCATGCGGTTGTCGGACAAAGGCAGATAGCAGGTGGCGGAAACGATGCGATCGCCCCTGAATATCACAGCCCCGTCATGAAGCGGGGTGTTGTGCTCAAAGATGTTGATCAGAAGCTGGCTGGAAACCGCCGCATCAATGGCGATCCCGGTCTTTTCATACTCGGCCAGCGACTCGTTGCGTTCCAGCACCATCAGCGCACCGGTCTTCACCCTGCCCATGGCAAAGGATGCCTTCACGATCTCGTCTATGGTATGGTCGGAATAGCGCCCCTTCTGCTTGGACGAATCGCTGTTGAGGAAGGAAAAGATGATGTTTTTCTGCCCCAGCTGCTCAAGCGCCCTTCGAAGTTCGGGCTGCAGGACGACAACGATGGCGATCACCATCATCGAAAGACTCTTCTCGGCGATCCAGAGGATCGTGGACATGTTGAAAAGGCCCGCAAGAAGCAAAAAGCCCAGGATCACGATAAGCCCCTTCAGCAGGGACCAGGCCTTTGTTCCGCGCACCCACAGCATGATGTGATACACCAGAAAGGATATGATCAGGATCTCAATGATATCCGTGATCCGTATCCTCGGCATATGGATGTTCTCGATATAATCTTGTACAAACAGTGACAGCCGATTGATCATGTATTCTGGTCTGTATCCTCCGGCAAAATAATGCGTTTGGTACGGTTTTTATTGCGTGCCACGCTGCCGGAAATATCCTGAAGCGTTTCTTCCCTAAGCGGCGGCGTTTTCCTGCTTTCCTGCTCTATCGTCGCCTTGCTCCTTCTCACCCGGTATTCCGGTGAATCCCTTCGCTCCTTTTCCGTGCCCCCTTCTGCGGAGGCAGGGGTTCCGGGCTTCTCTCTCCCCTTGATCTTTTTGACCTTGCGGTCTGCAAGCGAGACAGAATTCTTCGGGACGGCCTTCACATAGTAATAGTATTCATCGTCCTCAAATTGCACCCGTTCGGTCCTTGTATAATCCACATTAAACACGAAGAACTGCAATACCACCGCCACCGCGAGAGCCACAAGGCTTCCGATGATCAGCCCGGGAATGGAGATCCTTGTCTCGAAACGCAGGTCGCCCACCAGGATCACGACGATGTCGATCAGCATGCCGGTGATCATGGCGATGGTCCAACAATGGTCCACCGGCAGACGCCGGATGATGTAAACGCAGAGGATCGTAACGGCAAAGGCCGCCACAAGCACCTGCATCTCACGGTTGTTCAAAAGGGCGTCGATCAGCACGCGCAGCTTATCCAGCTGGAAGATCGGATCCGACTCCTGGGTCATCAGGCTGCTCTTGTTCTCCGCGATATAGTGCAGCAGATGCCAGCTCACCACACCGCATCCCGTGGAGATCACGGAAACAGGGCTTCCCACCAGCCCCGCACAGATCGGGACCACATAAGGGATCTTCAGTGTAAAGCAGATCGGCGTCAGCAGCAGAAGGATCGTATCCTTCGGTGCAAAACGGAAATACAGCAAAAACATCAGAAGGAAGAACACGCCCGTGATCAGCACCGTCTCCAGCGACAGCGCATACAGATGCAGAAGGACCACCAACACGCCGATGACCAGTATAAAGTTCATCGGAAAGAAGGAGCATATCAGCGCCAGGACCAGCATCACCGGAAGCGATGTGAGTACCGAAGCAAAGGGAATCCCCTTGTTGACGATCATCAGCGTTACCAGCGCCAGCAGAAACTTCAGTGCCGGTTTGCAGAAGCCCTCAAAACGGCTGTAGAAGCTCTTGATCTTTTCCCGTATCATCAGTAATTGTGCCATGATTTCCGTCCTTCATCACGCCCGTCTTATCCCGCACAGGCGTTTATTCTTTGCTGCCGTTCAAAAATACCGGCCCGCAGACAGAGGCGGGCTGAACGGCAAGCTCTTTTTGCCACGTTTCCGGGGCCTGCCGGCCGCCGGACGCAAGCTATTGTTTTCCGTCTTCACCGGACTCCTTGCGGTACATGGAGCCCAGACGGCGCAGATTATTGTAATAGATCCGCAGGTTCCGTCTCGCCCTGCGATAGCGCACCACATACACGATGTATGTGACGACGGAATAGGCCCCGATCACGGCCAGGTAGCGGTAGAGGATCATTTTGCCAAACGCGATCCAGTCCATCTCGTACAGACCGGCCATAAATTCCTCCAGATCGTGGGCAAGATACAGTCCCACCACGATCCCGTAGGCCACCGTTCCGTATAGGATGGATTTGATGATCTCTTTTGCGATATAGTCGCCGCGGAAATAGCTTCCGATCGCCATGCTCCGCTTTCCCTCGCCGGCCTCGAACGAAGCCATGCGGGTCATCAGTTTTATCCTTGATTCATTTAACATGGTTACTTCTTAAAGGTATACATCTTCGACCCGCTGTGCGCGTCCTTCCTTTCGGGAGCAGCGGGAGCCGGGTTCTGTCTTCCGGCCGCACTGAAGGTGTTAGCCTGATCCTTTTTGCATTTTTCGCAATAACGCCCGGTCGCAATGCGGGTGCCGCAGGTCTCGCAGGTAAGCTGTATCGGAGACTCGTCCGAAAATACCAGTCTTTCCTCACGGATCCACTGCTCCACCTGGCGCTGGTCCACACCGCAGTCTTCCACGATCATATTCATGCTCGCGGCACGGTTGGCTCTCACATATTCCTTTACTTCCTGGAATTTCTTCTCCATTTCCTCTCTGCACGCCGCGCAGATGGGAGGTCCCGCCACATAGCTGAACATCTTCCCGCATTTTTTGCAATTTCGTACGTTCATACAGTCTCCTCCTTGAGTATGATGATTTACACCCCGCTGCCGATGGCGAGGCTGATGCAGTACACCTTGCGGACCCCCGCACGCAGCAGGACTTCCGCGACGGCATCCATGGTACTGCCCGTTGTATAGATATCATCCACCAAAGCTACTACTTCTGATTTTACAACATCTTGTGTGATATGAAAAGCATTTTTCAAATTTAATTGGCGCTCCCTGGCGCTGAGCAGCTTCATAGGGCGCGTGCTCCGGACCCTCCGGACCAGCTTTTTCGCCACAGGCATATTTAGTAGCTTCCCGCATTCGGCTGCCAGCTCGGCCGCCTGGTTATACCCCCTGCTCCTCTCCTTGGCCGCATACAGGGGGATCGGGATCAGCTGCTGCACGCCCCATTCCGCCAGCTGCGCTCCGAAGCAGCGGGCCATCTCCCGGCCGAAAAAGGCCGCATATTCCCTCCTGCCGCTGTATTTGAAGCGGTAGATCGCCGTGCGGACAGAAGCATATTCGTACATGGCCAGCCCACGCTCAAAACGGTGTTTGTGCTTCGCACAGACACGGCAGTATTCCTCCTCCTCGCTCTTAAGAGCTGCCCCGCACTTCATGCAGCGCGGTTCACGGATATATTGCAGCTTTCCGCGGCAGTCGGCACAGATACGCGCCCGCCGCTCTTCCGCGGACAATACGCCGTCGCAGAGGGGACAGCGGGGCGGGAAGAGAAGGTCGCAGATGGAGTTATGTAAACCAATCAGCAGGGTGCCATTGTTTGACTTATGTAAACCAGAATCCACATCCTCACCTCCGCGCCTTCTCGGCGATGCGTTCCCGCAGCGAGGTGTAGCGATGCTGCACGTGGTCCGTTTCGATCATCTGCTGTATCGTGCGGCTGCTCCCGAACAGGATGACGCACTTCTTTGCCCTTGTCACCGCCGTGTAAAGCAGATTCCGGCTCAGGAGCATCTTCGGACCGTTCAGGACCGGCAGTATGACCAGGGGATATTCGCTTCCCTGGGATTTGTGGATCGTGACCGCATAAGCCAGCTCCAGCTCCTCAAGCTGCTGAAAGGGGTAATAGACGATCCGTCTGTCATCAAATTCGATCTTTAAGAGCTTCAGGAAATGGTTGATCCGGCGCACAACGCCCACATCCCCGTTAAAAACGCCCTTCCCGCTCTCCGTCACGATGCCGCTTGGCCCTTCGATCTCCCAGTCCAGCTGGTAATCGTTCTTGATCTGCATCACCTTGTCTCCCTCGCGGAAGATAGTGTCCCCGTAGCTGTATTCCTCCTTGTCCTCCGAAGCGGGGTTCAGATGCTCCTGCAGGACGCGGTTCAGCTCCTCCACGCCCAGAAGCCCCTTTCGCATGGGGGTGAGCACCTGGATGTCCGCCAGGGTCAGATCCAGGACCTTCGGCAGGTAGTCCGCCATCATCCATACGATCTGACGGTGGATCTGCTCCGCACTGTCCCGCTCCAGGAAAAAGAAATCCTCGTATTTCACGCTCAGATCGGGCTGTCTGCCCTGATTGATCCAGTGGGCATATTCCACGATATGGCTCCCGCCCTCCTGACGGAAGATATGCTGCAGGCGCACCACCGGGAACGCCCCGCTGTCCATGATGTCCTTCAGGACCTGGCCGGGCCCCACGCTCGGAAGCTGGTCCACATCCCCGACCATGATCAGGCGGCAGCCTCCGGGGATCGCCGCCAGCAGCGCCCGCATCAGGTGGATGTCCACCATGCTCATCTCATCGATGATCACGCAATCCACATCCAGCGGCTCCGTCTCATCGCGGCCGTAGCGAAAGCCCCCGTTTTCCGTGCTGTCCCCGCCGATCTCCAGAAGGCGGTGGATGGTCTGCGCCTCAAAGCCCGTCGCCTCCTGCATGCGCTTGGCCGCGCGTCCCGTGGGGGCCGCCAGCACAAAGCTGCGGTTCTTCTTCTCCAGCATGCTGATGATGGCGTTGATCGTTGTCGTCTTGCCGGTACCGGGGCCGCCCGAAAGGACCAGCACCCCTCCCGTCGCCGAAAGGCGCACCGCTTCCTGCTGCAGGGGATCCAGCTTCATCCCCAGCTCCTTCTGCAGCTTCTCCAGCCAGTCGCCCTCTTCGGGGTCTTCGTCCTCAAAGGCCCCCAGAAGCTCCAGCAGCTTGCCCGCGCAGTATTCCTCGGCGCGGTAATATGCGCTCAGATAGATCCGTTCCTCATCGCCGCTCTTCTTGATGACCAGCTTGCGGTCGATGGCCAGCGGCGGGATCTGCTCCCGGATCAGGGCATCGTCCAGACCCAGCATGGCCGCCACCCGGTCGCAGAGCTCGCCGCCCGGGTAGTAACAGTGCCCTTCCTGCGCCAGCACACCCATCTCGTACAGCAGGGCACAGCGTATCCGGTATTCCGAATCTGCGCGTATCCCGGCTTTCTCCGCTATGGCGTCCGCGCGCTTGAAACCCACCGCCGGCACATCCTCGGCCAGCCGGTAGGGATTGTTCCGTATCACGCCGTACAGTTCGTTTCCGTATATCTCGTAGATCTTGTCTGCCAGGGCCCGGCTGATGCCGTATTGCTGCAGAAACAGCATCGCCCCGCGCTGATCCCTCTTCTCCAATAGCTGCGCCGCGATCTCCTGGGCCTTCCGCAGCGAGATCCCCTTGATCTCGGCCAGACGCTCGGGTTCCTCCTCCATGATGCGCAGCGTATCCTCGCCAAAGCGGTCCACGATGCGGATCGCCGTCTTTTCCCCCAGCCCCCGTATGGCACCCGAGCCCAGGTAGCGTATCACCGACACCCGGTCGGAAGGCACCACGGAGCGGATCGCGCTGAACTTCAGCTGTTTCCCGTAGGTGCTGTGCTCCACATATTCGCCGTCGGCTTCTACGGTCTCTCCCACGCCAAAACCGCGGGCGATCCCCACACAGGTCTCGCTCCCGCTTTCCGTGGTGACTGTCATCACCGTATAACCGTTTTCTTCGTTTTGAAAGCTGATCCGGTCGATATAACCTTTGATCGTTACCATCCGTTTCCCGTTCGGAGAATTCCGCCGGAATGTCAACGCCTGGCGGCCCTGCGGCCGCTTCCGCATAAGGCAGGAACTACTCCTCCTCCGTTTTCGTCGGAACCGCCCCGCTCTGCGCCTGCTTTTCCACCACTTCCTCCAGGGTAAGTCCCCCGGCCTTCCGCTTCATCTGCTCAAACATCTGCATGGCAAGGCTGTTCGGTCCCGCAGACTGCTCCGTCATCTGACGTGCCGTCTCGGTAATGGCTCCGTCCATGAAGTAGTCCAGCTGCTGATTGCTGCTGTCCTCTCCCGAAAAGACTTCGGAGCTCTTTTTCATGCTTTTGATCACCTGCTCCCAGAGGTAGGTCTCAAATTCCTTGCAGGCCTCGAGCATCTCCTCTTCGCTCTGGGCTCTTTTGGCGCTCTCCCCCAGCTTTTCCGAGGATTTTGCCGAAGCGAGGGATGAGGCATAATCCGTCATCAGGTTCAGATTTTTGATATCCATAAGCCACCTCCGTCAGAGTCACGCCCAAGCGGCTGCCTGCCGCCTCCGAAGCCCGTCCGCCCGTTCCTGTTTAAGCGGCTACCGGCCGCTTAGCGTAACGCCCGATTTACTGCTTCAGCTGATTGGCCTGCTGCATCATCGTATCGGTCGTCGTGATCACGCGGCTGTTTGCCTCATAGGCACGCTGCGCAACGATCAGATTGACCATCTCATCCGCGAGCTGCACGTTGGAGCCTTCCAGATAGCCCTGCACCACGCGGCTCTTTTCCAGATTGTTGTTCGTCGCTTCGTTCAGGGCCGGGCCGCTGGCATCGGACTCCAGATACAGGGAACTGTCCAGCTTTTCCAGTCCCGCGGGGTTGTTGAACTGCCAAAGGCCGATCTTGATGCCCATGGAAGCGGGATTGTTCTGCGCATCGGGATAATACAGTTCTCCGTCTCCGGAGATCGTGATCCGGCTGGTGGTATAATCCCCGTCCAGCTTGATGGGCTTGCCCTTGGTATCCAGCACGCCGTTTCCGTCCGAATCCGTCAGTTCCAGACCGGTGGTCGTTACCGCCCAGTGGAAATCACCGTTGCGGGTATAGGCAGTGCTGCCGTCGACCCGCTGCACCGCAAACAGACCCTTGCCGCCGATGGCAAAGGACGATTCGCTGGCCGATTCGAGAAACGCGCCCTGCCGGAAGATCGTGGTGATCGAAGAGGAACGCACACCCAGTCCCACCTGGGAATCGATGGGCTTGGTCTCGCCGTTCGCCGAGGTCGTCCTGGTCTGCAGCTCCTGATAGAGCAGAGACTTGAATTCGTTCTGGCTGGTCTTGTAACCTGCCGTATTCACATTCGCAATATTATGGGAGATCGTATCGACTGCCGTCTGCTGTGCCAGCATTCCCGTTGCTCCCGACCATAAAGAACGTACCATGCTCAATCCCTCCTATCTGCCGATCATGCGTTTAATCTGCCCAGCTGAGTCGCCGTCTGCAGGGACGTGTCATAGGTCTGGATCACCTTCTGATTCGCCTCGTACTGACGGGAGACGCTGATCATCTCCACCATCTCCGAAACCACGCTCACATTGGAGGTCTCCAGATATCCCTGGAAGAGCTTTCCCGTGGCTTCCACCTCCGTTGCCCCGTCTACGGGATAATAATAGTTCTCTCCGTAATGCTCCAGGAAGTTGTAATCCTCAAAATCCGTCAGTTTGATCTGCGATACGGCCTTGCCGTCCTGGAAAATATAGCCCTGCTGGTCGATCGTGATCTCCTGCGTAGGATCCAGCTTGATCCGCCCGGGCGCTCCGCCGTTTAAGCCTCCCAGGACATAATCCCCGTCCGTGGTGACCAGATAGCCGTCCGTGGTAAGCTGCAGGTTGCCGTCCCTTGTATAGAAAGTGGCCTTGTCGCCGGCCTTGTTCGTAAATTCAACGGTAAAGAAGCCCTTGCCGCCGATCGCCAGATCCAGGGGGATCTCCGTCACCTGGAAGGAGCCTTCCGACCAGTCCACGTAGCTCTCACCGATCTTTACGCCGGGGTTCGCCTCTCCGATGCGCCTCGCCGTGCGCGGGGGCTCGGAATCGTCACGGATCTTGTCCACCAGTACCGTTTCAAAGGTCTGGCTCGACAATCCTTCTTTTTTAAATCCGGTGGTATCCGCATTGGCCAGATTGTTGGCCAGATTATCCATGCGTTTCTGTTCCTGGATCATGCCCGTATACGCAACGTAAAGACCTTTTAACATCCCGATTTCTCCTATGCAAAAAACTCCAGGAGCAGTCCGTTGCGTACCTGTGATCTATATATCGGCATATTTTTCCGATTCTTTAGAGGGATTTTCAGCCTGCTTCGTTAAAGCCCGCAAGGAATTCGATATAACGCCCGGTTCCCACAGCCACACAGGTCATGGGTTCGTCCGCCGTCATCGTATTGATGTGGGTGCGCTCCTCGATCAGCTCTTCCAGCCCGCGAAGCATGGCTCCGCCGCCGGTAAGCACGATGCCCCGGTCCACGATATCCCCCGCCAGCTCGGGCGGTGTCTTCTCCAGGACCGCGCAGATCGTATCCAGGATCTGGGAAGTGGTCTCCTTCAGCGCCTCCTGCGTCTCGTCCGAGGAAACACGTATCGTTTCCGGAAGGCCGGTCACCAGGTTGCGCCCCTTCACATCCATGTAATCCACTTCGGTGCGCTTGTACGCCGTCCCGATGTTGATCTTGATATCCTCCGCCGTACGGTCACCCACCAGCAGATTGTATTTTTTTCTCATGTAGCGGACAATTGCTTCGTCGAAATCATCCCCGGCGATCTTGATGGAAGCGCTCTCCACCGTGCCGCCCAGCGAGATCACGGCCACATCCGTCGTGCCGCCCCCGATATCCACGATCATGTTGCCCTGCGGCTTCGCGATATCGATGCCCGCACCGATGGCAGCCGCAATGGGCTCCTCGATGATGGCCACTTTTCCTGCTCCGGCCTGGTAAGTAGCATCCTCCACGGCCTTCTTTTCCACTTCGGTAACACCGCTGGGAACGCAGACGGCAATCCTGGGTTTGCGGAAAGCCTTCTTCCCCATGGCTTTGGTCAGGAAATACTTCATCATCTTTTCCGTGACGGTGTAATTGCTGATAACGCCCTGTCTCAGAGGACGCACTGCCACGATATTGCCGGGTGTACGTCCGATCATCAGACGCGCATCCTCACCGATCGCCTTGATATTATTGGTATCGCGGTCGAAAGCAACCACAGAGGGCTCCTTCAGCACCACGCCTTTTCCTTTTATATAGACCAGAATGCTGGCTGTACCCAGATCGATCCCGATGTCCGTTACTGGCATTACTCTTAAACCTCTTTCCCTATCGTAAACAAAACAGTCCGAATAAGAGTATAAAGGATATCCGCTGTTTTGCAAACTGTATGTTTTGTACAAAAATTGATTTACATAACACGTCTGTGTTGGTTATTTTCGGATAGCCATCGCCTTTTCAGGACTTCAGCATGCGTTTCAGGAACTGTCCCGTGTAGGAAACCTTATTGCGTGCGACCTCCTCGGGGGTACCGCAGGCGATCACCGTTCCACCTCCGTCGCCTCCTTCGGGTCCCATGTCGATGATGTAGTCGGCATTTTTGATCACATCCAGATTGTGCTCGATCACCACAACGGAATTCCCTCCGTCGGTCAGCTTCTGCAGGATCCCCACCAGCTTGTTCACGTCTTCAAAATGAAGTCCGGTCGTGGGCTCGTCAAGGATGTAGATGGTCCTGCCGGTGCTGCGTCTGGAAAGCTCCGCCGCCAGCTTGATCCGCTGCGCCTCTCCGCCGGAAAGCTCCGTGGAAGGCTGTCCCAGGCGGATATAGCCCAGGCCCACATCGTAGAGCGTCTGGATCTTGCTGCGGATCGCCTGGACGGGGGCAAAGAATTCCAGTGCCTCCTCCACCGTCATCTCCAGCACATCGCTGATGCTCTTTCCTTTGTACAGGACATCCAGCGTCTCCCGGTTGTAGCGCCGGCCGCCGCAGACCTCGCAGGGCACGTAAACATCCGGCAGGAAGTGCATCTCGATCTTTACGATGCCGTCGCCGCTGCAGGCTTCGCATCGTCCCCCTTTCACATTGAAGGAAAAACGCCCTTTCTTGTAGCCTCTCGCCTTTGCTTCCTGCGTTGCCGCGAACAGATCGCGGATCAGATCAAATACGCCCGTATAGGTCGCCGGATTGGAGCGCGGTGTCCGCCCGATCGGGGACTGGTCGATCGCGATCACCTTGTCCAGCGCCTCCACTCCCGTCACCTTTTTATGCTTGCCCGGCTGCGTCAGCGCACGGTTCAGCTTTCGCGCCAGCACCTTGTAGAGGATCTCGTTGATCAGCGAGGATTTGCCCGAGCCGCTCACGCCGGTGACGCAGGTAAACACCCCCAGCGGGATCTCCACATCCACATTTTTCAGATTGTTCTCCGCCGCCCCCAGGACCTTCAGCTTTCCGGTCGGCTTCCGGCGCACCTCCGGAACGGCGATCTTTTTCTTTCCGCTCAGGTACTGGCCGGTGATCGAGCGCTTTTCACGGATGATGTCCTCCACGCTGCCGCAGGCCACGATCTCGCCGCCGTGTTCGCCGGCCAGCGGCCCCACATCCACGATATAATCCGCCTCGCGCATGGTGTCTTCGTCATGCTCCACCACGATCAGCGTGTTCCCGAGCTTCTGCAGGCCGCGCAGAGCCCCCAGCAGCTTATCGTTATCCCGCTGGTGCAGCCCGATCGAGGGCTCATCCAGGATATAGCATACCCCGACCAGCCCGGAACCGATCTGCGTGGCAAGGCGGATGCGCTGTGCCTCTCCGCCGGAGAGTGTGGCCGTCGCCCGGGACAGGGTCAGGTAATCCAGCCCCACTTCCACCAAAAAGCCCACTCTTGCTTTGATCTCGCGAATGATGGTATCCCCGATCCGGTGCTGCTGCGCACTCAGCTGCATCCCGTCCAGGAAATCCTTGAGTTTCCCGATGGAGATCGAAGTGATCTCATAGATATTCTTGTCCGCCACCGTCACCGCCAGCGATTCCTTTTTCAGACGCATTCCATGGCACTCCTCGCAGGGCGAGATGCTCATGAAGCGCTCATATTCCGCTTTACTGGACTCGGAACCCGTCTCGCGGTAACGACGCTCCACATTCTTTACCAGCCCTTCAAAGGCAATGGGATACACTCCGTAGCCCCGCTGTCCCTGATAGTGGACATCCACCTCCACATCCGTTCCGTACAGCAGGATGTTCCGGATCTTCTCATCCAGATCCGCCCAGGGCGTATCCAGACTGAACTTGAACTTTTTGACCAGCGCCTGCAAAAGCGCATTGGCAAAGCTCCCCTCCGACGCGGCACTCTGCCAGCCCAGGACAGCGATGCAGCCCTCGTTGATGGAACGCGCCGGATCGGGTATCATGGACGCTTCGGTAAACTCCATCCGTATCCCCAGACCCGCACAGGCAGGGCAGGCACCGAAAGGATTGTTGAAGGAAAAGCTGCGCGGTTCGATCTCTTCAATGCTGATCCCGCAATCCGGGCAGGAAAAGCTCTGGCTGAAGTTCATCCTGCTGCCGCCGATCACATCCACCACCAGCAGTCCGTCTGTCAATCCCAGCACATTCTCGATGGAATCCGTCAGGCGCTTTTCGATCCCCTCCTTTACCACCAGGCGGTCAACGATCACTTCTATGGTATGCTTGACGTTTTTGTCAAGCTCGATGTCCTCTTCCAGCTCGTAGACGGCTCCGTCGATCTCGGCACGGACGTAACCGCTCTTTTTCATGCGCTCCAGCACCTTCTCGTGCCGGCCCTTTTTGCCGCGGACCACGGGAGCGAGCAGCTGTATCCTGGTCCCCTCCGGCAGCTCCATTACCTGGTCGCACATCTGGTCCACGCTCTGTCTTGCGATCTCGCGGCCGCAGTTCGGGCAATGGGGAATGCCCACCCTTGCATAGAGCAGGCGGAAATAATCGTAGATCTCCGTGACGGTCCCGACAGTGGAACGCGGATTCTTGTTGGTGGATTTCTGGTCGATGCTGATCGCGGGACTCAGGCCCTCGATCTTGTCCACATCCGGCTTTTCCATCTGTCCCAGGAACTGTCTGGCATAGGACGACAGGGATTCCATGTAACGCCGCTGGCCTTCCGCGTAGATCGTATCAAACGCCAGGGACGACTTTCCCGAACCCGACAGCCCGGTAAAGACCACAAAGCGGTTCCTCGGGATCGTCAGATCGATATTCTTCAGATTATGCTCCCGTGCTCCCGTGATCCGTATGCATTCCGATGCGGGCAGCATCTTTGCCGCATTCTCTTTCTTTGCCGTCATTTTTTCTTCCTCTTTTTTTCTTTAAGTATAATACAGGGCGGCCACGTTTTTTTTCCGTTCCGCCCGCCAATCGAACACCCGTTCCGACATCATATCACAGATCCGCGCGGAATGCAAAAGAAAAAAAAGCCGCCGGGAAACAAAAAAATTCCTCTGCGGCGAAAAAAAGACTTGCATTCTCGAAAGGGATGTAATATAATGCCATTTGCGGGTGTGAGTCGAAAGGCCACTCCGAAAAACAGATAGCGCTATCGCCAAACGGTAAGGCAACGGACTCTGACTCCGTCATTTTCCAGGTTCGAATCCTGGTAGCGCTGCGAACGAAAGGCCCTCGATCAGAAATGACCGGGGGCTTTCTTTCCCTCTAAAATAAAGCGTTTCAGGCGATTCGGGATGTCTTTTTTGTCAGAAGTAAACTCTCAAAAACACGCTTCAGTATCCAGTTCAAAATCGTACGCACGTTCGATTTTGGCGCAAAAAAACTGGTTCATTCTGAAAAATAATGAGAGTTATAATGAGGGTTAGTGTTGCCTAACAGCTTTTTTTCTGTTTTTCTCCAAAAAATCCGGATTTTCTACATATTTTTTTTACAGCTCTTTCATCCTTTGATTTAGAAAGCAGACAGAACAAATCAGGGGAGGAAAAGAATATGAGCTCAACTAACGACAAGAAAAATGCTCTTACACCCAAGATGCTGGCCAGGCGCCTGAGTATCGGAAGGGATAAGGCGTACGCTTTGATGAGAAGCGCCGGTTTTCCTTCCATACAACTTGGCGACCGCTTCATCGTAACGGAGGAAGCGCTCGACAAATGGCTGAAAGAGGCAGAAGGGAAGCACTACATCATTGAAGACGGGAGGTTCAGGAAATGAGCAGACGCACAAAAGGAAGCGGTTATGTCAGAAAGAATGCGGACGGGACAAAAACTCTGATCGTTACTCTTCAGGATCCGTTAAACAGAAGGCAGAAAAAAGTGCAGGCCACCGCAAAGACCGAGACTGCATGCTGGGACCTGATCAAAATAAAAAAGGAAGCATTCTTATCAGAATCTGCATCCGCACCTGCAGAAATGCCTACTGTGACAGACCTCTGCAAGCGCTTCCTCGCCTACAAATTCGAGCAGGGACTCATAAAACCCTCCTCCAGAGATCGCGACTTCTGTACCATCAACAACCACATTGAGAATACTAAGCTTGGAAATATGCACATCGACAAAGTAACTGTCGCCTCGCTCGATGATCACTTCACAATGTTTTTTTCCGAAAAGCGGCTCTCCGCTTCCAGCATTGCCAAGGTCAAGCATATCCTGAACGCTGCTTTTCAATGGGCATTCCTGCGCCAGGAAATACCGTCAAATCCCATGCTTCTGATTGTCCGCTCGATCGACAATCGCCTTGACGCGCTGGCCGTCAAAACGGCCAATGACATGGATGTCAGGATCCTGTCACCTGTAATGATCGCGAAACTTCAGCATGAGGCCGGACGAAAGTGTAAGTACGGACAATATCTTTACCCTCAGGGCTTATGTATTCTGCTGCTTCTGGAAACCGGCATGAGGGTTGGAGAACTGATTGCTCTGCGATGGTCAGATTATAATGCAGAGACAGGAATCCTTTCCATTGGACGCGGCCGTGTCAGAGTCCGAGAAGATAATGCTTGCGACGCCGGCATATCAGAACTCGAGTATAAGTTTTTGGAAGATTCAACCAAAAATCAGAAGGCGAGAAACATCCAACTGACCTCTGCCGCTCGTTCGCTGATGGACGATATCCGTCAGGCAGCTATCGGCGGATGCTCGCCAGACGATTATATCTGCTCTACCCGAAAGGGCACTCCGCTCTCCAGCTCGGACATGGATAGCCGTATCGCTACGATCTTCAGAAACGCCGGCATTGCAAAAGAGGATGCAAGTGGGCTGCACATCCTCCGGCGGACTTTTGCAACCCAGAAATACCGCGTTGGTTGGGATACGGCTAAAATCGCTGCTTATCTGGGCGATCTGGAGTCGACCGTCAAAAAATATTATATCGCCGACAGGGACATCAGAGATTGTAATGGCAAGCAAGTCGCTGTCATTTGCATTCCGCAGGAGGAAATCTGACAACCAAACAGATAATTCTCTATGTTATAGGTCCGACTCCATCTTCGAAGAAAAAGAGCACCCAGTTTGGATGCTCTTTTCACATTTAGTCAACCACATTTCTTGGAGGAAGCCATATATAAGTATGCGCTTATACAACAGCATCAAAGGCAAGAAATAAACTAAGTGAACTAAACAAATAACTTCCGAACGCTCTTCTTCCGGACGGGCCAGAGGACACATCATATATCCTCTGTTCTGATCTGTGCCTGCAGTCGATGGTCCAGTCAGAAGTGACGAAAAATTTCGGCCATGCTCTAACTGTCGTAACCCGACTGACATGATCTGTGCCTGGAGGCGATATGTCAATCCGAAGTGACGAAAAATTTCGGCTACTCTCTGAGTGGTCGTATACCGACCGATCTGATCTGTGCCCGCAGACGATATATCAATCCGAAGTGACGAAAAATCTCAGCCACTCTCTGAGTGGTCGTATACCGACCGATCTGATCTGTGCCCGCAGACGATATATCATCCGAAGTGACGAAAAATTTCGGCCGTGCTCTGACTATCATATACCGACCAATCTGATCCGTGTCTGCAGGTGATGATCCAGTCAGAAGTGACGAAAAATTTCGGCCACTCTCTGACGGTCGTATACCGACTGGCCTGATCTGTGCCCGCAGGCGATGGCCCAGTCAGAAGTAACGAAAATTTTCGGCCACTCATCATATCCCTTCTCACACAAGTCGCTTGTACGGGACAGAAAAATCTTGGCAATCCTCTTGAATAAAAATCCCATATTTCATATAGAAAAGCATTCAATCAAACAGGAGGTACTTGACCATGATACAAAAGTCTGCAACTCTCGACACAAGCCTTATGCAGGAAGGCTTCACAATCTTAACCCCGATAGGCAGCCCCCTCCAGGGCAAAGCTTTCAATCAAACCGAACTCTCACAAAAAGCATCCACCTATCCCAATCCTGCCAAAGAAGATATTTCCCTGGAAGCACTAAGAGAGTACGTTGCCGGTCTTGATATGGATGATTGACAAGTGTCAGACTACCGGAAATACGACGTACTGATCTCCACCATAATGATAAAGACCTGCCCCTGAAAAATGCGAGAAAGATCAGAGGATGGATTCTACCATAAACATAAGTATTTGAAGGATCTGATACAACGACTGAACATTCGCTCCTGCACTCAGCCCGACTATCCATTACAAGAACGGCATATCCTCCCCCATGAACTGCTTTAGACCGACAGGAAAATACGGATAAATAAATAGAAAGCCCCCCCTTCCGGCACCACCGATATATTCAACGGGCATACCTGACATTCCATATAAACAAAAGAAAAACCCCCTTTGTTTGGGAGTTTTCCTTGCATCCTAATCCGGTTATCTCACAGCAGTTCCTTTTCCTCCATCGGACGATACTTGAAATGCAGCGCCCCTTTTTTCTTGTAATCGAGGCATACCTCCAGAGCCTTTTTCAAGATTGTTTCCTTGAGCTTCGAGATTTCGAGATTCGAAAGTCGCTCACAATCCGATAGCAGTTCATCAAACATTTCCTTCACCTCCCGCTCAACGGTGAGCTTGATCTCCACCGGATCCTGTCGACTCCCATACGTAATGTAGATGGTCAAATCACGAGTCTCCGATGTTGATTTCACATCGACATAACCCTGGACGATTCCAATCCGCTTACAAATATCCGCAAAATGGGTCCTCGAAAACTGGAACATCTGTGCGTCGTCAAACGCTTCTGCCCGGGTCTCTTGAAGATACGTGTTCGCAAGCTTAATCTGTTCTTTTCTGGGCAGGCCCAAAAAAACACTCTCGGAGTACCTGAAACCCGACCGGTCCAGTTTCTCCTTTCGCCTCTTCCGTTGAGCCTTGGCCTTCACCTCCTTTTCAACGCCGACTGTTATCTCGTTTTCTTTCATGATAAGTTCCTCCTTTCAAATAGCTACAGCGTGCAAGTGTTCCCCCGGAATAATTTTCCCTTCCCCGGGTTTGAGGTCGATCCTCTTTCGAACAATTTAAGTATGGAAGAATTCCTACGAAATAATGATCCTTTTTCCCGTGGGGTGAGGTCGAATTTGTTTTTCCCGTACATCTGAATCTATCCAAAGGTCTCCGGCAAGAGCCCCACTATACGCAGCAGGCCTTTGATAGTATCATCATGTCTTTCTTTGCAACACCCTTGTCTTTGGCATTGCTCTCATCAGGCAACGGATCGTTGACCGTCTTCCATAGTTGTACAGGAAAAACTAGATGTACGGGAGATTTTTTGCCATGCCATGACAAACTCACCTGGCTCGGTCATCTCCCTGATCGAAAGCTTGATGAAACCGGTAACCAATATCTTTTGCAAAATGCGCCAACTTCTCCAAAAGGTTAAACTTCTTGAGAAACGATAAAATAACAGAACGATCTTTCTTTAACTCGACATTCTCCTTTGTCAAGGCCTCTACCTTAGCCTGCATTGTCCTCCGATCAAAATCACTGCCTAAAAGCATCCGGTTTTTCCGGTTCTCTTCTTCCAACTCCGAAATTCTCGCATTCGAAGCTTCAAGCTCCTTTCTAAGATCCTTGTTTTTTGATACTGCCTTTTTTGCCTTATCGGCATTCCGCGAGCTCTCCAATGCGGTTTTGAGCACATTTTTCCTTTCTTCTATGGACCAAAGCAAAGGCCTCTTGTCCTGCAGCGACACGATCTGCTGCGCTGTCTGCAACCGGCCATCCAAATCCCTGGATGCATTCTCAAGTTCTCTTTCTTTTTCACTGATCTCTTGATGGTATTCTTCCAACTCCGCTTTCTTTCTTCTCTTCTCTTCCGCTACCTGCCGTTCAAATCGTTCCTGATTTTCCCTGCTCATTTGCTCCAGTTCCCGCATGCGCTGCTCATAGTCAGCGTCTAAACCGGATAATTCTTCCTTTTTTTCTTCGATATCGTGTTCCAGCGCTTTAAATCTGGCCATCATCTCCCGCGGGATATCAAAATTCCGCCCGGCTTCCTTCGGTTTGAGTGCCAGCCCGGAAAACAACTCACTGCGTTGCATCCGCTGCTCTGCATACTCACGACTCCGTTCCTGTAAAACGCTCAGAGACTCTTTTGTGAAGACCCTTGTCTTTGCGACCTGCTTCTCCGGGCCTTTTTTATATCCCTCTGCGACCGGTACACCTACCACATGCATATGCACGCTCGATTCATCAAAATGAATCGTAGCATTTGCTACCTTAAATCCCGGCACCTGAGCCGCGATATCCTGGAGGATATCCTTATAGATATCGATCATCTCCATCTCGTGTTCTTCCGAAATTCCCGCCCAAAAATCCCTATCACCCAGCTGCACGATCATTTCTACTGCTACATCCGACCGACTGTCTGACACATGCTTCATATAATCTCTGATCTGCCGATCTCTCCGGCGCCCCTCATTGTACCGGTCAATGACCTCGGCAAACTCCCGGTTGTACACATCGTTTACATCTGCAAAAAGATCGTCCGTGCCGCGGATCGTTACAATAGATGAGGCATTTTCCTGATACCGTCTCAGGTTGTGCTTATGGACCTGCATGACCCTATTGCATGTACTCAGGGCATGCCGCTTTGCTGAAAGATGCAGACTAAAACTGATCATTTTTCTCTTCATGACTTTTTCCTCCTTGTGTATTTAAGTTTTTATTCAAGTAAAACATGTAAGACGGATTCCCAAATAAGGAAGAAAAATAAGATTTGGATGGGGTTTTCAAAAAAAATATTCTCGGATCTAACTACATATCATAGAAGGAGCTGATTTGATCCCCACAATGAACAGCAGGGCTTTACGATGGGATATAAAGAGAAATAATATCAGGAAGAAAGCCTCTCAAGCTTTTTGCGTCAGAACATCAGATTATAAACTCCCATCAGAACCAGAGCATTATTAATTTGTATTATCTGCTTATGGACGGCTTAATGACTATACATAAAGGACTAATAAAATAGTATGATCGCATTCTGAATTATTAATATTGATGAGAGTATACAGTTCCACAGGGGAACAGAATACTCTCCTCCTGTTTTCATCCTTCTTCTGGTTATTCCCCTTCTCATATTCCTTCATACCCCCGTGTATAACTCCCTATGTAGTTTGACATAGGTCCGGCCGAGATTACGGTCTGTCGATCGCCTTTACGATATGTCCGTTATACTGAACAGCATATCCCCCCGAGCAGTATCGGTTCCCGGTCCACGGCTGCCCGGCACAAGGTTGCATCCATATCGATGTACATATTAGGGAAACCCGTTTCCCGATTGAAAACCCAAAAACAGTAGAACTTAGCAAATTTGCAACAAAACCTAATATTCCCTTAAGAACAGAATAATAATCATACATATCGTGTTAGGATTATAATAGTGATAACATCATATTACTCTTTCCCCCCAAAAAAAGAAGCTGCCCACGACAGCTTCGTCGCCCATTGTAAAAACTGGACATGTTCTCTGTTCCGTATCTTACATAAAGCCCGGATACTTTACTGATTCGGAGTTATTCTGATCCGCCAGATTTATCGAGCCAGGGTATTCTACGTTACCTATCAAATGTCTTTCTATCCTATTCTGTTTTTCCATAAAAACAGAAAAAACCATATCCAGCCCGATACAAAGTCAAATCACACCTCGTGGGAGTGCGTAGACAAAAAACCTACAAAAGCATTACTCTTTAGATGCATTTTCAAAACAGTCCAGCCCCAGTTCGATGACTGTCCGATAAAAATTCCGAGCCGAAGCACCGAGATACTGTTCCCGTACCTCATCCAATCTCCTCTTCGTTTTTTCTGGGATCTGCATGCTGACAGTCTTATACACTCCTTCCGATACTCCCGCGACGAGCATCTTGAAAATGTCCGCCTTTCTTTCCTCTTCCTTTTTTGCTTCCGCCTTCTGTTTACAGAAAGCCTCTCGATCCTCATCACTTCGAACATCGCCATTTTCGTCTAAGAATCCTCGCTCTCGAAGCAAATTCACTGCAAATTGTGCCGTAAATTTGAAATTTTTTTCCGGGCATGGCAAACCCTTGTCACGTTCCGAATAGTTATCATGCACATATTCAGCCAGCTCCTTCAACTTCTGCAGAGTTGCATTGCTTGCAAAATACCTTCCATTGCTTTTCGGCCGCTGATCTTTTGATTTCTGTTCATTTTTCTGTTCTGTTTCCTGTTCCGTTCCGATCGATTTATTTTTGTCCATAGTAATACCTCCTTTGAATATACTAATAAGGTCCTAAGATTTACGAATAAAATATGATAGACAGGTAAAGAAATAATAAACATTGTTCGTCCAATACTAATTCTGTCTTATCACAATCACAACTTATCACCTACTATTCTGTAAGACCTCCTTTCCCTCTGTAGCGTGGTGACAACTTTCTTTTTAGTCTTGCAATTAAAATATGCATCTCCTTTTTTGAAAAACACTCTCATTACATAAAAACCGAACATTTTTTCGATTATTTGCATTATAATGCCAATATGCTATTTGCTGGGTGGCGGCCACTGATACAGTGATCATCGGTCTTTCAGCAGAGTAAAACCCAGTCCAGAACACAAGTTGAGCATCTCTATATGCCCCAATAAATCCTTGTCCGGTATATAACAGTTCTTCCCGTACAAAATAGCTTTCCCTACATTGGGTATTTTGATACCAAAGATTCACGGATATCCTGACAAAAAGAAAAACCTGGGATTTTCCCTGACCCAAAAAGTGACGAAAGATTTTGCCCGGTTTCAATCTATGCTTTGAAACCTTCCTTTTCTATATCGTACCAAAGATCCACAGGCGCCTTTTTACCATTCTTGTGATAAACAAGCTCGATTATCGCATGTTCATTTCTGATCCTTTGAGGATCATAAATGTCCCTATATAATAGAAGAATCTGATCCACATAATCACCAAAGTCCTTACTTAAATACAGATCCCGTATCCTGGGCCTGTGATCCGTTCTGTATTCCGGCCCTCTGCCCAACTGAGATGTGACCAGGAAAACACAGTCATTATTCAACGCAAAAGCTTTCAAGGTCCATAGGATTTCTTTCTTCATTTCTCTGGTATGCCCATAATTACCAGAAAGACCGATCATCTGCAGGTCATCGATCATGATAAGTTTATGATAAGTATTCAATCTTTTACATCTGCGTATGATATCTGCAATATCAGTATCACTGTCCGATATCGACAAATCAAAAGAATATACCCTTTGCAATGCCAAAAGGAACTCTTCCTTCAGAGCATCCGGATAAAATAATCCCGTATGCTGCCGGATTAGTCTTCTGATCACCACATTTATTGTATCATTCGAAAACAAGACACAGGATCGTCCCTGTTTCCCGCAAATGTGCTGTATCAGAGTGTATAAAAAACTACTCTTTCCTATAGCCGGTCTTCCACCAAGAAGGATCACATCCCCGCCTTTAAACCCGCCAGTAAGAGTATCCAACTGTCCAAATCCCGTATCCTGTGCAAAATCACAGCCAAATGACTCATGTATTTGCATATTCTTTGTACTCCCTGGCAAATTCTCTGTAATCCATTGTCACCCCGGCGGTTGGAGCTAACATCCGAAGTGTCTGACTATAACTCGGTGCTTCTGATGCACGGACTCCCCTTCGTATCCTTGTATTGAATAGCTCACAATGAAATTCTTCAGTCATTCTTCTTTCCATCTCACGCGTCATCCTTATATTACGGCTATACATGGTCAGCAGGATCCTGCTGCGCCTTAGATTATCCTTTATACGTCCTCCGGCTCTTTCAGAAAACTCACGGAATGTGATGATCCCCTGATAGGAGAGATATTCCGCCTGCGTAGGAAACAAATAGAAATCCGCTGCATATAAGGCACACCTGGTATATAAGCCAAAATCCGGCGCACAATCAAAGATAATATGATCATAATCGTTAAGAATCGGCTCGATCATCTTCCGCAGATCACTATCATGAGCTTTTCCTCCTTCAGAAAAGAACATATTTGCTGCCGAAAGATCCATAACCGACGGGATCAAGGATAATCCGGGAAAAACATCTAAGATATAATCCTCAATCCGGCCACCTTCATACAACAATTCATAAAGATTTCTTTCCTGCTCACGGCTGTCTATGCCCAGATATCCTGTTGCATTTGCCTGCGGACTCGCATCTATCAAAAGAATTCTCTCTCCGGCATCAGCCAACATATCGGCAAGATTGACGGCCGTCGCTGTCTTCCCGCACCCGCCCTTCAAATTAGCTACTGCTACTACCCTAGCACCCATAGTATTCTTCCTCCAGATCTCATCTGTCTTTTTCTGTATCCGTTTTCGGTTCACTGTCCTAAGCATAACAAAAAGCAATGTACATTTCTTTGCACATTGCCTTAAAACATCACGAAAACAGTGTTCTTTGTTAGTTGTTAGTTTTTGTTAGTTCAAGAAACTCTTCTGATCATGTCCGGTACTTCTTTGCCATTTTTTCAATATCCTGACATATTTCACCACGCAAGGATTCCGGCCTCAACACCTCTACAGATGGCCCATACTGTAAAGCCCAGTAGCGCATGGCCGAATAATTACACTTTACCCGGATGACAATCTGGTCATTATTCCGCTCCAGAATACGAAAATCCGTTCCAAACCAATCCACCAACTCCGACATCATATCTGTCGTCGTTCTAAGATCAACCAGAACGCTGTCTCCACTGAACATATAGACATGCTCTGCCATATGTCGGGGAAGATCCAGTCCTTTCTCAAGCCCCTTTACCTGTTTCATGGGCTTCACCTTCTCCTCGAGCATCTTCACATCCGTCATCCGATCGATCCGAAAATGAGCCACATTATCATACTTGTCTACATTACCGATTAGGTAGAACCGTCCGTTATTTGCAACGATCTGATAAGGGTTCACTATATAAGCATCATCACGTTTGGGATGAAGCCGGAAATCTGTACCCATATAATTATAGAGGAAACTGATCTTCTTTTTCCCGGCAATTGCATCGTTTATTGCATCCAGAGAATACATCGCCTGTTTGTTTTCTGTCCGTTTAAGCTCCGGAAGATTACTCACATGACCCACTTTTGCATTAAAATAGTTACTCGCAAGCCCACGTAGCTTCTGGATCAGCACCTTAGCCTGGCGTGTAGAAATAGACTTAGAAAAGAGCACGCTGTCGATCAGGATCCGGAGTTCCGCATCGTCGAACTCACGCGAAAGCAGCCGGTATCCCTTTTCCATAGATATATCATAACCCATTTCCTTAAGAGACAGGATATTGCTTTTTACAGATCTCCGATCACAATCCATTCCGTAATTCTTATCCAGCAGTTTCACAATATCCTGCTGCGTAAGAGCATGATCCTCATCCGAATATTGCCGGAGTATCTCCAGGATAAGCATATTCAACATCTTCTTATTGCCAGTTCCGAACATTATCTCACCGTTTTCCTTAACATCTTACAAGTTCAAATCTTCACTCCATTTGATCGCTTGGAATGTCTCTTTCATTTATTTCTTCTATCCCATCTATTCCGGCATCCAGTACCATCCTTACAAATTCCGATCCATTGATCAATCTTATATGCGCATTTTTCGCCTTTTCTTTTGCTTTATCCTCATAATCATCTGCTAATGAGATCACCCATGGAATAGCTGTGAACGAATCATCCGGCTTCTCATTTCCTACAGCCCGATTCATGTATTCATCTATCTGATCCACACTCCAGTCACTCGTTTTGCCGTCATGCTTTTTAACCTGAATATAATATGTTATTCCCAGGTCCTCAAAATCAGCCTGTACATCGGCATCCTCATATCCCTTCTTTTCCGGTCCGTTCTGCGGAAGCACCTCCGCTCTATCAGCACCTTTTTTCTTCATATACCAGCATACTAACCACTCCAGATTCTTGGGCGTCACATACTGCTTAATAGCTTCCAACATTTGCGGGCATGTTTTGATCAGTGCCTTTTCATGAATATCAATAGGACCTTCAGCCAATAGTGCTTCCTCGATGGATTCACACAAGTCATCAGCCCTACAATTGGTCTGCCTGATCTTCATTCTTGATCGAAGGCGTGCATCAGCATAACTTCTCGGCATCGGCGACTTATCTTTTGCCAGTCTAAAGCGTACAACAAATCCGATATCGTATAGTTCACCTTTCTCGTTAATGAGTCCTTCATTGCTTAATCTCAACGATACCTGTTCTTGCTTCATTAGGTCTTCTGATAATAACAACACTTTTCTAGGTCTTTCGGTAATTTCACAAACCGCAAACTTTTTGTCGAATAACGGAACTACAACTATATCTCCCGGCTGGAACTGAGAAAAATACCATAATGACCATCGATTCCTACGAGCATTATTTACACCAGACATAAATTTATCAAACTCATCTATGTCACCGTCAGATATCTTATCAATCGGGAAAGTGTGCATGTAATCCGACCACCCAATAGATAAATATCCGACGGAGAATAACGCATATGATGCTTCCCACTCATGAGATATCCTGTGAATATAGTATCTAACTCCCATTTCTATTCTCCTCCTTATCCCTGAAAATACAGATCCAAAAGTATGTTTCCCTTCGCTATCTTTCTGCCGGAGTTATCATAAGTGCAATTATCCTTTTCGTACCATTGAGCCATTTTACGACCGTTTTTATCGTAAGCAACCAGATAATTCCCGTTCGGACGTATCTCACCCAATTTGTTATTCATCTTGTTGTATACCACAACTCTTCCATTTAAAGACCTGTCAATCGAACCAATCTTCTGTTTTTTCGCGTCCCTGATGTCTTCTCTCATTTTTCAGCCCTCCTGATTCTGTTTTTGATATTTGTCTGTCTGTTCAACTACTGCAACATATGCATTTCTCGTCAACGATGCGATCTGATCCGCAGAACTCGGATCGTTTGCATTGAGCCGAAGAATATTATTGTATATATATCGACCCCATTCTTCTTTTTGTGGAAGTACACCTGATTTAAGCGGATTATCTCCCAATGCATCAAAAAACTGTTTTTCTAATCCTTTCGAATCCCTCAATGTGATATTAAGATCAACACCTATGATATACTCGCTCACTCGTGAAAGATAATATTCCAATGTGCATGTAAATCCTGCTGCGGTATTCCAGGAATACCATCCGGAAATATCTGAAAATTTCACTCCTTCTCTTGCTTTTCTTGGCATCCAGGCCGAGAACGAACCTATATCCTTAAGTTTTTCGGCTGCTTCTTTTACAAGCTCTTTGTTAATATTGCGATACTCCCACTCCCGGGAATCGGAATCTATTTCCTCTTCCTTTGCATTTACGGAAGTTACCATAGAGCACTTAAGTATGGCCTTAAACGATGCCACCTCAGCAGCCGTCAAACTCCCGGAAGAATCTGTCTGCAATGCTCTTTCAAAATATGGCATAAAACTCTTGAGTTTCTGGATCTCACCAAACAGATTCCCTTCTGAATCTGCACCATAGATTTCTTTTATTGCAGCCTCCATGGAATCCTCCGCATGCAAAGCCACAAAAGTATCTTCATCTATTCTGGTCGATGTAAAATACAAATACAGTTTCTCGTAACACATTTGAGTACATATAATTGCAAACAGAATGCGTTTACGTACTTTCTCATCGATATTCCTGACCGTTGACTGAGTTACAATATCCAGCAATTCATATGTGTTAAACATACGTTTCATGCTTCTCGGATTGAAACCAACCGAGGTGCGGATCAGGTTATAATATAGATCGACCACCTCATCGTCAGAGTCCCCATCGATCTTCGCCTTCATTTCCCGCACGTATCTGCGGATATCATAACTGGCCACAGGCATCTTAAAGGGAAGCTGAATGATCTTGTCAAAAAAGCTTCTTCCCTTCTCCTCTGAAACGTCATTCCCGTATTTTTGTCGGATTCCAAGAGTAACCACCTCATAATCGACTGCAAGAACAAACACGCACTGGTCGCAGTCCAAAAACAGCTTCAACACTTCCAGGAGTTCTACCGCTTTCTCCGGCTGTAATCTGTCAAGATCATCCACAAAGATTACAACCCTGTCACAATGCTCCTTTGCAAGCTTCTCTTTAACGGCATCTGAAAATCTTCCTTTCAATTCCATTATTTCCGAAGCCACATCCACATCTCCGGCCCCTTCAAGCGAATTACTGATCACACTCGTGATCTCACCACCGAACGTATAGTCAGAGACATTCCTGATAACCCTTTTCCCAAAACCGATCAATCCGTTGATGATCCGCTTCCTGACGCTGATCTCACAGTCAAGTCCCTTAAGTATGACATCCATCATTGAAAAAGCGAGCGAACTTCCCATATCGAACTGGGAAAACTGCCATGTGTTAAACCAGATTGGCCACACTGTGCCTTGCAGATTCGCTCTCATCATATTCATCATGCTTGTCTTTCCGCTCCCCCAATCTCCTTGAATGGAAATGGTCATAGGAGTTTCACAGCTTCTGATAAAACTGCAGAGCGCATTCACGTACACTTCTACATTAAACAGATCCTCGGTAATACTTGCTACAGGCTTATCCGGATATCCAACTCTTTTCATCGCTTTTGTCCCCCTCCGGTGTACAACACAATGTTACCACAAACCAATATGCAAATTTATGAACATCTAATCGAAAATACCTATCTCCTTCAGGTGCTATTATACCATAACATTATGCAATATTACCTATATTGTCTAACAGACCACTTCAATTAACTCCTCTGGTTCCCGTATCCAAATGAACCGATAATCCCTTAACATATCCCGCCCCATGTCTTCAACCCTGACATCAATAATACCCTTTCTTTCTGTGCCAGGATCATATCTTTCTTCATTATATAAATATATCAGCTTATCTGCCAGTATTTCCACACAATCTCCATATGAAATATCCCGCTTCTCCGGCCATCTTTTCCTGATGCTATCACCTACACAGCTAACGATCACCGGTACATGCAACAGCTCTGCTAAACTTTTTAATCTGGTCAGCGCAAACCAGATCCTTTCCTTTTCACTGACCGGCTTACGGAACTCTTCCGCCCAGGCGAGAACAGGGAAATTATCTATGATAATAGCGGATAGGTCATAGTCCTCCTCAGCCCATTCTGCCTCCAGCATGATATGACCTGTCCTGAGACCAGTCATCTCTACTGACATCACACCGGGAATACTCTCCATCTTCCCCAGATTATCATCCCCTGCATAATAGTACTTTATGACCTTTCCGGGCGCAATCTGGCCAAAATCTTCACAAAGCATTCGGATAAAAGCCAATCTTTCTGTAGATACACCTCCGGTGATCACATGGAGCCCTTCGTCATCTATAGCTTCCATCAGAAATAACGGTAGCTTTCTATATACACTTTCCATCCTCTGTCCACAATACATCTATTTATTCCTTATCTTCTCCAGCGCATCAAATACAGCAGCCATCGCCCGTTCTCTGCTATCATAGGTCCCCTTGGAAAACTCCTTATCGATCGAGTATTTCCAAGCGGAAGGCTTTCGCAGATCCTTCCCGGCCACATCATAGATCACGATGATATGACCATCGATCTTCAGATATTCGTTTCCCTTTGCTGACCGTTTCCATTTCCGCTTAAAAAACTTTACCCGCCTGGCCTGTGCATTCTTCAGATCCGCTTCCCTTTGTCTGGCCGCATCGATATTACCTTCCATTCTTCCGGCACAGACACAGCCGCAGATCAGACTCCGGTAATGGGGATGCTCCATCTGGTGAGCGTATCGGATGATCTGATGCCCGCACATCTCACAGATCCCGACGGGGGCTCCCAGATCCGTTACACCAACACACTGCCAGCCTGTATGCGGAACATCATCTCTCTTCCAGAGATTAGGGCAGTCCTTCATCCGTTCCCTGACTTCTTCTTTGATCCTGTCTTCGACGGTAGGATCTGCTTCAAACTCTTCTATCGTAAGCTCAGTAGTCTCTTCCTCAACCGTAAATTGCTCTTCTTTTTTGATCTCTACACTCTGTATGATCAGGCCAACTCCTGCCTGTGTATCCTCTTCGCTGTCATCCTCCATATCTGCTTCTTCAAAACCATATTCATCCAGCTCCCGGTAGAAATATCCCTGGTCATCGTCATAGTCATAGTCGTCATAAGATCTCTCCTCTTCTACGGGAGCTTCCGCGTGTTCAGTACCCTCTTCCCCTATCTCCGGAAGAATAACTTCATACTTTGCAGATTCTACACCTGGATCTATAGTTTCTTCGGATACTCCGGCATCTTCTTTCACCGGAACGCTAAGCTCCTTCGGAATCACTTTCTCCCCGTTAAAAACCTCCGTGCCGGGATCAGGAACTTCCGCCGGAACCATAGCGGGACTGTTCTGCTGCGCTCCGCTTGGTCGCGCTTCCTCAAAATAGGATGCACTGATGCTTCTGGGATACTCCATGGAATCAAACTTGATAACATAGGAATTCCTCTTCTGATCGATCTCCTGAATCACGCCCAGTCCGAAGATATGATGCTCGACTCTGTCCCCGGTATGTCGTTCGGATGACGGTTCCTCTTTATCCATCTGACGGTCGAGTTTCTGCGTATAATTCCGGCTCTCCCAATAAAGATCATCGGAGATCTTTCCTATCCTGCGGTAATTTTCCGTTCCGATCTCCTCCAGGAAGCGGGAACACAGCTTCTTGACTCCCTTCGGAGACAGTCCTTCCGAATCCATCAGGAAAAGATGCCGGATCGCTCTGGTGATTGCCACATAACAGAGTCTTCTCTCCTCTTCCAAACCCATGGCCTTTCGTTCTTCCATGGTCTTGGAAGACGGGAATACCCCTTCCGTAAATCCGAGGATGAACACGGCCGGAAATTCCAGCCCCTTCGACGAATGGATCGTCATCAGCTTTACCGTATCCTTGGAGGATTCCTCATTCTCTCCGGACTGCAGGGCGATCTGCTGCAAAAACTCCGGAAGTGTCAGGTTCTCTCCGAATTCCCTTTCAAATTCATTGGACAGCCGCTTAAATTCGGCCAGATTATCCAGCCTCTCTTCATCTCCCAGTTCCCGGATATACTCCTCATATCCGGAGACTATCGTCACTTCATTTACAATTTCCGAGATCCTGAGCTGAGCCATCCGCTTTCTCATGTCTTTGATAAGGTTCAGGAACCCTTCGATCTCTGCATTGGCAAATACCTTATCCGCGGAATGACTGCTCAGGGTCTCGAACAGGCTCATCGCTGACTGATCTGACTCATCACTCTGCACTTCCTGAGCATCAAAAAGGGAATACTGCTCTCGTCCCGCAGCACCTCCGCTCCGGATGTTTTCCAAATGTATCTGCTTTGCCCGGCCAAACCTTCTGCGGGGCGTATTGACGATACGCTTGAACGACATATCATCATCAAAGGCGATCAGTTTCAGATAAGCAAGGATATCCAGGATCTCCATGCGCTGATAAAACTTCACCCCACCAAAGATCTCATAGGGGATGTTTCTTTCAACCAGCTTCTTTTCCGCCATTCTGGACAAAAAACTTGACCGGTAGAGAATTGCAAAATCAGAATACTTATACCCGTTCGTCTGATACAGATATCGGATATTCTCGATCACATGATCCATCTCCTCAAAATCGTCCTTAGAATGATAATGGACGACTTCCGGCCCGTTCGGGTTCTTTGTAAAAAGATCCTTTTCCAGACGCATCTTATTCTTTTCGATCAGCGTATTGGCACATTTCAGGATCTGAGGTGTTGAGCGGTAATTCTGGTTCAGAAAGATCGTATTGGTAGGAACATGGTCTTTGTCAAATTCCACCAGCAGCTTCACATCAGACCCGCGCCA
The DNA here is from genome assembly GCA_024696005.1 of Lachnospiraceae bacterium. GTDB lineage: Bacteria > Bacillota > Clostridia > Lachnospirales > Lachnospiraceae > NK4A136. The sequence continues at coordinate 1,562 of JAILHF010000001.1, read as the reverse complement.
TTCATAGATGTTCTGATCCGGGTCGCCCACGATCATCAGATTAGTATATCTCGCCGACAGGATCTCGATCAGCTTCATTTCCAAGCCTGAACTGTCCTGAAATTCATCCACCATGATATAGTTCAGGCGTTCCTGCCATTTCTTTCGGATATCTTCAAACTGTTCCAGGGCATAGATCGCAAATGCGATCAGGTCATGGAAATCCAACGAAAAGGTTGCCTTCTGGCGCTGGAGAAACTCTTCCATGATCTTATCATCCAGATCCTCGATCGGCTCCACGATCTGACAGGGCTTCGGATCACAGATACGTGCGACATATCCGAGATCGCTCTTAAACTGTCCCAGTTTATGAAGCATGGATTCAAAGCTGGCATAATCCAGCTTTAATTCATATTTCTGATAGATCTCTGACAGGACCGCCTTCTGCTGGGCGGTATCCATGATCTGAAACTGCCTGCTTAAAAACAACTTTTCGCTGTTCTCCCGCAGGAGACGGTTGCAAAAGCCGTGGTAGGTACAGATCAGAGTAGTATCGTTCCCCTCTCCTATCAGGGAGCGTATCCGCTTTTTCATTTCCCCGGCAGCCTTATTGGTAAAGGTCACACAGAGGATATTGGCCGAATCAATGCCATATTCCTTCACCAGGTAAGCATATCGACTGACCAGAAGCTTGGTCTTTCCGCTCCCGGCACCGGCGATCACACGGACATAGCCTTCCGTTGCCAGAACGGCCTCCCTTTGCTTCTCATTTAATTTTTCCAGTATTCTCGGATCGATCATGTGTCTCTGCCACTTATTGTCTTTTTATTTTCCTGTCCAACAGGCTGTTTATATCTTTATCTGAGTTTTCTAAGTATCATATTACCAGATTCCAATGTGCATTTTTATGTACAATCCACCCCGATCTACAGCTTTTATCTTTTATCTACAGAAATAGCCATAGAAATTATATTTAATCATTTATGCCGACCGAAATGGCAATTATAGTATAGAACATGTGTTCTGTTTTGTAAATCAGAAAATGAGGTGTTCTCGATTCACTCGGATTTGCCCTCCTATATCATTGCTGCTCTTCCATGTATGATGTAAAATGGTCAAAAAACAAAGGAGAAAGGCCTGGATATCTATGAATGCAAAACGCGGTTATGTTCCGGAAGATGATAAGAATTTTTCAAAATCCGCATTAGTTACCTTGCGGAATGCCTCGCGTCATATCCGCTATCTTATCAATGAAGGATACGATCTTAAGCAGGCATCCACATTTGTAGGGAATCATTTTGTTCTTTCCGAACGCCAACGGCTCGCCATCGTACGCAGCATCTCTACGGATGAACAGCTTCGCCTTAGAAAGAGCAAAGAAAAGACCTCCGTTACCGGAGAGGAGGTCTGGATCGACGGATTTAACACTGTGATCACCCTGGAGGTAATGCTCATGTACGGTAAGGAAGCAAGCAACCGAAAACAAGAGATAGACCGCCAGCACTACACTATTCCGAACCAAAGACCAAAAGATAAGCATTGTGGGAAAATCTAAACTTTTGGATTTTCCTACAATGCCAACT
>JAILHF010000030.1 GCA_024696005.1 Lachnospiraceae bacterium | reverse complement strand
ATACCAGATCATAAAGGCGGGCGGTTACAAAGACATACCTATCAAGGAAAACGAAACAGTAACAAGACTTAATGTAGCCTGAGTCATATCAGGTATAGGCATCAGGCTAATGCCATTAAAAGGACCGGAGCACGAATGCTTCGGGAATTTATAAATATCAACCACGAGTTGGTAAATAGCCAGGACTGTTTGAGCCGAGTAGGATCTTCGAGGGCCGGAATGATTGTGTGATGATCATTCAGAGAGTTCTGTAACGGAAAGAAAGGTGAAAAAATGAAAGTATATTATGAAGATGATAAACTCAGGATACGCAGTATGTTACCCGGGGATGCCAAGGTCTATTATGATACCTATCTGTCCTATAACTGGCATCCGCAGATGGAAACCTACGAGAATTATTTCAAAGATCAGGAAGAAGGAAAGCGCCTGGTATTTGTGCCCGAGTATGAAGGCAAAGTTGCCGGGATATGTACGCTTCTGCTTGAGCCGAAGGAAGGCCCTTATGCCGGGAACGGCTGGCCGGAGATCAATGATTTCAAGATCTTCTTTCATCTCCACAGGCAGGGCCTGGGAAACAGGCTGCTGGATGTGGTGGAGGCCGAAGCGGCTAAATACGCCGATCATGTCTTTCTGGCGGTAGGTGTGCATTCCGGCTACGGTCCCGCACAGCGGATCTATGTGAAACGGGGCTATATCCCGGACGGCAGCGGTGTATGGTATCAAGGAAAACAGCTGGAGCAGTATGCACCCTGCGTGAACGACGACGACCTGCTGTTGTTTATGGCAAAAGAACTGAAAAAAGTTGTCAGCAGGGACGCTTCACGAATTAACGGAGAGTGTTCTCTTTGTGACAAATGATAATGAAGCTGCAGACGCGCCTTATGAAAAGTGCGGATATCACTTCCTGCGTGAAATGAAATACGGATGATATAGGAAAAAGAATTTGGAGGAAAAAAATGGAAACATGCGGAACTCTACTGGATGAACTGGGGGAAGGATGAGGGACAGGATCCCATCGTGGAAGCGCTTGCAGACGGAGATATTGAAGTACTTGAGATCATGAAAGAGATCAATGCAAACCTGAACGAAGGATAGAGAAGTTATCGGGAAGAATTGGAGGTTTTCAGAGAGAATATGAAGGTTGAAATAACGGAGCTTTCCGAAGAAGAATGGAAGGGTACGCGTATCTACATACATTTCCGGAAAGGATGAAAGCGAAAGAGTACGATATGGAGCAGAACTGGTACAGGATCACGGATATTAAATTACTGATCATTTTCGGGGCCTCCCTTCTTTGGATCGTGGCAGGCTGGGGCCTCTATGCCATGATCGGTGTATCCCACGGGCCGAAAGGCGGAATAGACAAGATTGCGGATGCGCTGGTTTATGTCTTTTTCTGGAAGCTGATGATCTATGTACCGCCGATCCTTTGTTCCGGGATCGGCTTTGGAATGTGGATGTTTCAAAATCATCGCAAAGCTGTCATATGGGTGTTCCTGGCTATAGTAGTTGGTATCGTTTTTTTCATCGCGTATAAGACCTGGTTCAGGAAGCTGGTGGATACACCGGAACATATAGGAGAGAAGATCGAATCTTTTGAAAAATGGGGACAGGAGCAGCAGCGATACAGAATGTGGGAAGACCGTACGAAAGCAGATCATATTTGTGAGTATGTAAAGTACCTTGTCTCGGAGTCTGTTTCCGAGTTCCGCAGCATGTATCCCGATGATGACAACGAAAGGAAGGAAGCCTATATCAATGCTGCCCTGGAAGCGCATGTGAAAGTGCTTTCCCATGTCAGCGGCTGGGAATATATTCCCGATGTAAGGAAGATCATTCCGGAAAGAGCCGATGCGGATGAGAAATTTCTCCTGGATCACAGGGATTTATGTCTGGTGGCGGAGCATTACAAGAGAGAGTTGAGAAGAGATCACTGGCGCGACATCTATCAGTTTGAGAAATTTGTGGTAGCGGAGTGGTATTCGTGGCTTCCCATGATGGCTGTTTTCTACGATGACGGGACTATGGATATCGTGATCGCAGTATGAGTTGGGAGGTGCAGAATGGGTGAAAAATGTCTGGAGGGGAAAGTAGCGATCGTGACCGGTGCCAATTCCGGGATGGGAATGGCTACGACAGCGGCACTTGCCGATCAGGGTGCCAAAGTCATCATGCTGTGCAGAAATGAAGAAAGAGGGAAGGAAGCACTCTCGAAGCTTATGGAGAAAAAGGACAGAAAGTTGGAGCTGCTTCTGTGTGACCTGGGAGACTACGATTCCATTCGCAGTTTTGCCCGGCAGGTGAGAACGGAATATGAAAGGATCGACATCCTTGTCAATAATGCCGGTTTTATATCCCTTGACAGGCAGTTTACGAAGGAAGGACTGGAACGGCAGTTCGGTATCAACCATATGGGACACTTCCTGCTTACCCTGCTCCTGCTGGGGAAGATGGGAGAAGGATCCCGCATTGTCAATGTAGCATCCGGTGCCCATAAAGCCGGCCGTATCCATTTTGAGGATATCAATCTCACAAAGCACTTTGATGTGATCACGGCCTATGGGCAGAGCAAGCTTGCGAATGTACTCTTTACGCGGGAGCTTGCAAGACGCGTGAAGGATCGCGGGATCAGCGTGAACTGCTGTCATCCCGGAGCTGTGGCAACCAATATCGGGATTGATCGGGAAACAGGATTCGGGAAGACGATCACAGGCATGCTGAAACCCTTTTTCCAGACGCCGGAGGAAGGGGCAAGGACAGCAATCTTTCTTGCTTCGGATGAAAGCGTAAAGGATATCAGCGGGGAATACTTCTATCGGTGTAAGATCGCAAAGTCTTCGAAACGCTCAAAGGACATGCGTCTTGCGAAGAAACTCTTTGTGTTCAGCAAGAGACTGATACGGGAGCGGATGGAGGAGAAGAAGGAACAGCACTAGCAGTTCCGACGGTCCGGATGCCCGGAATAGAAGCGGTTCTTGTCCTGATACATCTTCTTGTCCGCTTCTTTCTTGACATGATCGTAATCGGGATCGCCCTCCGGGCAGAATACGTAACCCAGGGAAGCACTTCGGCCGCGGCCTTCGATCGCGGCTTTCAATTTCTCAAAGGAGGCAAGGAAAGCCTCTTCCGTATCGCTCAGAACATAAGCGGCAAATTCATCACCGCCCACGCGGAAGACGGTATCGTGCCCGAACACCTCGGTCAGCGCATTCGCAACATCTTTGATCAGCTTGTCGCCGGCCTTGTGCCCTTCATTATCGTTTAATGTCTTCAGTCCGTTGATATCACACATGATAAAGCCGTAGGGAGCGGAACTGTCCAGTTCTGATTCTTCGAACTCCTGCATGGCTCTGCGGTTTTTGACGCCTGTCATCTGATCATAATATCCGTAATTGATGAGCGTCCGCTCTGTGCCTCTCCTGCGGATGGTTTCCGAAACAAAGTATTCCAGGACCGGCATGAAATCGGTGATGTCTTCAATCTTGGCTATGGGGGGGTCCGAGACGCACAAAAAGCCGATGTATTCGTCTCCGATGCGGATGGGAGCCACGACCATGACGAAGAGATTATGCTCACACATCGCCCGGTACAAAGTGGGACAGTCGTTTTTGATCTGTTCCCGGTCACGGATCACCACGCTGCCCTCTTTCCGGAAACGCGGATAATAGTAGTCTTCCACCACATCGCGGTCCGTTATGTCAGCCAGGGTTCCTACGGGCTGGATCCCGCTTCCGGCCAGCCAGCCATAGCTGTTGTGGTATACGCCGGGCTCCTGCTCTTCATAGATATAGACCCGCCCGGGATGGAGTTCGGTGCCGAGATATTCGAGCATCTGCGTGATGGTTGCTTCCGCTGATTCGCCGGAGATGGCATGCTGCATCAGGGAGTTCATGAAGCTGTCGCGCCGGTTGGTACGTCGTTCCTTCACCAGCCAGATCAGGATCTGCAGGAACATGGACAGGATAAAGATGGCCAGTCCCGCACAGAGAAAGTTTCCGTTATTGCTCTTTTCTTTTCCCTGCATGATATAAGCGGCTGCGTCGATCAGGCCGCCGGTCAGAAGAAAGGCCGCTCCGATATAGAAATACCGCAGGCCCTCGGATATCCCTCTCTTTTTGCAATAGAAATGATTTTTGGTTAAAATGTAGCCCACCAGGATGATGGTAAAGAGATAGGAGAGCAGCAGGCCGTTCATCAGCAGGTGCATGTCGATCCCGAAAACGAATCTGGCCATCAACAGGGCCGAAAGCGTTACGACCATCATCAGAAAAGCCAGTTTTGCGTAAAAGGGATTTCTTTTTTTGGTAATGGAGTTGGTGAAACGGACGATGGGATAGCTCATCAGGGGCAGGAGGGTGTAATCCAGCATACGAAGCGCTCCGGGCATGCCCAGCAGCATCTGCAGGATATTCGACTCGATCAGTGTCCAGCCGCCGATCAGGATGACACTGATCCCCAGGGATAACAGATCGTATCCGTGATGATTCTCCTTTTTGAGGGAGAAATTGAGGAGGATGATCACCAATCCGAGGAGTATGATCAGCGGGGACATCAGGAAGGTGCCGCCGCGTTCCCGGAAAAGCAGGTAGTGGAAAAGATTGGGAGTGCAGATGACGATTTCGGGAATCCGGCCGCCGATCTCGGAAGAATTGACCAGAGTGATCTCGATCATGACATCTTTTCCGGCATCCTCCGGAGAGAGCGAGATGGTATGATAAACATCACCGGTCCCGTATCCGGTCAGGTTTTGCCTGGGCGGAAAATCGTAGATCGGCATGTTATCGACATAGACTTTGAAAAAGAGATTATGGCTGCAGATGTTCAGGGTTTCCCCCGCAAGAATGCCTTCGGGGAGGACGTGGCGGATCTGCATCGTTTCACGCCCGGAGGCCTGGGAGGCCACTTCTGTCAGCCTGACCGGGGCAAGGTTTTCATCGACCCAGCCGTCCGTCAGAACCTGATAGTGTTCTCCGGGGTAGTTGGCGAGCACATCACGGAAATCCGTAAAAAGGGCAGCATAAATGACAAGGGCGGCGATGAGAACGCAGTATATGAGCGGAATGAAAGGTATCCTTTTTTTGCCGGCTTTGCTCACTTCGGATGCTCCTTGTGTTTTCTTTGACGAAATGTATTCTACCTTAAATTATGCATTTTTACAAGTTTGGACGGCGTTTTTCTTGAAACATGAGGGGGGACTTGTTACTATAGACGTGATCATTGATGAGGAGGGTATCCCATGAACATTTCACAGCTTGCAAAAGAAGGAACAGCCAGGTCTGCGATGCGATATCATGAGGATCCGGAGGCGCTTCATGTCGGAACGCTTCCGGAGCACTGTTATTTCATACCCTTTGCGAAGACGCAGGACGCTTTTTCGGACAGGGAGAGCTCGGAACGCTTCGAGCTGCTGAACGGAGAATGGGATTTTACTTATCATGACAGCGTGATCGACCTGCCGGACGACTTTACGGAGAGGAAGCCGGAGGGGAAGCTTCCTGTGCCGTCGAACTGGCAGCTTCACGGCTTTGACAGAGCACAGTATACGAATTTCAATTATCCGATCCCGTACGATCCTCCTTATGTCCCGGACGATGATCCGGTGGGGATCTACGGAAGGGATTACGAATACCGTCCGGACGGACTGCGCAGGATCCTTTGCTTTGAAGGCGTGGACAGCTGCCTGTATCTGTATGTGAACGGAGCTTTCGCCGGCTATTCGCAGGTTTCCCATCACACTTCCGAGTTTGACATAACGAACCTCCTAAAAGAAGGAAAAAACCGGATCACGGCTGCCGTGCTGAAATGGTGTGACGGCACGTATCTGGAGGACCAGGACAAATTCCGCCTTTCCGGGATCTTCCGCGATGTTTACATACTTTCGCGCCCCGAAAAGCGGCTGGAAGACTATCGCATCGTCGCAGAGCCGGAAGGTGAAAACGGAAAGCTGCGCGTGAGCCTGAAGGGGGCGGATGCGCTTCTCAGACTGCATGAGGGCGACAGGCTCCTCCTGGAAGAAGCGGTTTCGGACGGACAGAGCTTTGAGACCGTCCTGGAAAAGGCACATTTCTGGTCGGCGGAGGATCCACATCTTTACCGCCTGGAGATCGAGACCGCTGAGGAAAAGATCGGTGAAAAGATCGGTTTTCGAAAGGTATATGTCGAGGACGGCGTGCTGAAACTGAACGGAAAGCATATCCGCTTCTTTGGCGTGAACCGTCACGATTCCTATCCGGACAGCGGCTATCATGCGAACCGGGAGAAGATGCTCAAAGACCTGACGCTGATGAAGCGGCACAACATCAATTCCGTCCGTACCTCCCATTATCCGAATGCGCCGGAGTTTTACCGCCTCTGCGATGAGCTCGGTCTGTATGTGATCGATGAGACGGATCTGGAATCGCACGGCTGCGTTACCGTATACCAGGACATCCACTGGAAGCGGGAAGGCGGCTACGGAGGCATCGCCATGATCGCGCAGGATCCGCTTTTTAAGACGGCGATCCTGGACCGGGAAAAACTGTTGGTCTCGCGGGACATCAACCGCCCCTGCGTGCTCTTCTGGTCGCTGGGAAACGAGACGGGCTACGGCGAAAACCTGCGTGAGGCAGCAAAGCTTGTGAAGGAGATGGACTGCACGCGGCTCGTGCATTACGAGAGCACGCATAAACTGGACGATACTCCCGATGATGTGCTGGATCTGGTCTCGGAGATGTATACTTCTCCGGAGGACATAAAGAAGTTCCCCCGGGAAGAAACGGAAAAGCGGCCTTTCATCCTCTGTGAATACTGTCATGCCATGGGGAACGGCCCCGGGGATCTGGAGGATTACATGCAGGCATTCCTGAGCAATGACCGGCTCTGCGGAGGCCTGGTCTGGGAATGGTCGGACCACGCGGTGATCCTGGGTACGACGGAGGACGGCAGGCCGAAGTACGGTTACGGCGGTGACAGCGGGGAACGGCATGATGACGGGAACTTCTGCATGGATGCGCTGACTTATCCCGATCGCAGGCCTCATACCGGCCTGCTGGAACTGAAGCAGGTCTACCGTCCGGTACGCGTGAGGAAGGGGGCGGAAGCAGGAAGCTTCTTCTTCCGGAACATGCTCGGTTTTGTCGATGCCGGGAAGGTGCTGGACTGCCACTGGGAGATCACTTATGACGGCGGAACGGCCGCGGAAGGCGATCAGGACTTTTGTGTTCCTCCTTCGGGAGAGTGCTGCATCACGATCCCGGAAGCTGCGGAACCGTTTGATGCGGACCATTACATCCGTTTCGTTTTCCGTGCGAAGAATTCATATGCTTCTTTTGCCGACGGTGATGAAGTCTGCTTTGAACAGATGAAACTGGGCGGTTTTCCGCAGGATGCAGAGGTAAAGGCGGAGTGCGCATCGAAAACTGCGCCGGAATATTCGGAAAGCCCTTTGGAATACCGCATAAAGACCGCCGGTGCGGAATATGTGTTTGACCGCAGAAAGGCAGCGTTTAGCCGGATCGTTGCAAACGGAAAAGAACTGCTGGCAAAACCGGTGGAATACAATTTTTTCCGGGCTCCCGTGGATAACGATACCATGCGGGATGACTGGTATGCCCTGCATCTGAACGAGCCGGTGGTGAAAGTTTATGAGACCGGGATCGCGGAAGCGGACGGCGCGGTGGAGATCCGCACGAAGCAGTCCTTCGGCTGGAGCATTCATCAGCCCTTTGCGCGCCTGGAAGCCGTCTGGCGCATTGACGGGGATGGTGCGCTGGAGCTATCCTGCAGCGGGGAAACGGCGGAAAAGCTCACGATGCTTCCGCGCTTCGGGCTGCGCCTGTTCCTTCCGAAGGAGTTCACCGATGTGGACTATTTTGGCTACGGGCCGTTCGAAAGCTACATCGACAAGCATCAGGCTTCCCATGTCGGGAATTTTGCGGCAAAGATCAGTGAGATGCATGAGGATTATATACGGCCGCAGGAGAATTCCTCACACTATGGCTGTACCCATATGTCCGTCAGCAACGGCAGTGTGCGGCTCTGTTTTGAACAGCCGGAGGGCTTTTCCTTTAATGCTTCCGAATACACGCAGGAGGAGCTGGCAGCGAAGCGTCATGACTACGAGCTGGAAAAGTGCGGATACAGTGTGATCTGCGTGGACTTTGCGATGGCGGGTGTGGGCTCGGCAGCCTGCGGGCCCGCACTTGCAGAAAAATACCGCATCCCGCTGCCGGAGCTGAAAGGAAAGATCCGCATCCGGATGGAGCGGATCTGAATATCCGGAGTTTTTAGGGAGATTTAGACCGTGAGAACTCCTCTCACTTATCAATTACAAGAACATAAACATCGGATTCAAAGGTAACGCTTCCGTCATTCTTGGAATAGGAAGAGCTGTGATCATATGTCATTCCGAGTTTTTTCAGCACTTTGGCGCTGCCCACGTTTTCTTTGGCACATTCACCTTCAAAGACGCGTGCCCCGTAAACTTTGACCGCGTGATCCATGAAAGCTTTCATTCCTTCCGTGGTGTACCCTTTTCCCCAATCGTCAAAGCGGTTCACATAGGATAAGGTCCATACATCCCGCTCGACTTCATGGTTCAGGGCATAGGTGCCGACAGCGTGCCCATCCGACTTGTCCATGACCAGCATCAGGATATTGATCTTCGATGTGGGATCCTTCTTGGGAAGCCAGACAAGCGGATCTTCCGGAGTCTTGCAGGCGGAACTCATCAGATATTTGTATACTCTCTCATCCATGTCCCAGGCAGCCATTGCAAGATAATCTTCAGGCCTTAATCGTCTCATGATCAGTCTTTCACTCTCTATGATCTCTTCCCCGGGATTATAAGGCTCGGTTTTATCCATTTCAAATCTCCTGTTTTCCTGGCGATGGTCAGATGAAGTAACGGAAGTATTATACAATGCTCAACGCCATATGACAAATCGTCGGAGAAAGATTGCAATAATATTCTCCCTGCCGTCATTATCCGTTCAGAAAACAGAAAAAGGGAGGCAGAACAATGAACTATATAGATGTTGTGGATCTTCCGGATCTGGAGCCGGATCCTTACGACGATGCAAATTAACGGGAGACAATTCAGAGACATGAAATATGCGGTCATTTCAGACATACACGGAAACTATCCGGCGCTGAAGGCGGTGCTGGAGGATGCAAAACGGCAGGGGATCTCTGCCTGCCTGTTCGCGGGAGATTATTGCATCAGCGGAGCATGGCCCAATGAGTGCGTTGAAGCGATCAGGGCGATCCCGGATAAACATGTCGTTCGCGGAAATGAGGAAAAGTATCTGGAAGATCTGATCGGAAAAGACCAGTCCTCATGGACGGACGGTCAGATGCAGGTTTCTTACTGGTGTTACAGAACTCTCAGCCGGGATAATCTGGATTATCTGCTCAGGCAGCCCCATGCAGCGGAGTTCGCGTGTAACGGGGTAAAGATCCGCATGGCACATTCTTCCGTGGACTTTCTCGGGACCTATCCCTTTTATACCTGGAATTCGGTAACGGTTGCGGATAAGATAAGACAAAGTGACGATCCTCCGGAGGCGATCCTTTCCGGTTTTGCTGCGGAGCGGGAGAACGACGGGACCTTCCGGGAAGCGGTCTCAAAACTGGAAAAAGGGGTATATGTCTTCGGGCATTCCCATGTTCAATGGCATTACGCAGACAAAGAAGCCGGGGTATATCTGATCAATCCCGGGTCCTGCGGTCTGCCCCTGGACGGGATCCGGGACAGCATGCCGTATACGATCCTGGAGATCGGCGGGGACGGACAGATAAGCTTTGAAGAAAAGAGAGTTCTGTTTGACAAGAAAAACTATATTCATTCGCTGAGACAGAGCAGCCAATACCGGGAAGCGAATATCTGGAGCCGGGTGATCATGGAAGAACTGACCACGGCACGGGAACACATGTATTATTTCCTTTCCTTTGTGAAGCAGCATGCAGAGAAGATCGGGGACGAGAGAAGGCCGTATGTTTTGGAAACATGGGAGAGTGCCTACGAGAATTGGAAGCTCCCGGAAGCAAGATAGTTGCGGACGCAAGGGGAAGGTAGTAAAATGGTACCGGAAAGACTGATCAGACAGAGAAAAACGGGAACTGACACATGGAACTCAGGAACTTACTGTGTGTTGCGAGAACTATTCTTGCGAGGAAAAGATGGATCTGATAATACTGTTACCTTTTGGGATTATATATGATCTGTTCTTACCGCATTACATTCCTATCGTTATATCTTTAACGGTGATAGCGGGAGCGGTAATGGTCTATACAAAAAAGTATAAGCTGTTGATCCCGCTGTTTATTGTCAGCGTGGCTGTTTTGGCCTTGGTATCCGGATGTGATTATGTTAAGAGCCGTAAAAGAGTAGATGCAGACTGGATGGTCGGAAAAACGTTCGGACTGGTTGATATGAGGTATTCTGTACGGGAAAATTTGGATGATCCTGACAAAGGAGATTTTTATGTGTGGGAGGTCATTGATTCCGACTGGTTTGACGGCATGGAAGGCGGCTATCGGTATTATTTTAGCCTTCAGGACGGAAAAGTGGCAGGTGTGAATTGCTCCGCATATAATCTGGATATGGAGGCGTCACTTTATGACTATGATGACAGGTGGTGATCCGAAAGGGGATTTCGGATATACTGACGATGATATGGCTTTTCCGCAAAGGAAAAACCTCAGCGTTTCCGCTGAGGTTTCGTAGCGCTACCAGGATTCGAACCTGGAAAATGACGGAGCCAGAGTCCGATGACAGAAGAGGGGGGAGGTCTGTATTTTAAGTATCTGCAGGGGCAGAGCATACCTCCGTTTACCAATAGATTTACCTATAAAAGAGAAGCCCAAACGATTGGGCGTTAGGGCCCGACAACCTTGTTTGGAGTTAGTTGGCGCTAATCTTTTCCATAATTTTGTTCCACAGCGCCTCCTGCGCTTCTTTGTCCGTATCTTTCTTTGACTGGAGCAGTTTGATCTCATCTGTGGATATGACCAGAGATGTTCTGTTGTTTCTCATTTGAAAGTTATGGTTTTTCGGTGTTCCTGGTGATCTGACGTAAATATCAACATCCGGGTTTTCTTTATGTATCCGGTCAAAAACATCTCCGTAAGCCCAATTATATGCCTTTGAGTATACCTTGAAAGTTGCACTTGGATCCGGATCATGCGAAGCAGATTCTTCTGCTTTCAGAAGATTATTATACGAATCAGGATCTTTTTTCTTCATTTTGTCTCGGATGTCATAGTATTCTTCAAGCCGAAAACTTTTAAGAATACAGGATTCCTCATCTGAAAGAGCAAACTTCTTGTATCCGCCATCAAGCTGAACTATTGCGTTTTGAATGATCGATTCCCTTTCGGCCCGATCAGCCTGGGCAATCCCGGATGATGATATAGAAAGAGTGGCAGCCATATTATCTCTCAAAGAGGTCGAGATAGTATCCTCATTATTTGCGGACAGCTTGTCTTTTATCAATAGCTGCGTTCGCTGCTGGTAATCACCGGATTTTCCTATCCCTACGGGATTAATTCCACTCATATGCTCAGACCTCCATCGCTCCTTATACGGTTTCGTCTACTTTTAATCCCTTAAGATCGGCATCGATAAGCGCCATCTTGTTCTTCAGATCATCCAGCTGCGCATTTACGTTGCTTGTCTTCTCCAACATCGCTGCGGGATCTGCGCCCATCACATCGGTAAGATCAAGATCATCCTCTTCGCGCTGCCGGCTGCGTTCTTCCGCTTCCTGTACGGCTTCACGAGTGCCTTCTGTGAGCGCTTCCCGGATCTCTTTCTTTTCTTTGCGTTGTGCTTCGATCTTTTCCTGCTTTTCTTCTTCCTCTTTTTTCTCTTCGGCTTTTTCCTGCTCCTCCCGAAGCTTTTCGTCCAGTTTGTCTTTTGCGTCGCCCATCACCATGCCGACAACCGCCCGTTCGGCCGAATCCATGATCTCATCAGCCTCTTTCTGCGCGTCAGCCATGGCATGGCTTTTGTTCTTTTCTGTCTTGGCATCCGTCAGAGCCTGCCTTGTTGCTATCATTGAAGCTTCTGCTTCCTCGATGTGTTCCTGCGCGTGGTCCAGCTGATCGTTTGCTTCCAGCATGCGTGTCTGGTATTCCGTAAGGCCGGATTCAATCTCCGATGCACGCGCCCGGTCTTTTTTCATCTGCTCAATGTCGCTGAAACGTTCGTCGGGGCCTTGCCGGCGATAAGCCAGCAGCCAGTCCAGATCCTGCTGTTCTTTAGAATCCGGATCCACCTGATACTCTGCTTTGAGAGCGGCGATCGTATCTTCGGCATCTTTCTTGTCGGCTGTTGCGGCGGATTTTTCTTCGCGTTGTTCGCGGGCGAAGTCTTTGACTTTTTCCATCCGGCGGTCATAGTCCCGATCGGCATCAAATGCATCGGAAACAATTTTGAAGGCTTTCTTCCTGGCGCTTTCCAGTCTCTCTTTGACCGGGTCGGGCGCGAGGTTCATGTCACCGGCAAACAGTGTCTTTTTCTTTTCGGATTCCTTGGCGTCAAGCGAAGAAGGGGCGGCAACCCCCGGCTTTGCTGCATTATTCTGTTGCTCCCGGAAATTAATGGAAATATTCATGCTTTGCCTCCTTGCGCATGCCTGAACGTCGGTTCCCTCCGACACCTTTGACTTCTATATTATACCATGATCAGCTTGATCTGACAAGTCCGTGAGGGAACCGCCTTAAACTCAGTTCAAATTGTCGTTAACCTCTTCTGAAGCTTTTTTTTGCCGGTTTTTATAGTCATCAAAAAGAGACTGGACTGCATCATAAGTCTCGTGACAGATGCCCGGCAGTTTGTCGCCCCAGGAATGGGTTGCTTTCTTAAATCCCTTTTCAAAAGCAGAGCGCATCTCCTCCATCTTGTCCGGATCTCCGCCGCTGAGAGCCATGGCGAAGTCAAAGATCCGTTGGGAAGTCTGTTTTACGCCGTAATATCCGTCCTCTGCAATATCTGCCTGGGCCTGCGCACGGGTTTTAGCATCCACCTTAAGACCGGCATACAGATTTTTCAGGTTTTTCCCGTTAGTTATGTCAAAAGCCTGCCCTTGTTTGGTGATCAGCTTATCGACGATATCCTGCAATTGCTTCTTGCGCGAATCTGCGTCGGCTTTCAGCCGGTCAATCTGCTTCTGATCAACCTTATAGGTAGCCTTTTGTTCCCGGTTGGCAGAAGCGTTCTTTTCGTATATCACTGCGGTTTCTTCAGAGTACTTTTGATCGCTTTCCTTTTCAGACGGCATTGTTGAAGTGCAGGCAGATTTGTAGTTTGCGTTATAAACTGATGTATTTTCATTGATCTCGTTGATTCCCATGATATCCACCGTCCTTTCCTCAAAGGTATGTTAATTTGCTTTCCGTGTCTTTGATCTCTTTATCGAGCTTGCTGATCTGTGATTCATAGCTCCGACGTGCATCATAGCCAAGTGCTTCATTTATTTCTTTTTTGAGTTTATCGCGCTTTTCTTTCAGGCTTTTCAGATTGTTTTCGGCTTCACTCCGTGCCTTGTTGGTAGTAGGATCTTTATCGTTTGTGTTCCCGATGATGGAATTGATCTGAGATGTTGCAATTGAGTTCCCTGTTTCGGACCATGTTCCGGACGCATTGTAGGTTCCTTCCCTGACGGCCGCGGATCTGCTGATTCCGGCTGCTTTGGCGGAAACCTTTGCGGCATAGGAATCGACTCCGCGGAACAATCCATTTAATGTTGTCACGTTGGCATTTTTCAGCTCATCTTCATTGATGGACAGTTTTCCGTCAGATCCGATCGAGATCCCGACTTCATTTAAGAGACGGCCGTTCTTTCTCGTCATTGTGTCCATCCATCCGCCGGATCTCAAGACAGCCTTTGTCTCGGACGAAGAAGCTGCATCGATCACAGAGTTGTATGCGTCCGCAAACTCTTTTACAGCATTTACCAATTTATCAGGATTGCGGAGAGTTTCCTTGGTTTTCCCGCTCGTTTCGTCTACGGAGTTTTCCGTTTCCCACAGTTTTTCCGCCGAAAGAGCATCTGCCTTTTTCTGTAGGGCATCTGCAGAAGAACGAATTTTAGTCAATTTGCTCCCCGAATCCCCGACAGAAGATTTTGCTTCCTGCTTCTGACTGCCATAATAGTTTTTCAGAAGCTTTCGGTAACTGCCGTTTTTGATCGACATGTAGGATGTCAGATCGACTCCGCCGGAAGACGTTGTGGGTGAAGTTCCGAAGAAGACAGAATAGTCTATGCCGGAATTGATTCCATTGATGTTTGCCATAGTCTTTCCTCCTTGAAAATATGCAAAAACCATATGTGACCGGGATATCCTTATCCCTTATATGTTATATTACGGAAGATCTCCCGGGAAAATCAAGCGACTTGTAATGAACGGACTTTCAAATGTAGCGTAAAGTTTGACGGGAATGAGGGCTTGTTTGGTTTGAATCTTGCGGGAATATTTCGATACATTATAAGGGCGTTTCATTACATTGGCTCTTGAGTGTCCGGCCTGTATAGCCGAAAATAGTAAAACAGGTTGAGAGGAACTACGGGGAACGTTTGATGAAGATTGTGGTATGTGACGACGACAAAAGAATAAGGGATATCCTGAAGAAGGACATTGCCGGTATTGTGCCGGATGCAGAGATCATGCTCTGTCCGGACGGGGATGACGTGCTTCGTGATGGGATGGATGCCGATATCCTTTTTCTTGATATCGAAATGCCCGGGATGAACGGTCTTGAACTGGCACAAAAGATCCGGGAAAAAGAAAAGAATACAGTAATTATCTTTATTTCCGGCGAAGATAAATATGTCTGGAAAGCATTTGATACAGAACCTCTTCAATACCTTAGAAAACCCATTTCTAAAGAGGATCTGAAAAAGACACTGCTTCGTGCCTCGCGCAAGATTCGGGGGACATGCCCGGACTGCACAGAAGAGCCCTCCAGTATGGTGATCCATTACAAGGGGATCCATGAAAAGGTATTCATCCCAGATATTATCTACGCGGAAGCGATGGGGCGGAAAGTGATCCTTCATCGAATGAAGGATTGCGTAGAATACTACGGAAAAATCTCTGATCTGGAAGGGATGCTGGGTGGTGATTTCTTTCGTGTTCACCGGGCTTTTCTGATCAATCTGAATTATGTGGTCAGGTATGAGGCTGACGGCATTACTCTGAAAAAAGGGTATGTCAATATTTCCAAAGCCAATTATCCCCGCTTTGTAAAACGTTTTCTCCAGTATACCGCAGAAAAAACATCCAAAGGAAGGAAGTCATGAACAAGAGTCCGGAATGGTATCGAATGGTATTTGCTGTCGTGCAAAACACGGAACTTATCCTCGCGATGCTGCTCATGGGCTTTTGTTTTGCCGTGGTGGTCAGACCTTATCTCCGCAATAAGCGTTCGATCATGCTAAGCGGTGTTCTGGTGGCGGTCGGTGGTACCATTCTTTATCTGATAACAGAGAGTGGTGGCGTATATGTCTACTCCTTTGTAATGCTTGCCGCGTTTCTGTTGATGTTTTTTTCGGAAAGGGAAAAGCCGTTACAGAAAGCTTTTTTATGTGTTTTGTTCTTGTCGTTGCGATATCTGAGCAATGCGCTCCTTGCCGAGTGGGGATTCTTTTCTTTGTGGCTTGATCTGAAAATGAATATTCCATCCTCCTCAGATGTTGATGCGATCCTTTTGGAGTTCGTGTTGGGACAGATCCTTTCATTGTTCTTGCACATATTCATTCTGTATCTGATGGTAAAACTGTTCACGAAGATCTATAAACGATCGAAGGAACTGAGCATATGGGAATTTCTGCTCCTTCTGATCCCCGCGATAGCCCCGCTCTTTGAGGCTGCAATATTCAAGGAATACATCCGGATCTATAACCGGGGGCTGGAAGACGGTTTTATAAACGAGAATATACCTCCGAACTTTGGACGTTTCCTTTTTTACATCTGCAGTTATTCGGCCATTCTTCTGGTTGCTTTTCTGTATGAACAGGTCCGAAAAGAGCGGAACGAAAATGCCCAGAATGAAGCGTTGAAAAAAGAGCTTTCCGGCATGCGGCAGACGATAGAGCAGACAAGGGGCCTATATGACCGGATACGAACTCTTCGACATGATATTTCCAATCATTTGATGACGATGGAGCGCCTGTCTGATCAAGGGAGCATCATGGAAGCCAAAGAGTATATGGTACGGCTGAAAGAGGAGTATTCAGACACCATAGATGGCATTCGCTGCGGGGATCCCGTGATCGATGTCGTTCTGACAGCAAAACGGGATGCGGCTGTTCAAAAGGGGATTGAATTTGAATGCGATTTTGAATATCCGCAGCAGCCCAAACTGGACGCGTTCGATATGAGCGTACTTCTGAACAATGCATTGGACAATGCTATCTGCGGAGCTACCGGTGACCGGAAATGGATCAGCATTGCATCGGGAAACCGGGAACAATTCTTTACGATCGTGATCAGAAACAGTTTCAACGGAGCAGAACTTGCATTAGATGAAGACGGTTTGCCGGTCAGTACAAAATCCGGGGAAGGTCATGGCCTTGGTTTGAAGCTGATCCGTCGTATTGCTTTGTCCTATCATGGAGAGATGGAGTTTGTCCGGCATGATAGAGAGGTTGAACTTCGTATTCTTCTGCATAATAAGGAAGCTGTGGAAGAATAATTCGATACAATTCAGTGCCCTTTCAATACAAGCGTCTGTTATTATCCCCCAACATGCCGAAAAACACTATAGCTCCGAAATCAGCGGGGCGAAACAGTGAAGTCAATCGCGAGTAATAGCATTGATTGTTATGTCGGAAAGGAAGGGGAAAAAATGAGCGTGATGATACAAAGGGAGTACAGCATCCAAATCAGAGCAAGCTATGAAAAGCAAACGGCACAGAAGGCTGTTCCTCATCCGGAGTGGGATCCCAAGAAAGTATACAACTATCTTGAAGATATGGCTGAAGGTTTTCAGTCTTATAAACGACAGGCTGTAAAGTTTTATCAGTCGGATTTTGCAATCAAAGGACTAGACCAAGAGATCAGTGTGGAAGAACTGAAGAGTATGATCAAAGAATATTTTCCCCAGTATAAGCTTACGGATCGGGAGCCGAAAGAGCCTGTCACCGGTACATACTATCTTTATATTGATCAGACTAATATGAATAAGCTGGCGTCTGATCCAAACTATCGTGCGAAAGTATTCGGGCTGATGGACAGTGAACTGCAGGGATCCAAGGGATATACATTGAAATATACGAGTGGTAAAAATGTTACAAACCACATCGCTGGAAGCATCTTTTCTCTTGCGGAGGCCAACCGCTCCATTGATGGCGTCGGACAGATGCCGGGATCGGAGGGCATTCCATACCGTGGAAGCGCTTGCGCAGCTGTTTCATGTTCAAAGGAGGGGGTTGCACAGGTACGCAGCCAGGCCTTTATAGAGCAGGTTATGCATCCGGGAAAGAATATCGCAACAAGAAAAGCGGCAGGGGGCATTCATCGGCATTCGTCGGATACGGAACGTGCCGAGCAAAGAAGAGAAGAACATAAGATCGAAGTCAGAAAGCGTTACCGGGAATGGCTTGAAGAGAAGACGGAAGCAGATAAGCTTCAGGAACGGTTCCTGACAGATCTTTCTGATATAGGAGAAAGGTTGGCGATATTTGACACGAATTCTTAAAAGGAGGGATGGAGTTACAAGAGCGTGTGAAAGTTTTTCTGTAAATGAGATATCCTAAGATAATTAACAAGCTGGATAATGGAAAATCCATTGTTCAGCTTGTTTTGACTCTACGTAATCCCGTTGCTTTTGTAAAGAATTATGTTAGAATACATCTTATATTGGAAGTTAAATGGCTAAGCAAATCGGGATTGGGCGAGATGGTATAGCAGTATATGGCAAGTGACATTTTTCTGAAATACAGCAGATAACGGAGAAAGGAGAAGCCGATGATTACAGATTCGTTTGATGATAAATCCCCTGCCAAGATCAATATAAAGAAAAACGAGAACGCCGTTCAGGTTGATGCGGTCATTTACACATTTTCTGAGGAAATTGAAAAATATGTGATCGCTCACTATGACTGCGAGAAGGTCGGAGAATACGCATTGGCGTGCGGAGCAACTTCGGTATATCTGCTCAGGCACCACGGGAAGAAAATCGGGTTTTTCAGAACCTGGGTAGGAGCGCCTGCCTGTATCTGCCCAATTGAAGAATTGTCAACTGTCCTGAAT
>JAILHF010000016.1 GCA_024696005.1 Lachnospiraceae bacterium | reverse complement strand
TCGGCCGGCCTGGTCGCCACGGCACCGTGCTCCACGGTCTGCGTTTCAGGCATGTTCTCCACGCTCTTTCCGGCCATGTTGAAGCTCACGCTGTGCTGCTTGATCGTCCATTTCGCGTACAGCCAGAAGTCCGCCGTCACGAAGCTGAAATTTCCGTTATTGTTATTGATATTATTATTGCTGTTATTACTATGATTTGCAGGGCAGTCGCCGCCGATAGCAGCATAATAATTCACCTTCCCGGTACTCGCATCAAGCTTTCCGCTATTTCCCTCCTGGGAATAGATGGTCAGAGAGTTTCCCTCCGTAACGCTGATGCCCCTGTTTCCCGCATCGCCTCCGGCATCCAGGGTCACGCCGTCGCATAAGACCAGATGGACATCGCCGTTTACCTTCATGCGGGAATCCACCCTCACGTTCTCCGTCACCACATACCAGCCCGTATTCATGGAGACGGTGGAAGCTGTGACGATCGCGGCGTCTTTTCCTTCCGGTAAGGTAACGCCATGTTTCAGTTCTCCCGAAACGGGGTCATATGCGTCAAAGGTCAGCACGCAGACACGCACGGTCTTTGAACCGCTGTATGTATTTTTACCGGTAACCGTAATGTTGTAAAAACCGGGATCCTTCATGGACACAGCTGTATCCGATCCATCTTTCTTACAGCTGACAGTATAATCTGTATCTTTTGTAAGCGTGTTTCCGATATTGTTTTCTACCACGGGCTCAATGGTATCGCCGGTATAGCGATAGATCATTTTAACGGATGCATTCTCAAGATCGTTGCTTAACGACGCCCATTTGGCATGGAGATACAGATCTGCCGTCAGCTCGGAATCAAAATCGTAACGGATCTGATAAGCCTCGTCCTGATACCAGCCGGCAAAGGTTTTCCCGTCATATGTAGTCTCCCCATTAGGGTCAGCCGGCTCTGTAACCGTGCTTCCGGCCTTCAGGATCTGCAGCGGCGGAACAGTCTCATATCCTCCACAGTCAAAGTTTACGGCATGGACCGTATCGCTTGTAGCCGAGAGGGTGACATTTTCCAAACTCTTCACTTCGGAAGCATTTGCTGCCACATAGTAATGCCCCTTGCCGTCGGTAAAGGTTTTCCCCGGTCTGATGGCAACATCAGCGTTTGGAAGAGAGAAGCTGTTAGCACTGAAATAATCTGTTTCCTTTTCCCAACTCAGTAAAAGAGGTGTTTCATCGTTACCGGAATAAATACCCGCCTTTGATCCCTTTGCTGTAACACGACCACCGTTGATCGTTATTTGTCCATCGGATCTTATTCCATAATTATCATCCAAAGTGCCTCCCTTCAGAGCTTCGGCTTTTACCTCACCATCGTTGATCGTTATGGAAGCATCTGCCTTTATTCCGGATCCGTCAGTCCCGTTTGCAGTAGCAGTTATGCTGCCGCCGTTGATGGTGATGTTCCCGGTACTAAACAAAGCATAACTATTCATAGTGGCGGCAGTGGCATTAACTGTTCCATCATTGATGGTAAGATTCTTTGTACTTATTCCGTAACTTTTTGAACCTTCGGTATCGCAAGTGATCTTTCCGCCGTTAATGGTGAGCTCATCGACATTTATGGCATCACCTACCTTAATCCTGTCCTCAAAAGACCCTGATCCGTTATTAATATACAACTCTCCTGTGCCGGCAGACTGTGCATATATGCTGAGATCGATACCGGTTTTACGGTCATCATCATATAAACAGCCCAAACCGACAGGGCTTTCTCCGTTGCTGTATGCACTCCAGTCATCATTCTCGTCCTTATCACCCACAATGGACATCTTTCCGCCGTCCGCAAGGATGATATGATACGCCCCGGAAGTATCCAGGCTGACGGAGTTGTGGAAGACGATCACTATTGACCACATACCAGCCGGGTTCGAGGGACGTCTCATTTCCCGAAAGGACAGCAGCCGACTCACAAGTCTGTTCCTCACCGCTTTCATCAAGATAAGAAACAGCCGTCTGCGTCTGGCCCGCCTCCGGGTCCCCCGGAGCTCCCGGCTCCTCTGCCTGCACCACCAACGCAAACTCCGGCGTCTGCATTGTCCCCAGCATCATGGACAGCATCAGAAACCAACTGATGATGTTTCTGAAATAGTATCTCTTATCTTTCTTCATGGTATCTCCTCCGAAATTCTACCTTTCTCATTTTTCCGCTTTATATCTGCTCTAAAGCCCTTCAGCCTGTGGACCTGTATTTATCCAGGATCGCGGCCTTCAGGAACTGCAGTTCCTTCTCCTTTGGCCTTACTCCACATTCCGTTTCGTCCATTCTTCATTCTGAATTTTTCTGCAACAAAAATATGACGTTTGCCAACGCCATATTGGGACAAAGTGTATCATCCGGTGCTTCACTAGTCAAGACATTTCAGCTCATGCAGGCACGGCAGTCTCCCGGCGGGTTTGTGCAACAAAAAAGGGGGAGAAGAACCGGAGTTCTTCCCCCCGAAAAAAGGGAAAAAATGTCAGACAGCTGCCTTGGCCTTTTCCAATGCTTCGATCACACGGTCGCACCAGGCATCAAATTCCGGATCTTCCCTGCAGCACTCCTCGTGGTGCGAAAGGACATAATCCAGAGCGATGCGGACGCCCATGTCAAAACGGACATTCGTTCTCATGTCGGGCACAACGCGCTTCAATTTTGCATTGTCAAAAACGACCGATACGGACTTGTCCCCGAGAAGGGATCCCGTATAGTCGAAGCCATACTTGTCGCCGACCGCGCGGAGAAAATCGGTGGAAACGTGATATGCCTTGAGCTCCACACCCAGTGCATCCGCAATGGTCTCGTAGATCTGATCCCAGGTAAGCGTTTCATCCGAGGTGATCTGGAAGGCTTCGCCGATCGCATGCCTGTTTCCCATCAGCCCGGTATAGCCGATCGCGAAGTCGGCATTCCAGGTCAGCGTCCACAGGCTGGAGCCGTCACCCTGGATGATCACCGGCTTTCCCTCCTGCATGCGGCGTATCACCTGCCAGAATCCGTTCTTGCCGTGCACACCCAAAGGAATGTTTCTTTCGTCATAGGTGTGGCTGGGTCGGACGATCGTGACGGGGAAGCCGTTTTCCTTATACATCTTCATCAGGAATTCTTCACACGCGATCTTGTCGCGGGAATATTGCCAATAAGGGTTCGCCAGACCGGTGCCTTCGGTGATGACATAGCCCGAAGCGGGCTTATGATAGGCAGAAGCCGAGCTGATATAGATATATTGCGAGGTCCTGCCTGCAAAAAGCCTGTAATCTCTTTCCACCTGGGAAACGGTAAAGCCGATGAACTCGCACACCGCATCGAAATGCGCATCCCCGAGTTTGGAAAGAACATCCGCTTCATCGTTGATATCCGCGGTGATCTGACGGACCTCCTCCGGCAGCACACCCGGGCGGTTTCCCCGGTTCAGGACCCATACTTCCCAGTTCAGCTCGTTGACAAGCCTCTTGACAACCGCCGTGCTGATCGTCCCCGTTCCTCCGATAAACAATGCTCTTTTTTTCATCAGCCCTCTCCCTTCCGTATTTTTGGTATCTGCGCCTGCCGCGCACATAAATCATAACATCCGCCCGCCATGCAAAACTTCTTATTACCCGTCACGGGACAGATCATTTTTTGTTGACCTGCAGGGATACGCAGGCCAAATGGGGCGCCCATGAGGGCGCCCCACACTTTTTCGTTCCGTTTTACGTTCTTTGCATCACCAGGGAAGCTTTTCGAACACGGTGCTGCCGTCAACACCGTCTTCCTTGCTGTTATCGCTGATCCAGTTCAGCATTCCGTCATCATCGAAAAAGAAGGTTCCGCTTCCGTTTGTATATTTCACATCATCCTTGGATCCGGTACGTACGTAAAACTTGGCTCCGCTATACTCGAGAACGCCCTCGGACTCATTATACACGGCATCGGCGATCTCCCAGTAGCTGGTTTCGTCATGGCTTGAGGCCCATTCAACATCGATGCTGTAATGGATGCCGTCCTGGCTGATGATCTCGATGGTGCTTCTGCCGAAATCGGGATCCGTATACATCCCCTCAAATTCCATCCGTCCCTGTCCGAGGAACTCGTCGCCGCGGCCGCCGCGCACCAGGCGCTCCATCCCGCCGTTGCCGATCCAGAGATACTGCGGCTCCGACTCGTCATAGGTGCCGGCGATCCAGAGATTATTCCCTCCCGCAAAGAAGGAATATACCGGATACGACGACCCGTCGGGGTTCTCAGCATATTCGATCAGGATCGTTCCCGTCGTCACATCCCCATCATTCCAGCACATCGTATAAGTGCCGTCCGCCTCAATCTGTATGGTGCCCTGGGCGACATAATCCGTAAGGTTGTCCGGATCGATCACCTCGTAATACCAGCCGTCCGCGATATCATCAAAGCCGAGCGTGGCGGCAGCCTGACCCGGGAATACGTCAGGAAGCTTATCCTCGGGAGAATACGTCTCCTGGAAGGTCTCATCGAAGAGACCGCCATCCGGAGCGATGCTGAAGGTAAGATATACCGATCCGTCCGAATCGATCAGATCGGCGTATTTCCCGTCTTCCCTGTATTCTACCTTTTCGTCACTGCTCGCTTCTCCGTTATAGTCGACCTCATGCCACTTGCTGCCTTTGATCACGACCCATCTGTCATGCGTCTTGTCCCTGATCCAGATACCGTCGAATGCGCTTACCTCTTTTTCATCCTCTGCCGGCTTTTTCTCCTCGGGCTCCTCTTCCGGCTCGTCCTCTTCCTTGTTATCCTCCGTCTTCTTCGCGGGCTCTTCCTTCTCACCGCAGCCCGTCAGAGACGATGCCGCCATGACCCCTGCCAGTAAAAGTGCCAAAACTCTCTTTTTCATCATGATTCCTCCCCTTTTTCACCGATCCTTTCCGGATCATTCTTCTCACATTGTGGGATTATAACGTCATTTTTCCCGAAATGCTACATACTAAAAGTATACTCTTTACAAAAGAAATCTCCGGATGTCGCCGCGTTTTTCCAGACCGAGCTTTTCCTTGACCGCCGCCACCAGCTTTTTGGCATAGGGCATCGAGATGTGAAGGATGTCACAGATCTCGCGGTCGGAGCGGAATTCCGCCATCAGGCGTGCCGTTTCCAACTCCCTTTCGCTCAAGGGCTGCGGCAGATCCGACAGTTTCGTTTCGTCCAGTTTTCCCTTTTTTTCCGTTTCGGAATACAGCTCCAGATAGTGCTGGATCCTTGCGAACAGCACTTTTCCCGACACCGGCTTCTTCAGATAATCCACCACGTCCATCTCCAGCCCCCGGCACTCGGAAACCTCATCCGTCATGCCCGTCAGGAAAACAACCGGGATCCTCTTGAGCTTTTCATCCGCTTTCAGGCAGCCCAGCACTTCGTAGCCGTCCATCCCGCTCATCATGATGTCCAGCAGGATCAGCTGCGGCGGCTCCTCCTCTTTCCCAAGCAGCTCCAGCGCTTCTTTTCCGGAAGAAAAAGCTTCCACCTCATAAAGCACCGCAAGCTGTTTCTTCATGAGGCTCAGAACCTCCGCATCATCATCGATGATCATGATCTTGTTGCGCGTCATCTTTTCTATAACTCCTTCCTGATCATTCCGAGTCCGCTCCGAACTCTTTCGTATTCGGCAAGCAGCAGCGGTCCCGCTGTCTTCGCGTATTCCGCGTCTTTGCGGTATTCCAGAGTTTCCGCAAGCTCGGCCAGCAGATAGGCACCCACACCTCTGGCAATGGACTTCACCGAGTGGATCTGCAGATAAAAGTCCTCATCCGAAACGCAGTTCCTGAGTTTTTCCATTCCCGCATCGGCATATTCTTCAAAAAGCGAGGCTCTCGTAAGGAATTCCTCGGCATTTCCCGCACTGTATTCCAGAGCCAGCTTCAGATCGACCCCATAGGGCCGGAGCATGTCCTGAAAGCTTTCCATCTTCGCCGCTGAGAACTCCCGCTCTTCTTCTCCGGCCAGCGGAACGATCTTGTCCCCGATCCGTTCCGCGATCGCTTCCAGCAGCTTCGCCGAACTTACGGGTTTTGCCAGAAAGGCGTCAAATCCTGCCTGCAGGAGTTTCTGCTCGATCCCGTTCATGATGTCTGCCGTGAGCGCGATCACCGGTGCCTTGAAATCCGGATATTCCTTCCGGATGCGTTCCAGCGTTTCCGCACCGTCCATCTTAGGCATGCGCAGATCCATCAGGACCAGGTCGTAGTCGCGGATGTCGATCATCTCCAGCGCGTCAAAACCGCTCTCCACATCATCGATCCGGATCAGGGTCGGCTCCAGAAAGCCTTCGATCACTTTCCGGTTATAGGAATTATCATCCACCACAAGGATGCGGGCATCCGGCGCAACGAACTGCTTCATCGTTGTTCCGCCCGTTCCTTCCGTTTCCGCCCCTTCCGTTGTTTCCTCTCCTTTTCCACCGGCGACTTTCTGCGGAAGCCTGACGGTAAATGTCGTGCCCTCACCGGGAACGCTGTCGCAGTCGATCGTGCCGCCCATCGCATCCACCAGCTCCTTCACGATGGCCAGTCCCAGACCGCTTCCGCTGGTTTCGCGGTAGATATCCTCCACCCCGCGCTCAAAGGGGCGGAAGATCTTTTCCAGATATTCCGCCGCGATGCCCACGCCGGTATCCGCAACACGGATCGTGAGCTGCTCCTCCATGGCAACGAGCAGGCTGACACTTCCTTTTTTCGTATATTTCACCGCATTGCTGAGCAGGTTGTCCACGACCTTGCGGATCAGGCTCTCATCACCGTTCAGAAACGCCGGCACATCTTCCGCGATCTCGCATTTGAACTGCAGTCCGGCCTTGTCCGCATTCAATTTCCAGATCTTGGCCGATTCTTCGAACAGCTGTCTTGTATCCCAGGGCTGCTCCAGCAGGTTCAGGCCTCCGGCCTCGATACGGGAAAGGTCGAGCAGGTCATCGATCATCGAGATCAGGATCCTCCCCGAAACATTGCTGTCATTGACCCACTCCCTGATCCTTGCAGAGGAAGTATTGGCAACGATGAGTTCGTTGGTCGCCATGATCGTATTCAGGGGCGTGCGCACATCGTGGCTCATCTTCGCAAGGAAATCGCTCTTTGCGCGGTTTGCCTTTTCTGCCGCCTCGATCGCCACATTCAGTTCCTGCTGCTTTTTCCGGTACACACGGATCTGGTAGTACATCGTGATCGCAAGGCTCACGGAGACAATGGATTCGCACACCACCAGATCGAACACGCGGACCTTGGTGTTTTCGCTCAAAAAGGACGAAGTGGGATGGTAATAGGTATACATGCACAGGACCGCGTACCATACGAGCTCCACCACGATCAGGACCGGCATGATGACGCCGTCCAGAAGGAAAGCCGTAAAAACCGTGGCAAAGATAAAAAAATAAGGGACACCGCCCAGGTAGCAGCCGTTCGTGAAGTACAGGAAGGTAAACAGGCCCAGGAAAACAAACAGCACGGTCAGGACCATGGCAAACCTGTAATTGCCGGTCTTTCTGGTATAGACCATGAGCAGGACCGACATCACCACACCGGACATGCATTCCAGGAACGAAACGATCCCGAAGCCGGCTGCAAGGTTATAAAAACCGGTGACCAGGCTGACGGCGATCCCGCAGATCGCCAGGATATTAAAGGCATGTACCCGGATATCGCTGCCCTCCGGAGAGATCAGCGTCCGAATAGCCGAAGAAAGTTTCTTTGTATTGTTCATTCTTTTCCCTATCGTTCACGTAATTCTGTTTTTCATTGCATATTATATAAGAGAAACGAGAAAAAACCTATATACTAAAAGTATATTGTTTTTTGCATGCCGGCTACAATTGGCTCAAGAGAAAAAAGAAGCCGCTGACCTGTCAACGGCTTCCTTTACTCATCATCTTCATCATCATACTCATCGTCTTCTACGTCACCATCCGTCAGATACCAGATCCCGTAATCGATGAGCTCTTCCACTTCCTCGTTCGTCTTTGTCCCGCCCTTCTTTCTGTTGCATCTCCAGCAAAGCACCTGCAGGTTGTCTTCGTCTTTTCCTGTTCCGCCCTTCGCTACCGATTCGATGTGGTCGATCTCCAGAAGCAGGTAGTCGCCCAGACCGGGACACAGATCATCCATGAACTGTCTGGAAATCCCGCAGATCCGGCAGGTATAGTCATCGCGTTCCAGTACGTCCTGCTTCATCCGCATCGATACCCTGCGTCTGCCCGCTGTCTCTCTTTCAGCCGCCTTTTGGCGCGCGATCCTTCGGGAAAAATCCCGGTATCTGCGGTTCTCCCTGCGGCTTTTTCTTTTATAGTGGGCAAACAGGAGAAAAAGCAGGACCAGGGCCGCAAGCAGGAGAATGATGATCAGGCTTTTGCCGTCAAAGGTTCCGATGACGGGGATCTCGACGTTTGGGATTGCAGTTCCGAACCCAAGGATCCCGATATTCAGCCTTGCCGTTCCGAGGATCATGGTTTCAGTTGTCATCATCATATGCATCCAGATCAAGATTGCTCAGATCAATGGTTTCATCCGTCATGGTTTTATCCTCCTCTTTTTCCGTTTTTTCTGTCGTATCCGATTTTGACTTTCTGTTCTTATCTGACATGATCAGATCTTACAGAAAACAGAGGGTAATAAAACGGACTGTATCAGTTAGATTTCAATTACTACTCCTGCTTTTATCCTTCTTTTCAAGTGCCATCATAAGCCAAATACTGACGAGAATAAGAATACTCATTCCGATGATTCCCGACGGTTTGGGTCCGAGAAGCGCGTTTGCCGAACTTTTCGCAATAAACAAAGGAGCCTCTCTGATCGCATTGATCGCCCCATGTGCAATGCATGCAGGAATAATGGAATCTGTCTTTATCATTACGAAAGAAAGGAAACTACCTAATACTGTCGCAAAAACGATCATCATTACAATTCCCGAAAACGGTTTTCCGGGATAATTGCCGGAGTAATTAACTCCATAGGCCACCAGAAATGCGTGTGCAAGTCCCCACAAAGAGCCGCTGATCAGGATCGCTTTTCTCTGATCGGTCACTTTCATCAGCAGAGGAAGCAGGTAACCTCTCCATCCGATCTCTTCTCCGAATGCCAAAACATGGTTTACTAGCACAAACGGTGCGAAAAGCGGCAGAACGATCCCTATCAATATCAGTACCGGAAGCGTTATCGTCGGAACAGCAATTTCCTGCCCCACTGCATCCGCCATATTCCTGACATACTCCATATTCAGATCCAACTGGTCAGGAAAACACACAAAATAGATCACCGCACCGAGCACTATACATACGCCCGGCAGAAATGCAGACATTGCCAGATATTTAAGGTTACCCTTTATTGACATTTTAAACGGTATCTTACTGTCATCCTTTGTTACTCTCTTTGTGATAAGAGTTGAAAACAACGGAAGGAACATGAATACGACCGCTGTGATCATAACGATCAAATCCCCTTCGCCTGCTTTCAACAGCACCATGGGAATCGATACAACAAACGACAGAAAAAGCGTCACAAAAACATAGACAGATATCCTTTTCTTATATATTTTCCATCCATTACTTTTTTCGCATCCTTTCATAACAAAACGACTCCCTGATCGGTGTTTTTGGTTCATTCCATTTTCTTTCCATTGAGCTGTGAATCCTGTTCAGGGAAGGAGTGCCTCCATGAGCACCGCGTAATCCCCGTGCTCGAAGCAGTCGATATCCAAATTGTCCTTGTTGATCATACAGTCGGTAAGCAGGAAGGTCTGTATGCCAAGCTCCGCCGCGACCATGTCTTCCGAAACATCGTTGCCGATCATGAGGCATTCTTCGGGCTTCACGTCTGTCTTCCGCAGGATCTCGCGGTAGTAATCCACATTGGGTTTGCAATAAGTGGAATTCTCGTAGGACGTGATGTATGCAAAGTCGTCCGGATCGATCCCGGCCCACTGCATCCTCTTTTTCTGCGCCACCAGAGGGAAGATCGGATTCGAAGCCAGTATGATCCGGTATCCCGCTTCTTTCAGCGCCTTCACCAGTTCGGCGGCTTTTTCGTTATAGCCGCAGCAGCGTTTTGCCGCGTCGAACTCATTCTCATAGAACTCGTCAAACACGGGTTTATCCGCCAGACCTTTTTCCCCGTAGATCGAGGCAAAGGTCTCCCAGAACGCTTTCTCGTTGGTCTTTTCGCCAACATTTCCCACCATCTTCCCGGTTCCGGCCCAGATCGCCCTGACCAGCGACTCTGCCTCGTATCCGTGGGGGATCATCTTCACCGTAAGATCCTTGAAATACGTCTTCGTAAAAACATCCTGATCCATAGGAAGCAGCGTTCCGTCCAGATCAAACAGCACTGTCTTAATACTTTCTTTCTTCATCGTTTTCCATCCTGTTCTTTTTTCTGCCATTATACCACAAGATCCTCCGTTTTGCCGTCCTTCCCGGATCCGTGCGTAAGCATGGGGCTTTAGGGAACGTCATCATAGACAAATCCCCCGTTTGGCTCTACAATATGCCTTGGACTTTTCACAAAGGAGAACACATCATGCTGGGGAAGACAAAGGGAACACACAGAAACGAATATCTGCCCGATCACGTCGTATTTGACCTGGAGACCACCGGGATCTCCTGCCGGACGGACCGCGTGGTCGAGATCTCGGCCATCAAGGTCATCGGCGGACAGATCACGGACGAATTCTCCTCCCTGGTCAATCCCGAATGTCCCATCCCTTACCGCGCTTCCATGGTAAACGGCATCACGGACGACATGGTGGCGGATGCACCTCTCTTCCCGGAGGTCCTTGACGATTTCCTCACCTTCATAGGCGACATGGTCCTGGTGGGACATAACATACAGTCCTTTGATCTGAATTTCCTCAACCGGGATTGCGAGGCCCTGTACGGAAAGGTCCTGATGAACGACTACGTGGATACCCTGAAGCTCTCGCGCTTATGCCTTCCCGGGCAAAGGCATCATACCCTGGAGGATCTCGCCTCCCTCTACGGCATCTCCACACAGGGCGCGCACCGCGCCCTTAACGACTGCCGGATGAATGCGGCCGTGTATCAAAAGCTGGGGGAAGTGCTGGAGGAAAGCCTGAAGAACGCGAAGAAATGCCCGCGATGCGGCTCGGTCCTTACGCTGCGGACCGGAAGATTCGGCCGCTTCATGGGCTGCAGCGCATATCCGGCCTGCCGCTATACCGAGAACGTATAGAGTTCACGGCAGATCGAAGAGACTCAGCTGCACATTCTTTTCCGGATGTTCGTTCATATAGTTAAAGCAAGCATTTGGTGTTGCGAGAATGCATAGAGATCACGGCAGTTCAAAGAGACTCAGCTGCACATTTTTCTCCGGATACTCGTTCATGTAGGCAAAGCAGGCATCCGGTGTATAAAGAAGCCCGTTTTCCCTGCAGATCCTCCGGAAAAGCGCCATCAGCTGCTTTGTCTTCGGACTGGGCAGCTCATAGGCATTTCCGTAAAGCTCCGTGTACTTCTGCTTCAGACCGGGGAAATGCTTATCCAGCGCTGCGTAATAATATTCGCGGTCGCCTTCCCGCAGGGTCAGTCCCATGCCGAAGTTTATGATGCCCTTCACACCCACGCGCGCACATTCCTTCAGGATCGCGCCGACGTTCTCCTCCGTGTCGTTGATGAACGGCAGAATGGGAGAAAGCCAGACCATGGTCGGGATGCCTCGTTCTTTCATCTCCGCAAGCACCTCAATGCGCCGCTTCGTATTGCATACATTCGGCTCGAGGATCGCGCAGAGCTCATCGTCCCAGGTCGTGAGCGTCATCTGCACCACGCACTTGCTCCCTCGGTTGATCGCATCCAGCAGGTCGATGTCACGAAGGATGCGGTCGGACTTTGTCTGGATCGCCAGACCGAATTCATGCTGCAGGATGATCTCCAGGCAGCGCCTGGTCAGCCCCAGTTCTTCCTCACAGTGCATGTAGGGATCCGACATCGCCCCGGTACCGATCATGCACTTTTTCCGTTTCGTCTTCAGCGCCTTCTCCAGAAGCTCCGGCGCATTCCGCTTCACCTCGATATCTTCGAAGGGATGCGTGAAACGATAGCAGCGGCTTCTGCTGTCGCAGTACACACAGCCGTGGGTGCAGCCCCGGTAGATGTTCATGCCGAGGCGGCCGTCGCTGCCGCTCAATATCCCTTTCGCATCAACAAAATGCATGTTCCCCTGTCTCCGATCCCATGCCGCTTTCCGGAGTTCCGATGTCGGTCATGAGTGTAATGTCATCCCACAGATCATATATTACCATACGGAGCATTGCCTGCACAAGCAGACGCTTTTCCGTGAATCCCGCCGATCTGCCTTCAAAGCACCAAAAAAGGACCGGCACTGCCGGTCCTTTCGCGTTACAGACAATTCCGGTAGATCTGCTCCACATCGGCTGCCGAAAGATGCACATAGGCTCTTTCCGACAATCCGCTGGTCCGCACGGCTTCGGATGCCATCTTTTCAAGCAGGGCGTCATCGATGCCGCCTCGGACAGACACGAAGGCATGCCCAGCTTGCGGAAAAAGCTTTCCGTCAGCTCTATGCCGGCGAGTGCTGCCGCCCGGTCATTTTCCTCCTTTACGTCCCAGACATTTCTTGCAAAAAGCGCAAATCTTTTTTTCGTTTCATCCGAGAGCACGTATCTCATCCACGCAGGTGTCAGGATCGCAAGCCCCACACCGTGCGTGATGTCATAAAAAGCAGACAGTTCGTGCTCCATGGGATGCACGCTCCAGGCGCCGCCCTTTCCGAACGTGAACAGATGGTTCAGCGCCGGGGAGCCGGTCCACATCAGATTGGAACGCGCCTCATAATCATCCGGCTTTCCTCATATCCGTTTCCGTGTTCAGTGGGTATCCGATCCGCCTTCCTGCGGCTTTTCCGCCACAGCCCCGGCATTCATGATCAGCATCTGCAAACGGTTTTCGATGTTGGCGTGGCTGACATCCGGATCGTAATCCAGAGGCAGCACTTCGATATCCGGGAACATCTCCTTGAGCTTCTTGCACACGCCGCGCCCGATCACGTGATTCGGCAGGCAGCCGAAGGGCTGCAGGATCACGAAATGACGGCAGCCGTGCTTTGCGTTGTAGATGATCTCGGCCGGGATCAGGATGCCTTCTCCCGTATCAAAGGTATGATGGATCACGGGATCCGAATCCACGGCAAGCTCGTCCATCAACACGGCTTTCTCGTGCAGCGGTTCGTCTTTGGCCACACGGTCGGTGATCCAGTGCGCAAATGCAAAGAACTTGTTGGCAACTCCGCTCCAGAAGCGCGTCGCGCCGTCACGGTGCACCTTGAATTCCTTGATCTGCTTGCCCTGGCAGAAATACGATTTCTGGATGACGTCCGTCATCTTGGCTTCGATGATCTCAAAGCCGTTATCCTCCAGATAGCGCTCGATCTCGTTGTTCGCTCCCGGATGGAAGTTCAGCAGGTATTCCCCGACGATCAGCACGGTAGGTCTGGGATTGGAACGGTCGTATTCCACCGAACCCAGCGTCTTCATCGCACGCTTGAAGCCCTTGATCGCTCCGGGCGTTCCGTGCTTTTCCAGGCCTTCGCAAAGCTGGTCCATCGCGATCTCGAAAGCCGCGTCGGCGCTTCCCTTGACCTTTTCGTAAGGGCGGATCTTGCGCAGCATCTCCTCGAGGGTGTCGATCATCGGCAGGCAGGTGGAGATCCGAAGCAGGGAGACCGCGTTGATCTTGAAGCCCGGATGCATATCGTGCAGGTCGATGTCGTCATTGGTCATAATGGGCACGTAATCGTAGCCGGCATCATCCAGCGACTTGCGCAGGATGGTCGCGTAATGGGGCAGACGGCAGCATCCGAGATACTTGGCCATCGCCACCGAAGTGTTGTGCGTGTCGTACTTGCCGCTGTTGAGCGCTTCCAGGATCTCGCCGATGACGATCTGTGCCGGGAAGCAGATATCGTTGTGGGTAAAACGCTTGCCCAGACGCACAGCCTCTTCCCGGCCCACGCCCAGAGGAACACAGCGTATGTGCTGCGAAGCAAAGGCAGAGGACATGATGCGGCTGAAAGCGTGAGAGGAATTGGGTACCAACACCGTGTGCTCCTTGCGCTCCTTCTTCGTGTACTTGACCGGATAGGGATCCGGCAGGGGCCTGACCTCATTCTTCAGCTGCAGGCGCCGCTTGCGGCGTATCGTCTCGATGAAGCTGCGCACGCGGATCCGCAGGGGGCCCTGTGCGTCACTCTCGTCCACTTTCAGGATCAGCGGGGCTTTGCCCGAGATCTCCTTCATCATGCGCACGATCTCGTCGGAGAGCACCGCATCATGACCGCAGCCGAAACTGACGATCTGGATGTACTCCAGATTCGGATTTCCGGCCGCAAGGATGCTGCTGCCAAGCATGCGCGCATGGAAATTGTTCACGATGTCGATGCGGGACTTGCGAAGCTCCACATCGGGAAGATCCGGCAGGGAATCCGCCGTCAGCACGGGCACACCCATGCTCACCAGCAGTTCGGGCAGCTCGTGGTTCACCAGCGGATCGTTGTGATAGGGACGTCCGGCCAGCACCACGGCAAAGCCGCCGTTCTTTTCCACGCCTTCGAGCACCAGCTTTCCGGCCGCCTTCAGCTCCTCGTCATAATGCTTCTGCGCATTGGAAGCCATTTCCACGGCCTGTCTCGTGGTCACGGGATCGATGTTGTACATTTCCTTCATGTAATCGCAAAGCTGCTTCTCACGATCCTCGTCGGTATACCAGTAGAAATACGGCGAATCGAAGGGAATGCCGTATTTATCCATCGGATTGTCGGAATTCTTGATCACGATCGGATAACCCTTGACGAGGGCACAGCGGGAAAAGCTGGTCTCCTCGCGGTTTTCCGAAGGCATTACGACGATCTCGGGCATGAAGATGCGGTCCACCTTCATTTTGACCAGCTCACGTATGTGTCCGTGCACCAGCTTGGCCGGGAAACACTCCGTATCCGAAGGCACTGCATGAATGCCGTTCTCGTAGATGGCACGGGTGCTGACGGGCGAGAGCTTGAAGCCGAAGCCCAGCGACTTCCAGAAGGTGCTCCAGAAAGGAAGCCCTTCCCAGAAATTGAGAACGCGCGGGATGCCGATCGTGACACCCCTGTCGGGCAAAAGCTGCTCAAAGGGATAGTCCATGTTCTGCAGACGTCGCCTGGTCTCGTACATGTTCACGGGCTTGTCCGTCCGGTTGTTGATATCACGTATGCGCTGCTGCACTTCCTTGTCCTTCGGATCGCCGAGGACCTCGCCGCGCTCGCAGCGGTTGTTCGTCACCCAGCTTTCGCCGGTGCTGAAGCGCAGGATCGTGCGGTTGCAGTGATTGGTGCAATACGGGCAGGGCGAATTTGCCTTCTGCTCATAGGTAAAGCTTTCCAGTTCCTTCCGGTCGGGGAAGCTGTGGATGAAGCCCTTTTCCTCCGCCTTTTCCCTGGCGGTAAGGGCGCAGCCGATGGCTCCCATCAGACCGGCGTAGGGCGCGCGTATCACCTCACGGCCCACGTACTGTTCCATCGCGCGAAGGACCGCGTCGTTCTGGAAGGTTCCGCCCTGTACCACGATGCGCTTTCCGAGCGAATCGATGTTGGAGACGCGGATGACCTTGGTGAAGACATTCTCGATGATCGAGCGGCAGAGCCCTGCCATGATGTCGTCCGGAAGGCTGCCGTTCCTCTGCTCGGTGATGATGGAGCTGTTCATGAACACGGTGCAGCGGCTGCCGAGCTTGGCAGGCGCATCGGAGCGGAAAGCCGCCTCGGCGATGTCGTTCGTTTCGATATGAAGGGTGCGAGCGAAGTTCTCGAGGAAGGAACCGCAGCCGGAGGAGCAGGCCTCGTTCACCACGATGTTGGTGATGATGCCGTTTTCCAGCCAGATCGCCTTCATGTCCTGCCCGCCGATATCCAGGATGAAGCTGGGATCGTCCACATAGCGGGACGCCGCCATCGCATGCGCCACCGTCTCCACCAGATGCGCCTCCGTGCGGAAGGCCTTGTGGAAGAGGAATTCGCCGTAACCGGTGGATGCCGCCGCGATGATCGTCAGCTCGGCACCGGCTTTCTCGTATTTGTCATACAGATCCAACAGGGCCTTCTTCGCCACATCCAGCGGATTGCCCTTGTTGGAAGCATAGAAGGAATCGATCAGTTCTTCCTTCTCGTTCATCAATACCAGTTTGGTGGTGGTGGATCCGGAGTCGATCCCCAGATAGGCCCGGACCTTTTCCCCGCGCGAGGGCTTATAGCAGGGCATGGGTGCTTTTTTGTGGCGCCGGAGGAAATCTTCCTTCTCCCTCTCCCCCGCAAAATAGCGTTGTCCCTTTTCGCCGACGCTCAGATCCTGCCCTTCGATCTCCTTCAGGGCCGCGATCATCTCATCGGCCTTGTATTCCCGGGAATCGGCGTGAAGCTCTTCGATCGAGAGCGCTGCACCCCAGGCGACCATCATCTCGGGGAATTCCGGAACGATGATGTCGGAATCCGCAAGCTGCAGTCTTTCCTGAAAGACCTTTCCCAGACGGGGATGGAAGGTCAGCGGACCTCCCTCGAAAGCGACCGGAGCCTTGATGTCCAGTCCCTGGGACAAGCCGCCGATCGTCTGCTTCGCGATGGCGTGATAGCTCGAGAGCGCGATATCCTCTTTCCGGACACCCTGGTTCAAAAGGGCCTGGATATCGGTCTTGGCAAACACGCCGCAGCGGCCGGAGATGTCATAGACGCTGCTGCCGGCCTCGGCCATGGCGTTGAGCTCCGTCGCGGGGACATTGAGCACCGTCGCCACTTCATCGATAAAGGCACCCGTGCCTCCCGCACAGCTGCCGTTCATGCGCATGTCAAAAACCCGGGGCTCGCCGTTTTCGTCGTCCCGGAAAAAGATGATCTTTGCATCCTGCCCGCCAAGCTCGATGGCTGTTCCGATATGGTGGTATTCGCGCTTCAGCGCGAGAGAATTGGCCACGACTTCCTGGGTAAAAGGCACGCCGAGCGCATCCGCGATGTTCCGGGCGCCGCTTCCCGTCAGACAGATCCGGAAAGGCCTGTCTGCCAGCTGTTCCCGGGCTTCCTCAAAGAGCTTTACGATGCTCTCCCTCTGCTTTGCAAAGTGCCGGATGTATTTGTGATAAAGAAGTTCTCCGTCCTCCGTGATCGCGATCTTCGTCGTGGTAGAACCCACGTCTATTCCTACCCTGCAGATCCCGTTTTTCATCTTACCTTCCTGCCTTTAATCCTTATTACCCCCACAAACAGTGAATTTTAACATATTTCCCAGAAAGCGTCAAACCGCACGGTCCCCGCAGAGCGCCGCAGGCGCTGCCTGGAAATGCGGCTTTTTGCCTCTACCCGGAGCGTAAGTTCGCCGGGCGGCAGCGACGATACGGCCAGGCGGGCACTCAGACCCGAAAGGCCCACGTGCAGCTGGTCGTGATGTACCTGCTCCACATCCGCGCGGTAGCGCCTGGTCACCGGCACCCGGAAGACATATCCCTCCTGCTCAAAATATACCGAGAAGTCGTAATCGGCATTGTCCTGTCCCCGGACATGCGCGTAAATGTCCAGAAGAAAGCAGTCCCCGGCAGGCGAGGGGCCCAGACGGTCGCGGTTTACGATCAGTGCCTCGTTCTCCTCCCCCTTGTCCGCCTTCTCCCGAACCGGATCCGCCAGATCCGTGACAGGGATCCTTGCGATCTCGCAGGGATGGGCCGCCTCATAGCGCTCGCTGTCGCGGCTCAGGCCCGCTCCCTCATAGGGATCGAGACCGTAGCTTCCGGGCAGGTGCTTATACAGCGCGCAGCACTCTCTCATGAGTCTCTCTTTTTTCTCCGCATCCTGCAGGTCGTCCCCCCTGGAAGCCGACTCGTGATGGATGAGGCGCACATCGTTTCGGATGACGTTTCCGTAACCGGCAAACAGCAGCCGCAGGCACAGATCCACATCATTGTAGGCAACGGGAAGCTCCTCAAAGAAGCCCTCTTCCTGCACAAAGAGCTTGCGCGAGACCAGAAGGCAGGCGCCCGTCACGGCAAGGACATTGCGCGCGCCGCGGTTCCTGCCGCGGTCGTAGACCTCGTCGTCCTCCCAGCCGTTCAGGCGGTGCAGCGGTCCCGTTTCCAGATTGGCGACACCGCAATGCTGAATGCGCTTTTCCTTTCCCGGGTAATAGAGCTTGGCACCCACCGCTCCCACTCCGGACTGCGCAGCCTGTCCCAGCATGCGTTCCAGCCAGTCGGGGGTCAGCACCTCGGTATCGTCGTTGAGAAAGAGCAGCCAGGAGCCTTCGGCCTTTTCGGCGCTCAGATTGCAGAGTGCGGAAAAGTTGAACTCCATGGGCTCGTAAATATAACGGAAGGAATACTCCTCTGCCAGCGCCTCGTATTCGGCACGCGCCTCGGGGCTGCTGCCGTTGTCTGTCACCAGGATCTCATAGTCCTTGTGGCTGCTGCGCCCCCGGATGGAGGAAACACAGGCCTTCAGAAGCTCCGGATGGTCTTTGGAGAGGATCAGGATGCTCACGCGGCCTTCCGGCGTGTCATAGAGCGGATAGGCAAAGCCGTCCTCATCCCTTTCGAAATGTCCTTTGATCCCCTGCGCGCGAAAATAAGCTTCCCGCAGGTCGTCGAATTCCTTTCCCGCACACAATGCGCCGCCGAGCAGCATGTGATCCCGGCTTTCGGGCTCGGCCTCGATGCCGTGGTAAAGGACCTTCTGCATGTGGGCAACGTCGCCGGAGGATCCCAGCTGCAGACAAAGAGCGTAAAGGAAGGGGAGGCCCGAAAGAGAACGCGCCCCGTCCCATAGCTTTTCCGCGGCCTGCTCGGCAGCCTTGCGCTGCACGGCAAAGATCCCGCCGACATAAAAATACGAAAGAAGGGTATCCGGCGAAAAAGCCGGCTTGTAATACGGGAAACAGCAGATCCCGTCATCGTCACAGACATCTTCATCGGGATAGAGCCAGTTGACCTGCGGATTGTCGCGGAAGAAGCGTTCGATGAGATCCGCCGCGTCCGTCGTAAGCCAGCCGTCGTCCATGGCATAGATCAGAACAGACACGCCCGTTTCGGGGAAACTTGCAGAGGCCTCCGAATAGGGGATCAGATAGCTTTCCGAGCCGATCCGCCCCGGACGGGCAGAGGGGCCGTCATCCCGTTTTTTCGCATAAGGATCTTTCTGCCTTGCCAGTTCCTTTTCATATTGCCGCAGGGCACTTTTGTGAAGCGCATCCTGCAGCGCGTCCTTTATTGCTCCCATAAATCTTTCACCGCCTTGATGCGATAACGGATCCGGACCGTTCCTTCGCCCTTCCCCGCAAAAAAGCTGACATTCGGATCATCGTCCGCGAAATACCAGCTGCGCTCCGTCAATGCCCTGCCGTTCTCGCCTGCCCGGAAAGGAAGCAGCTTTCGCAGGCATTTTCCTTCCACATCGATCAGTTCGAGTATGCAGGCATGCATGCAGGGATCGAAACGGAAGGCCTTCAGCTCCGGCGTGACGGGGACCTCGAGAAGCAGGCTTCCGTCCGGCTGCCGCACGGCATCCGCAAGGCTGCTCTCCGACTCCGAAAAGCCGTTTCCGCTGTCCCGGTAGATCCGCGGCCGGAAAAGTTCTCCGCCGCCTTCCTCCCGGCTCTTTTCGATGCGGAAACCCAAAAGCTCATTCATCTCTCCGAGCGCGGTCCGCTCCTGCGTGATGCTCTTCTGGAAGGCACGCTCCCTCTCCCGCAGGGCAGCACTGTCGAAGGGCTGCGAAAGCTCCGGAAAGACTTCCCGCAGCAGCTCTTCCGTGAGGGCATTCCCCTGCGCATGATATTCTTTGAAGAGGAAGAGCGCGCGCTCGATATCTTTTTTGATGTCACGCGTCCCTTTCCCGACCCATTCGTAATCGATCAGCACCCATTTGCTGTCCCGGCGGATCAGGTTGGAAAACTGGATGTCCCTGTTGCCTGCGGGACAATCCGGCCTGTACTCCTGCAGCTTGCGGTATTGCTTCAACAGCTCCTTCGCCGCAGCAGTATCCCCGCGCTGCAGCGCACTGCCGAGCTCTTCTTCCATCGTGGGCCCCTCAACAAAGGGGAAACGCACGGCGTCGCCCTCCTCCTGCGCAGGGCATACCGAAAGAGCGCTGCCTTCGAAACGTTCTTCCATCCGTTTTGCTTTTTCCGCAAGACTTTTCACGTGCTCCGCGGCTTCGGGGCGCATGGGTACTTTCAGCGCGAAACGTTCGCCGTTCTTCTCCAGGATATCCGTGCGTATCGCGTATCGGGGCGCGCGGTCGTTCGAATACTTCGAGTAGACCACTTCGCTCTCCGGCCCGATCAGCAGCAGATAGGAATTGGAAAAGAGCGGAAAAACCCCGTCCCGGATGGCCGCGTCGTAGGCACGGCTTTCATCAAAGAGTTCCATGCGGTCGCGGTCGAGGCGCAGATGATTGGTGCTGAGTTCCCCTTCCTGCGGCAGCCGCCGGTCCGAATAGAGGCTTAACATGAACTTGTAATCCGGATAGGGGTAATAGAAATGGTAATCGTCGATCCCTTCCGCACGCAGCCGCTTTTCCAGAGCCGGACGCGAGAAGGTGCGGACCACGCCGCCGCCGGGATAGTCCTCGATCCCGCTGAAATAGCTTCCCAGGTGGTCCTCTCTGGCACCGCCGAAATACTTCATCCCCAGACGGTTCTCGATGGCGATCACGAGCAGCCCGTCCTTTTTCAGGTGCTTGCGGATGATGCGCAGAAAACTCCCGTACGGGTCCGCATCGTGGATATAGCTTGCTGCATATTCAAAGACGCCGATCAGAAAGATCGCGTCATAATCGCTGTCCAGATCGGGCT
Organism: Lachnospiraceae bacterium; assembly: GCA_024696005.1. Lineage (GTDB taxonomy): Bacteria > Bacillota > Clostridia > Lachnospirales > Lachnospiraceae > NK4A136. The sequence continues at coordinate 23,170 of JAILHF010000016.1, read as the reverse complement.
CGATATCCTCGAAATTGCCCACGTGGATGCAGATGTTTTCGGCATCCCTGTGGCGCCAGGCATTGATCATGCTGCGCTTTTTGGAAAGATCCACGCAATCCAGATGCCCTGCTTTTTTGGCAAGCGTGCCCGTGACGGCGCCGCAGCCGGCTCCGACCTCCAGGACCTTTGCCCCGCTCTTTAAACGGATCCAGTCCACGATGTTTCCGCGCAGATCCGACAGATGATAGAGGATCGGCCATTTCCGCCTTTCCGCGATCAGCGCCGGGAACTCTTCCTCTGTGTGTTCCCGCGCGATCGAAAGCAGCTCGTCCTCCACCTCGCCGTCGCAGTACAGATCCCGGCCGCCGTAGCGGCTCAGATCCAGTTTCACTTTTCCGATCATTTCATGCATAGGCCTTATTCTACCGCATATCCTTTTTTCTGTCATCCCCTCTCGCCGGGCGGAAAGAGACCGAGCGGGGAAAACTCGTCGTTGTAGGGACGGGGTGTAATCTTCTTTGCCAGGAATTCCTCCGTGATGTCCTCCGGCTTTTCGATCAGCAGCATGCTTTCGGGGTCATAAAGACGCATGCGCCTGATCTCGGGATTGTTGCTGATCAGCTTTTTTCCGAACACGACAGCCTCGTAATAGCGCAGCGACACCCCGCCTTCGCCGCAGATCAGGTCCAGGAGTATCTCCGCGCCGGCCACGTCCCGCAGCACTTCGGGGTAAGTCTTCGGCTCATCGTAGCTGATGCCCTTCAGGCGCTCTCCGTCGCCCTGCGCATAGCAGATGCCCATGCGGCAGTCATGTCCCAGTCCCGTCACATGGCGGTAGACCTGCTCCAGCATCGGGCGACGCCCGGTGTCCGAGCCCCAGAAATACAGTTCACAGCGCTTCCCGGCCTCCGGAAGCAGCGGCCGGGAATAGTAGCAGTCAAAATATTCCTTCCCATGCCGCTCCGCATCCGCACGGTAATAGCTCAAAACGCGGTCGAAATGCAGCCGGCTCTCGTACATCCGCGCCACTTCCGCGCAATAGGAGCTCATCCGGTCGATGTAGCAGAGCCAGAGCCTGCAGCCGTAGCGTTTCTGCAGGGCTGCCAGTTGGGACGGTTCAAAATGCGAGATGGAAAAATTGTTGAAAAAGAGCGTCAGCTCCGGATGCTCCTTTGCCTCCCGCGCGACCAGCTCCGACAGACGGCGGTCTGACCAGATCCCCCGGAACGGAAGCGGACGCTTCCTGTTCAGGCTCCGGGCATGATGAAGGCGGTACAACGGACGCAATGCCCCCGCCACCTGCGGCACGTCCGGGATGCAGCGCATGTTCTCCCTCTCCCGCAGATCCGCGAACATGTCGTCAAACAATTCATTTTCTTCTCCGCCGGTAAATATCAGATAATACATTTTTGACCTCAAAAATATCCCATTCCCGACCATTATAATCAGAAAGCGGCACTTTATCAAATGGCATTTTTTTGCTATAATATTCCTGTTTGACTATTGGGGGCGGAGGCGATCCGGATATGGAAAGTGTTACGATCAACGTGGGTACCGTGCTGCATACCGCGGCGGATAAGGCAGACTGCCTGGAGCTGGTCACCAGCGGAAAAGTCGAGATCATCTCTCCCGACTTCCACATCACCGCGGAACGCGGAAGCATCCTCGGCCTCTTCGAGATGCCCAGGGAAAACTACAGCTATACCTACATCGCGAAGGAAACCTGCACCCTGGACCGTTATCCCTTCCGGCGCCGTTCCGACACGGACGCCATCGTTCGCGACCGCATCAGCGACAGCGACCGCCTGGTCTGCGCCAACGCGAGCATCACGCTGAGCCTGCTCGGGCATTACAAACGCAGCCAGCGCCGGGTGGACACCCTGCTGAAGGCACTCCGCAAGGGCTATTCCGGTTACCGCAGCTTCTGCGAAAGCAACAGCTTCGACATCCAGCCCTGGCCCCTCGTGGAGGAACTGGAAAACTTCACACCCGAGAAAGAGCTTCCGGACTGGCTCGGCGATTACTATGACCAGCTGGGACTGATGCCCCAGGACATCCGCAGCGCTTTTTATTCTTCCCATACTTCCATCACCACCGCCGCCATACTCGAGGCGGTCGGTCACATCCGTCTGATCCGCGGGCTCTTTGACCAGCTCAGCGATTACAGCAATAACATACGCGAAACGTATTTTTCCGGGCCCGACCTGTTCGACCTGTATCTGAACCTGCGCCGGCGCTGCAACGGCAAGCCCGAACTGCAGGAGCAGATCGACAGCGCCGTGGAGGATTACGACAAAAGCGTGAGCCGCACGGAGCTGCTGACGGATAATCTGCTGGAAGAACGGCGTCTGCGTTACGAGAACGGCTGTGCGGGCAGCCGCTCGCAGAAAAAGGCCGAAGCAAAGCCTGCCGAGGAAATGCTTCCCGAAAGCGAAGCCCCCTCTCCCGCAGAGGAGATCAGCATCCAGGCTCCCGAAACACCCGAGACGCCGGAGGTCCCCGAAGCACCGGATCCGCTGGCCGTTCTCGACCGTTCCCTGGACCAGATCCTTGCCTGCACGCAGCTTGATGAGGCGGAGGAAGACCGCTTCCGCCAGCTGCTTGAAGCATACAAATCCATTAACGACAAGAACTCTTCCGACAATGCGATCCGCCAGCTCCGTCACGATATCGGACGCGGCTTCTTCAATCTGTACGAGAGTGCCGTGCTGGCCGCCATGGAATCGCGCCGCGGCCTTCCCGTTCCCGTCAAGCTCTTCCTGTATTTCGGCTACATGGATGAAGAGCTGATCGGACGCGACAACTGTGCCCAGCTTCTGCGCCTTCTCGACAGGATCGAGGAGATGAAAGAGGCGGCGGAAGAAGAAAGCGAAAGCCGCGTCAAAGCCAGCAGGGTCTATACGATCTATGACTGGCTGGCCGCGATCTACCGCGGGGAAAAGGATCCTTCCCGCAACGAATTTGACCAGGATTATCCCACCTGGCTGAAATCCCGCAGACAGTCGGGAGAGATCTCGGAGGACCAGGAAAAGCGCTATCTGGATTCTCCCCGCGAACGCATGCGCTTTGAGCTGGACAATTTCCTTCACCTGAGCATGCGCATCGCATCCGGCCGCCCTACCGTGTTCTGTCCTCTGCTCTCGGCGCACAACATCATACGTCCGCTTGAGCAGATGCTGGTCACGGCCGAATCCATACAGAAGAACTGGGAAACGATACGCAGCGTGGACTTTTCCCTCTTCTTCCGTCTGTCCCTGTATCAGAACAGCGCCTACAATCTGCCCCGGGAGAGCATACAGATCGAGGTGTTCCCGGACATGATCCTGCTGCCGATGGTCGGCGTCAGAGGCGGCCTGTGGCAGGAGATCAGCGGCGTGAGGCGCGATACGCCGGCCCGCATGTATCTTCCCGTCTTCTGCGGGGAGGACCTGTTCCTGCAGCAGATCAAGATGGCAGCCAGCTTCCGCTGGGCGATCTGCCGCCGGGTGCAAGGAGCCCGCTGGAACGACGTTTCCGATCCCTCCCTCACGGCCGATTACAACGATTACCTGCAGTTCTACAAAAAGAACAGCGACCTCTCCTCCGATGCGAAGGAAAAGGTCAAGGCCGAGATCCAGGCCTGCAAGAACAGCTATGAGAGCGTCTTCCTTCTGGACTATGTGCAGTGGATGCGCTTTGAATCGCAGGGAGCGCCCCGCCTCACCAAGGTCGCACGGCGCATCCTCTTCTCGTACTGCCCGTTCTCCGCGAAAGTCCGCAAGAACCTGGAAAACAACCCCATGTACACGGATCTGGTGCGGCGCTACGAGAACCAGGCAACAAAGAGCTTCAAGCTGATGCATCTGAAATACGACAAGGTGGAAAAGCAGTTCGGCTCGCTCCCCCCGGAGATCGAGGACCTGCTGCATTATTATGAGAGCTGAGCTTTTGCAACGAATAAACGCTTAAAAGAGAGGAAAAAGAATGGGAAAACAGGTCTGGAAAGCCGGAAACATGCTCTATCCCGTGCCGGCTGTCATGGTCAGCTGCAAACGGGGTGACGAAAAAGCCAATATCATCACGATCGCCTGGACGGGCACGATCTGCTCGGATCCGGCCATGGTCTCGATCTCGGTGCGGCCCGAGCGTCACTCACACGACATCATCGCCGAGAGCGGGGAATTCGTGATCAACCTGGTCACCGAGGAACTGACGAATGCCTGTGACTGGTGCGGTGTCCGTTCCGGCAAGGACTATGATAAATTCCGGGAAACGGGACTGCATGAATACCGGTCGGAACTGATGAACGCACCCGCGATCGAAGAGAGCCCGGTGAACATCTACTGCCGCGTGACAAAATGCGAGCCTCTCGGCTCCCACGACCTCTTTCTCGCGGAAGTGGTCGGTGTTACCGTGGATGACCGCTACATGACCGAAGAGGGGCGCTTCGCCCTGGAAAAGACCGGGCTGGTAGCCTATTCGCACGGGGAATACTATTCACTCGGCAAGCTGCTCGGCAAATTCGGATATTCCGTCAGAAAGTAAAGAAAAACATCATTTTTTGTGCAGGGCATCATAGACTTCGCGCTTGGGAATGCCGCGGTCCAGGGCTACCTGTTTGAGGGCGGCCTTGTGATCGATGCCCTCCTTTTCGTAAAGGGCCACGTGCTCCTCGAGGGAAAGCTCCTCCCATCTGGCCTGCCGCTCCTTTACCAGTTCCTGCGGGTCGCGCCCTTCGATCACAAGAACGTATTCCCCGCGGGCTTCGTTTTCTTCATAATGCGCGACGGCTTCGGTCGTCGTCATCCGTTCCACGTTTTCAAAACGCTTGGTCAGTTCCCGGCACAGGGCGATGCGTCTCTCCCCCAGCGCAGCCGTAAGCTCCCGCAGTGTCTGCAGCAGATGATGCGGTGCCTCGTAGACGATGATCGTGCGCGTTTCTTCCTTCAGTTCTTCCAGGATACGCTGCCTTTCCTTTTTGTCGGCAGGCAGGAACGCTTCAAAGCAGAAGCGCCGCGTGGGCAGGCCCGAAAGCGTGAGCGCCGTGATGCAGGCCGCCGGCCCGGGAAGACTGGTCACCGGGATCCCTTCCTCGATGCAGCGCGCGCAGAGCACTTCGCCGGGATCCGATATCCCGGGCGTCCCCGCGTCCGTGATCAATGCGATCTCCTGCCCTTCCCTGAGCTTTTCGATCAGCGTCTCGGCCTTGTCGTATTTATTGTATTCATGGTAGGAAGTGAGCGGTGTCCTGATCCCGAAATGGGTCAAAAGATGCAGACTGTTGCGCGTATCCTCCGCTGCGATCAGGTCGACCTGCGCAAGCGTGTCCAACACCCGCTGCGTGATGTCACCGAGATTTCCGATCGGAGTTGCGCATAAATATAATGTTCCGGCCATGCTCATGCCTCCTAAAAGCCATAGTCCCTTTTCATCTCTTCCGAATAAACCCCTTCCCTCTCATAGAGGATCAGCGGGGCTTCCACCTTCATCCCCGGCCGCCCTTCCTTTGCGGCTTCCAGAAGCACCATCGACGGCTCCCTCTCCGCGAAGGAATGAACGAAGCGCAGGCGCTTCACCTCCAGACGGTATTCCCGCAGGGTGCAGATCAGTTCCGCCAGCCTCTCCGGACGGTGCACCAGGAAGAGCTTCCCGCCATGGGGCAGGACCGCCGCGCTCTCTCGCGCCACGTCCGCAAAAACGCAGAGGATCTCGTGCCGTGCGATGGCCAGGGCATCTTCGGGATTATGAAGCCCCGAATCCTGCGCGATGTAGGGCGGGTTGCTCACGATAACAGAAAAAGAAGCAGCACCGAAAAGCGCGGCCGCTTCTTTGATATCACCTTCCACGATATGGATCCGCTCCGAAAGTCCGTTCTGCTCCACACTGCGCGCCGCCATGAGGGCACTCTCATGCTGGATCTCGAGCCCGGTCAGTTCCGATGCCTCCGTTTTGGCGGAAAGCAGAAGCGGCAATATGCCCGTTCCTGTCCCCAGGTCCAGGACCTTTGCTCCTTTCGGAACCCGGACAAAGCCCGACAGGACCACGGCATCCATGCCGAAGCAGAAACGCTCCGTATCCTGCCAGATCTTCAGACCCGACAACTGCAGATCATCCAGACGCTCCATCAGTCCTCCGGCTTTTCCAGACGGGCCAGCTCCTTCAGTTCGTCCTTCGAGAGCTTTTCACGGTTCTTCCCGTTACGGTTGTTCTCCTGATTTCCTTTTTCCTTCTTGCCGCCGTGCGGGCGCTTCGTAAACTTCAGCTCCTCCACGGGGTACTCTTCCATTTCTTTCTCGTCGTTCACATCGACAAGCACCTGGACACGCTGGCGCAGCACATCCACACCGCGCACGGTGCCGACCGTTCCGTCGGGGGTAGTCACCTCATCACCCACGCGGGGCAGCTTGCGGTTCAGGTAAGCATAGGTATCGGCCTCGTACTGCAGGCAGCACATCAGCCTGCCGCACATGCCGCTGATCTTTCCCGGGTTCAGGGACAGGCTCTGTTCCTTTGCCATCTTGATGGACACGGGAATGAAATCCGACATGTAGGAATGACAGCAGAGCACACGCCCGCAGCTGCCCAGTCCGCCGAGCATCTTGGTCGCGTCGCGCACGCCGATCTGCCGCAGCTCGATGCGGGTACGGAAAACACTCGCCAGATCCTTTACCAGTTCACGGAAATCCACACGTCCGTCCGCCGTGAAATAAAACACGATCTTGTTGCGATCAAACGTATACTCCACATCGATCAGCTTCATGTCCAGCGCGCGGGCACGGATCTTTTCTTTTGCGATGGTCACAGCCGCCTTTTCCTTCTCGCGGTTCTCGGCATCCTGCGCATCGTCCTGGGCCGTCGCCATGCGGATCAGGGGTTTCAGGGGTGCAGTGACCTTTTCATCTTCCATCTGTCTGGGAGCATCCACGCAGGTCCCGTATTCCACTCCCCGCGCGGTCTCCACGATCACGTGACTGCCCCGCTTTACCGGATGCTCTCCCGGATCAAAGAAATAAACCTTTCCTCCCGTGCGAAAACGCACGCCTACTATCGTTTTCATTTTCCTTAACTCTCCTGTATCGTGAGCAGCAGAAGCTCCATGGTCAGCTCGGTGCTTACGGAGCTTCTCAGGCGGCTCTTTGCCACCTCCAGCGCGCGGATCACCTCTTCGATGCCCTCGTAGTCGCTGGTACGTGCCGCTTTCTGTATGCTCGTGATCTCATCCCGGAAGATGAGGTGGTTCATGTCATGCGTTGCCTTGAACAGCAGGATATCGCGGAACCAGACCGCCATGATATCCAGATAATCGTTGATGTCGAAGCCGTACTCACGGATCCGCGCCAGGGCTTCCATCACCTCGGCCGTGTCCATTTCCTTGATGTTTTTCAGCAGGGACAGTGCATCGTTGCGGATCTTGTCGAAATCCTCGCTGCTGGCGAGGGCCTTGGCGCGTCCCACATTTCCTCTCGCAAAGGCGATGCAGATCTCGGCCCGACTTTCGGGCACGTGCAGCTGGCGGATCAGATAGTCGCGCATCTCATCGTCGCGCACCGGCCGCATCTGAAGCACGTTGCAACGGCTGATGATGGTCGGGAGCAGGCTTTCCGTCCCGGTCGTCAGCAAAAGGAAGACGACGTATTCGGGCGGCTCCTCAATGGTGCGAAGCATCGCGTTCTGCGCCTGGGGCGTGAGCTTTTCCGATTCCTCCACGATGTAGATCTTGTATTTCGCGCTATAAGGCTTGATCTGCACGGTTTCGATGATACCGGCACGCACATCGTCCACGCCTATGGTGTTCGGCTTTTCATGCTTTACATAGATGATGTCGGGATGCGAAAGGATGGCAGCCTGTTTGCAGGAATGGCAGTCTCCGCAGGCTTCGATGGCTCCGTTCCCGTCTTCGACGGGGGACTCGCACACCAGCGCCTGCGCAAAGGTCCTCGCCACAAATTCCTTTCCGCTGCGGTTTTCGCCGCAGAGGATATAGGCGTGAGCCACTTTCCCGCTCTTAATGGCGCCCTGAAATTGTTCCTTGATCAGACTCTGTCCTACGATGTCAGCAAATGCCATATCTTCACCCCCTCAGGTAAACAGATCCAGCAGCAGGCCGCGGATCTCCCCGATCTTTGCCAGGATCTCCACGTTGTCTTTCTCTTCCTTCATCAGCTCCTGGGCCAGCATGTCCAGATTTTCATCCACCAGACGCACGATCCCGTATACACGGTGACGCCCCCGCTTGTCCAGGAAATTCTCTCTGGAAAACTGGTGGGAACGGTTCACCACTTCGTTCAGGAACTCCTTGATCAGACCGCGGTATTTCTTCATGTCGCGGATGTCTTTCTTTTTTCCGATCCGCTCCCCCGTGGCCGTGATCTCTCCCATCAGGCTCGCCAGCTTCTCCTGAAGCTCCGTTTCCTGAATGCTGCTGGAAAGGATGAAGCGGAAGCTGTCATCCCTTTGCTCGACCGGTGCCGCTGCCTCTGTGGGCTGCGGCTGCTGGATCTGATTGATGCGTATGGAATCCATCCTCTTACCCCGTAATGGCCGCCCGCAACTCAGCCAGGCAGCTCTCCAGATCCTCGTTCACAAAACGACGGGTGATCCCCGATTCCTTAAGCTTCTCTTCGGAAAAATCCTCACAATCCGCCAAAAAACGGCGGCAAAGCTCCCTGTATTTCGGCTCGCTCTGGCTCCGTTCGCGTTCCAGCGCACGGGAGAGCCGCAAGCCGTCCTCCACTTCGATATAGAGCGGATGAGCATGCTCCGCTCCGTAATACCTGCGCAAAGGGATAAATGCTTCGGGCGTCAGGATCGTGAGGTAATCGTTCGCCCCGATGTCGATCCCGTCATCCGCCGTAAAATAGTGCCAGTCCCCGTGCACGGTGTGATACACACGCTCCTCGATCACCCGGCCCTCACGGCGCAGCCGCTCAAGGCCTTCCGCATCCGTGAAATGATACTCCACACCGTCCGTTTCCCCTTCCCGGATCGGCCGGGTGGTCCAGGTCACCAGCGGCTTGAGCCCCAGCTCCTTTTCCTCCAGCAGACGCCTGTAAAGGCTGTCCTTCCCGCTGGCACTTTTTCCCATCAGACAATAAATCCCACCCATAACCTAACTATTGTATCACATTTGAGATATCCGGACAACGGCGAAATCACAGGAGTATTTTCTCTATCATATTAACATTTTCCGGCACATTTTTCCATATTCCGTTTTCGGTTTTCGAAGGGAGGCTTTCCTTCCCTTCCGGCAGAAGATATGCGTCCCTTACCCTTTTTCCGGTTCCGACTTGATTATCCTGCGGAAACGCGCTAACATAAACGCTGTGTTTTATTGCATATTTGCAAAAGGAGGGAATCATGAGAAAAAAGTTTTTTGCCACCGGTGTGCTCGTGCTGAGTGCCGCTCTGGCGCTGAACGGATGCAGTGACGCAGACAGCGGGAAAACGAAAGAAAGAGACACCCTTAAGGAAGCCGAAGAGGAAGAAGAAGAAGAGGAAGAGGAGCCGGAAAAGGAAGAGGTCACTCCCACGGAAGAGCCCACGCCTGAAGATGAAGATGACATCATTACCATTGGTGAAAACGATAACGAGTACATCAATCACGACCTCGATTTCCTTTATGAGCAGTATTATGACATCATAAACGGACTGGATCCGAAGTGGGACAAGTTCCAGTTCATCAATCTTGACGATGATGATTTCCCCGAGATATTCATCACCACCGACGAACTCACTGCAAACGGCCTGCATCAATACATGCTCATCACTCACAGCAATGCCGGTGCGGAGCTGATCGAAGATCTTGAGGACGGCGTTGCCGGTGCAGGCGGCTACAGAGGAATGCTTTTCTATGTTCCCAGCTTTTCCGTCGTGTATGAAAACTACAGCAGTGCACCGTATAACAATCCCGGCGACAACGTTTTTCTCCTCGATAACGGTCATCTGAGCCTGTACGCTTCCGGCTATACCGAGGTCCTCGACGGCTATGAAGGCCCCGGGGATAACGAGCACCTGAGCTGGTTCTGGAATGACGAAGAAGTGACGGCTGAGGAGTACGAAAACAAGCTGAACGAGGAAACGCTTTATCTCACCGGATTTGCGTTTGAGTCGGTCGACTGCATGTCGAAGGATACGATGATCGAGCGTCTGGAAGAGCAGATGCATTATCTTCCCTGAGGAATCCGCATTTTTTCTTCACGCAGATATAGTCCGCGGCGCCCGATTCCGTCGCTAAGCCACTCGACGAAACTGCCTTGACACTTTCGAACCGTACGAAACCGGGGTTACTTGCAACAACTCAGGATTATATTCGCGCATAAATCTCATAGAAAAAAAAAGAGGGACATGCTTGCATGTCCCTCTTTCTTCTTTAGGAATCCCTGTTGTATTATATAGACTCATGGAACGTTCTGGTGATGACGTCCTGCTGCTGTTCCGGAGTGAGCTTGATGAAGTTCACGGCGTATCCGGACACACGGATCGTCAGCTGGGGATAGTTCTCGGGATGCTTCTGCGCATCGATGAGAGTATCGCGGTTCAGAACGTTGACGTTCAGGTGATGGCCGCCCTTGGTTGCATAGCCATCCAAAAGAGATACCAGGTTATTTACCTGTGCTTTGCTTGCTTCTGCCATTTTATTTTCCTCCTAAATTATTCGTAACTATCCAGTCCCTGATGAAGAGTGGGGACGGAGCATGCGAGAGGCGTGCGGCTGCAGTCCGTGCAGCCCATGGTCTCCACTTCCTTTTTCTCGGAAGCGTTTTCGTCCACGTTTACATTCACATGGCCCACGCCGCCGGCGAAACCGCCGTCCAGCTGTGCAACCAGATCCTGTATCATCTGCTCTTCGCTCATACTCTTATTGTCCATTTTTATACCTCTTCCGCAACCCACGCGCCTATGCTTGGCTTCGGCGCGTGAATTCGGTATTGTTTAAAACTTACTTCTTGCTCAGATCCACTTCGATATCACCTGCGAATACCTGATCTTCTTTACCCAGTGCTCCGGGGATGATGGTGAAGGTATTGGAGATACCGTCCTGGCTGTCGTTGAACGGAAGCTTCGCAACAGAGCTCAGGGATGCAACTGCACCGTGGGTGTCACGGCCGTGCAGAGGGTTAGCACCCGGTGCGAAAGGCTGTCCCTTGCGGCGTCCGTCCGGAGTGTTACCGGTTGCCTTACCATAGGTCACGTTGGAAGTGATGGTCAGCACGGACATCGTCGGGAATCCGTCTCTGTAGGTATGATGACGACGGATCATCATCATGAACTTGCTTACCAGATCGTGAGCGATCTTGTCAACACGGTCGTCATCGTTACCGTACTTCGGGAAGTCGCCGGTGGTCTCGAAGTCTACGATGATGCCGTCCTCGTCGCGGATCGGCTTAACAGTCGCATACTTGATGGCGCTCAGGGAGTCGGCCACAACGGACAGACCGGCCATACCGGTTGCGAAGTAGCGGCGAACGTCTCTGTCATGCAGAGCCATCTGTGCGCGCTCGTAGCAATACTTGTCATGCATGTAGTGGATCACGTTCAGGGTGTTTACATACACATCTGCCAGCCACTCCATCATATCTTCAAACATCGGCATGAACTTATCATACTCGATCACATCGCCTTCATACTTGCGGTACTTCGGTCCGACCTGCTTCTTGGACACTTCGTCGATACCGCCGTTCAGAGCGTAAAGCATGCACTTTGCAAGGTTTGCACGTGCGCCGAAGAACTGCATTTCCTTACCGACTCTCATGGAGGATACGCAGCAGGCGATCGCATAGTCGTCGCCGTGGGTAACTCTCATCAGATCGTCGTTCTCGTACTGGATGGAAGAGCTCTTGATGGACATCTTTGCGCAGAACTCCTTCCAGGGACGAGGAAGTCTGGTGGACCACAGAACCGTCAGGTTGGGCTCGGGAGCCGCACCCAGGTTGTTCAGGGTGTTCAGATAACGGAAGCTGGTCTTGGTGACCATGTGACGGCCGTCAACACCTACACCACCCAGGGACTCGGTAACCCACACGGGATCGCCTGCGAAGATCTGGTTGTACTCGGGTGTACGTGCAAACTTCACGCAACGCAGCTTCATGATGAAGTGATCAACGAACTCCTGGATCTCTTCCTCGGTGAACTTGCCGTTCTTGAGGTCACGCTCTGCGTAGCAGTCGATGAAGGTGGAAGTACGGCCAAGGCTCATTGCCGCACCGTTCTGCTCCTTGACTGCACACAGATAACCGAAGTAGGTGAACTGGATCGCTTCCTGTACGTTGGTAGCGGGCTTGGAGATATCGATGCCGTAAGAAGCAGCCATCTCCTTCATCATCTTCAGAGCTACCATCTGCTCGGACAGCTCTTCACGAAGACGGATCACATCGTCGGTCATCACGCGGCCGGTGGAATCCTTCTGTGCCTGCTTGTCCTCGATCAGACGATCGATACCGTACAGAGCGACACGACGATAGTCACCGATGATACGGCCGCGGCCATAAGCATCGGGAAGACCGGTGATAACGTGGCTGGAACGGCATGCGCGCATTTCCTGGTTGTATGCATCGAAGCAGCCTGCGTTGTGTGTCTTGCGATGAACCGAGAAGAACTCGCTGATCTCGGGATCTACGGTATAGCCGTTGTCGGCACATGCCTTCTCTGCCATACGGATACCGCCGTAAGGCTGCATGGAACGCTTGAAAGGCTTGTCGGTCTGGAAACCTACGATCTTTTCCTTGCTCTTGTCCAGGTATCCGGGGCCGTGAGAAGTGATCGTGCTGATCACCTTGGTGTCCATATCCAGAACACCGCCTGCCTCACGCTCCTGGCGGGACAGATCCAGAACCTGCTCCCACAGATCCTTGGTTGCCTGCGTGGGACCTACCAGGAAGGAATCATCACCGTCATACGGCGTATAATTCTTCTGGATGAAGTCGCGCACATCGATCTCGTTCACCCACTTACCGCCGGTGAAACCTTCCCATTCTGATCTCAATTCCTGACTCATTACATTGCCTCCTATATAATATGATTGTTGTGAAATTGGTTATACTGGGGCGGGATAAAGGCCCCAAACTGCATCCATTGTAGTAAAATCTTCGGGAATAGTCAACAGACAAAACGCTTTTTTGCATTATATTTTTCATCAAAACTCATTGAAAAATATTATGTTTACCCGTCGGCTTCCTCCCGTCCTTCCGAAGTGATCATAACAGCCCGCGGCGCCCTTGTCTGTAACAAATGTTACACCTCCCGGACTTTCCGTTTGTTACTTTTCAGTGGCTTGCCAGCCACTGAACGTAACTGGCTTGCCGCCATGCATAATCGGCTTCGCCGATGGGCGGCAAGCCTGCCAGCCCAAGCGTCGGCCCGTAGCCACGCAGCGAAGTGCGTGGCTCGGGACTGAACAGTAACTTCCGTTTTCATTGCAAAAAGCGCGCAAATACGGTATATTTTCAATAAGTATGCCTACATATAAAGGAGAAGATGCTCATGGCGGACTGGGTGATCGTTGTTGACGACGATATTGCGAATCTGAAGCTTGCGGGCACGATACTGAGCCGCAACAATATCCGGGTGACTGCCCTAAACTCCGGACAGTCCATGCTCGACTATGTCCGGGCGCACGGAACCCCGGACCTGATCCTTCTCGATATCCTCATGCCCGGGATGGACGGCTTTGAAACCCTGCAGAAATACCGCAGTTATGAAGCGGAAATGAAGATCCCGAAGGTTCCCGTGGCATTTCTGACCGCGGACGAAGACAAAAGCACCGAAAGCCGCGGTTTTGAGATGGGCGTTTCCGATTTCATCCGCAAGCCCATCGATCCCGACAACCTGACAAGCCGTGTCGGGAACCTCCTTTCCGCCGGAAAGGGTGACGACCGCGACATTCCGTCCGATATCGATCTGAAAACACTTTCGCAGATCCTCGAAGAGCGCAACATCCCGCATAACGCCATGTGGATGGGCCGCGAAGCCTTCAGCGACGTGTATCACTACATGATACGCTACATGGACCGCTACCGGGGCACTGCCTACAAGCTGCTCTACACCGTTCAGATCTCTCCGGAGGTTCCCGCAGGCGAGCATCCCGCCATCATGGAGACCGCGCGCCGGCTCCTGCAGGATTCCCTGCGAAACAGCGACATCATGATGAAGATCGGCGAGAACCACTTCTTTTTGCTTCTGCCCGAACTCAACCGCTTCCATGTGGAAAACGTGATCGAAAGGATCGGGGACGCCTGGAAGAACGATCCCGCAAGCGCGAAAGCCGGGCTGAACGTGGAAGCCGAGAGCATACATTCCGATGACAGGAAGCCGGAGCACAGCGACACCCGGGAACCCGACTGGATCGTGGTCGTGGACGATGACATGGCCAACCTGACCATCGCCGGCAGCATCTTAAGCCGCGAAAAGATGCGCGTCAGCGCCCTGCAGTCCGGACAGGCTTTCCTGGATTTCATAAAAGACAATACTCCGGATCTGATCCTGCTCGACGTGAAGATGCCCGACATGGACGGCTTCGAAACCCTGAAGCAGCTGCGCGGGCGGGGCGGCCCCGCCCAACGCATCCCCGTCATCTTCCTGACGGGGGACGAGGACGAAAGCGCCGAAACCAGGGGCTTTGCCCTCGGCGCGATGGATTTCATCCGCAAGCCCATCATCCCGAGCAGCCTGGTTATGCGCGTCCGTCACATCCTGGAGCTGGTGCGCCTGCAGAACCGTTTCGGCGAAGAAGTGCAGCAAAAGACCGAGGAGAGCGAAAAGCTCACCCTGCAGGTCATCCGTGCCATGGCCGAGGCAGTCGAGGCAAAGGAAAGCGTCACTCGCGGCCACTCCGGGCGGGTCGCAAAATATGCCCGCGAGATTGCCCGCCGATGCGGCTATTCCGAAAAGGCGCTGAACGAGATCCATATCCTGGGACTTTTGCATGACGTGGGTAAGATCGAGGTCCCCGCATCCGTGCTCAACAAAAAGGGAAAACTGAGCGGGGAAGAATACGGGCAGGTAAAACCGCATGCCGAGGCCGGCGCGCGCATCCTGCAGAGCATAAAGGAAATGCCTCTTTTGGCTCGCGGTGCGCGGTGGCACCACGAGCGTTACGACGGGACCGGCTATCCCGACGGCCTGAAGGGGGATTCCATCCCCGAAGAAGCCAGGATCATCGCCGTGGCCGATGCTTACGACGCCATGACAAGCAAACGCCCCTACCGCTCCCCCCTTCCGCAGGAGGTTGCCCGGGCTGAACTGGAGATGGAAAGCGGGAAGCAGTTCGATCCCCGCTTCGCCGCGATCATGATCGCCATGATCGACGAGGATGCCGGATTTACCATGAGGGAAGATTGAGATGAAAGAAACAAAAATCGAAAAGAACGAGCTGTTCCAGACAGCTCACATGATGATCCTGGTCGCCTTTACGATCTTTTCCCTGATCCTCACCGCGGAATCCCTGATCATGGGATGGGAAAGATGGGCGCTCATCATGATCGGGGCAGCAGTGGTCATCAGCTGGACCCTGCACATCCGTCAGCTGCTCACGGCTCACTCCAGGCTCTGGATCTATTCCCTGATGATGATGGCCATCTTTTTCTTTTACGGGATACACGAGACCAGCACCTTTGACCTGGCAGTCATCATGTCGGCCCTGGTCCTGCTCTTTACCATGACGGGACTGAAAAATCTGATCAACGCCTGCCTGGCCACCTACTTTGTGACCATGGCCTACGGCGTGGCCCTCATGATAAAAAACGGCACCCAGTTCGATACCCTGCTGATCAGCCGCATACTCATGCATCTGGTCGTGGTCTTCATGACCGGCTGGTTCGCCCGCACCATCATCGACCGCTGGGCTTCCGTCCTTGAAGAATCGATGCGTGAGATCGAGGTCCTTCGCGATTCCACCGACCGGCTGGACGACTTCCTCGCCAATGTCTCCCACGAGATCCGCACACCCGTCAACGCCGTGATCGGCCTTTCGGGCGTGTGCATCGAAAAAGCAGGAGGCGGAGAACTCGACGGGGAACTGCGTTCGATCCGGGCTGCCGGAAAACGTGTCGGCGAGCAGATCAGCGACATCCTGGATTATTCCGAGATCGACCGCGGCATGCTGGTCCGCAACGAAGAAGACTACATGCTGGATTCGCTCCTCAATGACCTGGTTGAGGAACTCAGGCCCTACAAGCGGCCCGAGATCGAACTGATCATTGATGTGGATCCCGCGATCCCGAGCGTCATGGTCACGGACGTCATCAAACTCAAAAAGATCCTCTGGCATTTGATCATGAACGGGCTCAAATACACGATGAAAGGCGGCGTGTATGTGCGCATCTCCTCCGTGGAGGAAAGCTACGGCATCAACCTGTGCATCGAGATCACGGATACCGGCATCGGCATGACTTCCACGGAAGTGGAACGAATGGCCGAACGTTTCTACCAGGCCAATTCGGGACGCACCCGCATGGGCGGCGGCCTGGGACTCGGCTTCCCGATCGTTGCCGGTTTCGTATCCTCGCTGGGCGGCTTCATGACCATCGATTCCAAGCCCGGAAAGGGCACCTCGGTACACATCTCGCTGCCGCAGCGGGTCAGCGATCCGAGCAGCTGCATGACCATCAACAACCGCGAGGATCTGTGCCTCGGCGCTTATCTGCATTTCGACAAATTCATCAATCCCGATGTGCGTGAATACTACAACACCATGGTCAGCAATATCGTGCACGGCCTGGGCGTTCACATGCACCGCGTGGACAACTTAGACGACCTGAAGCGCCTCACCTCATCCCTGCATCTGACCCATCTCTTCATCGCCGAAGAGGAATACGCGACCGATCCCGCCTACATCGAAGAGCTCGCGAAAGAGATGCTGGTCGTGGTCGTTGCGGACAGCGGCTTCAAGCTGCCGGAGAATTCCCGCTCGCGCATCCTCGAGAAGCCCTTCTACTGCTTCCCGGTCGCCACGATCCTCAATTCGGACCGCTTCACGCAGGCAAGAAAGACCAAGATGCTCTGCCCCGGCCTGGAAGTCCTGGTCGTGGATGACGAGCCGATGAACCTGACCGTGGCGCGCGGTGTCTTCAGCAGCTACGGCATGAACGTGAGCACGGCACTCTCCGGTCCCGAATCCATCGAGCAATGCCGGAAGCGCTCTTTCGATCTGATCTTCATGGACCACATGATGCCCGGGATGGACGGCATCGAGACCATGCACGCGATCCGCTCCGACCGAAGCGGCGCCTGCAAGGATGCGCCTTTCATCGCCCTGACCGCAAATACCGTCAGCACCGCGAGGGAGATGTTTCTCTCCGAAGGCTTTGACGGCTTTGTAAGCAAGCCCATCGAGCCCGCCGACCTGGAACGGACGCTGAAAAAGGTCCTGCCGAAATCCGCGATCCGCTATGAGTCGGTCACGAAAGAGGATCTTCCGGACGAAGAAGGAAGCCGTTACACCATACTGGAAGCCATCGGCATCAAAACCGACTCGGGCCTGCGCTATGCGCAGAATGACAGCGAGCTCTATCACAGCCTCTTGAAGCAGTTTACCGCCGACGAGCCCTCAAAACAGGCAAAGATCCGGCGCTATTACCTTAGCAAAGATTTCAAGAATTACGAGATCCTCGTTCATGCCCTGAAGAGCACGGCACGCATGATCGGCGCCGATGCTCTCTCCGAGCGCGCCAAGACCCTGGAAGAGCTTGCTTCCGCGGGAGGCGAGGGCATACGCGGGGAAATGCACGAAGAGATGATCGCTCTCTACCAGAAGACCGCAAACGCCATCGCCTATGCGCTGGATCTTCCGTTCAACCCGGAAGGGGAAGATGACGCAGGAGAAAGCATACTCGAATTTGAACCTCAGGAAAAGGAGAATAACGAAGTGATCCTGGAATTCGACCCGGAAAACAAAGGGGGTGAGGACTGATGCACTTTCTGAAGAACCTGCTCAAACAACCGCAGCGTGCCGACAGGGATCTGCAGCAGCGCCTGTACATCCTGCTCACCGCCATGGCTGATCTGGCCCTGCTGATCATACTCATCGCCGACATCCTGCTGACGGAACATCCGCTGGAAGTCATCGTCATCGCGCTCGTGATCGTGTTCCTGCCCCTCACCTGCTATCTGTCCATACGCCTGAAGCACGAGAAGGAAGGCCGCATCATCATGGCTTTCACGACCATCTATCTGGTCATGCCCGTCACCTTTTTCGCCGGAGGCGGCATGCAGGGCGGCGCGATCCAGTGGTTTTCCTTTGCCTATCTTTATGTGGGACTGCTGCTGACCGGCGCATGGCGTTTCGTGATGCTCAGCTCGCTTACACTGCTCGCGGTGTTCGAATTCTTCATGAACCGGGTGCGTCCCGACCTCATACAGCCGCACAGCGACATGATGGGCCAGCTGGACATTCTGGTATCCGTGGTCCTCGTGGGCTTCGTGATCTATATCCTGGTACGCTTCCAGAACAACATGTTCCTGGTCGAGAACCAGAAGGCCCGGGAGGAAGCCAGCAAGGTGGAGGAGATGAGCCGCTCCCAGAACCAGTTCTTCTCCAACATGAGCCACGAGATCCGCACCCCGATCAATACGATCATCGGCTTAAACGAGATGATCCTGCGCGAAGACATCTCGGACGAGGTCGCGGAGGACGCCGCCAACATCCGGGCAGCCGGCAAGATGCTCCTGCACCTGATCAACGATATCCTGGACATGTCCAAGATACAGTCCGGCCAGATGGAGCTTTCGCTCTCGACCTATGATCCCGGCAACATGCTCTCCGAGATCGTGGGTATGCTCTGGGTCCGCGCAAAGGACAAGGATCTGGATTTCCTCGTGAACATCGCTCCCGACCTCCCCGCCGAGCTGTACGGCGACGAGGTCCGCATCAAGCAGATCCTGATCAACGTCATCAACAACGCGATCAAGTATACCCGCGAAGGCTCCGTGACCTTTTCCGTGCAATGCGGGGAAAAGAACGGGGATGAGATGAACATCGTCTACTCGGTCACCGATACCGGCATCGGCATCAAGAAGGAGAGCATCCCGCATCTCTTCAGTGCCTTCAAGCGCGTGGATGAGGAAAAGAACCGCTACATCGAAGGAACGGGCCTGGGGCTCTCCATCGTGAAGCAGCTCGTCGACCTCATGGGCGGAAAGATCGCGATCAACAGCGTATATACCAAAGGTTCGACCTTCGTCATCGAGATCCCGCAGAAGATCATGAGCACGCGGGAGCTGGGTGAGATCGAGATCGAGGACCGCCGGACCTTCCGCAGGCGTGATAAATACAGAACAAAATTTGAAGCCCCCGATGCAAGGCTTTTGATCGTGGACGACAACAGCTCGAACCTCCTGGTCGCGACCAAGCTGCTGCGCGACACAAAGATCCGCATCGACACGGCAAAGAGCGGCGAGGAAGCGCTGAAGCTGACACTGAACAACGAATACCAGGTGATCTTCATGGACCACCTGATGCCCGAGATGGACGGCATCGAATGCCGGCGCCGCATCCTGAACCAGACCGGCGGACGCAGCCGCAACGCGCGCATCGTGGCCCTCACCGCCAATGCCGGTGAAAAGAACCGCCAGCTCTACGCCCGCGAGGGTTTCGATTCCTATATCGAAAAACCGGTCAGCGGCGATATCCTGGAGCAGGAGCTGTACCATCTGCTCCCTTCGGAACTCGTCCGCTCTATGGGAAATGCGGAGGAATTCACGAAAGAGACCATGTCCTGGATGCAGTCGCGCCGGCAGAAAAAAGCCATCGCGATCTCGACCGAGAGCGTCTCCGACCTTCCTGCAGAGCTGATCTCGCAATACGACATCAAGGTGTTTGCCCACAAGGTCGTGACGGAAGACGGCTCTTTCCGCGACGGCATCGAGATCGACACGGACGGTCTGCTCGACTACATGAAAGACTCGGATCACAAGGTCGAGACCGCTTCCCCGACGATCGCCGAACACGAAGCTTTCTTCGCGGACTGCCTGACCACTGCCAACAATGTGATCCACATCTCCGTCTCCTCAAATGTGGCAAAGAGCGGGTATCTGAAGGCTCTGGAAGCCGCGAAGGCTTTCGGCAACGTCTTTGTCATCAACAGTCACCACCTTTCCAGCGGTGAGGGACTGATGACTCTGGAAGCCTGCCGTCTGGCAAGGGAAGGATATTCCCCCGCCGAGATCGCCGAGGCCCTGGAGAACTACGCGGGAAAGATCCACACGAGCTTTGTCGTGAACGAGATGGATTTCCTGGCAAGAGCCGGACAGATCAGCAGCCGGGTCGCGAATCTCAGCCAGGCACTCATGATACGGCCCGTGCTCGTCATGCGCAAAGGCAGGCTCCGGGTCGGCCGGGTCTTCTTCGGTTCGAAGGAGCGCGCCTGGAAGAGGTACATCGATTCGGAGCTCACGCCGCTTCTGGACATCGACACCTCGATCCTGTTCGTGACCTATGTGGGATTGTCCAACCGGGACAAGGAACTGATCCGAAGCTACATCGATCAGCGGATGCACTTCGACAAGATCTGGTTCCGCAAGGCCTCGCCGGTCATCGCCGTAAACTGCGGCGCCGGAACCTTCGGACTGCTCTATCGCGAAAACCTGAGAGAATGAAAAAGTGCCGCGCTGACCGCGGCACTTTTTTTAATCGATGAACTGCCGGAAACGCGGAACCGTTTCAGCTGCGGGCAGCGGCACTCTGGATGCGGTCCATGCGGGCGTAACTGCAGCCGAGGGCGACCAGTTCCTCGTGTGTGCCTTCTTCGGTGATGCGGCCTTCCTCGATCCCCGTCATGGACGACAATACCTTCGGGGCCGTGAGATTGACCACCGTGAGCATGAGCGTGGACAGGATCGCGATCACATAAAGCGAGCGGTATCGTATGGCTTCGCGGCTCAGACGCCAGAGCATTTTCATGTCAGATCCCCCCTGAAAACCGTCGGGCCTGTCCCGGACGGATGAACGTTACGCATTTGCAAGCTTCAGTGAGAGCGGAGCATCGTCCGCAAGCTTCGCCTCCTGTGACAGAGCGTCCGCGCTGATCCGGTAATCGCCCTTGAAGGCGTCCACCGTAATACGGCCTTCCGCGTCGGTCCGGAGCGTGACATCCGTCCACCAGTCTTCCTTCACGAGCTTTTTGAGCGTGTGGTAGGACGGCTTGCGGGAATTGTCCTTCCGCAGGAATCCGCTGGGCGCGTTCAGCCATGCCCCGTCGCGGTAATCCCAGGTCGTGATGGCCTGTACCAGAGGATGCGCAAAGAGGATGCCATACATCTCCGCGATCTCCTTTGCCTGTCGCTCCTCGCCTTCCGGCGTGCTCGGCCACTCTTCCACCTGCCAGTCGTTCAGGTCCTCGATATGGGGAGGCATGATCTCGCCGGAGATCAGCGTATTCTCGGTGAAATGGATCGGCAGTCCGAAGGAAGAGAAGCGCTCCAGCACCTTCTCCAGCTTTTCACGGCCCCAGTATCCCTGGTGCTGGTGCGACTGTATCCCGATGGCGCTGATCGGCACACCGGCGTTCAGGCAGCCGTCGATCAGGATCTCGTAATCGATCGAAGTATTGAAATCGTTCAGCAGAAGGACCGCATCCGGATTGTTCGCGCGGGCCCTCTCAAATACTTCCCTGATTAGGCGCACGCGTCCCTTCTCCTTGCAGATCCTGGTGATCGCATTGTCGTACTTGTCAAAGACGGGCATGATGACGACCTCGTTGATCACATCCCACATGTCGATCACGCCCTTAAAGCCGCTCACTTCCCGGTCTATCCTCTCCAGCTGCTTGCGCAGGATGGTCTCGTTGTCATATTTCATGAGCCAGTCCGCGCAGGCCGTATGCCAGCAGAGCGGATGGCCCTTGACCAGGACGTTTTTGCTCTTCATGAATTCAGCCGTCTTCATCAGGCTGTCTTTCGAAGACTTCCCTTCCTCGGGCTCGTATCCGCCCCAGTAGAAGGGCAGGGTGCCGTAATTGAAGATCTCGAGCCAGCTGTCGACCAGTTCGGCGAAATCGCCTTCGGCGCCGTTGGCGTAGGGGATAAAATGAAAAGCCCCGCAGCCGAAAAGAAAATCATGGGCGGTCTGCTGAACATGAACCACCCTGTTTGCCAGCTTTTCGCCCTTTTCATCCGTCAGCAGTATCTGTTTTGTTACTTTTCTGTGTGAAAGATCCATGCGCTCCTCTCCCTTCTCCAAACGGTACTTCCGCGTTCATTACCGGCTCATCATAACATCGCGGCGAGCGCATTTCTTCTCATGCTTCGGCATGGGACATATCATTTTTTGTCGGGAGAAGCGGAAACATGCCCCGGCCGGGCCCGGACATGCCCGGCGGGGAAACGGCATCAATGCCTTTCGTCCGCGTTGGAAAAGCACTCGCAGAAGCGGCCGGAAAAACCGGGAAACGTATCCGCTGCGTACAGATGTGAAGTATCTCCGAAAGCCGTGCAGCGCCATTGCACGTTTCCCTCCGTGCGTTCTTCGCTGACAACGGTCGTCACCGAAGTGGGTGCGCTGATAAAGCCCTGCCAGAGTATCATCGGGGAGGTGCCGATCAGATGGCTCAGCACCAGGCAGGTCAGCCCGAAATGGCAGAAAAATACGATGGTATCATTATTTGCCGCTACGGCCTTATACATCCTGCCTTCCCGCTCGTAGCCATGAGCCTGCAGGAAGCTGTCCAGCTCCCGGATCACTTTTCCGTGCTTTTCGGCGATGCCGGCCTTTACAAAAACAGGATGTTCCGTCCAATGTTCTTCCTGATACAGGATATCCTCTGTCGTCCAGTGCTGCGGATACCAGTCCCAGGGAACATGGTCTTTATCCGGCGAATCGGGCCTTCTCGTGGGCGGACTGAATTCCTCCAGCCACCATAGCGTCTCCGGTTTTTCCGAAAGCCCCTCCATCGCGATCCGTGCCGTACGCTGTGCGCGGCCCAGGGGAGACACATAATATTCCTTCGCTCCGAGCTTCGGGATACGGGGCGCCAGAAGCTTTGCTTCCCGTTCCCCCTGCTCCGTAAGGCTGTCATTCCTGTAATCCGGATCGCCGTGCCGGATAAAGATCAATTTCATGCAGTACCTCTCTTAATATGTTACTGTTCAGTGGCTTGCCAGCCACTGAACGTAACTGGCTTGCCGCCATGCATAATCGGCTTCGCCGATGGGCGGCAAGCCTGCCAGCCCAAGTGTCGGCCCGTAGCCACGCAGCGAAGTGCGTGGCTCGGGACTGAAC
>JAILHF010000015.1 GCA_024696005.1 Lachnospiraceae bacterium | reverse complement strand
GTTCAGTCCCGAGCCACGCACTTCGCTGCGTGGCTACGGGCCGACGCTTGGGCTGGCAGGCTTGCCGCCCATCGGCGAAGCCGATTATGCATGGCGGCAAGCCAGTTACGTTCAGTGGCTGGCAAGCCACTGAACAGTAACTTTTTTTCGGCTGTCGGCAGGCAATGTTCCCGGCCGCAGGCCAATGACCTATGAGATTTTACTATGTTTTCGCAGGGGATGCAAGCCTGCAGCGGATAAGCTTATCTTGACGATGATGCCTGCTTTATCGTAAACTATTCCGGAACAACACGCAACCTGTGCTTTGCCCGCAGGACGGGAAAGCGAAGGAACAGGCCATGGCAGGAGGAGAAATAAATGACAGCATTGGAGCGATTTCTGGATTATGTGAGTTTTGACACGATGTCGATCGAGTCGATCGACGCTTATCCCAGCACCCCGGGACAGCGAGAGCTTCTGGATCATCTGCGCAGCCAGCTTCAGGAGGCGGGGGTGCCGGATGTGCGGCAGGATGCAAAATACGGCTGCGTCTATGCAAGCATTCCGTCCAACTGTCCGGAGCGGACGATACCCGCGATCGGATTCATCGCGCATGTGGATACATCCGAAGCCATGAGCGGCAAGGATCCGAAACCCCGTGTGATCGAAAACTATGACGGAGAAGACATCGTGCTGAACGAGGAACTCGGCGTCGTGACGCGCATGGAGGATTTTCCGGAGATGCGCGGGATGAAAGGGAAGACCATTGTCGTGACGGACGGGACCACGCTTCTGGGGGCCGATGACAAGGCCGGAGTGACCGAGATCATGGAGATGTTCCTGTATTTTCTGGCTCATCCCGAGGAGAAGCACGGGACCATCTGCATCGCATTTACGGCGGAAGAGGAGACCGGCCGCGGCGTGGATCATTTTGATGTGGCCGGATTCGGCGCGCACTTTGCCTATACCGTTGACGGAGGACGGCTCGGGGATATTGCCGGCGAGACCTTTAATGCGGCCGGTGCAAAGCTTTCCGTGAAGGGACGCAGCGTGCATCCCGGGGATGCCTGCGGACGCATGATCAATGCGGTGCAGGTGCTCATGGATTTTCACGCGCGCCTGCCGGAGAAGGACCGTCCCGAGCATACGAAAGATCGCGAAGGCTTTTTCCATCTGACGGAGATGAGCGGGGATGTGGAGAGCGCGAAAGCGGAATACATCATCCGTGACCATGACGATGCGAAGTTTGAGGAGCGCAAGGAGATCTTTGCAAGAGCCGTGGAGGAAACCGATGCGGCGTACGGCGGGGAGGTGCTCTTCTGCAAGCTGGAGGATCAGTATTACAACATGGGCAGGCGCCTTGAACCGCATCCCGAGGTAATGGAAAAGGCCATGAAGGCCATGCGGGAGTGCGGCGTGGAGCCGGATAACAAGCCGATCCGCGGAGGCACGGACGGTTCGCGCCTGAGTTTTCTGGGACTGCCCTGCCCGAACCTCTGCACGGGGGGCGGGAACTTTCACGGAAAGCACGAATATCTCTGTGTGGATGAGATGCTGACGACGATAGAGATCCTGAAGGCGCTGGTCCGCGAGTGGGCGCTGTAGACGAAACGTATTAAAAAAGGAGGGCGATGCTTCGCCCTCCTTTTTGAAGGATGTCCCGCCGGGGGATCGTTTCTCAGAAAGGGTATCCGGAATAACCGGAGCCGCCGCTCTGGACCAGGGAAAAGATCGCTGCTCCCATGATGATATAGAAGATCACCGTGATGGCGACAACGATGCCCGTGAAGATGAGCTGTGCCTTTGCCCAGTTGGCTTTGGATTTCGGTGCGCTGTTGCCGAAAGCCCAGGAAAAGAGCATGATCAGATTGACGCAGGGGATGGTGCAAAGGATGATGGTCAGGATCCAGTCGCCCAGTGTGACGGGAGCCTCCAGATCCGGCTGATAGCCGCTGGGCTGCACAACGGGCTGGTAACCGATGCCCTGGATGCCGTTGCTGTTCTGATCGGCAGTGCCGGGCTGATAAGCGTTTCCGCCCTGGAAAGAACCCTGGGGCTGATAGCCGGCAGAAGACTGAAAAGGGCTCTGAGGCTGGGAAGTGTTTCCTCCCATATAGGGATTTGCACTCTGGTAGGCGCTCCCGCCCTGGAAGGAGCTCTGGAAGCTGCTCTGCTCCTGAGACGCAGCTGCACTCCCGAAGGGGTTCTGCGACGGAGAGGGATTCCCGCTTAAGAAGCTGTTCTGCTCCTGTGACACAGGTGCACTCCCGAAGCTGCTCTGTTCCGGAGATGCAGGGGTGCTCCCGAAGGAGTTCTGATCCTGGCCGGGGGTTCCGCTCAGGTAGGGATTGTCATTGCCGGCAGGTACGCCGCTGTTTCCCTGGTTCATATTGTTATTATCCATTTTTTTCCTCCCGAAAAGTGTTGATCCATTACCCGCATACTATACCACAGAAATCCCGATCTTGCAAAAGATTTGAACGGCCGGCGGATGCTGCCCGCCGAAAGAAAGCGGAAGAAGCTTTACGGTGCAACATGAAAGATATGCTGCTCCATCCCTTCGGCGCTTCCGAAGCGGCTGTGCATGAAATTCCCGTAGGAGGGGACCAGCCGGGAAAGGACATTGCCCTCCCGGTAGATCAGCGGCGGATGCTCCGGAAAGGAGCGGTACATGCGATAAACGAAAATGGCTATGGTGGAAAGCAGCACAAAAAGGAGCAGAGGGCGAAGGGCCCGAAGGGGACGGGCCTGCCAGTAACGCCGGTAGGCGGCCGCCAGTACCAGAATGATCCAAAGGTAGAGGGAGGGATTGTAATCCCACGCTTTGAGCGGATGAAAGGTCAAAAGCTGCAGTGCCGCACGTGTGATCCCGCAGCCGGGACAGGGCAGTCCGAAGAGGACCACCATGGGACAAAAAGCGCGCAGCAAAAGAGAGAGCCCGCCCCAGATGAGGAAGAGCATGAAAAACAGCTTCAGGTTGGAACGCAGGTCTTTCACGAACAAGCGGAAAGCCTGCTGCATTTTTGCTTTCATCATGCGCTATCATAAACCGAATATGAAAAAACCGCAAGCCAAATGCGGAATATTATGCTATACTGTTTCATTATAGCTTTGTGGGAACGCGGCGGAGAAGATCCGCCGTTCCGATCGAACTATTTTCAAGGAGGATACATCATGGGCAGTGAGATCAGGGATATCGCTCTGGCGCCGGGCGGTGAGATGAAGATCGCATGGGTAAAGAACCATTGTGATCTGCTTCGGACGCTGGAGGAGGAATTCTCGAAAACAAAGCCGTTCGCGGGAAAGAAGATCGCGCTTTCGGTCCATCTGGAGGCCAAGACGGCTTATCTTTGCAAGGTGCTCGCGGCAGGCGGCGCCGAGATGTACGTGACCGGATCCAATCCGCTCTCCACACAGGATGATGTGGCGGCGGCGCTGGTAAAGGCGGGGCTGGAGGTTCACGCCTGGCACGGCTGCACGGCGGAGGAATATGATGCCCATATCCGTGCCGTGCTTTCGGTGGGACCGAACATCATCATCGATGACGGCGGGGATCTGGTGCATATGATGCATACCGAGTTTAAGGAACTGATCCCGCAGGTGATCGGCGGCTGTGAGGAGACCACGACCGGCATCCTGCGTCTGGAGACCATGAACCGCGAAGGCACGCTGCTCTTTCCCATGGTAAAGGTGAACAATGCCCAGTGCAAACATTTCTTCGATAACCGTTACGGCACCGGACAGTCGGTGTGGGACGGGATCAACCGCACCACCAATCTGATCGTGGCAGGCAAGACGGTGGTGGTAGCCGGCTACGGCTGGTGCGGCAAGGGCGTTGCCATGCGCGCAAAGGGGCTGGGGGCCAAGGTGATCGTGACCGAGATCGACCCGGTGAAAGCGATCGAGGCGGTCATGGACGGCTTCGAAGTGATGCCCATGAAGAAAGCAGCGGCGCTCGGAGATTTCTTCGTGACGGTCACCGGTTGTGACAAGGTCATTGACGAAGAGGACTTCTACGAGATGAAAGACGGAGCCATCCTTTGCAATGCGGGACATTTCGATTGCGAGATCGACATGGCCGGATTGCGCCGGATCGCCAAAAACAGCGCAGAGATGCGAAATAACATTATTGGATACACGCTGAGCAACGGAAGAACCCTTGCGGTGCTCGGAGAAGGACGGCTCGTGAACCTGGCCTGCGGCGACGGACATCCCGCTGAGATCATGGACATGAGCTTTGCGATCCAGGCATTGTCGGCCAAGTACCTGGTCGAGCACGGA
The DNA here is from genome assembly GCA_024696005.1 of Lachnospiraceae bacterium. Lineage (GTDB taxonomy): Bacteria > Bacillota > Clostridia > Lachnospirales > Lachnospiraceae > NK4A136. Next base: position 33,444 of record JAILHF010000015.1, on the reverse strand, counting down.
AAGGATCTGAAAGAGAAGCTGATCGATGTTCCGGAGGAAGTCGATCGTGAAGTGGCGGTAAAGAAACTTGCTTTTCTGGGCAAGGAGATCGATGTGCTCACGCCGGAACAGAGAGAATATCTGTACGGGAAATAAGAGGGGCCTGTCAAAGAAGGAGACAAACGAATGAATATCGAGATCAAAGACATACTGGCGATCCTTCCGGGAGAGAACGAGACCGCTCCGCAGCGGGTGGAGCGCACAAGCGTTTGTATTGAAGGAAAACGGATCAAAGCAGTCGGAGAGGTACCTGCCGGTTTCCGGCCGGAAAAGACCATCGACGGAAAAGACAGACTGCTGATCCCCGGACTGGTCAACTGCCACACCCATTCCTACATGAGCTTCATGCGAAATGTGGCGGATGATCTGTCGTTCATGGACTGGCTGTTCGGGCGTATCGATCCCATCGAGCAGAAGATGACGGATGAGGACGCATACTGGGGCGCCTGCCTGGCCATCGTTGAGATGATGAAGAGCGGCACCACCTGCTTTAACGACATGCAGATGAACATCTGCCAGACGAGCCGTGCCGTAAAGGAGAGCGGGATGCGCGCGGTGATCAGCCGCGGACTGGTGGGCAGCGGAAACGATGAAGCCGGCAGCAGCCGCCTGAAGCAGGCCTATGAGGAAAAGGCAGCCTTTGCGGATTGCGACCGCCTGAGTTTCCGCCTGGGACCTCATGCACCTTATACCTGTGATGAGGCCTTTCTTCGCATCGTGGCGGAGGAAGCAAAGAAAAACAACATGGGGATCCACATGCATCTTTCGGAGAGCAGGACCGAGATCGAGAACTGCCGGAAGGACTACGGCGCAAGCCCCATCGAACTGGCTGAGCGCACGGGGCTTTTCGATGTGCCCTTTATCGCAGCCCATTGCGTGCAGGTGGATGAAAAGGACATGGAGATCCTGGCACGTCACGGAGTGAGCGTGGTGACGAATCCGGCCAGCAACATGAAGCTCGGGAACGGATTCGCGCCGGTGCCGGAGATGATGGCCAAGGGGATCAACCTCTGTCTGGGGACGGACGGAGCCGGCAGCAACAATGCGCTGAACATGATCCGGGAGATGAGTCTGCTCACGCTGATCCATAAGGGGACGCATCTGAGCCCGCAGTGCGTGAGCGCGGAAGAGGCCTTCCGCATGGCAACGATTCAGGGTGCGAAAGCTCTTTGCATGGAGAACGAGATCGGCTCCGTCGAGGCGGGCAAAAAAGCGGACCTCGCGATCCTGAGCCTGAGAAGACCGTCCATGTGGCCCGTGAATAATCCCGTGGCGGCGTTGTCTTATTCGGCCAACGGCAGTGAGACGGAGACCGTCATCATCGACGGCGAGATCACGATGGAAAACGGAAAGATCCTGACGATGGATGAGGAACGGATCTATTTCGAAACGGAACGGATCATGGAACGGATCGGAAAGTAACACATTTCGGAAAAGGATCGGGATACGTCCCTGATCCGGAAGCAGAGCACAAAAAAAGCCCCGCCTGCAGGCGGGGCTTTCCGATGTCTGATCTTAACCGACTACCTTCTTGACGGCCTCGATAACACGGTCGGCCTGGAAGGGCTTAACGATGAAATCCTTTGCACCGGACTGGATCGCTTCGATAACCATCGCCTGCTGACCCATCGCGGAGCACATGATCACCTTGGCACCTCCGTCGCTTGCCTTGATGTCCTTCAGAGCCTGAATGCCGTCCTTTTCCGGCATCGTGATATCCATGAGCACCAGATCGGGCTTCAATTCGCTGTACTTGGAAACGGCGACCGCACCATTTTCGGCTTCGCCGGCTACTTCATATCCGTTCTTGGTAAGTATATCTTTAATCATCATGCGCATGAATGCGGCATCGTCAACTACAAGTATCTTGGCCATTTTGTTCACTCCTCATCATTGCATAATAGAATGCTCACAAAGCACTATGCATATACTACACCAAAAAAAAGGTTTTGTCTATCCCTTTTTTTGTAAAGAATGTGCTATAATCAGTGCATAATACAGGTAAATCCGAAAGGAGGGGTTACAGGATGAAGGAGAAGCAGATCATCACGATCGGGCGTGAACTCGGAAGCGGAGGACGCGAGATCGGCAGACGTCTGTCTGCCGATCTGGGCATCCCGTTTTATGACAGGGAGCTTCTGGATGAAGCAGCCAAAAAGAGCGGTTACAGCAAGGAGATCTTTGAAAAACATGATGAGAAACCGACGACCAGCCTGCTCTATTCGCTCGCCATGGGGGCCGGGAGCTTCGGCCTGACCTACCAGAGACCGCTCGTGCTCGAGCTTTATCTGGCCCAGTTCAACACCATGCGCAAACTGGCCGAGGAGGGCAGCGGGATCTTCATCGGACGCTGCGCGGATTATGTCCTGTCCGACATGGAGAATATCCTGAATGTTTTTGTCCATGCCGACATGGATTTCCGGGCGGGGCGCGTGGCCGAGTGGGAAAAGTGCAGCCGCAAGGAGGCAGAGGACAAGTGCCGCCGGGGAGACAAGGACCGCGCAAATTATTATAACTATTATGCCGATCACAGCTGGGGAGACAGCCGCAGCTATGACCTGACGATCAACACGGGGAAGCTCGGGATCGACAAAGCCGTCGAATTGATAAAAAGCTGTTTGGAAGAGTGAAATAAAAATCCGGCTTTTTGCATTAGCACATCAGGAGGAGTGAAATAGAGGATGTTTGGCTTGTTACAGAGCCATGCGCCGGAGGGAGAGAGTGAAGCACAACGCAATGCCGAGCTGGACGCCGCATTGCAGAAGATCGGAAAAGGAGACCGGGAGGCGGTCAGCGATGTTTACGCGAGGACCGCATCCGCCGTATACGGTTTCATCCTTTCCATCGTGCGGAATACGGAGGATGCGGAGGATCTGCTGCAGGACACATACGTTAAGCTGTGCCTGAATGCGGATCAGTACCAGAGCCAGGGAAAGCCCATGGCGTGGATCCTCACGATAGCGCGGAACCTTTCCCTGATGAAATTGAGAGGGCGCAGGCGGATGGCCGATCTGCCGGAGTATGAATGGGAAGCTCTGGAAGATTCGGACAGTGAATTTCATACCGAGGACAGGATGGTGCTGGATGCAGCGCTCCGCGTTCTGAGCGGGGAAGAGAGCAATATCGTGATGCTGCACGCCGTGGCGGGGCTCAAGCACCGTGAGATCGCGGAAATGTTGGATATGCCTCTGGCAACGGTGTTGTCGAAATACAACCGGGCATTGAAGAAGATGAAAAAGGTGATCGGTGAGAGATGAATAACAGAGAGATTGAGAAGAGATTACAGAGAGCGGTCGATCAGATCACGCCGGATGTCCTGGACAAGGTCCGGGAACGGGTGGCTGCCGAGCAGGAAGGGACGATCCCCATGGATCTGAGCCGGCGCCGGAAAAAGCGGGGGATCTCCGCAGGCTGGATCGTTGCGGCTGCGGCGCTCCTCGTTCTTGGCGTGGGCGGCCTCCTCTATTTCGGTGTTTTCGGCGGGAAGCTCGGCAACCGTGTCGTGGTCCTCGATCCGCATGTTCCCACGGCAGGCGAGGCACTCCTGATCGACCAGATCGTGGCGATCGATCCCGATTACACACCGGAAGAGCTGGCTGCATACAGCATTTCGGAGCTGGATACCATCCTGAGCAATGTCAAAAAGCCGGCTGAAGAGGCACCGGTGGTGGTGAACGAAGAACCCGAACCGGTGATCCCGGTGACGGAAGAGCCGGAAGAGCTGCCGGAGGAAGAGACAGCTGCGGCCGTGTCCGAGGACAAGGCAGCCGAAGCCGTTTCACAGAACGCGGTTTCCGAAAACGAAGCGGAGACGCTTTCGGCGGTCGGGAGCACGGATGAGGAGCAGTACGATCCGGAAGACGGGGAGGCGGTACGTCTTCTCACTGACAGACAGGCCCTGGAATGGGCCCTGAAAGATGCGGGGATCCGCGAGGAAATGACCGGGGAGTATTCGGTGAGCAGCGTGATGCACACCTCCTACGGTCTGGTCTATACCGTTGAATTTGAAACAGAAGGTTACCGTTATCATTACCGCGTGGCCGAGGACGGAACGATCCTGGCTGCAGGGAAGGAACGGATCGAAAACGAATAAGGAGGAATGAAAATGGCAGCATATCCTACGCCGCATATCGCGGCTTCGCCCGAGGACTTCGCAAAGACGGTACTGATGCCGGGGGATCCCCTGCGCTCAAAGTTCATCGCCGAAAATTTCCTTACGGATGCAAAACTCATCAATAATGTAAGGGGCGTGCAGGGATATACGGGAACCTACGACGGTCACCGCGTCACGGTGATGGCCAGCGGGATGGGGATCCCCTCCATCGGGATCTACAGCTATGAGCTGTTTCACTTTTTCGGCGTGGAGAACATCATCCGCATCGGGTCCGCCGGCTCCGTTAACAATGACGTCAAGGTGCGCGACCTGGTTTTCGCCATGGGCGCTTCAACCAATTCCGCCTATGCAAGGCAGTTTGAGCTTCCCGGGACCTTTGCGCCCATCGCCGATTACACCCTCTTAAAGACGGCGGTGGAACAGGCGGAGGCACTGAAGGCGAACTACCATGTCGGGAACATCCTTTCCTCGGACACCTTCTACGATGCCCAGGAAGACGCAAACGAGCGCTGGATCCGGATGGGGATACTCTGTATCGAGATGGAGACGGCGGGGCTCTACATGAACGCTGCCAAAGCGGGGAAAAGGGCACTGGGCATGTTCACGGTTTCGGATCACATCCTGACCGGTGAGGCCCTGTCTGCGGAGGAGCGGCAGAACTCCTTTACGCAGATGATGGAAGTGGCACTTCATACAGCGGTGGCACTGGATTAACATTTGCGAAAACAAACGGAAAATATCTTGTGTTTTGGGGCGGCCTTCGGTATAATCATTATATGTGCTCAGACCGTCCTTTTTCTTTGGATGGTTTGTTGAAGTATGTGACGGAGGTTACGGATTCTTATGAAGGAACTCATGCTCATGTATCATCCCGTTAAGAAGGAGGTACGCTTCTGCGGACGCTTTAAGGGGGAGTTTGTGGAGATCCCCTACGACGAGTGCCCGCGCCTTAAAAAGTACGGGCCCGGAACGGAATTTCTGCTTCAGAATCAGGGAAGCCGTTTCTTCGATGATATCTGGGAGCAGTTTTCAAAAGATAATGTGAACATCACCTTTAAGGGGACCAAGATCGATTACGAGGATCTGCAGAAAAAGATCCAGGATTACAACGATTCCAAAGGGAAACAGATCTTTAAGATCGTGAAATACATCGAGTTGCCCAGTGTATCCGAGATCTACGAGCTGATACTGGAATTCTGTGACGAGACCATCGAACAGTTCGAGAAGGAGCTGAAGAACAACGAGACCAAGCAGCTCTTCCACAAGCGCAAGGCCCTCTTTGAGGAACGGAAGGAAGCGCTGAACAACAATGAAGTAAACCTTTGCCTGGTGGGAACCTATTCCGCCGGGAAATCCACTTTTATCAATGCCATCATCGGAAAGCGCATTCTTCCGGAGAGCATCAATTCCGAAACGGCAAAGATGTTCAAGATCCATAACGAAAAGACCCCGCGGGTCTCTTTCGCGGTCCGGACCACCAGGGATACGCGTCCCGACAATGTGGTGATCAACTGGAACGATGCGATCAACCAGTTTGAAGTGGCCCGGGGCCAGGGAAATGTGGAGGAACACATCCGCCATCAGCTGGAGCTGGAGGCTACCGCTGTTGCCGAGCTGGGGCTCAGGCAGCACGAGCAGCTCTGCAGGATCTTAAAGAAGCTCAACGACGTGCCCAACCAGGAGCAGAAGGACGGCTCCGGTTACGTGGGCGGGATCATCGAAGTGGGCTTCCCGATCCCCATGTGCCGGAACATCAACTTCACCTTCTTTGATACGCCGGGAACGGATTCCAATTCCAGCGAGCATCTCCTGATCCTGAAGGAAGCGCTGCAGCAGCAGACCAATTCGATCCTGATCGTGATCTACGAGCCGACCAAGATGGAAGGAACCGGTAATTCGGTCCTTTACAAGCTGATCGGCGGGTTCAAGAATAACCGGAACGAGGCAGGGGTATCCATCGACCTGGACCGTTCCTTCCATGTGATCAACCAGGCGGATACCAAGTCGAGCAAGGATCTGAAGCTCCTTCGGAACAAGAAGGTCCTGGTCAGCCTCAAGGAGGAGGACAAGATCTACGACGAGGAGGACATGGAGATCGATCTCGCCAGCGCGCGTCTGTTCTTTGCATCGTCCAAGGCGGCCTACATCAGCAAGGCCATTGAAGGGAATGTGGATCTGGAGGACGAGCGTACCTGGCTCGCCAACCACAAAAAAGAGATCAACAACGAACCTACCACCGATCCTTTCACGGAGGAGCCTACCAAGATCTCTTCCGACAACGGGATCTTCTATCGCTATGATAAACTGGCGGATGCCGATTTTGAGACCAAGCAGCTTCTTGCGGATTGCGAGAAAGCGGCTTCTGCCTGCGATACCTCCCTTGAGGGCGTGATCCACAGGATCTATATCAATTCCGGGATGTATGCCATCGAGCAGGAGATCATCAAGTATGCCCAGAAATATGCCCTGGCCGTGAAGGCCAAGGGCCTGTATGACGGCATCGAAGGCCTGATCGACTTCGTGCGTGTCGACTACGAGGCCATCGAAAACCAGGCCCGTCTGTCGAAGGAGCACATCGAAAAGAACATCGAGATCATGAAGACCAGCATGGTGCAGGACATCGAGAACGCCCATGAGGAATTCGTGGCCCGCATCACCGACGACAGCCTGGAGACGCAGGTTGAGGAGATCAAGGAGCTGGTGCGCGAGATCGAGAAGCGGCAGGAGCTTGCCAGCCGGCAGGCCGACAAGATGCAGTGGATCGCCCTGAAGCCCGAGATCTTCGAAAAGAAGAATACCATCATCATCAGCGAACTGAACCGTTATCTGCAGGAGATTGATGACTATTACAAGAAGGTCCGCGGGGACATCCTGCAGGCACAGGTGCAGGAGCTGAAGAGCATCATCGTCAAGAAGATCAAGGAATATAAGGGTATCGATGAGGGGCTGATCCGCAGGATCGCCAATATCTCCGATACCGAGATCCCGCCTTCCGAGATCGGCGCACTCAAGATGAACGATTACATCAACGAGCAGAAGGCGATCCTGATCTTTAACACCATGGACAAGAAGGCCTACAAGCGTGATCTGGAGCGGGCTTTCAATGCGCAGACCGTGGAGCAGTTCATCGCCTACAAAGAGGAAGTCATCAAGGTGGCCCAGCAGCGTACCGCCCAGATGGTGGAAGAGTTCCGGAACAACATCGATACCATTTCCGGAAGCCTGGAGCTTCTGATCCGGGACGAGAACAAGGCGATCGAGGAACAGAAGAAGGCCAAGGAAGTCCTGGACATGATCGGAAAGCAGGATAAAGCGCTGAATAAGCGGATCTGGGCAGAAGAATAAAAAAACTATTTGACTTTTGGATGGGCTTGTGCTATTGTACCAAATGGACGTTGCGGGGAAGCCCAGGCAATCCTCAATGTCAATGTGCGCGTAGCTCAGCTGGATAGAGCGTCTGGCTACGGACCAGAAGGTCGTGGGTTCGAATCCTGTCGCGCACGCTCAGGCCCCGGAGAGTTTCCGGGGTTTTCTTTTTTCTATAAGATATGGAAATGAAACGTACGGGAAAACACAAGCGCATCCTGGGAAATACGGTCTCGCTTCTGGCGATGCTCTTTTTGGTGCTTCCGCTTTGCGGCTGCTCGTTCAAGGTATGCGACTTCTGCGGACGAAAGCGCGTCTGCGGGGAATACGATGTGCTGGGCGTTACACGTTATATCTGCGATGACTGCCTCAACGACCCCCGCATCGCTGTCTCCGGCAACATGGTCCGGACCTATTCCGAAATGTACGAGAACGGGACCCTGGAATATCCGGAGGGCTCTCCCATGCGTGCCGACGCGGGAGAGCAGAAGGAAGAGCCTTCCGTTACGGGAGAGGCCGCTCTTCCGACGCTGACGGAGGACGTGCACATCGAGATCCCGGTGGATCAGTCCGCGGCGGATAACGGCGGAACGAACACGCTGCCGCCGACACCGACGCCCGTTCCCGCGCAGCAGCCGGACAGCAATACGGGGGCACAGGGGCTGAGCGGCACGGCTCTGATCGACAAGCTGAACGCATCCCTCGCCGCGGATAACATGCAGCTTGCAGCGTCCGGTAACGAGGGCGAATACAAGGTCGTCAGCGGCGATACGGATCTCGGCATCCGGATGAAGGTCTCGAAGGGCAGCAACAGCGAGAAGGATGTGCTTGTCGTCGAACAGGGCAGGAATGCGTCCTCTTCCGACTACGTGAAGGCGGCGATCCGCTCCATCCTGTGCTACATGAACAGCGACGATTACGAAGGCCTTGGGCACGATATCTATAACCAGACCATACAGAACGGCGATTTCCGCTACGAAGGCCTGCTCTTCCGTTCGGTAGTGCATACGGCCGACGAGATCGAAAAAGGTTCCCCCGTATCGGACTATTCCATCATTCCCTGATGCCTTTTAGAAAAAGGATAGGGCGTTTTGTGCAGATTCTCTGAATATTCCGAAGTTTTGAAAGTTTTCATAGTAAAAGTAGACTAAATCTGCTATAATATGTGAAGCGCGGGTTTTCCAGTTCCGCTCATAAAATCTATCAGGATGAAAGGTGGGTAGTTCTATGGCCGAAAACGTCTATTACAGAGAGATTATGGCTCTCCATGGTATGGATGACTTCAAAGAGACCATTGATCAATGGAATCGTCTGAGTCAGAATGTGGAAAAATTCCATGCCAAACAGAAACTGGTCTTGCCGAATCTGCTGTGGGCAGCGGATAACGGTTTGGATCGGGAAAATCTCCTGATGCTTCTGACGAATTTCATGTACACGTCCGGAAATCTTCTGGCATTCTACGGAAACGTCCGTTGCCTCGAGTACTTTATGGATTATGTTCCGGCCGACAAGGAATGCCACGAGATCGAAAAGATGGCGGAGAAGATCCGTGATGCCGCAGGGTTCCGTTCGGAATACCATGGCATCCTCTCCATCGATGTCAGCGAATGGGTCGGACATTTCGAGGATCCGTATTTCATCGATGTGATGAAGTTCCTGCAGACGATGGATGATGACATCACCTACGTCTTCCAGATCCCGAACATCAATCCCCAGGCGGTGGAGCAGCTGACCAGGCTTCTGGTGCTCTTCTTCCGCATCCAGGTCATCCGGATGAAACTGCCCGACAGTGAAGAACTCTGCAATTACATCCGCAAGGAGATCTCGGAGTTTGGACTGAATCTTGACAGGGATTCCGAGGAAATGATCATTGCTACCGTGAACCGGCTTCGTGAAGACCAGTATTTTGCGGGCTATGACATGCTGGATCGTCTGGCAGCGGATATCGTATACTCCGTATATACTTCCGCACCGCCTTATGACGGCGTCGTAACAAAGGACATGATCAGCGCATACGCCCCGGACGGTATCTATGTTTCGGAGCTGATCCAGAATAATGCGCGTGTGTTCACGGCGCAGTTCAACTATTAAGGAGGGTAGCAATGAGCAGCAGTCAGATCAAAAATACAAGATATAAGAGTAATATGGGAACGACACGTTGGGCAACGGTGGAAGAGGTCCAGCGTTCCGCCACACGTGTGGATATTGACTCGGATACCTATCCCGTCGGCGGGGTGCCCATCATGTCGGACGGACATACCGCATATCTGGACGGCCGTGATACGCATACCCTGATCTTCGGTGCTACCGGTTCCAAGAAGACGCGTATCTTCTGCATGCCGACCCTGAACATGTTCATCCGTTCCGGTGAGTCCTTCGTGGTCACCGACCCCAAGGCCGAGCTTTATGTGCGTACCGGCGGCTTTGCAAAGGAGCACGGCTACAAGACCGTGGTCCTGAACTTCCGTGATATCGGTTACGGCGATATGTGGGATCCCCTGGCACTGCCTTACGAGTACTACCGTACCGGACGTAAGGACGAAGCCAACAACCTGGTCAACGACCTTGCAGCTACGCTTTCCGCACGTCAGAAGGAAAATACCACCGACCTTCTGTATCCGTTGATGGCAGAGACACTGCTGACCGCAAACATGTATCTGCTCTTTGAAGCGGCAGCAGCGGAGAACGCGGTCAACATGCGTTCCCTTACGGCACTCTGCTCCCAGGCAGCACTGGAATCCCTGAAGACCCTGGCCGGCAAGATGAGCACGCAGAATACCATCGGTATGCTGTTCAAGGGTACGCTTCTGGGTGAGAATGAAAAGACCATTTCCTCCATCATGAGCGTGCTTTACGGAATGGTCTCCATCTTCAACCTGAACAAGCGTCTGACGGACATGCTCTGTCATAACACTTTCGATATCCGCATGTTCGGCCATGAAAAGACGGCCGTATATGTTATCGTCCCCGATGAAAAGACGACCTGCCACTTCCTGGTGACGATGTTCATCAAGCAGGTATACGAGATCCTGATCGGTGAGGCACAGCGTCAGGCTTCCCTTTCCCTTCCGGTCCGTGTCAATTTCGTTCTGGACGAGTTCTGTAATATCCCGAAGGTTCCGGATATGCCTTCCATGATATCCGCAGCCCGTAGCCGTAACATGCGCTTCTATCTGGTGGTGCAGTCCCTGCATCAGCTGAAGGGCCGTTACGGAGAGGATGCCGATACCATCAAGGGTAACTGCGATAACTGGATCTTCCTTACTTCCCGTGAGCGCGATCTGCTGAATGAGATGAGTTTCCTCTGCGGCGAGATCGATGCCTGGGGTCCGGGCGGAGCCGAAAAACGCCGCCTGATCTCGGTCACCGAGCTGCAGCGTTTCAGCAAGGAAAAGGGTGAATGCCTGATCCTTCACGGACGTGAATATCCGTTCATTACCTACATGGCGGATATCGATCAGTATCCGGCATTCGCAAATTATAAGGTTGTGCCGATCCCGCCGATCGAGATCCCGCATCCGCCTACGTTTGACGTTATCAAGTTTACGACGAAATTCGCGTTCATCGCGGATGGCGTACCGTTTGCAAATCCCGACTAAAAGGAATATAATAAAGCGTGACAACAGCCCGGAGTATGCTACTGCGGGCTGTTCTCAGGATAGGATATCAGGGAGGAAGAAGACATGGACGGACAGAATATGCAGAACAACAACGGAACGGATACCCCCAAGCCGGATATGGGAGTACAGCCCCTGCTGAACATGGAAGCAGCGCAGCAGCCGAGCGCGGAAGCGCCTCAGCAGCCGAGCGCGGAAGCAGCGCAGCAGCCGAGCATGGAAGCGCCTCAGCAGCCGAGCATGGAAGCGCCTCAGCAGCCGAGTGTGGAAGCGCCTCAGCAGCCGAGCATGGAGGCGCCGCAGCAGCAGAACATGGGGATGCCGCAGCAGCAGAACATGGGGATGCCGCAGCAGCAGAACATGGGGATGCCGCCGCAGCAGAACATGGGGATGCCGCAGCAGCAGAACATGGGGATGCCGCAGCAGCAGAACATGGGGATGCCGCAGCAGAACATGGGAATGCCGCCGCAGCAGAACATCGGAATGCCGCAGCAGAATGCGGGAATGCCCCAGCAGAACATGGGAATGCCCCAGCAGAATGCGGGGATGCCGCAGCAGAACATGGGAATGCAGCAGCAGAACATGGGGATGCCGCAGCAGAATATGGGAATGCCCCAGCAGAACATGGCGGCTCCCGCAGCAAATGCACCGGCCAAGAAGAAGGGCGGCGCGGGCATCATCATCGCCCTGGTGATCGTTCTTCTGCTTCTGCTCGGAGGCGGCGTGGCCATTCTTTTCCTGAAAGGCTTCATCGGGCCGAAGAAGGAGATCGAGCTGGATAAGACCAAGGTCAAGATCGAAGAAGGCGAAGAGATCACGATCCGCGTGGAGAACTACGAAGACCTGAAGATGGAAGTGAAGAACCTCTACCTGGAATATGAGACCGGTGACAAGAAGATCATGAAGATCGTCAAGGATTATGATGATGCGGTCACGATCGAAGGAAAATCGGAAGGCAAGACCACTCTTACGGTCAGCGGCACGGGATGTGAGACGGTCGAGATCAGTGTTACGGTGACGGAATAATGAACAGATCTGCGATCGAGATCGAGCGTTGCTTTATCAGCTCCATAGACGCCGCAAAAGCATATGTGGATTATAATGAATGGCTGATCGACCCGGACGGGGAGATGTTTGCCTATATCCTGCAGCTTTTTGCACACAATTTTGACGAGACCGGTGCCGGGAAGGCCCGTTTTGCGGAAGACTCCTTCCTGGCACAGATCACGCCTCTTGAAGCGGACGGTTTTGATGCTTTCGTGGATGTGATCACGGACGAGATGCACGAGCTCTTGAAGGTCGCCTACGGCATGCAGCCGGGCAGCGGCCTTTTTGTCTTTGCCACCGTGAATGAGCAGCCGCATATCGCTTTCTTCAAGCTGAATTATCAAAGCCGCTTTGCTTGCGAGAAAAAGGGAGACAAGGTGGTATGGACCAAGGATGTGCATCTGCTTCCCGCGCATACCCAGAAGGAATATGATTATTTCTTCATCAACGTTTATGAGAGACGGGTCTGGATGTCGGACATGCGCTGCATGATCGACGGAGAAAGCGTCAATTACATGGCAGAGCGCATTTTGCAGCTTGATCTGAACAAGTCGGAAAAGGAAACGGTCCAGTGCATTCAGGAAGCGGTCCTGGACACGATACGGGAATGCTATGAGGATGAGGCTGCGGCCAAGGTCTTTTCCTATCGGAAAGCCGTTGCGGAAGAGGCCAAAGAGCACGGCGAGATCAATCCGGTCCGCATCCCGAAGAGGCTGTTTGAGGACAATCCGAAGGCGCAGGAGCGCTATGAAGAGCGCAGCGAGGAACTCAAGATCCAGGACAGCCCCATGCCGGTGAGCCCGAAGACCAGAAGGACACTGGCCAAAAAGCAGAAGATCGTCACCAAGAGCGGGATCGAGATCTCGGTGCCGGTGGAGTGCCTGGAAGACAAGAACATCTTTGAATACAAGCAGGAGAACGGAATGGTGAGCATTTATATCCATGACGTGAACGGTACTTTGAAATGAACGCATGGAAACGCTTTTGTGAACGTTACCCCTTGAAGAAATGCCTGGTCATGGCGACGGGCATTTTCTTTATGGGAGTATTTGTTTCTTTTCTGATCGAAGTGGATCTGGGGACCGATCCCTTCACTTTCATGAACGTAGTGCTTTCGGAGCGCCTGGGTATCAGCTTCGGGACATGGGAACTGATCCTGAACGCGTTGATGTTTGTACCGGTGCTGATCTGGGGGCGCAGATACATCGGTCCCGGAACCGTGATGAACATGGTCTGCATCGGTTATATCGCCGATTTCTGCCGCTTTCTCTGGCATAAGATCATACCGCAGCGCTTCTTTACGGAATGGCCGATGCGCGCCGTGATCTTTGCGCTGGCGCTGCTCTGCTTTGTGATCGCGGCTGCCGTATACATGAATGCGGATGCGGGACTGTCTCCTTATGATGCGATCCCGCAGCTGCTCCATAAGCCGCTGAAGAAGATCCCCTTCTTTCTGCTGCGGATCGCGTATGACGGGACGGCGGTTGTGGTGGGGATACTCTGCGGAAAGCTGCCCGGGATCGGGCATGTGCTCATGGTCTTTCTGTTGGGACCGGCTGTCTCGCTGGTCGGGAAGTGGATGAAGAAACGATGAATCTGTTACGGAAGAAAAAGATCCGCGCTGAAGCGGAAAAACTGGCAGAGGATAAAGGGAAGCTGAGGAAGTTTTCGGAAGGGGCAAAGGCCTGGCTGGAAAAGTTCCGTGACAAGCCTGTTCTGGGTTCCATGGCGCAGGACCTTTCGGACATGATCGATCTGGTAAATGACTATGCGGAAGGAGAGTACACTGCGATCCCGAAGCGCTTTCTGGCAGCCATCGTGGGTGCGCTGCTCTATGTGGTCTGTCCGCTCGAGCTTCTGCCCGGCTTTATCGATGACATCCTGGTGGTCAGCATCATCATGGATTGCGGTGTGTCCTCCGAGTTGAAGAAATACCGGGAGTGGAAGAAAAAACAGATGCGCCGGAGCGGCTCGGGAAAAGAGACGGACCGGAAGAAAACGGCGGAAGAAGAACAGAAGGCAGACAGAAAGCAGCATGCGGAGGAGCGGTATGAGCAAGATAAAACGGAGTGATTTTCCTTATTTGTATGAGACCCATCTTCATACTTCGGAAGGCAGTGCCTGCGGGAAGTGCCCCGGTGCGGAGATGGCGAGAGCCTGCAAGGAGGCCGGTTATGACGGGATCTTTGTGACCGATCATGCCTGGGGCGGAAATACGGCAGTGGACCGCAGCCTTCCCTGGCGGGAGTGGGTGGAGCTTTTCGCGCTGGGCTACCGGCATGCAAAGGAGTGGGGAGACGAAAACGGCCTGAAGGTCTGGTACGGCTACGAGTCCGGCTTCCACGGAACGGAGTTCCTGATCTACGGGATCACGCCCGAATGGATGGCGGATCATCCCGAGCTTCACGATGCCACGATACCGGAACAGAGGGAGATCATCCATTCCGGAGGCGGGATCGTTGTGCAGGCACATCCTTACCGGGAAGAATTCTACATTCCCGAAGTGCGTCTTTACCCGGAGCATTCGGACGGGATCGAAGGCGTGAACGCGACGCATTCCAGCCCGAAGAGCATGTCTCATAAGAGTGATGTCTGGAACCCGCAGGCGATCGAACTGGCGCGGGCCAATAACAAGCCCATGACGGCGGGATCGGATGTGCATTCCACCAACATTTTCGGCGGAGGGATCTGCACGGCCAGGCCGCTTCAGGATCCGCAGGATTTCATTTCCCTGATCATGGGCGATGAAATGTATCTTCTGACCGACGGCGCACAGGATTATGACCGCCATGGCAACAAGCTCTGAGAAGGAAAGGCGCGTGGGAAAGCCGAGACGCCTTGTTGAATGCGTCCTGCTGTTTTGCTTTGTCTTTCTGCTCGTTGCGATCTGTTTTTATCTGCATGGGGAGTGGCCGTTCGGAACGCTGACGATCGAAGGGGACGACGGATACCGCCAGCACATTCCGATGCTGTACTATCTCTGGGATCTTCTTCACGGAAAGAAGGAGCTCTTTTTCGACTGGGATCTGGCGCTGGGCTGCAACCCTTCCGGCGCGGTGCTTCATTTCGGGATGCTCAGTCCCCTGCATGTCCTCTACCTTTTCATCCCGCGCAGCGCGGTGCTTTACAGCACTTCCTGGATGGCGCTTCTGCGTCTTTTGCTGATGGCGTTTTCTTTCCGCTTTCTGTTAAGACGCCTGCTTCCCGAAGAGACGGGAATGCTGCCGGTGATCCTTCTCTCGGCGCTCTATGCCTGCAACAGCTGGACCTTTCATTATCTTTATTTCTCACAATGGCTGGATCCGGCCATTCTTCTTCCGTTTTTGCTTTACGCGCTGCTTGGTCTGCTGCGTGACGTCAGCAGGCGCCTGCTTTATGTCCTGCTTTTGGCGGCGGCTTTTCTGATCTGCGTCCAGCAGGATTACATGCTGGTGATCTTTTTGATCCTGTTCTCCGGCGTGTTTCTTTTGTGCGGGGAGTTTTCCGCGAAAGAGCGCCGGGCCGCCGTCTTTCGCCTGGGGATCTGCAGCCTTCTGGCATTCCTTATTGCGGCACCGATCCTGCTTCCTGCGGTCACACAGGTAACGGGTTCGGCAAGGATGAACAATTCCGTTCTGTACACGCTCAAGGAGATGCTCCGTTCCAATGCGGATCCGGACCACAGCTATGATGCGGAAAAGGCGATATTGAGTTATACCGCTCTGAATGCGGCGCTGGCATCCCTGCTGCTCTTGATCGGACGGCGCATCGGGAAAAAGAAACCGGACCGTTTTGTGCTTGCGCTCCTGCTGACGGAGCTTCTGCTCCTGCTGCCCGTCGCGCTTGAAAGCTGCCATTATTTCTGGCAGGGCGGGGTCTATCTCTGCTTCCCCCTTCGCGGCGGCTATCTGTATCTCTGTGTGGGACTGTTGCTTCTGGCAAAGCTGCTTCCCGAAAAGATCACGCTTTCACCGCGTCTCCGGGCGATCCTCGGGGTGCTCGTTTTGCTGATGTCCTTTGTGGGGATGACGGCGCTCGGAAAGCAGCGCATGCTGCGGGCGGAGCTTGGCATGCACCGTTCCAAGGAGGGGCTGTACGGGAGCGAGCTTGCGCTTTATGACCGCAGCATCGGAAATGACAAGACGCAGCGCTATCTGGACAAGACGGACAGCCTGCAATTGAATTTCCCGCTGGTATCGGCCGTGCCGTCCCTGAAGAACTGGGTGCATATCGTTCCGGCTTCGCTCCCCGATCTTTGCGACAAGCTGGGCTATTATCATGCGGGATCCGCGATCTACGGGAAGGGCGGGACCTTCTTTTCCGACGCCCTGCTCGGAGGACGTTACGTTCTGATGGATGAGCAGCCGGATGAGAGGCTGTATGAGAACTGCGAAGAAACAGATGGCCTTACCATTGCGGAGAGCAGACTGCGTCTGCCTTTCGGGCTTTTGCTGGACGAGGAAGCGCTTTCGGCCTCATGTGACGGGGCGGCGGAATACCAGGCGGCATATGCCCGTGCGCTGACGGGAACGGAGCTGTTTGGGACTGCCGTTCTCAAAGCGGGAGATGAGCAGACGCTCTGTTTTGAAGATGAGCAGCTGCTCTATTATGACAATCCGCTCGCCGAAGAGGTGACGATACGGATTGGCGGTGAGACCATCACGGTCGGTGGCGCAAGGATTGCCTTTCTGGGGATCCGCCGCGGTGAGCTTTGTCTGGAAGCAGATCATGACGGAAAACTGCTGCATTGCGCCCCGGATGAGATCCTCGCGCTTTCGCCGGAAGCACCCTTAAGCGGCATAAGTTTAAGCGGGCACGGACTGCGCGCGGACCTTGCGGTATCGGATGCGGGACGCATTCTTTTCCTGCCCATTCCGGGACCTGAAGGATGGGACTGCCGGATCGACGGAGAAAAGGCGCAGACATTGTCATTGCCGGGCGGCCTTCTCGGGATCCGCCTGCCGGGCGAGGGAAGCCATGTCCTTGAGCTGAGCTATCATCCGCCGCGGCTTGCGGAGGGGCTCGTCCTTTTCTTCATCGGCCTGCCGCTTCTTGTGTTGGCATGCCGGAAGAAGCCGATGGAGCGTCTGGAAGGCTCGGTCCTTTCCCATGCGGCGGCCGGGATGTTTGGGGCGGTCTTCGCGGGCGTGCTCTTCATTGCTTATCTCTGCAACATCCTTCTGGCGATCCTGCCCTCCTCACTGTGGTGGTGGCTTTTGAAGCCGAAGTGAGGCGGTTGACAGCACTGTGCCATATATGATAGTATGGGGCGCATGTGGAAAGGAGTAATGCACATGAGAGGAAAAACAGCATTTGAATTCTTTTGTGTTGTGTCCGCAGCGTTCTGCCTGACGGCCTGCTCTTCGGGAACGGAGGCGCCGGCAGCGGCGGAAAAGACCGAAACGGAAAATCCGGAAACGGAAAAAGCGGAACCGGAAGTGACGGAACCGGAACAGACGGAAGCGCAGCAGACGGAACCTGCCGACGGAACGACTGAGACGCAGAAGCAGGATGACGGGGCAGCTTTAGCGGATCCGACCCTGCTGTACATGGGCCACGCGAGCCTCAGGATCGTTACCGGGGAAGGAAAGGTCATCTATGTGGATCCCTTCAGCGGATCGGACTATGACATGACAGCCGACCTGATCCTGCAGACACACGATCATTTCGATCACAACGTGCTTTCCAAGATCACGTCCAGAGCGGATGACTGTGAGCTCATCACGCAGAAGGAGGCTTTGGCCGGCGGGGAATATCAGAATTTTGATCTGGGTTACGTTCAGGTCGAAGCGGTGGAAGCCTACAACGCAAATCATTACAAGCTGACCAGTGTGGGATATATCCTTCGTTTTCCCAACGAGGTGAGCGTATACATCAGCGGAGATACCTCCACGACCGATCAGATGGCAACGCTCGCAGAGGAAAAGCTCGATTATGCCTTTTACTGCTGCGATGGGGTATACAACATGGATCCCGTGGAAGCGGCTGCCTGTGCGGAGCTGGTCGGAGCGAAGGTGAACATTCCCTATCATACGGGAGATGCGTCCAAAACGGATTTTGATGCGGATAACGCAGCGTTGTTCGCGCCGGCAGGGGCAAAGATCCTGAAACCCGGAGAGGAACTGCTCCTTTCGAAACCCTGACAGAAACCCTTCCTTTGACGCTCTGTATCCGGCAACGGAATTCACATTTTCCTGAATTTCGTTGCTTTTTTTCCGCCGGGGTAACAAAAACCGTGGCCGGAAATCTCGGTTTTCTGTAAATTCGTCCCCTTTTAGCTACTGTTCTCATAAAATCAGTGGACGGAAATTCATTTTTCCTGAAAATCGTCCCTTTTATCATCCAATCCCACATGATCGTTGGCCGGAAAACCCTTTTTCACGAATTTCGTCCCTTTTATCGCTCGATCAAACGAAATGAGGGGACGGAAAACCCGATTCTCTGGATTCCGTCCCTGTATCTCCCACCCCGATCGACGTAAAACCGTCCGTCACCGTAAGGAAAGCTCATTCACTGACCGACAGGGCAGGAGACGATTCCCAAGGGAAACGAAAAGGAATCGAAAAGGAAACGAAAAAGGGCTGCAGCAGCAGCCCTTTTCTGATGCACTGTTCTTTGTTACGTCCCGAGTCACGCATACAGCTGCGTGGCCGAAGTAGGATCAGCCCGGCGTTCGATCAGCCCATCACAACGACCACGTCGTGGGTCTTTCCGTCGCTGAAAGCGGGGATGAGGTTGCCCTCGATGGCGTTGCCGTCCACGGTGACGCTCTTGATGCCCTTGCAGACATGGGAAGGATTGCTTACCTTGATCTTGTAGGTGGCATTCCGGAACTGTCTGGTAGCCTCAAGGCCGTCCCATGCGGAGGGGATGGAAGGATCGATGCGCAGACCGTCAAAGTCGGGCTGCACACCCAGGATGTACTGGGAGATCGCGACCATGTTCCATGCGGCAGTACCGGTGAGCCAGGAGTTCTTGCCCTGACCGAAGTTGCGGCCGGTGCGGCCGATATCGGAACCGGCATCCTTGCCGCCGATCATCTGACCGTATACATAGGGCTCGGTCTTGTGGATGTCGGAGGTCTCCTCGGTGAAGGCAGGAGCGATCTCGGAATAATACTTGAATGCCTGATCGCCGGCACCGGCATAGGCCGCGGCGCAGATGATCCATGCATTGTTGTGGGTGAAGATGCCGGCATTCTCCTTGTAGCCGCCGGGATAGGTAGAGATCTCACCGTACTGGATGTAATACTTGGAGAAAGCAGGATTGTTCAGCACAAGGCCGAATTCCGTGTTCAGCCGCTCGTCGATGGCGGCAAGGGTCTTTTCTGCGGTGCCCTGCTCCTTGCCTACATCGGACATGATGGCAAAGCCCTGGGGCTCGATGAAGATCTGGCCTTCCTCGCATTCCTTGGAGCCCATCTTCTCGCCGTTTGCATCGTAAGCACGCAGGAACCAGTCGCCGTCCCATGCGGATTCCATCATGTTCTTCTTCATCTTGTCGATCTCGGCCTGTGCAGCTGCAGCCTCATCCTCTTTGCCGAGGTGCTTGAGGATCGCCACATAGTTGGGACCGGTGTAGGTGAAGAGTGCGGCAACCATCACGGACTCGGCAGTCTTGGAATAACCGCCCTCTGCCGCAAACTTCGGATTGGTATAGGTCTGGAAGGACTCGCCCGGCGTGTCGGAGAAGCAGGAAAGGTTGATGCAGTCGTTCCAGTCCGCGCGCATTGCCAGAGGCAGGCCGTGAGGTCCCAGGTTGTTTACGATGTGATAGAAGGAAACCTTCAGGTGCTCCAGCATGGTCTGTGCAACGGACATGTCGTTGTCGTAAGGAACCATCTCGTCCAGGATGGACCAGTCGCCGGTCTCCTTGATGTATGCGGAAACGGAGAGGATGAGCCACAGGGGATCATCGGAGAAATCGCCGCCGATATCCGCGTTGCCCTTCTTGGTGAGGGGCTGGTACTGATGGTAGCAGCCGCCGTCCGGGAACTGGGTGGAAGCGATGTCGATGATGCGCTCCTTTGCACGGTCAGGGATCTGGTGAACGAAGCCCAGGATATCCTGGTTGGAATCACGGAAGCCCATGCCGCGGCCGATCCCGCTCTCAAAGTAGGAAGCGGAACGGGAAAGGTTGAAGGTGACCATACACTGGTACTGGTTCCAGATGTTGACCATGCGGTTGACCTTGTCGTCCGGCGTATCAACATTCAGGATGCCGAGAAGCTTATCCCAGTAAGCGCGGAGCTCCTTCATGCCCGCTGCAAACTTCTCGGGCGTGTCATACTTCGCGATCATCTCCTTGGCCTTCACCTTGTTGATGGTCTTGCCGTCGGCCTCGAACTTCTGATCCTGAGGCATCTCCACATAACCCAGCACGAAGACAAGGGTCTTGGTCTCGCCGGGCTTTAAGCTGATCTTCTTGTAATGGGAAGCGATGGGAGCCCAGCCGTCTGCAAAGGAATCCGTTGCCTTCCCGTCAAGGACGGCTTCAGGATTGTTGAATCCGTTGTACAGGCCGATGAAGGAATCCCTGTCGGTATCGTAGCCGTCGATGCTGTCATTTACGGAATAGAAAGCATAGTGGTTGCGGCGGTCTCTGTACTCGGTCTTGTGATAGATCACGGAGCCGTCCACCTCTACGCGGCCGGTGGAGAAGTTGCGCTGGAAGTTGTTGGAATCGTCCTGCGCATCCCACAGACACCACTCGGCAAAAGAGAAGAGGGAGAAGGTCTTGTCGGCGCTTCCTTCGTTGGTCAGCACCAGCTGCTGTACTTCCCCGTCATAATCCTGAGGAACAAAGAAGGTGAGCTGCGCCTTCAGGTCGGCCATTTTGCCGCTGATGATGGTGTAGCCCATGCCGTGACGGCACTCGTAGGCGTCGAGCTCGGTCTTTACGGGAGACCAGCCCGGATTCCAGATGGTGCCGTTATCATTGATATAGAAATACCGGCCGCCCATGTCAATGGGGACATTGTTGTAGCGGTAACGGGTGATCCTGCGGAGACGGGCATCCTTATAGAAGGAATAACCGCCGGCAGTGTTGGAGATCAGGGAAAAGAAGCCCTGTGTTCCCAGATAGTTGATCCAGGGATAAGGGGTTTTGGGAGTGGTGATGACGTATTCTCTGTTGGCGTCATCAAAGTAACCGAATTTCATGCTTGATTCTCCTTTTTTCATAGTTTTTTGCCAAAGGCCCGTCATTGAGCCCTATCCGCTACATTATATAATATGGGGGAACGGATAACAAGATGGTATTGCGAAAAATTTAAGCAGAAAATCGCAACAATCGGGCAATGGCTTAAAAGAACGGCCAGTGGGAAAGCAGCCAGCCGGGGATCACCACGATGGCAAAGAACGCCCAGCTGATGAGGGTAAAGGTCTTGATGAAGTCCTTTCCTTTGCCCGGATATTCCCGTACATAGATGCGGTAGTTGATGACCGAAGCCAGTGAGCCGATCAGGGAACACAGGCCGGCGGTATCCGCACCATAGATCAGGCCCGAGAAGTTCTCACTGAAGGGATAGAGCACGATGGAGGCAGGCACGTTCGAGATGACCTGGCTCAAGCCGATGGCCCAGAAGTACTCGTGTCCTGCGACAGCCTTTTTCAGAAAGGCCGAGATCCCGGGATTGGACGCAACCTGGGATGAAAAGATGAAGAAGCAGAAGAAGGTGACAAGCAGCACATAATCCACCTTGGTAAAAAGATTCAGGTCCACGATGGCGATCACAAGCAGCACGATGCCGACGGCAAAGGGCCAGTACTTCGTGCGCGTCACGATGGTGAGCAGCACAAGCACAAAGAGGGAAAGGTAGGCGATGCGCCGGACGCGTCCCTCTTTCTTCCATTCTCCGGCCACTTCCTTCTGGTCGATCCTGATGAGTTCTTTGCGGTCTTTCCGGTACAGGACAAAAACAAAGAGGATCAAAAGCACGGCCGACATGAGGCAGAGAGGGGACATGTGAAGCATGAAGTGCGGAGCGCTGATCCCGGACTGGGAATACAGAAAGAGGTTCTGCGGGCTGCCGAAGGGCATCAGAAGGGATCCGCGGATCGCGGCGATATTCTCCATCGAGATCACGGGCAGGATATAATGCTCCTTTTTTTCTCCGCGAAACAGAAGGATCGTCAATGGCACAAAAATAAGAAGTGACACGTCATTCGTAACGAACATCGAGGTGAAAAACACGCCGAAGATCAGAAAAAGAGAGAGACCTGCCTGCGTGGAAAAATGCGTGCTCAGACGGATCAGCGGGCGGAAGATGTTTTCCTGCTTGAAGCCTTCGAGCACGCAGAGCATCATGAGGAGCGTGCCCAGGGTATGCCAGTCGATATCCTTAAAAAGCGCCACGGAAGGCGGCGTCAGGAAAAGCGAGAATATGGCGGCTGCCAGCGAAACGGCAAGCATGGCATCTTTTTTCAGAAAGGCAATGACGCGTGACATGGCTTACGACTCGGGCTTCGCCGGATTGGCGTCCGCGGCGTGGACACGCTGTTTGACTTCGTACATCAGCCGGTCGGCTTCCTTGACATATTCCTGCAGGCTTTCCTCGCTGTTCGGATCCGTGACCACGTAGGCACAGCTGACCGAGATGCGGTAGGGGCGCGAACCGTTGTTGTTCCTTTTCTCCAGGAAATCCAGGATCGCGTTTTTGACCTTCACTGCATCGTTTTCATCACTGTCTGGTGCGATGATCAGGAATTCGTCACCGCCGAAACGCACGGGGATCCAACCCTCGCGGACGTTGGCTTTGATGGAGTCCGCGACGGTCTTGATGGCGTTGTCGCCGTGGATGTGTCCGAAGCGGTCGTTGATCCTCTTCATGTAGTTGATATCCACGAACATGACCATCATGTGGGAATTCTTGCGCCGGCATTCCTCATAGAGAGGAGTGGCTTTGTTCTCATATATGAAGCGGTTGTACAGTCCCGTCATCGGATCCTTGTCATAGATCAGGGTCAGGTTCTTGTTCAGGGCATCCAGACGCAGATTGCTCCGGAGCAGCTTCAGGGACTGCTGCAGTTTTTCCAGATAAGGGTACAGGGAATTCTCCGAAAGAAGGGGAGGATCATCCGCAAGGACAACATAGCCGTAATTATACTGATAATAATGTAGGGGCATGAAGTAGAATACATGCTGTTTGCCCTGGATCTTCCGGTAACCGGGGACGAGGGTCTTGTGATCCACCTCGTTTTCCCGCTGGATGCGCCCGTCCTTGAGGGCAACGATCACCTCCAGCTTGTCGCCGAAGCCCTTGGTCCAGAGCTCCTCCTCGTCGGCTGTGGCATCCCGGAAGTATTCGGAATTCAGGATCAGATAGAAATCCGGCCCCTCGAAGCGGTGATGCGCGGTATAGTGGTTCTGCAGGATCGTCTTGAGGGAATTGTAATCCGGGATCTCCGAGATCTTCTGCCTCATCACGCGCTCCGTCTGCTCCAGGAGTGAAGTATCCACAAAGACCTGATAGGAACGCTGGCAGTAGTTGCGGTGATGGGAAGCATAATCCCGGTCTCCGGAGCAGCCGCAGCTTTCCCCCTTTACAAAGGAAGAGGGGAGTATGAGCGTGGGCTCGTATTCCCGGCCCCGGATGATGTTGAACAGCAGCTCGCAGCATTGGAAGCCTACGTTTGCGTAATTCTGGCTGACGGTGCTGAGGGCGGGATAAAAATCCATACCGGGCCGGATGTTGTCGAAACCGGTCACGATGACGTCTTCCGGAAGGGAAACGCCCTTGCGCAGCAGTTCGGAAGAGGCTGCCAGCGCCATGATGTCGTTGGCGCAGACGATGGCATCGGGGAGCTTTTCACCCGAGTCCACCAGTTTATCCATGAGATGCTGGGGCACGGAATTGCCCCATTCGCCGTATACGATGTCCTCTTCCGCCAGGGTAAGGCCGTAGCGGGCCATGACGCTCTTTGTGACCTGCAGACGCTCGAGGCTGTCCACATGATCGGGAGTGCCGCCTATGAAGAGGATGCGTTTTACATTGTGATCTTCGATCAGATGCGTTACCAGATCCCGCATGCCTTTGGCATTGCTGATGCGCACGCAGGGAACGCCCTCCACTTCCATGCCGATGCTGACGCAGGGGATCTTCTTTTCGAGGGCCTGGCGGCAGAGTTCTTCGGCGGTTTCGTTGGAGTTGAGCATGGTGGAAAGGACGATGAGCCCGTCAAAATCCTCCATGTCGGCGAGTTTGTAGATGTTCAGTTCGCCCTGGTTGAGGGTGGCATATTCGCTGTAGGACGCAAAACTCAAGAAGACGAAAGTATCGAAATCCTCGTTGACCGCATACTTCCGTATCCCTTCCACAATCTGCTGCATGGCTTCCATGCTCCAGCCGTTTGCGTAAACAGCGATTTTTTTCTTCATTACTCTCCCTCGGGAATGCACAATCACGAATTCATTATATCAGATAACACAGCCTCTGAACAGAGTTTTTTTTTGATAGCAGCAGGCTTGCCGCCTATCGGCAAAGTTTTACCTGACGTGGCGGCAGGCGTGTTATCCCCCGGCGGCCGAACGTCTTGTACTTTCCCATGGCCTTGTGATATACTGAGTGCCGAAAAAATATGGAGAAACAGGAAAATGGAACGCTATGAGATCATTGCCCCCTGCCATTTCGGGCTGGAGGCGGTTTTGAAACGGGAGATCACGGATCTCGGCTATGATGTGACGGAAGTGGAAGACGGACGCGTCAGCTTCGCGGGCGATGCGGAGGCGGTCTGTCGTGTCAATATCGGGTCCCGCACGGCGGAACGCCTGCTGATCAAGCTCGGGAGCTTTGAGGCGACCAGCTTTGAAGAGCTGTTTCAGGGGACGAAAGCGCTCCCGCTGGAACGTTTCATCCCGAAGGACGGGCGTTTCTGGGTGGCAAAGGCAGCCAGCGTGAAAAGCACGCTCTTTTCCCCCTCCGACATCCAGTCGGTCATGAAAAAAGCCATGGTGGAACGTCTCGGGAAGGTCTACGGGATCACGCAGTTTCCCGAGAGCGGTTCTCCTTTTCCGATGCGTGTATTTATAAAGAAAGATGTGGTGACCGTTGGGCTGGATACCAGCGGGGATTCCCTGCACAAGCGGGGGTATCGTCTGCTGACATCGAAGGCACCGCTGGCAGAGAATCTGGCAGCGGCACTGATCGGGCTTACCCCCTGGAAGGCCGACCGCATCCTGGTGGATCCTTTTTGCGGCAGCGGGACGTTTCCGATCGAAGCGGCCATGATGGCAGCGCACATCGCGCCCGGCCTGCACCGTAGCTTTACCGCCCAGCAATGGGAGCATCTGATCCCCGCGTCCTTCTGGAAGGATGCCAGGGAAGAAGCCGCAGCGGAGGAGATAGCGGCTCCGGAATGTGATATCCAGGGCTATGATGCCGACCCGGCGATCATCAAGGCGGCCAGGGAGAACGCGAAAAGGGCCGGCGTGGAACAGCTGATCCATTTTCAGACGCGTGATGTGGCGCAGCTTTCCCATCCGAAGCGTTACGGCTTCATCATCACCAACCCGCCCTACGGCGAGCGGCTGGAAGAGGCCTCGGCACTGCCGGAGCTTTACCGGACCATCGGGGAGCGCTATCGCCAGCTGCAGGACTGGTCCATGTTCCTGATCACGTCCTATGCGGACGCGGAAAGGGATATCGGTCGGAAAGCCGACAAAAACCGGAAGATCTATAACGGAATGCTGAAGACCTATTTCCTGCAATACATGGGCGCCAAGCCTCCGAAGAGAAAGCCGTGAGCAAAGAAGCACGCAAAAAAAAGAGACTTCCCCGGGAGCTGGTCATTCTTCTTGCAGAAGCTTTTCTGCTGGTCTTTGCCGGGATACCCGTCCTTTTCATGCTCTTCGCGGGCAGGGGAGAGGCGGCTGCCGAAATGGAGCTCGTTCCCCGTCAGATCGAGGAACAGAAGAAGGAACGAAAGAACACGCAGCTTTATGTGACGGACAGCCCCGAAGACGGCTGTCTGATCCTTCCGCCGGCAGTGGCGCTCAGCGTCAGTGAGGATACGGCGGGCCGGAGGCTTTCCGTGGAGCTGACGCGGGAAAAAGAGGAGAACGGTGCCAGAACGATCCTGGCGGATCTGGATATCCTGGAATCGGCGGAGCTTTCCGTATTCGGGGAGGAAGAAGAATACCGTTTTCTCCTGCACTCCATGACGCTTTGCAGTGCGGAATGCACGCCGGAGGCAACGATCCTGCGCCTTGCGCCTTTTTCGGAGTGGAAAAAGGAAGAAAAATGTCTGGTGATGGAAGCGGCAGGCGGGCCCGATACGCCGCAGATCCTCGTGCAGGCGGCGGAAAAGCTCAAGGAAAACGGGGTATGCTGTTTTGTGATCGACCGGGAGGACGAACGGCTGACGGAGGAACAGCGCGCGGAGTTTTTGCGGATCTGCGATCCCGATCTTTATGTGCGTGTGGAAAGCACGCAGGGAGGCGTGACACAGGCCTTTTGTGATGAAAGCTATTATATCCCGGGCCTGGACAGCGTTTCGCTGGCAGAGCTTTTGGAACGGAAACTTCTGGGAGGCCTGGGCGGGCCGGCGGGCGATGTCCTGCCGCTTTCCGCGGATGATGAGCTGCGCGGATCGGGGAAAGTCGTCTGTGCGGTCCGGATCGCGCTTTCCGGGGAAGAAGACATATTACGAGCGGCAGAGTGCCTGGCAGAAGGAGCGGAAGAAGCATTCCGTCAGCTTTGGCCGTAAATAAAGGAGGAGAAAAATGGCAGACAGACCGAGAGCCAGAGAGAAAAACGTAACCGGCGGAGGTGCCGGCGTACATCGCAGAGGAAGCGGACTGGGCAGCGGCCCCGTGGGCGGCGGACAGATGCCCGGCGGCGGGGGTGGCGGCCCCCGGCGCGGAGGAGGCGGCAGAGGAGGCCTGGGCGGCCTGATCGTGATCGTCGTGCTGCTCCTTCTGGGAGGCGGAGGAGGCCTCGGTTCCCTGCTCGGGGGCCTGGGAGGAAGCGATGGCACGGTGGGCAGCGTGGGAACGTCGGCGCCCGTTTCCGGCTATGCGGACCTCGGCGGCAGCAGCACAGGCTGGGTCGAGAGCGGCACGAGCGGAACGCTCAATACGGATGTGGCGCCCGAAGCGCGTGTGAAATACACGGAGATCCTCGGGAACGGCAAGGATACCGTCACGCTGATGGTCTATCTCTGCGGAACGGATCTGGAGTCCAAGTACGGCATGGCCACGAACGACATCAAGGAGATGATGGCGGCATCCCTGTCCGACAAGGTCAATCTGCTCCTTTACACCGGCGGCTGCAAGTCCTGGAAAACGAGCGGGATCTCCAACAAACATCACCAGATCTACCGGATCCGGGGAGGCAAGCTGGAACTGCTGGAAGAGGAATACGGGAGCGGAGCCATGACGGATCCGTCGAACCTGACCGGTTTTATCCGTTATTGTGCCAAGAACTATCCCGCGAACCGCAACATGCTGATCTTCTGGGATCACGGCGGCGGGTCGCTCTCGGGTTACGGCTACGATGAGACAAAGACCGGAAGCGGGTCCATGGATCTGAGCGCGATGAACGGGGCACTGAAGGACGCGGGCGTGCGTTTCGAGATCATCGGTTTTGACGCCTGCCTGATGGCGACCGTGGAAACCGACCTCATGTGCGCGGAATACGCGGATTACCTGATCGCTTCGGAAGAGACCGAGCCCGGTGTCGGCTGGTATTATACCAACTGGCTGACGGAGCTTTCCAAGGATACGTCCAAGCCGGCCATTGAGATCGGAAAACGGATCGCGGATGATTTCGTGGATTACTGCGCGACGAGCTGCCGCGGGCAGAAGACAACGCTGTCCGTCGTGGATCTGTCCGAGCTTTCGCAGACCATCGGGGACGATTTTAAGGCATTCTCCCAGAGCACTTCGCAGCTGATCAAGGACGAGCAGTATGCCCTTGTTTCGGATGCACGCTGCAATAGCCGTGAGTTCGCGCAGTCTTCCGCGATCGACCAGATCGATCTGGTCCATTTCGCGAAGAACTTGAATACAAAAGAAGGAGAGGAACTGGCGAAAACGCTGCTTTCGGCAGTGAAGTATAACAGGACTTCCTCCAACATGACCAATGCCTACGGGATCTCGGTCTATTTCCCTTACCGGAAGAGTACCAAGGTTAAGGCGGCCGGCCGGCTTTATTCGCAGATCGGCATGGACGAGGAATACACCGACTGCATTCGTGAATTTGCGGACGTGCAGGGCGTGGGGCAGGCAGCCGGCAGCGGTTCTTCGGCGTCCCCCATCGGCATGCTTTCCGGCGGCGACATCTCTTCGTCCGTCCAGAGTCTCGAGAGCATCCTTTCCCTTGTCTCGGGCATGAGCTTTGACGGCAGGAGCATGAGCGGAGAGAAGGCGGCGGATTATGTCAGCGCCCATCAGCTGGATGCCGGCCTGCTGAAATGGAAAAAGGCCGGGACTTCTTACAAGATCTCCCTGCCGGAGGATCAGTGGGATCTTGTTCATACGGTGGATCTGAACATGTTTGTCGACGACGGTTCCGGCTATGTGGACATGGGCCTGGACAATATCTATTCCATCAACGATGACGGGGATCTGGTAGCGGATGTTGACGGGACCTGGCTCTCGATCAACAGCCAGCCGGTTGCGTATTACCATCTGGACACGGTGGACGACGGGACGCACTATACGATCAGCGGCTATGTTCCCGCCATGCTCAACGGAGAGCGTGTGAACCTGATCCTGCTCTTTACGGATGAGAATCCCAAAGGCTATATCGCCGGCGCCGATCCGGATTATGAGGATACGGTGACCGAAACCGTCGCCAGAGGCCTTGTGGAGCTTCAGGACGGGGATAAAGTGGACTTTATCTGTGATTACTACGATTATGACGGAAACTACAGGGACAGCTATTTCCTCGGCGAACAGTGGGTGGTCAGCGGCGAGCCGCTGATCAGCGACACGAAAGTGGGAAGCGGCTATATCGCGAGCTATCGTTTCACGGACATTTATGATAATGTATATTGGAGTGAGCAGCTGCCTTGAGAAAGGGGCTGAGAGAAGGAGACGGAATGAAAACGATCGTGTTTGCAACAGGGAACAAAGACAAGATGAAGGAGATCCGCGAGATCCTGAGCGGGGCGGAGATCCTCCCGATGAATGAGATCGGCTTTGATGAGGAGATCGAAGAGAACGGGACGAGCTTTCGGGACAATGCGCTGATCAAGGCTTCTGCCGTGGCGGATTTCATCGCGCGCCATAAACCGGAATACGCGGAAGCGATCGTTCTTGCGGATGATTCGGGACTCGAGATCGATGCCATGGACGGGATGCCGGGCGTGCACAGCCACCGCTGGCTGGGCGAGCGCACGTATGAGCAGGCCATGCAGGACATCATCCGGGACATGGACGATGTGCCGGAGGAAAAGAGAGGAGCGCGCTTTGTCTGTGCCATCGCTGCCTGTCTGCCGGACGGAGAGAAGCTTACCGTGCAGGAATGCGTGGAAGGGCGTGTGGCAAGGGAAATACGCGGGAAAGAGGGCTTCGGATACGATCCCTTCTTCTTCGTGCCGGAATACGGCTGCACCACTGCGGAAATGACAAGGGAACAGAAGAATGCCATCAGCCATCGCGGCAAGGCATTGCGCGCGATGCGGGATAAGCTCATGCAGGAGGGGCAGCTTTGAAGATCATTGTGATCAGTGATACCCATGGCCACATAGAAACGCTGGATGATGTGCTGGAAAAGGAAGGCATGCCGGATCTTCTGCTGCATTGCGGAGATATCTGCGGAGACGAAGACAGACTCCGCCAGAGGCTGATCTGTCCCTGCCGCATGGTCGGCGGGAACATGGATTTCAGCTGGCAGCTTCCGACCGATGACATCGTGGAAGCCGAAGGACACAGGATCTTTTTTGCGCACGGCCACAGGCTGGGCGTGAATTTTGATACGGCGACGCTGGCGGAAGAGGCGGCTGTCTGTGATGCCGACATCGCACTGTACGGGCATACGCATGTGCCCGATATCCACAGGGAGCAGGGAGTGACCGTGATGAATCCCGGCTCGCTCTGTTTTCCGAGACAGGCCGGGAGAAGAAAGAGCTACGGCGTGATCGAACTGGCGCCGGACAGGGAGCCGGAATGCGAGATCCGCTATCTCTGAGCGGGCATCATTCCTTTACGCTGCCGATATTGATATTTGCCATGATGCCTTCCGAAAAAAGGATGTACACCACCAGCGAAGGGATCGTGGACACCAGCAGCAGACAGTAGATCCACGGACTCCCGCCGGATCCGCTCCAGCCTGCCAGAAGGTTCATGAAGGTGGCGATCGTTTTTTTCTTTACATCTATGAGCACCAGATTCTGATAAACGGTGTTGTTCCAGCTCAGCGAAAAATTGATTATGAGTTCCAGGTAGACCGCAGGTTTCATGATCGGAAGAATGATCCTGAAAAAGCTGAGGATCTCGTTGCAGCCGTCTATCCTTGCGGCTTCGATGACCTCCTGCAGGCGGAGTGTATGGAGATACATCCGGAAAAAGTAGACGCAGGAAGGAACCGTGATGCTCACCAGTATGATGGGGACGATGCTGTTGTAGATATGAAAGGTATCTACCAGCTTCAAAAAGCCCACGGCCCCGGCGATCGAGGGGATCATCATGGAGACGATGACCATCCACCAGAATGCGTTTTTCCCCTTGAAGGAGTAATGCTCAAAGCCGTAAGCGCACATGGCGCCCAGATAGGTGGCGAAAACGGCGCAGGATGCGGAAATGGCCGTGGATCTTCCGACCAGCGTATATACGTTCAAGCCGTAATCGGCCAGGGTCGCTTTGACGCTCATGTAGTTTTCGGCAAAATGTCCGCCCGGAAGAAAGGAAAGGATCTGTTTGAGCTCCTGCGGGTTTTTCGTGGCGTTGATCACCAGAAGGCATATGGGAAAGACCGTGATCAGGGTGATCAGGGTGCAGACCAGCTGCCGGAAGATGAGCCGCACAAAGCGCTTGCGGTTGCGCATGGCTTCTCGCAGGTTCCGGTGCCGGAGCGCGGCAGCCGCAAGGGATTCCTCATGCCGGCGTTTTGTGCTTTCGACAAGAGTGCGGAAACCGGCGCGCAGGTCGGGAAGTGGTTTCTTCCGGATCAGGCACAGCAGGCAGCTGTCCAGAAAATGAAGCAGGGCTGCGGCGGGAATGGCGGTGATGAGCACGCTCACAAAGAAAGCGCCCGTTCCCTTGATCGATGAAAACGCTCCCATGAACAGATTGTGGATGAGGTAGAGCTCCAGGGAGATGTCTCCGAGAAAGCGCAGTGCCGCGTTTCCGATCTTCAGCTTCATTCCCGCCAGCAGCATGAGCAGGACAAAAAACAGGACCATGGGCAGCTGCACCGACAGACAGCGGAGCTTGTCGTCATAGCCTTTGTCCATGAGTGTTTCACTCCAGTAGCTGTAGGTCATCAGCATGTATTCCGTTGCTTTCTGGAACAGGATGAACAGAACGGCCGTCAGGGGAAGCAGGACGACATAGTAATGCTTCATGAAATCGACGAGCTTTTCCCTGTGCATCGAAAACCATATTCCGAACGGGAAGAGCAGGGTGGTGTTGTACCACCATTCTCCCTGAAACCACGCGTCGCCGTGCCCGAGCAGCAGGGAGCCTGCAACCATTGCCGCCGTGGAACAGAACAGCAGAAACAAAGCAAGCTTCCGGTTTTTGATCAGGCGGAAGGAGAGCAGGAACAGAAGGTAGAGGATCGTGATCTCGACAATGTACCACATGTGGGAATTGATGAGATCCCAGCCCGAAAGCCAGCCGATGAGCCGCCCGGCTTTCACCGGCCCGTTCGTGAGCAGCTCGCATGCCACGAAGACCAGGATGCAGACGTAGAACGGGATCAGGATCGGGGGAAGCCTTTTTTTCAGAAAACCGGAGAGGTAATCCTTCTTTGCTTTGAGGCTTTCGTGCAGACCGTAGCCCGAAAAGAAGAAATACATTCCGACAAATCCCACGCCTGCGTTTTCCAGAAAGCCCAGCATGCCCACATCCATCGGATCGGATTGCTGGACCATGTGATGGAATACGATGAGCACGGCCATAAAGCCCAGGATCAGCTTGGAGGAGGAAAGGGAAAGGAAGTCCTCATTCCATCCGCTGCAGCCTTCGCCGACATAATAGTAACGTTTCTGCTCGCTGTCATACAATCGCTCGCTCCGGCCCATCCAGGCGGCACCGTCCAGAAGAATGAACACGAAGGGGATCAGAAGAAGCCAGGGCGCAAAGGTCAGGCCCTTCCATCTTGCCCAGAGATAGGGCCCGTCATCCGATCCTCCCTTCGCGGGACCGCGGCTGTATCGCGCCAGCGAGCTCTCGCAGTTCTTGAGCAGATCCGCCAGGGTCTGGTCGTAGGGCAGCTCTGCGCTTTCTTCGTGATAGCAGCGTATCTCCAGGATGCAGTTGTCGAGGAAGGTGAAATAGTCGGCGACCACACTGTTGTCACCGAAGGCTATGTTTTTTCTGCTGTAGCAGGTCCTCATGAACGTAAGTTCACCAAGCGAAAGCTGCTCATAGGCAGGAGTGCTTGTAAGCTCATATTCGTTTGTGGATGCCAGGATCTGCTGCTCGCAGAAATCCCTGCCGGGAGCGGAAGCGGAGGGGAGTATGTAGAATTCCCACAGATCGCAATAGTCCTGGGACAGGGCGAGAAAATCCATGCTGAGGCGTTTCATCTCCGTTGCGACAACGCGGGTGGTGGTGTCCGGGAAGAAACGAAGATAAGTCTTCGGAGTGGATACGTTCAGGTCGATCTCGCGAATGTAAGTCAGGGCACCGTTTTTATCCTGGACCGTATCCCCGAATTTCGATTTTTCCTCGCCCTTGCTTCCGATCGTGATGTAAATGCCCATCACCATCAGGAGAAGAAGGGAAAACAGAATGCTTTTTCTGCGTTTGATCAATATTTTCATGATAGGAAAACTCTCCGATGCGGTATAGTCGCCGGATCATGCCCGACAGATATCATTGTCAGAAAAAATGCGGAATTTGTCAAGAAGAAAGCGATTGACGGTTCCGTTCGCAGGACGGCTTTGCGGGATGAGGGGCATGAATGATTTGGAGCAGAAGCACATAAGTCCGGGCACCACTCCGGAGCCACGCAGCTCTAAGTCGCTGCTCTCATTCCGGGTACAGCCCGGGACCGCTCGAGCGGAAACGCCCCCTCCCTACGGTCGGCGGCACATCGGTCGGCGCATTTGAGATTACGCTTCGCGTAATGGCGCCTCCCTAACACAGCATCCCTGCTGTGGCTCTCGCTCG
>JAILHF010000044.1 GCA_024696005.1 Lachnospiraceae bacterium | reverse complement strand
TTCAATAGTCATCAAATCAGCTGATACTGATGAGGAGTTGTGCGGAAGAGGATACGTCCACTGTACTGCATGGCAGGAAGCCTATAGAGGAATAGTATACGACAGATATCTTGATACGATGACTGTAGAGGCTACAACAGCACGTGCCAGGAATTTCCCGGACAATACCCTTGTAGCTAAGGATGGAGATAAAGTCGTAGGATTTGCGGTTTATAGTCCATCGAGAGATGAAGATCTGCCGGATGCAGGAGAGGTTGACGCAATCTATGTGCTCTCAGAATACTATGGCCGGAAAGTAGGCTATAGATTAATGAATGAAGCACTTTCCCGGCTTAGTGAATACAACACCTTTTTTGTGTGGGTGTTCGAAAAAAATGATCGGGCCATCAATTTTTATCACAAATATGGTTTTGAATTTGACGGATGCCAAAAGGAATGGACTCTTGGCACTCCTGTCTCAATAGTCAGAATGGTAATGAAAAGGCCATAATCTTGGACATAATATCGCAATACGATGATAATATGGGCTTGTGGAACGACCAATCCCTTGATCTTTCAACAAAAAAAGATCTTCAGCTGTTTGTTAAAGAAAACATTATGGTGCCGGTCACGTTAAAAAATGAGACCGGTTCACAGGATAGTACTTCAGATCAGGCTGTTTCATTTGAATATGTCTATGGCAACAATAAGGTCTACGGAAGGTTTTCTGCAGGCAGCATTGGAGAGTTTTTTTCAAACATGGGAAGGGGGAAAGCCATGGGTACAAAAACGGTAGTTGGGGGAATCGCATCGGAGTATGACGATCAGATCCTTTGGATCGAAAGGCCGGAAGTCGGAGCAGAGGCTGCTCAGATCATGGATGAGAGAGAGTATACTCCCTGCAAGATCACCAAAATCATTTCCAGAGACGATTACGACAGTGAAGAAGCGTATGCAGAGGCGAGCGATGCGCTCCTTGATGAGAGCACGGCTATGGCGACAGGTGAGTTTATGACAATGGATGGCGTATTCTATGTGGAGATCGATGCTACAGGCGATACGGAAGAATATGAATCTGTTGATTTCGATAGTGTTGATTTTTGTTAGGCATGCCTGCGAATGATCCTTTGAAGAACGTTCCTGAAGACGGCGAGCTCAGGATCCGTTACCTTGTTGCAACGTCGGGGATGGCTGATCTGATGGGATGCCCGGATCATGTCGTGCAGGTGCTCGGAAAATGAAAGTGCGAATAGAACATGTTGCAATGTATGTAAATGATCCGGATGCAGCCAGGGATTTCTTTGTAACGTTTCTCGGAGGGGTGTCAAACAGCGGATATCATAACGAAAAGACCGGATTCAGGTCATTCTTTATTTCATTTGAGGAAGGGGCACGTCTTGAGATCATGAACAGACCGGATCTGCGTGATGATCCCAAATCCCTTACCCGTACGGGTTATGCACACATCGCTTTTTCCGTGGGAAGCAAAGAAAAGGTGGATGAACTGACAAAGAAGCTGCGGTTGGCCGGATATGAGGTGATCAGCGGGCCAAGGACAACGGGAGACGGATATTACGAATCCTGTATCGTGGCGATCGAGAACAATCAGATCGAGATCACTGTGTGACCTCGAAAAAGATCTATTCCGCTCGCCGGAAAGTACGTCTGTGATCAGATATAGTATTCCAGCTCTTTGATCTTGGCATCCTTGAAGAATTCCTTGTAGATCTTGTAGCGCACAGCCGCAAAATCATGGGAATTCCGGTCTCTTTCCCTTGGAAGGTCCACATGGATGATCTTGCGTACGCTTCCGGGTCTTGATGAGAGAACGATGACCTTATCCCCAAGGTAGACAGCCTCGTCGATATCATGCGTGACAAGGACCATTGTCTTCTTTTCCGTTTCCCAGATCCGCAGGATCTCATTCTGCATGTTGATCTTTGTGATGGCATCCAGCGCACCGAAGGGCTCATCGAGAAGCAGTACTTCGGGATTGTTGATGAGTCCTCTCGCAATGCTGACTCTTTGCTGCATACCGCCGGACAGCTGTTTGGGCAGGGCTTTTTCAAATCCCTTCAGGCCGACCAGCCGGATCAGGTTGTTCACCAGTTCCTTTTTGGATTCCGCGCTTTTTTTGTTTTTTCCTGCCGTGGTGATCCCGAATTCGATGTTTTTTTCAACGCTTAACCAGGGGAAAAGACGTGATTCCTGAAAAACCATGCCGGTCTTAAGGGTAGGGGCGGTCACCTCTTCCCCGCCTATGATGATCTTGCCGGTCTCGATCGGCTCCAATCCGGACATCATGCGGAGCAGGGTGCTTTTCCCGCATCCGCTGGCTCCTACGATACAGATAAATTCGCCCTGTTTAAAATCCAGATCGATATCGTTCAGGACATCGACTTTTTTCCGGTCGATGGTAAACTGTTTGCTTACGGAACGGATCTCTATCTGATTTATAATCTCTTTTTCCATAATCTTCCTAAGACCAAAATATCAGTTTCTTTTCCAGTGCTTTTACAACAAGATCCAGGCCAAGTCCGATCAGACCGAGCGTGAACAGTCCCACAAACATGACTGCGGGCTGGGACATCTCCCGGGCGTACTGGATCATGTAACCGATCCCCCGCATGGAGGCGATCATCTCGGCAGCGATAACGCTTCTCCAAGCCCCGCTTATCCCGAGACGGATCCCGGTGATGATGGAGGGCATCGAGGCCGGGAGTATGATCTTTCCCAGAACGGTCAGTCTGTCTTTTTTCAGGATCCTTGCCACTTCCAGCAGCTTTATGTCTGTTCCGCTTATTCCCCGCTGGGTGTTGAGGAGGATGGACCAGAACGAGCCGATGGCGATAATGATCACTTTTGATATTTCACCGATCCCCACCCATAAGATGATCAGAGGGATCAGACCGATGGTGGGGATGGATCTTAAAACACTGAATAAAACCGTAAGGCAGTCGTCCACTTTTTTGAACAGACCTGACAGTATGCCGAGCAGGATGCCGGATACCGTTCCGATGGAAAAGCCGAACAATACGCGGACGATGCTTGTCTGAAAGTGCTCCTGGAATTTGCCGGATGAGAGCAAGCCGGTAAAGGCAGTGATCACTTTGACGGGGGATGGCAGAAATGCGGGGTTAACCAGACCATTTGTGGAAACAAACTGCCAAAGAAGGAGCAGGACCACCGGTGATAAAACGATTATCACATAGTCCAGAGGATTTCTTTTACTTCTGTCCATCTTTGCCTCCGTGCCTTACTTGCTGTAAAGGCCTGCCTGCTCCAGGAACGAGGTATCTACGAGATTCCCGGCATCGAATACTTCGGGGATGTTTCCGTTATCAAACGAGAACTGGATCGAATCGTTAAGTCCTTTTGTAAGGCTTTCATCCCATCCGATGATCCACTGCCTTGTGTTGTAGTAGGTCTTCACACCCTCAATATCGTTTCCGTTGATATCCGATACGATCTTGGCGGCTTCTTCCGGATTTTCGGCAGCCCATTTGTTGGCCTTGTCATAGGCTTTGAGGATCCTTGAGACCGTGTCGGGGTTGCTTCTTGCAAATTCGCCGTTTGCCAGAATAAATACCGGCTGTACATTATAGTCCTTGTTGGTGGTTATGATCTTTCCGCCGGTTTGCTCCAGAACGGCGTCAAAGGGCTGCTCCGCTATATTGGCGTCCAGCTCGCCCGAAGCCACTGCCGCATTTCCCTCAACCCGCTTGATGTTTACGAGGGTGACTTCCGATGTGGAGATACCCTGTCTGTCAAGGATCTTCAGGATCAGCTGGTGCGTGGTCGTTGCCGCGGCATAGCCGATCTTTTTCCCTCTGAGGTCATCAAGGGTCTCGATCCCCGAGTCGGGACCTGCGATAAGTGCATAGGAATTGTCGGACAGCCACAGTGTGGAAATGATCTTCACATCCACGCCGCCGGCATATCCCTGTATCGCGGGATTGTCGCCGTAGGAGGCGATGTCGATCTTGCCTGCGGTAAGAGCTTCGTTGATGGCAGGACCGTTTTCAAAAAGTGATAACTCAAACGTGTAGTCGTCCCCGAATTCCTCCTTCAGGAATCCCTGTTCGATAGCCACTTTCGCGGTGAAATAGTTTGCCTGATCGGCGATCCGGATCACTCTGTCGGTGTTGAGTTCCGTTGCCTGGGCGGTAGGTACGTCCCTGCTTCCGCAGCCTGCAAGCGTAGCTCCAAAGAGTGACAAAAGCAGAACGGATGCGACTGTTTTCCTGAGTTTTTTAAACATCATTTTCTGATACCTCCTTCCTTATTTTCAAATCGGTATTCGTCTTTTGCAAAACGGTCGACATGCTTTTCATAGGGATAAGCAGTCTCAAGGATCTCTCTTCTTACTTCAAAGGTCTGCTCGGAGACTTCTTCCACATCCACAAACCAGATGGCGGAAAGGTCGATATCATATCCGAGTTTTTTCTGGACTGCAACATACTCATCCTGGAATTCCTTTCCGGAATTGACGGTTTTGAGTGTCTTACCCTTGATCAGGTAACTCTTTTTGTCTGCGGTGATGATATTGATCGCCACATATTTGTCAAACCAGATGGAATAGACAAGGTTTTTCTGTGTCTGGGATTTCTCCAGCAGTTCCAGGAATCTGATCCTTCCTTCTTCATCGACCGTGATCGATCCCTTGGGCGTAACATGCACAACGCCGTCTTTGCTGACGGTTGCGATCACTTTTACGGAAGCGGGATCGTTGATCGCTTCGATTATCTTTTTTTCCAATTGTACGCTCATTGTTTTTCTCCTCGTGATCCTTTAAATCCTGTCAAGGTTGATATTGGGATGCATTCCGCACTTCCTGTAACTGTCCATATCTCCGCTGAGACCGTACTTCTGGTTGATCTCATAAAGTCCCTTGGTAAGCCTTACGTAATAATCAAGGGAAGGAGTGAGCTGTCCACGGAAGATGGAATTATCACCTACGTGCCAGATATCATGTTTTAAAAGCACGCCGTGAGAAGCCATTTCTTCTGCGGTTTCAAAGTCCTTCTTCAGTGCTTCCTCTTCGGATTTGAAGCCGTTGGGCTTTGCGAGTTCCACACCGGAAACAAGTCCGGTATCGACGCGGCCCTTGCCGAAGACGTCCACGGCATCGAAGAGCCTCTTTTTCCACTCGGCCTGAGGGATGGCCTTCGCCTTGCCGGGACATACCCATTTGTAAAGCTCGTCGTCGAATACTTCAAGGTCGGTCGTGTAGCTCGTAAGACCGGTCTGGTCATAGAGGCGCTGAAGCTGTTCCTTGTCCAGTGCCGTGGAGTTGACCTGGCTGGGCCATTTCTTTGTCTTGAAAACGGTTCCCATGGCCTGAAGCACTTCGATGTAGATCTGAAGCTCGTCCTCACACAGCTTGGGACCCGTAAGGATGCTTCCGCCGGTCAGGATGACGCCGACAAATCGGCCGGGCTCCTTGACCAGTTCCCGCATGGTCTCTTCCACATCCTGGAGATTGATAAGATCATCCGGTCTTCCATGGTATTTCACACCCTTTGAACCATAGGAGCAGTATTTGCATCCGTCCTTGGCGCATTCCCAGAAGTGACAGAACATGCTGGGCTGGATCGAGTACCTCTGCGGTCTGGCTGCGATCACCTTTTTCATGGGAGTGCCGCGGCTTGTCACTTTATCGAAGAAAGCCGGCTTTTCCCAGTAGGAAACTTCCTCATATACCTTTCCCTGGTCGGTCAGAACGATCTTTCCGTCCACGACATCCACAAGGTAAGGATCCCGGGATGTTTTGGTGAAGTCCTCGCCGACAACGAGATGGCTGCCGTCTCTGAGGGTGAGAGAAGCGGGTACTTTTCTCTGTGTTTTGTCGCGCAGGGTGTATTCGGTCACCTGGTGCACCGATTCATCCAGCCGTTCCAGTGCCTTGTCCGTGTAGAACACACCGCGTCTGTGCGCATCGATTTCCAAAATCGCAATGGGGGGAAGCTCGGGATACTTCTTGATGATCTCCTCAAGGCTTTCCTCTTTTTTTCTCCATTCCGAATCAAATTCAAGCTGTGCCATTTTTATCCTCCGTTTCAGATCAGCGCTTTAATCTCGTCAACCTTATCGAGATGTTCCCAGGTAAGATCGATATCGGTTCTTCCGAAGTGTCCGTAAGCAGCGGTCTGCTTATAGATGGGTCTTCTGAGATCGAGGGCATCGATGATGGCAGCGGGTCTTAAGTCAAAGACCTTGTCGATGATGGCTTCGATCTTTTCCTCGGAGATCTTTGCGGTCCCGAAGGTGTCTACGGATACGGAAACGGGCTTTGCCACACCGATGGCGTAACCGATCTCTACCTCAAGCTTGTCGGCAACGCCGGCTGCCACCAGGTTCTTTGCGACCCAGCGTGCCGCGTATGCTGCGGAACGGTCCACCTTTGTGGGATCCTTTCCGGAGAATGCTCCTCCGCCGTGTCTGGCAGTTCCGCCGTAAGTATCCACTACGATCTTTCTTCCGGTCAGTCCGGAGTCGCCCTGAGGTCCGCCGATAACGAATCTTCCGGTGGGATTGACGTAGTAGATGGTTTCGTCATCCAGAAGCTCGGCCGGGATAACGGGCTTGATAACATGCTCGATGATGTCTTTCCGGATCTGCTCAAGGGAGACATCTTCGGAGTGCTGGGTCGAGATAACGACAGTGTGCACTCGCTTGACCGTCTTGCCGTCGTCTCCGAATTCGACGGTCACCTGGCTTTTTCCGTCCGGACGAAGATAAGGAAGCGTATTGTCCTTTCTTACCTTTGCCAGCTGTCTCGTCAGTCTGTGGGCGAAGGAAATGGCGGGCGGGAGGTACTCGGGTGTCTCGTTTGTGGCATAGCCGAAGATGATGCCCTGATCGCCGGCGCCTGTGCCGTAGTCCTTTGTTTCGCCTTCCACTTTGGATTCAAAGGCTTTGTCCACACCCAGCGCTATGTCTGCGGACTGCTCATCGATGGAAGTGAGCACCGCGATGGATTTTGCATTGTAACCGTCTACATTATTGACATAACCGATCTGCTCGATGGTCTCTCTTGCGATCTTTGCGATGTCCACATAAGCCTTTGTGGTGATCTCACCGACGATCAGAGCGATGCCGGTAGCTACGGTCGTCTCGGCGGCTACGCGCGAGTACGGATCCTGCTCCAGGAGTGCATCCAGGATCGCATCCGAGATCTGATCCGCGATCTTGTCGGGATGCCCTTCCGTAACGGATTCTGAAGTAAATAATTTTCCCATTTTCGTTCCCCTTTCGTTTTTTGATGCCGGACTTGCCGGGCAAGGTTGTGATTTTTTAGATACTAACATCTGATCGGGAATCTGAAAAATACATAGGCTTTATTATCGGTGATAAATATTGTTTATCATCCGGGTTTATGGGGGCGGGGCGGGAAAGTGCTGCTTTGTATTTTGCTTGTAATAGTGATGCTCCTTTTGGGCCTGTCTGTATTCCACCTGATCAGACATGACATGGATATGAAATATCTTGCGGAAAAGGGATATTACGATCCGGTGTCCGTCGGAGAGCATGCGCTCAATGTGATGCAATTCGGGAACGAAAACTTCAGCTCTTATCGATATCCTCCGATGCGGTTGCAAAGGAAGGATCCCTGATCAACAGAAACCGGAACGCCGTATGGGAGGCCCTTACACAGACCGAGGTTCCCAAACTCTACATTTCAGCCAGAGACGGGGAGCTGACGGATGCGGTGAGTAAAGAAGCAAATGAGAAGGAGCTGGTCCCGTATCTCGAGAAAATGGGCAAT
Organism: Lachnospiraceae bacterium; assembly: GCA_024696005.1. GTDB lineage: Bacteria > Bacillota > Clostridia > Lachnospirales > Lachnospiraceae > NK4A136. The sequence continues at coordinate 16,189 of JAILHF010000044.1, read as the reverse complement.
TATGAGATCAGCTATCTTCCGGGAAGCCATTTCATCTATAAGACCGAAGCGGAAAAATGCAAAGAGATCATCAAGGATTTTCTCAACCGCATTTACGAGTGAAGCCAGGGAACATAAGAAGGCCCCGGAGCTTACGGGTTGACAGGAAGGATGTGCGTATGAGAACAGATAAAGAACTGTTGCCGATCTGCGGCCTGTGAGCAGAGGGGGAGGGCTTTATTGCCCTTCCCCATGTTCGTTATCGCGGGGGAGCTGTTGCTCCGTGGAATCGTCCCACTGCGGCGGTCTGCCCATTCCGGGACCATTGTTTCCGTCATCCATCTGAGGCAGGTTTCCGTCATCCATCTGAGGCAGGTTTCCGTCACCCATCTGAGGCAGGTTTCCGTCACCCATCGGAGGCCGGTTCCCGTCATCCATCTGAGGCCAGTCTCCGTCACCCATCGGAGGCCGGTTCCCGCCGCCCATCGGGTGGCCGAATTCCTGATTGGAGATGGTATCTGTCTGTTGACCGTTTTCTATGATCGTGCCTCCGTTATAGGTGGCCGTCCCATCGTGATCAAAGGTAGACTGCCCGGTGATATCGATCGTACCGCCGTTTATGATGATATCCCCGTTGGAATCTACGCCGTCCGTATCACCGGCTCCCATCCTGATCGTGACCACGCCGCCGTTCTGCTCATACAGCGGCGTATAGGAAGAGGACTTGGATGCAGCATTGATCCCATCATCGGATGCACTGATGTCTATGGTTCCGTCATTGATCTGAATATATGTCCCTTCGATGCATTCCTGTCCTGTCAGCGTCAGATCGCCGCCGTCGATCCGGACCACCGTTGTTCCGTGGATGGCATCATCTGATGCATTGACGGTGATGGTGCCGTCTGCGATATAGATGCTGCCCTGCGAGTCATCCTCGTTGTTTTCGGCATGCAGTCCGTCGTTACACTCGGTGATCCGGATATTGCCGTCTGCCACGGCAATCCTGTCATGCGCCTTCAGGGCACTGCCTGTGCATGAGATCTCCAGACTGCCTCCCGTGATCTTCAGGTCATCCTTGCTGCAGATACCGTGATCGGTAGAGTTGACGGTAAGCGTTCCCGTACCGTTCAGCACCAGATCATCCGCGGAAAAAACAGCTGCATCCGTCCCGGCATCATCGTAATCCGTAAAGCTGCCCGTTACGCTCAGGGAGCTTTCCCCGTCCGGTGTTGTTACATACACCTTGTCTGCATTTTTCACATAAATGCAGGGGGCAGATCCATTGGTGATGGAAATGTTTTGAAGGACGAGCTGAACCTTGTCTTCATCAGCTGCATCCACCAGGATCGTGGCATCCTGTGCCGATCCGCTGATCACATAGACCCCTTCGCTATCGATCCTGATATCCTCCCCGTCTTTCAGGGTCAGCTCGGTGGCCCCGCTCAGATCGGGGTTCTGCTCCATGTCCCGGTCTGTGAATTCCTTGTCCGCATCGATGCCCGTATCCTGCGCCGATGCCGTCAGCCCGGTCTGTGTCTGTGATGTAGCGGAAGCAGCTGTTTTTTCACGGGTCTGTGTCGTGATGCCCGCGGCCGCCGCCTGTCCGCAGGCTGCAAGCATGGCTGCTGTGCCCATTGCTGTCAAAAGGATCTGTATCTTCTTCTTTTTCATGGCAATCACCTCGCTTTCTTTCATAAGACATCCGTTGTTTCCGTCATTCTGCCCAGGCTGATATCCAGGTTGCCGTTTCGCATCCGCAGTTCATCCAGAAAGGCCTTGACGGATGCGTCACTTCGCGGGATCACTTTCAGGGAGATTCTATACAGGCTTCCCATATTTGTCGTTTTGATCTCGTCATATTCGTAAAATCGGAGATATTTTTCGAAGAGGTCATCAAACTTTCCTTCAAAATCCAGGTTTTCCGGCACTGTGATCCGCAGGATCCGCTGTCCGTCCGCTGCCTGTCCGAAGCGGCACACCTGCAGCAGCAGGCTGATGGAGGATAACAGGACCGTAAACAGGATCGCGATCCCCACATAGCCCATTCCGGTGGCCAGTCCCACGGCCATGGCCAGGAAAATGCCGGTGATCTCATAGCCTTTGCCGGGGACCGAACGAAAGCGAACAAGTGAAAAGGCGCCTGCCACGGCTACGCCCGCACCGATGTTGCCGTTCACTAAAACGATCACCAGCTCTACGATCGCCGGCAGCAGGACAAGGGTTGCGGCCAGACTTTTGGAGCATCTGTTTTTTTGCAACTGCACACCTGCGATACAAAGTCCGCAGAGTACGGATACAAAAGTGGTGATCAAAAGCTGAGAAGCGCTAAAGTCTCCGCTCGTCATGATGGAAGAAAATAAAGTATTAAACATAAGCTGCCACTCCTTTCTTTGTCAATCCCGGTTTTTTGGGTATCGCGGTTCCAAGCGGCGGTCCGGCAGACCGGAACAACGGGTTTTCCGGCCGGAGGATGCCTGCATTTCTTTCGCATGCCGCCGTCCTGCGCATCATATCCTGATAAGCACGTCCGTATTTGGAAAACGATACCGGAAAGATGGATAATTCACTCATTTTCCGTGCCAGTTCGCAGGGGAAGCCATTGCATACCTTTATCTCCATCAGGCATTGGCCCTCCGGCAGGATCGGCCTGCCGGCAGTAAGCTCTCTGAGATCCTTGCAGGATTCATCATAGCTTATATTCTCATCCAGAGTGATCCGAAGAGAAGGATCCTTTATGCCGACCATGGCGATACGCTCATAGCAGACGGACATGGCAGGCTCCAGATCATGATAGAGACGCAGGGTCTGCTCGATCTCTCCGGCGATCTGGCTGTTTTCCGCATTATTTTTCTGCCCGGTCAGATAGCTGTAATGGTCGGCATAACGCCCGCTGATCCTTCTTTTATAGACAACGCCTTTGTATTTTTTCTTGATCTCTATAAAGGCGTTGGTATCATCATCCGTCCGGCCATAGGTCCGCAGTCTCAGCTTTTCCTTGTAGACCGGCTTTTCCAGCGATGTCCGTACCAGTCTGTAGTCGGGCGTATCGAAGTAGATATTGTTGATCCTCGTCAGACCGTATGCATCTGCCTGAACGATCGTGTCCAGATACTGTCTGAGCTTTTCATACTGTTCTCTGTTCAGGAGATATTTGATCTCGCTTCGCATGAAAACATCCTGATACTGTGCCATGTTGATCACCTCTTTCTGTTTTTGTTGAGATGATCATAATCCCCTTAGCTTAAATAAACCTTAAAAAATCACGCTGCAGATGTTATTCTGTCAGCGTGATCTCAAAGCTTGTTTCTCCGTTTTCACTGAAGGCCCGGATATTGCCGTTGTGATTTGCGGCGATCGTTCTGGCGATCGCCAGCCCCAGTCCGTAGCGGTTTTCTGCCCTGTTTCTGGCTTTGTCTACCCGGTAGAATCTCTCAAAGATCCTTTCCGTATCCTCCGGTGGAATGGGAGTCCCTTTGTTGGTGATCCGGATGGTGATCCTTCCCTTGTTTTTTCGGGCTCGGATCGAAATTGCCGTGTCCGGATCACTGTGTTTGACAGCGTTATCCAGGATCGTAGACAGCATCTTTTCGATCTCGTCCCTGCTGCAGGAAAAACGGATCCCATCCTCTATATCGGTTTCTATCCCCACGCGCTGTTCAAAGGCCACTCCCTCAAATATCAGGGCAGTTTTTTCGATCAGCCGGGACAGATCCTCCTCCCGATAGGACGACTTCAAGTCGGCATCCTCCAGCCGGGAAAGCTCCAAAAGACCCAGGATCAGGCGGTTCATCCTCTCCGATTCATGACGGATGTTTTCGATATAGACGTTTTTTCTGTCCTCCTGAATTCCGTCGGCACCCAGTTCATCTGCCGATGCCAGGATCACGGCCAGGGGGGTCTTGAGCTCATGAGAGGCGTCCGCGATAAAGTCCTTCTGCTTTTGAAATGCCTCTGCGGCAGGGAATACGATCCAACGGGCAATGAGACGGGAGAGGAAGACGACCGCGGCCTCCAAAAGAACAAACAGCAGCAATGAGATCAAAAGAAAGCGCCTGAGCTTTGCGGAGAGTTCTTTTAGGTTGATGACCACGAGAGATTCGCCCGCTTTGTATAGGTAAGCATAGGCCGAGAAATACAGGTTGCCGATGGATTCGTGTTCGGAAGCACTGTTTTGTAAAATGCTTCCCGCCAGCGCTTCTATATCAAAATCTTCGGAACTGTTCCCGTGGCTGATGATCCGGTCGATCCTGCCGTCTTTGAGATAAACGGTATAAACCTCATGATCCGGGATCATGAAATCCCCGGGCTGCTGAGCGGGGCTTTCCCCGGGATCGGGCGCCTGTTTTCCGCGTTGCAGCTCGAAGGGACCGAGTCGCCCTGCAGGATTTTCGGGATCGTCAAACACCCGAAGGATGCGGACGATATTTTCCCGTTCCCGGTTGTAATTCTGTATATTGATCAGAGCCAGGCTGATGATCAGGATCACGGTCAGGATCCCGCAGATCGTCAGAAAGGTCTTTTTCTTCAGTTCTTTCATGCGTTCTCCTTCTCGAATCGATATCCCATGCCCCTCACGGTCTTAATGGTCACATCCGCGTCCAGGAGCCTCAGTTTTTTGCGGACAAAAGAGATATAAGCCTCAAGATTGTTGGAGACAGCCTCTGATTCCATTCCCCAGATCCGGTCATAGATCATATCCCTCGAAAGGATGCGCTCGGGGTTGTGCATCAGATATTCCAAAAGCTGGAATTCCTTATTGTTGATGGGGATACTCTCGCCGGTCTGCGAGTTGATGATCCGGGACCGGTCATAGTCCAGTAAGAGCTTTCCGTATGCCAGCTGCTGTTTCACTGCCTTGTCCATCCGGAGAAAGGCGTTTACCCTGGCTGCAAGTTCATCTATGTGAAAGGGTTTTGGCACATAGTCGTTGGCACCGCTCGAAAAACCGGCCAGTTTGTCCTCCAGCTGCGTCCTGGCTGTCAGCATGATGATCTTGACATCCAGACTGTTCTTTCGGACCTCTTTCAGGATGGTCAGACCGTCCACTCCCGGAAGCATGATGTCCAGGATCAGCAGGTCATACATCCCGGACAGGGCATTGTCCAGCCCCGTCTCTCCGTCGTTGGACACATCTACGAGATATTTTTCCCTTCTCAGCCTGTCGGCGATCAGATCCGACAGTGCTTTTTCATCTTCCACGACCAGAATACGCATTTTTTTACCTCTTGCCCGTTGTCAACCTCTGAGGCTGAGCCCTCTGTCTGTCATTGATCCTCCGGGGGAACTGCCCCGGTGCATGTTTGGGCGAGATTCTCACAACAAATATAGCAGGAGCAGTCCGCTTTTTCAAATGGATTTTTTCCCCCCTCAGAGAGCGGCAGGGTGTCACTCCGCCCGGAGTCTCTCCACCACGGTCCTGCGGCTGATCCGTTTATATGCGGCTGCCGGGATCATGAGGATGATGACGAAAAATTTTCTGTTGACAAACTAACGGACGGTAGTATAATAACTACCGTACGAAAGTGAGGTGGGATAATGAACAGAAAAGAGGAGATAATCTATGCTGCCTTAGAGCTTGCGTCTGAATATGGACTGAAATCCGTATCTTTATCGCAGATAGCTGACAAAGTCGGGATCAGAAAGCCGTCGCTATACAACCATTTCAAGTCCAAAGAAGAGCTTGTAAGCAGCATGTATACGTTTCTTCGGGAAAAGGCCGGAACGGGTGTCGGTATTACATCCCAGGCTGACGCATTTCCGGAAGATAAAAGCCTCGCGCAGATATTGTCGGACAGCATATCTGTATACTTTCGTTTCCTTTCGGATGAGAACATGATGAAGTTCTTCAAAGTCCTATATTCGGAGCGAAGCATATCGCCGGTTGCGGCGCAGATTATGCTGGATGAGACTGAGCGGATGATCTCGCTGACGAAGAATCTCTTCTATGCACTGGTGGTACATGGGAAGATGAAGAATGAGAATGTGGATGCAGCAGCGCTTTCCTATGCCATGACAGTCCATTCTCTCGTTGACAGGCAGATGGATATGATCACGGCAGGGCATAGTGATGCGCCTGCGGCAGCAAAGCTCCCAAAGGAAATAACAGAGTATATACAGTGGTTTTCTGAGCAGATGGAGGCATGAAGATGGAAAGAAAACTGATCAACCTGGCCGGATTGACCGGCGTCATATCATTGATAAGCTACGCTGTGGCAGTTATTTTTGCGCCTTCAGCATTTCCGGGATACAACTGGATGGCGCAGGCTGTAAGCGATCTTTCTGCTGAAACGGCGCCCTCGCGGCTTCTGTGGAATCAGTTATCGGCGGCATATAATGTATGCAGTCCGGTATGCATGATGTGTGTTTCGATCTACGTATCGGATAAAAAAGTCAGCACAAAACTGTTTCGGCTGGGTATTTATCTGTTTGCTGTAATGAACTGGATCTCGGCGATAGGATACAGGATGTTTCCGCTTGCGGACAGCGGAAAAGAGATAGGTACCTTTCAGGAGAAAATGCATATTGCTGTCACGATCGCGGTTGTGCTGCTTTCCATTGTATCACTTACAATACTCATTGTATCCGGATTTAAAAAGAATGGTATGAAGGGGATCGGTGTCTGGGCGTCGATCGCACTTGCAATGATGTTTGTCGGGGCGATCGGCAAGAGTGCGGTATCGCCGGACTACTTCGGGATCGTTGAACGATTCAGCGTTTTCGCAGCTGTGGGTTTTAATGCAGTGCTGGGCGTGTATTTGTTAAACGGATTTGGGAAAGGATGATAAAATGCATACGATCACAAGAGCAGTGATACATGAATGCTTTGCATTTTTCGTATCACGAACAATATGCTCTTGGTGTAAAGAAAAAGGATCTGATGGCGCCGCTTGTATCGCTGATCGTAAACATACTCGTGATCAACAAGAGCCTGTCCCGCACGGCCCTTTCCCTGATCCGGAACGAACAGAAGCTCTTGCTGAAGCAGGATGTTTCCTATATCGAAGTGTGCGCGATCGACAGGATGCTCCGGATCATACGGATGGAAAAGGAAACACTGAAGGATTTTTCCGGACAGGCTGTATGATATGAAAATAACTTGTATGCAGCCCCGCCCTAGGAGTGCTGCGGTTTCAGTTTCTTATCCCTCGTAAAATCGGTCGATAAATGATATTATCTTACTGCGAGGATCGGAAAGGCTCATACAGGTACAGTAAGGAAGGAGCGGAAGGAAATGAAACAGATCGATCTGGACGAAAAATGGACTTTCAGAAGAGGCTTCATCGATTCCCTTGGGATGCTGGAATCAACGCCGGGTGAGGAGGTAAACCTTCCCCATGACGGAATGATCGGGACCGCGGTGAGAAAGGACGCGCCGGCCGGTTCGGACAGCGGCTATTTCGTGGGCGATGTGACGAATTACGTGAAATACGTGATGATCCCGAAGGAGTGGGAAAAGGAGTGCGTCGGGCTTCGTTTCGACGGCGCCATGATGAACGCGACGGTAGAGGTAAACGGCTGCAAGGCAGGAAGCAGGCATTACGGATATGTGCCTTTTTATGTGGATATCACGGATCTGGTGACCTTTGGCGAAGAGAACAGGATCATGGTCACCGTCAACACCAGCATGCATGTGAACTGCCGCTGGTATACCGGCTCCGGTCTGTATCGCAGCGTCCGGCTCTGCCACGGGCCGCGGGTGCATATCGCCGATGACGGTGTGTTCGCCCGTACGAAGGAAGTGGCGGACGGATACGCTTTCCTGGAATACGAGGTGGAAGTTGAAAATGAAAGCCTGGAGAACCGGCTTGCGGAAGTGAAGGTGATCCTGGCGGAAGAGGGCAGCGACAAGGTCGCAGGCAGCGTGAAGCGCGTGGTCCGGATCAATGCAGGCAAGAAGGAAACGGCCAGGCTGGTCATGAACGTGAAGGATCCGAAGCTTTGGGATGCGGAAAAGCCGGATCTGTACGTGGTCCGGGTGACGCTGACTGATCTGGGCGTCTACAGGACCCATTTTATCCCGGACGAAGAGCCCACTGTTGATGAAGCGGGCACGCTGTTCGGCATCCGCACCATCACCGCCGATGCGGTCCGCGGGCTGAGGATCAACGGAAAGACCGTAAAGCTTAAGGGCGGATGCGTGCATCATGACAACGGTCTGCTTGGCGCGGTATCCCTTTACGAGACCGAAGCAAGAAAGGTGCGAAAGCTGAAGGAAGTGGGCTTCAACGCCATCCGTACCGCGCACAATCCGCCTTCCGCGGCGCTGATCGAAGCCTGTGACAGACTGGGCATGTACGTGTTTGACGAAGCCTTTGACGCATGGGGGATCGCAAAACGCGCAGGCGATTACAGCCAGTTCTTTGCAAGCGACTGGGAGCAGGATCTGACGGCATTTGTCAGGCGGGACCGGAACCATCCCTGCGTGATCATCTGGTCCACCGGCAACGAGATTCCCGAGAGAGGCGGCCTGAATAACGGTTATACTTTGGCATCGGAGCTGGCGGAGACGATACGGAAAAACGACGGAACAAGGCCGGTCAGCAACGGGATCTGCTCGCTCTGGAGCGGCCTGGACGACGCGCTGATGAAAGGGCAGAGACGGGAACAGAATTCCGCTGACGGTCCGGAGGAAACAAAATGGGAGCGGATCACGGAGCCCTTTACGAACGGCCTTGATATCGTGGGCTACAATTACATGGAGGACCTTTACGAGCGTGACCACGAGCTCTTCCCGGAGCGGGTGATGCTGGGCTCGGAGAATTTCGCCGTGCAGATCGGCTTCCGCTGGCCGCTGGTGGAAAAGCTCCCCTACGCGATCGGCGATTTCACCTGGACTGCCTGGGACTACCTGGGGGAGGCCGGGATCGGCAAGGCGGTTTATGTGGACGAGGATGATCCGCTGGTAGAGAAGGGCTCCTGGTCGCTGATGCCCCAGCCGGGTTCCCCCTTCCCCTGGAGAACGGCCAACGACGCCGATTTTGATATCACCGGAAACAGGATGCCCCAGGGGGCTTACCGTAGCGTGGTTTTTGGAAGCAGGGAGACACATCTGCTTTCCATGCATCCGGAGAGTTTCGGCAAGGTCGAAATGATGACGATGTGGGGCTTCCCGGGCGTGCATAAAAGCTGGAATTATGCCGGCTGGGAAAACCATGAGGTAAAGCTGGTGGTCTATTCCAATGCGGAAGAAGTGGAAGTGATCCTAAACGGAAGGTCGCTGGGAAGAAAGCCCGTATGCACGGAGAGGCCCATGCCAAACTCGGTCAGCTTTGATACAGTGTATGAGCCGGGAACGGTGGAAGCGGTGAGCTACACCGGCGGCCGGGAAGTGAGCAGGGATCGTCTTGTTACGGCAGGAGAGGCAGCCGGACTGCGGCTTGCTGCAGAGAAGAACAGGATGAAGGCCGACGGCCATGACGTGAGCTACGTCCTGATCGAGGTGGTGGACGCCGAGGGCAATGTCGTGCCCGATGCAGACCTGGCCTTAAGCGCGAAAGTAACGGAGGCAGCCGGAAATGCGGATGTGGCTTGTCTGGCGGGATTCGGATCCGGCAATCCCATGACGGAGGACAATTACACGGATGGGGAGAGCACAAGCTTCCGGGGACGCGCCATGGCCGTCATAAGGGCAGGTTACCGCGCGGGAGAGGTGAGCCTTGAAGTCACGGCCGAAGGGCTTGCGCCCGTAAGCGCGACGATCGAAGTGCTTTCGTAAAGAAAAAATACACTGCAGAGCGGAGGGCTTGAGAGCCCTGCTTAGTGCACAAAAAATCTAAAACACCTTATGCTATCATGTCAATATGAAGCAGGGGTGTTTTTTGGTGGAGGGTGGGCTATCACGGCCCGCCTTACGTTTCGCAATCCGCAAACCGGAACTTCGGATACCCATTCATCCTGTCCGGTCAGACACAAAAGCATAGAATTGAGAGAGTATCATCGTGATAATAGCACGTTAATTGCATCATTTGGCGAATAATGATGCAATTAACGTTGACAAGGAGTATATTAAACGCTATTATTTAATTGCATCATTTTTAGATAATATGAGTGAATTGATGCTTGGATGAGGATGTTAAATGAGAAATTTTGATTACAGTAGAAAATGGGAAAAACTACTGACGCCGGAAATCGTGGCATTGCTTACGCAGATCCATGAATACAAAGGGCAGCAATCCTTATTTATTGAAGCGAAGGCAGATACGCTGAAACAGCTTGTGGAGATTGCGAAGATCCAGAGTACCGAAGCATCCAACAAGATTGAAGGTATCTATACATCTGATGCAAGGCTTAAAGCGATTGTAAAGGATAAGACCACACCTAAGACAAGAAATGAGCGTGAGATTGCCGGATACAGGGATGTGCTCAATACGATCCATGAGAGCCACGATTATATCTCGATCAGGCCGAATATGATCCTTCAGTTACACAGGGATCTTTATAAATTTGATGGTTATGATATTGGTGGAAAATATAAAGCTGCAGACAATATCATTGAAGAGGAAGATGAACAGGGTAACAAGTTCGTAAGGTTCAGACCGGTTTCGGCATGGGAAACCCCTGAGGCAATTGATAACCTTTGCAATGAATTTGATAAAGCTATCGGAAGCGGAAAGATAGATCCTCTTCTTCTGATACCGATGTTTATATTGGATTTTCTATGTATCCATCCGTTTAACGACGGCAACGGAAGGATGAGCAGACTGCTTACGCTGTTATTGTTGTACAGATCCGGATACATCGTAGGAAAGTACATCAGCATCGAGCATTTGATTGAAAAGACCAAGACTTCCTATTACGTATGTTTGCAGGATAGTTCTCTTAACTGGCATGAGGAAGAGAATAATTATGTTCCGTTTGTGCAGTATATGCTCGGCGTTGTAGTAGCGGCATACAGGGATTTTTCTGACAGGGTAGAGACTTTGGTTGCCAGTGGCCTTTCAAAGCCCGAGCGCGTGGCTGAACTGATCAAAAAAACCTACGGTGAGATTACAAAGTCGCAGATTATGGAAAAATGCCCCGACATTAGCCGCATAACGGTAGAGAGAGCGCTGTCAGATCTTCTGTCATCGGATAGGATTATTAAGATCGGTGGCGGCAGATATACAAAATATGTCTGGAACAGAGACAAGGAATAAAGGAGAACGACAATGACCGGAGAACTTGGTAATAAGATTGACAGTTTGTGGGAAATCTTCTGGAACGGAGGGATCACGAATCCGCTTGACGTAGTGGAGCAGATGACATATCTCATGTTCATTAAGGACCTGGATGATACGGACAACCTTCGCGCAAAGGAAGCTGCCATGCTGGGACTTCCCTATAAGAGCATTTTTGCGGATGAAGTTGAGATCGGCGACCGCAAGGTTGATGGTAATCAGCTTAAGTGGTCAACTTTCCACGATTTCCCGGCGCAAAGAATGTACTCCGTGGTTCAGGAATGGGTATTTCCTTTTATAAAGAATCTTCACGGAGATAAAAACTCTGCATACAGCAAGTACATGGATGACGCAATCTTTAAGGTAAACACACCGTTGATGCTTTCCAAGATTGTGGATGCCATGGACGAGATCTATTCCATGATGGAGGAGCTTCACCAGACAGATATCCGCGGTGATGTGTATGAGTATCTTCTCTCCAAGATTGCCCAGTCCGGAGTTAACGGTCAGTTCAGAACGCCGAGACACATTATCCGCATGATGGTAGAGATGATGGATCCGAAGCCGACAGACTTTATCTGCGATCCGGCCTGCGGTACTTCCGGATTTCTTGTGACCAGCGGCGATTACTTAAGAGAGAAATATAAGAAGGAAGTCCTTCTTGACAAGCGGAACAGAAATCATTTCATGAACGACATGTTCCACGGGTATGACATGGACAGAACCATGCTCCGTATCGGGGCCATGAATATGATGACCCACGGTGTGGAGAATCCGTTTATCGAGTATCGCGACAGCTTATCGGATCAGAACCCTGATAAGGATATGTATACCTTGATTCTGGCAAATCCGCCGTTTAAGGGGAACCTGGATGCGGATATCGTATCGACGGACCTTCAGAAGGTATGCAAAACGAAGAAGACAGAGCTTTTATTCCTGGCTTTGTTTGTGAGAATGCTGAAGATTGGTGGTAGATGCGCTTGCATCGTTCCGGACGGAGTGCTCTTTGGATCTTCCAATGCTCATAAGGCTATCAGAAAAGAAATCGTGGAAAATCAGCGCCTTGAAGCGGTTATCTCGATGCCGTCCGGTGTATTCAAGCCTTATGCCGGAGTATCTACCGGAATACTGATCTTTACCAAGACCGGTCACGGCGGAACAGATGATGTGTGGTTTTATGATATGACAGCGGATGGATTCAGCCTTGATGATAAGCGAACTGAAATTAAGGAAAATGATATCCAGGATATTATCAGCCGCTTCAAGAATCTAGAGGCTGAAAAAAACAGAAAACGTACGGATAAATCCTTTATGGTTTCCAAGAAGGAAATTGCTGATAACGACTATGATCTTTCTATCAACAAGTACAAGGAAGTTGAATATGTTGCGGTAGAGTATCCGCCTACATCAGAGATTATGGCAAATATCAGAGAAATCGAGAAGCAGATCAGCCGGGAAATGGATGAGCTTGAGAAGCTTCTAGATGTGTAACTGTAGTGTCCTTCGGGATAAGAATAAATTCGGATTTGTGGGGATGATAAATGGAAGAATTAAAGATAGGAGAGGCCTGTGATATCCTTAACGGGTTTGCTTTTAAGAGCGAAAAATATGTTGATGAAGGCATAAGAGTAATTCGAATAGCAAATGTACAAAAAGGATATATAGAAGATAACGCACCAGCTTTTTATCCTTCTGATACCGAGGGAATTGAAAAGTATATGCTGGTTGAGGGAGACCTTTTGATGTCCCTTACAGGAAATGTTGGAAGGGTGGCTATTCTCGAGAGAGAAATGCTTCCAGCCGCCTTAAATCAACGAGTTGCATGCCTGAGGCTTAAGACAGATAAAATTGAAAAAGGATATCTTTTTCATATTCTAAATAGTGACTTTTTTGAAAAGAAGTGTATTCAAGCCGCTAACGGGGTTGCTCAAAAGAATATGAGTACAGAGTGGCTTAAGAATTACTTGATACCAGTATATTCAAGGGAGGATCAACGAAAAATAACAGATATCCTGGATAGACTAAGGGAAGTCATTGACATTCGTAAAAGCGAACTAGAGAAATTGGATGATTTAATCAAAGCCCGATTTGTCGAGCTCTTTGGAGATCCAGTAAATAACTCTAAAGGATTACCTGAAGCCACACTTCCTGAGCTTGGAGAATTTGGTAGAGGAGTATCAAAGCATAGACCCAGAAATGATCCTAAGCTTCTTGGAGGAGACTATCCGCTAATCCAAACTGGAGATGTTGCTGCAGCTGAACTGTATATTACAGATTATGCGTCTACATATTCTGAGTTGGGATTAAAACAGAGCAAAATGTGGGATAAGGGAACCCTTTGCATTACAATAGCAGCGAATATTGCTAAGACAGCCATTCTTACTTTTGATGCATGCTTTCCCGATAGTGTAGTGGGTTTTATGGCAAATGAAAGAACCAGTAATATATTTATTCACTATTGGTTTAGTTTCTTTCAAGCAATACTTGAGGCTCAGGCACCGGAGTCTGCTCAAAAGAATATTAATTTGAAGATTTTAAGTGAGCTTAAAGTTATTAATCCTTCTAAGGAAGCCCAGAAAGAATTTGAGAGGTTTGTAAAACAAGTCGACAAATCAAAGGTTGTCATACAGAAGGCATTAAATGAAACACAGACACTATTTGAAAGTCTAATGCAGGAGTATTTTGGATAACTATGGGATTGATAGAATTAGCCAGTAGTAACTCCTTTTGGCGAGGAGTAGATTATTACAAAAGTGGTAAAGTAATTGTATGGAGAAAGAATGAAAAGGATACCTATTCCGGAACCGTAAAAGGAAGCTATGGAAAGAGGTATGATGTTTTTGTTGATGTAGAACATCCGAGAAAGTCTAAATGCTCTTGTCCATTTGCGGCAGATAAGCGTGTGATATGCAAGCATATGTTGGCGTTATACTTTACGGCCGAACCTAAAGCATTGGAAGATTATTTTGATGAGATGGAAGAGTATGAGTGTCAATTGGAAGAGGAAGAAGAAAGACAAAGTATTGAACACAAACAAGAATTATTGAAAAAAGCGAAGTTGATGAGCAAATCTGATTTAATAGAAGAATTGGTGCAGGCATGGTTAAAAATCGAAGAGTATGAAACAAAAAGATTCTATTGATATTAATTCAGATCATGCATAGAATACTGAACTGATAAATGAGGATTTCAAATAGGAGCATCCTTATGGAGTGCAATTTAAAACTGTTTGATACGAATCTATTAAAGTTTACAATTATTGAAAACCTTTCTGATCCGGTGTTACAGATTACATGGATAAATGAAAAGGAAAAAAGACTACTTCCTTTAGGCATGGAACTAAGCGATAAAGGTCTTGCTTCCTGGATGAAAAGCAGAGTCATCCCGAAAAACCGGGCCTATGTTAACGCGTTCCTTGCAAAGTGTGGTCTTAATGCCAACAGACCTATGGATATTATCACGGTTTGCAGAGGCTTATCATTAAATGATTCTTACTGGGTAGTAGAAGATGGATTTGAAGGAACATATGAAGATAATAATTTCTATGAGAATAATATCAGCCGTGTGCTTGCCATGATCGCATTTACCGGATATGGTAGCAGTGCGGGAGTTTCTTTGGCGTCTTCACCGGAGTTTACAACACATGGTATGCTCCCAAAATGTTGGAGAAGAATTGCCGGAAAAGTATATCTTTATAAAGGAGCTGCATCGGGAGCTCCCAATACAGGGAACGAACCGTATTCGGAATCATATGCTTACGAGATCGGAACTGTTTTAGACATAAATGTTGTTCCGTACAAGATTTCAACATGGAAAAACTACTTGTGCTCTGTATGTGAATTGTTTACCAGTAAAGATGTAGCATTTGTTCCCATCGGTCGTATAGTAAAAACAGGTGGAATGAAGGCGGTACGGAAATACTATGAGAATCTGGGGGCTGAATATGTTGATGCTCTTAATGATATGATAGTGTTTGATGCTTTGATATATAATACAGATCGGCACTATGGTAATTTCGGGCTGTTGGTTGATAGCAGAACAAACAAGATAATAGCTCCGGCACCAGTGTTTGATCATGGGAATTCCCTGTTTAATTTGGCTGGAGAAGAAAACTGGGCAGACGAGAAACGCCTGAAGAAATATGCCGGGACGTTGCTTCCTTGCGTCTATGAAGATTTTACAAAGGAAGCAAAAAAGGTGATCGACAACAGATTAAAAGAGAGATTGAGAAAGATGCTAACATTTGATCTGCAGAAAGCCGGCACATATAACTATTTATCAGATAGATTGAAATTGATCGGTAAGCTGATTCGGGAAAGGGCACAAGAGATCTTGAGATAAAATGAGGGAAAGCGAATGACAAACTTCGATTATCTTCATAAAGAGCCTAAATTCAACACATTTTCTGATGTGGCGATTGCGGCTGAAAAAATGTTATATATCGATTCCGCCTCCTGCATCATCAACTGCCGCAGGGCAATGGAGTTTGCAATAAAGTGGATGTATTCGGTTGATGCATCCCTTACTATGCCTTATCAGGATAATCTGATAAGCCTTATGAGTACAGAGGAATTCAGAGATATCATCGACGAAGACCTTATGAAACGTATGGATTTCATCCGTAAGATGGGTAACAATGCTGCTCATTCCGGCAAGAAGATTACAGAAGATCAGGCGATACTCTGCCTTGAGAACCTTCAGATTTTCTTTGACTTTGTGTGTTACTGCTATGCTGATGAATACGAAGAGCACAGCTTTGACAAGTCTTTGCTTATAAAGGGCGAAACCGAACAAGTTACAAAGGATTTCCCTGACGTTGATATTGAAAAACTTATTGCAGAGAATTCGGCATTAAAGAAAGAACTGACATCCCGTCGTGAAGAGCAGGCCGAGACCTATGTTCCGAAGCCACTGGATCTTTCTGAGTATAAAACACGAAAGATTTATATTGATGCCATGCTTATGGATGCCGGTTGGAAAGAAGGTTCTGACTGGATCAATGAAGTAGAGCTTCCGGGAATGCCAAATAAATCCGAAGTTGGCTACGCGGATTA
>JAILHF010000005.1 GCA_024696005.1 Lachnospiraceae bacterium | reverse complement strand
GCAGCGGATAACTTAAGCGAGATCCTGCTTGCCAATGTCACCAAGGCGGAAGCTCTGGCCTTCATTTTTGCGGTTACCTTTAACATGCCCTGCGTGGTCGCGTTGGCAGCTACTTATCAGGAAACGGCATCGGCCAAGTGGACGGCAAAGATCGCAGTGTATTATACGGTGGGAGCATTGGTCATAGCAATGATCGCTTATCACATCGGACTGTTGATCTGGTAACGGGAGAGACGCAAATGGCAGCAAAGGGAATGAAGGATCTGATAGAACTGCTGAAGGACGGGCATGCCAGGACTATCCCCATGCTTGCGGATGAGATGAACGAAAGCGAATCCGATGTGCTCAGGCAGATCGAATACCTGGAACACATCGGACGAGTGCGGAGAGTTTTTCAGGACAAGGTATCCTGCAAGGGCTGCAGCGGCTGTTCCTCAAAAGACGGCGCAAAAGCCTGTAAAAGCTGCCTGCCGGACGGCGGTTTCAAAAACATGGGGCAGATGTGGGAAGTCATCTGAAAAGTCATCTGAAAAGCTGCCCGAAAAAAATAATAAGGGAAGTCGAAAATAGTTATTGACAAACAACAAGAGTTAGTGTATGCTTACTTACGGTTAGCAAGCACTAACTGAATGGATCATGTAAAGACTCCCGGATAAGCCTATGTCATTCCGGGAGTCCCTCATTTAAGGACAAACAAGAAAGGAAGGCATGAAGAGATGAATTATCTGGAGATCGAAAACGTGATCGGAAGAGAGATCCTGGATTCGAGAGGAAATCCCACCGTGGAGGCCGAGGTTACCCTGGCAGACGGGACCGTTGCAAGAGGAACGGCGCCTTCGGGAGCATCGACCGGAGAATTTGAAGCACTGGAGCTTCGTGACGGAGACAAATCGAGATATCTCGGCAAGGGTGTGAGCAAAGCTGTGGAAAACATCAACGGCCCCATTGCCGACGCGATCATCGGAATGGATGCCTTTGATACTTATGCCGTGGATGCGGCCATGATAAAGCTGGATGGGACCAAGGACAAATCAAAGCTGGGAGCGAATGCGATCCTTGCGGTTTCGATCGCAACGGCCAGGGCTGCTGCAGCTTCGCTGGATATCCCTCTTTACAGATTCCTCGGCGGTTCGCAGGCGACCGACCTGCCCGTGCCGATGATGAACATCTTAAACGGCGGAGCCCATGCGGACAGTGCGGTGGACACCCAGGAGTTCATGATCATGCCGGTCGGTGCTCCTTCCTTCAAGGAGGCGCTCAGATGGTGTGCGGAAGTTTTCCATAACCTGAAGGCCCTGATCAAGAAGATGAACGATGTTACCGCTGTGGGCGACGAAGGCGGCTTTGCCCCCAACAGCTTAAAGAGCGATGAAGAGGCGATTGAAAAGATCCTGGAGGCCATCAAGGCTGCGGGATTTGAGCCGGGCAAGGATTTCATGATCGCGATGGATGCGGCTGCGTCCGAGTGGAAGAGCGAAAAAGGCAAGGGCTTCTATCATCAGCCCAAGTCCGGCAAGGACTTTACCACCGATGAGCTGATCGCTCACTGGGAGGCGCTTGTAGACAAATATCCGATCATCTCCATCGAGGACGGACTGGATGAGGAAGACTGGGAAGGCTGGAAGAAGATGACCGAGAAGATCGGACACAAGGTCCAGCTGGTAGGTGATGATCTGTTTGTTACCAATACCGAAAGACTCGCAAAGGGCATTGCGAACGGCGCTGCCAATTCCATCCTGATCAAGCTCAACCAGATCGGTTCCGTGTCCGAGACACTGGATGCCATCAAGCTTGCAAACAAGAACGGTTACACGGCGATCTCTTCCCACCGCTCCGGTGAGACGGCGGATACCACGATCGCGGATCTGGCTGTGGCGCTTAACACCAGACAGATCAAGACCGGCGCGCCTTCCCGTTCGGAACGTGTGGCGAAATACAATCAGCTTCTTCGCATTGAAGAGCAGCTTGGCGATGCGGCGGTCTATCCGGGCATGGATGCCTTCAACGTTAAGAAATAAACAAGCCTTTTACCTTGTGACTGCCCGGAATCGATAGGCATTTCCGGGCAGCTGCTTAACCTTTTTCATAGCATGGTCAGCGCCGCTACCTTCGGGAAGCGGCGTTGGCGTGTTTGGAAAAGTGTGGTCCGAAAGGAGAAACAAAAATGGCAGTAAAGATCAATTCGCTCAGTGAAGAAGAGATCCGCAGGATCGGAGATGCTTTTGCTGACCATGAATATGCCGAGGCGGAATGGGGCATGGGCTATCTTGCCAAAAACAGGCGCGCGATCAGCGATTATATCTGTGCTTATGTGCGAATGATGCTGCGGGAAAGAACGCTGTATTCCACCAGCGATGCGCATGAGGCATTCATCGCATTTCAAAGCTCGGATCACAGGTTGAGCCTGTCTTCCGCAAAAGAACTGATCGGAGCGCTACCCGGCAATCTGGACATGTCGCATGCTGTGAAAATGGCAAAGGGCCTGGGGAAGGCCGGCAAGGCCTATACTTCGATACTCGCAAAGCATAAGATCCCTTATGTCTATGTAAGCCTTGTGGCTGTGACGAAAGAATACCAGGGGCAGGGCTACATGAGAAAGCTGCTGGAATTCGCGTTTGAGGAAGGCAGGCGGCATGCCGTTCCGGTGGTGCTGGATACCGATGCGGTGCTGAAACGGGACAAGTATGCGCATCTGGGGATGAAATGCGTGACAACGCAGCATTTTGCCGATGGTGTTGAAATGTACGGCATGGTGTATGAACCGGAAAACATGCCAAAAGACTGGAAGAGCGAAACGGTCCTGGAAGATGAGAGGATCCTCGGGGAGTTCAATGATGATATCTGGGACCGCTTTGCGCCTGTATACACCGGCTTTGTAACCGGTACTCCGGGAAACAGAAAAGCCTATGAGATGATGTATAAGCGCATAAAAACGCGCGTCAGGGACAAAGAGGTGCTGGAGATCGCAACGGGCCCGGGCGTGATCGCGAAACAGGTGGCAGCGGAAAGCGACAGAATGGTGGCTACGGATTTCTCCGATAAGATGCTGGCTGTCGCAAGGCAGGGATGCAATCCGGATCAGCTTGTGTTTGAACGCGCGGATGCCTGTGATCTTCCTTATGCGGACAAAAGCTTCGATGTGGTGATCATCGCAAACGCGCTTCACGTGATCCCCGACAGGGAAAAGGTCATGTCGGAGATCCGCCGTGTGCTGCGTCCGGACGGTCTGCTCATCGCACCGAATTTTGTCCATGATAACCGCAAAAAGATCAGCAATCTGTTCAGCAAGGCGCTTTCCCTTGCGGGAGTGAGATTTCAGACGGAGTGGGATGAAAAAGCTTATGTCTCGTTCCTGGGAGAGAACGGGTTTGCGGTAAAGAAAGAAAAACTTCTGCCCTCCACGATACCTCTGGTGTATGCGGAGTGCGTGCCTGCGGATCGCGGTTGAACGTTCATGAAGAATCGGAGGAAACAAAATGCTTCCGGGATATGATCCGGATGTGAGGGATGATTTTACGAGCATCGAAGAGATAGCAGCGGAGCTGTTTGTGCGGGGGATTGAAAGGGCCTGCAGGAAGGGAAAATGAGTTTGTGCTTGACAGCATGAGCGATAAGTGATAGTTTATATTCGTTAGCGAACAGTGTCAGCATACAATGTTAGCCAACGAAGGAGGCGATGGATTGCCGAGAGATAAATCAATAAGCCATGTCAGGATCATGGAGGCTGCCAGAGCTGAGTTCCTGGAGATGGGCTATGAAAAGGCATCGATGCGCAGCATCGGGGACCGCTGTCAGATGACAGCCGCGGGGATCTACCGTCATTGCAGGGACAAAGCGGATCTGTTTGACCAGCTGGTGGCTCCGGCGGTGGATCAGCTGAACGCCTGGGCGAAAGCACACATGATGCGCTATGAGGAACCGGTGAAGAAGGGCGGGAAGCTTGTCTGGCAGGATTCCAATATCGACATGATGCGGGAACTGGTCTATCCGAACATGGAGGACTATCATCTGCTGGTTGCAAAATCGAAAGGAAGCAAGTATGAGAACTTCCTGCATGATCTGACCGAGGCGGCGCAGGAAAAGCTGCTGGCCTATTTCGAAGAACTGCGAAAAGCGGGATACAAAGTACCGGAGATCCCATCGCCGCAACTCCATCTGTTGCTGACGGCATACGTTACGGCCTTGTTTGAACCGGTAGTTCACAATTATCCCTGCGGGGAAGCGAGTGACGCGCTGGGAACCCTGGAGAAGTTCTTTTTGCCGGGATGGAAGCAGCTGATGGGAATATGAGGATCAGCTAAACGCAAAATCACATATGGTAAAGTAAACTCACCGTCTGGTTCCGTAATGGGATCAGGCGGTGAGCCCGTTTTGGGGGTAAGCTAACAAAAACACTGAAGCGTTAGCCGAAAGCGGATGCATAATAAAGAAAGGAAGAAACATGCAATGAACGAAGAACTGTCAAAAGAAGAACAGAAATGGTTTGGGACGCTGCTTTCCTATGCGAAGGGCAGCGGGGGAAGACTGGGGGCATCGGTGGTGTTCTCGATGGTCAGCCTGTTATCGGGAATCGTGCCCTATTACTGCGTATACCGGATCCTGGATCGGTATATCCTCGATACTCTTGATAGGGATTTTGTGTTGCGGTGGTGCCTGGTTGCACTTATTGCTTACCTGGTGAAGGTTGTGTGCTTTGGCATATCGACGGGAATCTCCCACTATGTTGCGTTCAACGTGCTGGAAGGACTGCGTCTCAAGGTGGCTGATACCTTCCTGAAAGCGCCGCTTGGTGAAGTTTACGCGCATTCGATCGGCGAGATCAAAGGCGTGATCGTTGATAAGATCGAGGATATCGAACCGCCCCTTGCGCATGTGGTTCCGGAAGGCGCCGGCCATATCCTGCTTCCCATTGTGTGCTTTGTTGCCCTGGCAGTCGTGGATATCTGCGTTGCACTGGCAGCGTTGCTGGCTTTGCCGCTGGGCCTTGTCTTCATGATGCTTACTTTCAAGATCAGCGGCAAGAACATGACGAAGTATCAGGAAGCCAATGCACACATGAGCAGCGTGATCGTGGAATATGTGGAAGGCATCGAGGTCATCAAGGCCTTCGGAAAATCCGGAGTAAGTTACGAAAAATTCGCGGGTTCGATCCGTGATTACAGGGATTTTGTCATCGACTGGCTGGAATCCACCTGGGTGACCATGAAACTGGCCTTTGCATTCATGCCGGCAACCCTGTTGGGCGTGGTGCCCGTGAGCATCCTGCTGGTGGGGAAGGGCAGCATGACGGTATCGGAAATGGCACTGGCGGTCATGCTCGCGATGTCCATGGTCATCAGCATGGCCAAGATCGAGATCTTTTCCAACGGTTTGCGTCAGATGCAGTATACCGTTCTGGAAATACAGAAGCTGTTAAACATCAGGAGCCTTCCGGAACCGAAGAGCGAGAAAAAGCCGGAGCACTATTCCATCGAACTGAAAGATGTGCACTTTACCTATGATGAAGAGGATGGTGAGGTGCTTCACGGGATCGACCTGGCGATGAAGGAAGGCAGTTTTACGGCATTGGTGGGACCCAGCGGCGGCGGCAAATCGACGGTCGCAAAACTGATCGCCAGATTCTGGGATGTGAGTAGCGGAAGCATCCGGATCGGCGGCATGGACATCAAGGATCTGAAAGTGACCACACTGGCTGATATCGTCAGCTTTGTGACACAGGATAATTTCCTTTTCTCCCGTTCCCTGATGGAAAACATCCGTCTGGGCAATCCGAAGGCTACGGATGAGGAAGTGATCGCGGCGGCCAAAGCGGCCTGCTGCGACGAGTTCATCCGAAAGCTTCCGGATGGTTACAACACCTCCGCGGGTGAGGCCGGAAAACGTCTGTCCGGCGGGGAACGTCAGAGGATCGCCATAGCGAGGATGATGCTGAAAAATGCACCGATCGTCATACTGGATGAAGCGACGGCCTTTACCGATCCCGAAAATGAAACAAAACTGCAGGAATCCATCGCTAACCTGACCAAAGGCAAAACTCTGCTGGTGATCGCACACCGCCTGTCAACGATCAAAAAGGCCGATCAGATCGTGGTATTGAACGATGGCCGTATCGAGGCACAGGGAACGCAGGAAGAATTGATGGAAAGTTCGCCCTTGTATCAGAGGATGTGGCAGGCTCACATCGGAGCGAGAAACTGGGCTGCCGGAAGCGCAAAGGAGGCATAAAAATGTTCAAGACGGTAAAAAGGATCATAGACTGGTGCGGGGAATTCAAGGGGAGCCTGTTCCTGGGTTTTCTGTTTTCGTTTCTGTCCTCCTGGGCCATTGCGGCGCCGGTGGGATATGCAGGCTATGTGATCGGCGGGATCATCGGGGAGCTCCGCAAAGGGAATGCGCCGGATGCGGCGCTGGCGGGAAAGAGTTTTCTGATCATAGCCCTGATGGTATTGGCGAGATTTTTGTTTGATTATCTGAAAGCGCGCTGCCATGAAAAGATCGGTTATGAACTGGTGGCCAGGGACCGCTTGAAGATCGGGGAAGCGTTGAAGCGTGTATCTCTGGGGTATTTCCAGACCAACGATACCGGCGCGATCCTGAACGCGATCACCACGGGACTGGCAACGCTGGAGAACATGGGGATACGCATGCTGGACGGTTTCATAGGCGGATATCTGAATTTTCTGTGCATCCTGATCTTCCTCGGGATCGTGGTTCCGGAATGTGCGCTGATCGCGTTGGGCGGTGTGCTGGTCTCGTTCGTGTTTTTGCTGATGATCTCGAAACACAGCAAAGACAATACAAAGGTGCTGAATGCGGAAAATGAGAAACTGACAAGAGCTGCGCTGGAGTACACCAGAGGACTGCCGGTGGTGAAGTCGTTTGGCATGGAGGGGGCTTCGGTGAGAGATTTTACGGAAGCCTGTGCCAGCGCAAAGAAGATCGCGCTTAAGATCGAGTGGGGATTCATCCCGTATAACTGTCTTCATATCTTTGCACTGAAAGCGGCAAGCGTCTGGATGATCATTTCGGTGATGTATGCCGGGATGGCGGGGAAGCTGGAATTGTTCATGGTGCTCATTGTTGCGTTTCTGTCCATGTCGATCTTTAACTCCGTGGAACCGATCGCTGACAGCGCGCATGTGTTATCGGTGATCAACAATGCCTTTGACAAGATGGAGATGTTTTCCGACGATCATCTGCTGGATGCAAAAGGAGAGGATATCAGACCGCAGAACTACGATATCGCTTTTCGTAATGTAGAGTTTTCCTATTCGGACGCGAATAAAACGGAAGACAGAATAGTGTTGAAGAATGTCACGTTTGACATCCCGCAGGGATCGACCACGGCGATCGTCGGTCCTTCCGGCAGCGGCAAGACTACGATCTGTAATCTGATCGCACGGTTTTATGATGTGTCAAAGGGGCAGATCTCTCTCGGCGGAGTGGATGTAAGGGAATACAGCCTGGACAGCCTCTTGTCCAACATATCGATGGTATTCCAGAACGTCTATCTGTTTAATGATACGATCCGGGCCAATATCTGCTTCGGACGCGACAACGTGACGGAAGAGGAGATGATCGATGCGGCAAAGAAGGCACGCTGCCACGATTTCATCATGGAACTGCCAAACGGCTATGATACCGTGATCGGTGAGGGCGGCGGAACGCTTTCCGGCGGTCAGAAGCAGCGTGTCTCCATCGCCAGGGCGATCCTCAAGAATTCGCCGATCATCATCCTGGATGAGTCGACGGCAAGCATCGATCCGGAGAATGAACACCTGATCCAGGGCGCTCTTACCGAACTGTCGAAGGGAAAGACCGTGATCATCATCGCGCACAGGCTGGCGACGATCGAAGCGGCAGACCAGATCCTGGTGGTGGATGACGGGATCATCGCGGAGAAGGGAAGACACGAGGAACTGGTGCAGCTGGGCGGAAAATACGCAGGCTTTGTGAATATCCGCAAACAGGCTGAAAACTGGCAGATCGCGTGAAAACGGCCTGATCACGGCGGATGCGTAACGGTTCAGATCCCGGAATGATCCGGGATCTTTTTTGTGTTTATGGCGGTGCAATAATGGATAACAAATCGAAAATGTGGTCGCTTTTGGCGCGGAAGCATTGCCATACGCGGGGTTGTGTGCTATTTTTAATGCGAACCCATGGTCGCTATTGAGCAAGCTGAACAGGAGCGGGAGTGTTCGGATGCAGGTAAAAAAGGATGACATTCAGAAGAAGATCCTTGCGGTGTCAGAGCGCTTGTTTATCCAAAGGGGATATGAGAACACATCCCTGAAACTGATCGCTGACGCAAGCAACATCAGCAAAAGCAATATCTATCGCTATTACAGTTCCAAAGACGAGATCTATGAGAGTCTGGTGGGTTCCGCAAGAGCAGCGATCATGAGGATCAGCCACCGTTTTTTCACACCGGACTTCATCGGAAAATACGGACCGGATAAGTGTGATGAGATAGCAGAGATCCTGACAAAGCTCTTCTGCGAGCATCATTCCGGGATGCTCATCATGCTTCGTTCAAGTGCGGGCAAGGATCGCAGGATCATAGAAGACATGATCATGGTGAAGTTTGTTGAGGCCTGTCCGTTAGAGGATGAAGAAAGCAAGAAGCTCATATGCGGGATCCTGATCTACGGGTTGACGGAGATCCTCCTGAAGCATTCGGATGAGGAAAGCATTGCAAGGGAACTGAATGCACTGATCTATTATCACTATCTGGGTCTGCATGGCGTGAAGGAAAACATGGGAATTGTGAAATGAAGGAATACATATGACGATCCGCGGAGGGAAGCATCATGAACGAAGAAAACAGAGATGTCGTTGAAAAAAAGAGCAGGAAGCATCGTGGGAAAAGCATTCTCAGAGGGCTGCTGATCGGGGTGGGGATTTTTCTCGCGATCATAGCGGTCTTTGTCATCTGGTATGTGCCTCACATGCATTACGATATCGAGCCGCATGAATTCTATGACAGGGAAACCATGGAGGCAGAGGGCAGGGAATATGCGCAAGCATCTGTCGTATACATGACAAGGGATATCAGCCCCGAAGGCCTGGGAAAGGCTTTTCAGGCCCTGAATGTCAGCCCTTCCGGCAAAGTGGCCATCAAGCTTTCCACCGGAGAAGCCGGAAATCCGAATTATCTGGATCCGAACCTGATCAAAGACCTGGTGCAGAGCGTTGACGGTACCATCATCGAGTGCAATACGGCATATTCGGGCTCGAAAAGAGCCGAGACGGAAATGCACATGCAGGTTGCGAAGGACCATGGGTTTACGGAAATCGCCGATGTTGACATCATGGACCGGGACGGATACATGAAAATCCCCGTAGAGGGTGGCGTTTACCTTAAGGAAAACTGGGTGGGACAGAATCTGGCGAATTATGATTATGTGATCGTTCTTTCCCATTTCAAAGGGCATCCGATGGGCGGCTTTGGCGGTGCCCTGAAGAATATCTCGATCGGGATCGCTTCGAGCGAAGGAAAGACCAGGATCCATACGGGCGGTGTGTTTTCAAAACCGCCGATCGATATCGGCAGCATGCTGACAAATCAGGATGTTTTTACGGGCAGCATGGCAGAAGCAGCGAAATCCGTTTCGGATTATGAGGGGGATCACATCGTATATGTCAGTGTGATGAACCGCATGTCCGTTGATTGTGATTGCGTATCTTTTCCTGCGGAAGTGGACATGCATGATATCGGGATACTTGCTTCAACAGATCCGGTGGCACTTGACCAGGCCTGTGTTGATCTGGTTTTCCGGGCGACAGACGGTTCGTCGCTTCAGCAGAGGATCCTCGAGAAGAACGGGCTGCATATCCTGACGCATGCGCAGGAGATCGGATTCGGCAACAGAACCTATGAGCTGATCAGCATTGATGAGTGAGCGGAGAAGCTGAAGTGGCGGACATCATTAAGAGGGAAATCGTCTATATCTGCTATTATTTCATGGTTCAGCTTCGCCAGATCGTCCTGTTCTGGCTGATCGGCATGGTGATCGGATCCGTTGTTTCCGTGTTCTTCAAGGATAAGATCCATGATCTCATGAGGAACATGAAAGGCGACGGAGGCAGCCTGATCGGGATCATACTGGCTTCCATGCTCGGGATCGCATCTCCCTTGTGCATGTACGGAACGATCCCGATCGCGGCGTCCTTTTCGAGGGGCGGCATCAGGGATGAATGGCTGGCATCCTTCATGATGAGTTCCATTCTGTTGAATCCGCAGCTGATCATCTACAGCGCGGCTCTCGGTGTGAAGGTGCTCGCGGTAAGGATCGTGACCTGTTTTTTGTGCGGGATAGCGGCAGGCCTGGTCATTCGCATTTTTTACAAGGATAAGGCATTCTTCCGCTTTGACGGATTCGATGAGCCGAAAAACAAAGATACCGCTCCGAATGTTTTTATCAGATTGCTCAAGAATCTGGGCAGGAACTTCAAGGCGACCGGGCTTTATTTTTTGATAGGGGTATTCCTTTCCGCGCTCTTTCAGAGGTATGTTCCGCAGGATGCCGTGACCTTCATGTTCGGCGGCAATGAAGCATGGGGAGTGCTGATGGCTTCTACCGTGGGAGTGCCGCTGTATGTTTGCGGAGGAGGTACCATACCGATCCTCAAAACCTGGCTTGCCAAGGGGATGAGCCTGGGAAGCGCAGCGGCATTCATGATCACGGGACCGGCCACGAAGATCACGAATCTCGGTGCGCTGAAGGTGGTGCTGGGGATAAAGCATTTCCTGCTGTATTGGGCATTTGTCATTCTATATTCCGTTGTGACGGGAATTCTGATCAATCTGATATTGTAAAGAAAAATGATATGGATTTTTTCTCCAAATGGTGATATCATACTGAGTTAGCGGCGGCTAATAGGGAGGAGCGTGGTACTTATGTGGCAGATTTTATTGATCCCTTTCCTTGGGACGACATTGGGAGCGGCATGTGTCTTCTTTTTTAAGAATACACTCGGAGAAAAGATACAGAGAGTCCTGACCGGCTTTGCGTCGGGAGTGATGGTAGCGGCGTCTTTCTTCAGTCTGATCCTGCCGGCGCTGGAACAGACGGAAGACATGGGAAAGCTGGGCTTCATACCGGTTTCGGTCGGTTTTGGGATCGGAATGCTCTTCCT
>JAILHF010000027.1 GCA_024696005.1 Lachnospiraceae bacterium | reverse complement strand
TTGCTCATGATGTCTCCTTCTACTGCTGTCAGAAGGAAGCTATGAGCATACCATATATGTATGAAGTGGTAAACCCTACTTATGCGGGACTAAATTCCGCCGCATAAGCGGGCGGCGGAATTAACGATTTCAATTTTTGATCTTCGGAAAGATACCTAAGAAGGGGTGCGAAAAGCGCCAAAGTATGATATAATAACTTGTTATGAATGTTTACCGCAGGCTGAAAAAACTGCTGAACGCGAAGCAGAAGAGGGGAGTAATCGGACTGATGGTGCTGATCTTTATCAGCGCCCTTTTGGAAACCCTGGGTGTCTCCGCGATCATCCCCCTGATCTCGGCGATCGTGAGCCCCGACAAGATCCTCGAACATCCGATCGTTGCGGACATTCTGGCTCGTCTGGGGATGGAGCCGGATCCGGATGCGTTTGTCCGTCTGATGCTCGTGGCCACGATGGCGGTATTTGTATTCAAAAATCTGTATTTCCTGTTGCTCTACCGGATACAGTCGGGTTTTGTGACACGCATGGAATGCCAGACCTCCGTGCGGCTGCTCTCCGACTATCTGAACCGACCCTACAGCTATTATCTCAACGCGGATGTGAACGCGATGATCCAGACGATCAACAAGGACATCCCGCATGTGTTCGAACTCCTTCAGGAAGTGATGCGCATGATCACGGAAATAGCGGTGGGCATCTGCATGTGCGTGTTCCTCCTTTTTGTGAACGCGAAGATGACACTGAGCATCTCGGTCCTGCTTTTCGTGATGGTGCTGGTGATCCTCTTTATCATGAAACCCAAGCTGAGCAGCCTTGGCGGAGACCGTCTCCGGGAGCAGGCGCTGACCATGAAGTGGATGCAGCAGAGCTTTTTCGGGATCAAGGATGTGAAGGTGAACGCCAAGGAGGATTATTTCCGCGGACGTTTTTCCAAAGCGTATGTGGCACTGGCCACGGCGATCCGGAAATATTCGGTGCTCAACAATGCGCCCCGTCTGGTGATCGAGACCGTCGGCATCGTCGGCCTTCTGGCCTACATGCTCCTGCTCGTGATCGGAGGAGAGGATCTGAATGATTATTTTGCCCTGCTTGCGGCTTTCGGAATGGCGGCCGTGCGTCTGATGCCCTGCGTCACCCGCATTTCCACCTATCTGTCCACCATCGCTTATCTGGAGCCGTCCCTGAATTATGTCTGCGACAACCTGGATCTTGCGGGACTGACAGATCAGCGGGACAAAGACCGGGGGCAGGCGCTGGAAATGAAGAAGGAGATCCGCATGAAGGGGATACGCTTCGCCTATCCCGGCACGGAGAAGGAGATCCTCTCCGACGCGGACATGCTCGTTCCCGTGGGCTCATCCGTGGGTGTGATCGGCGCTTCGGGAGCCGGGAAGACCACGGTGATCGATATCCTGCTGGGGCTGCTTACGCCCCAGGGAGGAGAGATCCTTGCGGACGGAAAGCCCGTAAAGGCGGATTCTCCGGAATGGCTGGCCAACATCGGCTATATCGCGCAGAATATCTACATGTTGGATGATACCATCCGTGCCAATGTGGCTTACGGTGTGGATCCGGAAGAGATCGATGATGAGCGGATCCTGAAGGTGCTGAAGGAAGCGCAGATGGAAGAGTTCGTCCTCGGACTGCCCCAGGGACTGGATACCGAGATCGGGGACCGCGGCGTGCGCATCTCCGGCGGGCAGCGTCAGCGCCTCGGCATCGCCAGAGCGCTGTATCACGATCCCGAGCTTCTGGTCTTTGACGAGGCCACATCGGCGCTGGACAATGACACCGAGGCGGCGATCATGGATGCCATCAATTCGCTGAAGGGGCGGAAGACCATGATCATCATCGCGCACAGGCTGAAGACGATCGAGAACTGCGATATCGTATACAAGGTGGAAAACGGGAAGGTACTGCTGACAGAGGGGGGGACACGATGAAGATCGCAATGATCCTTCCGCATTTCTTTCCTTATGTGGGAGGGGCGGAAACAATGTTTTATGAACTCGCCGTCGGACTGGCGGAGAGAGGGCACGAGATCCGCGTGGTCGCGGAGACCGTGGATGAGGAACACAGGGGGTATAAGCAGCTCGGAAAGCTGGAAGTCTGGTATTGCGACTGGAAGAGCGCGTTCGGACATCCTTTTCCGAAGCGGGAGGACATCGAGAAGCACATCGAGTGGTGTGACCTGGTGCATACCTCCATCTTTACCACGGCACCGATCGTGAGCAAGCTGGCGAAGAAATACAAAAAGCCGTCGGTCCTGACCGTCTATGAAGTGCGCGGATGCAAGTGGTTCTGGACGGATGTGTTCTACCGTTCGCTGATCTATTTCGCGGTGGAACAGTACAGCTGCCGGCAGCGTTTTGACGCTTATCATTGCATATCGGATGCGACAAAAAAGGATTTCCAGCACTATTGCGGGAAGCGCCGAAACGCGCAGAGGGTGTATCTGGCGAACGACATGGGATTGGCCGGCTGCCCCGTTGATCCGGATTTTAAGATACGGGAATTCTTCAAGCTGAAGAACGAATTCGTGATCCTCTATTACGGAAGACCCGGACGCACCAAAGGCGTCTACGTGTTGGAAAAGGCGATCTGCCTGTTAAAGAAGCGGGGCGTGGACCTTTCGTCCGTGCGCTTCTGCTTCCTGCTCGGGAATGAGCCGAAGCGGCCCCGCCGCGAGTTTTTGAACCGCATGCGCGAAGACGGCCTGCGGGGTGTGGTGCGCGTCCGCCCGTCGGTGCCGAGAGATTCGCTTGCGGCCTGCATACGCCAGGCGGACTGTGTTGTCGTGCCTTCCCTTACGGAGGGCTTCGGATTCAGCGCCCTGGAAACCTGCCAGAGCGGCACACCGCTGATCTACAGTGACGGCGGCTCTCTGCCCGAGGTGGCCTACGGAAAATGCCGTTCCTTCGAGAACCGCAACGCATCGGATCTGGCTGACAAGCTGGAGGCCGTGATCAGCGGGGATGAGGACGCGTTCGAGCAGGTCCCGGAAAAGCATTTCAGCAGGGAAGCCATGCTTGACGGGATCGAAGAAATCTATAAAGGACTGGTGACGGTATGCTGATGCTCTGTTTTCTTCTGGGAGTGTTGCTCTCCTGCCTGCTGGTGGGATGGTGCGCCCGAAGAGCGGATCCTGTAAAGCTCCTGATCCTGGGTGGCGGCGTCTATCTGGGCTATTATGTGTTCAGTGCGGGCATGCTGATCCTCCTGGGCTGTTTTCTGGTGGGAACGGCGGCTCTGCTGAGCGTGATCCTGCTGCTGGCAAGCTGCGTGGTACGGCTGATCGTGCGGAAAAGCTTCCGCTTCCGCATCCATGCCCTGAGAA
This sequence comes from Lachnospiraceae bacterium, assembly GCA_024696005.1. Taxonomy (GTDB): domain Bacteria; phylum Bacillota; class Clostridia; order Lachnospirales; family Lachnospiraceae; genus NK4A136. The sequence goes on along the minus strand of JAILHF010000027.1, from coordinate 23,757 downwards.
AGGATCATATCCTGCTTGCAATTATTCTGGCGGCAGCAGCATTTGTATCATGCAGTCAGACGGCGGGCTACATGGGAACGGGCCAGGACGAAGGGATCTATCAGATCCGGGCCATGTTCTATTATGCGGACCGCACGGACGACCTGATCAGCTTCCCGGAATACGAAAAGGTGGCCGAGGAAGGCAGCAAGTATGAAAAGATGACCTACCGCGATGAACTCGCGGACATGCTCGGCTACAAGATCGATGAGGACATCGAAGAGGAGGAAGGCCGGATCGTGGGCATCCTTCATGGCCTGGGCATCCTGCCGGCCATGATGGCCCTCTGGGGAAGGCTTTTCGGTCTTCGCAACATGAACGGGGTAATAACGCTCTGCTACCTGCTCTCCATCGGGAACGTATGGCTGATCTGCAGGAACATACGAGAGGAACGAAAACTGTTCGCGCCTCTGGCGACGCTCATGTACGCCGGGGCCCCGCTGGTGCTCTGGTGCGGACAGAATACCCTTACCGAGATCGTGATGACACTGTTCCTTACCGGCTGTTTTGCCGTCATGGCATCTCCGGATGAGGAGGTGTTCCAGCTGCTTTCCGTTCCTTTTCTGGTCGGAATGACTTCGGTGCATATCATCGCGACGGTCTTCATGCCGATGATCGTGCTGATCTACTGGCATGCATATTTTGTCAGCGGGAAAAAGAGCTTCCTTTGGTCCATCATCGGAACGCTCATCGGATACGGCCTGTCCTTTACGATGATGAAATGCTGCTATCCCCGCTATACGGACGGCAACTACGCCAGGGTCTACACCATGACCGGACAGCTGGTAAACGGGGATAATATCCTTGTGGTGGTCTGGGCTGCCGTTGCGGTCGGTGTCATCCTGAGCCTGATCTTCATGCTGCGGGGAGAACGCCTGTGGCTGTACAGGGCCTGGGGAGATGCCATGGAGAGCGAAAAGGCAGCGAAGGTTCTGAAGATCGTGGCCGTCATTTTTGCGGTCGTGACCATCCTGGCGCTGGCGGAAGAATTCCTGCACTGCTCCGTGATCCCCAATGCGTTCCCGCGCATGCTGATCTCGGGCATGGTGTTCATGAGCGGCTTTGTATGCGTCCCGCTCTCGATCGCCGTTTTCATCCGAAAGAGCGGAGAGCTGCTGACGGACCGTTTGTTTTTCGCGCTGGTGTTTGCGCTGTTTTACTTCATGTGGCTGTACTGCAAGCTGATGATGCCCGAGGTGCCCACGTTTTATTATTTCGCGCGCTACATGGCACCGTTTTTGTTCCTGCCGATCGTTCTGGCCGGATACCGGCTGAGTGCCCTCCCGAAGGGCGTGCTGATCGGAGGCATGCTGGCCCTGGTGCTCCTGAACGGCTGGGCGAGCAGGCTTTTGTATCTGAAGCAGGACAATACCTATTGCGAATACCGCCTGATCGAGGACATCACCTCCTGCATCGGCGAGAAGGATGCCGTGCTGATCAATGAACAGGGGTACCATTGTGAGCGCATCTTCGCGTTCCCGATCAAGGCCCTGAGCGGCGCGGATGTATATTATGTCCGCGGTTCGGAGCTTCAGAAGCAGATGGACCGTCTGGACGAGGAATACGAATCGGTATTCCTGCTCAGCCTGGATACCGGCAGACTGGCGGGTGAACATGAAGGGTGGAAAGTCATCTTCCGCGGAAAGGCCATCGGCGGGAACTACGAAGGCAACCAGGAAGGGATCCTGCCCTATCCGATCAAATGGACCGAAGTGAACACGCCGGTCGTGATGATGATAAAGGAGCCGTAATGAAGCTGATCATACAGATACCATGCTATAACGAAGCGAAAACGCTCGAGATCGCCCTGAACGATCTTCCGAAAAAGATCGACGGGATCGACGAGATCGAATACCTGATCATTGATGACGGAAGCACCGACAACACCGTTGAAGTGGCCGTCAACTGGGGCGTGCATCATGTGGTGCACTTCGCGCGGAACAAGGGGCTTGCCAAGGGCTTCATGGCCGGGCTGGAAGCCTGCCTTTCCTACGGTGCCGACATCATCGTGAACACCGATGCCGACAACCAGTATTGCGGAGAGGACATCGCTAAGCTCGTGGAGCCTATCCTGCAGGGAAAAGCAGACATCGTTGTGGGCGAGCGCCCGATCGACAATACGCCTCATTTTTCCTTCATGAAGAAGAAGCTGCAGCATTTCGGCAGCTGGGTGGTCCGCCTGGCTTCGCGCACGGGAATCCCCGACGCGCCTTCCGGCTTCCGTGCTTTTTCGCGGGATGCCGCCATGCGCATCAATGTGGTGAATGAATATACCTATACCCTGGAGACGATCGTGCAGGCCGGAAGAAACAAGATGGCCATCACCTCCGTCCCGATCCGGACCAATCCGGACCTCAGGGAATCCAGACTCTTTCACAGCATGGGTTCCTATATCAAAAAGTCCATGCTCACGATCCTGCGGGCCCTGCTGATGTACCGGCCGCTGGCCGTGCTGACGGGATTGGGACTGATCCCCTTCCTGACGGGACTGGGGATAGGGATACGCTTCCTGGTCTATTTCTTCGGCGGACGCAGCGCCGGACATGTGCAGTCGCTGATCCTGGCCTGCACGCTGATGATCATCGGTTTCATGACCTTTGTGATCGGCCTGCTGGCGGATGTACTCTCGGCGAACCGCAAGATCATCGAGGATGTGCAGTATCACGTGCGCCGGCTTGCCTATGACCGGGACGGGGATGAGGATGAGGACAGAGCAGTGATCCGGCCGGAACGCACGGAAGAGAAAAAGGCAACGGGAAAGACCGCAAAGGAGCGGAAGAAATAAATGGAGATCAAGATCTACAAACTGCAGCAGCACGGTGATGAGAGAGGGCATCTGGTTTCGTTTGAGGAAAAGATCGATGTGCCCTTCGAGATCAAGCGTGTCTATTACATGTTCGATACCAGACCCGGCGTCGTGCGCGGGATGCATGCGCACAAGTCGCTGGAACAGCTTCTGGTCTGCGTGCACGGATCGGTAAAGATCCTGCTGGATGACGGGAGCGAGAAGAAGACCGTGGTCCTGGACAACCCTTATGAGGGACTGTACGTCGCCAACAACATGTGGCGGGAGATGAGCGAGTTCTCGGAGGGAGCGGTGCTCATGGTCTTTGCGTCCAAGTATTACGACGAGGACGATTACATCCGGGATTACGATGAATTCCTGCGTTTTGTCGGGAAGGACGGGAAGGGAGAAAACGGCTGATGGACCGGATCGCGGTACTGATCCCCTGTTACAATGAAGAACAGACCGTAGCCAAGGTGGTAAGGGATGCGAAAAAAGCGCTTCCGGACGCGGTTGTCTATGTCTATGACAATAATTCCACCGACGCGACGGCAGAGCGGGCCAGGGAGGCCGGCGCCGTGGTGCGCCGCGAAAGCAGGCAGGGCAAGGGCTTTGTGATGCGCAGGATGTTCCGTGAGATCGACGCGCTCTGCTATGTCTGTGCGGACGGAGACGACACTTACCCCATGGAGCACGCGGCCGAGATGGCGCGCCTGGTCCTCGAAGAGCAGGCCGACATGGTGGTTGGGGACAGACTCAGCTCAACTTACTTTACCGAGAACAAAAGGCCGTTTCACAATCTCGGGAACAGCATGGTGCGTTCCACGATCAACCGGCTTTTCGGCTGCGAGATTAAGGACATCATGACAGGCTTCCGTGCGTTCTCCTACGGCTTTGTCAAGAGCTATCCGGTGCTGAGCCGCGGTTTCGAGATCGAGACGGAGATGACCATTCACGCCGTTTTCAACGAGATGGTCATCGTCAATCTGCCCGTGGAATTCCGCAACCGGCCGGAGGGCAGTGAATCCAAGCTGAATACTTACACGGACGGGGCGAAGGTCCTGACAACGATCGTGAAGCTGTATAAGAATTACAAGCCGCTGCGCTTCTTTTCTATGATAGCGGCCCTGATGCTTTTGGTGGCAGGAGGCATGTTTGCCTGGGTATTTGCCCGCTTTTTGAACACGCACCTGGTAGAGAACATGCCGACGCTCATCGTCAGCGGATTTATCGCGCTGGCGGCGATCCTTGCGTTCTTCGCAGGTCTGATCCTTTCGGACATGGTGACAAAGAACCGGAGGGAGTTTGAACTGAGGCTCAACGAGATCGAGCGGAAGAAGAGGGAAATACTGGAGAGGGAAGGATGAAGCTGCCGAAGGATCCGCAAAAAGCAAAGATCGCGCGCTTGATCGGATGCATGGCATTTTATCTGTTTTTCTGTTTCTGTTACGGCGTGGTGTTGGGCGCGGATTCCCGCGGCTATATCGAGATGATCTCCGCGAGGGAGCCTGTATACCCCATCCTTTTGTGGATCTTCCGCAGCATTTTCGGAACCGGCTTTTACCTGAATGTCGTGGTCTTTGTCCAAAGCCTGCTGATGGGCTTTGCCGTATGGTACAGCACGGAGCGCCTGGCAAAGCGCTTTGTAAAGAGCGTGCCCGTGTTTGCGGGCATGTACGCGGTCCATGCGGGAGTGGCAGTGCTCTGCCAGTACGCCTCGGAACGGGGTTCCGTCTATTCCGGCAACATCATGACGGAAGGGATCACGATCTCGCTCTGGCTGATCGCCCTTACCATGATCATCGAACAGGTGGCGGAACCGGATCTCGGAAAGCTGTGCCTGCTCCTCATCCTGCTGGCAGTGATGACGGATACGCGCAAGCAGATGGCAGTGGGCTATCCGGCGCTCTTCGGGGCCATGGTGCTCGGACGCATCGGGAAAGAGGCTCCGCGCATGTATTTCAGAAGGCTGGCACTTCTCTTTGCGGGCATCGTTCTGAGCGTGCTCCTTGCGCTTTGCGGGACGCGGCTGTACAATCTGGTGCTGCGCGGGAACTTTGCGCAGAATACCAGGGACATGAACCTGGTCCTGACGACGAGCCTGTATGTCGCGGATCCGGAGGACGAGAAGCTCATCGGGGAAGAAGCGGTGCGCGAGCTCTTCCGCCGCACCATGAAGATCCTGGATGAGAGTGAGAGCAACTACCGTTATGCGGGAGCGGGCTGGAGCGCCCTGGAGCTGCATTACGAAGAGCATTTTGATGTGATCACCGTGGACACGACGGGACCGCTCTTCATCGAATACGCGCAGGAGCTTGGTTTTGCGGAAGGCATGGAGGCCGAACAGGAGGCGGACCGCATGAGCGCGGTCATCGTCAAGAGCCTGTTTGCGGACAATCTGGGGCAGTACCTCAGAGTCTATTGTGCCTCCTTCCTGAACGGCATCGTCAATACCGTGGCAAAACGCGGAGGCATTTTTGATCTGTATGCTCTTCTGGCCTGCCTTGCGGAGGCGGCGCTGATCGTGCTCTGTTTTTTGAAAAAAGAAAGCCGGGAGGCGGCAAGGGGCGGAATGTGCGTGATGCTCGCCATGTTCGCCAATACCGGTGTTGCGGCGGCCCTGATCTTTTGCCAGGGGCGTTACATGATCTACAATATGCCGTTCTTTTACATGGCGGGGCTCTGGCTTTTGGAAAATCTGATACGGGGAAGAAGAAATGAAAGCAGCACTTGATATACTGAAAAAATTAAATTATGTTCTCAATGCCAAGCAGAAGCGGCAGTATGTGTTCGTGGTGATCATCGCTCTGATCGGATCCATGTTTGAACTGCTCGGCGTGGCTGCGGTCATGCCTTTCGTGGAGAGCGTGATGTCCAGCGAGACGGCAGAGCAGAAATGGTATACGGCGCTGGTGCGGCGTTTTGTTCCCGTGAGCGATCCGATGGAGCTGATCACGATACTGGGGCTTTTTATCATCGCGGTCTTTGTCATCAAGAACATTTATCTGATGTTTTCCACCTACATTCAGGTGTGGTATTCCACCAGCGTGCAGAAAGAACTGTCGGTGCGCATGACGAGGACCTATCTGGAGAGCTCCTATCTGTTCCATCTTGCCAATAATTCCGCGGTGCTGATCCGAAGCGTCAATCAGGATGTGGTGGGCGTCTTCGGCATGTTTTATTATATCTTCCGCATCGTTTCGGAATTCTTTACGATCATCTCCATCGGCGTGTATGTCGTGACACTGGATCCTTTCCTTGCGATCTCGCTGATGCTGATCCTCGGAAGCTGCATGGTGGTGCTTTTCTTCGGCCTGAAAAAGCTGATGAAGTACTTCGGAAAACAGGAGCAGAACTGCGAAGGACGCATGCTTCAGTACCTGACGCAGGCTTTCCGGGGGATCAAGGAGATCATGGTCAAACACCGTGAGGAATATTTCATCGATTCCTTTGAAGAAGCAAGCGCGCAGAGCGCCCGTGCGACCAAGATCAACTATTTCCTGAACGCGATCACGACAAACATCTATGAAATGGTCTGCATCGGCGGCCTGTTTGCCATTGTGATCCTGCGGCTGCGCGTGGTGGATGACGTGACGGCCTTTATCACCAGGCTGGCTACCGTGGCCATGGCGGCCTTCCGCCTCTTCCCGTCTGTGGGACGTCTTACGACCAACTTAAACGGGATCGTGTACAACCGTTCCCGTCTGGATTATCTCTACGAGAACATGAAGAAGATCGAAGAGGATGATGAATATCTGCACAAGCAGATCGAAAAAGAGGATCAGAGCGAACTTCATTTTGAAGACAAGGTTGAGCTCAAGGACATCCGCTGGAGATATCCGGAGGGCAAGAAAGATATCCTCGCAAAGATGAACCTGACGATCAAAAAGGGAGAATCGGTCGCATTGATCGGCCCCTCGGGCGCAGGCAAGACCACGCTTGCGGACGTGATGCTGGGCCTGCTGCATCCGCAGGAGGGGCAGATCCTCGTGGACGGAACGGATATCTACGGCCGCACGGCGGCCTGGGCCGGCCTGATCGGCTATGTTCCCCAGGCGGTCTATCTGACGGACGACACGATTCGCGCCAATGTGGCCTTCGGCATACGCGAAGAAGACATCGATGACGAAAAGGTTTGGAGAGCGCTCGAAGAGGCGCAGCTGGCAGATTACATCCGCAGCCAGGACGACGGGCTGGATACCATGGTGGGTGAAAGCGGCGTGCGTCTGTCCGGCGGGCAGCGCCAGCGCATCGCGATCGCCCGCGCCCTTTATGACGATCCCGAGATCCTGGTCCTGGACGAGGCGACCAGTGCGCTGGATACCGAGACCGAAACGGCGGTCATGGAGGCGATCGATTCCCTGCACGGCAGCAAGACGCTGCTGATCGTGGCGCACCGCCTGACAACGATACGCAATTGCGACAGCATCTACGAAGTGAACGGCGGAACGACCACGTTGAAGGATAAGCGGAAGATATTGGAAGGAATAGCATGAGGATCCTTTTCTTAACGCATTATACCGATCTTTACGGTGCGAACCGCGCCCTGCTCACCCTGCTTTCCGGCCTGAAGAAGGAAGGGAAGCATGAGCCCATCCTTGTGCTGCCGGCAGAAGGAGAATTGTCGGAATTGCTGCGCGGGGAGGGGATCGAATGCTTTATCTGCGGCGTGACGCAGTGGCAGGCGATCTACCGGGGGCCGGTCTCGTTTGCGGTCAAGAAATTCATCCGCCGCAGGCGGATCGAAGCGGAGGTCAGGACACTTGAAGAGCATTTCCGGGACCGGGGCATCGATCTGATCCATTCCAATTCCAGCGTGATCGGAACCGGTGCCATGCTTGCGGAAAAGCTTGGCTGCATGCATGTGTGGCATATCCGTGAATTCGCGCGGGAGCATTACGGGATGCGGTATTTTTACCCGGCGGAAAAGGTGCGGCATTATTATGAGCAGGCGGATCAGCTGGTCACGATATCGGATGAGCTGAAAGAGCATTACCGTTCTCTTTATCCCGGCGCAAGGGTTTTGCGGATCTATGACGGCGTGGAGGGTTTCGGGGAGCCGGCCGAAAAGGAGGAGACGGGCACTGTACGTTTCTGCTATGTGGGCTATCTCTTCCCGAAGAAAAACCAGCTCGATCTGTTGGAAGCGGCGGCGGAACTGAAAGAGGAAGGCATCGGGGATTTCCGTGTGATCCTGGCCGGAGAAGGGGATGCGGCTTACCGGAAAAAACTGGAGGAGCTGATCAGCTTCCGGGGACTTTCTGAAGCGGAACTGGCCGGTTTTGTGCGGGATGTGCCTGCCCTGCTGAAAACCTGTGACGTGGGCGTGATCGCGTCCGAACATGAAGGCTTCGGGCTGGTCACGGTGGAATATATGCTGGCGGGACTGCCCGTGATCGGAAGGAAGAGCGGAGCTACCCCCGAGATCGTCCTGGACGGTGAGACCGGGCTGCTCTACCGGGACCGCAAAGGCCTGAAAAAAGCCATGCGGGAACTGATCGAAGATGCAAAGAAACGGAAAGCCCTCGGAGAAGCCGGTTACCGGCGTGCCCGCAGCTGTTTTTCGGCGGAGGCAAACCTGGCGGCAGTCCGGAAGCTTTATGAATGCCTGGAAGGAGGGAGCGCGGATGAAAGATCTTAGGAAACGTCTTTCCGCGCCGCTTTTTTGGGCGGGACTGGTCTTTGAACTGCTCGTGAGCCCTTCGGGCTACATGATAGGCAACTATCACGAGTCCCTGATCATCCTGCTCGGCATGCTCTGCTTTTCCCTTTCCCTTCTCTGCAGCATGGATCTGAAACGGGACTGGAAGGTGTTTATCCCGCTTTTCGCGTTTGCGCTTGCCTGTTATTTTGTGCAGCATTCGGCACTGATCCTGCGCATCTGCCTGATCCTGCTTGCCGGACGTGAGATGGAGCGGGAAAAGGTCTTCCGTTTTTTCTTCATCGGAACGGCGGTCACGATGCTAGCCGGTCTGGTACTGGCCTTTACGCCGCTCGGCGGGGATCTGTATGTGGAGGATGCGTTCCGCCATGTGACGGAGAGGCGCTACAGCTTCGGCTTCCTGCATGTGAACGGTTTTGCTTTTTTCTGGATCCGGCTGATCCTGCTTGGCTTTTACCTTTATGAGGAGAAGCTCCGCGCGATACCGGTCTTTGCCGCGGCAGCACTGTTTTCGGTACCTCTGATCCTGTGCCGCTCCAAGACGGCCCTTGCGGTCTTTGCTCTTTTGTGTGTCTGGATCATCCTGCGCCGTTTGGTCAAAGACAGGGAAAAGCTGCTGAAATTCACGGCGGCGGCCGGAGGCCTGATGATCGCATTTGAATTGCTGCTGGTTTTCACACTCGGGATCTTTCCCTATCCGGAGGCCACGCAGGGCGAGATCCACAATTACTGGGATCTGATGAACGAGGTCACGACCGGACGCCTGGAGCACGGGCAGCAGCTGCTGAAGAGCATGCAGCCGAGTCTGCTCGGAATGCGCGGGCTGGAGGACGCGACCGAGATCGGTTTTATCCATTCCCTTTATTTCGAGGGTATCCTGTTCGTTGCGGTCTATTGCATCATGCTGTTCTGGCTGCTGCGCAGGACTTACAGGGAAAAGGACATGCAGGGTATGGTATTTCTGCTGGTCTTTGCACTGTATTCGCTGGCGGAAGCCTTTCTGCCTTACGTTAACAAGAACGGGACATGGCTGCTGCTGATCGCCGGCCTGCCCGCGTTCATGATGCCGAGGAAGAGATCGGAGGCAATATGAAAAAGACCATCAGGATCGATTTTGTTGACTTCTGGCCGGATTTTGTCAAGACCGACAATTATTTCTACAATATCCTGAAGAAGTATTACGAGGTCGAGATCAGTCCGGAGCCGGATTACGTGTTCTGTTCCTATTTTTCGGATAAGCATTTCCGTTACCGGGACTGCGTGAAGATCTATTATATCGGGGAAAACCTGGTGCCGGATTTCAATCTTTACGATTACGCGCTGGGCTTTCACCATATCTCTTTCGGGGACCGCTATCTGCGCCTGCCCCATTATGTGCTCTATGAGGACGTGATCCCGGCTGCACTTGCAAAGCACGAGCATGACGATGCGTTTTATCTGGCCCGCAAAAAGTTCTGCAACCGCGTGGTCTCCAATCCGGAAGCGGACGGGGAGCGGGAGCGGATGTTCAGGGCGCTCGGCCATATCGCACCGGTGGACAGCGGCGGGCGATATGCAAATAACGTGGGAGGGCCGGTGGCGGACAAGCTGGCGTTCGAGCGGGAGTACCGCTTTACGCTGGCCTATGAGAATTCCTCCACGCCCGGTTATGTGACCGAAAAGATCCTGCAGGCCTTTGCGGGTGAGACGATCCCGATCTACTGGGGTGATCCCGGGATCGCAAAGGAGTTCAATCCCGCAGCTTTCATCAATGTCTCGGGTCATCCCGACCTGCGCTCGGCCGTGAAGGAAGTGAAGGCTGTCTGGGAGGATGAGGAGCGCTATCTGGCGATGATGAAAGCACCCTGCGTGCTGCCCGGTTCCCTGGGGGAGCAATGCCTTCGTGAGGGGTATGCGGACGATTTCCTGCGCGGGATCTTCGAGCAGGAAAAGGAGGCGGCCTTCCGCAGGAACATGGTCTATATCGGCAGGACCTATCAGGATAAAATGGCCGATGCGGTACGTGTGAGGGGGGCGCTGGATCTCGTGAAGAGGCCGCTGCATCTGGCACGCGTTCGGAAGGCGCAGCGCAGGAGCAACCGCTGACGGTTGCGAAAGAGGGGCGGATATGGTATCCTTATCCTTACACACAAAAAGGAGGTATTGATCATGGATGTTATCACTTTGACAGCAGCGAATTTCGAGCAGGAAGTGCTGAAGAGCGATGTGCCCGTTCTTGTGGATTTCTGGGCACCCTGGTGCGGTCCCTGCAAGATGATGGGTCCCATCATAGCGCAGCTGGCGGAAGCGTCGGACGGCAACTACAAGGTGGGAAAGGTAAACGTGGATGATGAGGAACTCCTTGCGGAGCAGTATCATATCATGAACATCCCGGCCCTGAAGGTCTTCAAGGACGGCGAAGTGGCAAGGGAGTCCATCGGACTGGTTGCCAAAGATAAAGTAGAAGAACTGTTAAGATTCTGAGGATAAGCTTATGCATGACATTGTGATAGTGGGCGCGGGAACGGCCGGGCTCTCAGCTGCCATTTATGCGCAGCGCGCGGGGAAGAACGTGCTTCTTCTGGAACAGCTCAGCTACGGCGGGCAGATCATCAACACGCCGGAAGTGGAGAATTATCCCGGGATCAAGAGCATCTCCGGTTTTGACTTTGCCACGGGTCTTTACGAGCAGGCCATGGCGCTTGGCGCCAAAATGGAAAGTGCGCAGGTGACCGGGATCGTGGACGGATCCGAAAAAAAGGTGCTGACCAAAAACGGCGAGTACCCCTGCAAAGCCGTGATCCTGGCAACAGGGGCAAAGAACCGCCCGCTCGGCCTTGCGCGCGAGAGCGAGCTGATCGGAAACGGCGTTTCCTATTGCGCTACCTGCGACGGGGCATTTTTCCGGAAACGTCCCGTGGCGGTGAACGGCGGCGGGAACACGGCGCTGGAGGATGCGCTCTTTCTTTCGAATTACTGCAGCAAGGTCTATCTGGTCCACCGGCGGGATGCGTTCCGCGGTGAGGCGAAGCAGGTGGAACAGCTTCGGGCGAAGGAAAACGTGGAATTCGTGCTCAATGCGACCATCAGCCGCCTGATCGGGGATGACGGGCTTTCCGCGATCGAGGTCACGGACAAGCTGAGCGGCGAAAAGAGAGAGATCGAAGTGGACGGTCTCTTCATTGCCATCGGCCAGATGCCGGAAAACCAGGCGTTCGCGCCTTTGATCAGGCTCGATGCTTCCGGTTATATCGAGGCCGGAGAGGATTGCAAAACGAACATCGAAGGAATCTACGCGGCCGGGGACTGCAGGACCAAGACGGTTCGGCAGCTCACCACGGCAGCAGCTGACGGTGCGGTCGCCGCGCTGGCAGCCTGTTCCTATATCGGATAAATGAAGGAAGTAAAGGTTAAGGCATACGCAAAAGTAAATCTCAGCCTGGACATCACGGGCAGGCGCCCTGACGGCTACCATGAGCTGCGCTCCGTCATGCAGGAGATCTCGCTCTGCGATGAGGTGATCCTGCGAAATGCGGAGAGCGGGATAAAGCTGAAGGTATCGAGCAGCGGCGGACCCGGCTGCAGCCATGAAGAGGTCCCGGAAGACGCGCGGAATCTGGCCTACAGGGCAGCAGAGCTTTTGCTTGCGGATGCCGGGCTTTCCGGCGGAGTGGAGATCGAGCTGAGAAAACGCATCCCCGCAGCGGCCGGTCTGGCCGGCGGGAGCACGGATGCAGCGGCCGTATTGCGCGGTCTTTGCGTTCTGTACATGCTGGATCATGAAGAAGAGGACCTGTGCCGCCTCGGTGTGAAGCTGGGGGCGGATGTGCCTTTTTGCATCCGCGGGGGAACAGCGCTTGCGGAAGGGATAGGCGATAAACTGACCAGGATGCCTTCCCCGCAGGGTGTGCATCTTCTTCTGGTGAAGCCGCCGATCGCGGTATCCACGGCTAAGGTGTACGGGGACTATGACGCGATCGCGGAAGGACGTATCCCCCTGGAAACGGAGGGGCTGCTGCAGCTTTTGAAGAGCGGGAAAGCGGATGCCGGGAGCCTGGCACCGTTTCTCGGCAATGCCCTTGCGGCGGTGACCGAAGAGCAGCATCCCAGTATCGCGCAGATCCGGGAAGCGATGCTGGCGGAAGGTGCGGAGGGCGCTCTGATGAGCGGATCCGGGCCCAGCGTTTTCGGCCTGTTTGATTCGGAAGAGGCGGCGCAGCGGGCAATGGAGCGGCTGCGCGGACAATATCCCGACAGTTTTGCCGCGGTATGCGGTCTCTGTGACGGGCATAAGGAAATATAACTCATGACGAAAGACATACTGATCTCGATCTGCGGCCTGCAGTTTGAAACCTCCGCGGAAGATATAAATGAACAGATGGAACTGATCGTTGCCGGTCAGTATTACGACAAGAACGGGACCAGATACCTGGTTTATGACGAACAGACGGAGGGGATCGCGGACCGCATCCGCACCATGATCAAGGTGAACGACGACCGGGTGGAGATCTCCAAGACCGGCGGCATGGCGGCGACCATGATCTTTGAGGAGGGGCGCAAGAACCTGAGCACATACCGGACGCCCTACGGGAATCTCATGGTCGGGATCGATACCACCGAGATCCGGATGGAAGAGGATGAGGACAGTCTGAGCATCGAGGTCTTCTACCATCTGGATCTGAACTATGAATTCTTCGCGAATGCAAGGGTGAAGATACGCGCCTGCTCGAAGGAAGCGGGAGCGACGATGTTCCGTAGAACGGGAGCATGAAAAAAGCAGGGGTCTTGCCCCTGCTTTTTTGATCTTACTTGAGCGGCTTGGCGCCCGCCTTTTCCTGTGCCTTCTCCAAAAGCTGCTTGAATTTGCTCTTCTTTTTCTCGTCCTTCTGGATCTGTGTTCCGTGCACGCCTTTTACGCCCATGAGGTACATGCCGGATATCTCGGCTTTGACCTCTTTCTTGACGGGAACGTAGTCGAAGATCTTGTCGTCGCAGAAAAGCGTTGTGATCTGCGGACCGATCTTGACCTTTACCAGAGGAACCTTCAGATTCTGCTGCAGCTTCGGGATCTGGGAAGTGACCGCCGAGGGCAGCTGCGCTTCTTTGATCTTCATTCTCTTTTTGTCGATGACCAGAAGCGAAACGGTCTGTTTGTTGGATTCCAGCATGGCCTGCTGTTCCGTCTGCTGTTTCTGGAGCTTCTTGCCTGCAAAATACAGTCCGATGATGGCTGCGATCAGGACAACGAGCACGATGATCAGAATGATTAACCAAGTGGGCATGTTTCTTTTCCCCTTTCCGAAAATTCAACTAAGTGTAGCATATTTTCCTAATGCTTGCAATATGGGGATGTTTTCGGTAAAATGTACCATATATTGCTTTTTAAGGAGGATATGCGGCATGGAACCCATTGAATTTCGTTATGATACGCAGCTTCTGATCGACGGAGACGATCTGGACGAGGACGAGATCAACGATTATATTACGGAACATTTTAAGGGAGACTGTCTTCTTGCGGTAGGCGGTGACGGGGATCCCATCAAGATCCATTTTCATACCAACGAGCCCTGGCTTTTACTGGAATATTGTCGCAGCCTGGGCGAGATCTACGATATTGTGGTAGAGGATATGGATCGACAGGCAAGAGGGCTTCATGGCTGAGAACACGATGGAAAAACTGATCGTGCTGGTCCCGGCCTATTGTCCGGAGCCGAGCATGGTGGAGTCGGTAAAGGCTCTTTCGGAGCAGTTTCCGGCGGTAGTGGTCGTGGACGACGGCTGTCCGGAAAAGTACGGACCGGTCTTTGATTCGGTAAAGGATCTGCCCGGGGTCGTCATCCTGAGACATCCGGAAAACCGCGGAAAGGGCTGTGCCTTGAAAACAGGCTTTTCCTATATCCTGGAGCATTATCCGGATGCCAGTGGAGTGGTCACGCTGGATGCCGACGGGCAGCATACGGTAAAGGATACGCTGGCATGCTGCGAGCGCTTTCTGGAGCAGCCCGACAGCATCGTATTCGGCTGCCGTGATTTTACTTCCGATGAAAAGATCCCGCCGCGCAGCCGCTTCGGAAACCGCCTGACCAGCAGGCTCATGAAGTTTTTCTGCGACATAAAGCTTTCGGATACGCAGACGGGCCTGCGGGTGCACGCAATGAGCTATCTGCCGGAGCTCGTGAAAGTCGCCGGGGAGCGCTACGAATACGAGATGAACGTGATCTTCCGCCTGAAGGAGCTGGATGTCGCATTTGTGGAAGTGCCAATCGAGGTGATCTATCTGGACAACAATTCCACCTCGCACTTCAATCCCATCAAGGATTCGCTGAAGATCTACAAGGTTTTCTTCCGCTTCATCCTGGCATCCCTGGCTTCGTATGTCCTGGATTACGGCCTGGGCGTGCTTCTGAAAAATAAACTGCTTCCCATGGGTATCGCGAACGGTTTGCTGCCGTTGGTCCTGAGCGGACACGAGACGGAGCTGGCCGTGAGCATTGCCAGGGTGTGTTCCGGGATCTTCAACTATTCTTTGAACCGTCTGGTTTTCGGGGCAAAGGATAAGGGAGGAAAGAGCGGGGTCAGATACTTTGCGTTGTGGTTCGTGCAGATGCTGCTCACGGCAGGGCTGATCAAGCTCCTGGCGGATGTGCTGCACGTCAACTATACGATATCCTATATCGTGGTATCGGTAGTATTGTTCCTGATCAGTTATAAGATACAGCAGGTATGGGTTTTCAAAAACAAGAAGAAAGAGGGCGAGTAAAATGATCGGCATCATCTGTGCACTGCAGGAAGAGTTGAAAGAGATCCGCTCGGCAATGGAACCGGACGGGGAATTGAGTTTCTCGGGGGTGGATTACTATCTGGGCAAGTTGGAGGGTGTGGATGTGGTATGCGCCGTCTGCGGGGTTGGCAAAGTATTTGCCGCGATCTGTGCCCAGACGATGATCCTGAAATTCCGTCCTGAGCTGATCCTGAATGTGGGCGTTGCGGGTTCCCTCTCGCCCAGCCTCAGGGTGGCGGATGTTGTGATCGCGCGGCAGCTCGTTCAGCACGACATGGACGTTACGGCATTGGGAGAGCCCCGCGGAAAGATCCTGGGCAGTGACATACGCTTTATTCCCACCACGGAATCGGTCCGGGATGAGTTCTTCTCGGCGATCATGACGCTGAATGCCGCAGGGGCCTTCGGAGGAAAAGAGATCAAAGCCCTTCAGGGAACGGTGGCTTCGGGAGACCAGTTTATCTCTTCCAAGGGTCAGAAGCAGCTGATCGCGGAGGAATTCGGGGCTCTGGCCTGTGAAATGGAGGGTGCGGCGATCGCGCAGGTATGTTATGTCAACAAGTTGCCGTTCTGCGTGATCAGGGCGATCTCGGACAGCGCCGACAGCAGCGCCCACATGGATTACCCGCATTTCGTGGCTTTGGCGGCACTCAACACGTCCAAAGTAGTGCGGGAGTTTTTGAAGAACAGAAAGAAATGATAGCATGTGGCGTTTTCACTGAATTTGTGCTATAATAATGAAGATAATCACCGGATCGTTCAAGGCATCCGGAAATGTTGGTTTAAGTGAAACACAGGATCCACGGAGGGATTGACAGATGAAAAAGAGACATGGGCGTCTGGCGGTATTGCTTGCCGCAATTGTTCTGGTCACAGCGACACCGCTTGCGCTGCACGCTGCTTCCAAGACAAACAGCAAGGCGATCGTAACCAACAATATTCATGACAATGATTATTCCGCGCGCAAGCGGGTGGCGAACAGTTATGTGGTTGATAATCTGAACGGCACCTTCAGCCGCGTTGAGAACATGGGCGACATCGTCCTGATCGAGACCTACAACAATTATCTGACTTTGCTCGGGCAGCAGTTCATCGCGATGGAAATGCCCGTTTTCGGAGGTTTTTGGGGCGGCGCGTCCTATAATTACGTGCTCTTCGGGCAGGATAATACGGGACGGGATCCGGGCAGGGAAGTGATGCGTCTGGTCCGCTATACCAAAGACTGGAAGCGGCTGGGGTCGACCTCTCTTTACGGCTGTAACACGGCGATCCCGTTTTACGGCTGCAATACGGATTTTTCCGAATACGGCGATACGGTTTTTGTCCGTACCGGCCACATGACATATGACGGGCAGCAGGCGATATTGACTTTTTCGGCACGTAATTCCGATCATGCCCTGCTGCAGGTACAGAGCGACGTGACAGGCCGCAGCTACGGCGCATATGCCGACAGCGCGGCGACTTTCATCGAAGCAAGCGACGGAGCCGTGACGGCTGTGGATCACTGTCTCGGCGATCCGCATGCGGTGGTGGCTACGCGTTACAATGCTCCGGGGAACGGCAATTTCATTTCCTGGTGCAATACGGCGGATGCGCTGGCTCTGCCCGGAGCGTACGGAACCAATACGCCGGGGACGAGCATCGGAGGATATGAGGTGTCGGCCCAGTACCGTCTGGTATTCGGCGTGACCACGCCTTATGACGGAAGCTCGCCGAACCGCAACATCTTTATCGCATCGGTCCCGAAGAATTCCGACCGTACCGAGGATGTGCGCATCGCATATGCGACCGGCTACGCGTACGGTGATCTGCCTTCGGCCACGACGCCGTATGTGGTCAAGCTCAACAACGACCAGTTTGTGGTGGTCTGGGAAAACCGGAACGGCTATGCCGAGACCGAAACGATCAATTATGTGTTTGTCAACGGATCCGGACAGCTTACGAGCCAGATCTATACCATGAGCGGCTGTCTTTCCGACTGCCAGCCCATACTGTTTAACGGCAAGATCGTATGGTATACGACCAACGGCGCGAAGTGCACGGTCTATTCCTTCTCGGCCGTAAACAGCGGCGTTGCGCCCAGCAGGGAAGCAAGGAATGCTATCGTAAACCGCGGAACGGATTATTCCAAGGTTTATGATTACGCTTACTATATCAACCGCTATCCGGACATGCGCGTGCTTTACGGGAAGGATCCCGCCGGTGCCCTGCAGCATTTTGTGCAGCATGGCATGTCGGAGGGGCGTCAGGGCAGCGAGAATTTTGATCCTATCGCATATAAGAATAATTATGCTGATCTGCGTCGGGCATACGGGGATGACTGGCGCCAGTACTATATCCACTTTATGAATTTCGGTTACGATGAGGGGCGGAACGCAAGATGGTAGCTTTGCGTTACTCCGGAATGGAGGTGACGTATGGAAGATCAAAAGGAGACAATTGAGAAGATCAGGCTGTTGATCAGGGATTCCAACAGGATCGTTGTGATGATCGGTGTGGGAGCTGTCATTGAAAGCGGTGGTGAAAATCTCTGGTCTTCGAGGGAATGTTACCGGATCGAAGAAGCGTACCACAAGTCTCCCGATGAAATGATGAGTGTGGGTTATTACAGTGCCCGCAGCGAACGTTTTTTTGATTTTTACAAGCGTGAGATCCTGGGGCCGCGGCTTACGCCTGCACCGCTTTTTAAGTATGTGAAACGACTGCAGAAGACGGGGAAGATCCGCAAGATCATTACGCAGAGCTATTATGATCTGTCGGAACAGGCCGGGCTCAGGGATGTGGTAGCCCTGCACGGCACGATCAAGAACAACCACTGCACACATTGCGGAAAGGAATTTTCCGTTGACTATATCCGCGAATCGTCGGGCGTGCCGATCTGCGATGACTGCAAAGCACCGATCCGCCCGGGGATCCTGCTCCTTGGGGAGACGATCCATAACGACCTGATGACGGAGGCAGTGAATGCCTGTGAAGAGGCGGATCTGATCCTGGTGCTGGGAACGAACATGAATGACAACATGGTCCGTTACTGTACGGGTAATTATGAGGCGGAGCACATAGTGCTGATCACGAAGGAAGAGCATTATTCCGACAAATATGCAGACATTGTGCTTCATGGGATCGTAAGTGAGACGTTACCGTTGGTCATAGACTGAACAGGGGAATGATATGGCAAAGGAAGAGATGCTGAATACGGAACAGACGGACCCCTTGGTTCCCGGTACCTATCAGATCCGCAGGATCGCATCCCGTCAGAATACGATGGAGATGCTTGCAACGGCGGAGCATCTGGCAGCAGGCGGCTACGAAAAGAAGCTTTTCGGCGTGCTCTCCAGGGTTTACACGGAACACAAAGGGTTTCACTATGAGATGCAGGAGGGGATCGAACCGCTCCTGGCGTCGATCGTTGCTTCCGACATGCCCTCCGAGCTGAAGATGCAGACCTTCACATCCTTTGAGATTCCCCGGGAACTGAAGCCGGACTGCAGTGTCGCAAAGAAATGGGTGGAGGAATGTGCGCCGAAGCGCGCGAACATCGCTGCATATTTTGTTGCCAGTTATGAATACGGCAGTGAGCTTTATCCCCTGATCGCGAAAGACCGCAGCCAGATGAAGATCTTTGCGGAGGCATCCGCTCCGGATGCGCTGCTCGAAACCTTTGAAGCCATCATGGAAAAGGAGAGCAAGGAGTATATTACGGGCGTGATCCGTTCCGTCAAGAGCGTAAACCGCCACATGCGGTATGCGGATGCATCGATCCCGAAGCGTGTCACGGCAAAGGTGTTTTCCTCAAAAGAGGTCTTTTTCACATCCAAGATCCTGTTCTGTCTGGCGTTTTCTATACCGGCCGATTGTCTGCCGGGCGGAAAGGAGATGTACAAGATCCTGAAGATCTGCGCCAATTACGAAGAGAAGACCACCAGGGATTTCGTGAAGCGTTATCATCTGGAGTTTGATCTGTCGGAAGCGGCCATGTGCCGTTATTTCCTCGGAAACAAAAAGTCGGATAAGGAACGGGCGCTTGTGGAACGCTTTGCGGAGCATGTGGTGCTCGTGGAGCAGGATGAGCAGAAGAGGAAGCTCCTTCACGGGGCCTTCAAGCGCGGAGGGCTTTTCCGCATGTATGCGGGCTGCATGCAGGACGGGAAAGTGGATGTAGAGAAGCAGAAGCGCTTTCATTACAGTGATGAACAGATCGAGTGGGTAAAGTCGCTGCCCGGTCTCAGGGAATAAGAACGTTTTCCGGAATGAAAAAAGCCCGGTTTCCGCATATCCTGCGGACCGGGCTTTTTTGATGCTTTATCGGGGCTTCACCAGTTCACCGGCCCTTGCGATCGCGTCATCGATATGCGGGCGGAAGTTTTCCTTTCCCACCATGTTGATGAATCCGCCCTTTTTCATGGTATTCATGGGCTGTTCATTCACGTGCGAGAATACCAGAGTGATGCCGGCGGCCTTGCAGCGATCGTAAAACTGCTCCAGGGAATGCATGGCCGTGGCATCCAGCGCGGGAACACCACGCATGCGCAGGATGATCACTTCGGTATTCTGGCTGAAATCGATGGTGGCGATGCGCTCGGCGTCTCCGAAGAAGATGGGACCCGAGATCTCGTAGACGCGCACGTGCTTCGGCAGTGCTTTCAGGTTCATGCCATCCGGATCTTCCTCCGGATCGTAGGACTTCCAGCCCTTGATCTGTGTTTCTTCGCTCATGCGCTTCATGAACAGGATCAGAGCCAGCCCCATGCCGATCTCGATGGCGATCACAAGATCGAAAACGACCGTCAGAACAAAGGTGGTGACCAGCACGATGATGTCGCTCTTGGGTGCTGTTTTGCACAGGTGCACAAAGGTGCGCCACTGACACATGTTATAGGCCACCATGAAGAGGATGGCAGCTATGGTGGGCATGGGGATCAGTCCCGCATAGGGCAGGAGGATCACCAGGACCAGAACCAGAACGACGGAGTGGACAATGCCGGCGATCGGTGTGCGCCCGCCGTTCTTGATATTGGCGGCGGTACGTGCAATGGCGCCGGTAGCGGGAATGCCGCCGAACAGAGCCGAGCCGATGTTGCCGCAGCCCTGTGCGATCAGTTCCATGTTGGAACGGTGATGGGAATTGATCATGCTGTCGGCCACAACGCAGGAAAGCAGGGATTCGATGGCAGCCAGAATGGCGATGGTGAAAGCGTCCGGAGCCACTGCTTTCAAAGCTTCTACGCTGAAGTTCGGCATGTGAAAGGTCGGCAGATCATTGGTGATGACATAAAGCTTTTCGATGGTGTTGACCGGGAGCTTTCCGAATTTTACGATCAGGATGCCCACGATCACGGCGATCAGGGATCCGGGGATCTTTTCACTGACCTTCGGCCATACGATCAGGATCAGCAGGCTGATGGCACCGACGAGAAGGGCCCAGGGGTTGAAGCTTTCCATGTTTGCCGCAATGGCTTTAATCTTGTCCATGGTTTCGATGGTCACGGTCCCGGAAGGGTAGCTGAGGCCGAGGAAGTCCTTGATCTGTCCGATCAGGATGGTAACAGCGATTCCCGAGGTGAAACCGGTGGTAATGGTGTAGGGGATGAATTTGATCAGCCCGCCCAGCCTGAAGAGCCCCATCAGGATCAGGAACACACCGGCGACAATGGTAGCCAGCATCAGGCCGTCCATGCCGCTTTTCGCGACGATGCCGGCAACGATGGTTGCGAAAGCGGCGGTAGGTCCCGCGATCTGCACGCGGCTGCCGCCCAGAAACGAGATGATGAAGCCTGCCACGATCGCGGTGTAGAGGCCCTCCTGCGGTCCCACGCCCGAGGCCAGGGCCAGAGCGATGGAAAGCGGAAGCGCGATGATGGCGACGATGATCCCGCTGATCACATCCGTGACAAACTGTTTGCCGTCATAATGCTTCATGGTGCTGAAGAGCATGGGCTTGATCTTGTCACTGTGCTTCTTGTTGCTGTTTTGTGCTGCTGTCTTGTTCTTCTGCATAATAATATCCTCTGTGATTTGTAAAAAATGCTTAAATCCTTATGAAGTATAGCACCCAAAAAGGAAAATGCAAGATTTTTCTGTCAGAATAGACAATAAATCGCTCATTCTTTTATAGACAATGCGGGATAATTGGGATATGATAGGTTAAGTATCGGATCATGGTTGTTCTGATAGAACGGAGCCGGAAGGGCCGGTTCCCCGGACAGCGGAGGGAAAAAAATGGATCAGGAAAAGATCATAGTCCTGGATTTCGGCGGACAGTATAACCAGCTGATCGCCCGACGGATCCGCGAATGCAATGTGTATTGTGAGGTAAAACCTTATACGATGCCGATGGAGGAGTTAAAAGCCTTAGCCCCCAGCGGCATCATTTTTACGGGAGGGCCCAACAGCGTTTATGACGAAAGCTCTCCCCATTACGATCCTGCGATCCTGGATCTGGGCATTCCGATCCTGGGCATCTGTTACGGTTCCCAGCTGATCGCCTGGATGGCCGGTGGGAAGGTCGAGACGGCACCCGTAAGCGAATACGGTCATACGGAGGTAGAACTGGACAGCAGTTCCGTCCTTTTCGGGGATGTGGAGAAAACCACGGTGGTGTGGATGAGCCATACCGACTACATATCAAAAGCGCCCGAGGGTTATCGCGTGACCGGTCATACGCCGGTCTGCCCGGTGGCGGCCATGGAGAACGCGGAAAAGAAGATCTATGCGACGCAGTTTCATCCCGAGGTGATGCATACCCGTGAGGGCATGAAGATGCTCCGGCACTTCGCCCTGGATGTGTGCGGCTGCAAGGGGGACTGGCAGATGGATTCCTTTGTGGAGAGCAGCATCCTTTCCCTGCGGGAAAAGATCGGAAGCGGCAAGGTGCTCTGTGCCCTGTCCGGCGGGGTGGATTCCTCTGTGGCGGCAGTACTGCTTTCCAAGGCAGTCGGCAAGCAGTTGACCTGTGTGTTTGTGGATCACGGCCTGCTCCGCAAAAACGAAGGCGATGAAGTGGAAGCGATCTTCGGACCCAAGGGCTCCTATGAGCTGAATTTTATCCGCGTCAACGCGCAGGAACGCTATTATAAAAAGCTTGAGGGTGTGACCGAACCTGAAAAGAAGCGAAAGATCATCGGCGAAGAATTTATCCGCATCTTTGAAGAGGAGGCAAAAAAGATCGGAGCCGTGGACTATCTGGTGCAGGGAACCATCTATCCCGACGTGATCGAAAGCGGTCTCGGAAATTCGGCTGTGATCAAGAGCCATCATAATGTGGGCGGTCTGCCCGATGTTGTGGATTTCAAAGAGATCATCGAGCCTTTGCGGATGCTCTTTAAGGATGAGGTGCGAAAAGCAGGCCTGGAACTGGGCATCCCCGATCATCTGGTATACCGCCAGCCTTTCCCCGGTCCCGGCCTGGGAGTGCGCATCATCGGCGAAGTGACGGAGGAAAAAGTCCGCATCGTTCAGGATGCGGATGCGATCTACCGTGAAGAAGTGGCAAAAGCGGCCGATGAATGGCGAAGGGAGAACGCTGCCGGTCATATCTATAAGAATGCCGGCGTATCCGGGAAAGATGCACCCCGCATCGATCCGCCCTGGATGCCTTCCCAGTATTTCGCTGCCCTGACCAACATGCGCAGCGTGGGCGTCATGGGGGACTTCCGCACCTACGATTATGCCGTTGCTCTCCGCGCCGTGATCACGAGCGATTTCATGACGGCCGAATGTGCCGACATTCCCTTCCCCGTCCTGCAGACGGTGATGAGACGCATTGTAAATGAAGTGAAGGGCGTGAACCGCGTATTCTATGACCTGACGAGCAAACCGCCGGGGACGATCGAGCTGGAATAATTAACATATTTTTGGCTAAAGCTCTTTATCGCCTCCGGGGCACTCCGCTTTATCCTCTGACTTTATAACAATACACATATCATTACCTACAAAACAGACCTTATCTGAGACCACAAACCGTCTCCTATGGTCTGTTTTTTATTGGCTAAAACCCAGTATTTACAAGCTTTTGCGGACATTTGAAGGGGAGCGGGGCGGGGCGGAATAAGAAAGATTTTTAGAATGCTTTTGGACCATTTCCGGATGAGTTTTCGGGAGGGGGAGGATAAGGGATTTTGCCTCAAACAGGATAAATGAGGTTGCCCAACGACAACAAAGTCTGAAGAATGCCGTATTTATGCGGATTCTAGGGATTTTGAAAAGCGATTTGATAACAAAATGATAACACTTGATAACTGAGCATTATTTATGAGTAATGCAAAAGGTTAGCAGGTGAGGTTTCAGCAATTCTTCTATGAACACTTCTATCAGACAAAGGATTATGAAAGGAGGAATGCTTAATGCCGGTATATAAGAACGAAAAGAACGGTACTTGGTATGCGATGATCCGCTACAAGGACTGGACCGGGACAAATAAGCAGAAATGTCAGAGGGGTTTTTTAACAAGGAAAGAGGCGGTTGAGTGGGAAGCTCAGTTTAAGCTTCAGCAGGCATCGGATATCGATATGA
>JAILHF010000067.1 GCA_024696005.1 Lachnospiraceae bacterium | reverse complement strand
GAAGGGGAAGAAGGTCTGTTTGTAACCATGCATCCCGGCTATTTTGCTTCTTCACCCGCTGAATTCACTTACGATAACAATCCGGGTTGTACAGCGTATATTAAAAAAGGGGAAGGGAAATACTATTTCGCCGGAGGCTTTAACGGGGGGAGAACGGAAGATTATCTGAAGATGATACGTTGCCTTGCGGAACGGATCGAAGAGGATCTGAGAAACGATATCATCGCGTTGTGGCACGATGAAAGCCAGCTGAACCGCTACATGAATGATCTTGATGAAAAGTATTATCGCATACTGAGCCCGGCCTATCTGTATCCCGAGGATTGGGATCTTCCTTTTAAGGAGAAGATCACAGTGATGGACAAACGGAAAAAGGGCGGACATGAGTTTTTGAGGACGTAAAAGCAGATGAGGTATTGACGAGAATATCATAGATAGGATATCCTCAGATTTAATGAAAAAACAACAAAATAAGATTATAGGAGTATAGAGCATATGAATAATCTCAGAATGGGAGTGATCGGAACGGGGCACATGGGAAAAAACCATGTACGAAATCTGGCTGAAGAAAAAAGGTTCGAGCTCGTCGGCATCTATGATGCCAATACAGAACAGGCGAAGGATGTTGCCGCAAAATACGGAACGAAAGCGTATGTTTCCATGGAGGAATTGCTGGGGGATGTTGATGCAGTTGTTATAGCCGTTCCATCTTCGCTACACAAAGATATTGCGCTTCAGGTGGCGGAATTCGGTGTGCATGCCCTAATTGAAAAACCTTTGGCATTGACATCTGAAGACGCACAGGTCATTGTGGATGCGTTTAAGGAAAAGAAACTAAAACTGGCAGTCGGTCATATTGAGCGTTTCAATCCGGTGTTCCGGGAATTGAAAAAACTGATAAGGCCGGAAGAAGCTTTTTTTATCGAAACCTGCAGATACAGCCCCTTTAGCGGAAGCGGCAGGATTACAGATACAAGTGTGGTGGAGGATCTGATGATACATGACGTTGATCTGGTCTGTGCTCTGATGGAGGGGAGGGAAGTGACATCTCTCCACGGAAGAGGGGTGTCGGTCTTGTCCGGACAGACCGATTTTGCCACATGCCTGATGGACTTTGCCGGAAAGGCACACGCGATCGTCAATGCCAGCAGGGTGTCTCAGAACAAGGAAAGAAGCATAACCGTGCATACCAAAGACAGCTGCGTTCATGCGGATCTTCTTTCCAAAAAGCTCGAGATCTATAAGAGCACGAATATGATCATTGACATTGCGAAAGATAACTCCTATAAACAGGATAGTGTAGTGCAAAAGGTGTTTGTGCCGATCGAAGAACCTTTGAGAGCTGAACTGATTGCCTTTTATGAGGCTGTGGCAAATGGAATGCCTATAGAGGCAAGTGGCGAAGTGGGTGTAAGGGCTATTAGGATCTGTGAAGAGGTTTCCAACAGAGCAAAAAAAGGAGAATAAGAAAATGAAAGTTCCGTTTTTAAATCTGCAAACACAATATCATCAGATTAAGCCTGAGTTGGAAGCAGCTGTTTCCGACATACTGGAAAAATGTTGCTTTATCGGCGGGGAATATGTTTCATCCTTTGAAAAGGAAATGGCTGACTATCTGGGGGCGGGATATGTATCGGGATGCTCCAATGGTACCGATGCACTGGTTCTGGGACTGAAGGCCTGTAACATCAAAGCAGGTGATGAGGTGATCACCACACCGTTTTCATTTTTTGCAACCGCGGAGGCTATTGCTTCGGTGGGAGCAATACCGGTGTTCGTTGATATCAGAGAAGAAGATTACAATATCGATCCCGGAAAGATCGAGGAAGCGATCAGTGATAAAACAAAGGCGATACTGCCGGTTCATATCTTTGGAGCACCCTGCGACATGGACAGCATATTGCGTATCGCAAAAGATCACGGGCTCAGGGTGATCGAAGACGATGCACAGGCCATAGGAAGTGAATATAAAGGACACAAAGCAGGAACAATTGGTGATGTGGGATGCTTCTCTTTCTATCCGACAAAGAATCTCGGAGGTGCGGGAGACGGCGGGATGGTAACGACCAATGATCCTGATCTGCTTACGGCATTGAAGGCCTATAAAGAGCATGGTGCGGGAAAAGCCGGTGCTATGACGATGGAGCTCCAGGAAGGCATAAGGGAAGAGCTGAAAAGTGAGGAAAAGGAGACGGAATTATATAATCCGTACAAATACTTTAATTATGTTATCGGATACAATTCCAGACTTGATGCGATACAGGCTGCAGTTCTTTCCGCAAAGCTTCGGCATCTGGATGAGTACAATGCAAGGAGAGCTGCGATTGCAGCCAGGTATTTTGACGGCTTGAGCAAAAAACTGCGGAGGCCGGTTTATTCTGCAGATGTAAAGCCTTGCTGGCATCAGTTTGTTGTCTGCACGGAGCATAAGGCTGAGCTTTGTTCGTATCTTTCAGAACATGAAGTGGGGAATGGGACATTCTATCCGGTGCCGTTGCATATGCAGAAGGCGTTTAATGCGAAAAACAGCAGGATATCGGGTGGAAGTTTGCCGGTTGCCGAGAGTATTTCAAAGCAAACTGTCTGTCTTCCCATTTTTCCTGAGATGACGGATGAACAGATCACATATGTCATTGATACGGCAAACAGTTTTTTCGAGGGAAAAGAGTAAAATGAGTGAGATATTTATTCATCCTACAGCAGAAGTGAGCGACAGCGCCTCGATAGGAGAGGGCTGCAAGATCTGGAATCAGGCACAGATCCGGAATGATGCCAGATTGGGAGAGGGCTGCATCATCAGCAAGAACGTATATGTTGATGAGCATGTACAGATAGGAAATCACGTTAAGGTTCAGAATAATGTGAATATTTATCATGGTGTTACCATTGAGGATGATGTCTTTCTCGGACCATCGATGACATTTTCCAATGATATGTACCCCAGGGCATTTAATTCGAATTGGAAGATTACGGAAACCCTTGTGAAAAAAGGAGCGTCGATCGGAGCCGGCGCGGTCATAAGATGCGGCGTGACCATAGGAGAATATGCTACGGTTGGCGCTGGAAGTGTTGTGACAAAAGATGTGAAGCCACATGCCCTGGTAGTTGGGAATCCTGCTCGTCAGATTGGCTGGGTGTGTAAATGTGGGTTTAAGCTTAACGAAAAGTATGTCTGCGAAGAATGCGGACAGGAATATGATGGGAAAGGATTGGAACAATGATCAGATATCCGGTAACAAAACCATTTTTCTCTGAAGAAGAACTTCAGATGATCGGAACTGCCTTGGATTCGGGTTGGGTGGCTCAGGGACCGAAGGTTGCCGAGTTTGAAAAACAGATAGCAGCCCATGAAGGTGTTGCGGAAGGTGTAGCAACTACTTCCTGCACGACGGCTCTTCATCTGGCGCTTAGCGTTTCCGGCTTGAAAGCTGGCATGGATGCGATTGCACCTGCCTTTACATTTGTTGCAACGGAGAACTCCATCGTCATGACAGGGGCTACACCGGTATTGTGTGATATCCATCAGGAAACATTTAATATAGATGTAGAAAAGCTCCGTCAGATCATTGAAACAAAGTACAGATCCGGAAACGGAAAGCTGATCAATGTTGAAAGCGGAAACATCCTGTGGGGGATCGTTCCGGTACACGAATTCGGTTTGTGTTGTGAGATTGCCAAGATTAATGAAATTGCTGATGAATACGGCTTAAAGGTAGTGGAAGACGCGGCATGCGCGCTGGGAGCCATGTATAAAGATAAACATCAGGGCGCTTTCGGCAATCTTTCTTGTATCAGCTTTCATCCGAGAAAGTCCATAACAACCGGTGAAGGAGGCATGGTCCTGACAGATGATCCCTCTGCAGCCAAAAGAATGAGGGAACTCCGGACGCATGGAAGCACTGTTTCAGCCGATGCCAGGGATAAAGGAAAAGGTTTTCTTCTTCCTGAATTCCCGGAAGCCGGATTTAATTACCGAATGACTGATATCCAGGGAGCCATGGGGATCGCGCAGATCAAAAAGCTGGACCATATCATAGAAGAAAAGAGAAAAGAGGCAGCAGTATATAATCGACTGATTGCAGAAAGGTTGCCGGAGTTTATCCCGCCTGTGGAGCCGGAAGGTTTTTATCATACATACCAGTCTTATGTCTGCATGCTGGATCTTAAGAAGCTTCAGATCGATACAGTCGAAGCCGGAGGAGAATACAGAAATATTCTGCTGCAAAAGCTGGAGGATAAAGGGATCGCCACAAGACAGGGAACGCATGCCGTTCATTTGCTTGGTTATTACAGAGACCGCTTCGGTTTCAAGCCGGAGGATTATCCGCAGGCTTATGCATGTGACCGTCTGTCGATCACTCTGCCTTTATATGTGGGCTTGAAAGAAGAAGAACAGGAAGAGATCATCGATATCATCAGAGCGACCATAGACGAAGATTGAAAGGATGTGATGAAATGCCTTCTATAAAAGGGAAAAGAGTTCTGGTAACCGGAGGGGCGGGATTTATCGGTAGTCATCTTTGTGATGCTCTTTTGGAAAAGGGTGCAGAAAAGGTAATCTGCGTTGACAACTTTTTTCTGGGGAAAACGGAAAACATCTGCAAGGCCATGGAGCATGAAAACTTTGTGTTATACAGGGATGATGTGAGACATTTCGGCGTCATGCAATCCATTATTGAAAAAGAAAAAGTGGAAGTAGTTTTCAATATGGCAACGATAGCGCTGAATTACTCTTTTTTCAATCCTTTTGATGCATATATGGTGAATGTGGAAATAGCCAATACATTGCTGGAACTGTTAAAAACAGGGGCGTATAAAACACTGATCCATACATCATCATCGGAGGCATATGGGACAGCGCAGTATTCCCCGATGGATGAGAATCATCCGACAGATCCCACGACTCCTTATGCAGCCGGAAAAGCGGCGGCTGACCTGATGGTACACAGCTTTTATAAGGTGCTCGGATTGGATATTGCGATCGTTCGGCCATTCAATAATTACGGGCCCAGGCAGAATGCCGAAGGATCTCTTGCAGCCATCATACCTGCAACTGCAAGAAGGATCAAGGAAGGAGCAATGCCCATTGTAGAAGGTGACGGTGAACAGACAAGGGATTTCATTTTTGTTGGTGATACTGTCAGAGCTTTGATTCTGGCATATGAAAAAGAAAGCTCCCGAGGCGAGATCATCAATCTGGGTTCGGGAAAAGATATTTCCATAAATCGTCTTTTGCAGGGGATCTGTGATTATTACGGATATTCAGGAGATTGGGAACACCGGCCGGCAAGGACCAGCGATGTGAGAAAGCTTTGTGCCGATGCTAAGAAAGCAAGGGAACTTCTGGGTTTTGAACCGGAAGTTGAATTTGAAGAAGGGATTAGGATTACGTTGGATTGGTATAAAGATTTTTCCTGAATTCTCCCTTTTATCGAAGCTTTTCCACTATTCGGGAAAAGCTTCCTTTGCTATGTATCTGTGGTTGTATCGATAGTATCGTTGGAGCATGCAAATGAATGTTTTGGTTACGGGAGCGAATGGCTTTATAGGGAAGTGGGTCGCAGAACATCTGGCAGGGCGTTTCGATGTTACAGGTGTAGGGACAAAAGACCGAGCCACGGCAGATATATCCGGATATGTAAGATGGGATATGGGCCATGATGATATTCCTGATGTGCTTTTGAAAAACAGGTGGGAGGCCATCGTTCACATAGCATCGCATATCAGTGTTGATGATCTTGATCCGGAATTGTTATATGTGAATGTTGTCGGAACACAAAAGCTCATGAAAATATGCAAAGAAACAGACTGTAGGATTTTTATCCTGTTTTCCAGCCTTCCGATCATTGGGATACCGGGAAGAGAAGCTGTCAGAGAGCAGAACTTTGTTGATCCACCGACTATGTATCATGCAACGAAAGCAATGCAGGAGTATATGGTAAAGCAGTTGGAAAAAGACGGTGTCAGAGTTGTTTCGATCCGGATTCCTTCGCCAATCGCTCCTGATATGAAAAAACCTACGATCTTTTCCATATTTTGTAATCGCGTTCTAAACGGAGAGGATATCGTGTTAAACGGGCGGGGGACAAGAAGGCAGAACTATATAGATGTCAGGGATATAGCAAAAGCGACAGAACGTTTTATAGTATCCCCTAACGCTGTAGGGGTGTATAATATAGGCTCGGAAAAGTCTGTATCAAATTATGAGCTTGCGGAAAAATGTATGGAGATTGCGGGAAACGGTAAAACAAGGATCACATTTTCCGGCAAAGATGATCCGGCGGATTCCCAGACATGGGATGTTGATCTTAGCAGGATAAAAATAGATATCGGGTATAAACCGGAATACCCCATTGAAAGGACCATACAGGATTTCATGCGACAGAATAAGGATATCAACGGAAAATGAAATATGTTATTATATCTGATGCTCATGGAAACAGGATCTTTTTTGACATTGTAATGAAAGAAATCGACAACCTTGATCCGGAACGCATCATTTTTCTGGGAGATGCATTCGGATATATGAGGGACGGGTTATATATTCTGGAAGAATTGAAGAAAAGAAATGCCGTTATCTTAAAAGGTAATCATGAAGCGATGCTAAATGGTGAGATCAGAATAGATGATGAAAAGGATGTATTATACGGATTAAAAGAACAAAGTAAAACGATCGATGTTTATACAGGGGAGATTTTGAGACAGTTACCGGAAGAGGTGGAAATCGAGTTGAGGCATAAAAAAGCACTCTGTATTCATGGAGCACCGTATGATCACGTGTGTGGTTATCTCTATGAGAACAATGTGAATTATGCATGGAAAGAAGAGAGATATGATTATGTTTTTATGGGACATACGCATAGGCCATACATCAAAAAGACGGAACAAACCATCTTTGTAAATGTGGGATCGATCGGGATGCCAAGAGACACAGGGCTGGCTCCGAGTTATGTTTTGTTTGACGAAGAAATAGGGGAACCCGAACTGATCAGGGTTAAAATATTGGAAGAGGTATTGAACTCTGATTACTATAGTGGTTTGGATCAAAGGATAATGGACGTATTTAGGAGGAAGCAGAGTTGAAAGAATTAACTGTTTTGATCACGGGTGTAGGAGGTGGCGGAGTAGGAGAACAGGTATTAAAATGCCTAAAAATGTCGAAACTTCAGACCCGGATCATTGGCTGTGACATGAACAGGACGAGTAAGGGCCTTGGCGTGGTGGATAAGGCATATATCGTTCCCGCTTCATCATCCGATCAGTATTTGGATTGTATCCGGAGAATCTGCAAAACAAATGGAGTTGATATCATTTTTCCCGGTTCGGAACCGGAGCTCAAGGTGTTGAGTGAGAACAGAGATTTGTTTGAGGAGAATGGCATTTGTCTTCCTTTTAATTCAAGGAAACTGATCTCCATCTGCATGGATAAAAACAAAACCATGGAGTTTCTCAGAAGCAATTCCATTCCCGTTCAGAAAACCTGGGAGATACATGATGAAAGCGGACTGGATCAGATTGACATTTTCCCTGTTGTTTTGAAACCGTCCATCGGAGGAGGAGGGTCGGTCAATACATTTATCGCGCAGGATAAAAGAGAATTGAAAATGTTCGGAACTTATCTTCTGGATCTGTATTCTGTATTTACGGTACAGGAGTACGTGGGAAATGCGGAGAGCGAATATACGGTAGGCGTCATGTGCGGAAAAGACGGAAGGTATATTAATTCCATAGCGGTAAAAAAGAGCATTCTGTCCGGATTATCAAACAGGATCAAAGTTCCGAACAAGACAGGAAGAAGCGAGCTTGGAAAAGTGCTGGCCATAAGCAGCGGCATTTCGCAGGGAATGATAGGACGTTTTCCCGAAGTGACGGTGATTGCGAAGAGAATTGCAGAAAAACTCGGTGCTACAGCGCCGATCAACATACAGGGGCGGATCCATAATGGAGAGTTTTATGTTTTTGAGATCAATCCCAGGATATCGGGAACATCTCCTCTTCGGGCAATTGTGGGATATAATGAGCCGGAGATGGTAATAAGAGACAGAGTATTTGGTGAAGAGATCGAAAGTGATTTTGAATATAAAGAAGGTGTCATAGTACGAGGATTGGATGAAACCTTTATCAGCAATGAATTTATGAATGCAATAGAAAGTGTCTGAAAAGTATGGTACAGGAAGGATCTTTTGAAGAGGAAAAAGAATTGAAGGGTAAAGATGGTATTACGGTCATTGTCCCTTTTCTAAATGAAGAGGAAGCGTTGCCGATCTTTTGCAAAACAATGGACGATTACGTCCGAACGTTGAATTTTCCGGTTGAACTTGTATTCATTGATGACGGTTCATGTGATGGCTCAGTTGAAATTGTCAGGGGATACGAGTTTCAGAATGTTGCATCCGCTAAACTTTTGGTATTATCAAGAAATTTCGGATTTCATTCGGCTGTTCGGGCGGGAATCAAGAACGCATCATATGATATCTGCACGTGGTTTGGGGCCGATTTGCAGGAACCGTTGGAGATATTGCCGCTTGCTTATGAAAAGATATCTTCCGGCAATGTTGAAGTGGTATATTTTTCGAAAAAAACCATTAAGATCTCGAAAATGGAAAGACTTTTTTCGCGCATCTATTCTCATTTGATGAAGAAATATGCCATCAGTACCTATTCTTCGGAAGGCACGGCAACAGTTGTGTTTGGAAAAAAGATCAGGGATCTGTTGAATGAAAATGTGGAAGCGAATTCACAGGTTGTATTGCAGATTATGAATATGGGATTTAAATATGCCAATATTTCACTTGATTATAATGCGCGATCAGCCGGGAGTTCCAAATGGACGTTCTCCAAAAAGATAAAGGCTTTCATTGATTCGTTTGTGGCATTTTCGTTTGTTCCGATCAGAATGGTGAGTATCATAGGAATGGTCATATTTCTTGTTGGTATTGTTATCGGGATGATGACGATAATTAATAAGATTGTGAATCCGGATGTTCAGGCGGGTTATTCAACAATAGCTTGCATATTATCGCTTGGATTCGGAATGACCAATATTTCTCTGGGGATCATAGCAGAATATCTGTGGCGGACACTGGAAGCGTCCCGGAAAAGACCTGTATATGTCATATCGGATATAGAAGAACTCCGCTTGCCGTCTTCTGAGAGTGAGAGGAAATAGCGTTTGAGAGGATGATAAAGAAATGAAAGACCGCAAGAAAAGTGTGATATCAATGGCAATAAGTATGTTGCCAATAGTGATAAGTATGATCGTTATTGTTCCGATCATAATTTATTCGGTGAATTCTTTGCCGGCTGCAGATGATTTTACCAATGCGATATCTCAGAGCGAATATTGGGAGAGGTATTCGTCCAGACTGGTTGGCAGTCTGAGGATGATATATGATTCCTACCGAACCGTAAGCGGTCCCTTTTATGCCGTGATGATCAATTACTTATGTACTCCTTTTTTACGATGGGGAATCGTCGGGATCAGAGTATTCAATATGCTTTCAAATATTTTGTTTTTTCTTTCTGTATATTTTTTTATCAGAGTGTTTTTTAAGCATATCCTGAATCAAGAACCGGAATTATACAGGTGGTTTTTTTGTGGATTTGTTGTCATGGTCGTTAACGGGTTCTGCAACTCGGAGGTATATACTTGGTATTGCGTGCAGGCAGGATACGTAATCCCACTTTCTACGTTATTTATCACAATGGGCCTGTATGTATATTCTGTTACGAAGAAGAAAAAAATGTACATTTGCACTTCTGTCTTTGCGTTTCTGCTTGGAGGTTCATCCTTGAATCTTGCGGCGCTTTCGTGCGGGATCTTGTTTTTGTTTGGCGTATATTCGTGGTTTTACCTTAAAAGGAAAAAAGAAAGCCTAACGATCTTTATTGCGGCGCTGATTGGAACCATTGTTAATCTCGCATCGCCGGGAAATTATTCCAGGCATGATTATGTCAGTGAAGGCTATAATGTGGCAGGAACGCTAAAGAATTCCTGTATGTATGTGTTTAGTACATTGAAAAACAGGATTTTTAAGAGCCCGTATGGGGTCGTTTGTCTGGCATTTTTATTATTGTTATTGATTTATATGGATTATAGCAAAAGCAAGATGAAATACAGATTTCCTCTGATCGGTCTATTTGTTGTATTTGCAGGAGTGGTGATAGTTGATTTCCCTGTTATGCTCGGATACTCGACAGATGGACTGCCTGAAAGAGGGATACTTGTCCAGGATGTAACGATATACCTTCTGACGTTTTTATGGATCATATATTTTACAGGGTGGATAAAGAGACAGAAGCCCAGATTGAAATTTCAAAAAAAGGAGAAATGCATTTCGACAGCGGTTGTTCTGACAGGAGTACTTGCCGTGATCTTGTTGAGAGGCGGAATCGGAACATTTACAACAGCGAAGATGATCACCTCTTTTTTTGATAACAGTTTTTCTTCCTATATTGATTACGAAGAAAGTATGCTGGATGAAATAATGAATAGCAGTGATGAAGATGTTGTCATTACCAGAGATAAGAAAAGAGAGCTGCTTTTTATCAAGGATCCAGGATTGTCGACGGATCCGGAAAACTGGGTAAATAACGGGATTGCAAAGTATTATGGGAAAAAGAGTATCAATCTGATTTATTTGGAAGAATAACGATAAAAGAACAGGGACGATGGAAAAGAAAAGAAGGATCAGAGATTATTTCGTTTTATATTTCAGTTTTCTGATTTATTCGGGAGCTTCGGTATGTGCAAAATATGCTGCTCTTCAGAATGGATTGGAAAAATCTTTTATTTTCTTTGGGGCGGAGATAGTCTTTTTGGGTATTTATGCTCTGATCTGGCAACAAGTATTAAAACGTTTTCCGGTAGGTGTTGCTGTTTCTTCAAAAGGGATAGCAGTAGTTATCGCACTGGTCTGGTCCGTCCTGCTGTTTGGAGAGGCCATTACACCCAATAATATAATCGGCGTGATTCTTATCGTGTTTGGGATCTGGATGGTATCAAAAGATGAATAGTTTCGTTTTGGTCGCATTAACATCCGGAGTTCTGTCGGCTTTGTCGCAGGTTCTGCTGAAAAAGAGCAGTACTGTTCAGCGTAAATCCGTAGTATTTGAGTATCTTAATCCCTATGTGATAATCGGTTATGGGATAACTTTTCTTTGCATGCTTTTGATGATATATGCATACAAAGGGATTACCTTCAAGTTGGGAGCTATTTTGGAATCATTGACGTACTTATATGTCATGATATTGGGTAAGATATTCTTTAAGGAAAAAATAACGGTAAAACGCATAATAGGAAATCTGCTGATCGTCAGCGGTGTAATCGTTTTTTCCATATGATGTAATGGTTTTGTTTGGGAGCGAGAAAAGGAATAGAGCAAAAGAATGGATAACACGAAACGACACGCGTACCTGATCGCGGTACACAAGAATCAGAAACAGATCGAGAATCTGCTTAGCCTGTTAGACATAGAAGAGAATGATCTGTATATCCACGTTGATCTGAAATCAACGGAAGTGGACATGGAGGCGTTAAAAGCCGTTGTTAAAAAGGCCGGCATATTTTTTGTGAGGAGGGTATCGGTCCTTTGGGGACACATTACGATCGTGGAGAGCACGCTGATCATGCTGGAAGCAGCTGTAAAGAACGGGCCCTATTCCTGTTATCATCTGATCAGCGGTCAGGACATGCCTTTGATGACGGCCCGTGAGATCAATCGTTTTTATGATGAGGAAGACCAGGGCATCAATCATGTTGAGCTCTGTGATGAGGATTGGATCGAAACCCACGCAAGGGCCCGGATCGACTATTACAAGTTCAGTCAGGACCCGAAGACGGTAGCGCAGAAGATCAACAATTTCTTCCGCAGGTGCATCCGTTTTGTGAAAAAGAAAACCAGGACCTACGCGGGCGGCGCGGCCTGGTTTGACATCCGGCATGATCTGGCGCTTAAGCTCTTGAAGAACAGGGATTGGATCTATAAGAATACCTCCAACGATCTGCTTCCCGATGAATCAGCCCTGCAGAGAGTGATCGTCAATCTGAAGCTTCAGGACAGCTGCGGCCCGCTCATGCGCTATATCGACTGGAATACCGTTGTGGAGGGAAGATATCCCTATGTGTTCTGCATTCAGGATTTTGACCGGCTGATCTCCTCCGGCATGCATTTCGCGCGGAAGTTCGATGTGGACATTGATGCAGAGATCATAGAGAAGATCAGTGCTTATCTTCGGGAGAAGGAAGGGACGGAGCGCTGACGGATAAGCCAGACGGAGTATTGCTTTGCAGGATAAGAATCCGGGAAAAAACAGAAAATACTATGTCATCGAGCTCCTCAGACTGATCGCCTGTATCGGGGTCTATAACGGGCATTTCTTTTCCATTGCGCTGCAGTCCGAAAACGGCATTCGTCTGTGCGATGCGATCAACAAGACGACTCTCGGAAAAACCATAGTCGTGTATTCGATCGCCGGTGATATCTCGGTGCTTTTCTTTTTTGCATTAAGCGGCTTTCTTCTGTCTTACGATCTCTATCGGAACGGGAAGCAGATCACGTTTCGGAAACTGTTGCAGAAGGAACTGTATCTGATCCTTCC
This sequence comes from Lachnospiraceae bacterium, assembly GCA_024696005.1. Classification (GTDB taxonomy): domain Bacteria; phylum Bacillota; class Clostridia; order Lachnospirales; family Lachnospiraceae; genus NK4A136. Next base: position 25,953 of record JAILHF010000067.1, on the reverse strand, counting down.
CTCCCTGCTGATCGTGACAATCGGCGCGCTCATCGCGTTTCTGAAGCGGGAGCTGTGGAATGCGGAAGGATTCAGCCTGACGGAGCTGTTTCGGGATTTTCGCAGGATCGTGATCGGCGGATGGCAGGAGGATTCGTACCCTTACTACTCGTATCAGTTATGGTACATCAACAACGTGATCCTCTGCCGTCTTTTTCTTTCCCTTATCCTGATGCTGTTTAAGGACAAATTCATTCTCCGGTACCTCCTGTATGCGGCGTGCGGACTGGCGTTCTGGAAATACAGCCTGCGGATGGATATCTTTATCATGGGTGTGGCAGCGGGAGAGATCGTGGCTCTGATTCTGAAAAAGAAGGAAAGTCTCAGTCGTGCGGAACGCGTGGGATGCATTCTGATGGCGGTGCTTCCGCTTATCGCTGTGCCGCTGGTGTACCACGAAGGACACAGGAAAACCGTCAACATCTGGGGAGGCGGACTCTTGTTTGTCATCTGTGTTTCGGCGATCGTTCTGGCTTATGAATATAAATGCTTCGGAGGCCGCTTCCGTGTGTCGGACAGGATGAAGCGCATGTTCGATCCGCTTGTCCGAAACAGCTTTACCATATATCTGGTCCACGTGCTTGTGATCGGTTCGGCTGCCAAGGCATACGAGGCCGTGCGGAAATATTGTGGCGATGCGCCTCTGTATATGATATTATTATGTGTACTGTATTTTATGCTTGTGGTTTTGGCGGCAGAGTTATTGCGGAGGATCATGGGGCTGCCGGCCCGGATCCGGAAAAGAATAAACAGTAAAGGAAATGAAAAATGAGTAAAAAGAAGAAATCGGGAAATGCTGCGGAAGCCAAAACGAATTCCAAAGTGAACGCCGAACAGGCAGAGAAGGATACCGCGAAGAAAGCGGAATCGGAAAAACCTGCTTCCGTTAAAGAGACGAAAACCGCGGGATCCGCAAAGGACTCCCAGAAAGCGGGTGCGGATGCGTCTGCGGAGAAAAAAAGCTTCAATCCTTTGGAGCTTCTTCCATTGGTCATTCTTTTGGCTCTGGAGTTGTTTTATTGGCGTAATGTCATCTTTACGGATGCCATGCTCGGAGATCTTGGGGATGGCAGATTTACCGCACTCAGTACGGAGCATTGGTGGAAGTTTTTCACGGGCAAAGAGAAATTCAGTATCATACCGGTATTCTATCCGATCAGGATCGCGATAGGCTATTCCGACATGCATCTTGGTTTTGGACTGTTACACTCGGTATTTCGGCTGTTTGGTGCGGATATCTATCTTGCATTCAAATATGCGGTGTTTTCCATGCATCTGATCGGAATGTACGGGATGTACTTTCTTCTGCGGAAAAGCTTTCGCATAAGTCCGGTATGGTCCACCTTTGGCGCTGTTGCGTTTTCCCACTGCTGTGCGCTGGTATCGCTTTCCAACCATCCCCAGCTTTTTGCCGTAGGGATGCTGCCGCCGATCCTGATCTGTTTTGTTGCTTTTGTAAAGAATTTTCATAATCGCCTGAAAAGGAATGTGTATGCCTGCGCTACAATCTTTCTTTTTGTACTCCTGACCTATACTTCCTGGTATATCGCCTGCTTTACCGGTATCTTTTCCCTGATATTCATCATCCTTTATCTGATCGTTTCGGCGCGGGCCGGTCAGAAGCCTTTCAAGGAGATCAAAAACTGGGTGATGACGATGAAATGGGATCTTCTGGGCTATGTCATTTTTATGGTCATCCTTTTTATTCCGTTCCTGAGCATCTACATCCCGGTCATGAAAGAAGGAAGAAGCTATTCCTATTCGGGTGTTTTCCTGCCCGATCCGGTGGATCTGATCAACGTGGGTGAAAACAATCTGATGATGGGCTGGTTTATGAAGCTCATCGATATCGGCAAACGTGGAAGGGATCTGGAACTGACGGTCGGATTCTCTGTGGTTTTGCTGGCAGTGTTTATCCTGGCGCTCATCAAATGGATCCCGCTACACGGAAAGAAAATGAAGGTGGAGCAGATCATTCCCCGCTGTACACTTCTTTGCGTAGTGATCTGTCTTTTCCTGGTCATACGCTGGGACGGGAAAGAACTGTCTGCCTGGGCTCTGGTCTATGAACTGCTGCCTCCTGCCCGAGCATTGAGTTCTGTATCGCGTTTTTATCTGTGGCTGTGTTTTCCGATGAGTATCATATCCGCCTTTTTCATGGACCGTTTTTTAGCCGGATCGGCAGCAAGAAAAAACAGAAACGGGATCATCGCGTTTGTATTATTGGGTCTGCTGGTATTCTCCTCGGTGAACAAAACGGGCTTGCTTGCTTTCCTGAACCATGGAGAACGAAAGGCGGTACTGGACGGGATCGCGGCAGCACCCGAGGATGCGGAATCTTTCTACGTTACGGATTCGGCAAAGAGCGGTCAGCTGCAGTTTTATTATCAGCTGGATGCATGGGAGGTCGCGGAGACGACCGGCGTATCGTCCATCAATGCCGGCGCCTGGTATGCTCCTCCGGGATGGTATGTCTGGGATGTGTGCAGCGATGATTATCCTCTCTATGCGCAAAAATGGATAGACGATAACGCTTTGGAAAATGTGTATTCCTATGACCTGGCTACAAAGGTCTGGACAAAGGTTCGGTAAAACAGACGTTCCGTTCCGCGGCTGGCAGGCCACGGAAAAATGACAAAACGTAGTCGGCACTCCGGATTTGGTTGACATAACACCAACTCTGGGGTATATTTGTTCCGTATCCGTTTTTGCAAAAATACAGGTATGGAATGAAAAAAGTACTCAGATTTACCGGGATCTTTTCCGGTTTTGTGTTGACAAGCTTTGTCATATTCTTTGCCTTTTTGCTCCTGGTGATCCTTATGCTCATGTACGGTCCTTCCGAGCAGGCCAGGGATCTGTTCACGCGCTCCTGTCAGGAGACAAGCGCCCTCAAATTTTTGCCATACTGGTTTCTGCCGGAGGAAACGGTGGACGGGATCCTGCATTCGGATGCGACGGCTGTTGCCGTGGAGGAAACAAAGCCTCTCGCGAGCGCGACGGTGGCTCTTGCCTATGATCCGGTGGATCTGGAAGGCCTTTCCGAAGAAGAGCAGGAAGCTCTTGCGCCGGAAACGACGGAGTACGGCGAACCTTATACGGAAGAGATCAACGAAGGGATCTACCGCGGCATGATCATGATCGTGCCCGATCCCTCGCGTGTTGTGATCGGAACACTCAAATCCTACAGCGAAAGCGGCGCGGGCAAGCTGCTTCCGGATTTCATCTCGGATTACGGTGCGATCGGCGGTACCAACGCCGGCGGCTTTTACGATCCCGGCGGAAAGGGCCTGGGCGGCTGTCCCGACGGCATGGTGCTGGAGAACGGCACGGTTCGCTACGGCTCGGACAGGGTGTACAAAAACGTGATCGGTTTTGACGCGGATCACCGGATGATGCTTGGCGACTGGACACCGCAGCAGGCGCTGTCGGCAGGCGTGGTCTCGGCGGTCAGCTTCGAGGACGGCCTGGTTCTGGTCAAGGACGGAGTGGCTTCGCCGGACCAGTATAGCGGCGTCAATCCCCGCACGGCCATAGGACAGAGGGCAGACGGCACCATGCTGCTTTTGGTGATCGAAGGGCGTCACGCCGGAAGCCTGGGTGCGACGGCGGATGATCTGCGCGACATCTTTGTGCGCTACGGAGCGGAGAACGCTTCGATGCTGGACGGCGGCACCTCGGCCGTGATGTTTTTCCGGGGAGAGCAGGTGACGAGAGGTTCCAATCTGCTGGGAATGCGGCATCTGCCCACTGCGATCCTGGTAATGCCCGCGGAAGGAGAGACGGATGTCGGAAGCGAGGAGCCGTAAAGGCAGAAGATCCGGCGTTCTGCGGATCTATTTCATCTACATCTTTGTGCTCGCGCTGGTGATGGCGGGAGCTCTGGGTTTTCTGTACTACAAGCTCATGGTATTTCAGCGTGAAACGGACGCGAAAAAATCCATCGAGGCCATGGAAGAGGCCGCGAAAAAGGTGATGGCCGAGGAAAAGAAAGGCCCGGATCCGCTTGCGGCCCAGAGCGCGTTTGAACAATATGCGGCTTCGATGGATGCCGATGCCTGGACCACGCTCTGGCAGCAGGACCGCCCGGACGATCCGGAGAGCGCGGAAATCGTGAAAGCCTATTTCGAGGAGGCGCTGGCAAAGGACAAGCCCGCGCTTTTCACGGACATTTCTTCGACGGAAGAGGAGCCCGTCTTCAAGATCAAGCTGGGAGAGAAGGATCTGGCCCGCGTATGCATGAAAAAGAGCAGCGGGGACGGAAGCAGCGCCGCGGACTGGACGGTCAGCGGAGTGGATCTGCTCCTTAGGGGCGATTATGAAGCAAGGGCCGAGCTTCCGGACGGGATGCAGCTGATCTGCAACGGCATTGCGGTGGCGCCTTCGGAGGAGGAGGTCTCGCATTTTCCCTATCACGGCATCGAGGAACTGCTGGAGAACCCGGTGCGCTGGCACGAATGCGTTGCGGAGGGCATGCTTACGGAGCCCGAGGTGGCGTACAGTCCGGCCGATGGTTATTTCTATTCCGAGGAGGACGGCTGTTACCTGCTGCCCGCGGATGACGTTCCGGCGGATCTGACGGAGCGCGCCGAGGGCTTTTTCCGTGCCTACATGGTCTACACGATGACCGGCGGCGCGGGCTGGAAGGACTACAAGGCCGCGAAGGAGGAGGCCCTTGCGGAAGGCAGGGAGGCTCCGCCCAACCCGGTCATGGGCAGGCTGAATGCCTGCTGCGCCTATATCCCCTCGGACAGCGAAGCCTACAACATGCTTTTCAAAGCTTACGACAGCACCTGCTATGCCCTTGCCTATACCGAGCAGGACTGCGGCCTGCTGGAGACCAGAGGGCCCATACGCTGGGCGGATAACTGCGTGAGCGTGGAGTTTACCTATCATGCATATGCGAATCTGAACGGTCAGAGAAAGGATTATTCCGGCTCGGACCAGCTTTTCCGCGTGTTCTTCATCCGAAAAGGGGATTCCTGGAAGATCTGGGCCTTCAGCGCCTGATGAAAGCCGCTCTTGTACTATGTTTCTCAAGGTTGTATAATGGCATCATCTTTCAAAAAACGGAGGGTTGTTTATGGAACGCTATTTTCAGGAGGACATTGAATGTGCCTCGCCGGAGCGGATCCGGGAGATCCAGAATGAAAAGCTTGTCGAACAGGTAAAGCATGTCTGGGAAAACGTACCTTATTATCGTAAAAAAATGGAGGAGAAGGGTGTAACTCCCGATGATATCAAGTCTGTAGACGACCTGCATAAACTTCCCTTTTTATCCAAATATGACCTGCGCGATGCTTACCCCTACGGACTGTTGGGTACTCCGCTGAAGGATTGCGTGCGCATCCATTCCACCAGCGGTACCACCGGAAAGCGCGTGGTTGCTTTTTACACCCAGGGCGATCTTGATCTCTGGTCGGAGTGCTGTGCCCGTGCCATCACGGCAGCAGGCGGTTCCGACGAGGATGTGATCCAGGTTTCCTACGGTTACGGCCTGTTCACGGGCGGCCTGGGGCTGCATGACGGTGCGCACAAGGTGGGAGCTCTCACGGTTCCCGCATCTTCCGGCAATACCGAGCGTCAGATCATGTTCATCCGTGATCTGGAAGCAACGATCATCTGCTGCACGCCTTCTTATGCCGCATATCTGGCCGAGAGCATGAAGGAGATGGGGCTTACCCCCGACGATATCCCTCTCAAGGCGGGCATCTTCGGAGCTGAGGCCTGGAGTGAGGAAATGCGCAAGGATATCCAGAAAACACTGGGTATCAAGGCGTTTGACATTTACGGCCTGACCGAGCTGTCCGGCCCGGGCGTTGCTTTCGAATGCAGCGCGCAGAACGGCATGCACATCAACGAGGATCACTTCATCGCCGAGATCATCGATCCCGATACCGAGGAAGTGCTTCCCGAGGGCTCCCAGGGCGAGCTGGTCTTTACGGCCGTTGACAAGAAGGCTTTCCCGATGGTCCGTTACCGCACGCGCGATATCTGCAGGCTGACCCGCGAAAAATGCTCCTGCGGAAGAACGTTTATCCGCATGGCGAAGCCGATGGGCCGCACCGATGACATGCTGATCATCCGCGGCGTGAACGTGTTCCCGAGCCAGATCGAGACCGTGCTTCTGGAGAATGGCTATCAGGCGAACTATCAGATCATCGTCGACCGTGTCAACAATACCGATACTCTGGACGTCCATGTGGAGATGACGCCGGAGATGTTTACCGATGACATTAACGAGATCAACAAGCGGCAGGCAGATCTGGTGAAGGGTCTGCTGAGCATGCTGGGCATCAAGGCCAAGGTGACGCTGGTCGCACCCAAGAGCATTACCCGCAGCGAAGGCAAAGCCGTAAGAGTGATCGACAACCGCAAGATCTGATCGGAAAGGGGGTTATGAAACATGAGTGTAAAACAGATTTCAATCTTTTTGGAGAATAAGGCAGGCCGGCTGGATGAGATGACGGCTGTGCTGTCGGCCAACAATGTAAACATGCGTGCGGTTTCCCTGGCGGAGACCGACGGCTTCGGCATCGTCCGCATCATCGTGGATGATCCGTATGCAGCCACCACGGTGCTGAAGGATGCAGGCTACATCAACAAGCTCACCAGCGTGGTGATCGTGGAAGTGCCCAACAGCCCCGGCGGACTGAACCGCGTGCTGAAGGTGTTCACGGAAGCGCAGATCAACCTGGAATACATCTATGCGCTCTCGGCCGGAAAGAAACCGGAGAACGCATACATGATCTTCCGCGTGAGCGATCACAAGGCGGCGGAAGCGGCATTGTCCCATGCGGGGATCAAGGTACTAACGCAGGAAGACATCGCGGAACTGTAAGGATCCGCTTTGCGGATGCATGACAATAGAAAAAGGAGTTACTGTTCAGTCCGTAGCCACGCACTTCGCAGCGTGGCTACGGGCCGACGCTTGGGCTGGCAGGCTTGCCGCCCATCGGCGAAGCCGATTATGCATGGCGGCAAGCCAGTTACGTTCAGTGGCTGGCAAGCCACTGAACAGTAACAAAAAGGAGGGACGGCATGGAGATAGGGATCGAAAAGCTTCAGGAACTGATCGACGGTTCGGACAACATTGTTTTCTTCGGCGGGGCCGGTGTTTCCACGGAAAGCGGGATCAAGGATTTCCGCAGCGTGGACGGGCTGTATCACATGAAGTTCAAATATCCGCCCGAGACCATGCTCTCCCATACTTTCTATGTTACGCACAAGGAAGAGTTTTTCGATTTTTACAAGGACAAGCTGCTGGAATGCACCTGCGGTGAGAATCCGGCAAAGCCCAATGCGGCGCACATCGCTTTGGCTAAGCTTGAGGAAAAGGGCAAGCTCAAGGCCGTGATCACGCAGAACATCGACGGATTGCATCAGGCGGCCGGCAGCAAGACCGTGTATGAGCTGCACGGAAGCGTGCTGCGCAATTACTGCGAAAAGTGCCGGAAGTTTTTCGAAGCCTCCTATCTTTACAAGGCGGACGGCCTGCCGAAATGCGATGAATGCGGCGGCGACATCAAACCGGATGTGGTGCTCTACGAAGAAGGCCTGGACAATACGACCATGACCAATGCGGTCCGTGCCATTGCGGAAGCGGACATGCTGATCATCGGCGGCACCAGCCTGGTGGTCTATCCGGCAGCAGGGCTGATCGATTATTACAGAGGAAACAAGCTGGTATTGATCAACCGTGACGAAACGGCGCGCGATTCCGTTGCCGATTTCAGCATTCACGGGAAGATCGGAGAGATCTTTTCGCAGCTTAAGATCTGAGGAAACATGCAGGGCTGGTTGGTAGTAAATCAATTCATTAACAGTGTCAAATTTCAGGAGCTGTTTGCCATGCTGGAAGGGGCGGCAGCTTCTTTTGATGTGGAACTGAAACGCATCGGAGGTGCAGACGCCTGGCGCATCCTCGCGGAGGAGGGCTATGAACTGAAGAAAAAGCCCGACTTCGTTCTGTTCTGGGACAAGGACCTGCGGCTGGCTTACGAACTGGAGAGACAGGGACTGCGTCTGTACAATCCGGCGGCGGCGATCGAAGCCTGCGATGACAAGACGCTGACCTGGCTGCTCTGCAGGCACGCGGGGCTGCCCCAGCCGGACAGCTTTATCTCGCCGAAGAAATTCCACGATGACGGGCTCAGCGACCCGGCCTTCCTTGCGGCAGCAGCGGACAGGCTCGGCTTTCCCTGCGTGGTGAAGGAAGCCTTCGGTTCGTTCGGGCAGCAGGTTTCGCTCGTACGCGATGAAGACGAGCTCCTTTCGCAGATCAGACAGATCGGGGAGAGGCCTTATCTGATCCAGCGCTATGTTGCATCCTCGGAGGGGCGTGACCTGCGCCTGCAGGTGGTCGGGGAGCGGGTGATCGCCGCGATGCTGCGCGAGAACGCATCGGACTTTCGCGCCAACATCACGAACGGCGGCACGGCGAGCGACTATACAGACAGGCTGACGCCGCAGCAGACGGAGCTGGCGGTGCGTGCCTGCCGCGTGCTCGGACTGGATTTTGCAGGGGTGGATCTTTTGTTTGGGGAGAAAGGAGAGCCCGTGCTCTGTGAAGTGAATTCAAATGCGCATTTCAAGAATCTTTATGACTGTACCGGTGTCGATACGGCAAAGGAGATCATGACTTACATCATGACCTCCCGGAATTAACGCTTTTCTTCTTTTTTTCTCTCTGACTTATTTGCCCTTCTTCTCGCACACAATATATAGTGCTTGAGCGGAACATCAGATACAACGGCAGATGTGATCCATATAGATGTGTACAATATCGATATTTGTATGGCGATAGAGCATGCGGCTTCCGACAACATCCTCCAGTTCATTAAAGACGGGGTTGCCCTGATGATAGATCAGATCGATGCCGGCGTGTCCGATCGTCAGTTCGGAAAGGATTGTTTCGATGATCGCCTGCTCTTCGGGAGTGAGGCTGTGGGGGACGGCATTGCCGCCCAGGGAATAATTGCTGCGGAAATCCGTATCCGACGTCCGGAGCATGGCGGCACAGATGCGGTTTCCTACTATATAAATGCGAAGATCGCGTCCCGGGGTGTCGCAGAACTCCTGGAACAGGAAAGAACGTCCCGGATGAGCCGCCGCGATCCCTTCCGCCTCCGCGGCACTGCGGATCAGGAACACCTCGCTGCCTCCGTGCCCATCCGCCGTCTTCATGACCAGCGGAAAGCTGCCCCCGAAGGCTTCGGAGCTTTCTTCTGTGCGCATCACGGGCAGGCCCCAGGTTTCGGCCCGGCGTATCGCGAGCAGTTTGTCGTTCCCCACGCGGGAAACTTCGGAATTGTTGAAAACGGGGATGCCGCGCTCTTCCAGGGAGGCCGCCAGGGCAGCGCTGCGGCTGCGGTTGATGACAAAGAAGCCGCTGTCTTTCCGCAGGGAAAGATCCCGGTCCGTTTCTTCATATAGAATGAGGGAAAAGCCGAGGCCGCGCTTTTTGCATTCTTCTTCGTACAGAGCGATGTAGGCGCGGTTTTTTTCGACATCTTCCCGGCGGTAGATCAGCAGACAGTCCATTTTTTCTCCAAAATGCAAAAGCTTTTCGCGGGTCGAATCCATCCTAAGCCCAAAGCGTGCTCTTTTCAAGCACCAGATATTGGGAAGGGAAAGAAATAATCCCCTAAATTTAGTGCTTGCTTTTCCGAACGCCACGTGCTATTATGAAACTCCGTGAAATATCCTTGCTCCTGACCAACAGGGGCCATTCGACCTGTCTTTGCGGCGGGTCAGACCAAAAGGAGGTAAGAGTAGCATGAACAAATACGAATTAGCCGTTGTTGTCAGCGCTAAGATCGAAGAGGAAGAAAGAAATGCTACCGTCGAAAAATGTAAGGGGTACATCGTAAGATACGGTGGAACCGTTACCGACGTTGAAGACGGCGGCAAGAAGAAGCTTGCTTATGAGATTCAGGACATGAAGGAAGCTTTCTATTACTTTATCCACTTCGAAGCGGACAGCACCGCTCCCATCGAGATCGAGAATCATGTACGTCTGATGGAAGATGTAATCCGTTATTTATGCGTTCGACAAGACGAGGCATAAAGAAGGAGGGATAACCCGATGAATAAAGTCATTTTAATGGGACGTCTTACGAGAGACCCGGAGATCAGATATTCCAACAACAGCGAACCGCCCCTGGCCATTGCCAGATTTTCCCTGGCTGTGGATCGCCGCTTCAACCGCAACAATAACGGTAACGAGCAGACGGCGGATTTTATCAACTGCGTCGCATTCGGAAAGCTTGCCGAGCACGCGGGAAAGTACTATCACAAGGGATTGAAGATCGCAGCATCCGGCCGCATCCAGACCGGAAGCTATAACGACAAGGAGACCGGCAAAAAGGTCTACACCACGGAAGTCGTTATCGAGGATGCTGAATTTGCCGAGAGCAAGAACGCTTCATCCGGAAATGGTTTCGGAGACGGCGGAGATGCCGGTTTCCAGGGCGCACCTGCCGGAGCGGCGGATGACTTCATGAACATCCCCGAGGGGATCGTAGAGGAGATGCCTTTCAACAAGAGATAAAGGCGCTCGTCCCGTACGAACAATAACAGGAGGTAAGATCATGGCATTTAACAGAGAGTCTGATAAAAGCGATGCACCCAGAAGAAGAATGGGTAACGGTCTTCGCAGACGTAAAAAGGTCTGTGTTTTCTGCGGCAAGGACAATGAGATCAGCTACAAGGATACCGTAAAGCTCAAGAAGTATGTATCCGAGCGCGGAAAGATCCTGCCCAGACGTGTTACCGGCTGCTGTGCAAAGCATCAGCGTGCGCTGACCCTGGCGATCAAGCGTGCGCGTCATATGGCACTTATGCCCTATGTGACGGACTAAGAATACCATTTGAGAAAGATTTGAGAAGGAAAAGAGGATACTTTCACCGGCCGCCCCGAGAGATCGGGGCGGTTTTTTTTGTGCTACCCCCTTTTTTTTGCCCCGTTTTTCGAATTTATAGGTATAAGAAGATAAAAGTAGCGGAGGTCGGTTGCAAGATGAAATCGGTCTCCGTGATTTACAAATTGCCTTTATCATATTATAATGGGAAAATCACGAAATATGGCCTTAGGAGAAACTGACTACGGTTATGGATGATTTTTCCAGGGCGGCAGTAAGTGCGAAGGAAAGTGATGAGGCCTTCAATCGCTTTGCCGCAGAAAATAAAACATTTATTTTAGGTTGTGCTTCCAAGAGTCTGCACAGATACGTGCGCGACGATGATGACGAATGGTCCATTGCCCTGATCGCCTTTCACGAAGCCGTGAGAGTGTACAAACCGGACAAAGGGAGCTTCGGAAGCTTTGCCGGCGTGGTGATCAAGCGCAGGCTTTTGGATGAAGAACGGCGGAGGCTTTCCCGCAGCGTGGAAATCCCCGTGCAGCCCGGAGTACTCATGGGTGAATATACCGATGACGAAGAGGACGGCAGCGGAGAGGAACATATTGCAGGCAGCATCCGTAACAGCGGAGGCGGTGAGAGTGCAGCGATCGCAGATACCACCCCTCTGCAGGACGAAATCGAGGCGGTCCAGTCGATTCTGGCCGGCTATGGCTTCTCGTTCTTCGATCTGACGGAATGTTCGCCCAGATCCCGCAAGACGAAAGAAGCCTGCAGGATGGCCGTGGGACTCCTTCTTAACACAGCTCCTCTTTTTGAGAAGATGCGGAAGGAACACAGCCTGCCGATCAAAGCTCTTTGCAACGGAACGGGCCTCCAGCGCAAACTCATGGATCGGCACAGACGTTACATCATTGCGGCCGCCGAGATCTTAAAAGGTGATTTTCCTTTATTGGGAGATTACCTGTCTGACGATGAGTGACGCGTAAGCGTTACTGTTCAGCGGCTGACCAGCCGCCGAACATAACGCGCTTGCCGCCATGCATGATCGGCTTCGCCGATGGGCGGCAAGCCTGCAGGCCAAAACATTGGCCCGCAGCCACGCAGCGGAGTGCGTGGCTCGTGAGAGAACGGTAACGTGAAGCGTCTTTGTGCGAATATGAGGAAGTAAAGGGAAATGAAAGCAGTAGTATTGGAGATCAGGGACGGATATGCGGCCGTGCTTGCCAAGGGCGGCGCGGTAGAACGCATTCCCGACCGGGGCTATCGTGTCGGTCAGCAGATCGAGATGCCCAAAAAGAACAACATTATCTACAGTAATGCTTTCCGTGCGGTCGCGGCAGCGGCGGCTCTTCTTGTGGTGTTTGCCGGTTCCGGCATTTTCTATGGCCGGAACATGAAGGAATGTGCTTATGTGACTGTGGATGTCAATCCTTCCCTGGAATACGCGATGAACGCGAAATGCAAGGTGCTTAGGGTTTCCGCCCTCAACGCCGATGCGGAAGCGATCGTCGCGTGCCTGGAAGAAGGCGGCATCCGGGGAGAGAAACTGGAAAGCGTGCTGGAAAGCACGAAGGATGCGCTTTATGAAGCAGGTTACCTTGGCGAAGAAAAAGACAATGTAATGCTGCTTTCCGTTGTTGCGGACAACGCGGATGTGCGTGATAATCTGAAGCAGGCAGCGGAAACCGTTGCCGTGGAAACAGAGCTTGCCGTGTATGTGGTAGACGCCAGCATCTCCGAGCGGAAAGAAGCCCGGGAGATGGGGGTGAGCACGGGACGTTATGAAGTAGGGAAAAAAGCAGAGAAAGAGACCAAGGAGAACCTGAGCAAGGACTCCGTCAAAGATCTGGTAGAGAGCAGCGGCCTGACGCAGGTAACTGCAGAGGCACCGGCCAAGACGGTCGCGGAAGCGAGCGCCACGCCCACTGTCGAGCCGACGGCTGAACCGACGGCATATACAGCTGCCACTCCTACCCCGGGAAAGAAGGACTCCGTGTCGGAAGACAAGCAGCCGGAAGACCCCAGCGCAACGCCCAAGGCGGGCAGCGGCGACAGCGATGTGACCGCAACGCCTACCGTGACGCTTGCTGCTACGGTTACGGTTACGCCGGTACCGACCGGTTCGGACGAAGGCATTACGCCTACCGCTGCGCCGAGCCCGACCGCACTTCCCACGGTCAAGCCCACGCTTGCGCCTACTTTGACGCCGACGCCCACATTGAAGCCGACGCCTACACCCAAGCCGGTGATCGGACCCACGTCCACGCCTACGCCTACGACGAGGCCTACGCCTACGCCGAAGCCGGCGATCGGACCCACGTCCACACCTACGCCCACTCCGAGGCCGACCAAGGTGCCCACACCTACGAGCGGGGAGCCTACGAATGCTCCTTCGCCCACGGAAGAACCCGCGTCCCCGACGCCTGTTCCCACCGAGGTGGTGACGCCCACGCCCAAGCCTCAGAGTCAGACCGATCCTACGACAACGCCTGTCCCGACGGTAGAGTGAGGGTTTTTGGATGAGTGAAAAACGCTTTGTGCTGGCGCTGACGCGAACCTGCGGCAGCGGAGCCACGATCATAGGAAAGATGTTTGCGGAAAAGCACGGGATCGATTTCTATGACAAAAAGATCCTGCGCATGGCCAGTGACGACAGCGGAATCAGCGAGGAGTTATTTGCCCGCGCGGATGAGACCACGAAAAAGAGCCTTCTGTATCATGTGACGCAAAAGGTCTACAGTGGCGAGATCATCCCTCCGGAAAGTCCGGATTATACCAAGAACGACAACCTCTTTGCCTTTCAGGCCAAGGTTCTGAAGGAACTGGCCGAGCGCGAGAGCTTTGTATGCATCGGAAGGGCAGCGGATTATGTGCTGCGCGACTTCCCCAATGTGGTGAGCATATTCGTGTACGCCCCGCTGGAGAAGTGCATACAGACCGAGATGAAGCGCCTGGACATGAGCCGGAAAGAGGCGGAGAAGCATATCCTGGACATGGACAAGTACCGCAGGGCTTATTACCGCTATCACACAGGCAAGGAATGGGAGAGTCCCTACAATTACGACCTCTGCCTGAATACGGGTGAGCTGAGCTACGAGCAGTGTGTGGAGCTTGTGGAGCATTACCTGCAGGTAAAGTTCGGTTGAGTAAAACAGAATAATCCCTATCGGGCCGCGGATCATTTCTGCGGCTCTTTTTATGCGGATGCGGGGGCCTTCAAGTCTTTTGTCATTGAAAAACGGGGGCAAATCCGCTATAATATAGGCCAATGTTGTAAGAGGAAATCCTTTTCTGAAGGAGGAAAGAAACATGGGAGAGACAAAGGAAGTTAAGACGATCGGTGTTCTGACCAGCGGAGGCGATTCCCCGGGAATGAACGCGGCGATCCGTGCCGTGGTCCGCAAGGCTATCGCGAACGGGATGAGCGTGAAAGGGATCAAGAAGGGCTATCAGGGCCTGCTGAACGAAGAGATCATCGACATGGACAAGCATTCGGTCTCCGAGATCATCGGCCTGGGCGGCACCATACTGGGAACGGCGCGCTGCCAGGAATTCCGCACGGAAGAAGGCATACGCAAGGGTGCCGAGATCTGCCACAAGCACGGGATCGACGGCATCGTCGTGATCGGCGGCGACGGCTCTTACCGCGGGGCACAGAAGCTCTCGCATGAAGGCATCAATACGGTGGGCCTTCCCGGGACCATCGACCTTGACATCGCCTGCACCGATTACACCATCGGCTTTGACACGGCCATCAACACGGCCATGGAAGCCATTGACAAGGTGCGCGACACTTCCTCCTCCCACGAACGCTGCTCCATCATCGAGGTCATGGGGCGCGGAGCCGGTTACATCGCGCTCTGGTGCGGTGTCGCGAACGGAGCCGAGGACATACTGCTGCCGGAGAAGTACGATTACAACGAGCAGCGCATCATCAACCATATCATCGAGAACCGGAAGCTGGGCAAAAAGCATCACATCATCATCAATGCCGAAGGCATCGGGCACTCCACTTCCATGGCAAGGCGCATCGAGGCGGCCACCGGCATGGAGACCCGTGCGACGATACTGGGTTACATGCAGCGCGGCGGCTCTCCCAGCTGTAAGGACCGCTATTATGCTTCCATCATGGGAGCTATGGCTGCGGACCTTCTGCGTGACGGAAAGAGCAACCGTGTGGTAGCGCAGAAGAACGGCCGCTTTGTGGATTTCGACATCGACGAAGCGCTCGCGATGGAAAAGAGCATCCCCGAGTATGAATACGAGGTGAGCAAGATCCTGTGATTAGCTCCCCTGCGAATGAAAAGGTAAAGCATGTCTGTGCGCTGAACAAAAAAGCCGCCCTGCGTGAGGAAGAAGGCGTCTTCGTTGCGGAGGGGGTGCGGCTCTTTGAGGAGATCCCGCCCGGCGACATCAAAGAAGCGTATTTCACGGAGGAAGGCCTGAGGGTCCTGAAGGAACGCGGGCATTCCGATCCGGAGCAGCTGTTGCGTGACGGCAGGGCGGAAGAGGTGAGCCTGCCGGTCATGGAAAAGATGTCGGATGTGGTCACGCCCCAGGGCGTGCTGGCGGTCGTGAAGCGAAGGAAGCACGACTGGGAGGAGCTTTTGCCGGAAGGAAAGGCCCCGCTTCTGATCCTGCTGGAGGACATACAGGACCCGGGCAATCTGGGCACGGTGCTCAGGACCGCCGAGGCCGCCGGAGCACACGGCGTGATCCTGGCCGGCAATACCGCGGACATCTACAGCCCGAAGGTGGTGCGCTCCACGATGGGCGCGATCTTCCGCCTGCCCTTCATGAGGCTTTCGGACTTAAGCTTCTGCTTCGGGACGCTTCGCAGCAGGGGAGTGAAGATACACGCTGCCGCCATGGAAGGCGCGGAGGTGTTTTCCGGCAGGGATTACTTAGGACCCACGGCCTTTGTCATCGGAAACGAGGGCAAGGGGCTGAAAAAAGAAACCATAGACGGAGCTGACGATTCGGTCTTCATCCCGATGGCGGGAAAGACGGAATCGCTGAATGCTTCAGTAAGCGCCGCCCTGCTTCTGTACGAGGCGGCCAGACAGAGAGGATATCAAAAATGAAGATCGGATTTATCGGACTCGGAAATATGGCAGGCGCCATGATAGGAGGGCTTCTTAAGAAAGGCCTGGTAGCAGCTTCGGATATATATGGTGCGGATGTAAATGCAGATATGGCAAAGAAGCGTGCCGATGAGTTTAAGATCAATGCGGGCACGGATAATAATGAAGTGGTAAAGAATGCGGACTATCTTGTGCTGGCTGTTAAGCCTCAGTTTGCGGCAGAGGCCATAGAGGGCTTTAAGGCGTCCCTGCGTAAGGATCAGGTGGTCATATCCATCATGGCAGGCAAGACCATTGCATGGCTTTCTGAGCATCTTGGCAGCGACATCAAGTGTGTACGCTGTATGCCCAATACCGCAGCGCTGGTGGGAGAGGCTATCACCGCAGCTACCCCCAATGCATTAGTTACTGAAGAAGAGAAGGAAACAGCCCTTTCCATCTTAAGGGCTTTCGGACGTGCATCCGTGGTTTCGGAGAAGCTTATGGATGCGGTAGTTGGTGTGAGCGGTTCCGCACCGGCTTATGTGTTTATGTTCATTGAAGCAATGGCAGATGCGGCTGTAGAGGAAGGCATGCCCCGTGCCCAGGCTTATGAGTTTGCAGCCCAGGCAGTTTACGGCAGCGCAAAGCTTATGCTGGATACCGGCAAGCATCCCGGCGAGCTTAAGGATATGGTATGTTCACCTGCAGGTACTACCATCGCAGCAGTCCGCGTGCTGGAGCAGGAGGGCTTCCGCGGGGCTGTTATAGATGCGGTGGAGGCGGCAGCGGAGCGTTCCCGCGAACTGTAAGGATTCATGGCGGACCGGGCGAAAAAGCAAAGCATAAGGGAAGGACTGTGCCTGTTTTTTTACCTGGCCGGTTTTGCCGTTCTGTGCGGTCTTCTGATCGTGCATCAGCATTCGAGTGTTTTCATGCCCTCGGTCTATTGTCCGCCGGATGAAGCGGACCGCTATCTGATCCCCCGCTTTATCTATGAATTCGGCAGGCTCCCGATCGGACCGGAACGGGAAGTGGCGATCAGCGGTTACGGCGGCTCCTATGCCTATCTGCCCGGCTTAAGCTACATCCTGATGGCGGGAATGATGCGCATTGCCTCGCTCTTTTCCGGGCTGGAAAGCACCCTGGTCCTGGCCGCGCGCTCGGTCAATCTGATCCTGGGCCTGATCCAGGCCGTGTATCTGCGCAGGATCGCAAAGCGCCTGTTTTCGGATGCATGGACGGGCTGGCTTTTCTGCACCTCGATCCTGTATCTGCCGCAGATGATCTTTGTGCACAGCTATGTCAATCTGGACGCGCTGGGCCTTCTCTCGATCACACTGATGCTTTACTATCTGCTGGCCATGTCGCAGGACGGGGTCTCGCTTCCGAAATGCGTGGGCCTGTCTGCGGGCGTTGTGTTCTGCCTGCTTTCCTACTATAACTGTTACGCGTTCCTTCCGGGCTGCGCGCTGCTCTTTCTTTTCCTCTTCCTCGAAGAGAAGGACGGCAAGCGCCGTTATAACATCCGGAAGATGCTGCAGTATTCCGTTCCGGTGCTGTTCATGATCTTTCTGGGCGCGGGCTGGTGGTTCATCCGCAGCGCGGCGATCCACGACGGGGATTTCCTCGGGCTTCGCAGCCTTGCGGCACAGCAGGCCGCTGACAGGGCGCGTGTCGGGATCGAGATGACGTCGCCGCTTTCGGACGGCATCTCGTTCTTCGAATTCCTGCGCACGCCGGGCATGTTCTTCTGGCTCTTCTGCTCCTTCATCGGCGGATACGGAGCCATGTCGATCTTTGCGACCAAGCCTTACTATCTGGTGTATGTCGTGCTCTATGCGGCGGCCGCGGTCGGGCTCGTTTTGCGGATCCGGAAGGAAGGGCTTCGCAAAGAGCGCCTGCCCTTTTACGCGACGCTGCTCCTCGGTGCGCTGATCAACGTGGCCCTGTGGATGTACTATTCCTATGCGATGGATTACCAGGCGCAGGGACGTTATGTGCTGCCTTCGGTCATCCCCTTCGCGGTCCTGATCGTTTCCGGCTGGGAGGGCCTGTCCGGCCTGCTTCCCGAAAAAGTCAGACGCTTCGGGATCCCTGTATTGATGGGCGTTCTGCTGATCCTCAGCTTCTTCTTTGTGCTTCTCGTCGGGCTTCCCCGTTACGAGGGCTTCTCTCTTCTCGGCTGAGACTGGGCATTCATTGCTTCCTGTCTGGAGTTGCTTTTTTCCCGCATAAAATTTGACAAATCTTCGCAAAAGTGCTATGATTTCCGAAAATTGATGTAACAATTTCGTAACAAATACGTAAAAGTTTTGTAATAAATTGACATAATTTATTTACAGTTAACCAAGTATTGCGGGGAGAAGCAGCCATGAAGATCAGAAAAATGATCGGAATGATACCGGGCATTTTGATGGCCTTTGGTTTTTGCTGCCTTCTTGACAATGCAGAAGTGAGCGCCACGGACACCGAGAGCAACTCGATCCTTGAAGAGGCCACGGCCGGCGCGGCCGAAGTGCTCGAGATCGGCACGACACCCACGGAAGAGGAAGTGGAGCTCATCATTGAAACGGCCAACGCCTGGAAGAATCCGGGTGCCGTTGTGATGGCTCATGTGAACACTTCGGTGAACGTGCGCGAGGAGCCGGACGAGAACGCAACGCTCGTGGGCCTGCTCTACAAGGACTGCGGCGGCACGATCGTGGAATACACGGATACCTGGACCAAGCTGCAATCCGGCAACCTGGAAGGCTGGGTGCGCAACGATTACCTGCTTTTCGCTGACGATGCGGAGAACCTCCTGGAGGAGGTGGCCCGTGTGCAGGCGGAAGTCACGACGGATTTCCTGCGCGTGCGCCAGGAACCGAACACGGAATGCGGAACCTACGGCGTGGTCGGTTCGGGCGATGTATACGAAGTGCTCGAGCAGGAAGACGGCTGGGCAAAGATCGATTTTGAAGGCGACCAGGGCTATCTGAGCGAGGAATTCCTGAAGCTTTCTTTCCACATGGATTACGGTGAGACCCTGGAAGAGATCAAGGTGCGCGAGGAAGAGGAACGACGGGCAAAGCGCGAGGCCGAGCGCATGAAGTGGTACGGCAAATACGCGGGTGACGCTTCGGACGTGGTGCTTCTGGGTGCGCTGATCCAGTGTGAATCGGGCAATCAGCCTTTTGAAGGACAGGTGGCAGTCGGAGCGGTGGTGATGAACCGTCTGCGCAGTCCCGCATATCCCAATACCCTTTACGGCGTGATCTACGCCTCGGGACAGTTTACCCCTGCCGGCAGCGGCGGTGTGGACCGACGGATCGCCGCCGGCGTGAATCCCATATGTCTGCAGGCGGCTCAGCAGGCGCTGGACGGTTTTTCCAACGTCGGAGATGCCACGCATTTCCGTGCGGCAGGTTATCATGAGGGCATCGTGATCGGCGGCCACGTATTCTGGTAAGCTTGTCTTTTTTTCCCATTTATAGTATCATTGTGCTGTATTTCATTTTTGAAGGGAGGGTTCTGAAATGAATCTGATCGGAAGGGATTTTTTGACGTTAAGAGACTTTACTCCGGAGGAGATCCTCTATCTTGTGGATCTTGCGGCGGATTATAAAAAGAAGAAGCAGCAGCATGTTCTGGTGGACACGCTGCGCGGCCGAAATGTGGCCCTGATCTTTGAAAAGACCAGCACCCGTACCCGCTGTTCCTTCGAGATCGCGGCGCACGACCTGGGCATGGGGACTACCTATCTGGATCCCAAGAGCTCGCAGATCGGCAAAAAGGAGAGCACCGCGGATACCGCACGCGTACTGAGCTCGATGTTTGACGGGATTGAATACCGCGGTTTCGGCCAGGAGAGAGTGGAAGAGCTGGCGAAGTATTCCGATGTGCCGGTCTGGAACGGACTGACCAATGAATACCATCCCACGCAGATGCTGGCCGACCTGCTCACGATCCGTGAGGTGTTCGGCGATCACAAGGGGCTCAAGCTCGCTTATTTCGGCGATGCGCGCTACAACACGGGCAATTCCCTGATGATCCTCTGCACCAAGATGGGCATGCATTTTGCGGCGGCTGCGCCCAAGAGCTACTTCCCGGATCCCGCGCTGGTAGAGACCTGCAGGGAATACGGCAAGGAGAGCGGCGGTACCGTCCTGCTCACGGAAGATGCCGCAGAAGCCGCAAAGGATGCGGACATCCTGTATACGGACGTATGGGTTTCGATGGGCGAGCCGGATGAGATCTGGGAACAGCGCATCCGCGAGCTCAGCCCTTATAAGGTAACGAAGGAATTGATGGACAAGGCAAAGCCCACGGCGATCTTCCTGCACTGCCTGCCTGCTTTCCACGACCTGAAGACCGAGATCGGAAAGGAAAAGGGAGAGCAGTTCGGCATCAGCGAGATGGAAGTGACGGACGAGGTTTTCGAAGGGCCGCAGTCGAAGGTCTTCCAGGAAGCGGAAAACCGCATGCACACGATCAAAGCCGTGATGGCGGCCACATTGGGGGCATAAGATGGCGATCAGTACCAAGGCCGAGATCCTGAAAGAGATCCGCAGCAGCTCCGATCACGTGTCGGGGCAGGAGCTCTGTGAGAAACTTGGCATATCCCGTACGGCGGTCTGGAAGGTGATCAAGCAGCTGCAGGCCGAAGGGTACGATATCGAGGCGGTGACCAACAAGGGCTATCGCCTTCTTTCCTATCCGGACATCCTCTCCGGGAGCGAGATCATGAGCCGGATGCAGACACAGTGGGCCGGCAAAAAGGTCTATTTCCGCAAGGAGACCGAGTCCACGAACGAAGACGCGAAGTATCTGGCCGAAGAGGGCATGGATCACGGTTCGCTGGTGGTTGCGGATGCGCAGACCGGCGGAAAGGGACGGCGCGGCCGCGGCTGGGAATCCCCTGCCGGGCAGTCGATCTCGATGAGCCTTCTGCTTCGCCCCACATTCTCGCCCGACAAGGCCTCCATGCTCACCCTGCTGATGGCCGTGAGCGTGGCGGAAGTGATCAACGGCCTGTATCCCGACATGAAGGTGAACATCAAGTGGCCGAACGATGTGCTCGTGGAAGAGCGCAAGGTGTGCGGGATCCTTACCGAGATGGACGCCGAGCCGGATTTCATCCACCATGTGGTGATCGGCGTGGGGATCAACGTGAACCAGATGAGCTTTTCGCCCGAGGTGGAAAAGATCGCGACCTCCCTTCGGCTGATGCACGGTGAGATGATCGACCGCGCGCAGATCATCGTGGGGATCATGGATTATTTCGAGTATTATTACGGGATCTTTGCGGAGCGTCTGGATGTTTCGGATTTTGTGCACATCTACGACGGCTATCTGATCAACCGCGGACGGGAAGTGCGCGTGCTCGATCCCAAAGGGGAATACACCGGCGTGGCCGAGGGCATCAACGACAAGGGCGAGCTGATCGTGCGCCTGCCGGACGGGGGCACGTCGATGGTGGCTTCCGGAGAGGTTTCCGTGAGGGGGATCTACGGCTATGTCTGAGAAGAGGAGCGTCCTCTGCGGCGCCAATGCCTACGAGCAGAAATATTACTTTAATAAAGAAGAATACGGCAATCTTCCCACGGCCATACAGGAGGAGCTGCATGTGATGTGCGTGCTTTTTACCGAGGAAGTGGGCGGGATCTTTACCGTTGTGTTTGAGGAGGACGGCGGCGTGTCCCTGGACACCATGGCCGCGGAGAACGACTTTTATTATGACGAGGTGAGCGCGGCTCTTCTGGTGGGGCAGATCCGTCAGAAGCGCAGGGAACTGCTGGAATCCCTGAGCCTGTATTACCGGACCTTTGTGCTGCACGAGGGGCTGGACGAGAAGACAGGGGAAGACGCGTAATTGCCGGGCTGCATCCGGCGCAGGGCAGGAAAATACAAGGACTGGAGGATTTAAGGATGATCCTGGTTGTAGATGTAGGAAACACGAATATCACGTTTGGCCTGTACAGGGGAAAAGAGCTGACCGGCACCTTCCGTCTGATGACGGGCACGCCCCGTACTTCCGATGAGTACGGCATGATGATGCTGGACCTGATCGATCATTACCAGGTGGGAAGAGCCGATCTGGACGGCGTGATCATCTCTTCCGTGGTGCCGAACGTGATGCATTCGCTGACCGGCGCCATCGAGCGCTTCCTGGAGAGAAAGCCCATGATCGTGGGGCCCGGCCTTAAGACCGGCATCCACATCGTGACGGAAAATCCCAAGGAGATCGGCCCCGACCGCATCGTGGACGCGGTGGGTGCTTTCGAAAAATACGGCGGCCCCGTGCTGGTGATGGATTTCGGCACCGCGACCACCTATGACCTGGTCAACGAAAAGGGTGAGTTTGTCGCAGGCATCACGGCCCCCGGCATCAAGATCAGTGCCAAGGCTCTCTGGGAGGATACGGCGAAGCTGCCCGAGGTGGAGATCCGCAAACCCGCGTCGATACTGGCACAGAATACCGTGACCAGCATGCAGGCCGGCCTGGTGTACGGCCAGATCGGCCAGACCGAGTACATCGTGCGCAAGGTGAAGGAGGAAGCCGGTCTGGAGAAGATGCACGTGGTCGCGACCGGCGGTCTCGGCTCCATCATCGCCGATGAAACGGATGTGATCGAGGTGTATGACCGTACCCTTACGCTGGACGGTCTGCGCATGATATATGAAAAGAACACGGCTCACGCATGAAGATCGGTAACGTAACGATAGAAAAGCCGGTGATACTGGCGCCCATGGCGGGCGTGACGGATCTGCCCTTCCGTATCCTCTGCAAAAGGATGGGGGCAGGTCTTTTATGTATGGAAATGGTCAGCGCCAAGGCGATCCACTACCGCAACAAAAACACCGAAGCCCTGATGGCGATCGATGAGCGGGAGCGGCCGGTCTCGCTGCAGCTTTTCGGCTCGGAGCCGGAGCTGATGGCCGAGGTGGCAAAGAGCATCGAGGACAGGCCTTTCGACATCCTGGACATCAACATGGGCTGCCCGGTGCCGAAAGTGGTCAACAACGGTGAGGGCTCGGCGCTGATGAAGGACCCCGAACTGGCGGCCCGGATCGTGAAGGCCGTGTCTTCGGCCATCAAAAAGCCTGTCACGGTCAAGATCCGCAAGGGCTTTGACGAGGCGCATGTCAATGCCGTGGAGCTGGCAAAGCGCCTGGAGGATGCCGGGGCGGCAGCAGTGGCGGTGCACGGACGGACCAGAGAGCAGTACTACAGCGGCAAGGCCGACTGGGACATCATCCGCCGGGTGAGGGAAGCCGTGAGCATTCCCGTGATCGCAAACGGCGATATCGACAGTCCCGCGGCAGCAGTGGCCTGCATGGAGCAGACGGGCTGTGAGGCCCTGATGATCGGCCGCGGCTCACAGGGGAACCCCTGGATCTTCCGGGACATCCTCTCCTATCTGGAGAACGGCAGCTTTCCTCCCCGGCCGGACGCGCAGGAGGTGTGCGCCATGATCCGGGAACACGCGGCCCTGCAGCTGGCGGTAAAAGGCGAGTACATCGGCATCCGCGAGATGCGCAAGCACACGGCCTGGTACATCACGGGCTTTCCGCGGGCGGCGCTGCTTCGGAAACAGGCCTGCGAGCTGGAGAGCATGGAGGATCTGGAGAAGCTGCTGGAGCAGATCTCGGAGGGTGTTAATGCTTGACATCGGAAAGAGCGTTAATGTATAATATCACAGATTATGGGCGGTTGTGCCCGATTTTCAAGGAAAGGCGGTCATAAAAAATGGCGGAGAAGAAGAATTATCTCACAAGAGAAGGCTTAAAAAAATACGAAGATGAGCTGCATGAACTGAAATCGGTCCGGAGACTGGAGATCTCGCAGAAGATCAAGGAAGCCAGAGAGCAGGGCGACCTTTCCGAGAACGCGGAATATGATGCTGCCCGTGACGAACAGCGCGACGTGGAAGCCCGCATCGAAGAGCTGGAAAACATCCTGAAGAACGTTGAAGTTGTAGATGTGGACCAGAAGGGCGGAAAGATCACCTCCGTCGGATTCGGCCACACGGTTCGTATCCAGGATCTGGAGCTGAATGAAGAAATGACCTATACCATCAAGGGTGCCAGCGAGGCAAATGTTCTGGAAAAGAGCATTTCCAACGAATCGCCTCTGGGCAAGGCTCTGATGGGTGCAAAGAAGGGTGCCATTGTGGAAGTAGAGGCGCCGGCAGGACCGATCCAATACAAGGTACTGGACATCTGGCAGGAGAACTAAAATGGCAGACGAAAAGCAGACGCAGAACAAGCCGCAGGAACAGGATATCAACCAGCTGAAGAAGGTCCGCCGCGAGAAACTGGCAGCCCTTCAGGAAGCCGGGAACGATCCTTTCGTGATCACGAAGTTTGACCAGACGGATCACAGTGAAGACGCAAAGGCCGCATACGAGGCACATGAGGCAGAGCTTCTGAAGGATTACAGCGAGCCCGAGCTCGCCGAGCCCGCAGAGGGCGCGGACGATGAGACCGTGGCCGCGTACCGTCAGGCGAAAAAGGAAGCCTACAATGCCAAAAGGGAATATCTGGACAAGCATCCCCTTTCGGTTTCGGTTGCGGGACGCATGCTTTTGAAGCGTGTGATGGGCAAGGCCGGATTCGCGACCCTCAGGGATCTGAAGGGCGATGTCCAGGTCTATGCTTCCAAAGATGCGCTGGGTGAAGAGGCGTACGGAGAATTCAAAAAGTCGGATATCGGCGACATCTTCGGTGTGAAGGGCTTCATGTTCCGCACCATGACCGGCGAGATCTCGATCCACGCCACGGAGATGACGCTCCTGTCCAAGAGCCTGCAGCCTCTTCCGGAAAAATTCCACGGCATGACGAATACCGATCTGCGCTATCGTCAGCGTTATACGGATCTGATCATGAACCCGGATGTGAAGGACACCTTTGTAAAGCGTTCCCGCATCATCAGCACGATCCGTACTTTCCTGGATTCGAAGGGCTTTATGGAGGTGGAGACGCCCATGCTGGTCGCCAATGCCGGCGGCGCTGCGGCAAGACCTTTCATGACGCATTTCAATGCGCTGGATGAGGATCTGAAGCTTCGCATCTCGCTGGAACTGTATCTGAAGAGACTGATCGTGGGCGGTCTGGAGCGTGTATTCGAGATCGGCCGCGTTTTCCGCAACGAGGGTGTGGACACCAGGCACAATCCGGAGTTCACCCTGATGGAGCTTTATCAGGCATATACCGATTACAACGGGATGATGGATCTGACGGAGGAGATGTTCCGTCATGTCGCACAGACCGTGCTGGGCACCACCACCTTTAAGTATGGTGATATCGAGCTGGATTTCGGCAAGCCTTTCGAGCGCATTTCGATGGCAGCTGCTGTCAAGAAATATACGGGCATCGACTTTGATGATCCTGCGCAGGTGCCGGATGATGCAGCTGCAAAGAAGCTTGCGAAGGAAAAAGGCATCGAGTACGAAGAGCGTCACAAGAAGGGCGATATCCTGAATCTCTTCTTCGAAGAATTCTGCGAAGAGCACATGGTGCAGCCCACTTTCGTGATGGACCATCCGATCGAGATCTCGCCGCTGACCAAGAAGAAGCCCGGCTATGAAGGACACGTGGAGCGCTTCGAGCTCTTTGTCAACGGTTGGGAGATGTGCAACGCTTATTCCGAGCTGAACGACCCGATCGACCAGCGCGAGCGTTTCGCCGCCCAGGATGCCAACGCGGCAGCAGGCGACGACGAGGCTGAGCACACGGATGAGGATTTCCTGAACGCATTGGAGATCGGCATGCCTCCTACCGGCGGCATCGGCTACGGCATCGACCGTCTCGTGATGCTGCTTACCGACAGCCCCGCGATCAGGGATGTATTGTTCTTCCCTACACTCAAGAGCTTGAGCTAAGAAATGCCCATGAATACTGGGCAGGCGGCCATCCCAAAACAGCGTTTACGCCAATTTTACGCCAATATGTGCAACAGGTTATGACAGGAAAAGGAAAGATATGACACTATGATATGCCAG
>JAILHF010000055.1 GCA_024696005.1 Lachnospiraceae bacterium | reverse complement strand
CAGCGCGATCTTGCAGTGGGTCTTCAGACCCACCAGGCCGTAGATCACGTGACAGCCGGCTTTCTCCAGCATCTTTGCCCAGCCGATGTTGTTCTCTTCGTCAAAGCGGGCCTTCAGTTCCACCAGGACCGATACCTGCTTCCCGTTCTCCGCCGCATCCGCCAGTGCCCGCACGATGGGGGAATTGCCGCTCACACGGTACAGGGTCTGCTTGATGGCCAGTACCTGCGGGTCGTCGGCCGCCTGCCGGATAAACTCCACCACCGGCGTAAAAGACTGGTACGGATGATGCAGAAGGATGTCCCCCTTCCGGATCGCCTCGAAAACATCGCTTCCGGGCGGGATCTGCGGCACCTCGCAGGGTTTCGGATTCTTGTGCTTGTATTCCTCAAAGCCCTCAAGGGAATAGACCTTCATCAGAAAGCACAGATCCAGGGGGCCGTCGATCTCGTAGATGGACTCCTCGCCGATGGAGAGCTCGTGCCGCAGGATCTTCAGAAGCCGCTTGTCCACGCCCTTCTCCACTTCCAGGCGGATGGCTTCGCCCCACTGCCGGCGCTTGATCTGCTTTTCGATCTCCTTGAGCAGGTCTTCCGCCTCGTCCTCCTCAATGGTCAGGTCGGCGTTTCGCATGATCCTGAAGGGCGAGGACGAGATCACATCGTAGTTTAAGAAAAGCCTGCTGATGTTTCGCTCGATCAGCTCCTCCAGGCGTATCACGCGCCGCACGCCTTCCGCGGAAGGCAGCTCCACCAGACGGGGCAGGACGCTCGGCACCTGCACCGTTGCGAATTCCTGGTGCTTTTCCTTGTCCGGATCCTTGCCCTTCTTGGCCAGCAGCGCGCAGATGTTAAGGGATCGGTTTTTGATCAGCGGGAAGGGCCTGGAGGAATCCACCGCCATGGGCGTGAGCACGGGATAGACATGCTCCGAAAAATAGCGGTCGGCATACTCTCCCTCTTCCTTCGTCAGCTCCTCGTGATGCTCGGTCATGACCAGACCTTTTACCGCGCATTCTTTTAAAAGCGTGCGGTAGACCGCATACTGCTCGCGCACGAATCCGTGCAGCTCCGGCGTAAGGAGCTTGAGCTGTTCCTCGGGCTTCAGTCCCGCGATATCCTTTTTGCTGTAGCCCGCATGGACCATGTCCTTGAGGGAGGCCACCCGCACCATGAAAAACTCGTCCAGATTGGAGGCCGTGATCCCCAGGAATTTCAGGCGCTCGAAAAGCAGCGTTTCTTTGTCCTTCGCTTCCGAAAGCACACGTCCGTTGAAACGCAGCCAGCTCAGTTCCCGGTTGATGTAGTATTGCGCATCCCGATAATCCATGTTTCTCCCCCAACGTTATCCGCGCCGGATCTGCGGACGCAATCCGTATACTTCCTCAAAAAAAGAAGCCCTGTTCGCAAAACGCTCCTGCTCGAAGAGCAGATCCTCCGCCCCGGTCTCGGGCTCGAGTATGAGCTTGTCCTCACGCAGGATCACCTTCAGGCCCCGGACCTTCTGCTTATGGCTCTTGTCCAGGGCATTTGCGATCCGCAGGATCGCCGTGAGCTTTGCGATGGTAAGGTAGGCCGCTTCCCCGATGTCGCTGTGGGAAGAAAGGTCCTCGTAATATTCAAACTCTTCGTGGTTGAACTTGACCACACAGGCGAGGATCTCGCGCTCCAGATGGGACAGACCGATCATCTCGGTGTTCATGATGATCGCGTAGGAGCATTCCCCCACATTGGTCATGTTGATGAACTTGCCGCAGTCGTGCAGGATGGCAGCGAGCTGCAGAAGAAGGCGCTCTCTCCGGCCCATGCCGTGCACCTTGTGCATCCCGTCAAAGATGGAAAGCGCCAAAAATTCCAGAGCCTCGGAGCGCTTCCTGCTGCCCAGGTAACGCTTGCTCATGGTGGTCGCACAGGCAAGGATGTCCTTGGTGAAATCCCGTCCCGTTGCGCCGATCTCGTGCTTCTCGGCATATTCATAGGCCATGCCGTCGCAGATCGTGGCGCCCGGCACCCAGAGGGTCTTTACCTCAAATTCCCGGACGATGCGCTTCAGGATCCCGGCCGAGATCTTAAAGAGAGGAACGCTCTCCTCCGAGATCTCCAGGCGGTCAGCCATGTCCTCCACCGACTCCTCCGGCAGGGCATCCGCGAAACGCAGAAAATCCGCTACATCCGCCAGCTGCCCGTCCTTCACGCCGTCCACGGCATCCGGAAAACGTCCGGAAAAATAATCATCCATGACGATGAGATTACTGATCTCGCGTTCCTTCAGATACATCTTCCGGAAAACCGCCAGCTGCCCGCCGATCATCTCATCCAGCAGAGCTTCCACCTGGGTGCTGCGGGGTTTCATGGCTTCCAGGCGTTCATGCAGACGCAGGACTCCGAGCTTTAAGCTCTGCGTGATCACAAGCTGTCCCTTGTCAAAAAGCGAAAGCTGTATGCTTCCGCCTCCGATATCCG
This sequence comes from Lachnospiraceae bacterium, assembly GCA_024696005.1. Lineage (GTDB taxonomy): Bacteria > Bacillota > Clostridia > Lachnospirales > Lachnospiraceae > NK4A136. The sequence continues at coordinate 110,996 of JAILHF010000055.1, read as the reverse complement.
CGATCGCAGTCCCCTTGGAAATGATGCGTTCGAAACGCTCCCCGTGGGCAGCAATGGCCTTGCAATCCAAAAACCGCTGTTCCGAATTGCTGAGGATCTCCAGATCGATGCCGCCGCGGTTTCGGATCTGGTCCAGGAGGATCTCGGTATTCTCTGTTTCGCGGAGCGCGGAAGTCCCGTAGGCACGGTATTCTTTCACCCGGTAGCTCTTCATCACTTCCTTGAATTCCTGCAGGATGCGGAAAAGCTCTTCCATCTTGGAAAGGCTGATCTTTCTGGTCGCATAGCTGTCCGTGCCCAAAGCCAGGCGATGCCTGAGATACTCGACCTGACGTATCCCTTTCGGCGAGATCTCAAAGATCTTCAGACAGAGTTCAAAGCTTCCTACATCAAGTGCCGCAAACATGCGCGGCGCACTCTTGCGTTCCGCCATTTATCCCTCCTGTGCTCAGCCCTCCTGCGTGTTTACGTTCTGCGCCTCCTGTGCGGCACCGTCCGCCGGCACCTCTTCCTTCTGTGCGCTCTGTGCGGCATTGTCCGCCGGCGCTCCCTGCGCAGCCGCTGCCTGCTGCCCGGCAGGTGCTTCCGTTAACGGCTTTCCCTGTTCCTGATGCAGCTGCCGTCTTGCATCCTCGGCCAGCTGTCCGCGCAGATGATCGATGAGCTGGGCTGCCGTGCGGCCGGAAAGACCGTTGTGGCTGAGTTCCCAACTGTTGGCCAGCGAACGCAGTTCCTCGCTGCTGTAGGGCAGGCCGTAGCGCTTTGCCAGCTCTTCCACGATATGGAAGTATTCCTTCTGCGCCGGCGCGCCGTAATAGATCGTGATGCCGAAACGGGAGAAGAGGGAAAGCTTCTCCTGCACGGTTTCGTTCTTGTGCTTATCCAAAGGACTGTCGGGCCGGTCATCAAAGCTCTCACGAACAAGATGCCTCCGGTTGGAGGTTGCATAGATCAGCACGTTCTCCGGCCGTTCCTCCAGTCCGCCCTCGATCAGTGCCTTCAGGAATTTGTATTCCACTTCGAATTCCTCAAAGGAGAGATCGTCCATGTAGATGATAAAACGATAGTTCCGGTCCTTCAGGCTGCGGATCAGTTCGTTGATCTCCTTATACTGGTGCTTATAGACCTCGACGATGCGCAGGCCCTGGTCGTAATAACGGTGCAGGATCCCGCGGATGCTGCTGGACTTGCCTGTCCCCGCCTCGCCGTACAACAGGCAGTTGTTGGCCCTCTGCCCGCGCAGGAAGGACTCGGTATTCTCGATCAGCTGCCTCTTCTGCTCGTCATAACCGATCAGATCGTCCAGATAGCTCTCCACGACATTCTGAATGGGCTCGATGCGGCGCTCGCCCGCATCCCCAATCCGGAATGCCTTGTGCAGCCCCAGAAGACCCACGCCGTAATTCCGGTAAAAGATATCCAGGACCTGCAGCACTTCGGCTCCGTCCCGGCACTGCGCGATCGCAGCAGCCGCATCCTGGATGGCCTCACGCACCTTGTTGTTGTAGCAGGAACGACGCCCGGAGGGCACATAGTCCGCCAGGATCTCCATTCCGCGCACGCCCGCCAGGCCCATGGAAAGCTGCCGGATATCGATGCGGAAGAAATTCAGCACCTCGTTCATCTCGGCAACGGCAACCGCTGTCAACGCACCGCGCGGGTTGCCTCTTCCCTCGGCTGCAAGCGTATAGGGATTTTCATCCAGGAGCAGGGATTCGGTCAGCAGGCAATGCCAGAGATTGCCGCGAAATCCCGCACGCTCCCCTTCCCGCAGAAGCCTGCGGCACAATTCATAACGGGCAGCCTTGACCTCTTCTCCGCGCGCTCCGGGCATCATCTGCATCCGGATCGCATCCACCCATTTTTCATAAGTACTGGAAAACAAAATGAATTCATTCATGTCTGTTAAAAACGCTCCGTATTTTTTTCATCGCAATAGCGACAACGATACAGTTCCTTTACGGGATCCGCCAGATAAAAGATATGCGGAAGCTCCTGTTCAATGGAGGTTATGCAGCGTGGATTGCGGCACTTCATGATCCCTTTGAGTTCCAGCGGAAGCTCCAGCGCCTTTTTCTCCACGATCTCGCCGTCCTTGATCACGTTTACCGTGATGGTATGATCGATCACGGCCAGCACATCCAGGTTCAGGGTGTTGATATCGCACTCCACCTTGATGATGTCCTTTTTCCCCATGATATTGGAACGGGCATTCTTGATGATGGCCACGGTGCAATCCAGCTTATCCAACCCCAGGTGATAATAGATGGACATGCTCTTGCCCGCGGGAATATGATCCAGAACAAAGCCTTCCTCGATCTTGCCTACGTTTAACATTCCGCCCTCCTTATACCAGCTCCAGCAGCGTGAGGATCAGCGCCATGCGCACATACACGCCGTACCGGACCTGCTTGAAATAGACCGCCCGCGGATCGTCATCCACCTCTACCGAGATCTCGTTCACACGGGGCAGCGGGTGCAGGACCAGCATGTCCTCGCGTGCCCTTTCCATTTTGGCCTTGGTCAGAACGTAGAAATCCTTCAGACGTACATAATCCTCTTCGTTAAAGAAGCGCTCTCTCTGCACACGCGTCATGTAGAGCAGATCCAGCTTGGGCATCACATCTTCCAGCCGAATCACCTCTTCGAACGACAGCGCCTTGCTCCAGAGAGTCTCGCGCAGATACCCCGGGATACGCAGTTCCTCGGGGGAGATAAAGACAAAGTGGATCCCTTCGTAACGGGACAGCGCGTTGACCAGCGAATGGACCGTGCGTCCGAACTTCAGGTCACCGCACAGCCCGATCGTGAAGTGATCGAGCCTGCCCTTCAGGGAGCGGATCGTGAGCAGATCCGTCAGGGTCTGCGTGGGGTGCTGGTGCCCGCCGTCCCCGGCGTTGATCACCGGGATGGAAGAGCGGCTTGCCGCTACCATCGGCGCACCCTCCTTCGGATGCCGCATCGCGCAGATGTCGGCGAAACAGGAGATCACCCTTATCGTATCGGAAACGCTCTCTCCTTTGGATGCCGAGGAAGACCCCGCATCCGAAAAACCGATCACGGACCCGCCGAGGTTGAGCATCGCGCTCTCAAAGCTCAGACGTGTCCGGGTGCTGGGCTCATAAAAACAGGTTGCCAGCTTTTTTCCTTCGCACTTGTGTGCATAAGCCTCCGGATGCTTCTCGATATCCGCCGCCAGGTCAAAAAGCCTGTCCAGCTCCTCCACCGAGAAATCCATCGGATTCATCAAATGTCGCATGTCATCCTCCTGTCGTAAAAAAGAGAAGCACCCGGCTTCTCTTTTCTGATTATCGGATCGTGAGCAGATCGGAAACTGCTTTCCGCTTCGGCGCGACCGGCTCTTCCGCGGGATATCCCAACGGGATCAGCGCGATCAGCTCCTGTCCCTCCGGGACTTCAAGCAGCTTCGAAACTGTTTCAATGTCAAAGAGCCCCAGGATAACGCTTCCCAGGCCATGCTCATACGCTGCGAGGCAGAAGGTCTGTGACGCGATCCCCGCGTCAAAGAACTCCCAGCGGTCTTCCCTCTTCGTCGAAAAGGATCCGTCCCGCTCGAAACCCGAACGGTTCTTGACAACGCAGACAGCAGTCAGCACCGGTGCCTGACGGATGATATCACCGTTTCCGGGCCAGATCGTGGTCCCTTCCTGTGCGATCCTGTCCTTGAGGGCCGCATCTTTCACACAGATGTAGCGTGTGATCTGCGTGTGCTTCCAGCTGGGGGCATAGGATGCCTCTTCCACGATCTCCTGAAGCAGGCTGTCGTCCACCGGCTTGTCGCTGTACTTTCGGATACTTCTTCTTCCCAGGATCACTTCTTTTGTCGTCATAAGCACCTCCTGAATTCAGTTTCTCACTAAGCAAAATCCTACCATAAACGGGATCATTTTTCAAGAGACTTTGCCAGCAGTTCCCTCAGCTTTTCCACCGAAAGATCGGATGTGAGAAAGGGAAGTTCTTCCGCCACCTTCTCTTTGTCCCAGTCCCACCACTTAAGCTCCTCAAGCAGCCCGATCACCTCTTTCATGAAACGGTAGCCTATCACCTTCGCGGGGACTCCGGCCACGATCGCGTAAGGCGGCACGCTCTTTGTCACCACGGCTCCCGCGCCGATCACGGCACCGTTTCCGACCTTCAGGCCTTTCTTCCGCACGATCTGCGCTCCCGCGCCGATCCACACATCGTTTCCGATAACGATCTTTTCTTCGTCCGGATGCTGATTGAGCTTCCCGAGGAGCTTGTTCTCCATGCGGTAGAGCGGCATCATCGAGACCGCACGATAGTCATGCTCGTTCCCTCCGATGTCGACCATGCGCGAGATGCAGCAGTACTTTCCCACCTCTGCCCACATGATGCTGGTGTCCGAACCGGTATAGCTCATGTCGCCCACAACGGAATCGCGGATCAGGTTCCGCTTCTCGATGTCCACGTTCTCTCCGATCTCGCTTTTTAAGATCACGCAGTCATGATCGATCACCGAACCGTTCCCGATCCTGCTCTGTTTGATCACCGACTCGCCGATCTGCTTATAAGCTTTCTCTTCCATTTTTTACCCCTCCTGTGGCTTCAGCTGCGAATACAATACCTTGCCCGCCGTGTTCTTCGGAATCTCCGGGATCACGTGCAGATGATAGAGGTGACGGTTGATCCCGATCTCCTCAAACAGATAATCCCCGATCTCTTCCGTCCGGGAAGCATCGGTGAGATAGATGTCCAGGGAATCATCCTTCCCGGAGCACGCCAGGTCCAGGATGCCGAATTTCTGCTTCAGGATCCCTTCCATCTCGGCCAGGTTCGTGCGTTTTCCCAGGATCTTGATGAAACGGCTCTTTCTGCCGACGATGTAATAATATCCGTCAGCGTCAAAATAGGCCATGTCTCCGGTTTCCAGGCGTCCGTTGCGCTCATCGGGTCTGTTAAGGTCTTCGGGGGCTTCGGCGTAACCGAGACTTACGTTCTCGCCGTAATAGACAAGCTCGCCGCTCTGCCCCGCTTCCCCGATCACCCGGTGTGCTTCATCGATCAGTTCAAAGCGTCCGCCCGGGATCGCGATCCCCATGCTCCCGCGCTTTTCCAGGGAGCGCTCCGGCGGCAGATAGCCCATGCGCGCCGTCGCTTCGGAAGCACCGTACATCACGACAAAGTCGATCCCGTTCTCCTGTGCATATGCGGCAAACAGCTCATGCAGCTCCGGGGAAAGCTTTCCGCCGGCCTGGGTCATCGTCTTCAGTCCCGGGATCGTTTTCTTTTCAAAGCGGAGCTTATGAAGCATCTCGTACATGAACGGAATGCCCGCAAAAGAAGTGCCCCCGTAGCGTTCAAACTGATCCCAGAAAAGCTTGGAATAGCAGTTCTGTTCGGTCAGGATCAGACAGCCTCCGGCATAAAGATGGGTGTTCAAAACGGAAAGCCCGTATACGTAATTGAGCGGCAGCGAGGTGATCGCCCTCTCCCGCTCGTTGATGTGCAGATATTCAATGATCGAAGCGGTATTCGCCAGGATATTCTTATAAGACAGGCGGACCAGCTTGGGGCTGCCCGTGGAACCCGAAGTCGAGATCAGAAGCGCCAGGGACGGATCCATCGCAAGCTCCGCCGCTTTCGGATTCTTAAGGAGCAGATAACCGTCCGCACGATAGATCTCCTCCGCACCGGCCATCTCGTCCCTGCGTTCTGCGGGAAGCCACAGGAAAGCCGGCTCGTAGAGCCCGATCATCGAAGCAAGCAATTCGGGGGAAAGTTTCCCGTCCAGCATCAGCGGAACGACCCCGCCGTTCAGAAAGCCGGTGTATGCGGCGATCGTCGCGACTTTGTTCCGGCAGAGAACAAACACAAGGGAGCGTTTCGGGACCATGCGGCAGATCTCATCCCCCTTTTCCCTGAGCACCCTGTAACGGATCGAGATGCCCTCTCCCGTCAATGCTTCCCTCTCAGCGTAGCGTTCCAAATCCCATATCATGGCTTCTCTCCTGTTCCTGCTTCACTCACTGCTTCTTTTACTCGAGCACGTATTCCTGCCAGGCGATCCCTTCGCCCTCCACACCGGACCAGGCGCTGATCCGCAGCCTTCCGCCCGAAGCAGACGGCAATGCCAGCTCAAATTCCTCTCCTTCGCTCCAGTCACGCAGAAGAACGAATTCCTCTTCTCCCTCTTTGGCATATTCGGCCTTATAGCGCACAACAACATCCTCGTTGTGCAGGCTCAGCACACTGACTTCCGCCCGCGTTCCTTCCCTTTCGATGTCGGCCTTCACGGCCGCGATGCGGCGGATCTGCGCCTTCACTTCCGAAAGATCGTCATAAAAAAGCCCGTCCGTGGATTCGCCGTTTGCTTCCATGCGCAGAAGCTCCGCAAACAAGGCACTGGCTGCTTCGGCGCCCTCCCCGGAAAGATGGACGTAATCGCACTGCATGTGATCCGGGAACAGCTCTTCCTTGTCCTTCAGATAGTTCAGGTTGTAAAACACGATGCCGTGTTTTTCGGCAAAATCCGCATAGTAATCGTTCGCCTCCTGATAGCCCTCCAGATGATAGAGGTTCATCACCGCTATGGGCGATGCGACCAGATACAGGCGTATCCCGTTCTTTTCGCAGAATTTGGTTACCTTTTCGAGGTAGCGCAGTTTTTCCGGGTCGATCTCTTCCGCGGAGAAACGGATCTGTCCGCCTTCATCCATGATCGGAACATTCCCGTCCTCGCAATGGGTGTTGGAGTAGGTGAAGCCCTTCCCCGCATAGTAATGGTCCGCTTCCGTATCCGGGATGAAGCCGTGCTCTTTGTACTCCGCCTTTGCCTCCAGGTTCTTTCGGATGGCATCGTAGCGAAAGTCATTGCGATAGCGGTAAACATCCAGAAACTGCGGCCAGAGATCCGTGAACATGTACGTGGGGATATACTCGATGCGTCCTCTCGCGCTCATCCTGTCATAAGCCGTGATCGCGCTCTCGAGACGCTGCGATTCCGTAGCTTCCTTCAAAAGCATGTTCCACTGCACACCCCAAACCACGACCTTGGGCTTTACCTGCCGGTACAGGTCCTTCAGCAGATAATAACTGCTCTCCGGACGCTGCGTGGCGCTCCCGGCATTGATCACAAGCTCCAGTCCCAGTTCCCGCTCCAGCACTTCCGGCGCATAGGTCTGAAAGGTGCGGGACGATCCGAGGAAGACGATGTCCGCCTGCTTCCCCTCCGCAGCATAAACTGCCACCTCATCCCGGAAATAGCGGGATGTGCCCAGCGGCTGAAGCAGGCTTCCGAGCAGCGCGTTTCCCGCCAGGAAGAACAGGGCGATGCAAAGCGGCATCAATATCGTTTGTAGGTTCTTGTTCTTAAAAATTCGCATACATGAAGCCCTGGGACATGTCCGCCCCTTTCACCATCAACGTGATCATCAGCAGCATGCAGGCGTAGATAAACGCCCTGAGCCCAAAAGGGACCTTCGCTTTCAGCGCATCCCATTTTTCCTTTTCCTGCAGGATGTCCACAACCAGCATGGCCAGGATGCCTGCCCCCGCCATGAGGATCTCTTCCCGGTACATCCCGATCAGAAAACCGGAAGGCTTCAACAGAAGCGCGGGCCGGAAATCCAGTACCGTATGCCCCAGCGTCGAGAAAGCCTCCTTAAGCCCCGGCGCAATGGAAAAGAAGCGGAACACACTGATCAGCAAAAACGTACGCAGCATGCAGAAAAGCTTCCAGGGAAGACTCTCCCGTCGTATGTGCAGCTTCCCCGTTATCTTATCATAAACTTCGCCAAGCTGCATCGTGCTGACGATGACAAACAGATTCAGATAACCCCAGACCAGATAGGTCCAGTTCGCGCCGTGCCAGAGCCCCGTGGCCGTCCAGACAAAGATCAGGGCAAAATACCCCGAGATCAGCTTTCCCATCCTGGGCCCCCACTTCGAACGTGCCCACTTGGAAAGCTTCATGCCCGCCTTCCCCATCGAAGCCGGATAAAAGACATAATCCCTGAACCAGAATCCGAGGGTCACGTGCCATCTGCGCCAATACTCATCGACGGTCTTGGCGAAAAAGGGCCGACGGAAATTCTCGGCCAGCCTGATCCCCAGGATATGGCTGAGCCCGCAGGCGATATCCATGTAGCCCGAGAAATCCGCATACAGCCTGACGCTGTATACAAAGACCGCAAAAAGGATCTGTACCCCGCCATAGGCCTGATGATCCCCGAGGATGGTGCTTACCGTGGCGGCAAGCGGGTCCGCGATCACGATCTTTTTGAACATTCCCCAGAGTATGCGCGCGCTGCCTTCCCGGAGACGGTCCGTCGAAAAACGGTGTTCCTCAAAAATGCTTTTCCCCAATTCCCCGAAACGGCTGAACGGGCCCTGTATCATGTGCGGAAAAAACGACAGAAAGGTAAAGTATTTCAAAAAATTCCTCTCGGCCGGATATTTCTTCCGGTACACATCGATCAGATAAGCGATCGCATGAAAGGTATAAAAGGACATGCCCAGGGGAAGGATCCATTCCGGCTCCGGCAGCTTTCCCGGAGTGCCCGATATGCCGATCAGCGCGTTGATGTTCGAGATAAAGAATCTGCCGTACTTGATCACGATCCAGGAAGACAGGATCAGCGGGATCGCGATGGCGGCGATCCTCTTTTTCCGTTTCAGGTTTTCCCTGCGCACGCGGTCCTTGTCCTCCGCCCCGGCATTCTTTAACGCAAGCTCGGAGGAGCGGTTCTGCTTTTCCAGGATCAGGGCCGCCGCATAACTGATCAGTCCTGCTGCCAGCAGGAAAACGAGGAAACGGATCTCATAAGTGGAATAAAAATACAGATTTGCAGCAAAAAGCACCAGCCACTGCCACTTCTTCGGAAAAACAAAATAAAGAGTGACCGTTGCCAGTGCAAAAAACAAAAAACCCAGGGAGGTAAATGCCATTATACCCCCCTTGTCAGCCCTGCATCTTCAGGATAAGCGCGTATATGGCCTCCGCGGAATTAAAATTCTCGGGGAGCAGATCCTCCATGTTGATCTCCACGCCAAAGGCCTCGTTCACTTCACTCACGATCGAGATCACGTCAAACGAATCGAGGATCTCGTTGTCGATCAACGCCGTTTCCTTTTCAAAATCGATGTCGGGACGTACTCCCTTGAGGATTTCCAGTAATTCGTTCATTCTTTTCCTTCCTTTCAAGCTCAGTTAAAACCGATGACCTCCTGCGCGGGTTTCTGCGCAGCTTCGACCTTTTGGGCATAAAGCACGGGACCTTCGCCCTTGTAGGCTTCCTGGAACTCTTTTTTCACCGTGCACTCCACTTTCACCCAGCTGCGTTCCTTCAGCTTTTCCGCGCCTTCGTACCGGCAGACATATCCCAAAAACGTCATGTCCTCGGCACAGCAGGTCATGGCCATGCGTCCCGGGACAAAGCAGCCCTTCGGGAAAGAATTCGGCCGCATCACGCTGGCAATGAAGCTGATGACCTTGCCCTCATAGCGTTCGATATGGTCCATCATGTCCAGATACCAGATCCCGTAGGAATTGTCATCCAGATCGATGCGGTCCGCCTTCAGGTCGTAAGGCAGATCCTCCTCAAAGATCTCGTTGATCTCACCTTCCGCGTTTTCAAAGACCACATCCGCCTGTGCGTTGACCGCCTTGATATTGCGCCGGTAACTTCCCAGGTTTTCCATCACGCTGTCGCAGCGGTTGAAGATGATCAGTTCGGAGCGGCGCACCATCTCGGCCACCATGGATTTCATGTTGCTGTAATAAGTCGGGAAGGTGGACGCATCGATGCAGGTGATCTGCTGCTCCACATTCCAGTGGAACGGAAGCTTCATCTCCTTGATGTTCCACATCCCGTTATATTCGATGATGACGCGCTCGGGATTGAGCTCCTTTTCGATCGCGAGAAGATTTTCCGGTGTAAAATCCGCCTCATCTTCGATCACGCGGACCTCCGTCCTGGATGCGCGCAGGATCTTTTCATCGTATTCCACTTCCCCTTCCTCGCACAGCAAAAGAAGTGTGAGCCCCTTTACCTGAAAGTAGGGCTGCTGCAGCGTGAAACGGATGAAACTGCTCTTTCCGCTCTCCAGAAAACCATTGATCAGATATACCGGTTTCATTTCTTAAACAACTCCTCCAGTTCCTCTTCATTGAGCTTCGAACCGATCACGCAGAACTTGCCGGTCGGCTGGGGCGCACCGTCGCGGACATTGCTCTCGCCGGGAACATAATCAAAATAGATCCAGCCGCCCTCCGCTGCCGGGACCATGCCCTTTGCCCTGAGAACCATTCCGTAGGTAAGGGCATCGGAAAGCTCCGCAAGAAAAGATTCGATCTCGTCCTTTGTATACTTTGCCGCCGTCTCCATGCCCCAGCTGGTAAAGACTTCATCCGCATGATGGTGGTGATGGTGATGATGCTCATGATCGTGGTCGTGATCGTGATCATGGTCGTGATGGTGCTCGTGCTCATGGTCGTGGTCATGATCATGATGATGGCAGCACTCCCCGTCTTCATCGTGATCGTGATGGTGATGGCAGCACTCCACATCCTCATCATGATGGTGATGATGGTGGCATTCACACTCGGGATCGTCGCATTCCTCGTCCTCATCGTGATGATGCTCCATCACTTCCTTCAGAAGCTCATCCAGAAGATCCACACCCTCCATGGTCTCTTTGATGGACTGCCCCGTGATCTGCTCCCAGGGCGTCGTGATGATCGTGGCCTTGGCATTGTGCTCGCGCAGAAGATCAAGCGCGATCTTCAGCTTTTCATCCGTGATATTGCCGGTACGGCTCAGGATGATGGTTCCGGCGTGCTCGACCTGATTGATGAAGAACTCGCCGAAATTCTTGATATAAAGCTTGCACTTGGTTGCATCCACCACAACGATGGCGGAATTCAGCACCACATCGTCTCCCAGTTCCGCCGACTGTATGGCACGCACCACATCCGAGAGTTTGCCGACGCCGGAGGGCTCGATCACAATGCGGTCCGGCGTGAAGCGTTTCATCACATCCTTGAGTGCCGTTCCGAAATCTCCCACCAGGGAGCAGCAGATGCAGCCGGAATTCATTTCCGTGATCTCGATGCCCGCTTCCTGAAGAAAACCGCCGTCAATGCCGATCTCACCGAACTCGTTCTCGATCAGGACCACCTGCTCGCCCTTCCAGGCTTCTTTCAAAAGCTTCTGGATCAGGGTCGTCTTTCCTGCTCCCAGGAAACCGCTTATCACATCTATCTTAGTCATCGTCTCTTCCTTCTTTCTTTCAGTCTAATCTATGCCGGACGCGCCGCTCAGCCTGCCTTGCCGCAGCACTTCTTGAATTTCTTGCCGCTCCCGCAGGGGCAGGGATCGTTGGGATATACCTTGGGCATTTCATGCACAACGGTACCGGCTTTCTTTGCCTCTTTGTAAAGCTCGTCGCGCTTCTCCTGCGGGAAGATCGCTTCCCACTCGGGAAGGCCGTAAAGCCAGTCGGCACGGGCATCTACCATGTTCTTGTACAGCAGTTCCTTGTCAAAGCCAAGGCTTACTTCCGTATCTTCGTCCATTTCCTCGATGGGATTGGGAACCTTCAGGCTCTCGTTGATCCCGTCCAGGAACGCGACCATGTACATTACGGAAAGGCCGTATTTCTCTGCGAGATCCTTGACTGTGCCCTTTACTTCCGCATCGGGATCGGCCAGAAGCTCCTTATAGATGCGGGTCTCTTCTTTGAAATAATCGTTCCAAAGCTTCTGGATCGTCGCCTTGTCATTATTCTTTGTGTCATAGGCCATTGCCCGCCATTGATCTAACAGTGTCATCTTTTTTTTCTCTCCTTTTTTCTCTATTTTTTGATCAGAGCGATCGCGTCCCTCACCGAGCTGACACCGATCAGTCTGATATCCTTCGTTTTTCCGATCCGCTCCGCATTGGCCGTGGGCAATACGCAGATCTCATATCCCAGCTTGGCTGCTTCGGCCACGCGCACTTCCGCCTGGCTGACGCCTCTTACTTCGCCGGAAAGCCCCACTTCCCCGAAAGCGAGGAGTTTGTCTCCCACCGGCACGTTCAGAAAGCTGCTCACCACGGCCATGGCGATCGCAAGATCCAGTGCCGGTTCCGCGATGCGCATGCCTCCCGCGATGTTCACATAGGCATCGCACTGTCCCAGATGGATGCCGAGCCTCTTTTCCAGCACCGCCATCAGCAGATTGATGCGGTTCAGATCCGCTCCGGCACTCTGCCGCCTCGGTATCCCGAAGCTGGTCTGGCAGACCAGCGCCTGAACCTCGAGCAATATCGGTCTCGTCCCCTCGATCGAACAGGCCGTCACGGTACCGCTGGCATTCTCCGGACGTCCGCTGAGCAGGTATTCGGAAGGGTTCTCCACTTCCTCCAGGCCGTTCTGGCGCATCTCGAAGACGCCGATCTCGTTCGTGGAACCGAAACGGTTCTTGACCCCGCGCAGGATGCGGTAGGATGCATGCCGGTCGCCCTCGAAATAGAGGACCGTATCCACCATGTGCTCCAGGATGCGCGGGCCGGCCACAGTCCCTTCCTTGGTCACATGCCCGACGATAAAAATGGATATCCCCAGGCTCTTGGAAAGCTGGAGCAAAACCGCCGTGGATTCCCGCACCTGGGAAACACTTCCGGGTGTCCCGCTCACCTCTTCGTTATACATGGTCTGGATGGAATCGATGACCACGATATCCGGATGCTCCTGCTTGAGGATCCCCGAGATCTCACCCAGATCCGTCTCGCACAAAAGGCGCAGCCCATCCGAAAAAACACCGAGGCGGTCGGCCCGCATGCGGATCTGCTTTAACGATTCCTCGCCGGAGATGTATAAAAGCTTCTGTCCACGGGCCGCCAGCTCGCGGCAGGCCTGCAAGAGCAGCGTGGACTTGCCGATCCCCGGATCACCGCCCACCAGGACCATGGAGCCCGGCACAACGCCGCCTCCCAGTACCCGGTCCAGTTCCCCGATGCCGGTACGCACCCGGTCCTCTTCTCCCAGGCTGATCTCGGACAGGACCACGGGCTTCGGCACTTCGGCCATGGGCCTTGCTTTCTTTGCCGCGGCACCCGTTCCCACTTCCTGCTCCACCATGGTGTTCCAGGCGTGGCAGGCCGGACACTGTCCCATCCATTTCGCGGATTCGTTCCCGCACTCGCTGCAGAAAAAAACGATCTTTTTCTTTGCTGCCATCAGATCTTCCGGATCTCCACCTTCACTTCACCGATCCCCGCAAGCTCCACGCTCATGGCCAGCTTGCCGCCGAGGTTCGTCTTCATGCGGCCCGCATCGGAATCGCCGACGATCACCTCGTATTCGGTATCCGGCTCCAGGCCCACGGTGATCTGCGCGTCCTCGGGACCTTCCACCGAAAAGCTCATGCCGCCTTCCGTCTCTTTAAAGCCCGTAACGGAAGTGCCGGGAACGGACTCGTACAAAAAGATCTCGTTCTTTTCCAGACGGGTGATCTCCTTAAAGGTCTTAACTTTGAGCAGATCATCGCCGTGTCTGAAATCCTCCAGCTTTGCCTTGCTGTCCAGACTGTGGTCGCCGAAGCTGATGCTCCCGTCGGATTCGGCACGCAAAAGTTCTTTTACTACAGACATCTCTTTACCCTCCGTTTGTTGTGTTATCGCTGTTTTTGCCGTCTTTTTTCTCTGTTTTCCGTACGAACACGATCTTGCCGTCCTTCCGGACAGCGGATACACTGTCTCCGGGACGGATCTTTCCGGCAAGCAGTTCCTCTGCCAGCGGGTCCTCCAGCCGCGTCTGTACCGCCCGCTTGAGGGGCCTTGCCCCCATCTTCACATCCGTGTATTCCTCCACCAGATAATCCCTTACGGTCCTGCTGATCTCCAGCCGGATCTCCAGCTGCTCCCTGCAGCGGAAGATCAGGTCCTTCGTCAAAAGCGTCAGTATGCGCTTCAAGTCGTTCTTGTTCAGCGGATGGAACACCTGTATCTCATCGATGCGGTTGATGAATTCGGGCTTGAAGATCCTGCGCACCTCGTCCATCACGCCGTCACGCATGTGTTCGTAATCACGCTGCGCATCGGAATGCGCCGTAAAGCCAAGGTTCTTGGGCGAAATGATGCGCTGCGCCCCCGCGTTGGAGGTCATGATCAGGATCGTGTTCTTGAAGGATACCTTCCGCCCCTGGGCATCGGTGATGTGCCCGTCATCGAGGACCTGCAAAAGGATGTTGAACACATCCGGATGCGCTTTCTCGATCTCGTCAAAGAGCACCACCGAATAGGGGTTGCGCCGCACCTTCTCGGACAGCTGGCCCCCTTCTTCATAGCCCACGTATCCGGGCGGGGAACCGATCATCTTGGAAACGGAATGCTGTTCCATGTATTCCGACATGTCTACGCGGATCAATGCATTCTCGCTGCCGAAGACCAGCTCTGCCAGCGCTTTGGACAGCTCGGTCTTGCCGACGCCCGTAGGCCCCAGGAAAAGGAAGGAACCGATGGGCCGCTTCGGATCCTGCAGCCCCACCCTGCCGCGGCGGATCGCACGGGAAACGGCGCTCACCGCTTCCTCCTGTCCCACCACGCGCTTGTGCAGCTGCTCTTCCAGCTTAAGCAGGCGTTCGCTCTCCTTTTCCGCAAGCTTCTTCAGCGGGATCCTCGTCCAGGTGCTTACCGCCTCCGCAATGGCATTTTCATCAACACAGTCATCCCGTCCCGTGCTCTTCTTCTCTTCGGCTTCTTCCAGCTTCTTCAGCTTTTTCTTCAGTTTATCCTGTTCCGCGCGCAGTTCCCCGGCCTGCAAAAAGGCCTCGATCCGGATGGAACGCTCGATCTGGTCGTCCTTCCTGGCGATCTCTTCCTCCAGCTCGCGGATCTTCTGCGGTTTCATCCTGCCGCCCAGCTTCTTGGCGGATGCGGCTTCGTCGATCAGGTCGATCGCCTTGTCCGGCAGAAAACGGTCATTGATATAACGCTCGGACAGGCGCACAGCCGCCTCCAGTGCTTCCGGGCGTATCGCAATGCCATGGTGTTCTTCGTATTTATGCACGATGCCCTTGAGGATCCCGATCGCTTCCTCGATCGTCGGCTCCTCCACCGTCACGGGCTGAAAACGCCGCTCCAGCGCCGCGTCTTTGGAAAAATACTTGCGGTATTCGGCCATCGTCGTGGCCCCGATCATATGGATCTCCCCGCGTGCAAGGGCGGGTTTTAAGATATTGGATGCGTCAATGGAACCTTCGGCGCCGCCCGCGCCGATCACCGTATGGATCTCGTCCAGAAAAAGGATCACGTCACCGTTCTCGATCACCTCATTCATCAGACGCTTTAATCTTTCCTCAAACTCACCTCTGTAACGGCTGCCCGCCACCATGCCCGAAAGATCCATGGTGATCAGTCGCTTGTTCTTTACGGTATCCGGGACTTCTCCGGCAGCAATGCGGGCCGCGATCCCTTCCACGATCGCCGTCTTGCCGACACCGGGCTCCCCGACCAGACAGGGATTGTTCTTGGTTCTGCGGCTGAGGATCTGGATCACGCGCTTGATCTCGTTCTCGCGCCCGATCACCGGATCCAGCCTGCCTTCCCTGGCCATTGCCGTCAGGTCTTTCCCGAACTGGTCCAGCATTTCGCTGTCTTCCCGCTGGTCCTTGTTCTTCCCGCGCTTGCGGGCCATTTTCTTAACGTATTCCGAAGCCCGGTCCCCCATATAGCGGATCACGGACTTGTAAAAGCGGCCTGCATCCAATCCCACTGCCGAAAGAAGACGCAGGGCCACACAATCCTGCAACGCAAAAATAGCGAGCAGCAGGTGCTCCGTTCCGGTCTGCGATGCCCCCGTCTCTTTCGCGATCTTGTGCGAACGCCTGAGAACTTCCGATGCCTTGACGGAATAATC
Organism: Lachnospiraceae bacterium; assembly: GCA_024696005.1. Classification (GTDB taxonomy): domain Bacteria; phylum Bacillota; class Clostridia; order Lachnospirales; family Lachnospiraceae; genus NK4A136. The sequence continues at coordinate 95,114 of JAILHF010000055.1, read as the reverse complement.
CTTCTGCTCTTTCAAAAGTGTGCTGCTGCCGTGCGGCTGCAGGGTATCCCGCATCAGCTCGGTCAGACGGCTTTCATAAACGTGATTTTCCCGAAGGATCGCCGCAGCGACTCCCGTTCCTTCCCGTATCAGACCGAGAAGGATATGTTCTGTTCCCGTATAGCCGGAATGCATCTCCCTGGATGCTCTCTGCGCAAGACTGAGCGCTGTTTCCGCCTTGGATGTAAACTCTGCGAGCATGTTCAGTTCCCTTGGGCAAAGTGTTCGTCAACCAGCCTGAGCAGGGTCTCTTTGCTGATCCCCTTGCAGCGTGCCTTTGCCACCAGCAAATAAAGCTCCTCGCTGATTTCCTTTATATCACTGTCCTGCCGATATTCCACATCAACCTTTGCGCCGCTGCGACGGTCGATCTTGACATAGCCTTCTCTGCGGAGCAGGGAATATGCCTTGTTTACCGTGTGCATGTTGATCCCGATCTCCTCCGCCAGCTGACGCACGGAAGGAAGCTGCTCACCCTTCTCCAGCTTTCCGTAGGCGATCTGTGCGATGACCTGGTTGCGGATCTGCATATAGTACGCTTCTTCACTGTCAAAATTGATCTCGATCTTGAAAGAACTGTCTGCCATAGCACCCTCCGTTCATCATAAAAAGAACCTCTGATGTTATACTCATCATATAACATCAGAGGTGTTTTGTCAATCAGTTTTTCCGTTCAGGGCTTACTCCTCATCGTCATCCATGGGGCGGCTCTGGCGCACGGGGCGCTGTCCGTTCGCTCCCTGCGGGCTGCGTCTGGTCACAGGTGCGCCGCCCTGGCTCTGTCTGCGGACCGGCTGTCCCTGGCCTGCCGGACGGGGCTGGCCTGCCGGGCGCTGTCCCTGGCCTGCCGCCGGACGGGGCTGACCTGCCGGACGCTGTCCCTGACCTGCCGGACGGGGCTGTCCTGCCGGACGCTGTCCCTGGCCTGCCGGACGGGGCTGGCCTGCCGGGCGCTGTCCCTGGCCTGCCGGACGGGCAGGAGAAGCCGACGCGGGTCTCTGGCTGCCGGTGCTCGGAGCAGTGCGCTTTGCGGGACGATAATCATCATCATCGTCGTCATCATCATCATAGAAATCACGGCCGCTGAACAGGCGGAATGCAAGGAAACCGCATGCCGCAAGAAGCAGGACCACAAGGACCGCGAGCATGATCACCACGCCCTTCTTGACACCGCCGCCACCGGCTGTTGCTTCGGAGGAAGCGTTGTACTCCAGAAGGAAATCCATGTAACGCACCCAGCGTCCTTCGCCGGAATCATACAAAAACCATCCTACATTGCCGGAAGGAGAGGTCGCATAGAAAAGATAGAAGACATCATCCTTCTGCCATGCCTTGACCTGACGCTCGCCCACGATGATCTCCGTCTCGGAAAAGCCTGCAGGCATCGAAGGAGGCGTTGCTTCATTTCCGTCCTCGCCAACGGGCGGATCCATCGCCAGGATCGTCCCGAGGACCGATGTATCCGTTGGTGTCGCGTCCTCTCCGCCCGGTGCGCTCTCCTGCGTATCCTCAGGTTCATCCGCGCCTTCGTCGGGCGTTGTTGCTTCCGTAACATCCACAAAATCCTCACGGATATAACCGCGTATCGAGTTGCCGCCCGCGGTACCGCTGATCTCATACCAGGTGTAACCGTCGCTGCCCGTGGTGGAACCCAGAACCGTAAAGCTGTCACCGCCGTTTACATGCGCAACTTCGCTTCCGTCCACGGCGCTGGCACGCACACGAACGTTTTCCTTGCCGGCTTTGACCGTTGCCGTTCCCTCGTTCTCATCCTCCCCCGCGTGTGCCATTACATGCATCGCGAAAAAGAGGACCATTGCCATCAGGAATGCCAGACCGTATCTGGCCCAATTTGTCTTTCTTTTCTCCATTGTTCTATCCCTTTCCCCGATTTTTCCTAAAAGTTCAATTTTCCTTAACGGAAAACCCATACCCGATTTGATATTATAAAGCATAGTTCACAAAATATCCAGCTTTTTTTGCAAATTATGTAAATCAGTTATGTAAATCAAACCTCATCGATGGCTTTTCCGATGTCATGGCGCATATATTTGTTGGAAAAATGCACCCATTCGCACGCTTCGTATGCTTTTTTGCGTGCTTCCTTCAGATCTGCGCCGAGTGCCGTGATCCCCAGGACACGGCCGCCGTTCGTCAGGACCTTTCCGTCCCCGGACTTTGTGCCCGCATGGAAGCAGAACGCATCCTTCTTCCCTTCAAAAGCTTCCAGTCCCGTGATCTCTTTCCCCTTTTCATAGCTCAGGGGATAGCCGTCCGAAGCCAGGACCACACATACTGCCGCTTCATCCCTGAATTTCAGCTCGATCTTATCCAGCGTGCCGTCCACGCAGGCTTCCATGACTTCCAGCAGATCGTTTTCCATGCGCGGGAGCACCACCTGCGCTTCCGGATCCCCGAAACGGGCATTGTATTCCAGAACCTTCGGGCCCTCCGGCGTGAGCATCAGGCCGAAAAAGATCACGCCCTGAAATACACGTCCTTCCTTTGCCATCGCATCCACGGTAGGCTGATAGATGTTCTTCATGCAGTACTCGTGGATCTCCTCCGTATAGAACGGACTCGGAGAAAAGGTTCCCATGCCGCCGGTATTGAGGCCTTCGTCATTGTCCTTTGCACGTTTGTGATCCTGGGCACTCGCCATGACGCGGATCGTCTTCCCGTCCGTAAAGGTCAGGACCGAAACCTCACGCCCCGTCATGAACTGCTCCACGACCATGCGCTTTCCCGCATCGCCGAACTTCCGGTCTTCCATGATCTCTTTCACGCCGGCCTCTGCCTCCGCATGATCCGCGCAGATCAGCACTCCCTTGCCGAGCGCCAGGCCGTCCGCTTTCAGAACGATGGGATAGGAAGCACTCTCAAGATAGCGCAGCGCTTCCTCCGCGGAATCGAAATTCTCGTATTCCGCCGTGGGAATGCCGTACTTCTTCATGAGATCCTTGGAAAAAGCCTTGCTGCCCTCCAGGATCGCCGCATTCTTACGGGGTCCGAAAGCGCGAAGCCCTGCCTTCTCCAGCTCATCCACCAGGCCGGCCGCCAGCGGATCATCCGGCGCAACGACCACCAGATCGATCTGCTCCTTTTTCGCAAAATCCCTGATCTTGTCAAACTCCATCACGCCGATGGGCACGCACTCGGCAATCTGCGCGATGCCGGCGTTTCCCGGTGCGCAATAGAGCCTGTCGCAGTTTTTGCTTTCCTTAAGCTTTGCGGCAATGGCATGTTCGCGTCCGCCGCCGCCAACGATCATAACCTTCATCCCGTTAACCTCCGATCTTGAGCCTGCCCGTGGCGATCTCGTCGATCACCTGCGGGAGCAGGATCCACTCTGCCTGTTCCATCACCCTTTTCTGAAGGACTTCCGGCGTATCACCGGGCAGCACCTCTACTGCTTTTTGCGCGATGATCGGTCCCGTGTCGGTCCCTTCCTCCACGAAATGGACCGTGGCTCCGGTGACCTTTACTCCTCTGGCCAGAGCCGCCTCGTGTACTTTGAGTCCGTAAAACCCGTCACCGCAGAACGAGGGGATCAGCGCCGGATGGATATTGATGATCCTCCCCCGGTAACGCTGCACCATCTCGGGCGGAAGCACGACCAGGAATCCCGCAAGAACGACCAGGTCGGGCTTGACCTCATCAAGCGCCGCAAGAAGCGCAGCGTGGAAAGCCTCCTTGTCCGCATGATCCTTTCTCGTCACAGCCACAGCCTCGATCCCGTGCTCCTTGGCCCGCGTGAGCGCATAGGCGTCCGCCTTGTTCGAGATCACGCGCACGAGCTTTGTGTCCCGTATCTTCCCGCTCTCGACCGCGTCAATGATGGCCTGCAGATTCGTTCCGCCGCCGCTTACCATTACCGCTACTCTCAGCATATCACCGCTTCCTTTTCTCCGGCGACCGTCTCACCGATGACATAAGCCTTTTCCCCGGCTCCTTCCAGTGCCTTCACCACGGCATCCGCTTCGGCGGGATCCACGGCAAGGACCATGCCGATACCCATATTGTAGGTATTGTACATGACATGCTCATCGATATCACCGCTCTTTTGCAGCAGGTCAAAGATCACCGGCCGTTCGTAGCTCTTCTTTTCCACCTTCGCTCCGATGCCGTCGGGCAGCATGCGGGGAATGTTCTCGTAAAAACCGCCGCCGGTGATATGGCTGCAGCCTTTGATCGTGAGCCCGGCTTCCTTTACCGCGCGCAGCGCTTTCACATAGATCCTGGTAGGCGTGAGCAGGGCATCGCCCAGGCTCATCCCCAGCTCGTTGTTATAGCGGATCAGCGCGTCGCTCGTCATCGGGAACACCTTGCGGACCAGCGAAAACCCGTTGGAGTGCACGCCGCTCGACGCAATGCCGATCAGGGTATCCCCTGCTTTGATCGCATGACCGTCGATGATATCCTTCTCATCCGCGAGGCCTACCGCGAAACCGGCCAGATCGTATTCCTCCTCGGGCATCAGATCCGGATGCTCGGCCGTCTCGCCGCCAACCAGCGCGCAGCCCGCCTGGATGCAGCCTTCCGAAACGCCCTTCACGATCGAAGCGATCTTTTCGGGGATGTTCCTGCCGCAGGCGATGTAATCAAGGAAAAAGAGCGGTTCCGCTCCCGCGCAGGCGATATCGTTCACGCACATCGCAACGCAGTCGATGCCGACCGTATCGTGCTTGTCCAGGAGAAATGCCAGCTTGATCTTTGTTCCCACGCCGTCGGTACCCGAGATCAGCGTCGGCTTTTCCATGTTTTTGATGGAAGCCAGGGAAAACGCTCCCGCAAAGCCGCCGATCCCGCCCAGGACCTCGGGGCGCATCGTCTTTGACACATATTGCTTCATCAGCTCCACGGAACGGTAACCGGCTTCAATATCCACTCCAGCCTTTTTGTAATCCATACTCTCCTCCTTTTAATACTCCTTGTATCCGCATTCCTGAAGTTTCGCGTCCTTCTTTTCCACAGCCTCCTTCAGCGTTTGGCTGTACGCCTTCAGTTTTTCCAGCAGTTTTTCGTCGGAAGTGGCCAGGATCTTCGCTGCCAGCAGCCCGGCATTCGTCCCGCCTCCGATCGCCACCGTTGCCACCGGGATCCCCGAAGGCATCTGCACGATGGAATACAGGGAATCGCGTCCGCCCAGTGAAGTCGTATGCATCGGGATCCCGATCACGGGCATCGGAAAGATCGCCGCGCACATGCCGGGCAGATGCGCCGCCATTCCGGCTCCGGCGATGATCACCTTGATCCCCTCGGCTTCCGCATTCTTTGCATATTCGAAAAAGACATCCGGCTCCCGGTGTGCCGAGATGATGCGCATCGAAAAGCTGATCCCCAGCTCCTCCAGCACCTCCGCCGCCTTTCTCATCACGGGCATGTCCGAATCACTGCCCATTACAATCCCTACCTGTGGCATTTTACTACCTCCTTTGAATTCTTATCCCTCATCCAGCGCCTCGTTCAGCTCTTCCGTTCCCGGAAGCACGAAACGTCCGTTTTCTATGATGCTGACGCGGCTGCCGTCATCGAATATCCCTTCCAGCAGTCCCAGCTCGTCATAGGGAAGCGTCACATCCGTATGACAGCCGAAATACGCTTTGGACGGATCGCTCTTTCGCAAAGACGATACTTCATTGTCCTTTGCGATGATCTCTTTCCCGTCCGGATTGAACACCCGCAGATCTTCCGAATGGGAATAGCAGGTATCCCCGACCGCGAAATGCGGGCCTGTCTTTTCGGCGATCAGGATGGGCAGTACCGCCTCGATCCCGTACTTTCTCGCCATCGTATAGGCCGTGGTATTGGTCCCGATCGCTGCTTCTCCCATCGGAAGGCTCTTATGATGGAAGAGCACGTTTTCCTCGATATAGCGCCTGTTCTCCGCGGGATCGGAGAAGTTCGCGCAGTCGTAATCCGTCACCATCCCGTCCTTGAAAACAAGGGACAGATTCCTGAATTCCAGTTCGTTCAGAAAGACCCGGCTCACATGCAGGATGCCGTCGGTCCCTTTCAATACCGGAGTCGTAAAGATCTCTCCCACCGGTATGTTCACATCCGCCACGCAGTTTTCGTAAACCGCCTGTTTTTCTTTGTCGTCCGGCTGCATCAGGCTTACCGTCAGCTCCGTGCGGTTTCCGCCCATTCCCCTGACATGAACGGCTCTCGCCCCGTTCAGGGCATCGATCATCACGCTCTGGATCGTGAGGTATTTCCGATAATCCAGCGTGTTGATCCGCACCACCGCATCAAAGATCTCTTCGAACTTCTCTCCGATGGCGGGAACGGGAAAGGCGATGATCGTAAAGCTCCGCTCTTCCCCGGGTATGTAATTGTTCACAATGCGAAGGTTTTCCGTCCGGAAGCGTACCTGCAGACGGCGCTGCTCTTCGCTCAGACGGCAGGCATTTGCATTCTCCTTCGGCACAAAAGGCGTTTCTCCGAAGACCTCCATTACCGCAGGCCCCGCGTGCCCCTTCGCCTTTTCCTTCACCGCCGCAAAGCCCTGCTCGATGCATTCCAGGCGGCGCGTCACCATCTGTCCGTCCAAAAGGACAGCGATATCCTCTCTGTGGTCATAATCGAACTGCGGATTCGGATTGGCACCGAAAAATCCGTTCTTGCTGACGCTGCGGCCGAAAAAGATGTTCTCCCCGGGACTGTAGATCACGCTGCCCAGGCCCATCGCCTCAAAGTTGGAGACCGCACGCCTGACCACGCGTTCAAAGCCCAGCGGATAGCGGATGTTCACGCTCGTTTTGATCGAAAGATCCTTTCCGCAGTTCACAAAACCGATGCGGTAGCCTTCGGTCCAGGTATCCGCGATCTGCGCGATCCGCTCTTCGGGAAGGCTTCCGATATATTCCGCCAGCTTCCGCTCGTTCTCCGTGATGTATTCCCCGAAACGGTAGAGATAATCCGTCCCGCCCAGGTCGGCTTCCCGGATGATGCGCAGCGCAAAATCCCGTTCCGGATCCACAAGCTGTGCCGCCCTGCGCTCGTATTCCGTCTCGAAATAATCACTGACAAAGGAATACCAGTCCTCTTTATACACCGCATATTCCGGAGCGGCCTTGTCTTCCGCAAAACCCTGCTCCGTCATGTAGAAAAGCTGGAGCAAAAGTTCCATCCGGATCAGCAGCGCTTCATCTTCCCCTTCAAAGGCATAGCGGATCGCGCTGCGCATCTCGGCCGCAACGGAACAAAGAAGCCGTCCCAGCTCCCCGCCGAAGGCTTCGACGGCTCGCGTCGGATTGCACCAGCTCCGTTCATAATTCTCCGGAAGGATATCCGCATACAGCTCGCGGTTCCATTCCCTCAGTTTTTCAACCGGCGCCTTGTCCGCGCCATCCCGTACCTCTTTCAGAAGCAGAAGGAGCCTGACCTGCGTCACAAAAAAATCCTGCCAGTCCCCCGGCAGTACCGTGTTTTTTGTTTCAAGCTCTTCTTTTCTCTCAATCAGGCGCTCACACGCCAATTCCATGCGTTCTTCCATACCGGTCCTCTTTTACCGCCCGCAGGCGGGATCTCCTTCATCAAGAAAGCCCGAGGAACAGGATCCCGCCGCAGGAAATAAGCAGCAGCCCGTTCAACAGGATCCCCAGATCGGGGAAAAAGGTATAGCGGTCGGGTTTTGTCCTGGCCACGATCGCGAAGATCAGGCCGACAAGGGACATCAGCAGCGCGAGCAGCACCGTGATCCCGTAGCGCGGCAAAGCCACACCGCCGTTCTTGCAGGTGGAAACGATCACCAGCACGAGCGAAACCGTTCCGATCAAAGCAAGTATCACGGACATGATCGCTATCGCCGGATGACGTTTATTCGTAAATTTGTATCTGAGCAGAAATCCCATCCGTCAGAAAATGATCTTTGATCTTCCTGCCAGAAGCTTGCTTCCGCCGATGATCAACAGCACACCGGCCGAAAGACCCACGACGATGGAAACGATCCCCAGTGCGATGTTCCAACCGCCCGTGCGGCTCATGATCTGATAGGTCCTCTCTTCCATATGGCTTACTCCTTTGCTCCGTATTGCGCGTAATACTCGTCTATCGCTGCCTTTCTGGCATCATCGATCAGTACCGTTCCGTCCTTTTCCCGTCCGTACAGATACTCCGTGACATCCGCCATCGTCACGATCGCGGCGGTCGGGAAGCCGTAAAGCTCGCTGATCTCCGAAAGAGCGCTCTTCTCGCCTTTTCCTTTTTCCATGCGGTTTAAGGAAACGATCAGCCCCCTGATCTCCACATCGGCCTGCGCTTTCAGGATCGGGAAGGTCTCTTCGATGGATTTTCCGGAAGTCGTGACGTCCTCGATCATCACGATCTTGTCGCCGTCCTTCAGATTGCTGCCGAGCATGATGCCCGTATCGCCGTGATCCTTCACTTCCTTTCGGTTGGAAGCGTAGCGCACATCCACCCCGTAGAGCTCGCTGATGGCCATGGCCGTCGCCACGCCCAGAGGGATCCCCTTGTATGCCGGTCCGAAGAGCACGTCAAAGTCCAGGCCGAAATGCGCCTCTATGGCTCTCGCATAATACTGCCCCAGCTTTCTGAGCTGCGTTCCCGTCACATAAGCGCCAGCATTCATGAAGAAGGGGGACTTCCTTCCGCTCTTCAGGGTGAACTCGCCGAATTTCAACACCTCCGACTCCACCATAAAATCGATAAATTCCTTCTTGTACTGATCCATTCCGGCTTTCCTTTCAATAAAGAATCACTGTCTGCAAGCACAGACAGTGATACTTTACCATACTTTCCATCTTTTTTCAACTAATCGAGAATATCCCTGGGATTATCCCCGATGTCCCGGAATTCCACGGCATCCGGCGTTTCTTTCATCGGAAGGGCCTTTTGCGCTCCGGCACCGAAGGCGCCGATCTCCTCCCGGAGTGCCCGCATGCGCTGCGCACAGGTGCTGAGCTGTCCGTCCAGCCAGGAAAAATCGATCACGCCGCGGCGGAAGATCTTCTGAAAGGCTTCCGGGGAGATGGGAAAGCTCCTCGTCATGCCCGGGATCTTTACCCTGCCGCTTTTGCCGATATCGTCCGAATAGCCGTCGGTAATGATGCTCAGGACATGGCAGCTCTCCCCGTTGTCGTCACGCCGCTCATCCACGCGCACGTCCATCTTCCCCTGATAGCGCTCGTAGCATTCCTGCATGACATTCGAGATCTCCACATAAGCGCCGAGCTCTTCCAGATCCTTTACCAGGCCTTCGAGCGTGGCATCGGACTCGATCAGCCCCGCGCAGCGCTTCCGGATCATGTTCTCCCTGATCCAGCTTGCGATGCTTTTCTTTGCCGCGAAGCTGTGGCCCAGGAAGAAGATCCCGAGATGCAGAAGCGGAAGGGTGATCAGGCTGTCCAGGACAAGACCGGTGACCGCGCCGCAGATCATCAGCCCGCCGCAGAGCGCCTCGCCCCTGCGCCCGTCCGTCACGGTCAGCACAGAGGCATACTGTCTGCGAAAGGCCGCGATCTCTTCCAGCGCGCGGTCAATGTCCTCTTTTCGGTTCCTGCTGTATATGATCTCGGTCTTCAAACTTCCTGACTGCTCTCCAGACGGCGCAGCAGCACCACTGCGTCAAACAGGGGCTGCCGCATCATGTGCTCCGCGCCCACGCGCGCGATCATCTCCTGTATCATGTCCTCGATGTACTCGTCCGTATACTTTCCGTCCGGCCGGATGTAATCCAGGGTGGGGATCTTTCCGGTCAGGCCGCCGTCCACCAGGCAGCGCTTGAGCTTGCGCACGGACTCGTCGTAATCCTCCGGGCTCTCGTTCTCCCGTACAAGAATCAGCTTCATGGGCTTCCCCCCTTACTTGGTTCCGAAGATCCTGTCGCCGGCATCGCCCAGGCCCGGGCAGATATAGGCGTTCTCGTTGAGCTCCCGGTCCAGATGGCCCACGTAGATCTGCACATCCGGATGCTTCTCGTGAAGGTTCTTCAGGCCCTCCGGCGCTGCGATGATGCACATGAACTTGATCATGCGCCCGCCCTTTTCCTTGATGAAATTGATCGCGTCCACTGCCGAACCGCCTGTTGCCAGCATGGGATCCGTCACGATGATGATGCGCTCGTTGATGGGATTGGGAAGCTTGCAGTAATAGCTGTGGGGCTTGTGAGTCACCTCGTCACGGTACATCCCGATGTGCCCCACCTTTGCCGTGGGCAGGAGGCTTAAGATGCCCTCGGTCATGCCAAGCCCCGCTCTGAGGATCGGCACCACGGCCTGCTTGCGGCCGGCGATCACCGGGCTGGAGGTCTTTTCGATCGGGGTCTCGATCTCGATGTTTTCGGTTTCCAGGTCGCGCAGGGCCTCGTAGCCCATGAGCATGGCGATCTCGCCCGCGACCTTGCGGAATTCCGCCGTTCCGGTGCTCTTGTCCCGCAGGCGGGTGATCTTGTGCTGGATCAGGGGATGATCCAGGATGTAGATATTGGGTTCCTTCGTAAAGTCCATTCTTCCGTCCTCCGTTGTCTTTGTATTTATTCTTCCTCTTCCTTTTCGTTTATGTTAAAGCTCAGGCCGCGGTTGATGTCGCCCTCAGGATTCTTTCCGAAATGATAATCGTTTCCGGGAAGGATCGCGTTCAGCAGGATGCCTGCGATGGCCGCGATCGCCAGTGCGGTCAGGGTGATGCTGGTGGAACCGATGGTGAAGGTCAGGCCGCCCGAGAAGCCCAGTCCGCAGACAAGGATCACCGCCGCGATGATCAGGTTGCGGGACTTTGTCAGATTCACCTTGTTCTCCACGATGTTGCGCACGCCAATCGCACTGATCATTCCGTAAAGGATGAAGCTGATCCCGCCGATGATCGCCGAAGGCATGGTCCCGATCAGATCCGATACCTTGGGGATGAAGCTCAGTACCAGGGCGAAGGCCGCCGCGATGCGGACCACCGTGGGATCATAGACCTTGGAAAGCTCCAGCACACCCGTGTTCTCTCCGTAGGTGGTGTTGGCCGGGCCGCCGAAGAGGGCCGCCAGGGAGGTGGCCATGCCGTCGCCCAGAAGGGTGCGATGCAGGCCGGGATCCTGGATGAAGTTCCGTCCCGTGGTGGCGGAGATGGCGGAAATGTCGCCGATGTGCTCCATCATGGTGGCAAGGGCGATGGGCGCCATCACCAGGATCGCCGTGATATCGAACTTGGCAAAGAGGAAAGGCGGCAGGCCTACCCAGGATGCCTTCGCGATGGGCTCAAAATTGAGGATCGCGCTGCCGTCCGCATTGGTCATGCCGCAGGCGTTCATGATCAGGGCCGCCACGTAGGAGATCACCACACCCAGAAGGATGGGGATGATCTTGAACATCCCTTTCCCCCAGATATTGAAGATCACGACCACCGCGAGCGCGATCAGCGCCAGGGGCCAGCAGGTGGAGGCATTGCTCACGGCCGAAGGCGCAAGGCTTAAGCCGATGCAGATGATGATGGGGCCCGTCACCACGGGCGGGAGGAAACGCATCACGTTCTCCACCCCGACCAGACGGATCACCAGTGCCAGGATCAGGTACAGAAGACCTGCCACGACGATGCCGCCGCAGGCATAGGGAAGCTTCTCCCCGTAGCTCATGTCGGCAAAAGGCCCGACATTCAGCTCCGCCACCGTTGCAAAGCCGCCCAGGAAAGCAAAGGAGGAACCGAGGAACGCCGGTACCTTCAGTTTCGTGCACAGATGGAAGAAAAGTGTTCCGACTCCGGCGAAGAAGAGCGTCACCTGAACGGAAAGCCCTTCACCGTGGAAGTAGGAATTGACCAGGATCGGCACCAGTATGGTTGCGCCGAACATGGCAAACATGTGCTGCAGTCCCAGAATGAGCATTCTGGGAATACCCAGTTTTTTCGCATCGTAGATCGCATTGTCCTTTACCGCTTCTTTCTGCATCTCTTTTTCCTCCCCTTTAGAGATTTGACAGTGCCTGCGCGATATCTTCCTTCATGTCGATCACGGCCGCGCGTGCCGCATCCGCATAAGCTTCCGCCCCGTAGGACGCATACTTCTCCTGCTGGTAAGCCCCGATGATGCCGCGTGAGGAATTGATGATCGCCCCGAGGCCGTCCTTGTTGAAGAAGTGGACCAGATCCGCTCCCTTTCCTCCCTGGGCTCCGTATCCCGGTACCAGGATATAGCTCTTCGGCATCAGCTGGCGGATCTGCTTTCCCTGGTGGGGCCAGGTGGCTCCGGCCACTGCCCCCACATAGCTGTATCCGCGGCTGCCCATCAGTTCTTCGCCCCATTCCGCGACCTTTTCTCCCACCAGCTGATAGAGCGGGCGACCGTCGATCTCCCGGTCCTGAAACTCCCCGCTGGAAGGGTTGGACGTCTTTACCAGCACAAAGATCCCTTTCTTCTCTTCGGCGCATACCTTGACGAAAGGCTTTACGCCGTCGCTGCCCAGATAGGGATTGACCGTGGCAAAATCCTCCTCAAAACCGCGGAAGGTCTTTTCGCCGATCACGCACTTTCCCAGATGGGCCTGGGCATAGGCTTCCGATGTGGAACCGATATCGCCCCTTTTGACGTCGCCGATCACCACCAGCCCCTTCTCTTTCGCATAGCGGACCGTCTCCGCAAAGGCCGTCAGTCCCGCAAGGCCGAAAGCCTCATACATAGCGATCTGGGGTTTCACCGCCGGAACAAGATCCGCAACGGCATCGATCAGCCCCCGGTTGTATTCCGTCATGGCATCCGCCACCGCTTCCGGGCATTCTCCTCTCTCATCCATGTGTTTCTTCAATATCTGCGGCGGGATCAGCTTCATGGTCGGGTCGAGCCCCACCACGATCGGTGCTCCCGTCTTCTCAATTTTTTCGATCAGCCTGTCGATCATCGGATGCCTCCCATTCCCTTTGAAAAAGCCCGCCCTCTTTCGAAGGCGGGCCGTATTTGCGACGAATGCTTACATGAAACCGTTAGCCCGGTTATAACCGGTGCAGATCTCGTTGGTGTTCTTGATCAGGATGTACATGGCAACAAAGGGACCGATGCCGCAGACAAACATACCGATCACGCACCAGAGCAGTACGGTGGTCCCGTTCTCGGTAAAGTTCAGACCGTAACGGGGTGCATTGGCCTGCAGACGATTGGCCATCTTGTAGTACCAGTAGTATGCATAGAAGCCGCAGGTCACCATGCTCAGCACGATGAAGGCCACCAGGCCGGCCGTCTGTTCTCCGTCACCTTCGCAGGCGATGTTCACATCTCTTGCCATGGTGTACACAAAGTAGTAACCGTAAATGCCGCAGGTAACGATCGTCAAAAGGATGTACATTACCAGGCTGCGGTCCGTCTTCAGAGGTCCGCCCGTCGGCGACTGCTGGAGGTTCGGTCCTCCCATGCTCTGGCTGACGTTGTTGAGTGCGCTCCCAAGAGACTGCTCTGCCTGACCGAAAACATCCTGTGCCGCACCGGCTGCTGCGCTGACCGCGCTCCCCACTTTTGCTCCGGTCGACAACGGTGCTCCGCAATTCGGACATACCGAACTTCCGTCGGGCACCTGTGTTCCGCACTTTTCACAAAACATCTTTCTTTCCCCTCCTTTTTTTAATAAAAGACTGTGTGCCTGACACACACAGTCTTATTATAAATGATTTGTTCGAAAATGTATAGGGCTTTTTCAAGCTCATACACCTACTAGTGCGTTTTCCTCCGCATACTGCACGATGTTGGACAGGTTGGAAAACTTTCGGACCTGATCACTGTTGACGACCACCAGCGTGGGTGCCTGGCGGACCTTGTATTTGTACGCCAGCTCCGGATTCTCCTCCGCATCCATCAGGACATAAGGAATGTTCTTCAACGCTTCCTTGGCCAGCTTGCAGTTCGGGCACTTCTTCGTCGTGAAGAGATAACGCACCTCCTCCGGCTGGGAGAACTCGATCTCCGGCTCGTCATCGTCCAGTCCGTTTACGGTCACGATCGCGGACGTGGGTCTCTTGAGGACGGAATTGGCGATATCGTATTCGGTACGGTTCTTGTATTCCTGCAGCTTTCCGTCATTCCAGTTCTGGACCGGACGGTAATAGCCGGTGATGCGGGAATAGATCTCGGTCTTCTTTCCGCAGTGCGGGCAGGCCTTCACTTCGCCGGCCAGATATCCGTGCTCCCTGCAGATCGAATAGGTCGGTGAAAGCGTGTAATACGGCAGCTTGTAATTCTCCGCGATGGTGCGCACCAGCTTTGCCGCCGACTGCCAGTCCGGAAGCTTCTCTCCCAGGAAGGCATGGAACACGGTTCCCGAAGTGTAAAGCGTCTGCAACTCATCCTGGATATCCAGCGCATCAAAGATATCCGCCGTGTAATCAACGGGAAGATGCGAGGAGTTGGTGTAGTAAGGCACGTCACCGTCATGTCCCGCCGTGCGGATCCCGGGCCATTTCGCCTTGTCGTGCTTCGCAAGACGATAGGACGTGCTCTCGGCCGGCGTTGCTTCCAGGTTATAAAGATCGCCGTACTCCACCTGATACTCGGACAGACGGTCACGCATGTGGTTCAAAACCTTCTTGGTGAACGCCTGCGTCTTGGGCGAGGTCATGTCGGCACGCAGCCAGTTCGCATTCAGTCCCACCTCGTTCATTCCCACAAGACCGATCGTGGAGAAGTGGTTCTCAAAGCTGCCCAGATAACGCTGCGTATAAGGATAGAGCCCCTCTTCCATCAGCTTGGTGATCACGCCGCGCTTTACCTTCAGGCTTCTTGCCGCGATATCCATCATGCGGTTCAGGCGGCGGAAGAATTCGTCTTCGTTTGCCGAGAGATAAGCGATGCGGGGCATGTTGATCGTGACAACACCCACGCTGCCGGTGCTCTCGCCGGAGCCGAAGAAACCGCCGGTCTTTTTGCGCAGTTCGCGCAGATCCAGGCGCAGACGGCAGCACATGCTTCGCACGTCGCTGGGCTCCATGTCGGAATTGATGTAATTCGAGAAATAAGGTGTGCCGTACTTGCTCGTCATTTCGAAGAGCAGACGGTTGTTCTCGGTATCGGACCAGTCAAAGTCGCTCGTGATGGAATAGGTGGGGATCGGGTACTGGAAACCGCGTCCGTTGGCGTCGCCCTCGATCATGACCTCGATGAAGGCCTTGTTCACCATGTCCATTTCCTTTTTGCAGTCCTTATATTTGAAATCCATCTCCTTTCCGCCCACGATGGCCGGCAGCTCCGCCAGATCGTTCGGGACCGTCCAGTCCAGAGTGATGTTGGAGAAGGGAGCCTGCGTGCCCCAGCGGGACGGCGTATTAACGCCGTAGATGAATGTCTCGATGCATTTCTTGACTTCGGTGTAGCTTAAGTTATCTGCCTTGACAAAAGGTGCCAGATACGTATCAAAGGAGGAAAAAGCCTGTGCGCCGGCCCATTCGTTCTGCATGATCCCGAGGAAGTTGACCATCTGGTTGCAGAGAACGGAAAGATGTGCCGCCGGTGCAGATGTGATCTTGCCGGTGATGCCGCCGAGCCCTTCCTGGATCAGCTGCTTCAGGGACCAGCCCGCGCAGTAACCGGTCAGCATGGCCAGGTCATGAATATGGATATCCGCGTTGCGGTGCGCTTCCGCGATCTCCTCGTCATAGATTTCGGAAAGCCAGTAGTTTGCCGTAACGGCGCCGGAATTGGAAAGGATCAGTCCGCCAACGGAGTAGGTCACGGTGGAGTTTTCCTTTACACGCCAGTCTTCCACCTTGACATAGCTGTTCACCACTTCCTTGTAATCCAGGATGGTGTTCTTCATCGTGCGGATCTTTTCTCTCTGCTTGCGGTACAGGATATATGCCTTGGCTACCGCAGTGTAGCCTGCCGTTTCCAGAACCTTTTCCACACTGTCCTGGATCTCTTCCACGTGGATCTCATCGCCCTTGATCTTCTGCTGAAAATCCGCCGTGACGCGCAGGCTCAGCATGTCGATGATATCGTTGTTGTACTGCATCTCTTCGGCATCAAATGCCTTGCGGATCGCATCGCTGATCTTGCTCAGCATGAAATCCGTCGTTTCTCCGCCCCTCTTGATCACTTTGAACATAACTTCCCGCTTTCCCTCTCTTATTCTGCTTTCATCCTCTATTTTTCCCTGCCGGTCTCTCTCGATGTTATGTAAACCAGTTTGAAGCGTCAACAAAACAAAATCTCCATAAAAATCATATTTCAGGCTATTTCGTGTAGCTTCCGGCTCAGAACGCCGTAGAGTATTTTGTTTACATAAGTATTTGATTGACCGTGCAGGGATATCATAACAAAGGCTTTGGGAAAAGTCAAGCCGCGAAACACAAGATATTATGTTTACCGCTGACCGCCACTACTACATATAGTAACGTTTTTGTTTATTATGAAAGAAAAAAAAGAAATAATTTTGTGCGTTTAGTCTAACGTGTAGTAAGGAAGGCGTATTCCTTCTCCAGCTTTTCCGTTTTGCCGTATACTTCCATGTATTCCTGAAGAAGAGCCGCCGCTCCTTCGTAATCCTGCAGGTATTCACAGCAGGCGATCTCGTTGTAGCGGAGCGTCTGCATGCAGGTATTGTTCTCACGGATCTCCTTGCCGCGCCGGAACGCGGCCAGCGCCTGCTCGTAATCCCCGCTTTCCGCGTAGCACAGCCCCAGCTGGTTGCAGATCTGCGCATTGTTATGCTCCTCGGCAAAGCCCTGGTACACGCTTGCCGCCTTATCCATCTGTCCCTGCTGCTTGTAGCAGGTTCCGAGCAGCGTGATCAGTTCCGTGTTCGAGCTGTCGTACTCACGCGCACGCTCCAGGTAATTGCCCGCCTGTGTGTATTCCCCACGGTAAAAACAGAGACGGCCTTTGTCATAATCCGAAACGGTCTTGGGATCCGCCTCATCCACCATCTCCAGATAGGCCGCCGCATCCGCTCCCAGGCCGTGCTGCATCAGCGCCGCATAAATATCGATATACAGCGCGTAATCGTTCTTGCGTATGGCAACCGCCTTTTCGAAGCTCTCCTTCGCCCCTTCCATGTCTTCCAGACAGAGCTGCATGTTGCCCTTCAGATACCAGGCACGGGGTTCCTTGGGCTTCAGGTCCGTGATCGCGTCGTAACGCCCGATCGCCTCGTCATAAGCCCCCAGCTTGTAATAGCAGATCGCCATGTAGTAATTGATGTCATATTCCGTCTCGCCGGGATAGATCCCCGCTTCGCCCAGGGCTTTGGAAAAGGACGCCAGGGCCTTTGCGTATTCCTGCTGTCCCATGTAAGCCAGCCCCATCCCGCGATATGCCTGCTCCTTGTCCTCGCCGTCCCGGATCGCTCCGTCCAGCTCCGCCAGGGCATTGCGGTATTCCTGCCTGGCTACCGCCTCCATGCCCTTCTGCAGATGCGTTTCCCCGCTTCCGCCGCAGCCACCGAGAAAAAGGGCACACAGCCCCGCACAGATTGTCATCTTCATTCCGGCATTCATGTAGCCATCATACCACAAAATCCCATTTCACGCCAAACAATTCTCTGCTATAATCAAAAACATGATTAAAGAGGAACAGATCATCCGAAGCCGAAGAAAAAGCATCGCCCTGGAGATCCAAAGCGACGGGCGCCTGATCGTGCGCGCTCCCCTTTACAGCAGCGCCGCCGAGATCGATGCCTTTATCGCGGAAAAACAGAAATGGATCGCCGAAAGGCAGGCACTCTGCAAGCGCTCCGTAAACCGCGCCGATTCGGTCACGGCCGCCCCCGAAAGCCGGGTGCCCTTTCTCGGGGCCATGCTGACGCTTCGCTACCACGCAGGCCGTGACGTCCGCCTGAGCAGCCCGGAGCAGTTTCTGGCCGATGCCGAAAGCTTCCGCGGCGGACTCGCGGACTACGACGGCACGTTTCTTTGTCTGCCCCATCCGCGTCTGCGCACGAAGGACATCTCCCTCATCGCTCTGCCCGAAGAGGAGATCCTGCGGCAGAACAGGGCAATGCTTACATACTGGTACCGCGAGCAGGCACGCCGCATCCTCACGGAGCATACAGCCCGGTTTTCGAAGCTGACCGGCTTTCCCTGCACCCGGATCCGCATCTCCTCGGCCCGGACCAACTGGGGCTCCTGCAACGCGAAATGCGGCATCAACTACAGCCTCCTGCTCATCACGCTCTCCCTCTATGAGATCGACTATGTCGTGGTCCATGAGCTATGCCATACCCTGCACCGCGATCACAGCCCCGCCTTTTACCGTGAGATCGAAAAAACACTCCCCGACTACCGCAGGCGCACCGAAGCCATGAAACAGGACCAGTGGGTGCTCGATATCCTGAAGCAAGAGTAGAACAAGGGATTGTTCCGTTCGCGGGGCGGCCTTGCGGGATAAGGATGCAGGATGTGCAGAGCAGAAGGACATAAGTCCCGGGCACCACTCCGGAGCCACGCAGCTCTACGGCGCTGCTTTCATTCCGGGTACAGCCCGGGACCGCTCGAGACGTCGCATCCATGCGCCGGCTCTCGCTCTCGTCGCCATCCGTGGCGACTCGTCCCTTTTCTCATCATGCAGCTTCAAGAGCTGACGGGCTCCTCCGCGACGTGCCCCGGTCCTTATGTCTTCTGCTCTTTCCGCGGGCTGTTTTGATCATCCCGCAAGGCCGCATGCTCACTCCACCGAAAATATGTATTTGACCGCCGACGGCATATATGGTATATTCTCGTTTGTGGCCACCCACGTGGCAACTCCTGTTTTGGGCCATCGCCAAGCGGTAAGGCACAGGGTTTTGATCCCTGCATCTCGCTGGTTCGAATCCAGCTGGCCCAGCTAAAAGACTGCAAGGCAGTCTTTTTTTCTGTCCGATTCCTTTCAGGCATAAGAAAAAAGTTCCGGAACATCCGGAACTTTTCTTTTCTTCGGGTGGGTAGAGGGACTCGAACCCTCGGTCTCCAGAACCACAATCTGGCGCGTTAACCAACTACGCCATACCCACCATATTGCCGAAATCCACAGCCCTTCGGCCAATGTGCCCAAAGGGATTCGAACCCCCGACCCACGGCTTAGAAGGCCGTTGCTCTATCCAGCTGAGCTATGGACACAAGCCGCCGCGGTTAATCTCAAACCGCAACGTTGACATTATCTCAAAAAAGGTTCTGCTTGTCAAGAAAATTATCGCATGCTGTAATTTCCCGATCCGCCCTTGACAAGACGCGACAGCCACTTCTTTGCCTTCTCGTCTCCGTTGTTCGCCGCCTTGGCAAAATGTTCGGCCGCTTTGTTATAATCCGGTCCGCCTGCAGGCAGCGTGCAATAATAGCCGAGTATGAACTCTGCCTTCTTCTCACCGCCGGCAATGGCCTTCTGGGCATAAGAGCAGGCTTCCTTCAGCTTCTCGTCATCCGGCTTGGTCCCGAATTCCTTGTCGGGATCCGCCATGCAATACGCGATGCGGTACATTGCAAAACGGTCGTTCGCAATAAAATCCAACAGGCGCTTGTACCAGTAGATCGCCTTTTCCGCATCCTTCTTTACGCCGGTCCCGAAATCATACGCCACCGCGAGATTGCGGACTGCCCGCTCATCCCCGGCCTTGGCCGCCTTCTCGTTCCAGTTGAAGGCCTCTTTCGGATCCTTCTTTACGCCGTCCCCGTACAGATAGCACTGGCCCACGATGGCCATGGACGCGCTGTCTCCCAGCTCAGCACTCTGCATGTAATATCCGAACGCCGTCTCCTGGTTCTTTTCCACGCTGACGCCTTCCTCGTAGACGCGCCCCATGGTATACAGCGCTCTCTTCTTTTCGTCCGTATCGTTCTTCACCTGATCGTCCGCAAGCGCTTCCTCCAGCAGCCTGCGCAGGACTCCCGGCTCCGCAGGGATGTCCTTGCGGTTTCGGAGCATCCATTCCACGTAGCAGATCTTAGCACGGCTCCTGCCGTTGAGCGCCGCATCCTTCACAAGGGGAGCCGCAAGCTTATAGGCTCTCTCCTTGAAGTAGAGCACGCCCAGTCTCTCCTTGATGATCCAGTACTGTTTTCCGATGTCGGACTTGGCCGGATCGGCCTTTGTCTTGGCAAAGTATTCATTATAACGGTCCAGCGCCGCTTCCAGATCGTTGCGGCCTTCCTCGGCCGACTTGCTGCTCTTGTCCAGAGCCTTCTTTCCGAGCTCCTCGGCCTCCTTGCGAAGGGCCTGCAGCTGCTTCTCCCGTTCCTCGGCCGCCTTGCGCGCCGCCTCTTCCGCAGCTTTGCGCTTTGCTTCCTCCTCGGCACGTTTGCGCTCTTCCTCAGCCTTGCGTTTCCGCTCTTCTTCCGCGCGCTTCTTCTCTTCTTCCGCTTTGCGCGCTGCCTCCTCGGCCGCACGTCTCGCAGCTTCTTCGGCGCGTTTCTTTTCTTCTTCTGCCTTGCGCGCCGCTTCTTCCGCCGCACGTCTCGCAGCTTCCTCGGCACGTCTCTTTTCTTCTTCCGCCTTGCGCGCCGCCTCCTCGGCCGCACGTCTCGCAGCTTCCTCCGCGCGACGGCGTTCTTCTTCGGCACGCTTGCGCTCCTCTTCTGCGCGGCGGCGTTCTTCCTCTGCCTTGCGCGCCGCTTCCTCAGCCGCACGCTTCCGCTCTTCTTCCGCTCTGCGCGCCGCCTCTTCCGCCGCACGCTTCCGCTCTTCTTCCGCCTTGCGTGCCGCCTCTTCCTCCGCACGCTTTCTGTCTTCTTCCGCCTTGCGCGCCGCTTCTTCCGCACGGGCACGCTCCTCGGCGATCTTGGCCTCGGCCTCTTCCCTGGTCAGCCCGACCGGAACAACGATCTGCTGACTCTGCGGTGCCGGTGCCGGCGCGCCCTGCGGTGCTCCGGGCATCGGTCCTGCCTGCTGTGCCTGCATCGGAGCCCCCTGGGGCATTCCCTGCTGGGGCTGCATTCCCTGCTGGGGCTGCATTGCCTGAGGCGCCATTGCCTGCGGAGCCGCCGGCTGCTGCTGCGACAGACCTGCAAGCATGGGATTATTCGGTGCTGACTGTACCTGCTGCTCCTGAACGGGAGCCGTCCGCTTCTGTTCCGACACAAAGGTCGGGGCAGCCGGTCCCACTTCTCTCTGCAAAGGTTTTCCGAGCCCCGCCGAGAAATCGTCGGCACTCTTTAAGAAATCCAGATCGGGAGCGGCGGGTACGGGTTCTTCTTTCTTTTCATCCAGGAAAGACAGGGAGATGGTCCCATCACAGGGTTTCCCGCAGGACCAGCAGAATTTCGCCTTCAGCTCCAGGTCAGCCCCGCAATATATGCACTTCCGCTTCTTGGATGTGGATGTTTCCGCTCCGAAAATATTGGTCTTGGTTTCCGTAAATGCCGTGCATCCGCAGCTTTTGCACTTACGGTCCATCATCCCCCATTTACTTCCACATTGTGCACAAACTCTCATGTCTACCTCATTTCCGGGTCACGGCAAGGTCCGAGCCCCCCCTATATCTAAAGCCGCCGGTATCCATACCGACACTCGGATATTATTATAGTATAAATGAATGAAAGTTTCAAGAAATATGCCGATTTTTCTCGGGAGTACTTAAAGATCTTTGTGCGATTTTACAGACTGCAGCGCTTCCCCACGGTCCCGGGGCTGCGCAAAAAGGGCTTTACTTCTCAAACGTCACGTACAACTGCTGCCTTCCGAACTGCCGGGCAGCTTCGTGCGTCGAAAAATACATGTCGATATGATTGCCTTTGACCCCGCCTCCGCAGTCTTCCGCAACATAGGTTCCCCAGCCTTCGATCGTGACTCTGGAACCGTAAGGGATCACCCTGGGATCCACGGCAATGGTACGTCCCTCCTGCGGCACGGTACCGGTAGCCGTATGCGCTTCGCCGCCCGTGATCTCGGGGCTGTATTGTCCGCAGCAGATATGGCAGGAGCAGTATCCCGTAAGGGTAAAGAGCACCGCCGAGCCGTGTTCCTTTGCGTAATCCAGGGAATTGACCACGCTGCTGCCCAGCACGTAACCGGTCATGCCGTCGTACTGGACCATCGCATAATCGCCCTTCTGTCCCAGGAGCATGACGCTCGTGCCCGCCGGCAGCGTTGCCAGAAGGTTATCGCTCTCCTCCGGCAGATCCCGGAGATTTGTCTTTACATTGATCTGATAACTGAGCTGGGGCGCCTGCTTCTGGGGTGCCTTCTTTATGGCTGCCGAAGCACTGGTCGTAATGGTCTGGCTTCCTTCCACCATGCCATCCGTCAGCGCCACTTCCCGCATGGGCAGCGCCGAAGCGTTCCGTCCCGCCGAAGACATGTCCTCAACAACGGAAGAAATGATATAACCCTTCCGGTCATTGAACTTCACATGCATGTAGCCGTTTTCCCCTTCATCCAGGAATTCCACGTTGTCTCCGGGCATGATCATTCCGAGCCGTTCGCTGCTCCCGGACGCCTCTGCGCGGAAATTAACGGCACTGCGTACCGTGTAAAATACTTTCTGTTTATCCCTTGCGGGCGCGATACTGCGGGCGATCTCCTGCGCCTGCTGCTCCCGGATCTCTGCGGCATCCATGGCCCTGTCACGAACCTCTCGTGCCGTGATCACATGTGCCTGCTCGATCTGCTCGGGCTCTTCCGCCGCTTCGGGATCCTTCAACCCCTGTACATTCACAAAGCCTTTTACGCCATCGTATTCGATCAGGGTATAGCCGTCCGTCTCCCCGCCGATGATCTCGACAAGAGCCCCTTCGGGAACCGACATGATCCACTCCCCTTCCACGGAAGGAGTTTTGCGGAGATTGGAACGTTCCGTCACGATATACTGTTTTTCGCCGTCCTCCGCATGCCCTGCCATCGCTGCGAAGCCAAATCCCGCAAGGATCGTGAGCAATGCGGCGGATCTTCGATCAAACTTCAGCATAAAACCCTGTAAACCAACTTTCAGACTGTTTGTAACATTTTTGTAACATTTATCATACGAGCTGCAAATGCTTCTGTCAAGTCCAACATCTAGCCCTTATATCAGCAAAAAAAGGGCATATATGGTGCCCTTTTTGCTTAACGCCGATGAAGTTCCTTACTCGAAACAGGCAGCGATCTCGTTCACCGCCAGCTGCTCATCCGTTCCTTCCGCGATCAGCTCAAAACTGCTCCCCTTGTCAAGCTGCAGGATCGTCATTCCCATGATGCTCTTCATGTTGATGTTCCTGCTCTGTGACTCAATGTACAGAGAGCAATCATAATGACAGGCCGACTGGACCAGGTATGGAATGATATCCGCTCCGAACTTCTTCCCTACACTAATCGTTCTCTTGATCATCTTCACCCACATCCTTTTTCGTTGTTTTCCCCCAACAATCCCCAAAAGCATGTGAAGCTTCTCTTTGATCGTATTGAATAAAAAAATGCTGATCGCTCAGCATTTTCGAGCGATAGACGGGACTCGAACCCGCGAGCTCAACCTTGGCAAGGTCGTGTGCTACCAACTGCACCACTATCGCATTCCGTCTGTCTCAACAGACAAGTGTTATTATATGTCGGCCAAGCTTATTTGTCAATACTATTTTTTTGAAATTTTAAATTATTTTGCCCCACCGCCCGGAGGCCTGTAAAAGCAGGCAATTATTTGATCCGAAGCTCCATGCGGTAGATGCGCTTCAGCGAATCGTCCACCAGCTCTTCCGATATCGTTCCGTCGTTTACCGCGTTGAGCAGCGTTTCGCGCGCTTCCAGAAAACCGGTCTGGTTCCGGATGCAGATCAGATCCGCTCCTGCCAGGAAAGCTTTCAGCGCGGCATTGCCCGGATGATCCTTCTCGGTGCACGCTGCCTGATCGAGGGGCGCGGTAACGATCACGCCTTCAAAGCCCAGTTCCCTGCGCAGCACGCCGGTGACCATCTCTTCCGAAAGGCTGCAGGATGCATCCCCGCTGCCCGCATTGGACGCCACGATGTTGCTGACCATGACCATGTCCGCTCCGGCCGCGATGCCCTCGATGAAAGGCTTCAGCTCACACTCCTTCAGCGCTTCCATGTCCTTGTCCGTGGAAATGGCATTCCGCTCCGGATCGTTTTCCGCTCCGCCCTCACCCGGAAAAGCGTTCAGGCAGGAAAGCATCCCTTTTCCGGACAGACCTTCCACCGCCGCGGAAACCATGGACGCCGCCATGTCGGCATCATCGGAAAAGATGCGGTTGCCCAGATAGGCATTTTCAACCGTCTTGACGGCTGCGACCGGTGCCATGTCACCTTCCAGATGATAAGCCGACACGGTCTCTCCGATCTTTGCATAAGCATCCTTGACATTATCCCTGCTACCGCTCACGCCCAGCTCGCTTTCCGGCGACTGCTGCTCGTCTTCCGTGACGGCGGCGATGGTGCTTTGCGCGCCCTCTTCATCCACAAGCGTCAGCAGATCACGGTTGTAGATCTCATGATACATGTTTCTGGTAGTCGCTACCATCTCTTCAAACTGGGACGCGGCGCTGACATTCTTCGATGCATACAGGATCCCACCGACCGCATACTTCATCAGGGCATCCTTGGTCCCGTCGCCCGCCATGGTGGCAGCTTCCACACCGGTGATGGTTTCCGGGCTCACAAGAAAAAGCCCGTCGATCTTCTGCTCCAGGCTCATTCCTTCCAGGAGCGCCAGAACGCGGGGATCCTCCTGTTCCTCTTCTTCCTCGACTTCCGGTTCTATCTCTTCGGTCAGTTCTTCCATGCTCTCCGGCGTCTTGATCGTCTCCCCGTTTTCCTCGGGCGCGCTTTCCGTTGCATCTTCCGAAACGGAAGGTTCCTGCGCGGGCTTGGATGCCTTCTGCTTTCCCATGAATTTGATCCCTTCGTATGCCCCGAATACGATCAATGCGAGCATGAGGACCACCAATAACCAGCAAAGGATCTGATTCCGTATCCTGCGTTTCCGTCTGTATTCCCTTCGATCCGGCGTCTTCTTCGCCATGATATTCCCTCCGTCGTCTTCTGTTTACAACATTATGTAAACTCCAACGCCGATGATACCACATTTAGAGATAATCTGCAAGTCAAAAAAGATGAAAGCCCTTGCAGATCTTATTCTCCTCTGCAAGGGCTCTCATGCTGACTCATTGTCCAATGGACCTTACCTCCTGTTAGAATTTGTCCATTCGCTTCTGATGAAGCCTTTGTCCGTGCTCCGGTTTTACGGCGGACGTTCCATATTCGATTGACTTGCTTCCCAGTTTAAGCCTGCCTATCATCCTCCATCTTTGCGCTCACGCTGCAACGGTTGTAACTATGTACCTCGCTGCTTTTTCTTCGATGAAACTTAAATAAGCTGCTTTCCTGAGCCCCGGTATCCTGTCTGCCTCCTGCGAGTGATATGATCAACTTGTTACTTTGGAAAACTCACTCTGCTCCTTCGCAGATCTAAGATACATTACTTACTTCTCGGGTGGACTGTACCTCTCTTTCCGTCTGGCGGAGCCCCTTACCTTTTCTTCCGACTGCTCTGTCGTCTCTTCCTTTCTTCCGCCGGGCTCCTGTGATTTATGTGATCAACAAGCTGTTCTCTTGTTGTTATGTACTTATCTTACCACATTATTTTGAATTGTCAATACTTTTTTCAAATTTTTTCAAAGTTTTTTACTTCATTTGAAAAGCACAAAAAAAGCCCTGCCGGAAAGCCGGCAGGGCCAGGTGCTTTGTTACTTACTTTGCTTTCTTCATCTGTTTCGCCGCGATCTTGACCTTGAAGGTCTTGACGCCGCTGTAATCTTTGCTGATACCGCGGATGGTCACGCTCATGCTGCCCTTCTTGAGGTTGTTTGCGTATCCGGATATCTCGTAGTCTTCACCGTACTTCAGCGTTACATAGCTTCCGTTCACCTTGTACTGGATCTTGATCGCGCCCGTTTCGAAAGGATTCACTTCCATGTCCTCGAAGCGGATCTCTTCGCCGGTGAATTCTGCATAGTATGCGCCCTTTCCGCTGATACCCACCACCTTTGCCTTGGACAGGTTGGCCGCTGCCACAAAGACGATGGTAGCCTTGCCGCTGATATTCGCATTGTCCTCACCGTTCTTGGGCTCCACCTCGACCGTATAGGTCGCACCGGCCTCGAGTTTTGTACCGGTGGTAAAGAGATCGGAATCAGTGCCTTCCTTGAAGATCTTCACATCCAGGTTGCTGAGGGCTACTGCCTTTCCGCATCCGTCATATACGGTGATCTTTGCAGTCTTTGCTTTCATGCCTGCATAGGCTGCCACAGACACGTTTTCATCCGTAAGCTCCAGCTTGGAGATGTCGAAGCTAAAGGTCTTGCCAAACTTCTTGCTGAAGTTGCCCTTACCGGCGATCGTGATCGAAGCGGCTCCTGTGCCCGCATCCTTCTTCTTGCTGGCGTAGGTATACTTCGCGGAGTAATCCTGCCCCTGTACCAGAGCAATCACTTTTCCGTTCTCTGTTACGTATTCAAGGTTCAGATAGCTCGGAACCGCTCCCTTTGAGGACCAGATGGCCTCGCCTGCTTCCACAAGCTTCAGATCATCCGTATCGATCTTGGAGAGATCCACAGGCTTGATCGAGAACGCCTTCTTTAAGACAGTAGCCTTTCCGTTGACATCCTTACCCGTGAGCAGGATAGTTGCACTACCCTTCTTCACATTGTTTGCCAGGGTCACAACCGCATTGATCGGAGTCTTGGCATCGCCGGTCACATACTCGCTGCCGTCCCACTCATAGTTGTAGGACGTGCCGCCCTTCAGTTCAAGGGTAAATGCGGGATGCTGCTCCTCTCCATTGTAGATCACTGCATTGAGATTCTTGATCTTTGCTCCCTTGAGGTCAAACATGTCGGTCCTGGAAACCTCGGCCGCACGGTCGACGATGTCGAAGGTTTCCGTTACGGTCTTGCCGGCATAGTTGCCCTTACCGGTGATGGTCACGCTACCCGCTTTCAGTCCGGCGTTCTTGTTCGCGCCATAGCTCACGGTGTAGTCTGTGGTTTCCGCAAGCACCTTGTCACAGTCATAATCCACCACGATGAAGCTGGGCTTGATCTTGATACCCGTATAATCGTAGGACTCTTCCAGACCTTCGATACCGATACCGATGCCGTTCACGGGCACATCCGCACCCTTGCCGCTGGTCTTGTTCACCGCATACTCGTCGGTGTAGCTCGTTCCTTCAAAGCTTACTTCCGCAACATAATAGATGTAATCCTTTGTTTCAAGCCGGATCTCGATCTTATCGGCATTCACGGTCTTGGTAACAGGCGTATCGGCGCTTACCGTGCAGGTGAAGGTTGCCTTTGCCACCGCATTGGTGCTGGTGGTTCCGGTCCAATCCCATACAGGTTTGCTCCAAAGCTTCTTATCATTTACCTCGTCACCCTTCCCTGCATCAAAGATCCTGGTATCGGTATAGGTATTGCCCTTGAATACCGCCGTTGCCGTGCAGACGACCACGCCATCTCCGCTCACGGAACTGATCACCGCATCAACCACCTCGCTGTGAGGCTTGCCGGGTACCACGGTGCAGGTAAAGGTTGCCTTTGCAGATACATTGTTCGTGCTTACGCTTCCTGCCCAGGTCCATACAGGATCTCCCCACACATCCTCGTGGGTGATCTCTTCGCCGGTAGCCCAGTCAAAGCGCTTTGTATCGCTATAGTTGCTGCCGTTGAAGGATACCGTTGCCGTATAGGTGATGATGCCGTCACTGCTCACGGAGGTCACCTTCGCGTCAACAGTCTCACTGTGAACCTTGTCAGCGCTTACGGAGCAGGTGAAGGTCGCCTTCGCCGCCACGTCGTTCTTGCTCACGCTGCCGCTCCACTCCCATACAGGGCCTTCCCATACATGCTCATGGGTAACCTCTTCACCGGTAGCCCAATCAAAGCGCTTTGTATCGCTATAGTTGCTGCCGTTGAAGGATACCGTTGCCGTATAGGTGATGATGCCGTCACTGCTCACAGAGGTCACCTTCGCGTCCACGATCTCACTGTGAACCTTGTCGGCACTTACGGAACAGGTGAAGGTAGCCTTCGCTGCAACGTCGTTTTTGCTGACGCTGCCGCTCCACTCCCATACAGGGCCTTCCCATACATGCTCATGGGTGATCTCTTCGCCGGTAACTGCATCAAACTGCTTTTCAACGGTATAGGTCTCTCCATCCGGCCCGGTAAGGGTAGCCGTGCAGGTGACCACACCGTTCGCACTGGTCGAAGCCACTTCTGCTTCTATCTCCAGAGTGTGGATATCATCGGCACTCACGGAGCAGGTGAAGATACCCGTCACCGCGATATCATCGGTGCTCACGCTGCCGGTCCATACCCATTCGGGTCCGGTCCAGACGTGGTCATGCGTCCATTCCTCACCGGTAACGGTGTCTAATGCCTTCGTGTCGGTAAAGGTCTGGCCACTGACCGTTGCCGTCGCCGTCCAGGTAAGCTTATTGCCGCTGACGGTCTTGCTCATGTCCGCCACAACTGTCTTGCTGTGAGGCTTTTCGGCATTCACGTTGCAGCTTACCGTTACGTTTGCGGATGCGCTCTCGAGGGTGCACACCGTCCATGTCCATACGGGATTTTCCCATACATGTTCATGATATTTCCATTCCACAGAGTAGTTCACATCGCGGTACACGAAGCTGAAGACATATACATCCTGTGTGCCTTCTTTCAACTCACCTCTCAAGATGCCTTCAAAGAGCTTGTTTCCGCAGTCAGGGCAGGTGATCACAACATTGGCGCTCAGAGTCTCTTCGTTAAAGTCTTCCACGATGATATCGAGCTCATTGCTATGACGTGCCGGGATAGGCACTGTCAGTTCCTGTCCGGTAGCGGGCTTCTCTTCCGTTTCCTCTCCGAAAGCATTCACATCCATATAAGTTACGCTGTATGTGATCTGTCCGTCATGCTCGCAATCTGCTTCCTGTCTGCTCGCATTTACGCTGACGATCCGCAGATCTATGCTGTCCTCGCACTTGGTACACGTGCGGGACACGCTCACACAGCTCTCGTCGTAGCTGCCGTCTGGCTTAGCATCGCCCCAGGTTACGACTGCGTCATCCCAAGCATGGCCGGTGGTTGCTTCCTCTATTCTGTTTTCGGAAACGTAAGTCACTCCGCCATAGGTAAGAGATGCCACATAAGTAACGTATCCGTCTTCCGTGCAGGTAACAGGATGGCTGGGGCCGTTCGTGATGCTTACCGCCGGATCCGTCTCTGTCGTAAATACAAGCTCGCCCTTATCCTCTGCCATGCAGCCGCCGTCCGTGCAGTGAAGCACAAGACTTGCAGTCCATGTTCCCTCCGTATCTTCATTCCAGGTCCACTTTGCAAATGCTTCGTTGGACTCATTGGGATTAGTGGAATACCTGTGGGTATGCCAGCTCGGGTTAAGCGTCAGATCATCCGTAATATCTTTCTCACCGTCAACAACGATACCATCGTCGGTCCAGCCGTTGAATCCATAATCTCCTCTTTTTACAACGGGAAGGATTCCGTCGTTCAGGGCCGATGCCAGAGGCTTGCCGTTGGGTACAGTTACAACGATATTCTTGGTCTTGTCAATTGTGCCTTCTGCACCTTCCGTGATCTCTACATTATCCCTGTTGAACTCTGCATAAGTGTTCTTTATGCTGTCAACATTCGTTGTAACAAATGTGACCTTCGAAAGGATATTGAAGTTCACGGTCGTAAAGAAGTCAGATCCGGCGGAATATAAGGAATGCTTAGCCTTGATCTTGGTAATATCATCCTCTTCCAGCACCACACTGATAAGATCCGTCGCGATACCCTCTGCCCTGGTTACTTCAGCGCTATCAGGTGACGTCAGGTTGAGATGATCTGTTACATCCCCGCTAAACCGGAACTTAACGTTAACAGAACCGCCGTTTATGGATGCATTAACGGTATTAGTTGCTGTGTCCGTCGTAACAAGGATATCATCCCTCTGGCTCACCACAAGTGACTGATAAAGACGATTCCGGTCTGTCTCTGCCGTGATTGCACTCGCTTCGGAGTAGATATCCTGCTCGTAAACATCGGAGTCAAAGACACGGAAGCTCACGTTCTTTTCAATTGTTGTCGCATCTTTGTTTTCTGCACCAAAGCTGAGCGTAGCCGTATAGCTTCCGGCTCTCAGTCCTTCAACCGGTGCAAGCTTGAAGCTGAAGCTTTCTCCGGATGCAATAGCATCTATAGAGAGCTTATCTCCACCAGTCACCTTAGCCGTTCCGTAATCGATAAACTGGAAGTCATCTTTATTTGCGCCGGAAAGAGTAACCGTCACTCCTACGAGAGTCTTGCTTTTTACGATGTCCTCTTCTGCTCCTGCGATTACGTTATCGTTCTTTACGGTAAACGTCTCCGCAGCATCCTTATAGTCATAGTTCTCGGCATAGTACTTTTCCTTGGGATCCTCGCTGTCCTTGTTCTTCAGCATCAGGATATCCGTTCCGGAAGGACTTACCTCCGCCGAAAGATCATCATCATAGAAGAAATAGTTCACTGGCAGGATCACTTCTTCTTCCCCGCCATAGCTGATACTCAGATATGCGGTGGAACTGCCCGGCACATTACTATCGTCAGCCAGACGGAAATAAAGTTTTGCTTCTTTACCTTCCGCCACTTCATCAAACTCTATCTGAGCTCTACCCACAGCTTCAGAGGTTTTGCCGATCAGCAGCTTCTTATTCGTATCATTTTCGTTGACATAAGGGGTACCATCCGCATCCTTTACTTCCACAACGGTAAGATCCAGATCTATATTTCCGGCATTCAGGATATACAGATTTTTGACAGCCCCCCGGTAATCTGTTTTACCGCTCTGGAACTCTCCAAGATCGATCCCTTCCTCATTAAGAAGCTGATTGGCACTGACCACCTGAAGGCTGCTGTTTTGGTGCACGGCAGCAACTGATGCATCATCATAATATGCATCAAACAGGATCTCGGCGTCAATAACCTTCAGGCTGATCGGGAATTCAATTGCTTCCATGTCATCAGCGGTGATGATGATGACATCCTCATATCCGTCCGGTGTCGGCGTACGGAGGGTCTTAGGCTTAGCATGGACCTTAAAGGTACCGGTTCCACCAGCCGCAATGCTTTCGATCTTGTTGGCAGCCAGCAAAAAGCCCGATCCCGTGCTGTCGTTTTTGGAGAGGCTCATGCTGATGTTCTCCATCGCCACTCCGCTGTTATTCTTCAGGGTAAGCGTAATCGTTTCGTCAGGTGCACTCAGGTACACTTTGCTCTGATCCTTAAAGGTATAACCTACGATCGTGGCGTCATTATTCTCATCGAAGGTCGTATTTGCAAGCATAGCCACCATATCGGGCGTACGTGATTCCTCAGACGTTGCTTTTGCAGCCTGTGCATCAGTATTAAAGCCATTTGCATCAGAAGCAACATTGCTCACGCTCACGCTGGAGGTCTTGCCTGCCTTCAGGATAAAGGACAGATCAAATTCCTGATCAGCGTACGGGTCAAATGTATTAAGATCAAGATTCTCTTCTATAGAATCTACAGAATGATACGTGACAGTAGCTCCGCTTCTGTTCTTCAGTTTTTCCTGCTCATCTTTCAGGGTCCCGCCTGTCGCAATACTCTTGACACGGACTGTTATCGGAAAATCGCCCCTTATCCCGACCACTGCTCTTTTATCATCAGGATCCGAGCGTCCGATTATTGCGCTTGCGTCAGAATCCTCTATCAGCGCCAGACCGGTAGTGCCGGGCGTTGTGCCTGCAGATCCCTCACGGTAATCAGCACCCGAAGAGATAATTCCGTCGTCTTGAGTTATATAGTTATACCATCCGTTTTCGCCTTTTTTGGCCTGCAGCTCATACCAATTAAGCGTCTTCCCGTAAGTATTCTCTGCCTTCAGCTGAAGCATATAGGAGGCACCGATCGCCGTCTTCAGACCTTCCGCCTCAGGCTCTTCGATAGCCAGCTTGTCGGATACCACATATTCCACGTAGAAGCTGAAGGTAGTAACATTCTCACCGCTGATCGTCACCTTGACCAGATAATCCCCGGCCACAGTTGTACTCTTGGGACCTACATAGAAATCATATTCCCCGCTTCCCACAGCAGAATTTGCAATATGCTCTTTGGTAACGCCTATAAAGCCCTCGGAGCCGTCATGCGGGTTCGGAACACTCTGGTCCGTACTGGTATCAACGGCTTCCACGCTGATATTCAGCTGTCCGCCGGCAACCAGATCAGTACCGCTCGTAGCAAGCTTAACCGCGAAACCGTCAGCGACCATATCCCGGGCATCCCCTACAACCTTTCCTTTAAGGACAATGGCATCATTTCCGTTTACAAGTACTTTTGTTTTTTCATTGGCACTAACGGTCACAGACAACTCCGTAAGACCCGCTACCACAAGGTTAAAGCTTGCGCTGCCGCTGATGCCTGCATTATCCCCGGTTCCGGTAACATTTACGGTAACCTCAAACTCACCGGATTCGGTGGGAGTACCGCTGATCTGTCCGTTTTCTGCATTAAGGCTAAGGCCATCCGGTTCACCTACCCAGCTAAACGTCACATCCGAGATGATAGGATCACTTTCGGCGTCCTTAGTAGCTGTATATCTGTATGGAGCCGCATCTGGCTCTGTAGTAGGCACTGCAGTACCAACTGTAAATGTTCCGCTCACATTTCCTATCTTGAAGACGCTCTTTACCGTTACTTTAGCTTCAAACGTCTGGAGCGCTGCATTTGTACCGCCTACGCTTACCGTAACCGTATACACACCGGCTTTCAAGTGTTCAGCACCGGTTCCGAGGCTTTCCACAGTCAGTGCATAAGCCTTCGATTCCAACAGCGTGACAGAATTATCTGTACTGCCGGTAGTAAGCTCTTCTCCATCCGCTTTAAGCGTTTTCAGAACAAAATACTTGCTGATGTTAGGAGCAGTGTCCCAAGAGGTATCAGGTCCACTGCCATTGTCATATTTTACTCTGTCAATTTCAGCCGTAAGATCTCCAAGACCCACGCCTGTCTTATCCGTAATGCTGATCGCTTTGCTGACACCATTCGTATTACCATAGACCAGCTCACCCATGTTGAGCTTCTTATCGCCCGTGCCTATTGCCTTACCGTTAGCGGCGATGGTAAGGGCGTTTTCTGCCGCCGTTATGGTAAGCGTCAATTGCCTGGGTGTTCCGTTACTTCCTTTTCTTACCTTGATAGGAAGATTTGTAACCGCCTTCTTCGGCGTACCGGAAAGCACACCGGTCGTCTCATTCAGTGTTATACCATAGTTTTCGTAAAGGTAGCTTTCGTTTGTCTTGGTACCTGCCGCTGCGTTAGGATCATCGTCTTCAGATGTCACGATCGCCCAGCCGGCACTGCCGCCGTTTGCTTTCAGGGTAGCCGCATAGGGCTTGCCGACCTCTGCGCTCGGAATAGACTCCGTGATCACACTACCCTCTGTTACGTTTTTGACCGTATACTTGACAGCAGCTTTCTGTATGCCAGAACCGGATATTATAACAGTTACAGTATTGCTCGCCTCTATAGTCGCCCCTTCTTTCGTCTTGAGTACGAAAGCCCCGGTCTTTCCGGCCTCGACTTTAAGCGGTTCATTATCTCCAAGTATGAATTTATCAGAATTATCTAATTCGGCTGTCAAGGTCAGTTCTACATCCGTATTGTTCTTGACCTGAAGCTGAATACTCTTAACCTCGCTGTCTCCTGTATTCATACCCCAGGTATAAGCATAGCTGTCTACACCGGTGCCTAAGGATTCCGAACTCTTGTTAAAAGCCAGACCGTCTTCATCGGCGTAGCTTACATCCGCAGGCTTTACGCTAAGCTCAAACTGTCCTCCGGTCTCTGCACCCGTAGAAGATTCGGTCGCCTTTACGTTGAAACTGTATGCCTGCTTTTCCTTATTATCGGTCTCATTCCATGTATAAGCTCCCACGGAAGGTGTTCCGCTGATAGTGAGAGTGGACTGCTTCGTTCCCTTGGCGATCACGGCATTAAGACCGGCCGGCAGTGCCTCTGCAAGCGGGGTGATGGTCACGCCATGGCTCTTGCTCGTAACCTTGATCACAATGGGCTCTATTTCTTTACCCACTTCTATATCGCCGAGATCCAGACCTTCCACTTCTTCCCCGCCACGGGTGACGGAAACCTTCAGGTCACTTTTCACAGTAAAGCTCAGAGGGATCTCGATATCCGCAAAAGCATCGCTGCTGATCACAAGCTTATCACTGTATACCGTGCCGTCGCCGGTATAGTAAGCCAGTCCTTCGATCGGTGCCACTTCCACTTTCAGCGGTGTAGCGCTCGTAAGCTTACCGCTGGCAGGGCTAACCGTGAAAGGAATCTCATCCGCATCCCATTCGTCCTCATTCTTTATCGAGAAACTAACATCCACGCCCTCATATTCAGCGCTGAGGTCTGCCACCGCCTTAAGGGTGATCTCTTCCGGCGCCACCACAGCCTTGCCGCTCACAGGCGTTTTACTCACTACATAGCCTTCACTGGCTGCGGTAAATGCAATTTCATTCGGCAGAGCTGTTACATCCACCGGTTTCACGCCAAACTTTACGGGAATGATCAGTCTGATCCTGGAGGATTGAGCATTCAATACCTCTTTTCCGATCAGATATACCGTTTGAGCCTCAAAGGTTTTTTCTACCCGTCCACCGATCGTTATGGTACCGGCAGAGGAGGTTATGGAAACACCCGCAGGGTAATCTTTCCCGGCGACAGCCTGGGTAGTACCGGCATCGGTTGTATACACATTCCACTCCAAGCCGCTTGCTTCAAAAGTGTCATGATAATCCTTTGATTTTATTTCATATTTCCGCGAAAGTTCTGTACCGACCAACATATCCGCATAAGTGTTATCAGCATCCGCTGTAAGGGGCTCAAGGCTTCCCGATAACACGTTCCACGGTGTCTGTCCATCATTAACATAGATCTTAAAGATATAACTGTTCGCAAGCTCCGGAATCTGGTAGGTTTTTTCCTGAGCACTGTAGAAACAGGAATTATTGGTTTCGCAATTCGCTTTTGCCTGATCTTTACTTGCTCCCCAGGCCGCGGCAGCTTTTTTACCCCATACAACAAAAGGCGTAACATCAAGGGCATCAGCTATCTCCGTCAAGCCCATGTCCTCTATAAGAGTATCACGCCCGAGTGTGTCCGGTTTGCTCAGCGGCAGGTAAATAAAACTGAATCCCGCTCCGGGCGCTGCGATGGATGCATCAGACGGGAAATAGTCAAAGGAATTCCCATCAGTCGTAGCGATCTTCACACCCCAGCAATCGTTTTCGGCAAGGGCAAGACCTCCCTGTTTCTTGACAACAACCGCAACATATGTGATCTCATCGTCAACTTTGAGGCCCTCTTTTGTATATTTGTCCGTCACTCCGCAAGCCGCATTCAGTTTAGCCGCAAGCTTGTCTCCGTTGCAGACTATCATTTCGCTGATCTCGATGCAGCCAGCCTGTGCAACTACATCAACCGTCTCTGCCTCAGCCGTGAAAAATTCAGGATTCGGCGCTTCCGTGCTACCTTCAATGCTATTTTTTGCTGCGGTTTTATTTGCTCCATAAGCCGCAATATAATTCTTATCTCTTACTACAAACGGAGTAAAGATCAGGTCGCCGGCGATATCAGCCAGGGTTGCATTACCTGCCTTCCCCGTTTCAGCCGTCAGATCCTGTACCAGCGTATGGGGATGATTTATATCAGTGCCATACAGCGGGAAATAAAGGAAACTGGAGCCTACATGGCCCTCACCGGGAGACATGATCGAGCCATCGGAAGGAAAATAGTCATAATAGGTTTCATCCTTGGCAATCTTAACCCCCCAGCAATCTGTTCCCCCAACAGTAAGACTGCCGTTGGCCTGCACTATAACACCAACATACGTGATGCCCTCAGAAAGAGCCAGACCACCCTCGGCAGTATTATTTTCTTTGTTATACTTGCCGGGACCGAACTTATCATTGAGCCCGTTCACCAGCGTGTCCGCGTCTCCGACGATGACATCCTCGATACTGAGATAGCCGGCCTCCGGCTCTTCCGCCAACGCCGTGATTGCCAGGCCGTTACTTTGGAACGTCCCCAGCAACATGGTCAGTGTGAGGATCCAGCTTAGTATCTGTCTCCACTTTTTCTTCATGTTTCTTCTCCTTTCATGATCGTTTTTTCTGTTTTAGGTCCGATCCTCCGACTTTAAGCTTTCCGGTCAGAGCATACGAAACCATCGTTACTATTTTACTATAGCAGCGCCCCATTGGCAATGAAATCTTGTGAACTTTTCACAGTTTTTCCCGCTTTGGAGCGGGATTTTGCGTTCTGCGGAAATGCGCATATATATTGTATTTTTTTGTCCCTTTGCCCTACAAGATACTGTGCCTGTTTTCCGGGGTATATGCAGAGTTATGCAAACCAAAAAACAGCCCCCGATCAGGGGGCTGCCGATGGATCCTTTTTATGAATTTCGATCAGCCGATCTCAGTCTTCGAGACCGAAGATGTCGTGCGCGGCGTTCATTGCCTTGTCCACTTCTTTCTCGTCGATCAGAACCGTGACGCGGATCTCGGAAGTAGAGATCATCTTGATGTTGATGTTGGAATTGTAGAGGCATTCAAACATCCGGGCAGCCACTCCGGGGTTGCTCATCATGCCGGCACCCACAACAGATACCTTTGCAACGCCCTTTTCGCACTCCAGCTTCTGGTATTTCAGGCGGGACTCGTTGTCCGCGATCACCTTCATTGCCTCGTCCGCATAGTCGCCGACAACGGTAAAGGCGATGTCCTGGCTGTTATCGCGTCCCACGCTCTGCAGGATCATGTCAACGTTGATGTTTGCCTGCGCCAGAGCGTCAAACAGTCTGAATGCGGTACCGGGCTTGTCGCTCAGGCCCACCACAGAGATCTTGGCACAATTCTTATCGGCTGCCACACCGCTAACTAACATTCTCTCCACTTTCGTTTCCTCCTTCACTACCGTGCCTTCTTCATTGGTAAGGCTGCTTCTGACCACCAGCTGCACGCCGTATTTCTTTGCCAGCTCCACGGAGCGGTTATGCAGCACGCCCGCACCCAGCGTCGCCAGATCCAGCATCTCATCGTAGGTGATTTCGGAAAGCTTGCGTGCTTTCTTCACCACGCGCGGATCCGCCGTATACACGCCGTCCACATCCGTATAGATCTCGCAGGCATCCGCTTTCAGTGCCGCCGCAAGGGCAACCGCCGTTGTATCGGAGCCGCCGCGTCCGAGTGTCGTGTAATCACCGTATTTGTTGACACCCTGGAAACCGGTCACCAGCACGATCTTTTTCTGATCCAGCTCATGACGGATCCTTTCGGTGTCGATGCGCTTCAGGCGCGCATTGGAATAGTTCGAAGTGGTATGCATGGCAACCTGGAACGCATTCAGCGAGATCGCAGGGATCCCGAGCGTTGCAAACGCCATTGCTGCCAGCGCGACGCTGGTCTGTTCACCCGTCGTGAGAAGCATGTCCATCTCACGGCGCGAAGGCTCCGGATTGATGTTCCGTGCCATCTCGATCAGCTCGTCCGTCATTTTTCCCATGGCAGAGAGCACGACCACCACATCATTTCCTTTCCTGTACTCGTCCGCACATCGTCTGGCCACATTCAGGATCCTTTCCTTGTTGGCCACGGAAGTGCCGCCGAATTTCTTGACGATCAGCATAATCTTCCTCCCCTTACATGCGGATATAACGGATCACTCCGTCAACACCCGCTATTTTTTCCTTCCATTCTTTCTCGCTCATCTCGCCGCTCACCACAGCCATTTCGTCCGCGAAATCCTTCGGATCCAGGCCGTGCTCACGCAGGAACTCCTCCGTGGGTTCGAGCTTTTCTTCGATAGCGATGCGCTCTTCCAGCTTCGGAAGGGCACTTTTTTTCAGGCGCAGCAGATAGCTCTGCTTCATTCCCGAAGCATCCGCCAGCACCAGCTTCTCCTCCGACCAGCCACATTCTATCGTCCTGCCCGCATTCCGCGCGCATTCGATCGCGTCCCCGACGACGGCAGAAGCCGTTGCCAGCTTGCCGGCACCTCTTCCGTAATACATGGAATCATCCAGCATGTCGGAATGGATCAGGACCGCGTTGAACACACTGTTGACCGCAAAAAGCGGATTGTCCCTCTTTATCACCCGCGGAGACACGATCGCGCGGCAGCCGTCCTTGTCAAACTCGCTCATCGCGATCAGCTTCACCGTGCCGCCCAGCATCCAGGCATAGGCCAGGTCGTTAAGGCTGATGTCTCGGATCCCTTCCATGGGGATGTCGGAATAATCCGTTTTCTTTCCGCTGACAAGAGAGGTCAGAATGGCGATCTTACGGCAGGGATCATGGGCATCGATATCCGCCGTGGGATCCTTCTCCGCATAGCCGAGCTCCTGGGCTTCCTTCAGCGCCGTGGCAAAATCCAGCCCCGCCTTTTCCATGCGGTCCAGGATATAGTTGGTCGTGCCGTTTAAGATACCGCAGATCCGTTCGATCCGCTCTGCGGTAAGCGCCTGCGTGATGGTGCGGATCAGAGGGATCCCGCCTCCCACGCTGGCTTCAAAAAGATAACTGCAGTTGTTTTCCTTCGCGAGGCGGTAAAGCTCCGCTCCGTGCAGCTCGACAAGTTCCTTATTGGAAGTGCACACGCTGATCCCGGCCGAAAGCGCCCTCTTGGTATAATCATAAGCGAAGGTCGCACCGCCCATGGTCTCGCAGATCACCTTGATCTCCGGATCCCCGTAGATCACATCCGCGTCATGCGTCACGCGGTCCGCATAAGGATCCCCGGGGAAATCCCGCAGATCCAGGATATACTTCACATGCAGTCCCTCGCCCCTGGAGGCGATCGGTTCCGCATTCTTTTCGATCACTTCCACAACACCGCTGCCGACGGTGCCGTATCCGAATACCGCTACTTCCGTCATTTTCCTCTCTCCCGCTTTCCTAATTAAATAAGCAAAAAGAACATCAAACGAGATTGTATCACACTTGACTTTTGGGTGCAAACTATTTTTTGAAGTTTTCAGCGGATCAGAGAAGCTTCTGCATCGCACTGATGTGCTTGCGTACTTCCATGAGATAGCGGCCCGCCGAGAATACCGAGGAACGGTAGGCGTCTGCCAGCAAAGCCTCCAGCGTATAATCCAGCATGTCGATCAGCAGAAGATAGTCCTCATGCCGTCTGAGCAGGGAATAATCCGCCTGCATCATAATGTCCGAAAGCTGACCGGCGTACTTCGCCCGGGGCTCCCGGATCAGTTCCTCCACATCCGGATCCTCTT
The DNA here is from genome assembly GCA_024696005.1 of Lachnospiraceae bacterium. GTDB lineage: Bacteria > Bacillota > Clostridia > Lachnospirales > Lachnospiraceae > NK4A136. The sequence continues at coordinate 55,913 of JAILHF010000055.1, read as the reverse complement.
CCCGGACGATGCTGCCCAGAAACAGGGGGAGATACGGATACTTCTCCATCATGACCATCTTGCATTCTTCTATATGATAACGCAGTTCAAAATAATCGGTACCGCTCCTGACCGGTTTCATGGAAAGCTCGAGCATGGCGTACTTGAGCCCGTAGCTCGCCACAAAAGAATACAGACCGGATTTGTTCTCGAAATAATGGAACCACAGCCCCTTGCTCACACCGCAGACACGGACCATCTCATCCGTGGAGGAATGCCGGTATCCGTACTGCGCGAAAACCTGCATGGCTCCGTTGATCATCTTGTCCTGCTTCTCTTTTTTCAGCGAATAAAATTTCTCGTTCATACGTGGCTTATCATAGCATATTTTACGGACGATTTACAGTATCCCCTTGCAAAAAAATGAAAAAGGCCGCGGACTGCGGCCTTTTCGGGGCGGTCATTGCCGCCGTGTCAGCTGTTTGCATCGTCGGAATCGTTGAAGAAGTCTTCCCCGCTGTCGGAATCGTCATCGTCCTTTGCGTCCTTGACGACCTCGACCGGATCTTCCCCGTCTTCCTTCTTGTCTGCCATGACTTCCTGAACCTTCTGGCTCACTTTTTCATAGGCATCCTTTGCCACTTCCTTTGCCTTGTCGAGGGTCTCGGTCGCAAAGGTCTTGACATTTTCAAGATTCACATAGCTGCGCTCCGTCTTTTCCTCTTCTTCCATGTTGTCCAGATCGTCGAAATCATCGATGTCCGCCAACTCTTTCTCTCTGTTCTGAAGATAATGATACACGCCCGCAGCAGCAGCGCCGGCAGCCAGGCCGAACAACAAAACACCGCCAAATTTTTTTGCCATGATCTTATAACTCCTTTCTCCGTTTCGCACATCCGGCCCTCGGAAAACTGCACAAGCCCTTCCGGCATCCGGATATGATCCATAGACATATTTTACAACAGATCCCCGAAAAAGAAAAGAGCGGATTTTCATCCCCTCCCGTCTTCCGTTCTTCTTTTTGCGATCTCGCGCTCCAGATAGCGGCGCGTGGATGCATACAGCCCCTCGGGATGAGCGGCCAGCTGCTCCTGCATGCGGATCAGATCCTTCAATATGAGCGGGTGGATCGACTCTCCCGTGGAGACACCGCCGCCGATGCTGTGCTCCAGAAAGATCTCGCGGGTAAAGCCGATGCGCTCCCCTTTCTGCAGCAGCGTGATGATATAGGGGAAATCGTCCAGAAGCCGGTATCCTTCGTCCGGCATGCCGCAGCGTTCAAAGAGCCGTTTGCTGTAGGCCGTGCAGCAGGAGCTGATCAGATTGCGGCGCCGGATCATGTAATTCATGAGTAAGCGCGGGCAGATCCTGAGAGCCGCTCCGACAAGAAGCGAGGGGCGGACCTTGCTGTGGTCGGCGTACATGTCGCGCCGCCGGCCGGTCAATACCGTCTCCTTCCCCCGTTCCATCCGGCTTACGATGCGCTCCACCGTATGGGGGGTAGGAAAACGGTCCCCCGGGCTGCAGAAGACGATGTACTCCCCTTTCGCGATCCCGAAGAGCCTGTTAAAATGCGCCACACTGCCCATGTTCTTTTCATTGACGTTGACGCGCACCTCCGCGAAAGTGCCTTTCAGGCGCTCCGCCTCCTTTTCAAGAAGCGAAGTGTCATAGCCCGCAGAGCCGTCATCGGAAAGGATCAGCTCCACATCCCTGCATTGCTGCTCCGCCAGGGAGCGCAAAGTGATCTCCGCCTCATCAAAATTCTCATACAATACAAACAGCACGCTGGCCCGGATCTTTCCCATCAGCCCATCTCCAATCCCAGCCGCACATAAACATTGGTCCTGCCGCCGAAGCTCTCCTTCTGTGCGATCAGTCCCCCGTTCAGTTCCTTCCCGTCCCGCTCCGTGGAGATCCCGAAATCCAGAAAAGCGTGGCTCTCACGATAGTCCTCCATGACGGCCGCCACCGCAAGATCCAGCGCGCCCAGCTGCCTGGCGGTCTCGTTTGCCGCCATGTACTGGGTATGCAGCGTCTGCGGATTGACATAGACGACACAGCCCGCGATCAGTTCTCCACCGTAAAGCGCCTCGTAAAGCCGGATCTGCTCCGGGAAGCGGCTGTGCAGCAGAAAGAGCTCCTCCGCGCTGTGCACGGCCCGGGTATCGTGCCGCTCCGAAAGCACCGCGTTCTCCAGCTCGATGAAGCGACTGTACTCTTCCTTCTCCTCCGCAATGCGAATGCTCACGCCTTCCCTGCGCGCACGGCTGATCTGCGCCTTCCTGCCCTTTGTCATCTTATAGGGGTTCTTCAGGTCAATGACCGTCGAAGCCGCCACGGCTTCCGTTACGGCCCCCATCCGGAAGAGCGTGTAAAGATCTTCTTCCGCCGGCTGCCGGTGAAAGACATGCGGAACGCATTTATAATGAAGCCTGTGCAGGCCGTTCTCTTTCATGTATCCGGCCAGTGCTTCCAGACAATCGTTCACGCTGTGCTGCTTGGCCTTTTCCCCGATCAGAAGCCCTCCGAAGGTCAGTCCCTGATGGGAATGCAATTCCCCGTCACGCTCGTTTGCCGGAAGCACGGCCAGCAGTTCATCTTCTTCATAAAACAGGAGAGAGTGATCCGAAAAACGATCACTGTGATAATCCATGTAATCGCGCTCAAACAGAAAAAGGGAGTTCCTGGCGTGTTTTACAAACACATCCCACTCCCCTCTCTTTTCCGAACGGTATCGTTCGAGGCGTATCATTGCGCCGCCTTCAAGCGGTTGCGGATCTCTTCAAGCATCTCACGCGCGCGCTCCTTCTGAATGGCTCCCGCACTGGTAGACATCGCCACGGTCTGCAGCATGCGTGCGCCGTCCTCCAGGCGCTCGTTGAGTTCCACACAAAGTGCCCCGATGATGTAATCCAGCGTGGATTCCTTCATTCCCGCATAAGGAGCCTGCTCCGTGGCACGCGCCTTGATGAAGCCCTCCAGCGCGCTCTTCAGGTTTTCCCGCTCCTGCTTCTTGCAGTCGGAGATGCGCTCCTGCTCTTCTTCGGTATTCCCTTCCAGACTGTCGGCCCAGCCCCGCATCAGCCAGCCGGTCTTTAAGCAGATCATCGCCTTTTCGCTGCTCTTTCCCTGGCGGACCACTGCGTTAAAAAGCGCCAGCTTGTAGCGGGTAGCGGCTTCCTCGTAGCGGATCACCTCGGGAACCTTATCCGGCATAGGCTTGAAATTCGCGCTGATGTTTTCCCTGATCAGCTGACGGTGCGGTTTTGCCAGCGCCGCATAGAAGGTCTGCAGCACGGAATAGCCGCAGTAGGGGCAGAGGATCACATCGTATTTCAGGGTGTCGATCCCGTTGTATACGGGACGCAGATCGCGGTCCTGGCCGGCAAGCTTTGCCCGGTTCGGACGCACGATGCGCTGCTTGAACTTCCTGTTGCAGACATGGCACTCGTACTCCTTGTCGATCAGGAAATCACGCTCCTCGACCACATGCTCCGGCTTTACTTCCGGTTTCACTTCCTTTTTTTCCTTCGGAGCTTCCTCGTAGATGTCTACCTTATCCAGTCCTCCGAAACCGAATTTTTCCAAACCGTCCAGTAATCCCATAAGTCCTCCTTACTCCGTCTTCGGAAGCACAAAAGAAGATTTCAGCCCGACAATGCGGTTAAAGACCGGTGCTCCGGGCTTCGAATCCTTGTAATCCGCTACAAAGAAGCCCTGGCGCACAAACTGGAAGCTGTCAAAGGCCTTTGCATCCGCAAGCGCCGGCTCCAGACGGCATTCCGTCAAAGTCTTCAGCGAATCGGGATTGACGTTCACATTTCCCTGCTCGTCGTAAACACCCTTTTCCTCATCAACCAGGTTCTCATACAGACGGACCGTCGCCTTGAGGGCCGAGGAAGCGGGTACCCAGTGGATCGTTCCCTTCACCTTTCGTCCGGGATCGGGACCGCCCTGTTTGGTCGCGGGATCGTAGGTGCAGTGCACAACGGTCACGTTTCCGTTCTCATCCTTTTCAAAGCCCGTGCAGGTCACGAAATAGGCGCTCATCAGACGCACCTCGTTGCCGGGATACAGGCGGTAATACTTTTTCGGCGGCTCTTCCATGAAGTCCTCGCGGTCGATATAAAGCTCACGCTCGAAAGGCACTTTGCGCACACCCAGGCTCTCATTCTCCAGATTATTGGGGATTTCGAGTTCCTCGCTCTGTCCTTCGGGATAATTGTCGATGACCAGCTTGACCGGATCCAGTACCGCCATCATGCGCGGCCGGGACAGCTTCAGGTCTTCGCGCACGCAATACTCGAGCATTGCCATGTCCGAAGAGGAGTTTGCCTTGGAAAGACCGGAAAGCTCCACAAACCTGCGGATCGATTCCGGCGTGTAGCCGCGGCGGCGAAGCGCGGAAATGGAAACCAGCCTGGGATCGTCCCAGCCGTCCACGATGCCGTCTTCCACCAGCTTCTTGATATAGCGCTTGCCGGTCACCACATTGGTCAGATACATCTTGGCGAATTCGATCTGGCGGGGCGGATGCGGGTATTCGAGCTCGCGCACCACCCAGTCATACAGAGGCCTGTGATCTTCAAATTCCAGCGTGCAGAGGGAATGCGTGATCCCCTCGATCGCATCCTCGATGGGATGCGCGAAATCATACATCGGATATACGCACCAGCGGTCTCCCGTATTATGATGCGTCATGTGCGCCACACGATAGATCACGGGATCTCTCATGTTCATGTTGGGAGAAGCCATGTCGATGCGGGCGCGCAGCACCATCTCTCCGTCGGGGACCTCGCCGCTCTTCATCTTCTCGAACAGGGCAAGGTTTTCCTCTATGCTGCGCTCACGTCCCGGGTCTTCCTTTCCGGGCTCTTCAAAGGTCCCGCGTGTCTCACGGATCTCATCCGCGCTGAGCGTGGAGATATAGGCTTTGTTCTTTTTGATCAGCTTTACGGCCGCATCGTACATCTGGCCGAAATAATCGGATGCGAAGAACAGACGGTCTTCCCAGTCCGCGCCGAGCCACTTCACGTCTTCCTTGATCGCTTCGACAAACTCCGGCTTTTCCTTGGTCGGATTGGTATCGTCAAAACGCATGTTGAACTTTCCGCCGTATTCCTGCGCGATCCCGTAATTTGTCAGGATCGCCTTGGCATGGCCGATATGCAGATATCCGTTGGGTTCCGGAGGAAAACGCGTCTGCACGTGGTCATAAACGCCTTCCGCCAGGTCCTTGTCAATGGCCTGTTCGATAAAATTCCTTGATTCCTTTACTTCCTCTTCCGCCATGTCCTCTTCTCCTTAAAACAGCGGAGCGTTTCCACCCCGCTGTGCTTTCTATTCGTATCTGTACCGGCCTCAATCCTTGTTGCTGATCACCGTGACCCCGACGGGCTTGTTCTTCTTGTCATCGACCACGCCGTCCGGGAAGATCGCATCGTAATGTACCAGATCGTCGAGAAGCATGGGGATGTTGATGTCCATCGTCTCGTTGGTGAACTGGCAGGTACCCACCTTGCGGTGTCCGCCGCCGCCGTACTTCAGCATCAGCGCACCCACATCCACGTGGCTGCTCCGGTTTAAGATGCTGTAACCGGTAGCGCAGGAACAGCCCTGGCCGCCCTTGCCGTTGACGATCCAGACCGAGATGTTCTGTTCGGGATACATGCTGTAGATCATGAAGCGGTTCCCGGAATAGATGGGATCCACGCCGCGCAGATCCGAGATGATCACATCGCCCTCCACTCTCGTATGCGCGTTTACCATCTCTTTGAACTTCGCCGACTGCTCATGATAGACTTCGATCCTCTCCTGCACGTCCGGCAGAGCCAGGATCTCTTCCGTGTTCATAGTACGGCATGCTTCCATCAGCACTTCCATCAGGCGATAGTTGGGGATGGTGAAATTGCGCCAGCGCCCCAGGCCGGTACGGGGATCCATCAAAAGCCCCACAAGGATCCAGCCCTCGGGGTTCTGGATCTCGTCGATGGTCAGGTTGCCCGAATCCACCTTGTCAACCGCTACCATCATATCGTCAAAATGGGAGAAACGCTCCTCCCCGCCGTAATATTCGTAAATGATGCGTGCGCAGGAAGGGGTGATGCGGCTCTCGCCCTTGTAGCGTCCCTCCAGCTCGTTACGCTCAAATTCACTGGAATGATGGTCAAACCAAAGGCCGCAGCCTTCCACAAAAGGCACGTTTGCAAGGCAATCGTTCTCGTCGATCTCGATCAGACCGTCCTGAAGATCTTTCGGATGCACAAACTTCCAGTGATCGATGACACCTGCTTCCAGGAGCAGCGTGCCGCAGGCCAACCCGTCAAAATCCGATCTGGTGATCAATCTCATTGCCATAAGTAAAACCTCTCGTTCAGATTTCCAACAGTTACGTTAACTATTCTACAACATTTTGTAACGGCTTGCAAGATAGTAAAGTCTAACTTTTTAGGAGTTCCCAGATTTCCTCGCGCCCCTGTTTCGTCTCGGCGGAGAAGGGGATCAGCACGCCTCCGGGGCGCATCCCCAGCCCCTCGCGAAGGAGCTTTTTCTGCTTCTCCACCTGACTGCGCTTGATCTTGTCAAGCTTGGTCGCGATGATCAGCGGCTCGTAGCCGTTGGCGAGGATCCAATCGTACATCTGGCGGTCATTAGCTCCCGGCTCGTGCCGTATGTCGATGAGCAGGAACACATTGCGCAGCTGTTTCGAGGAATGGAGATAGCGCTCCACCATCTTCCCCCACTGCGCGGACACCGCCGCTCCGGCTTTCGCATAGCCGTAGCCGGGCAGATCCACCAGGTAGACCGCGTCGTTTACGTTGTAAAAATTTATGGTCTGGGTCTTTCCGGGCTGGGAACTGGTCCGCGCCAGGCTCTTGCGCTGCATCAGCACATTGATCAGCGAGGATTTCCCGACATTGCTCTTGCCCGCGAAAGCATACTCCGGCAGGCCATTCTCGGGAAGGGCACTCCTGATGCCGCATACCGTTTCCAGCTCAGCCTTTACGATCTTCACTTTCCCGACCTCTTTCGCTCATAAAAGGCGTGCCGAAGCACCTCCTCCATCGACCGGACAAAGATCAGCTCGATCCCGCCGGTGATCTCCTTGTCGATCTCTTCCACATCGCGGCGGTTTTCCTCGGGAAGCAGCACCGTGCGTATCCCAAGCATTTTGGCCGCAAGGATCTTTTCCTTCAGGCCGCCCACGGGCATCACGCGCCCGCGCAGGGAGATCTCCCCGGTCATGGCCAGATCCCTTCGCACCTTCCGGCCGGTCACCGCCGAGAGCACCGCCGTTGCCATCGTGATCCCGGCGCTCGGCCCGTCCTTGGGGACCGCTCCCTCCGGAATGTGGATGTGAATGTCGTGCTCCTGGAAATACGCATCGGAGATGCCGTATCCCGGCGCCACGCTGCGCACATAGGAAAGCCCCGCCATCGCGGATTCCTTCATGATGTCACCCAGCTGGCCCGTCAGTGCCAGTTCGCCCTTTCCGGGCATGATATTGACTTCGATCTGCAGGGTATCGCCGCCCACGCTGGTCCATGCCAGGCCGCGAACGATCCCTACTTCATTCTTTCCGTTCAGCTGCTCCTTCGGGAAACGGATCTTCCCGAGGTATTCCTCCAGATTGCGCTCGGTAACGCGCATCCCCGTTGTTTTGGGCTTCGGGCCGCGCTTTCCCCTGCGGTCGAGGAAACGGACCGCCGCCTTGCGGCAGAGCTTGTCGAGCTCGCGCTCCAGCTCGCGCACGCCGGCTTCCCGGCAATAGCATTCGATGATCATGCGGATCGCCGAATCCGCGATCCTAAGCTGCGAGGCATCGATCCCGTTGCGTTCATAGACCTTGCGGATCAGATGCTCCTTCGCAATGTGGAACTTTTCATTTGCCGTATACCCCGCGATCTCAATGATCTCCATGCGGTCAAGGAGCGGCCTGGGAATGCAGCTCTCGTCGTTTGCCGTGGCAAGGAACAGGACCTGGGACAGATCCATGGGCAGTTCCAGGTAATGATCGCGGAAATGACGGTTCTGCTCGGAATCGAGCACCTCCAGCATGGCTGCTGCCGTATCGCCGTGATAATCCATGCTCATCTTGTCGATCTCGTCCAGAAGCATCAGCGGATCCCTGACGCCGGCCTGCTTCATTCCCTCGCTGATCCGTCCGGGCATGGCGCCGACATAGGTCTTGCGGTGCCCGCGGATCTCGGCTTCGTCCCTCACGCCGCCGAGACAGATCCGTACATAGGGGCGTTCCGTCGCCTCGGCGATGGAGCGGGCGATGGACGTCTTTCCCGTTCCGGGAGGCCCCACCAGGCAGAGGATCGGGCTGTCGCCCTTTTTTGTGAGCGTGCGCACCGCCAGATATTCCAGCACGCGTTCCTTCACGTCCTTCAGACCGTAATGGTCCCGTTCCAGCACCTCCCTGGCATGCCGGATGTCCACAGGCTTGTCAAAGCCGGGCGACGTCTTGTCCCAGGGCAGCTCCAGCAGGGTTTCGATATAGGAACGCAGGACCGCGCTCTCGGGGTTTCCGTAGCCGTTCTGCTCCAGATGCTTGATCTCCTTTGCGAGCCTGTCCCGGACCTCCTGCGGGGCCTGCAGCTCCTCCGCCGCCTTGCGGTACTGCTCGACCTCGGAGAGTTCGTCGTTTTCCTCATCCAGCTCGTTCTGGATATAAGCCATCTGCTCCCGCAGGAAATACTCCTTCTGGTGCATTTCCATCTGCCGTCCGATCTTTTCGGAAAGCTCCCTGCGCTCCCTGGCTATGCCGGTCTCCTGACGGAGGCTGCGTAGCAGCTCATCCACCCTCTTTGCAATGCTCACGCTGTTGAGGATCTGCTGCCGGTCCTTTTCCGGCACCGGGATGTTGGCACTGATCCTGTCGGCAAGTTCCCCGACATTCTGCAGCTTCTTCAGGCGCTGCACAAAACCGGGGTCGACGCCGCCGGTTTCGGTCGCATAGGCTTCAAAGGCCTCCAGCAGTTCCCTGCGGGCGGCCTCCTTTTTTTCCTCATTCCGTATTCCGCTCTCTTTCAGTTCGCGGATCTCTCCCGTATAGTAGGGAGCGGACTCTTTATCCAGTGTTTTGATCCCGCCGCGGCTGATGCCGATCACCTGTATCCGCATCAGGCCGTTTCCGAGCTTCATCACCTGCTGTACTCTCGCCATGGTTCCCACCGCCGAGAGCTTTTCTTCGTCCTTTTCTCCCTCCGCTTCGTTCCGGATCAGAAAGATCCGCTGATCCGACATCATCGCGGCTTCCACCGCCTGCATCGAGGATTTCTTCTCAAGATCGAACTGCATGCTGATGCCGGGAAAGAGCGTCATTTCGTGGATCAGGACCACCGGTATGTTCCGGTCGGTCCCTTCCGTTTTTTCCGTCTTATCCTTTTTTTCCATCTTTCCTTCAGGCGTGCTTGCGCGCCCCCAGTGTTCTCTTTTCTTTCTTGTCTGCGGACTTGTCCGCTTCCCTGTCCTTATCCTTCTTCTTGGACACGCGCTTGTCGCTGTGCGTGACGATCGGAGGCGCTCCCTCGTCCACCGAAGCCTTCGTGATCGTGCAGCTGTCGATGGTCTCGTCGGAGGGGATCTCGTACATCACGTTCATGAGCGTGTCTTCCACGATGGAACGGAGTCCTCTGGCTCCGATCTTGCGCTCGAGCGCTTTGTCGGCGATGGCCGCCATGGCGTCATCCTCAAAGATCAGCTCCACGTCATCCATTTCGAAGAGGCGCTTATACTGCTTGGTCAGCGCATTCTTGGGCTCCTTCAGGATGCGGATCATCGCGGCACGGTCCAGACCGTCGAGCACGACCCCGACCGGCAGACGTCCCACGAACTCGGGGATCAGGCCGAACTTGATCAGATCCTGGGGCGTGACGCTGTGCAGCAGCCTGGAGATGTCCTCCTCACGCGTGCTCTGCAGCTCCGCCTTGAAACCGATCGCCTTCTTGTTCAGGCGCTCGCCGATGATCTTTTCCAGTCCGTCAAAAGCTCCGCCGCAGATGAAGAGAATGTTCGTGGTATCGATCTGCAGAAGCTCCTGCTGCGGATGCTTGCGTCCGCCCTGGGGCGGCACCGATGCCAGCGTTCCCTCGATGATCTTCAAAAGGGCCTGCTGTACGCCTTCACCAGAAACATCACGGGTGATCGAGACATTCTCGCCTTTTTTCGTGATCTTGTCGATCTCGTCGATGTAAATGATCCCGTACTGCGCCTTTTCGATATCATCCCCTGCTGCCTGGATGAGCTTCAGAAGGATGTTCTCCACGTCCTCACCCACGTAACCGGCCTCGGTCAGCGTGGTGGCGTCCGCGATGGCAAAAGGCACCCCGAGGATGCGCGCCAGGGACTGTGCCAGATAGGTCTTGCCGGATCCGGTGGGTCCGACCATGATGATATTGGACTTCTGCAGTTCCACATCGTCCTTTTTCTTCGGTGCCATCACACGCTTGTAGTGATTGTATACGGCAACCGAAAGGACTCGCTTGGCATCTTCCTGGCCGATGACGTAATCATCCAAAAACTCCTTGATCTGCTTCGGCTTCAGAAGGTTGATCTGCATGTCGACGGTCGTGTCACCGCCTTCCCCGTATGATGGGAAATCCTCTTCCTCCGCTATGATGTCGGAGCAGATCTCCACACACTCATCGCAGATATAGATGCCCTCGGGCCCGGCGATCATGCGCCTTGCCATCTCCTGGGGCTTGCCGCAGAAGGAGCACTTTATTTTTCTGGGATCAATGATCTTTCCTGCCATTTATTTCTTATCCTTTTCGCTGTTATCCGGGCGCTTGCTGATCACTTCGTCGATCAGGCCGTACGCCTTGGCTTCCTCAGCCGTCTTCCAGTTATCGCGCTCGGTATCCGCCGCGACAACATCAAAAGGCTGTCCGCAGTTTTCGGAGAGGATGCGGTTGAGCTTCTCCTTTGTCTGCAGGATATGCTTTGCGGCGATCTCGATCTCGGTCGCCTGTCCCTTTGCCCCGCCGAGAGGCTGATGGATCATGATCTCGGCATTGGGAAGGGCGTAGCGCTTTCCCTTTGCCCCGCCTGCCAGCAGGAAGGCTCCCATGCTGGCTGCCATGCCGATGCAGTTCGTGGAAACGTCGCACTTGATGAACTGCATGGTATCATAGATCGCCATGCCCGCGGTAACCGAACCGCCGGGAGAATTGATGTAAAGCTGGATATCCTTTTCCGGATCCTCTGCTTCCAGGAAGAGGAGCTGTGCCACCACAAGGCTGGCCGTCACCTCCGTCACCTCGTTTCCGAGGAAGATGATCCTGTCCTTCAGCAGACGGGAATAGATATCATAAGTCCGCTCGCCGCGGCTGGTCTGTTCAACTACGTAAGGGACCAGATCATTATAGATCGTCTCAGTCATGCTCTTGCCTCCTCGCTTATTCTGCGTCCTTGTCCTTCTTTTCCTTCTTTTCCTTTGCGTTCTCAAGCACAAAGTCCAGAGCCTTCTGGATCACGATATCCTTGCGGAGCATCTTCTGCTCGGCTTCGCCGCTCATCATGTCGCGCACCTTGTCCACCTCGGTGCGGTACTGCTCGGCCATCTCCTTGTACTTGGCCTCCAGGTCCTCTTCCGTCGCTTCCATACTCTCCGCTCTTGCCACTGCTTCCAGCGCAAGGCGTGCGCGGATGTTCTTTTCCACGGAAGGCATGGACTGCTCGATCATCTTTTCCTCATCCATGCCGGTAAACTGGAAGTACTGCTGGATGGAAAGCCCCTGCATGCGGAGCTGCTGCGCATACTCGTCCACGCTGCGGCGGGCCTCGGTGCGTACCATCGCTTCGGGGATCTGCACCTCGGTCTGCTCAACGAGCTTCTCGATCACGGCCGACTCCTTGCGGTCCTTCGCCTCGGCAGCCTTGCTCTTCTCCAGCTTTTCTCTCTTATCCCTGCGGTACTCCTCCACACTGTCAAAGCCCGCATCATCCGCAAAATCCTCGTTCAGCTCTGCCAGCTGCTTCTCCTTGATCTCGTGGATGCGGCACTTGAATACCGCTTCCTTGCCGGCCAGCTCTTCCGCGTGATACTCTTCGGGGAAGGTCACGTTCACATCAAAATCCTCTTCCGCATTGTGGCCGACAACCTGCTCCTCAAAACCGGGGATGAAGCTGCCGCTTCCGAGGGTCAGGGGATGGTTCTCTGCCTTGCCGCCGTCAAAAGGCACGCCGTCCACGGAGCCTTCATAATCCAAGATCACCTGGTCACCGTCAGCTGCGGGACGTTCCACGGAGATCATGCGGGCCTGCGCTTCCAGATCGCGCTTGATGGCCTCTTCCAGATCCTCATCGGTCACCTCGCTGTCGATCTTCGCGATCGTGAGGCCCTTGTATTTCTTCACCTCGGCAACGGGGTTGAGTGCCACCTCGGCCGTAAAGATGAAAGGCTTGCCGAGTTCAAGCTGTTCCACATCGATCTTGGGGGAAGAAACGATCTCTTCCTCGCACTGGTCATATGCCTTCTCCCAGGCATCGGGAATGCAGATGTTGGCGGCCTCTCCGAAGAAGAAATCCTTTCCGTACATCTTCTCGATCACCTGTCTGGCCACCTTCCCCTTGCGGAAACCGGGGATGGAGATCTTTTTCTTGTCCCTCTGGTAAGCCCGCTCGACAGCCTTGTCAAACTCGTCCTCCGGCACCTCGATGGTCAGACGGGCCATATTGTTCTCCAGTTTTTCCAATGCAACCTTCAGTTCGCTCATTGTGTTTCTTCCTCCATAAAAATCTCTTATCTTTCTATAATATATGTACCTCTATCGGAACGCGGTTTCCGTCCCGTACGACCACACATACTGTGGGATTATATCACGAAAACAGTACGCAAGTCCAGTAAAAAATCAAAAAGAGAACGGCAGCCGCTGCAACTGTCGTTCCCCCCACCTTTTTTTCGTTTTCCGCTCAATTGCGGTCCCGCAGATACTCGTCGAAGAAATCCGAGGCTCTGTGCTCGGAATAGCTCCGTTTCAGGTCCACATTGCAGATGGCGCCCAGATCCACGTTGATGCTCTTTGTGACGATCGCGCCTTCCACCACGGCCGTCGAACCGACCGAGATGTTCTCCGCGATGTCCATATTGCCCATCACAGCCCCGTTCACATCGGCATTCTTGGCCTTGATGTTGCCGATGATGGTCACGCCGCTGTCGATCCCGATATAATCCAGGCATTCGATGTCGCTCTGTATCGTTCCCTCGGTCAGATCCACGCGCCCCACCTTCAGATGGTCCCCATGGATCGCGCCGTTCAGCTCCAGCGTTCCCTCGATGCTGACATTCCCCGCGACCTCACCAGCCAAAAGCAGGTCTCCGTCGCTTTCCACGTCTCCCGTGATCTTCATTCCCTTGGGAATATAACTCTTTTCCATATCCGTCCCCATCCATACAACAACAGTGTCAGTATAACGACTATCCGCATTGCTGTCAATGGGGCGGCACGACGTCAGATCGCTTCGTGGAAGGTCCGGCTGATCACGTCCGCCTGCTGTTCCGGCGTGAGCTTGATGAAGTTCACGGCATATCCGGAAACCCGGATCGTCAGCTGCGGATAATTCTCGGGATGGGCCTGGGCATCCAGGAGCGTATCCCGGTTCAGTACGTTAACGTTCAGATGATGTCCGCCCTTGGTCGCATAACCGTCCAGCAGACTAACCAGATTGCTTACCTGTGCAGTGCTCGCTTCCATTGTCCTCTCCTCCTTTTTTATCTCCGCCCCCGCAGGGGATTTCCTTTGTTCTGAGTCGAGTATAGCAAAGTCAGACGGCATTGTACGTAACAATCGTTACATTCAGTAAAAATATTCCAGGGCTTCGCGGTCGCGGATGTGCACCTCATCCTTTCCGACTTCGATCAGCCCTTCCTTTTGCATGTTCATCAGTTCCCGCGAAAGGGACGGCCGCGCCACTCCCAGAAAATCTGCCAGGTTTTCCCGGTTCATGTTCAGCTTCACGCAGCCCTCGCGGTCCGCGTTCTCCAGGAAAAAGATCGCGAGCTTTTCCTTCAGGGAGGTGGAACTCAAAAGGTGCAGCTTCTTGGTCATCGAGAAATTGCGCCCCGCCAGGATATCCAGGAGATTGCGCGTGATCATGCGGTGATGGCCGCAGGCATTCTCGCAGAAGCCGTAGAAGAACCTCCAGGGGATCGCCAGCACGCTGCTTTCTTTCATGGCCAGCGCGTCATACCAGTAACGGATCTGCCCCGAAAAGAGGAAGGCCTCGCCGAAGACTTCCCCCGGCTTCACGGTGTAAAGGAGATTGCGCTTTCCCGAAGCAAAATCCTTGACCAGCGCCAGCTCGCCTTCCTGCAATATAAAAATCATCTGCGGCTTTTCTCCCTGACGGAAGACGGTCTCGCCTGCAGACAATTTCTTTTTTACCGCTTTGGAGCAGGTCAGGATGCGGTCGATCTCGGCCTGCTCGATATCCGAAAACAGTTCCATGCGTTCAGTCATCTCCTACCAGTGCCACGTAATATTCCTTCCCGTTCTCCAGCTGCATGCAGCCCAGGCGGCTGGATTTGGAATTGATCGCCATGCCGCAGTCCATGTCCGTCACATTGTATCCGCGGTATTTTGCACTCCGGAAGATCTTTCCCCTGCCCTTTTCGTCCAGATGGTTCAGGCGCTGGGTAAAGATATGTCCCACGATGTAATGATCGCTCTTGTAATAAAACGGCATGTCGGAGGGATCGTCATAGGGATTGCCCATGCGGTCAAAGAGCGAGTCCCATACGATGCGCTCTGCCTCCTGGGGCGCCGCATCCTTATAGAAGAGCTCCTTTCCGAAACGCCGGTTCAGGGAATAGGAATGGGAAATGTGGAAGGTCCGGCTGCCGATCTTGACCCGCTTGATCAGACGCAGGCCCTTGAGGAAAGCCTCGATCTCGTCCTGCTCCTTCTTTTTGAGATTGTAAAAATCCAGGAAGGTATCTTCCCCTCCGTTGGCCGGATGCGTCCACAGCTCATACGGCGTAAGATGCTCATCCATCGGATCTTCCTTGATCCTGCCCTCGGCTTTGGCGCGCTGGTACTCGATCACGTTCAGCATCATCAGCTCGTGATTCCCGAGGAACATCTCCATGTTGTCCTGTTCGCGTATATACTGGATCAGCTGTATCCCGTCACGGCCCCGGTCAATGACATCCCCCACGATATAGAGAAAATCCTCCGGCTGAAACTCGATCTTTTTCAGCATTTTCATAAAGGTGTCATAATGTCCGTGTATGTCGCTCACGACAAAAGTCCGCATTATTTCATCTCCTCTATGTCTGCTTCGTTCACACAGATCACGGGTCTTATCCCCATCTCCTCGTTCAGTTTCCACAAGGTCAGGCGGTCATCCACCAGCGCGTGCCCCTCGAAATTCTCGGCACATTTGTAGGAATCCCGTCCGTCAATGGGGCCGCGGGAACGCAGGCCAAAACTGGAATGTGAAAGAACGCGGTCGGCCAGAGCCGCCACATACTGGGAACAGGGGGAAGCTTCCACTACCTGGCGCTCCCTCTGCGCTCCCCGGTTCAAGGTCAGATCGATGTCAAAGCCCTTGCGGATCTCTTCAATGGAAGGAAGATAAACCTTGTCGTAGGTCGTCCTGTCCGAGAAAGCCGAGATGGGCGTGCAGATCTTGGTCACATTCAAAAAGCCCCTCTCCTCTTCCTTGAAGGCTTTTTTCACGAAGCGGGAATTCAGCCACGCGCGTATGTCGCTGACTTCCCAGTAGATCCCGCTGCGGATCTTCTGTACCTCACGGTCCGACATGTCCAGATATTTCTTGTCGCCGAAGCAGCGGTATTCGATGATGTATTCGGACTGCAGGGTCACGCGGCCGTTGCGGTTCGCAACGATGCGCCAGCTCAGCATGTTGAATTTGAAATAACGGTACGCGGAAACATCGATGCCGCCCCGGCTGTTGCGCCGCACATTGTTGAACAGGTCGTGCACATCCAGGCTGCGGTTCCGTACCACGGGCATGCGCAGGTAGCGCTCCCCGTTGACCGTGGCGATGTTGTCCTCGTCGTAATCGGCATATTCGATATCGGACGTCAGCTGCACGCCCGTGATCTCGTTCATCGGATATTCGCCGAACCACACTCTGTCATTGCGATCCTTCAGGATGTGAGGGCCTTCGGTGGACGAAACGATGGGAACGCTCTTTTCATCCGGGTAGATCCCGTAAAGATCCTTGTAAAGCTCCTCGATCGTCTGCTGTCTGTCCTGCGGCTTCATGGACAGGCCCTTCATGATGGCTTTTGCGAGCTTCTTGTCGATCTGGATCGTGTAGTTCGACAGATCCACCAGCTCGTCTTTCTCGTTGCGCTCGTAAGAAGACTGGGGCACATCCCCGGTCATCATGCAATAAAGCGTGGCGCAGATGCCATAGATATCCGTCCAGGGCCCCTGTTCGGAAAGCTTGGAGAGCATCTGCTCCAAAGGCGCAAAGCCCCATTTCCCCAGGAAGACCTGCTGGTTCGCAACTCCCATCTTTCTGGAGCCGCCGAAATCGATGAGTTTGATGCTGCCATCCTCATCCATCATGATATTGTCCGGGCTGATGTCACGATGAAGCAGACCGGACTTGTGAAGCTTGCCGAGGATGCTGATCACCGGTTCCATCAGGTTCAGTGATTCCTCGACGGTGAGCCATCCGCCCTGCTCGTCAATGTATTTCCGAAGGTTACCGCTTTGGAGATATTCCATGATAAGGTAACCCGTATTATTCTCGTAAAACAGATCCTTGATCGCAACGATACCGGGGAATTTGGAGAATTCGGCCAGAATCCGTGCTTCCCGCAGATAGGCCTTGGTCTCGCGCTCGTACTCCTCGGCGTTGACCTCGTCGAGTACCACGACACTCCTGCCGTCCTCACCCCGGTCGACCATTTCATCCGGGAAAAACTCCTTCACGGCCACGGGATACTCCAGGAGCATGTCGTAACCGATATAGGTGATTCCGTAACCGCCCTTACCGAGAATGTTTCCGATCAGGATCTTTGTATTCAGGATCGTTCCGGGCGCAAGCGCCTTCGACCAGGTTTGCTGACCGCATTTCTCCTTTCCGCAGAAAGGGCAGATATCCGCAGCATCGCTGACCTTCATGCACCGGAGACAGATTTTCCCGATTTCCGAACGTTCCATGAGCCCCCCAACAGTTGCAATAATCTCAAAATCCGGCCGTCAAAAAACCGTCTGTTATATTATACCCGTTTCTCCCTCAAATTACCATACCCAAACGCATATTTTTGCGGAAGCGGAAGGGAACTGCTATTCCGCCCGGATCGCCGCCAGCGGAGACAGCTTCATGGCCCGCAGGGACGGGAAAAAGCCTGCCAGCATGGCGATCAGGATGGCAAAAACAACCGAGAGCAGTGCCAGCCATACCGGGATCACCGATATGCTGCTTTCTCCCATCCCCAGCATCTCCGAACCGGACACCAGTTTGTTGATCACAACGGACATTGCGTAACTCAGTCCCACACCGAGCGCGCCGCCGATCAGTCCGATATAGCCCGCTTCGATCAGAAACAGCGCCTGGATATCACGGATGCGGCAGCCGATGACCTTCATAATGCCGATCTCCTTCGTGCGCTCATAGATGCTCATCATCATCGTGTTGGTGATGCCAATGGCCGCCACGAAAAGCGATACCGCGCCGATGCCGCCCAAAACGGCCTGGATGATGTTCATGCTCTGCATCTCCTGCTCGATCCACTGTGCGTTCGCATCGGTCTGATAGCCCATGTCGTTGATCTGCTGCTGGACTACCGATACGTTTTCCATGGTATCGCAGCTCACCACAAGGCTGTTGTAAAAGAACTCCTTATAGGGTTTTCCGTTCTTTCTCGTGGGCTGTCCCGGAATGGTGCGCCCCTTGAACTCCCTCTGCAAGGCGGTCTTCAGGGCATCGATATTGCAAAATATAAAGTAGGAATACTGATTCCATTCATCGATGGAGCCTTCCACGACACCTGCCGCTTCCACCACATGCTTCTTCGGCATCGGGACGATCTGGCCGTTTTCATCCTCCTGGCCAGCGCTATAATACCGGTCGGTATCCAGCAGGACAAACATGCTGTCTTTCATATAGTCGATGGGCGGCAGCTCCTGGGTCTCCCAGTAGCTTTTCCCGGTCCTTTCGTTGGAAAAGTCCTGCAGGACGGTATTGCCGTAAATAAAGCGCAGCTCATCCGGAGAAGTGGGATAGCTCCCCGCGGCCAGAGGGATCTTCTGCCGCTCCATCCAGGCCGTCGTGACCCCGCGGATCTGTCCCCAGGTCATATAGCCCTTGCACTTTAGGATAGCGCTGCACTCGATCATACCGTCCACGGCCACCACATGTTCCATATGGGAGATCGTATCGATCAGGGCATCATCCAGATGCAGCTCTTCCTTTTTGCTGTCCGAGTCGTCCGAACCGCCCCAGCGTCCCGGCTCCATCACATTGATGGCCGTCAGGGAACCGTAGTTCTCCACATCGGCGAGCATCGCACTCTTCATGCCGATACCCAGGCTCATCATGACCACGATGGAGGTGGTTCCTATGATGACACCAAGCACCGTCAGAATGGTACGCACTTTTCTTTTGAACAGGCTGGAGATGCTCATCCCCAGCAGATCACCTAATCTCAAGGCTTATTCCTCGCCGTCTTCGTTATCTTCGTCGTTTTCCGTCTCGTCCATGGCATCCAGCTCGGCCTGCAGTGCTTTCTTCTTCTTTCTCTTCGAAAGGATCACCGCGAGCACCACGCCGACGATGATGATCAGCACTACGCCGCCCACCAGGATCCCCCAGGGGAAGGGCTTCTTTATATCCTCTTCGGTTTCGCCGAACTCGCCGAACTCGCCGTATTCCATGCCGCTGAAATCTTCCTCGAACACCATAAGGGTAAAGGGTTTTTCCAGGGTGGTAACGTTCCCGGCCTCGTCCTCGTAGCTTATGACGGCCGTGACGGTACCGTCATCCATGGTAGGCGCCATGCCGGTCAGCATCGCGTCCACGTTTCCGCTGGCACCCGGGTCGATCTTTCCGATGAAGGAAGAGCCTCCGCTGATGGAATCCCCCTGGAATTCCACACCCACGTTGTAGAGAGTGGTCTTGCCTTTGTTATAGACGGAGAACATGACATTGGAGCTTCCGCCCACGCTCATGCTCTCCGGAACAACTTCCACATCCCCCGTATCCACTCTTGCTTCCTGATGCACCGGGATGGACACGCTCGTGGACGCGGTAAAGGGATTGTTCCGTTCATCCTCGTAGGCCGCTTCCAGCTCGATGGCATAGGGCTTCTGGTTCAGATCACTGCGCGCCGTCATCTCGATCTGCAGATCCTTCGTTCCGCCTGCCGGGATACGGTCCACAAAGATGGTGTTGGATCCGGAAGTGGGCTGGAACGCTTCCACCGCGGAATCCCCCGTCCCGTCCTTCACGGGACGCAGATCAAACTGGATGTTGGAGACCGCCGTCGCGGCACTCGCATTCTGCACCGTGATCGTCAGATGGAAGGTATCGCCGGCATAGACATCCGCCGGATCGGTGGTAAAGCCGGTGACGATGATCCTCGGGGTGGAAGTCTTTCCGCCGGGGGACGTTCCTTCGTTCAGATAGCCGTTCCCCGGAGCCCCGGTGATATTGATATACGTGACCAGATCAGTCTTTTCGATCTCGCCGTCACGATAGTACTGTGCATGGAAGGTCAGCGGATAGGTTCCGCTCAGCGCCAGCTTGGAAACCTGGAAATTCCAGCTTACGGTCTGGCTCCACTTGTCGGCCTCGTCCGGGTTCTGAACAGGCTCCAGACGATAGACCTTGCGGGTTGCCTCGGCCGAGGTGATGACAAAAGGCCATTTGGCGGGATCCGTATCCTGGGCCGGCGTGATCAGCACATCCTGCAGGAGCGTCTCTCCCAGATTCACAACGGACAGTTTCACGGTCGCGCCCTGTTCGTACACCGCAGACGGCACGCCTGTGGTATTGGTCAGGAATAGGAACTCGTTCGCCCCCTTCACGTTGGTCTGCGCGGCGGTGGTCAGATTGGCTTCCACCTCGGTCATGTAGGCCGTCAGCTGCTCCACGGTCAGGTCGTTCTCCGCAATGAAAACGTTTGCGACGTAGAAGACCTCGTTCATGCGCTTGCAGCCTTCGGGAGACAGGTCATAGAGCGTCTTGAGGGTGTTCATATGATCCACAAGGAAGGCATAGCATACCTCGCGGTCCGCATCCGTGATCACCGCGTTCGGATCCTTCGTGACCAGAAGCGTCGCGTCAAAGGCGGCTTCGGCCCTGATCACATCCGCTCCGGGCAGTCCGGGCACGGGATGTAGGAGGAGCACTCCGCTCAGCACGATCCCTCCCAGCATTTTTCCGATCTGTCTCAACAATCCGTTCTTCATCATTTTCTCCCCTTTTATCTCCTATGGTTCACACTTCGAATGCTCAGTTCTTCTTTTTCTTCGGTCCCCCGGCCATCTCCGCCGGCACTCCGCTTTTCGCAGGATCGTATTCCGGGACCGTGATCGTAAACGGCTCGGCTTCCTTTGCCGGCTCCGGGGCCGTTTCCGCTTCCGGCACCGGCTCTGCCGCCTGCTCTTCCGAAGCTACCGCGGCAGCCGCTTCGCGCTCCGCCCGCTTGTCTTCTATTTTAAGGATCTTTCCGTCGCTGATATGGATGATCCTGTCACCGTAGCTAGCCAGATGATTGTCATGGGTTACCATGATCATCGTCTGCTGCTGCTCGTGCACGATCTTCTGGATCAGGTGCAGCACCTCCATGGTGGTGTTGGAATCCAGGTTTCCGGTCGGCTCGTCCGCAAAGACGATCTCGGGGTTTACCACCAGCGCCCTGGCGATACCCACACGCTGCTGCTGACCGCCGCTCATCTGCCCGGGCCGGTGCTTCATGTACTTGCTCAGGCCCACCAGCTTGAGCATCTTCACGGCCCTGGCTTCCCGCTCCTTCTTCCCCACTCCCTGGAAGGTCAGAGGCATGGCCACGTTCTCGATGGCCGTCAGGTTCTGCATCAGATTGTAAGACTGGAAGATGAAGCCCACGTGGGCCTGACGGAAATTCACCAGCTGACTCTCGGATTTCTTTTCGATATGCTCACCGGCGATGATGATCTCGCCCTTGGTCGGCTTTTCCAGCCCGGCCATCATGTTGAGAAGTGTAGACTTTCCGGAACCGGAAGTCCCGACGATGCAGCAGAATTCGCCTTTATGTATCGAAAAATCCACGCCGTTCAGGGCGCGCACCTTATTCGTTCCTATCGTATAGATCTTGTACAGATCCTTTACCCGGATGACCGGTCGTTCCATGTTGCCGTTCCCCTCATGCCTGCCGTGAAAACACCGGCCGCAGGTTCCATAACTTTTTTATCATAAACCATCGATTATTATAACGATATGCGAACACAAAATCAAGTGACATTTCTGTAAGAAACCACAACATATTCCTTAACAATGGATAACGGCTTTCTTAATATTTTATGACAAATAAAGAAGCCGCAGCCCGTCATCCGGTGCTGCGGCTCCTCATGGATCCGATCTGTCTTACCTTACGTTAACCGTAATGGTGATCGTTTTTCCGTTTATCTTTGTCGTCAGTTTTGCTTTCCCGGCAATGTGCGCCCGGATCATGCCGTTTTCATCCATGTAAGCCACGTCTCCTTTGTTGCTCTTAAAGATCATCGGCTGGGCAACATCCGAGAAATAAAGCTGCGTGCTCTTTCCGGAAGAAAGGTTCAGCTTGTATTTGTTCGTTCCCGTTTTCACCACGTATTTCGAGCTGATCTCCGGTTTTTCCACATAAACATGAACGATGTATACTTTACCGTCACCTTCGGCCCGAACCACTGTCTCGCCGCATCCGGCAGCGTAGAGCTTGTTCTTTGCAACACTCACGACAGTCGTATCATCCGAGATCCAGGATGTGAATTTGACTCCCTTGATCTTCAGAGCCTTTTTCGCCCCCTGCGTCATGTGCAGACTGCGCTCCAGAACCCGAGCATTTTCCGTCACCTTGATCTTGCAGTTGTACGCCTTTCCGTTCACAACGGCCGTAACGGTAGCCGAGCCTTTCCCGACACCCGTGACCACGCCATTCTGGCTGACCGTTGCCACATCCGGCGCGCTGCTGTACCAGTAAACCGGCAGATGCGTGCTGTCAAAAGAAATCCAACGCAAAATCCTGTCCTCTCCGACCATGAGCTCCGCACTTTTTTTGCTCAGAGCCGGTTCCGAGATATATACTTTTATGATCCGGCTGCCCTTGAACAGTTCTATCGGCTCATAGCCGGCTTTTTTTGCCGTGACGAGATTCTTCTTGCTCACCGTCAGATATTTCTTGTTTCCGCTCTGCCATCCCGATTCATCCAGCGTGAATTTCTGTCCCTTGACCAGATACAGTTCCTTCGTATTCTCATCGATCTGCGGAACGGGACTGAACGCCGACCCTGTTGAGGAGACAGTTCCTCCGACCGTGACCAGGCAGGTCGCGGAAAGCCCGCTTCCATCCATTGTCTCGGCGCTGATCGTTGCTTCACCCGCCGCAAGCGCGGTGACAATGCCGCCGGGTTCCACCTTTGCGACAGCCGCATCCGTGCTGCTCCAGATCAGGTTTGTATTTGTAGCATCGACCGGGGTAAATGACGGAACAAGCGTCGCACTCTCACCCACCGACAGATTCAGCGCAGTCTTGTCCAGTGCAAGTTTCGTGATCTTTATCGTTTCACCCAAAACCCAGGTAAATATCACTGTGTCGCTTTGCGCATATCCCTCTGCGACCGCAATGGCATTTATGGTGATCTTGTTGTCCACTGCCACGGAACCTGCCAGGATCGGGCCGCTGTAAACAGCGGATCCCGTCGTCGGGCTCGTGCCATCCGTTGTATAATAGATAACTGCATTCGGCGTATCCGAGGTCAGCGCGATGCTGTCCGTTCCGCTGATGATCGCGCCGCTTCCCGGAGTCGCGACCGGCTCAGCCGCCTGTTCCAGCACGGGAGGATCCTCTTCCTCCTGCCCCTCCGAAAACCAGTCGGCATTTTTCGTCGCCACATTATTGTATTCATACAGGTCTTCACCGATATTGATCAGTTCCGCCTTTACGGTTCCCAGGAATCTGTCCTTGTCCTTGGCCGGAACGGGAAGACGCACGATCTGAACGTCTTCTGTGTCGAGAAGCTCCGTTTCCCCGGTATAATACGGTTCCCCCGCATTGTCATACAGGACGACCGTTCCCTGTGCCTTGCTGCCGCCCCTGTTTGTCACCACGATCCCCAGTTCCTTTTCGCCGTCTTCGACAAAGAGCTCCAGCTCTACCGCCAGATCGGGCAGACACATGGTGATGGACTTAGAATTGTCGCCATAGCGCAGGCTGCTTTCCGTCACATCCGTTTCCGAAACCGAGATCACATATGTAGTCTTGTCCTCCGGGCAGGTCATGTGGATCGTGACATCCGCGCTTCCGCCCACCGGCAGGTCAACAGCTTCGTTAGATACCAGGATCCCGTCCGCAAAGACATCGATCGAAGAGACCGGTGCCTCTCCCTGATTGGATACGCTTATCGTTACCGGAACATCATCCCCGGCCGTTATGAGCGAGTCATCAAAGCTTACCGCATCCAGCCGGACATCATGTACTGCATCCAGCTTCAGCCATACCAGGTCCTTCGTCACCTGCATGTCATCGTATCCGATCTCCGCACTTGTATTCATTCCGGCCAGATAAACTTTGCCGTTCATCGCAAATGCATTCAGGTTTTCGAAATACTTTTCGTCATACAGCACTTCCACCGAGGGTTCTTCCGTATCCGTCCCCGAAATCACAAGCCGGCGGACCGCGGTCTTATAATCTTCCTTGTCCGAAACAGCGCTGTAATAAATGCTGTTTCCCTGAATGTCATAATGCTCGGTGATGCCTTCCGCAGCCAAAACCAGGCCGGAGAGCGCATGCAATTCATCCGCTTCGTTCCACATGAAGTCTGCCGCGCCGGTTCCCGGCACATTGTCATAGACCAGTCTGCCGCTCACATCCTCCTTCATCAGGGTCGATGTACCTTCCCCGGCAACATAGAGCTTGTGATCCATGGTAATGTAGGCCACGCACAGCTTGCCGTCATGTTTGCCGGGAACGATCTGCTCCACAGGCTCGGAGGATTCGGCAAACTTCACCGCTTCCTTTTCCTCCGTCGACAGATCGACAAGATAGATCCCGGTATTCGGCGAATGAAAGATGCTGTCAGCATCCGTCAGGCTGCTGTCCTTGTATGCCATAACCGGCTTGCCATCCACCATGGAAAAGCTCTGTCCCGCCACATAACCTGCACCGTCATAGGTCCGGCTTTCCACTACCGAAAGCGTTTCCTTGTCCAGTCTGACCAGACGTATCTGCCGGTTCTTCGCATACTCCAGTACATCATCGCCCGAATTTGCATATCCGGCTTTTGCCTGGGAATACACCAGGAACAGATCAGCACCCACACAGATCAGATCGGGCTTTTCGTCAGCCTTGGCACTTTCATCGATCCTGACCGGTTCGGACCATGTCGCGTTGGCATAGTCATAACGACTGACCACGGCATAAATGTCTCCGGTACTGCGGTCCGCTCTCAAAAACGTCATCCAGGCATTGACACCATCGGAAACGACTACAGGATTCGCGTTCTGATATGTGGTGCTCAGAAGCGTTTCATGGATCACATCGCCCATTTCTCCAAGCTCTCTGCCCGGCGCTCCATCCCCGTTCGCAAGCAACGCATTGCCGGCAGCTCCGTTCCACGCCGATTCCTCCGCCAGATACGCCAGATCCGCTCTGCTGTATGCCGCGATATCCGAACTGTCAAACCAGCTTTCCCCCGCTTCCGCGATCGTGTTTTCAAACTCATCCGAACTCGTGCCCGATTTTACCTTGTTTTTGGCGGTATAAAGGTTCCAGGTATGGTAAGCAACTGTTTTTTTGTATTCAAAGGGCCCGAGATAGGCTTTCAATCCCGCTTCCGCTGACAGATCACATTTTCGAAGCCCCGTGTTATTGTTGGAATCCACCAGGTTGATCTGGAACGAGAGATTCCCGCTGCCATATGCCCCAACCCCGACCACTTTGCCGACGCCGACACCACCGAACACTTCCAGGCCGACACTCGGATCCAGGAAAACCCTGCCGTTGAAGACCTTGGTCTTAAAGTTGTAATTGACTTCTCCGCCGATCTTTGCTCCGTACGTAAACTGAAAATCAACAACAACCGGAACCGCTCCCACCATGAAAGTCGTATTTTTACCGATCTTGCCGGACACTTCAAAATACAGCTTTCCGGTAGCCACCGCACTTCCGAGATCCATTTCCAGATAGCCCACAACATTCACTTTGGGCTTGAGACTGTCTTTTTCTTCGAATCCCGGCAACTTCGCGCCTTTATAATCCTTTACAAGATCTTCAATGGCACTTTTTTTCATCGGAGTTTTACCGGCTTTCAGCGCCGTTTCCAGAGTCTGGCAGAACTTATCCCATTCTTTATCGTCCTTATACTTCTGGAAGCCCTTTACATTGATCCCTATGTGGACCTTATCCTCTGTGGCCAGGAGATCGATCGGGAGCAACGGCATGTCACATGAAAACTCCGATCCGCCGATAAACGGAACATCCATCCCGATCTTGAAGCTGGTATCTTTTCCGATCGCCACTTCGAATTTCTCATCCTGCTTCTTGGCAAATTTCAGATTGATCGGCGTTGTAACCCCGGCACTTCCGTCGCTCGGCTCGACCATGATCTCGCAACCGCCGCCTTCGGAAAACATGGCGGTATTCAACGCGAACACACCGTCTGCGCTTACTTTTATTTCCTTTCCGGCCTGCAGAAGAATGTAACGGCTCACTTTGTCCGGCTTGATTGCTTTGCATTTCAGCGTAAAATCATCACCGCCGATGATATCGATCTTGCTGCTCAGGTACAGAGTCTTCGTTTGCGTAAGCAGGTTTTTGCAGATCAAGGTATCCAGCCCGTTGCTAACGGTAGCTGAATTCAGAAGATAATAGCTCTCCACCTCGTCCGGATACATTTTGATCTCTTCATAGCGACTCGAACTCAGGCTCCAGTCCAGGTCCTGGTTCGACCAGGTGATATAGCCGGCCTTTGTCGCCTCAATCTGCGGCTGTCCCCAGGATGGCTGCAGGTCAAAATCCGCATATCCGTCCGAATTGGTCTCCAGTTTCTGCTCATTGCTGCTTCCGACGCGGAAGGTGATCTCCACGCCGGACAATGCCTCCTTTTTTTCGCTCTTTACACGTATGCGGTATTTCCCGGCCGGAACGGCAGAAGAAAAAGCTTCCGAATCAAACATCTTGATCTTCAGCTCCCGTCTGTCGATCAGCTTTTCCTCTTTATTGTACAGGGCGACATAGATCTTCTTTCCCTTCCCAAACAACGCACCGGGTTGGATATCAACAAAAGCGCCTGATGTGTTCGCCGTCACTTCCTCATCACCCTGCATCAGCGCGATCTTTCCTTCGGAATTGCCATCCCAATACGGCGTGATCGCGATCGTCACCAGCTCACTCGAGCCGACCTCAAACGCCTGCTCTTCGGTGAACAGATCATAGGTTTTCCCGGCTCTGGTCATGATCGCTTTCGTATTGCTCATGATGGGCGAAACATAATCCGTATCCTGGGCCATCAGCGCAAAATTGACCACATCAAAGCCGGGACAGTTTCCTCCCAGATCCCTTCCGATCATTTTCACACCGATCACATATTCTTCCTTGTCTCCCAGTTCCATTGTGTGATATTCCGTTGTTTCATAATCCGTACCTACAAAAATAGTTTTGCCGGACAGGGTCTCCAGATAGACATCGACACGTTCCTTCTCGTTACCGGTGGTCGTGAAGAGAATGACAGATTTGGGCGGGCACAGGAGCGCGTTATCAAAGCCGTAAGTGACATATGAGTTTTGCGGCAGCGAGAAGAAAAGCTCATTTCTGTCCGGCCCGAAGGTTGCTTCGGAAGGATCAACCAGACGATATGTGCTGGCATCTCCGTTTACAGATGCATATCCGCCATAGAAAGAATCGAACTTCGAACCCGCAGGCTTGACATAGCCTTTGTCCCGTATCGTATCGGGCTCTCTGTAATTGCAAAGAACACCATAGGAAACATTTCCCTTCGTCAGCCTGCTGTCCTTCGCGATCGCTTCCCAGGATGTCTGATCCCCTTCGTAATACACATAGTTAATGTTACTCGTACCCGAGAAGGCGTTCTTGTCTATTTCCGTTACCGTTTCGGGGATCGAAACCACCTGCAGATTGTTGCAGTAGGAAAAGCTGAAAGGCCCGATGCGGACAAGGCCTTTCGGTATGTCTGCTGCCCGCAGGGATGAGCAATAATCATATGCGTGTTCTCCGATCTCGCTCAAGCCTTCCGGGAACTTCTGGACCACCAGCGAAGTGCAATGGGCAAAAGCATAGGAACCGATCGACGTAAGCGTTGAAGGCAGATTGATCGTGCTGATGCAATTGCATTGGTTAAACGCATAGTCCGGGATCCGGGTCACGCCTTCGGGGATCGTGATCTCCTTCAGACTCTTGCAGCCGTAAAAGATATGGCCGCAGGTCGAAGCCGATCTGCTCCCGTCCGTTTTGTCACTCCCGCATTCCGTCCACGACAAAGGATAGCTGAACGTGGCAAGCGACTCACAGTTAAAAAACGCCTTGAATCCAATGGATGTGATATTATCGTGAAGCAGGATCCCCTCCAGCGCTTTGCAGCCGTAAAAGGCATAACTCGGTATCACGGTAACAGTATCGGGGATCGAGATATACCAGAGCTTCGAGCAGGAATAAAAGGCAGATCTCCCGATCTTTTCAAGACTATACGGAAGTTCTATGCTCTCCATCGAAGAACAACCGTAAAATCCCTGATTCTTTATCTCCTTCAAGGTCTGAGGAAGCTGGATCTCTTCCAGATAGTTCGCACTTGTAAATGCAAACGCCGGAAGGACTTCCATGCCTACCGGCACGCTTACGGATTTCAGTTTGGAACAGCCTTGAAAGATATGACCGCAATAGTCCACGCTCTGGGTTCCGGCATCACTGCTGGATGTGCATTCCTCCCAGCCAAGCGGGATGTTAATGCTTGAAAGCTTTGTGCAATTATAGAACGCCTGGTATCCGATGGCCCTGACCGTATCGGGCAGGTTAATCCCTCCCAGGGATGAGCATCCGTAAAACGCATAATGCCCGATGCTGTCGACATAATTCCCAAGGATTACATATTGCAGAGAAGAACAGCCGTAAAATGCAGACTTCGGAATGCTAGTGACCGTATCGGGAACATTGACCGCCTGCAGGGATTTGCAGCCGTAAAATGCACAGATTCCGATCGTGGCAAGGGATTCCGGAAATGTGATCCCCTCCAGACCGTCCGCATAACAAAACGCGTAGGCCGGGATCGCCGTCATTCCTTCCGGGATAGCCAGCGCCACCAATTCCTTGTCCCCTTCAAAAATATGGCCGCAATACTGCGTGCTCCTCTTTCCCGAGGAATCCGCCGAGGTACATTCTTCCCATCCCGAAGGGATATTAATGCTGCTGAGCTTTACGCATTTTGCAAAGGCGCTGTAACCGATCGATCTTACGGAATCCGGAAGCACCAGCTCCGTCAGGGAAACGCATTCATAAAACGCATAATGGCCGATGCTCTCAACCTTGTCCCCCATTACGGCTTCTTTCAAAGAGCCGCAATCGCAGAATGCTGATTTCCCGATCTCAACGACATCTGCAGGGATCATCACCTTCTTAAGTGCTTCACAATAATAAAACGCATGATTCTTTATCACAGTCAGCGATCCCGGAAGCGAGATCTCTTCCAGATGCTCCGCATATGAGAACGCATAGGACGGCAGTTCGGTCATGCCATACGGAATTGTAACAGAGCGGAGTGACTCGCATCCTTCGAAGATGTGCCCGCAAAATTCCGTACTTACCGTCCCTGAAGCATTTGAAGTGGGGCACGTCTCCCATCCCGACGGAATGTTGATGTCCGTAAGGGCCGTGCAGTTGCTAAACGCCTTAAATCCGATGGACTTGATCGTATCCGGCAAAGAAACCTCCGCAAGAACGCTCAGATCGGCAAACGCATAGTGGCCGATCCCGGTCACACCGCTCTCCACCACAACGCTCGTGATCGCGTCTTTGTCGCTGTACCACGGCGCTCTATCGCTCACGGTATAGTTTTCCATGGCACCGCTACCCGTGATCGTCAGGATCCCGGTGACAGCATCAAAGTCATACGTGATGTCTCCGGCCTCCGCATCACTGCCATAAGCCTGATAGCCCATGCCGCCCTCATTGCCCGAAGCATCACCGGCTTCATCCTCGGGGTCGCCGTCCTTTGCGTCATCCCCTTCGGGAAGAATGCGTCCCGGTTCCTCATCCGGCACAGACTCTCCCTCCGCGTACCCGGCCAGCACGTCGGGCTCTTCCTCCGGCTCGTCATACGAGGGCATCTCGCCGTCGATCGAACGATATTCCTTTCCTTCGCCCGTCTCTTCTCCCGGTAATCCTTCCCCGGACGGTTCCGCCGCCCATGACAGAGGGATCTCACCGAGATCGGATGCCAGCATCATTGCCGTCATCACCAATGCGATAACACCGTTAATCCTTTTTTTCATGCCGTATCCTCCATGATAATAATTGATTTCCTGCTTCTGCCCGACAGCACAAACCTCCGGGGTTTTCCCCGTCTCGTGAACTGTTTTTCAGAAGCAAATGGAATGTATTTTATTATAGCATGGCTGCCGAAAAATGAAACAGGATCTGCAAAAAACAGATCCTGTTCTTTCCCGTCTTCCTGATAGTCAATCTAAGCCCCTCCGTCCGCCGGCCGTGTAGTGAGCATGCGGCTTTGCGGGATGAATAAACCTGCTGACGTGCAGAGCAGAGGACATAAGGGCCGCGGCACGTCGCGGAGGAGCCCGTCAGCTCTTGGAGCTGCATGATGAGAAGAGGGACGAGCCGCCACGGATGGCGGCTCGAGCGAGAGCCACAGCAGGGATGCTGTGTCTCGAGCGGTCCCGGGCTGTACCCGGAATGGGAGCAGCGACTTAGAGCTGCGTGGCTCCGGAGTGGTGCCCGGACTTATGTACTTCTGCTCCGAACCATCCATGATCCGCATCCCGCAAAGCCGGCTTGCGAACGGAAAACCGCCCCTATACCTTCCTGATCATCAGTTCCACCACGAAACCGTCATCGTTATAATATTCCATGCCACCGCCCATCTTGTTCATGTAGCAGCGGACCAGATACATCCCCAGGCCGAAGCCGTTACTGTCCTTTGCATTCTTTCCGCGGTAATACTTTTCCGCAATGAGCGGCAGGTCGTCTTCCCCGACGCCCGGGCCGCTGTCCCGTATGCTGATGCAGATGAAACTGCCCTCTTTGCCGTCCGCCATCAGGATATGGTCCATCTGCGCAAAGCTCACTCTGATCTCCGTGCCGGCATACTTGTGACTGTTGCCTATGACATTGTCGATGACCTGCTCCATCCTCAGCCGGTCCATCCACACCAGGCAGGGCGGTATGTGGTCTTCGATCGTGATCTTGCCGTAACCGTCCAGCTTTCGGATAAACTCTTCGATCTCGCCGGAGTTTTCCTCCTCCGCCTTCACCTCGATCAGTTCCAGCTCTTCCATGTTGGCATGCATCATCTCGCTCATGAGCAGGCCGATGGTATCTGCCTTGGAAGCGATGACCGTGGTAAGCCCCAGCGCCTCCTGCGCTCTTTTGCCGCTTTCCTCCGCCGTCTGCGCCTCTTTTATGCCCTCCAGCTTCAGATCCAGCACCTCCGTCGTGGCCTTTATGACCGACAGCGGCGTCTTGATGTCATGGCTCAAAGACGCCACCAGTTCCTTCCTGGCGATCTCGGCTTCGATCTCGCGGGCCCTGGCGGCCTTCAGTTCTTCGCGCATGATGTCAAAGGCCGCGGTAAAGCTTCCGAAGATATTGACCCTGTGCCTGGGCAGCCGGATGTCCAGGTTCCCTTTGGCGATCTCACGTGAGAAATTCTCCAGCTGATGCAGCGGTCTTGCATAAAGAAGCCAGATCAGAAACAGCAGAAGATATCCGCTGCAGAGTACTATCCCCCACAGGATCAGGGAGGCTTTCAGAAAATCCGCTTTCGTCTGTTCAAATCTGTTGAGCTCGTCCCGCCAGGCGATCTTTCCCAGATATTCGCCGCCCGGCGCAAAATCCAGCACAAAAGCATAAGAGCCGTACAATTCGGCCAGTTCCGGATCATCCAGCTCTTTCGACATGATAAGAGAACAGCCGTATTTCGCTTCCAGGCCTTCTTCGGGCATCCCCCGCAAAAAGTCCTCCTCTGCCTTATACAGCTGATCGTTATAGCTGACGATATCCCGTTTTGTATATGCGTATTTCCCGCTCACGCCAAAGAAGACAAGGGCCGCGCCCAGCATGAACAGGGTAAAGAATACTGCCAGGATCCTGATCGCCTTCATAGCTTAAGATAATACCCCGTTCCCCAGACCGTCCTGATATACTTCGGATTCTTGGGATCCTCTTCGATCTTTTCCCTTAACCTTCTGATGTGCACATTCAGGGTTGAATCACTGAAGAAGGCATCGCCCCAGACCTCATCGAAGAGCTCTTCCTTCTTTACGATGGCATTTTTGTGCCTGTAAAGGCAGTCAAGCAGCGCATATTCCTTGGCTTTTAATCCGATGCGCCTGCCTGCTGCCACAACCGACATCGTCGCAGGCTCCAGCTTCAGTTCCTCCGAAGCATCCCCTTCCGGATCGGCCGAAGGCAAAGCATCCGGTCCCGAGGGCTGTTTCATCTGTTCCATCCTCTTTAACAGGACCTTTACCTTCGCCAGCAGCACGGAAAGGCTGTAGGGCTTTTTTACATAATCATCCCCGCCGATGGTGAGTGCGATCAGCACATCGTCATCGCTCTGTCTGGCGCTTATGAACAGTATGGGAAGCTGCATCCCCTCTCGGAGCTTTTTGCAGACATCAAAGCCCGAGCCGTCTCCCAGATTGATATCCAGAAGGATCAGATCCGCGGTGTTCTCCCGAAAGAATGCAAAACAGCTTTCCCCGCCGTCCACGTATTCGCAGCTTACGCCGAAGGCCCTGAAATACTCGGCCGTCATGCGTGCCAGATCGGTCTCATCATCCACTATCAGGCAGTTATAATGCATATCCCCTTACTCTTCCGTTATCATCTTTACGGGCTCGAGCTTCCTTATCCTTCTTCCCGCAAGAGCCGCTGTCCCCATGGCTACTCCGATCATCATGATCGTTGCTACTATATAAGATCCCGGCATGATTGTAAAGTCCATTTTCTTAAAGCCGCATATGGACAGCAGAAGACCGACTGTCTTTCTGCTGAAAAATCCTGCGCTCAGAAGTCCCAGAGCCGTTCCGGTCAGAAGCGCCGGCATGTTGGAAAGCATGACCTGCATGATCAGCTGTCCGGAAGTATAACCCAGGGCCTTGCTCACGCCCAGATCACGCCAGCTTCTGGTGATCTGCGTTCTCACCACCAGGGATTCCACGAAGGCCACGATGATAACGGTCAGAAATGATATCAGAACCGCAACGACCTTTACACCCACCATCACCGTGCCGATGGATGCGTAGACTTCTGCCATGAAATCGTATACCTCAATATCGGGATAGACCTCGCCGAAAGCCTCCTTAAAATCCTCCAGCGTATATCCGTCCTTCAGTTTGACCAGCCAGCTGTGGCCATCCGGACGCCCTGTCAGCTTCTCCAGCCCTTCGAAGGAAAGAAAACTCATCATCCCCATGTTATTCAGGGTCTGGACGATACCCGACACGATATAGTTTTCTTCATTCTGGCCAAGCTTTGCCGTTACCGCATCCCCAACCGATACCTTCATCCGTTCCGCCGCGTTTGTTGCAAACAGTATCTCATTATCGTGAAGGGGCATCCTTCCTTCCACGATCTGAAGTCCCGAGGGTGTATCCGTGGTGATCCCCTTGCAGCTTATGACCTGCTCCTTGCGGGCTTTCCCGGAAGTATAGGAAATACTCTCATAGCTTTCTCCGCACATGTACTCTACCATGCTCATGCTCCTGATATACTGCTCCGTGGCTTCGTCTGCGTATACATCCGCATCGGCAGCCGCGTAGCCTGCCATTCCCATGAGATACAGCTCATCCGTAAAACTGTCGCGCATGCCAAAGCCGATCATCGTTGCCAGCGTCAGCACAAAGGCTATGAATACGATACCCAGCTGGGAACGGAATTTCCCGAAGGTTTCCTTCAGCGCTATGACAAAGGGAACCGGAAGCGCCGTCTTTTCAAAGGAGAAAAGATTTTTCTTGAAATTATGCGTGTTGATGCCGCCGCGAAGCGCATCCAGCACGGTGGTCTTATGATAATCCCTGCCGATGATCAGTGTCATCAGCACAACAGTCAGGCACATAAATATCAGGACCGCTATCGAGACCGTGATATCTGCCGGCTGGTTCCAGCTAAGTCCCAGCGTTGCCAGGAGCGCGAAACCAAGCTTGTCAAGCATAAGCATGCCCGGCAGCGTTCCCAGCAGACCGCCTGCAAATACCACCGCGAGCAGCTGCATGAGGAGTATGATCACCATCTCCTTTACCGTATACCCGGACGCTTCCATGATGGCTGTATTTCTCATGTTTGTCATGATAAAGTTCCTGATGCTGAAATGGGTGAGCACCAGCGCCACGGCAAATATGACGATCGCGAACAGAAGGATCACGGCTATGAATACCATGGGCAGGATCATGGCGCTGACCTTGAGCATGTTATAGGGCAGGGCATTGCTCAGTGTGCCGCGAAAGGCCGGATGCGTCGCCGAATACCCGGCATACCAGTCCATATAATCATTATAGAGTTCCTCATCGATCCCGCTGTCTTCAAGATGATCTTTATAAACCACATCGGAATATTTGATGTTATACCGCTGGATCGCGTAATCCGTCACCCTGTTATCAAAGGAGATCTGCTGAAACATCTTATCCGATACATAGATCAGATAGGCGCCCAGATTCATCGGTGAACAGAAGAAGGTATCCTCGGCAAAGCCGGCGACCTTAAGCTCATAGACATTATCGCCGATCTTGATCTCCAGGATCTCGCCCTTGTCAAATTCCAGCGACATCCTTGCCGGAACGACTACTTCATTTCCCTTCAGCTTCCCCGTATCAATGCTGATCTTCTGTATGCTCCTCTCCTGTTCATAGGATTCAAAATACATGGCATAATCCGTCCAGGCCTTATCGCCCTTATGCCGGAATTTCGAAGCAGTCAGAGGCAGGAGCTCGTTTTTTTCATACCCTTTGATATATTCGTTTCCCTGAAGGATCTCTTCCAGCTTGGCCTCGCCCGTTTTGTCCTCTGCCATGAGCATCACCAGATCCGCGCCGTTTATCTGCTCATACACGGTATCCATAACACTGTTCGTCCCCAGGAGAAAACTTAAACTGACGAATAGCAGAAAAGATGCGATCAGCGTCATCAGAAGGAAGGTGATCATGTCCTTCTTCTGCTTTTTTATGTTATTCGCGGCGATGAATAGATATCTGTACATTCTTACCACCCCATATCCTGAAGGAAGTTCTTCAGCTTTTCATGTCTCTCCTTCGCCTTCTCCATATGCGGATTGCTCTCATCTTTATAATCCCCGACATATTCTCCCAGATCGATCTCGTCCGAGATGATGCCGTCCGCAAGATAGATGATCCTGCTGCCGCGTTCCGCAGCCTTAATGGTATGCGTGACCATCACGATGCTCTGTCCCTCATCATTCAGACCGGATAAGATGTTGAGCACGTTCTCCGTGTTCTGCGAATTGAGGGCGCCTGTCGGCTCATCCGCAAAGAGCACTTCCGGGCTGTTGATGACGCCGCGCACCACTGCCACCCTCTGCTGCTGTCCGCCGCTCATCTGGGTAGGGAATTTCTCCCAGTCCCCCTCTTCGATCTCCACCCGTTTCAGCAGTTTCTTTGCTTTTTCCGCCAGCTCCTTCCGGCTGCTGTGCTTTAAAAGGCCGCAGACCATGATGTTATCCAGGGCGCTCATGCTGTCGTTCAGATAGTTCTGCTGGAACACAAAGCCCACGTGGTTGCGCCTGAAGAGCGCCAGCCTGTCATTACTGTATTTGGATATCTCGGTCTCGACCGTTTTGTCGCCGTCAGAGGTATAATACGTTACCGTTCCGAGGCTGGGCCTGTCCATGCCGGATACCGAATACAGAAGTGTTGATTTTCCGGAACCGGAGTTTCCCATGATGACGGTGAAATCGCCCTTATAGATCGACAGGTTCAGGTTCCGCAGCACATGCTGCTGCACGCTTCCGTTCGAGAAGGTTTTGGAAAGGTCCTTTACCTGTATCACTGTTTTCTTGTCCATGATCCTCTGTCTCCCTCATCTGCTCCTTCTGCCGCAGCCTGTCATTTGCGAAAGCTGCGGCAGCAAGGGCTCCTTATCTTCTTCAGTCAAGCTTGATGCTCGCGCCTTCGCTCAGCTCCAGGCTGTTGTTCCAGATCACACACTCGCCGGCATCAAGACCGCTCAGCACTTCTATCATAGCATCATTCTGCATGCCGGTCTCGATATATTTCTTCAGGGCTTTCTTATCGCCGGCCACGAATACATAATCCCCTTTTTCGTCGCTGCATACCGCTTCGATGGGAACGCGCACCGTATCCTCTACGGAAGCGGTTTCGATCGTCGCCTTGGCTTCCAGTCCCAGGATGATATCGTCATCGGGCTGGTCCAGCCTGATCTCGACGTCCACGCCGATGTCATCTGCCGAGGTCCTGCCGGAGATGCGTTCCACCCTGCCGCTGTAATCCTTTCCCTTGATCACGACATTTGCTCTCTGCTCGGGATGCAGACCTACGATATCATATTTGTTGACGTTAAGTCTCACCATTACGGATTCGGTGGAATCGATCGTAAGCAGCGGGCTGCCCTGTGCCACAAACGAACCGTCCGTAACGTTCACGCCGCTTACCACACCGTCAAAATCCGCCCGGATCCCTTCCTTTGCTGCTTCAAGCTCGGAGATCTTCCGCTGCGTTTCAAATTCGCTCAACGCCTTCTGGGATTCCAGCTTTTCCTTATCCGCCTCCGTCATGGAAGCCGTCACCGTCGATGCTTTCTGGCTGGTCATTTCCGCCTTGTATTCCTTGCAGGCTGCCAGATGTGCGCTCAGTTCGGTGATCTGTCTCTGCATCTCGATCACATCGTAGTTGGACGTCAGCTCGGCGGTGTTGCTCGCGATCTGCTTCTGGAGCTCCTCGTATTCTTCCGAATCCGGCTTGTCGGAATATTCGATCAGAGAGATCTGAAGCGCCGCACCGTGATCCGCGATCTGCGCCCTCTTATAGGCCACATCACTCTCAAGCTGCGTGATGGCTGCCTGGTAATCATTGATCTGCGTATCAAGGACCTTGAGATTTCTCTTTGCCTCCGCCTGAAGGCCGGCCACTCTCGAATCCGCCTGCAGCGCGCTGTCGTAGCTTTCCCGCTCCACCTCGGCCGACATGTTTGCGAGCCCGATCAGCTCATCGATCTTTTCATTATCATAGGAGATCAGCAGATCGCCCTTCCGGACCCTGTCTCCTTCCTTAACGTATACCGTCGCGACCTTTCCGTCAATGTCCGCATAGAAGGAGCGGCTGTTTTCACTCTCTACGTTGCCCTTGATCTCCAGGCTGCTGACCATCGCTCCGCGGTCTGCCACATAGGATGTTACGCTCATCGCCGCGTTTGAGTACATCTTGAGCCCGCCGCCTGCCACTGCCGCCGCAGTGACCACGCCCAGAACAGCCATTGTCACCTTTTTCTTTATTGCCATTTCTTTTTCCTCCTCACCTTTACAGAAAGAAACTTCCGTATCCCTTTTGCTGATACCAATGTATCGCAAAGCGCTGCGGAAGTCTTGACACGAATCTTGCCCGATCTTGAATTGTTTCTGTCCCGTTTCTGAACTGTTTCTTAACTGAGGAAGATCTTTTTGTAATGAAAAATCCCTCAAGCCGCCTGGCTCAAGGGATTTCGTAAAAGCGGGTGAGGGGAATCGGACCCCCGTATACAGCTTGGAAGGCTGTCATTCTACCATTGAACTACACCCGCAGATGATCCGCAGATCTTTTCTGCTCTCAACAGTACGAAATTATAGCAGAAAACGCCGCATTGTCAAGCCTTTCCGAAGAATTCCCGCAAAAAGCCTGCTGCGGCCTGTCAAAACAGCTCGTCCAGATGGGAATCAAAGCAGAAACGATCCGCCCCGATCCCGTGCCTGCGGCAATAGGCCCGTATCCAATCCGCCTCAGCGGGCGTGCAGTCCGCATTGAATCGGTGATAGGCCTGCATCAGTTCCCCCTTGTATACCTCGATCGTAATGAACGGCCGGTTCACATCATCCGCACGCCGCAGGAACAGGATCGTCGTGTCGTTTTTGATCATGGCTTCCAGATAGGTCAGAAGGCAATTTCTCATGTAGAGCGCTTCCCGGCAGAAATCATTGATCGTCTGCGGATAGCGCACAATGTATTCAAACCCTCTCTCCTGCCAGCTCTCATCGCGCTTCCGGTTTGCCCGGCGGATGGCACGGTCGTATTCCTCCCGTTTGACGTTCAGCAAAAGATCCAGCTGTTTCAGGCGTTCATCGTGCGCCGCATCCCGCGCTTCGCGTATGTATTCCAGGTAGATGGGATCCCGCGTCCCGAAGCTCTCCAGGAGCTTTGCCTTCAGGATGTCACCCTTCTCCTTCACCATGAAAAGGTCCAGGAACGTACGGTTCCTGATCCCGGACAGTTCATCCCTGCGGGATGCGAAAAGCCGCCCCGCTTCGCCGACGCTCAGGTCGCCCTCGATCAGAAAGCGCAGATAGCGGCACTGTGCATCATTGCATTTTTCCGCAAAAGACTGCGGAAATTTCATATTCAGCTCTTTCAGGAAAAGCCTTGTCTCTTTCGTCCGCAGAAGCCGGGCTCCTTCAACGCAGTTCAGGCTGCGCAGCACTTTCAGCGAAAGATCGTCATACAGCTCCGACGGAGTGCCTGCCAGCAGATTGAGTTCGTCCAGATCATCGATGTGCACCGCCAGCTCATCCAGTCCGCTTTTGTAGAGGATCTCCTGCGGCGTATCCTTTTTCATGCAGTGATAGATATGATCAAGCAGGCGCAGCCCCTTCAGGCGGTAGCGCTTCAGCTGCCACTCGGGATGTGTTTTGTTGTACCAGAGGAAAACGGAATCCAGCGCTCCGCCGGACCAGGCGCAGCGTGCTTCGATCAGGCAGGTCTCCTTAAAAAAGCCCTCATCCTCCCGGTCCCAGGCATGATCCTCATGAAAGGTAAAACGCCTGCATGCCGCGGGCTCATGCTCCGCATCAAAGAGGATGCAGAGCGCATCGATATAGGGCTTTACCCGGAAGATATAAAAGAACTCGTCCTTCTTTTTCGACTCCGGCTCCAGCGACGCCATCGCCATGAGCAGCGCCTCCTCGATCGGAGGCGCCTCCCAGCTGTTCTTTCTCTCATGCAGTCTCATGATCTTCTCCGTCGGGAAACAAATCATCTCCCGTAAGATGCCGCGTAATCCAAAAGATAATCTTCGTTGTTGTCAAATATAGCACGCACGGCGTCTTCTGTAAACGGAATGACGTGATCGATGGGAACGCCGCGCTTGTGGTCGGTGCGGCTGTCGATGATGGGCTCCCCGTCCTCTCCCAGATTGGGCACCGCGGAGAAAGCGAGAGCTCCCTCCTTCATATTCACGTTTGTCACGGCCTGGCAGGAGGAATTGCTGCCCGTAAAGCCCATGATGGTCACGTTCGGATAATCAGCCATCAGGTGGCAGATCAGATCTCCGGCACTCACGGTCTCGTAATTCACCAGAAGGATGATGTCCCCGTCTGCCCACAGATCTTCGCCCATATAGCTCACCTTCCCGTTCTTTGTGTATTTCCCGTTCGCATCCCGTTCGAAGCACGCGGTCTTTTCATTGATCACGGCACTGTAGCTGATCAGATGCTCCCCCTTCGGAGCAAAGAGCTGTACCACGCCGCCTACCATGAAGGGGCTGCCGCCGCCGTTGCGCCGCAGGTCCAGGATGATGCGCTTATATCCCTTGTCACGGTACGCAAGCAGCTTCTCCCGGATCTCATCGCTCATCGCCGTGTAATCGCTGCCCTCGTAGCTTTTGCTGTCATAGGCCATCTGGTAGATCCGAAGCATCACGGTCCCGGCGTCCACCGGCCGGAAATCCAGGTTGGAGATGTTCACGCCGCTGTCCAGGCGTTTGATCGTGCTTCTCATCCTCGGATAGTACGCTCCCAGCGCAGGGGCCTCCACACTCTTTTCCGTTCCGTCATCATCGAGAAAACGGATCTCCACACGATCCCCGCCCTTTCCCGCCGCATGCATCGGCCGGTAGAATTCCTCATTGTCTCTTGTCGGAATGCTCTCCGCATAAACATCCACTTCCTGTTCGAGCTCTTCAATGCTCTTTCCGTCCCAGGCCGTGATGATGCTTCCGTTGTGAAGCCCCGCGTTTACAAGGCTCAGCCGGTCCGCCTCCGCGCTTTTGCTCCGGTAGCTTTCCGCGTAGCTGTAATCCTCGCCGTAATCCATGACGCTCAGGGAGTTTTCGCAGCCTTCCACATTGACCGCCACATACTCCCCGCTGCTTAAGCGGCACAGGCTCAGGCCGTAATCCCGGCCGAAGATCTCACACTGCGCCCGGCGCTTTGTATCCTCGGAGGCAGTTTCGTACCCCACATGCCCGTCGTAGAATTCCTGGGTAAACATCAGCCAGTACCTGTAGTTTTGAACTTCATCCCCCTCCGCATCCGCTTTTTCAAAGAGCGGGCGGTATTTGGCGTACAGCGCATCCCAGTCGATCCCCTTTTCCTCCGTGAGCACATAATGCTCCCGCATGGTCGCATAGCCCTTTTCAAAATCCGCAAGGATGCTTGCTTCAGCCCCCTTGTTCAGGACCAGCAAAAGAAATACCGACACCGCCGCACCTGCCGCGGCTGCCCCGAGGATCAGCTTCCGGATAACGGGATTTGTCGCATACAGCAGAAAAAGCATCAGGACCGCCGTCACATAAATGCCGGCACACCAAACACTTGTATCCAGGAAAGCACTTCCCGCGACAGCAAGCAACAGCGGGCTCACATAGACCAGCTTCCACAGACAGGAAGCCTGCTTCTTTTCGATCCGCGGAATGAAAAACGCGAATATGCAGATTGCCAGAAGAACGATAGCCAAAATGCCCATTTACGAAAACTCCTTTCTGTTCAGTTCATATCGTCCCGGCGGAAAAACCCGTAGCCGGCCATGAGATAAACCGCGCTCACCAGCAGGGAGACCAGGACGGTCCCTGCGATCATGCCTGCGGAAATGCTGCTGTCATAGGCCGTGAATGTCAGAATCCCCCCTTCCTGATCCAGGTTGTAGATCGACCAGGTGCTGAAATCACACAGATCCTGCAGATTATAAAAGCCGAGCAAAAACCCCGGGTGGTCCGGCGATACATTTTCCAGAAAAAGCCCGAGCGTCATGATAATATAACCGCTGACTATTACGACGGCGCTCTTTTTGCAAAGAAAAGCCACGAGCACAAAGAATGCAGCCATGCGCAGGAAAGGGAAAAAGAACAATGCGATCCGAAGGAGCGCTCCCGCAGGCTCGAGCACATCTCCCCAGCCGAAGATCAGGCAGTTGCTGAGCACCGGCATGAAAGAAAGCAGGGTAGCCACCGCAGCCGTCAGCAGCGTGGCCGGTATCGCCCTGGAGAAAAAGATCTCCGCACGGGAATGTCCTGCCATGAGCTCCTGATAAATGACCTTGTCCCTGAAATCCGCCGTGCAGATCACCGCTGCAAGGATCGCCATGAGCATGGACTGAAACATCCACAGGATCGGTGGCGAATCCACGATCAGACGGCCCGCGCAGGCTTCCTCCTCCGCCGAAAGACCCAGCACAAATCCGAAGACCGCCAGCCCCGCCGCGAGCAAAAGCGTGATGCGTACCATGGCTCCGTCCCGCAACAGCTGATAGGACAGGGAAGACAATAATCTTTTCATGTTTTTACAACCTCCTAACTCCGGTCACGCTTTGTGAAATCCAGATACGCGACGGCCAGATAGATCCCGCCCAGGAGCAGGGATACTGCAATCGTCCACAGGACATTGCCGCCTTCCAGGGCCGTCTCGTAGACTTCGACTTTTTCTCCGTTGATCACATAGTTTCTGCTGTTGGACAGCGTCAGCAGATCCTGCACGTTATACGCCCCCGACAGATACTTCTTGTCCATGTCGTCAAAGAACAGGCCCGCGATCTCGATAGCCATGATCTGGAGCTCGATAAACAGATAGGAAAAACCGATGCCCTTGCCGGCGCTTCGGAACAGCACCGAGACCATGATGCAGAAGGCCGCGACCCGAAACATCGGAAAGAGGCTCAAAAGTGCCCGCAGCACGATATCGCTCACCCGCATCCCCTCCGCGTTCCAGCCGTTCAGCAGACCGTAATAGACCAGCGGGAGATAGAAGAAGAACGCGGTCAGCAGCACGCTCCAGAAAAGAGCGCAGAGCACTCTTGCGAAAAAAACCCGCGTCCGGCTGTGGCCTGCCAGGATCTCGTAATGAAGGGTCTTATCCCCGGCATCTCCGGATGCGGCGATGCAGCCCAGTATCATGATCGGAAACAGCCAGATCAGAAACAGATCTCCGCACAGATTGAGCAGATAGGCATCGCCTGTCACTTCCTTCATGGAAACACCCAGCATCACGGGCAGAATGAGCGGAAGCATGACCATGGAAAAGACCGTGAGCACGACAGCCAGATTTCTGCGGTTTGTGAAGTTCAGAGACTTGATGATGTTATACATTCGCCTGCACCTTCTTCATGTAATAATCCTCCAGGTTCACTTCATTTCTTGCCAGCTGAAGGGGGATCACGCCGCCATCGTACAACGCCTTCGAAATGCGGCGGATATCATCAAAGCCCTCGTAGATCCGCATGCTTCCGTTTTCGAGCACCTCCAGCTTTTCGATGCCGCACTCCTTTGTCAGGATCGCACCGGCTCTTTCGTTATTATCCGTATCGATCAGATAGTACTCGCTGCATTCCTCACTCAGTTCCTCCGCCGTGAGGGTATCCGTGATCCTGCCGTGGTTGATGAAGAGGTAATCCGTGCAGAGCAGCGAAAGTTCACTCAGGATATGGGAAGAGATCACGATGGTCACCTTCTCCTCTTTGTTCAGCTTCCGGAGGAGCTCCCGGATCTCCACGATGCCCTCGGGATCCAGGCCGTTGATCGGCTCGTCCAGCACCATCAGCTCCGGTTTGCTCATCAGGGCATTGGCGATGCCCAGCCGCTGCTTCATGCCCAGGGAAAACTTCTTTACCTCCTTTTTCCCCGTATCCGTAAGCTTTACAAGCTCCAGCACTTCGTCGATGCATCCTTTGTCGGGGATCCCCTTCTGCAGGCGCTGCTTTTCCAGATTCTCCCTGGCGCTCATCCCCGCCTTCGCATAGGGCGTCTCGATCATGAAGCTGGTACGTGTCCGGGAATGGTTCAGTCCCTTCTCGCTGCTCTCCCCGAAAAGCTCCAGCGTTCCGGAGGTCTGGAATGCCAGGCCGCCCATGATCTTCATGATGGTGGACTTGCCCGCGCCGTTGGGTCCGATCAGCCCCACGATGCTCCCCCTCCTGATCTGAAAGGATATGTCATCCAGCGCCAGCTGCCTGCCGTACTGTTTTGTCATGTTCTTTACATCCACGATGATCTCTGCCATTGTTCTCTCTCCGTCCAATCGTTTCCGTGATCTGTTACGCTTATGACTATAAGGGAAAGAATTAAAGAAAATCTTAAATATGTAAATTTTTGAAATAAAAAAACCGGGGGCTGGGCCACCCGGCTTTCTTTCAATGCTGCCTGCCATGGGCAGGGGCATCCGCTCTTGCGTTTTATTCCTCCACGGGCTCTCCGCAGATCCTGCAGAACTTCGCCTCGTGGCCCAGTTCCGAACCGCAGCGCCTGCATAGCTTTACTTCACGGATATCCAGGGTGGGAGCCAGTTCATGGGTGAAGACCGAATAGATCTCACGGATCTTGTCATCATAAGCATCATACATGACGAAAAACTGGTCTCCGACCTGCGTCTCTCTGAACACTTTCTCAAACACGCCTCTCTCGTCCGTATCAAAGCGCAGATAGTAATGGATGATATCATCACCCTCATCGTTCGTTGTAGTACGCGTATACTTTTGCAATACGGTTTTTTTCTTGAAGTAAACCTTCAGCGCCCCTCTTTTTTTGTGGTGTTTCAAGATCAGGACAATAATGACGATAAAGATTGCGGCAAGGAAAAGTCCGATAAAATTTGTGAAAAAGAAAAGCGAAACAAGCGCTCCGAATATCATGATCCCAACCGCTATGCCGAGGCCGATGTTCTCCCCTTTTTCAATTTTCCGTATCGTTTCTTCGTTGATCAGTGTTTTCTGTGCCATAATACTCCCCCTTCTCATGACCACCGCAGTTCAAAAAAGATCTCTCCGTCCCTGATCTCTGCCGTGATGCTCCCCTTCTGTTTTTCCATCAAAAGCTTTGCGATATAAAGCCCCAGTCCGGCGCTTCCTTCCCGTCTGGCCTTGTCCGCACGGTAAGTCCGTTCGAAAATGTGCTCCGGATCGATCTCATCGGAAGCAGCCACTTTATTGCTGACCGTAACCAGCGCGTCATCCGCCGATACGCTGATCCGGAAAGCGCCCTTTGCATACTTGCAGATGTTTCCGAGCAGATTGGAAAACACCCTGCTGCAGAGCTCCTCATTTGCATTCACGAAAACGGACTTTTCCGGAAAATCGATCTCGGGTGTGAGTTCCTTTTCCCGTATCATGCTCTCATGATCGATGACAAATCCTGCCAGGAAGCTTACGATATCCAGCTTTTTCAGGCTCACGGGCTGATCATCGCTCTCCAGCACGGACAGTTCAAAGAACTCATCCACCATGCCTTTCAGTGCTTCGGCCTTCCGGCTGCTCACCTCCAGATACTGCTTTCCCTCCGTGCTCAGCTCTTCTTCCGCGAGCATCTGAAGATTCCCCTTGATCACGGTAAGCGGCGTGCGCATGTCATGGGCGATGTCCGATACGGAGCGCTCCAGCTGCCTCCTTGCCTCTTCCTCCCTGCGTTTCAGTTCCTTCTGATAATCCAGGTTCCGGTTCAGCTCCGCGCTCAGTTCGTTCAGATCACGGTCGTTCAGTTCGATCTGAAGCTGATGATCGTATTCCTTTTCGCGGTTTCTCTTCAGCTCCCCCGCTATGATCCGGATATTCCTCCTGATCAGAAGCAGATTCACCAGGAGGGCGATGCAAAGAAACGAGAGCAGACCGATGCAGGCGATCGCGATCCGGTCCATCCTATTCTCCCTCCGACAGCGCCTTCAGGCGGTATCCGATCCCCCAGACAGTCTCGATCATGTCTTCCCCGCAGGCCTTCTTTAATTTGTTGCGCAGATTGCTGATATGGACATTGATGGTATTATCCTCGCAATAATACACATCCTCCCAGACCGATTCGTACAGGTTGGCCTTCGTGAAGGTCTTTTTCGGATTCTTCAGGAAGAGCTTCAACAGCTGCAGCTCCTTGGAGGTAAGCTTCAGGGGAACATCGCCGGCATGCGCCATGTTATTCCGCACATCCAGCACGATCGAACCGTGCGAGAGCACTTCCGTGGATTCCTCCTGCTCCTTTCGCCTGCGCAGCACCACTTCGATGCGCACCAGCACCTCTTCCAGATCAAAGGGCTTGATGATATAGTCATCCGCCCCCATCCGGAGCACCTCCAGCCTGGTGTCCAGTTTCGACTTCGCCGAGATGACGATCACAGGGGTTTTGCTCCTTTCCCCGTCAGGATCGTCCTCTTTCAGCTCCCGTATCAGCTCTTCCCCGTTT
Organism: Lachnospiraceae bacterium; assembly: GCA_024696005.1. GTDB lineage: Bacteria > Bacillota > Clostridia > Lachnospirales > Lachnospiraceae > NK4A136. The sequence goes on along the minus strand of JAILHF010000055.1, from coordinate 10,930 downwards.
TTATACGGGAGCATCATGTCCATCAGGATCATGTCGAAACGTTCGGCCATCATCACGGCCGATGCCTCCCGGCCGTCTTCCGCTTCCGTCACCGCATATCCTTTTCCTGTCAGGAATGCGGAAAGAAGCTTTCTGATCTCGCCGTCATCCTCAACGATCAATAATCTCTGTGCCATCACATCTTGATCCTGTTCCTGCCGTTTTCTTTCGCGAAATACAGCAGTTTATCCGCGTTGCTGATCGCTTCCGAAGTCGCGCGGTAGCGGGAACAGCGGGCCAGTCCGCCGCTGAAGGTCGTGACCAGATCCGGATCCTTGTCCCATTTTGCCGAAGCGAAATTGTTCCTGATCTTTTCGATCCTCCGGTATGCTTCTTCCTGACTGTTTACCTTCAGGATGATCAGGAATTCCTCGCCGCCGTAACGGGCCACGATCTCGCTGTTTTCCTCGCGGACCTCATCCATCATGATCGCAGCGAGCGTCTTTAAGACCACGTCTCCGAAGGTATGCCCGTAGGTATCGTTCAGCCTCTTGAAATGATCGATGTCGATCATGCAGAGGTAATATCTCTCATCCGTGATGACCGAGGCTTCCTTCAGAAAATTGAAAAGCTCGCGACGGTTGTACAGACCGGTCAGCTCATCTCTTTTGGAGAGTTCATCCAGCCTGATCAGAAGCTCCTCCGTGCTGGCCCTTTCCTTCTGATACGCGTCCATGATCAGCATGGTCGTGATCATGACGGACATGCCGATCAGGATCAGCGAGCAGATCATGTCGACGATGCGCGCCTTCGTGCCAAGCTGCGCCAGGATGTTGACTTTCGTGCTGCCCTCCGCAAAGACACCGGGCATGTAGGAATAGGAAATGAGGATGCAGGTGATATCCGTGGCCAGGGAGATGACGATGCATATGATCCTTTTTATGCCCTTGAGCACGGGGACCAGCAGGAACAGACCGGCGACCATGTAGAGGGGCATGCCGGAATCGATGCCGCCGCAGGTGAAAAAGGAAAGGGGAATGACAAAACAGTTAAAGATATAGCAGAGCAGCAGACGGGCAAGATCGAGCTTCTTCAGAACGTAAGCCACAAAAACCACGGCAAGCAGCATCAGTCCCGCTGCCACCGCGCCGATGTTTGCCGCAAAGCTCAGCTTTTCGATGAAGGTGATGACCGTGGAGATCCAGACGATGACAAGGCCTACCGCAAGGACCACACCGAACAATCTGTCCTCGAGGCTGTCCTGCTCAGTAATGTAGCGCTGAATGTTGTTATCCAGTTTCATTGACCGTCTCCTCCGAAACCGTCCGGGTATTCAACAATTCCATTATACAGTATAACAGAATAAAACGGAACCAACCACCGACAAAAAACGGAAATTAGCGGGGATAAGTTTATGAAGCGCTATTTCGGCTCTTTTCGTTTCCGCGCCACTTCGATGAGCTTTTCGGATTCCTTCAGGGCTTCATGGAAATACGCTTCCTGCCACTCCCTGCCCTGCTTTTCCTCCTTCTTGATCTTCTCCCAGGAGGCTTTCCGTTCCTCTTCGGAGGCAAAATTCACACCCCCGAAAACATGCGGATGCCGGCGTATCATTTTTTCGCTCGCGCTGCGCATCACATCATCCAGGTCAAAAAGGCCTTCCTCCTCGGCGATCACCGCGTGAAAGACCACCTGAAGCAGCATGTCTCCCAGTTCTTCCCGCAGATTATCCGCATTTCCCGTGCTCTCGAGGATATTGATCCCCGCAATGACCTCGGCCGCCTCCTCGATGCAGGGTGCCTTCAGGGAAGCGTGGGTCTGCGCCCGGTCCCAGGGGCAGCCGTCCTCTGCCCGAAGCTTTTCCACCACCTGCTTTAATCGTTCCGTTTCCGTCATGACATTCTCCTTCCCCCCGGGCTCCCTTCCCTTTCCGGGCCTTCACGCGTTACCGGAGTATCGGCCCGCAGCCACGCAGCAGCGTGCGCGGCTCGGGTCTGAACAGTAACCCTCACGCATCCTTTGCGTGGATGCCCCGCAGTTCGATCCGGTCCAGTATGCCCTGCACACCGATATCCCTGTGCGTAAGGTACATCCTGGCCACATTTTCCACAAATGCCCGCTCCGCTCCCGTTTTCCGGGCGATCCGATCCAGCGGGCTGCCTTTATCGATCAGACGCATGATGCTCTCCACCAGCCGGTCAAGATCCGCGTCCCGCTCCGGGACGGCCGTGTTTTTGCCGGGGTGGGCCGTTGCCGCATGGCCGTAATAGATGCTGTGGGGCTTCAGCGCCAGAAGCTTTTTCCAGCTTTCTTCGATCTGCGTCCCCTTATGGGCTTCCAGCTCATACAGCGGGTTCAGATCCCCCACGAAGATGCTGCCCCCGTCCAGGCACAGGGAAATGCTGTCATCGCTATGTCCCGGCGTATGCAAAAGCTGCCCCGCAAAGCCGTGGCGCTTCAGAAACTCCCGGCTTTCGGCAAGTGGCAGCAGAACGATCCCTTCGTCCTCGATCGGCACATGGCGGAATTTCTTTTCCGCCGCAAAAATACGGTCCGGGAAATGGATATAGTCCCTCTGCACGTCCGCAACGACGATCTTCGGCCCCAGAGCGGCGATCTCCTGCGCGATCCCGCAATGATCGGGGTGGAAATGCGAGATCAGGATCAGGTCGATGTCCTGCACCGCCAGCTTCTGCTCTCCCATCGCCGCAAGAAAGGCCTGAAATGTCCCCGCCCAGCCGGTATCAAAAAGGATGCTCCCTTCTCCGGAACGGATCAGCCAGGTATTCGTGTTCGAATATCTCAGCTCAACAACTTTCATGTCCGTCCTCCCGGATATGATTTTACAGGAGAACGCCCGATAATACAATCCGGTTCAAAAAGTGATAAGGCCCAGGTCAAAAAATAAGAGGAATCGGATCCTCTTCTGAAGTATTTTACAGATGGACTTTCGGGAATGAGCAGAAACAGAGGCAGAAGAACCATGAAAAATCTTACAACGGACATGACGACCGGCGATCCGGTCAGACATATCGTACGCTTCGCAATCCCTGCACTGATCGGGAACGTCTTTCAACAGATCTACAACATCGCCGACTCGGTCATCGTCGGACGCTTTGTCGGACCGGATGCCCTGGCGGCTGTGGGAGCCACGTCTTCCATCACCTTTCTCTTTTTCGCGCTGTGCAACGGCATCGGCAGCGGCGGCGGCATCATAGCCTCCCAGTTTTACGGTTCGCACGAAGACGACAAGGTGAAAAACTGCATCGCGAATACCGGTCTGATCATGCTGATCGTCCCGGTCCTTTTCGGCATGCTCTCCTTCCTCTCGGCACCGTTCATCCTGGGCGTGCTGGATACGCCAGCCGACATCCTTCCCGATGCGATCATGTATATCCGTCACATGTGCGTGGGGCTTCTGTTCGTCTCGCTGTACAACTACCTGTCCGCCATGCTGCGGGCACTGGGCGACTCCAGATCCCCTCTGTATTTCCTGATCGGCTCAACGCTCATAAACGTCATCCTGGATGTCGTGCTGGTATACTTTTTCGGCATGGGGATACGCGGCGCGGCCATCGCGACCGTCATCGCCCAGTTTGCGTCCGCTGCCGGCTGCGGGATCTATGCCTACCGGATCAATCCCTATTTCCGGCTCAGAAAGGACGACCTGAAGCTCTCGCTGCAGATGTCCTTCCGCGTCATACGGCTCGGCGTGCCGATGTCCCTGCAGTTTGCCCTGATCGCCATCTCTTCCATGGCGGTGCAGCGCATCGTCAATTCCTACGGAACCGTTGTGGTCGCGGCCTTTACCGCCACCAGCCGCATCGAGCAGCTGATCCACCAGCCTTATACGACCCTGAGTGCCTCACTGGCTACCTATTGCGGGCAGAACTACGGAGCGCATAAATACGACCGTGTCTACACCGGATATAAAAAAGGCTTTCTGCTGATGGCTCAGCTGACAGCCTTGATGTTCATCGTCATGCAGTTTTTCGGAGGTCTGATCACCTCGCTCTTTGTCTCCGATCCGCAGGTCATCGAACTCGGCGCCAGAGGGCTTCGGATCACCAGCCTGTTCTATCTTGCTCTCGGAACGATCTATGTGATCCGTGCCGTGCTTACCGGCGTGGGTGATGCCTTCTTCGCTCTGTTCAACGGGATCGTCGAAGTGATCGGACGTTTCACCGTTCCCCTGCTCATGACAAAATACATGGGCATGGGCGCCACCGGGATCTGGGTCTCCACCGGCGTGGTATGGGTCCTGAGCGGCGCCACCGCCTGGCTGCGCTACTATACGCACCTGCATGCAACGATCCGCGATGCCCGCCCAAACGAACGTAAAGCCATTCCGATCGGGCAGGCACGAAAAGCGTGATCAACTTGCTGTTTACAGCTTGTTTCCGGCCATCAGGTCCTTCGCGAGCAGCCAGCCCATCACATGAACAGCCTGGGCAAACTCCCCGGAGCGTATCGCAAGCTTAAGCTGCTTCACATCCAGAAGCGTCGTTTCGAGAAATTCCGTGTCATCCAGCGCCGGCCCCGCTATCTTGCGGCAGTTGCGCGCAAAAAATATATGTGCGTAATTATCGGCGATCGTCGCGTTGGACGGCATGCTGATCAGATGCGTCCAGCGGTCCGACGAATATCCCGTCTCTTCCAGAAGCTCCCGCTTGGCAGCCTCCAGCGCGTCTTCCGCGTCCGCTTCCGAAAAAAGCCCCGAACGGTATTCCTTTCCGTCACGGCGTTCGATCCCGCCCGCGGGAAATTCCACGGTCACCCGGCCGATCCCCTGGCGGAACTGTCTCACGCAGATGAACTTTCCCTCCGCATCCTCCGGCACGATCACCACGTAATCCCTCCGGCTGTAACTGTAAAAAGGCTCAAATACGGTCCCGTCGGGGAAACGGTAAGCCGAACGCCTGAAGTCGATCCATTCGTCCTCGACGATGTGTTCCCGGCTAACCTCCACCCAGCGCAGCGCCGCATCCCTGTCCTCACCGGCCGTCCGTTCCTTCGGAAGCCCCTGCTTCTCTTCCATGATCCGTCTCCTTATCTCCGTCTCAGAGAAGCTTCTTGACCGCTTCCACGACATCTCCCAGCTTGCCGCCGGCAAGGGCCGCCTTCACACCGTTAACGATCTGTCCTTCGATGTCATCGGGAATATCCACTCCCGCCAGCTTCTCCACCGTCTTTACGGGATCCTCGGAAAAATCCTTCATCAGCTTCGGATCCGCCTTTACCTTTTTTACGATCTCGTCAATCTTTGCCTTGATGTCCATTTCGTTCTCCTCCTTTTCCGGCGGCGGCAGGCAGCCGTCCCGTTACTGTTCGGAATGCCGGCCCGGGCACATGCTCCGGGTTGCGTCTCCGTTACTAAGGATACCACAGCACGCACGGTCTGTACAGACGCTTAAACACATTGGCCCGGCGTACTTTGCCGCTCAGGCGTTCTGGGCCATCTGAAGGGAATAATAGATCCCTTTCTGTTTCATCAGTTCTTCGTGGCTTCCGATCTCGGCGATGCGATGCCGGTCGATCACCATGATGCGGTCGGCGTTTTTCAGCGTGGAAAGCCTGTGCGCGATGGCAAAGGTGGTCTTTCCTCCGGTCAGGCGCTCCAGCGCCTTCTGGATCATGAACTCGCTCTCCGTATCCAGGCTGGCCGTGGCCTCGTCCAGTATCAGAATGCGGGGATCGGTAAGAATGGCGCGCGCGATGGCGATGCGCTGCCGCTCTCCTCCGGAAAGGGAATAGCCCTTTTCGCCGACATAGGTATTGTAGCCGTTCGGCGTGTCACAGATGAAATCATGGGCGTTTGCCAGCTTGGCCGCACGGATGATCTCCTCCTGCGTGGCATCCGGCCTGGAAAAACGGATGTTATCCAGGATCGTGCCCGAAAAGAGGAAGGTTTCCTGCAGCACCACACCGATCTGGGAATGATAGCTGCTTTTGCGTATCGTCTTGATGTCGCGTCCGTCCACGAGGATGCTCCCGTCATCCACCTCATAAAGCCCCATCAACAGATTGATCAGCGTGGATTTTCCGGCGCCCGATGCTCCGACTATGCCGATCATCTCGCCGGGCTTGATCACGGCATTGATGTCTTCCAGCACCGGCTGGTAGGATTTGTAACCGAAGGTGGCATGGTCGAAACGGATCTCGCCCTTGATGGCCACATCCGCCACGGCTTTCTCATCCTGCTTCTCCACCTCCTGCCCCAGGATATCGTTGATCCTCTCGAGACAGCTGGCCAGCTGGGTCAGCTGCATGGGCAGACGGTTCATCCAGGAGATGTACTGGAAGAGCAGATTCGTATAAGTGACAAACTGGTACAGGGCTCCGGGCGTCATCGTTCCGCCCAGCACATCCCGGCCGCCGAAATACACGACCGCCAGAACGCCCAGTCCCATGATCAGCTGCAAAAGCGGTGAAAAGAATGCCCAAAAGGTCTCGTTGCTGCGGTTGATCCTGGCATATTCGGCCGAAAGCCTCTTGAAGCGCTCCGATTCTTCCTTTTCCTTTCCGTAGGTCTTCACGACCCGCATGCCGCTCAGCACATCCTGCAGATCACTGGAGACGTCATCGTTTTTCCGAAACTGCAGCGTGAAGATCCGGTGCACCCTCCGGCGGAAAACCATGGTAAGAAAGACCGCCAGCGGCACAAACAGGAAGGTGATGAGTGCCAGCTTCAGGTTCAGCATCATCATGAAGATCACGTCCCAGATAAAGATGAAGAGGACCGCAAAGAGGTTGCAGAACACATCCTCCATGAACTGGCGGATATACTGGGTATCCTGCGTGATCTCGTTCAAAAGCATGCCGGGCCTTCTCTCGTTGATGAAGCTGATGGGAAGCTCCTGGTATTTCTTGAACAGCTCCAGTCGCAGATCCGCCGAGATCTTTGCCCCAAGCCTTGCGGAGGCATTGCTCTTCAAAATGTTGACGACCACGATCCCGACACTCAGGGAGAACATCATCCCCAAAAAGACCAGCGCCTGCCGCATGCCGCCGCTGCCCTTTAATACATCGTTGATCAGATGCTTCTGGATCTCCGGGTTCAGAAGCGTTGTCACCGCTGCCAGTACCATCAGGATAAAGATTCCGAAAAACTGCTTTTTATAGGGGACCACCAGACTGAGGAAAGGCTTGAACACGCCGCCCTGCTTCGAGCATTTCGGGCAGTTCTTTGTTCCGGGGATGGCGCGGCCGCAGACCGGGCAGGTCTTTTCGTATTCCCGGCTCTCCACCTCCTCGAAACGGCCCGAGATCAGGATGTTGATCCCCCTGGCCACATAGGCATAGCGGCTCAGATGCTTTGCCGAATAATGGGCAATGATCTTGTCCGTCCCTTTGTGCCGTATCGAAAGAAGACCGCCGCCCACTCTGGGCTGCGCGCTCGCATCTTTGCAGTCGCATATCCGATAGGTCTCGCAGAGGCTCCCTTCCGAAAAGACAAGGACCGCCCCCGTTGTGACCACGAGCCAGGAATCCGTGCACCAGCAGGCATTCCGGTCAATGTCGACCGGCACGGCATAATAGATCCTCTCCCCTTCAGAAAGAGGGATCTGCTGTTTTATCTTTTCCGGCAAACTGTAATAAAGTATCACTCCGATTCCTCACTTTGCGTAAAGCGGATCAAAGGAACAGATCCAGCCTGCGGCGCTCCTTCTGGGACAGCGCGTTCACATCCCTTATCTCAAAACGGTTCTCATCCAGATCCGAGATGATGAGCCTGTCCTCGGAAAGCTTGGTCACCGCATTGTTCGCCATGTTGATGGCAAACCTGCACTCTCCCTTGTCCGTCTTCACATGAAAATATGCATAGCCGTATTCATCCTTGATGCTGTAGATCTTTTGGATGACCGGCGTGAAATAATTCAGATCCAGCTGCTCCTTCAAAAGCTTCACCGTCTCTTCCGGAAGAACCGACAGGTCCTCGATGATGCCGATCTCCTTCGCCTTTTCCCCGTCCTCCCTTATGGACAGATAGCGGTCCGCATCCGAAAACGGAAAGAGCCGCACCACTTTGACGTGCTCGTAGTGCTTTCCCTGACTGTAAAGGTCGAGAAACCCTCCCTCCGTACGCTCAAAGCGGTCATCCGCTCCCAGAAGATGCATTCTGGTCATCTCTTCCGCTTCTTTTTCAAAATCCGTGATATTCCGTGCTTCCTCTGCCATAGTCTCACTCCGTTACTGTTCCGTCCCCTTTATTGTTCCTCTGCCGGCACCGCCGTGACCTGCATGCGCGAGAGCTTGTGATAGATCCCGTCTTCGATGAGGTCCAGTTCCTCAGCGGTCCCCTCTTCCACGATCCTTCCCTTTTCGATCACGATCAGCCGGTCGGCATCCCGCAGTGTCGAAAGCCGGTGGGCGATGGAAAGCGTTGTCCGTCCCTTCTCCAGAAAACGCAGTGAATTCTGGATCGCCTTCTCCGTCTGGGTGTCCACACTGGCTGTGGCCTCATCCAGGATCAGGATCTTGGGATCCGCCAGAATCGCCCTGGCTATGGAGATGCGCTGCTTTTCCCCGCCGGAAAGGTCCTTTCCGGCCGAACCGATAACAGTATCATAGCCGTCCGGCATGCGGGAGATGAAATCATGCGCTCCCGCAAGCTTTGCCGCGCGGATGATATCGGCTCTCGATGCGTCTTCCCTTCCGTAGGCGATGTTCATCGCCACGCTTCCCATGAAGATGTAGGTGTCCTGGGATACCATCGCCACATTCCGGCGCAGATCCGAAAAAGCCAGTTCCTTCACATCGATGCCGTCCATCCGTATCGTCCCTTCCTGCACATCATAGAGGCGGGAGATCAGGTTGACCAGCGTGGACTTTCCGGCTCCGGAACGCCCCACGATCCCCAGCACTTCACCTTCCCTGACCCTTAGGTTGATATCTTTCAGAACCGGTTTGTTACGGGAATAACCGAAGGTCACATGCTCCAGGACGATCTCGCCGCGCGGCCGGGGCAGCGCGACCGGATCGGCGCTCTCCTGCACATCCGGGATCGAATCGATGATCTCGAAAAGCCGCTGCGCCGCATTGATGCTCTCCGACCACATGCGGAACACCCGCGAGAAAAAGTTCATCGGCCCGTTCAGCTGTCCCACGTAACCGACAAAAGTAAGCAGCACGCCCAGTTCGATCTTCTCTGTCTTCAGGACAAAGAATACACCGATGATCCAGATCCAGATGCTGGAAACCTCCTGTACCAGATTGTAAAGGATCGTAAATCGGTTCCTGAGCTTCACGATATTGACCTCGGCCTCTTCCAGGTGGCGGTTGGGCTTTTCAAAGCGCTTCAGCTCCGCATCCTGCTGCCCGAAAGCCTTCACCACCCTGGCGCCGTTCAGGTTGTCATTGGCCTTTCCGCTCACGGCCTTTTCCGCCCGGTGTCTCTTTCCCGAAAGGTTCCAGAGCCCCGGCCTGAGCTTCACGGTCATGAAGACCAGAAGCGGCAGAAGGATGCAGGCGATCAGCGCCATCTGCCAGTTGAGACGGTACATCACCACAAAGGTGATGATGATGGTCATGCCCTGGATAAAGATCGAAGGGAGACCGTCGATGAAGAATTCCGTCACGCGGTTGGCGTCGCTGATCACGCGGGTCATCAGGCCGCCGGTCTGCTTGTTGGTAAAGAAATTCAGTGAAAGCCTGCTCATGGCGGAGAAGACATCGCTCTTGATGTCCCGCACCGTTTTCGTGGCAATGTTCGCCATCAATGCCATCTGCACCGCATCCGTGACATGACTGATCAGACGGCAGCCGAACATCAGAAGCACCAGCAAAGTCAGCGCCAGCACATAACGCCCGCTCAGTCCGAAACGGCTCAGAAGGACCTCATCCCTCTCCAGCACATGGTCATAGAGCATCTTGCCGCTCAGATAAGGCCATGCAATGCTGATCAGAGCCGAAAGGATATAGCAGAAGATCAGAAAAACAATGGAGAGGCGGTAGCGGAAAAAGTATTTCAGTGTACGCGCAAAGATCGTCCGCTTGTTCGTGCACTTGGGGCAGAGCTTCTTTTTCGGATCCGGATACATGGTCCCGCAGATCGGGCAGTACAGCTCTTCCTCTTCCGCGTCCTTCGCCTCCGCCTCCGCTTCCGCGGGCTTCCCTCTGCGGATATCCTTCAGCACGCGAAGAAGCGTCTGCATGGAATCCATGCAGGTATTGGTCAGCGCGCACAGCCTCACCCGCTCCCCGTCATATTCGGCCGAAAGGATATTGGCGCCGATGTGGCGTTCGAGCCGCACGTCCCCAAGCTTCTTCAGCTCATAAAGGCGGGTCTCGTATTCGCCGCCCTCATCCCTTTCCTCATTCTGCTGCTTTGTTCCGCGAAAATAAAGGAGCGTATCTGCCGGAAGCGTTCTCGTGCATACGCCGAGGATTTCTTCCGTCAGAAAAACCGTTCCGTCGATAAATGCGCAGTCAAATGACAGATCCGCCGGACTGAAGCAAAGGATGTCCTGCGGATCGATTCGATCAGCCTTTAATTCTTCTGTCAGCTTTGACGTCAGTTTCCCGTCATTCATTTTCCAAATCAACCTTTTCCATATATATACAACTTAGTAATTTTAGCAATTATCCCACCATCTGTCAAAAAGTGGGATGCTCAGGGAAAATACGCAGATTCCGGGAACGCCCGGCCTCCACCATTCACCGGCTGTGGAGTGAGCATGCGGTTTTGCGGGATGAACGAAACAGCTGACGGAAGGAGCAGAAGACATAAGGGCCGGGCACGTCGCGGAGGAGCCCGTCAGCTCTTGAAGCTGCATGATGAGAATAGGGACGAGCTGCCATGGAGGGCAGCTCGAGCGAGAGCCACAGCAGGGATGCTGTGTTAGGGAGGCGCCATTACGCGAAGCGTAATCTCAAATGCGCCGACCGATGTGCCGCCGACCGTAGGGAGGGGGCGTTTCCGCTCGAGCGGTCCCGGGCTGTACCCGGAATG
>JAILHF010000038.1 GCA_024696005.1 Lachnospiraceae bacterium | reverse complement strand
ATAGCATTGTCCGCCATTGCCTGAAACCGATTTTCAAACGCACTTAAAAGCCCAAGCAGATAATAATTTGACGGAACTTCAGAAAACTCAACCATATCGCTCTGAATGACATCTTCTATAATCATCCGATTCCTCCAATCAGAAAGGTAATATATTACTTTTAAAACAGTAATATATTACCTTGTTTTTGTCAAGGGAAATTAAAAGCTTTATCCTGACATCATCCGGTGAGAAATACACTTTTTTACTATAGTTATTTCCAGTTCTTTCAGATAATACTCGATCTCTTTCGTAAAAAGTGTGCCTTTTGGCCGGAAAAAAACGTAACGGGCTTCCCGGATCATTTCAGCAGTTAAAAAAATGTCAGATTATGAATTACTTAATACTGATCCCTCACAGAGGAAGCCAATCCAGTGCTTTTTTTATCTGCCTGTCCCAGAAATCCCATTCATGTTCGGCATCCTCCTCATGCCAGGTCAGATCCGCACCCTTAGCAAGAAGATAGTCTCTTAAAGAAATATTGGCAGGCATCAGATCGTCCTGCCGGCCGCAGGCCATAAAAAACCTGGGCACCGGTCTCTTACGGGCTATAAGCTCTTCATAAGCCACCTTGGGATTTAAGTCCGTCAGCTTTGCCTTTTCCTTATCCTCAAGAAGTCCGATGGCATATATGTCTTCCTCTTCATATTCGAAGAAATGAACTGCCGCTGAAAGCCCTATGACATGGCTGAAGTTCTCCGAATAAACGATCCCGTTGCGAATGGCACCGTAACCGCCCATGGACAGTCCCCCGATAAAGGTATCCTCGCGCTTATGGGATAAAGGGAACATTTTCCTTGTCACTTCAAGAAGCTCCTCGCCTATGAACTTCCCGTAATCCGTATCCGGATTCCGCCCTTTAAAGTAAAAAGAATTATCACCGGAGGGCATTACAACCGCCAGATTCTTTTCCTCCGCCCAGCGCCTGATACGTGTTTCGCATACCCAATCACTATGATGTCCCAGGAGCCCGTGAAGAAGATACAGGGTCTTATAGGGGGCTTTATCGGGAAAATATGCTCTTTTTTCATAATCGACATTATCAACGGGAAGGATCACGCTAAGCGTTACCTTTCTGAACAGGGTGTTAGACAGATAATCAACCTGCAGCAGTGCCATAATACGACCTCCATGTTATATCAGATGTTCTGCATTTTCACCGGATCCAATAGGAATGCCAGCCGCTGTTTACAATCTTTCCATCTTTAGGCACCTGGCGAGATCATTGCTTCCTTATTCATAATGCCGTCCTCCATCATTTTCCGCCATACCCCCCAGTCTCTTTCTGATCTTATCTACCATATCCTGATACCGTCTATGCTGCATTTCCGGAAAGGCCATAAAAATTCTTCCCATGCCGAACAGCCTGTGATACAGGATACTTTTCTGTATATGCTCTATCTTTTCCTCAAGTTCCTTCTTTTTCTCCTCATACCCCTCTTTCACCTTGTCCTGTCCTTCCTCAAGTTTTCTGACGGTATGAAGCGTTCCTTCAGCGATCACTTCCGACATTCCGTCACTGAGCTTGAGAATGGAATCCTGCAATTCTTTCATCATCTCCAGCTGTTTATTCAGCTTCAGCACGGAAAGCGTGGTCATAACAAGGTCGAGAAGGAAGACCAGATAAAGGATCACCAGTATGATACAGGCAAATGTCACCGGGATCAGATCCACGATCTTCTTTATCCCGGGATGAACAACACGCAGCACAAAAGCGATGGCCAGCCCCCATATTATGCTGAATTTGAGGCATATATATCCCCGGAAATTGAATCTCTCCTTACTGTAGTCCCACCAGCGCGCATGAAAGAGCATATCCAGCAGCACTCCGGCCAGAAGCTCTATCGTTGTGGCAAAACAAATACCTACGAGAAACAGGATCGGAGTTGACGCTGTCTCTATGTTGCCGCTGAATCCGAGTGCTTCGCCCACCCATCTGACCACTGCCAGCACACTTATCACACCGCATCCATACACAGGACAGACCGGACCGTTAAGAAAGCCGCGGTTTACTACCTTTCCCATTGTTACCGCATGATAGCTCACTTCGATAGCCCAGCCTATCAAGGCATAGATCATGAAGAACCATAAAATGTCATATATGCTCATTGATACCCTGCCACCTCCGGCTTCCGGCCGGCCCCGTCATTCCCGTAAGCGCACCGGCTTCGGCGTTCCAAGCTTAAATTCAAACATGCCTTCCCCTCCCGTAACCATGACAGAGGTTTATATCGCCTACACCAAAAACTATATTGCCTCCCTCCATCCGTGTCAAGTGCTCACAATGACCAATGCCCACAAAAAAGCGGGTACGATCATGCAGATGGTCATAGTATCTGCAAAACACAAAACCACGGAGGCCATCCCCGTGGTTCTGCTCGTACTATATCAAAACACGTTGCGACGTGAGTGGCCTGGGCCCAAACAGGAACCCGATCATTTCTCTTTCACCGGGACCAGTTCGATGTATCCCCGTTTTCCTCTGGGTTCCAGCTGGATCCTCGGGTTCTCATCATCCCATTCATACCCGATAAATGCAGGATCATACTTCTTCTCGGCGTCCCAGATCTCTCGGATCGCCTGCTCGTAATCTTCATCCGCAAAGGGTTCCCCACGGAACAGGAGGTATTTCGCAGCCGGCAGATCGATGATCTCGAATCCTTCCGGGATGCTTCCTTTGAAGTCGCTCTCCACTTCCACACCCTGTACATACTCATTCGTCACAGGCTTTCTTAAGTGTTTCGGCAGCCACATGCACACCGGCTCGCCGCTGATGGATCGGATGCTTGTCAGAAGCCCCCACACATCACAGCCGACTTCTTCGCAGTAACTGAAGTACTCATTTGCCTTGATCCCTCTTTTGATGATCGCCTTTCTTGCAGGCTTTTCGATCACCTGGATAAAAACGGTTCGGATTTCTTTGTTTTCACTCATTTTGCTCACATTCCTTTCTTTGGCTGACTTATTTTCGATCAGGGAAGGAGTAAACAGCCAGACCGGGACCGGACTGGAGGAGTACTCTTTCGGGTTGCATCCGAATTCTTTCCGGAATGCCCGCTGGTATCCGTCCACACTTCCGAACCCCAGATCCATGGCGACATCCAGAACGGTCACCTGCTCGTCTCGCAGTTTCAACGCAGACTTTGACAGTTTCAGGCGCCTGATGTAAACTGCCGGTGACATGTTCAGATACTTTTGGAACAATCGTCTTGCATGCCATGTGGAAAAAGCCGATACTTCCGCAAGATCTTCGATCGTGATATCCTCCTGAACATGTTCGCGGATATAGTCCTGCATTTTTCTGACCGCTTCTCTTTGTTCGTCCATCTGTCTGACTCCTTGTGAGCCTATACTACTCTATAACGGGTTTTCATCTCTCGACTTTCTTTGCTCTCTTCGAGATGCTGCTCCGCGGATCAGCGCATTTTTTCCAGCAAACCCCGGCCTGCAAATCCGGTTATCTGTTTGGAGTTGATATTCCAGTCCACGCTCCTTATCCTTTCTTCAGGCGCCTGTATTATTAAGAATGCCGGAGACTGCCGAAAGGTGACATCGGGGTAAAAAAATGAGCAAAGAATTTTTATATCGGAAAATATGACGGTGAAGAAGTCATCCTGCCGGGCACGGATGATACGGATGAAGGTTCGGACCTTGTCGATCATCTGAACTCGCAGGATTTGGTAAAGCAGTGCGATTACGCAGGGGCGTCGGGGCTGTCTTCATGGTCTTATCCGTGACTCACACGGATGCCCTCCGGAAAACGGATCAGCTTCTGCACGCTCTTACAAAGCCGGTCATTTTGTCTCTGTCTTTTTTCCCGTCTTTCTCAAGACAGGAGCTTGCATCCACTGCATACGGATGAAAAGCATTGATGACATCCGCAACATTCTCCTCGTTCAGCCCGCCTGCCAGAAAATAGGGCCTGTCGATCCCGCGGATCAGGGAGTGCTCAAACGTTTTACCGGTACCGGTACCGGAATCCAGGAGAACATAATCCGCGGTACTGTTGACGGCATTCTGTATGTCATCCGCAGAAGTGATCTTAAAGGCTTTGATGATCGGCTTCTCCGTATGCTTCCTGAGCTCTCTGATATACGCTTCATCTTCCTTTCCGTGAAGCTGTATCAGATCAAGCATCTCTTCATAGTATTCCAGGATATTCCCGATGGGTTCATTTACAAACACACCGACTTTCTTCACTTTACTCCCGTGAAGATAACTGTCCAGTTCGCAAAAAGTACCCAGCCCGATGGAACGGCGGAACCCGTCCGATAAAATGAAACCGACATAATCCGCTTCCAGTTCTGCTGCAGTGAGCACATCCGGCGGGTTCATCATCCCGCATAGTTTAATTTTTGTTTTACCCTTTTCTTCCATAAAAGCCGTCCCTGTCGTTTGTGGGGTATTATACCATATAATCCTCCATCCCCTCCTGCGATGCAAACTTTGCACTCAACAGTTCGCTGGTAAGCTTGATACCTGTGATGGGAGTTTTCAGATCATGGTTTAAGGAAGCTACCAGTTCCTTTTCGCGCTTCTGCAGATTCACTTCCCGAGTGTTCTCTATTTCTCAATGACCTCAAACGTGTGCATCATGTAAGCAAAACGACTTCCTAATCCCTCCGCCGCTTCGATGACATAGTGAGCCCTGGCAATGCGGCAGCCGTCCCCCGCCGGGATGATATATACCGTCTGAATATAATCCGGCATAGTACTGCCCTCCTTCGTCTCCGAAGCATCGATCTTGATGCAATCACCCGCGTTTTCCAGCTGAAAAGGGCCTTTTCTGATCGTATATTCTTTTGAAAGTTCCTCCTCGATCGCCGCTGCCGCGGTTTTGGCATCATCCTTGCTGCAGCTCACCTCAAAGTAATCCATCGGATCATTCACATCGTCATAGATCGAAACAAAACGCTCTCCGTCCGATCCGGAATGCCTTGCATAGATTTCATAATCGTAGTCCATCGCAAAGCCAAGATCCGGGTTTATGATGTGCTCATAGCGGACGGTCTCCTCCATCCCCTCCAGAATGATGGTATCTTCAAAACGCTCTCCATCCTTCCTGCCGCTGTTCTCCTCCGCTTTCGTTTCGGACGATCCATCCCCTTCCTGCTCCGCCGCAGGATCGGCATTTCCGCCGGCATCCTCTTTCGGTGCGACGCTGCTCTCCGTCTCAGTCTCAGTTTCTGCCTCCTGCCCGGCTTCTGCGTCAGTCTCCCCGCTGCCGGCCGGATCGAGGGTCACGATCTCCTTATCCGCATCTTTAGCGGGCTCCTGCCCGGCGCATCCCCCTGCCGTTACCAGCGCAAGGACCAGCGTGGGCATCACAAAACGTACACAGAACTCTTTTCTCTTCATCATCATTCTCCTTTTCGTGCCGTGCTGACGCGATACAAAACGCGCAGCCGGCTTTCCATTTTTTCTCTGTATTTACAGGCGCTTATTTTACACCATTTCCCACGGCTTTGCCAACTTTTTCTTCCACATAGGATATTATCATAATATAACAATATGAACAAATAGTGCTGGTAATTGCCGTAAACTCTGTTTATAATGAGTTTGTTGATCGATGTTACCCCACAATAGCAAGGAGGTTTTTCCCATGGCAAAAAACAACCCTTATGCAGGTACACAGACCGAAAAGAACCTGGAAGCAGCTTTCGCCGGAGAATCACAGGCCAGAAATAAGTACACATACTTTGCTTCCAAGGCAAAAAAAGAAGGATATGAACAGATCGCTGCCCTGTTCCTCAAGACCGCCGATAACGAAAAGGAACACGCAAAGCTCTGGTTCAAGGAACTGAACGGGATCGGCGATACCAAAGAAAACCTTGAAGCCGCTGCGGATGGCGAAAACTATGAATGGACCGATATGTACGAAGAATTCGCCAAAACCGCCGAGGAAGAGGGCTTCCCGGAGCTGGCTGCCAAATTCCGCGGCGTAGCCGCCATCGAAAAGGCGCATGAAGAGCGCTACCGTGCTCTGCTTAAAAACGTTGAAATGCAGGAAGTGTTCAAAAAAAGCGAGGTAAAAGTCTGGGAGTGCCGCAACTGCGGGCACATCGTGGTCGGCACCGAAGCCCCCGAAGTCTGCCCCGTCTGCAATCACCCCCAGGCCTACTTCGAAGTACACGAAGCCAACTATTGATACCGCGAAAGATCATCAAAAAAATGAAAAAACCATGGGGCACGGCCTCATGGTTTTTTTCTTTCCGCCCCCGGAAAAGCGCGAGGCCCGCATGTTTTTTCCTACTCCTCCGTTACGAGCACTTCGTCGGTGTATTTGCGCTGCATGTCGTGCCGGATCTTGCGCTCCTCCACGCTGTCAAAGATGATGGAGAAATCGTAGTCCTCGGGATACAGTTCCTCTGCCTTAACGTGAAGCTTTACCCGTTTATGGTTGATCCAGAACTTCCGTCCGACCACCTGTACCCGCAGAGCCCCTTTATCATTCACGGTTTCACAGACGATCCCGATCTTCTTTTCGGGATATACCATCACGCTGTCACCGATATGGTAGAGCACGCTCAGCCCGGGCTTTACAGCGGCTTTTTTCACTTTCGAGATCTTCGGAACCGGGTTCTTTTTCAATTCCTGTCCGTTTCCAAAACGGTATCCTTTCGCTGCTTCCTCCCCGTATGCCGCCCTGGCAGCGGTTTCCAGCATATACCCGGGCATCCCGAGCCGGTCGGCTATATAGAATGCGCAGCTTTCACCCGCTTCCCCGATCACCATCCGGTAGGTCGGCTTCAGGGTCTCCTTATCAAAGGTCATCCGGGCATTTACGATATTCTCATTCTTCGATGCAAAATCTTTAACCTCCGGATAATGCGTCGTGACCAGGAAATTGGCTCCGCTTTTCAGCAATTCCGTAAGGATCGCCACCGCGATGCCCATTCCTTCCGCCGGATCCGTTCCCGATCCCAGCTCGTCCATGATGACAAAACTATCCCTGCCGGCCGCTGCAAGGATCGAAAGCACATTTTTGATGTGGGCGGAAAAGGTGGACAGATTCTCCGAAAGATCCTGCCCGTCGCCGATATCGGACAGATAGTTGCTGTTCATGCAGATATCCGCCTGTCCGCAGCAGACATGAAGTCCGCACTGCGCCATGTAGCAGTTGATCATGACCGTTTTGATGGCAACCGTCTTTCCGCCGGTATTCGGTCCGGTGATCACGATGCCCCGTTCCGATCCTCCCATCTCGAAATCCAGCGGAACATTGACTGTGCGGTCCATCAGGGGGTGTCTTGCCCCCTTTAACACGATACGCCGTTCAAGATTGATCACCGGCGCACTGCATTCCAGATCGATGCTCAGCTTTCCCTTTGAAAACAGGAAGTCCAGCTTTTCGATCATCCTCATGTTTTCCTCCATGGCGGGAAGCGCATCGGCTACAAGACTGCTCAGAGTATACAGGATCCTGTACACCTCATTCTCCTCTTCCACCCGCAGAAGC
Source organism: Lachnospiraceae bacterium (assembly GCA_024696005.1). Classification (GTDB taxonomy): domain Bacteria; phylum Bacillota; class Clostridia; order Lachnospirales; family Lachnospiraceae; genus NK4A136. Next base: position 941 of record JAILHF010000038.1, on the reverse strand, counting down.
TGCAGTTCTTCAAAGAGCTTTGCCACGGCCGCGGGCTCGATGAAAACCGTGTTTCCGGTCGCCGACTTATCGATCACACTGCCCGGGATCCGGAAGCGGTATTCTTTTTTCACCGGAACGCATATCCTTCCGTTACGGAGCGTATGATAAGTATCCGCCATAAGATCCTTGTTGTTCCGGATCAGCTGATCCGCCTTCTGCTTCATGGCCTCTTCCAGAGCGCCGATCTTCATCCGCAGATCAAAAAGCAGCTTGGAGGCCCTGTCATCCACCTCTTCGTTCCGGATCTGCATGACGATCTCTTCCCGGAGTTCTCCTCGCTCATCCAGGTTTTCATCATAATAGGCCAGCGGATTCCCAAACTGCTTTCCCCGGGCAAGGTACTGTTTCAGCCGGTCTACGACCACAAGCACCTTTTCCACCCTCTCCAGCTGATAAGGTGTGAGGCAGTCCCCTCGCACGGCCGCCTGCAGGATCTCCCGGATCTCCGTCACATCCTGCAGGGGAGGATTCCCCAGTTTCTCGATCATTACTCTTGAATCCGTGGTTTCCTTCTGCTGCCGAAGCAGTTCCTTCTCATCCGTGATCACTGCCGTTCCCGCGATCTTTTCTTTCGCATCCGTACTTACGGCCAGCTGTATCCACATTTCCTTTACTTTATCAAAACCGATCTGTTGTTCTGTATTCATTTTTCTCTCCTTTGTATCACCAATCCGATAAATGACAGATATCTTTCCATTCCCCGGTCCATAAACGCCTTATCCTTTATCCCGTATTTATGGCCGCTTGCGAACCAGTCGTTCCACGCTGCCTCATAGCAGTCCAGATCAAGATCCATGACTACCTCAAATTCTTCGCTTTTCCCGATCAGGTCCAACCACCATCTCCTGCAATGGAAGGTATCATAATCCTTCGTATTTCCTTCCATCCATTCCAGCAAA
>JAILHF010000009.1 GCA_024696005.1 Lachnospiraceae bacterium | reverse complement strand
TTGTAGGATCCGCAGGCTTCCTGACCAGGCCGTTTTCCTTCACACTCTGCTTTGCAACCGGGCTGCCGCCGGCCGGATCAAAGCTTACCTCGAAGCATTTATCTGTAGTATAGGTCAGCGCGTATACGGAATACCTGCTTCCATAGACAAAGATACGGCCATGAGCTCTGTCGATATAGTACGTGCCATCGACAAACGATCCTGTCGGCTTAGACGCAAGCGCTGTGAGCTGCTTCGCTGCTTCCCCCGTATGACTTCTCCAGAGCCGCACATCATATCTGCCGCTGAAGTCATAAGGGATCAACAGTTCCAGCACCTTATTCAGCTGGGGCAGGTCTTTTACAAGCACACCATTCTCTTGCGTCTGCTTTACATTGATCTCCAGGAAGGCTGCCTTTGTTACGGCATTACCGTAGACCTCCACGGCACTGTCCACGATAGCCTGCTTTTCATCCTTTTCCGCATCGTTACTGGCGATCGTCTCCGTTCCGCCGGATTTTATCTCTATGGTGATCTTGTTATCCCTTGCCTTTTGCCCGCTGCCATCCGTCAGGCCCTTTGCTTCATCCTCAAGCCCGCCTACCAGAACACTTCCGACTCCGGCTTCTGACAGATCGGTGAGCTCTGTTGTAGCTACCACGCTTTCATTATCCCCGGGCTTCAGCACCAGGAGGTTCCGGGTAACACTTCTTTCCGTTGTCTCCACCAGTACGGTCGAGGTCTTTGTGACAGTTTCCACCGTATGCTGAACCGTAATATTATAGAAACCATACGGCAGATTGGCCATGGTATACTTTTCTTCCGAATCTTCTTTTGTGATACCGTTCGATAGGTCATAAGTTTTACCGGCCACATCTTTTGCCGTTACCGTGATCTCTCCCTCTTTTCCCCGGATCTCGATCTTGATCTCCGCACTCTCACCTGCCTCCACGATAACTGCTGCATATTCGGAAGCCAGAAGATCACTGTTCTCCTTATAGCGTATGCGGTACTTCCCGGCCTTTGCATTCCTGAGCACCGTTCCCGGGCATCCGGTATAAACGGAAGGCCAGGTATCACCATCCGCACTGTAGGCATATTCCATCTTCGTGGAAAGCCCGCAGATCTCTCCGTCAGCCTTGCCCATCATTGTCTCGGCCACCGTCGTGATCCCTGTGGGTGCCTCCGAAGTCCCTTTCCCGATCTCAAACTCTTTTGTCACGGCATCAAAGCTGTAGTTCCCGTTGGCTCCGGCGCTGATCGTAAGCGTTCCCCTGCCGGCATGTACATTATCCGTAGCAGCAACACTGTAATCGTTTTGGGCCAGTACCTGTGCATTGGCCTCATCGCTTTCCTTCACTGTGACCGTCGGGGTGATCGCACTTCCGGTATAACTGTAGCTTCCGTTTACCGTGACTGCCGGCGTGACCGCTTTCTTTGCAATTACAAAAGCAACAGTTACAGCACCTCTATAATTGCCGTCATCCCTCGCCGTCACCGTCAGGGAATAGCTTCCGGCATTTTCTGCCTTATTATCCGTGATCAGACATTGATCCGTTATATCCTTGCTGCCAAGTTCAACTTTCGATACATCCTGCGTCTGCTCACTGCCTGTATAGATCAGCTCCGCGCCCAAAGTCACAACAGCGTTCCCGATTTCTGCTGCTTCAATATCAAAGTCAGCAGATACACCGCTGTATAACGTTGTTCCATCCTCATATATCACAGAAAGCGTATAAGTCCCTGCATCTGACGGCTTATTCTCTGAAGGCCCGTACACTTCCCCCGAACGCTTTTTCCCTGCATAACTGTATGTTCCGCCGGTAATAACTTCTGTTTTTCCCGCGATCATGCATACCGCCTGCGGAAGCTCCTCACCATAGGTGCAGCCGTTCTGTATTACACGCAGCTCTCCCAAATTCTTTTCAGTTACAGTTACCTCTATGACAGCTTGTTTACCGTTATAGTCATCACTGTCTGCGATCGTCAGTTTAACCTTACATTTCCCGCAAGCGTCTCCCGACGTAAACACACCGCTGCCCGGATCGACGGAACAGCTGCCTGCATCGTCTTCCAGGATCTCATAGCTTACGGTACCGATTGCTCCTCTTATATTTTCCGAAAGGGCAATCGTGTTTCCTCCCCGGCGCACGACAGCCTGCATTTGTATCTTTGCCGGATCCTCTCCCTTTTGGATCGACACCTCTATATACGCTGTCGCTGCCCCGGACGCAGATACCGCTATTTTTGCGCTTCCGGCTCCGTGTATCGTTACCCTTCCATCGGACGATACGGTGATGATCCTGTCATCGGCAACATTTTTCCCCGATATGTTCCTGCTATCCGTAACCGAAAATGTAAAGTCTGCTCCTGCAGGTACGGAAGAGATCCCTTCAAGATAAAAGCCGGCATCGCCGCAGATTTTTGTATAACTCCTTTTGCCGTCTGCAATAACGATCGAGCGGCTCACTGCCGGTGCAAGTTTTGTCCCGGAAATAATATTCTCAGGGCTTGCAGCTGTTACCCCATCCGCAAGATAAAATTCTTTTCCTTCAGCAAAGCTGATATTTCCGCCAAAGCTTGTTGAATCAATATAATCCTCCTCATTGGTCCAGCCAAGAACGATATCTCCGTCAGCAGTTCCTTTCCAGCCATTTCCAATTCCGGCAGAATGCACCTGTTGATACGGCGCAGATGACCAGTCCGTCCGCGCATTTCCAACAGCGGTAACCTGTCCTCCTGTAATAGTGATTTCCCGGCAGTTGCCGTAGGCTCCGCCGCCGATCCCGGCACCGTACCCCTCCGAATCACTGCCCATAGCATCGGAGCCACCACCTGTAGCTGTAACCTTCCCGCCGCTTATAAGGATCTCTCCTCCGGGCTGATCATAGCCGGTATACATATTTGCAAAGCCTCCGCCGATCCCGGCTGCGTCCAAACCTCCATTTGCCGTAACAGTTCCGCCGCTGATCGAGATATTTCCGGATGGCGCATAATAACCGCCACCGATTCCGGCTCCCTTGCACCCCCCCGTTGCAGTCACGATTCCTCCACTGATGCATATATCACCGCAAAGCTCACGGAAATTGCTTCCGATCCCGGCCGCATTGTATCCTCCCACAGCCGTCACGGTTCCGCCTTCAATTGTTATATTACCGGAATTTCCGCTCAGTCCGCTGCCGATTACTGAATGTTCCCCGCCTATACCTGCAGCACAGAAACCGCCCTTTGATGTAATATTCCCACCGCGGATGATGATATTACCGCCTCCGCCTATTCCCGGAACATGATCCCGGCCGGAAGCATCAACAGTAAGACTACCCTTTCCTTCAATAGTAAGAGAATTATCTTTCTTCACATCGATATGACCATGTATCGTAAGTGTTGCATTCTCCATAAGAAGAAGCTTTATATCTCCTTTTACAGTTATATTGTCATCTGCAAATGTAACATCTTCTGTCAGTACATACCATTCTTCCTTATCCCAATCCGTATAACACGGACGTACAGGCACACAGGCTTTAAGCCCCTCAGAGGTCATCATTTCCACAGGTTTCGTTTCCGTATAAAGTGCCGTCAGTTTTATAGGATGATCCGGCATGATAAAGCTGTAAACATAATCTGATACCTTTGTTATCGTTACGCTGTTCCCACCACTGTTATCCGTTACACTTATACCTGTAAATTCGTATGGATAAACACATTCATAGGATACAAAAAGCTTCGCACCGGCCGGAGCCTTATCAAGAACATCCTGATGATTTCCTCCTCCTGCGAGATATCTGATGCTGCCATATGGAGCAGCCACAATGGTTATATCATGTGCATCCGAAGAATTCGGAACAATACAACTACCACCTATATTTTCAATAGTAGCTGCTTCATCCGTCTCTTTCAGTTTAAAGTATTTTCCGCTGATAAAGCTTACATTCCCACTGTATGCATTTGCATAAATCTCATCCTCTACTTCTGTCCACCCCAGCTTTACCGTCACATTGTCTCCACCTATACCGATACCGGCAGTCCCGCCAATGGCACTTACCTTTCCTCCGCTTATCTGTATGGAACCTCCACTTCCATTATTTCCACATCCGATGGCGCCCGTATAGGTTCCACCGACCGCCTTAACCGTTCCTCCCTCTATAACAATATTACCCGAACCTCCATTGTATCCTCCGCCTATACCGGCTGCCATATGATTTGCCGTAGCCTCCACGATACCGCTTTTGATGATTATGCTGCCCGTACTTCCATCACGCAATCCACCGATGGCAGCATTCACATAATTATCTGTCGCGATCAGCTTTCCTGTTCCCTCAATCGTAAGACTGTTTCCTTCAGCCACAGTAATACCGTCTAAACAGCTTAAAGTCATTCCCTCAGTCAGAAACAGCTTCACATCTCCAATAATACTTATGCGATTAGAAATTGAGACATCCCTGTTGATCGTGTACCAGCCACTGCTGTACTCATTCTTCTGCGGAAGTACAGGATCACAGCTTTTTGTTCCCTCCGAGGTCTGCCTGGAGACAGCAGATATCCTTTCAAAAACAACAGATACCTCTACATCTCTGTCCGGCATGATAAAGCTGGCACTTCCTTCTCCTGTCCGTTCTGTACTTACATTGCTTTCACCTGCAGTCACAGCGACAGACTTAAAATCATAAGGATACTCCACATTCCAGCTGATATTTACCTTCTGTCCCGCGGAAGATTTATCACTGTCCGTCCGGACACTTCCACCTTCAGAACAATTCGTCGTAATGGAATGCAGATCTCCCAAAAAAGGTATAATGCGCTTTCCTCCGATATTTTCCGTCGTTGCAAGCTCGCCGCTATCCTGCAGCTTAAATCTCGTATATTCACCAAAGCTGATATTTCCTGCATAACTGTCAGACTCAATATAATCCTCCTCCGGATCAGACCAGCTCAGTAAGATATTTTCACCTGTACCCCCGTTACCGGCTCCTATACCGGCTGCATTGGAAACACCTTCATCAGATCCACCTGTTGCTTTGATCTTACCTCCATATATCTTTATACTGCTGGTCACAATTTGACCACCTCCACTCCCTATACCGGCTCCGTATGAACCACCGGTAGCTATCACTGTTCCGCCATATATAAGCACCTCGTATCCATATCCATTTCCATTTCCACCCTCTTTTAAAGCTCCGCTGCCGATACCGGCTCCATCATTACCGCCATGGGCCGTGATCATACCATTATTTATGATCACCGATACCTTTCCGCTGTCATCGTCCGTCTCTCCGCTTCCAATACCGGCACCCCAGGAACCACCTGAGGCTGTGACCGTCCCATCATTTACGGTGATGGTTCCGCCGGAACCACACTTTCCGCAGCCTATCCCCGCTGCGTCGTAACCCCCGATGGCCATAACACTACCGCCGTTTATTTCAATGGTGCCTGCCGAACCACCGTTACCACCACCAATTCCTGCTGCGTAACCGTTACCACCACCAATTCCTGCTGCGTATAATCCACCTCTGGCAGTAATTTCACCTTTGTTGATTATGATCGTTCCACCGGAGCCATTCTTTCCACCGCCGATCCCTGCTCCATTTTGATTACCCGTAGCTTCGATAATACCGCCGTTGATCGTGATCGATCCGCAATTTTCACCATTGTTACCTCCAATACCCGCTCTGCTAATGAGAAAGTTTTCTGACGTTGCGATCAGTTTTCCCTCACCTTCGATCGTAAGGCTGCTGCCCTCCGGTACATGTATCCCGTCTGCACAGTTCAGCACAGTATCCTTCTCCAGTATAAGGATCACATCGCCGCTGACCTTCACACGATTACTGATCCTGAGTTCAGCATTTTTATTCACATAGACATTATCTGTCCATTGGTTAGTTGTCCCGTTCAGTTCTATACCGTTTTCCGGATCTCCCGAAGGCTCTTCAGCATATACTCTTATTGTAAGCCCTTCGGGCAGCAACCCGCTAAGCAGTATCAGTGACAGGATTATCGATATTATCCTTCCCGCTTTTCTCTTCATTGCTGTCCTCCTTCCGCGTTTTGATGTTCCGAAATACTATCCTGCTTATGAACCTCCACACCGATGCCATTCGTTTTGCAGCTTTTTCTGCTCATCCGGCTGCCTGTTCTTTATCGCAGCCATGATCAGCGCGCTTTTCCCTGCCTCCTTCTTTCTCCTTCGCTGCTCCACCCGCCTGTGCAGCTCAGGGATCCGTTCTTCTTTTGTCATAGGGCACCTCCCTCTTTCGCATCCCTTTCCAAAAGACATTAAACACAAAAAACCTTCATTTATTTGGTTAATCTGTCATAAGACGGTAACGAAGGTGATTTGATATCTGCATTATATTATAATCAAGTATACGCTGGAAACCCCATAAAATCAAGGATTTTGAGCCGGGACAAACGCATCAAATGTTACTATTCACAACCCAAAAGCCCGGATTCACTCCAAGAAGGCCGCATATTCCACGCAGCCTGCTCAGATACTTATTTTTGAGTGGATTAACCGAAGATTTCTTCCACCGTGTATGGGTGTCCGTTGCACGCTCTGATCAGAGCTTCGATCTCATATTATTAATTTTGAACAGTAACCGCCCCGGGCTTTGGGCGGAAAGCCTGCGCTACTCCCGGTAGAGCATCTCCAGGATCTCCGTCAGCTCCTCCAGGCCGATGCCGCTGAGCTTGGCCTTTTCCACCGCCCTGGCCAGAAGCTCCTCCGCCTGACGGATGCTGTTCTCCCTCAGGAAATCGCTGTTCTGCGTCTTTACGAAGCTGCCCTTTCCGGTGTAGGACTCGATAAAGCCGTCCCGTTCCAGCTCTTCATAAGCACGTTTGGTGGTGATGAGACTGAGCCGAAGCTGCATGGCCAGATTACGCATGGAAGGAAGAGCCTCCCCCGGGGAAAGCTCTCCGCTCAGGATCTTTTCCTTTATCTGGTTCACGATCTGCAGATAGATCGGATCGTTTGACGAATTCGAAATGATAATATCCATAGCATTTATCCTTTAAACCACGGGGACGGACCTCGTGGTTCTGTCCTGTTTTCAAAAAAACACGAGGTCCGTCCCCCGGTTTTATTTACGCTTTGCCATCGCTATCCAGCAGGGGATGCCTACGATCATTGAGGCTGTGACCAGGCAGCAGCCCATGGCAAACTGCTTTCCTTCAAGCAGTTCCTCGTTTAGGAACATACTTATCAGGCTATTGCATACCGTATCTATCACAGCGTGGGCGATCAGCGGCGCGATGACGGAATCCGACATCTTACGAAGCAGCTGCATCATAGCGCCGGCAGATATACAAAATATGCACATCAGCACCACATTGGTCACGGGAAAGCCCGGCGCATCCAGTCCGAAGTTAATCCCCATGCAGACTAAAGGCGGCAGATGCCATACGCCCCAGATTATGCCGCCTATGATGACCGCGCCATGCAGGCCGCAGTGCTTTTCCAGTTTATCATAAAGGAAGGCCCTCCAGCCCAGCTCCTCTCCCATCAGGATAAAAGCCGCATAATAAAACGATACCGACATCAGCATGTTATTAAGCACTGCATCAAATACGCCGCCTTCCGACTTAAAGGTAAAACCGGCGCCTAGCACGATGGTTACCAGCACGCATGCGACCAGTCCGAAGATGACCGGCAGCGCCACGGAAAGCAGGTATGCTTTTCCGTGTCCGATAAACTTCGGAAACAGTATATCATCCTTAAACCCTTCTCCGAAAGCGTATCGAACGATCACACAGGCAATGGCGGGCGAGAACGCGGCCAGATGATAAAAGACCTGCAGCTTCATATCCGCTCCCGTCTCAAATGAATATGACTGCGGGCCGAAAACGAGTATCAGCGTATATTCGATCGCAATAAACAGAACGATCTGTATAAGGTCCCTGTATTTTCCAAAGCCCTTACCCTCTGCGATCATAAACTCATGCCGCTTCACGGAATCCATTATCCTTCACCCCCTTTAAATATACTTTGCAGGATACTTTATAGGACAGATAGTAACACAGCACCAGCAGATGCGGGATCAGCGTAAAGATAAACACCAAAACCCTCGATACATTTTCCATATATGAATAAGCCGCTTTTCCCAGGGCCTCAGGATGCTCCAGATATTCCATGTAGCGGTAATAAAATCCGTTTTCTCCTGCAAACCACTCAATATCTCCGAAAAGAAAATATGCTGCTACAGGAAGTAACAAAATGAGTATTAATGCTATGCGCATCTTATCGGCCTGCGCGCATCCGAAACGGTATCCCAGAGGCAGTTCAAAAGCCTGAATCATCATATTGAGGCCAAGTATCATCAGATACACCCCGTTTGCCAGTGGAAAAAGTGATGCAGCCGTACTGCCATCTGCCAGCTGATAAAAGATGATCATCATAAGATATACATAAACATATGCCGCGAAGTTGAGCAGAAAAGTCATAAGATATCGCTCCGCAACGATCTTTTCCACGCCCAGGCCCGTGGAGATCAGATAATACTTCCATTCCTTTTTTTCTTCCGTTTTCATTATTTCCCCCGGGATTATCTGCATTATCAGGAAAACGACCATTCCCAGCATCGCAACCAACACCGGATATATCTTAAATGTTTCATCCGTGCCGGCCAGTTTGAGCAGAACCGTCAAAAGGAGATACATGCCGGTAAAATACGGCAAAAGCAGAAATGGCCTGTGCATGATATATTTCATATCTCTGTACAAAAGTCCTCTCATCTGTTCTCCTCCTTCCTCTTTATCTTTATTTCTCTGTCAAAAAAGTATACTGACAGAGAATAGTTGAGTACCGAAAACAGGACCACTGCAAACAGTGTAACAGCATACAAAAGAGGGCGGTTCTCCATAAAGCGCATGATCTTATCCATCAGCATTTTCCCGAAGTCTTTATGACCTGCGCCATATCCGAAAAAGGCAATTTCTGCGGCTAAGATGAACAGTATCGGCAGTATCATCATAAGATCGCTTCTTTTTCCTTTTGTGGCAAAGCCCAACAGGATATTGTATTCCAGATAGATGAGCATCAGTCCCATGACAACGCTCATCAAGCCGACATCCGCTGCCTCCCTGCCCGCCAGCAGTCCGATCAAAGCGTTGGCCAGCAGACCGGTCAGCCAGGATATCACAAGAAGGATCGCTACATCGATATATTTCTGTCCCACGATCCGGCTGCTCTTCATCCCCGAAGCCTTGAGATACTGATACCATCCGCTGAGATGATCGGACAGATTCAGACTCCCTACGGTCTCAATGGAGCACAATACCAGAATGCCTGCAAACAGGCCCAGCGATTCCAGGGAGTCCAGCAATGCCGCGGCACCCTCTCCCCGGTACTTTGCGATATTGCCGAAACGCGCGGACAGGATCACCATCGAAACCGGAATCAGGAATAACAATACGATCACGATATAGGGGGCTATCCGTTTCCGGCACAGCCACAGATCCCTGCAGATCAATTGCTTCATATGCTGTCTCCTTTCCTTGGCTTTTTCAATGAAAGCTGTCTTTATCGCGATTCACATAGTACAGCATGATCTCTTCCAGCGTGGTCTTTTCGATCAGCATGCCGGAATGTTTCTTTGCGGTGGCCTCACGATCGCTCACCAGAAGCTGTGCGCCGAAGTCCGTCAGCCGTGCCGCAATGTAATCCTCTCTTGCAAAATCCCCGAAGTCTTCCTTTCCGCATTTCACCATTCCGTAGTTTTCCAGGATCTCATCCTTTACGCCGCTGATCAGCAGCTTCCCCTTATCGATAAAGGTGACCATGTCCGCAATATGCTCAAGATCACTGGTGATATGGGAGCTCATCAGGATCGAGCGCTCCCCGTCCTGCAGGTATTCGAGGAAGATATCCAGTATCTCGTTTCGGACCACCGGATCCAGTCCCGTCGTTGCTTCATCCATGATCAGGAGTTTTGCGTTATGGGACAAGGCCGCTGCGATCTGAAGCTTCATCTTCATGCCTTTGGAAAAATCCCCGGCCTTCTTTTTGAGCGGGAGCTGAAAGCGTTCCATGTATTTTTTGAAAGTCTCGTCATCCCATTCCTCCCAGATGCCTTTCAGCATGCGGCCGATCTGCGCTGCGTTCAGGTCATCGTTAAAGGGGAGCACATCAAAGATCGCCGCCACTTCCTTTTTGGCCTCCTCCCCATGTTCTTTCACATCCATGCCAAGGAGCTTTATATCCCCTTCATCAGGCTTGACGATGCCAAGCAGGGAATTGATGGTCGTGGTCTTTCCTGCGCCGTTCTGGCCGATAAAACCCATGATGCTTCCCTTGGGAACACAGAAGGACACTTTGTCCAGCGTAAAGCCGTCATAACGTTTGGTCAGGTCTTTGATCTCTATCGCGTTTTCATAATCCATGATCGTTCCCTCCGCTCCCTCTGCAATGTTTTGATTGTATATATCTTATATGCACATTATAGTATTGTATATATACAATTGTCAATACGATAAAAGTATTCTTTTCAAAAAGCTTGACGTCTATTACGTTTAGTGATATATTACAGTAAACGTAATACGCGAGGAAGGAAAGGATCCGATGAAAGATAACGTGAAAGGCGGCGCTCTTACCGAAGTTACATTCTTCATCCTGCTGGCCCTGCACACACCCAGGCACGGATATGCGATCATGCAGTTTATCGAAGAGAAAACGGGCGGACGCCTTGTGTTGGGTGCCGGCTCCCTCTACGGGGCTCTCAATACCCTCACGGAGAAAAAATGGATCGAACCCTGCGGGGACAGCAGAGGGCGGACCAAGGAATGCCGCATCACGGCGGAGGGAAGAGCGATCGCGCAAAAAGAGCTCTGCCGTCTCAGGGACCTCGTGAATACGGCGTCGGAGATCATGGAGGAACAGTCATGAGCATCGTAAGAAAAAGATTCTTTTTCGGTTTCATGGAAAGCCAGGCAAAATGGCTCAATTCGATGTCGGACAAAGGATACCGCCTGACGGAATGCGGAAAACTGAACTACCGCTTCAAGGAATGCGAGCCGGCGAAATACCGCTATGCCGTGGAGTACATCGGCGACCGCTCCTTCGAAGAGGCGGAAAAATACAGAGAATTTCTGGAAAGCTTCGGTTACCGGGTTTTCTATAAAAACATGAACCTCGACTTTGCGACCTATAAGCTCACCTTCCGGCCGTGGGCCGACAAGGGCGGACGCCTCTCCTCAAACCGTCCGGATTCGACGTACAACAAAGAACTGCTGATCGTGGAAAAGAAAGATGACGGAAAACCTTTCCGCCTGCATACGGAAAGTGATGACATGATCGGATATTACAGAAGGCTCTGCCACCCCTGGTACTACAGTGCGTTCATCTTTGCGCTCTTCGCGGTACTGCTCTGGCCAAACCTCATATGCTCGGTCATCTTCGGCCTGCTCACGCTTCTTTGCATCGCCGGCATCATCGTATGGAACTTCAGGATACGCAGGCTGATCAAAGACAGGGAAACGGAGGAATGAACTCATGAAAAAAAAGATCGATCCGAAACTCATGATCCCGATCATGCTCGCTATTCTCGCTGTCATCATTGTTCTGAAGCTCATCGGCATCGGGCCGTTCAATTCCGGCATCCGGCTCGGGTTTGCCGGCAGCGCCGGGCTTCATGACTTCAAAGCGTCTTACCTCAAGATCTCCGGCACGTTTTCCGACACGCTCTTCGCCTCCGACGGGTCCTCCTCGGTTCACGGCGAGATTGAAACCGAGTCCGGCAGCCTGTCCGTGCGGATCAGCGACATTTCGGGCGAAACTGTCTTTTTCGAAAAAGAGATCAGCGGCAGCGAAAGCTTCGATGTCCCCGCCGAAGGCAGGGTCCGGATCACGCTGAAAACCGAAGCGCACTCCGGAAAATACCTCTTTACTTACTGAGTGCGGGAAGATCAGCCAGCACGGCACAGATCTCCTTCTCCAGAGAATGCAGATAGCGGATCCTGTCAATGGTATTTGCGGTCTCGGTCTCTCCGGGCTTTCTGTCCTCCTCCGCACCTTCCGTTCCCAGCGCACGTTTCAGGTTATATTCCAGCCATTCCACCCAGACATAAGCGAGCCCAAACAATTCATCATAAGAGCGGAATCCGTTATCATAAGCGCCAAGGTATCCCCTGAAAAACGCTGCAAGCTTCTCTCCCGAGTATTTTCCGTTCACGGTACCGGCCCATTGCAGCGAAAGCGAAAGACAGGAGGCGACGGGATTGCCCCGCTCCAGGCACTCCAGGTCGATCACACGGGCTTCTCCTTTGTCCCACATCACATTCTTGGGATCCATGTCGTCATCCGTGATCGCCTCCAGGGCGGGAAGCCTCGTTCTGGCATCATTGAGTTTCTTCTGCGCATCTTCGAGCAGCCCGATGTTTTCTTCGAGCACTGCCGCAATGCCGCTTTCTTTTTTTATGGCCGTTTCAAGATAAGCACGGAAATCGATCGCGGAAAGCTCCGGCCCGGATGCCCCGGCATCGCGCGGATCAATGGCATGGATCTTTCCCAGGATCTCACCGGCTTTCCTGCACTGCTCTTCGGAAATATCGTCCCAATCCGTAATGTGACCTTCCTGCCATTTGAAGACCTGGAAATATCGGCCATCGCTTTCCGGCATCTTCCTGCCGTCAAAAGACAATGCCGGAACGATCGGGATCCCGTTTTCTTCAAGGATGCTTTCCAGGGCTTCCGCCCGGGCGTAATTATCCAAAACACCCGGCCGCTTCATGATCTCCGGATTGAGGCATTTTACCGCATATACGCCGTGATCCGTCGCCACCCTGAACATTTTATGCATCAGGCCTCCCGACACGGGGACGATGCCATCACCGATCCTACCCAGACCGCATTTCGCAAACAGCGCTCTTATCATTTCTTCCATGAGAATTCTCCCTCCGGCCCGCTTTCCGGGCATCCCGCGGCAGCTTCCTTTTTCAGAAACGGATCATGTAGACATCCGCTTCTTTCCCTTCAAATGTGAAACTCCTCTCAAGCTTCCCGCCGTTTTTCAGGATCGTCTTTACGGACGCTTCGTTGGAACGTTCCACGGAAAGCTGCAGTTTGTCCATCCCGATCTGACGTGCCCGCTCCAGGATCAGCTTAAGCATTTCCGTGGCATGGCCTTTCCGTCGCTCCGTCGGCCTCACACTGTATCCGCTGTTGCCGAAATCCTTCAGGAAATCGTTCAGTTCATGGCGAAGATCTATGATGCCGACGAGCCTGTCATTTTCATCAAATGCAAAGTATGTGTCGGTCACCACCCAGGACGGATTTACCGTTTCGGAAGAAGCATTGTCGCTCACGGATTTCAGCCATTCATCGTACGATGCCATCTGATCGAGCAATTCACTTCCGTTTATCGTTGTCTCACCGTGATCCAAAAACTCCTGCTTAAAGGCTGCCGCCTGTGATTCATGTTCCTTTACCGGTCTTCTGAGTGTTATCATCCGTTTTCTCCTTTCAACTGTCTCCTGATGTGATCCGTTATGGAACGGAACGTCTTCGTTTTCATGGGCATGATACTGCTCCACATTCGGGCGCCCTGGTAGGAATACATTTTTTTTTATATGCTGTTCGGAATCCGACCGGATCCTGCCGAGCCAGATGCAGTATGCGATCCCGACTGCGATCGTCGCCCCTATGTAGATCCGGTCAAGCAGATCATTATCCGCTCCGAATAATGACAGCGCATCGATCATGGAATGCGCGATGATGCACGGCAGGATGCTTCCGCTTTTGTAGCAGACCATGGTGAGGATAAATCCCCAGCTGACGGCAAAAATGATCTGCATCACCGTCTCAAAGCCTGCCTGCCCGGTAAACAGATTCACGATGTGTCCGATCCCGAAGGTCAGGGAGGAAACGATGATCGCCACGATCGGCTTGTCTTTTGCAAGCATTGCCCTGAAAAGAAATCCCCGGAAGATCATTTCTTCCACAAAGCCCACCAGTATCATGGACAGCACCGCACACACCAGGGCCGCCCCCTGATACGAAGGCGAAAAACCATCCCAGATGTTGCCGGTAGCCAGGATCCACATGGGAATGAAGAACAGACATTTCTTCATGTTCTTCGACCATCCGGCAAGTCCGTACTTTTCCTCCAGATGGTTTGCTTTTACAAATGCAAGGATCCCCGCCGTAAAAACAAGCAACGCCGCCAGCATGGCAATGCTCCCATCCCCGAAGTTTCCCCTGATCGTGCCCAGGATAACGCAGTAAGCCACGGTCCAAAGCACTGCGAACAGGATTTCTTTCTTTTCGTACAATTTATGCATGCTTCCCTCCTTTCCGGGATGCGGCCATTCCGTAAAACACATTCTCCAACATCTTCCGGCACTGCCCTTCATCATATTCCATGGAATTATTGGCAAGCAGGCTTGCCATGCCGTGAGCCACACAAAAGAAGGCAAGAAACACCTCCCTTGCCTGCTCTGTATCTGTCCCAAGCCCTGCCGCCATGATCTCCAAAATTCCCGAAAGCCCGGGATCGGCCATAAGCGCCGTCACATCCTTTCCTCCAAACTTATCCGTCTGGAACAGAAAACGGAACAGCTTCTTTTCTTCCTGACCAAAGCGCACATAGTTGAGCCCCAGCGCCAGCATCGGATTTTCATCCGTTTCCTTCGGCATGATGAACTCCGAATGATATCCGTCCGCGATCCCGTAGGCCGCTTCCCGGATCTCATCCATGGTCTTGAAGCTGTACAGCACCGGCTGCGTTGAGCATCCCAGATATTCCGAGACTGTTCTGGCATTCAGATTCTCATGCCCGTTTGCCCGGATCACCTCAAACGCGGCATCCGCAACCATCTCCTTTGTAATCTTCACTTTCGGCGGCATGGCTTGTCTCCCTTTCGTTATATAATCATTGTTATATAATCCTTATTATGCATAAAAATATCACTTTGTCAAGCAAAAATAAGGACCGGGCGCCCGGTCCTTCTCTTTCATCATTTTCGCTTCAAAGCCGCACTTGGGGAGGCTTGTCGGTCGGCGCTTTTTTAATCTGTTTTCCCAAACAGCATTTCCGCCGACTTTTCCAGTTCCCTTCTCTCCCGGATAGTCTCGTATCCGCTTTCTTTGTCATCGATCCCCTTTACCGGATCGATCGAAAACAAACCGTCACGCTTGCAGTAAAAGAAGATCCTTCTGACTCCCCTGATCTTGAACCGTGCTTCCGCACTGCCTTCCGGGTAGAGCTTCACCAGCTGCATGTCATCGGAGGACGCCGCAGCCACAAACGAGATATGATGCTCTTTCGTCATGCAGTGATCGATCCGCACATAATACTCATCCTCCACACGCTCGATAAAGATCATGTGATGCTCATCCGTCTGTTCCGCCTCCAGGGGCGCAAGCCGGATGCCGTGACAGTGGATCTCCGCTTCTCCCATGCTGTGTATCACATTCCCGCAGACCGGGCAGACATAAAACTTCGAACGCAGCATGTTGGCGGATACATTGGCATTGTGAATGGTGTTGCCCGAGATCAGCTCCGTGACCGAGACCCCAAACGCCTCCGCGATCGGCTCCAGAAGAGTGATGTCCGGAAACCCCTTGCCCGTCTCCCATTTTGACACGCTTTTGTCGCTCACTCCCAGCTTTTCCGCCAGCTGAAGCTGTGTCATCTTCTTCCTTTCCCGCAGTTCTTTGATCACCGTTCCTGTAACATATTGGTTCATGTTTTTCCACCTCCTGTTACTGCCGATTGTAATCCGGCCGGATCAAAGAAACCACCTACGGAAAGTAGAGTTGCCTATTTTCTCACCCTCAATTCGGCAAACGAAACATAGTGCTTCACATCAAATGCTTCCGGAGCGTTTTCCTTCAGCATCCGGACATGCTCCTCATCCCATGCGCGAAGCTGCGCTTCATCCATGGCCGCTCCCACTCCCCTGCAGGCGCGCATGCGGCCATGCCAGCTTTCCCTTGTAAAGGGGACATCCACCCGGAACTCCTTTTGCAGCAGCATGTCAAAGTCTGCAAGCAGCTCTTCCGGGACATAAACCGGATGAACGGTATCTCCGTATGAAGACCAGTTGGGATTGTGTTTTAAGATGATCCCCTCACTTTTTCCCGCGATCATATCCTCATAAGGAAGCCACCCCATGTACAGGATCAGCAGTTTTCCTCCGGGTTTCAACATCCGTGCAAATCTTCCGCCTATCACCTTCGCGTCCAGATACCAGATGCACTGGCATACCGTGATAACATCAAAGGTATCAGCCGGATAATCGACTTCTTCGGCCGGGCACGCATAAAACTCGATATCCATTCCCTTTTCCGCCGAAAGCAGCCTTGCCTGTTCGATCTGGTTTTCCGAAATGTCCGTCCCGATCCATTTCGCGCCATGACGATACATGTTACGCGGAAGGACGCCGGTCCCGGTTCCGATATCCAGCACTTTCTGTCCGTCCCTGCACAAACCCAGGTCTAAAATGCTTTGGTAGAATTCATCCGGATAAATATCCCTGTACTTCGCATAATCCTTTGAAGTATTTCCCCAATCAAAGGTCTTTCCGTTATCGATGTCCGAAAACTGCATGTCATAAATCTCCTCTTTCAGCCTTTCCGGTTTATCCTGCCTCTCAGTCCTCTGCTTCAATGGTATATTTATCAAAGAACTTTACGATCTTTTCCATCAGCTCAGGGTTCTTCTCCATGGACAGAAGGTTGTTGTGCCCCATATCATCGTATTTTGCAAATTCAAAATCGCTATCGGCAGAATACTTATCATAATAGATATCATACCCGTATTGTATGGGTACGGTGTTATCATCCGTACTGTGAGCTATCATAACAGCTGCTTCGGAATCTGCAAATCCATCCATTCCCGTCTGTGAAGAGTACTTACCGAATTTGATCTTTTCATAAAGATTCAGATAGGGGAGCATCAGATAGATTGCCGGGCCTATCATTTGTTTTCCCTGGGCCTGTATCAGATCCAATGACTCATTAAACCCCGACACCGAACATACAGCCGTTACTTCGGGATGCTCGTTTAATACGGATGTAACACAGTATCCTCCCCAGCTGTGTCCGAAAAGGAAAACAGGCAGTCCGGCAAATATCTCATTTTGCTCAACATAGGTGATGGCATGATCCAGATCGATAACTCCCTGCGGAAGGCCTCTGACCGAACTTCCTTCACTGTTATCATTGCCTGTTGCGTCATAGGCAAAAACATAATATCCGTTCTCGGTAAAGTAATTTGCAGAGATCATGTACGGATTATGTCCTCCGCCTCCTATCCCGTGGGCCATGATCACAACGCCTTTCGGCATCAACCCCTCCCTGCTGTAGAAATAACCCGCAAGCTTCTGTCCCTCATTGGATGTGAACTCTTTTCTTTCCATAACAAGTCCGGGAAAATCATCAAGATAAAGCATATCTTTTTCATCCGTCTGATATCGCAGCCCGAATACCGAGTTATAAGTAAATATGGAGGCTGCGGGAAGCAGGGCAAGGAAAAAAACAGCCAATATCACTGCGATTATGATCAATATGCGTTTTTTACTTTTCTTTCCGGTCTTCATTTTCCTTTTCTTCCTTCTGTTTTTTCATCATCATCTGATAATGTTCTCTCCTTATGGTTTCTTCGTGAGATACAGAATATAGGTATCGTTGAACACTACGCGATCTCCGGCCTCCAGAACAGCGTTTTTCAATTTCTCAAAAAACTCTTTACGTATAGGTTCCGGGATCACGATATGATCACAGTGTGTTCCGTTAAAACTGACATATTCCTCTGCCGTGAATACACGCTGCCCTTTGAACTCATGCCGCTCTACCTCCGAATACCCATACTCCGGTGCGCCGGTATAGTTGAATTTCCCATGTGTATACGGAATATCCGGTTTATAGTATTTATCATAAAGCGCCTGGATCTTCTCGTATAATGGTTCGTTATCCGATCTGTATTCCGATGAAGTCAGCATCATTGCAAGGATTCCGCCGGGTTTCAGAAGTTCAAAGGTCTTGGCAAATGCGATATCCTGCGGGATCCACTGTATCGTGGCTGCCGAGTAGATCATGTCAAACTTCATATCGCCGAAATCATGGGTAATGAAATCATCATTCACGATATTGAAATTGGGAAGTTTATCGTACTTCTCTTTCATTTTACGGTACAGATGCTCCCCCAGTTCGATGGCATGGTATTCGCATCCCGTCCTGAGCACGGGCTCTGTTGCCTGTCCTGTTCCCGGCCCGATCTCCAACACTCTCTTTCCGGGTCCGATCCCGGCCTGTTCATTCAGGAAAGAAAACAGTTCTTCACTGTACCGCGGACGGAATTTATCAAACTGCTCCGGAATCGTGTCGAAGACTCTGCGGAATTCGTCCTGTTCCAGCTCACGGATATCATCTTCCGCGATCAGACGTAATTCTCTGTTCTCAACACGGTGGATGTTACCGACAATTTCGATCTTTCCTCCCTTGATAAAGAAGGCACTCATATCCTCCATGGCATATACCACACGGTCCTCTGACATCTTTAAGGTCTGCTCGTACCGCCAGGTATCCTCCGGATCATGATGGCAGCTGACGGTAATATTCGTAAACCCCAGCCCCGGGAAAGGCTCCATGGACTCAAAGAAATCCACCGTGTTCCGTGCCATGTTCATGGAACCCGCACTGACTCCGAAGATTGCTGCGTGGCAGTCAAGCAATGCCTCGTAACAGTCCTTCTCTCTTATGAGGTCCAGCTGTTCTTCGCAGACTCCGCCGCCCATAAGGAAGATGCAGTCGGCATTTTCAACAAGCCTTTTTGCCTCTGAGGCCTCCGTGCGTTTATCGATCACGCAGTGCTTTTCAAAAGCCAGTCCCTGTTCAACAAACATTTCATGCATGCCGTCACAGTCGTCATCATTTTGGGCATGGTCAAGCGGACACGCGGTGATAAATACGATACTTTTACGCTCCGTCAGTTCTTCACGAAGCCGTTTTGTGATCTCTTCCGAAAAATGATGATCCGGAAAGCCGCTGAACACTGCCAGGAATTCTTTTCTCATCCTTTTACTTCCTTTCAAGACAGCTTTTTCCCTTGAATGATCATGGACAGCGGAAAACCGCTGTGATCGAGCTCGGTAAAACCGCCGCTCAGATCGCAGTCAAACTCCTGAAGACCGCTGATAACAATTCCGTTATTGCACATCCCGGATATGATCTCTGACATTGAATGAGTAAAGTCCGTAAAGGTCTTGGAATGGTAGCTTTTCTGTGTCATATAATACATGCCTCCGTTTCCGGTCCACTCATGCTCGAAATAGGAAAAGCGGCATTCCATCCTGTGTTCAGGGTCAAACTCTTCATCGCCTTCAGACGCAAGCATGTTCGTGCAGGGGTGCTGTTCATTGATCACAATGACAGCTCCCGCTTTCATGCACTTTGCGACTACGGCAAAAAAGCGGTTCAGATCATCAAACCAGCAGAGCGCACCGATCGTAATGATCACGATGTCAAATTGATCCTTATACCGTTCATCGATGTCATAAACGTTCACAGCTTCAAACTCGCAGGGAAGCCCCAGCTCCTTTGCTTTTTCATTGGCAAAGGCCACCTGGTTTTCAGCAATGTCAAAACCGATCCCTCTCGCCGCTTTCCCGCTTTTCACCAGGGAAAGCAGTTCGCGTCCGTTATTGCAGCAGAACTGACCGATCACCATTCCCTCTGTATGAATTTTCTGCAGGGCAGCCACTGTTTCTTCGTTAAAAAACGGGTAGTCTTCCTTCTGAATGCGCTCCGTTATATCGGCTCCCCAGGAAGCATGCCTCTGATCAAATGCTTCCTCCCAGGCCGCTTTATTCCCTTCGATATACTTTTCCATAAATCTTCCTCATCCATTTCATTATCCCGGCCGGGATTACTACGCCAGTCGTAGCTACGCCTATCGTACTACGGCTGACATAGTATGTCAAGAACAATTTTGTACTTGAACCTCAGGGACGGGGTTATGGGTTCAATGAACCACTAACCCCGTCCCTGAGGTTCATTTCTTCTTTACGGGAATCCAGATCGCGCTGTGATAATCCGGAGAACTCGGATCCTCGTCTCCGTACCACTCGATGTTTGCCCTGCCCGGGAACTCAAAATCAGGATTTCCGGGCATCCACTCCTTAAAGATCTTCGTGTTTACATCCTGAAGCGCTTTGGGGCAGGGTCCGTAACAATCGAAGATCGCCCAGTCAAAATCAGGAAGCTCATAAATAGTCATGCCTTCCGGAACATCGCCGCCCTTGTAAATGCCGGCAACGATATAGCTGAACCTGCCGTCCCCGACATCATCCACACAGACACCGTATTCACCGATGTTGTTCTCTACAATTGCTTTTTCGATCGCATTTGCCGGAGCGTTTCCCTTCCATACGTTATCCGCATACTTCTCGCGGATCTCATCCCAGAACCTGGGGATCTCCATGTAGGAAGTCTCTCCGTCAAATACTCTTGCAAATCCGATCACCTTAAAGCCGGTCATGGTTTTGATCTTGTAATCCATCTCATTACCTCCATGAATAGAAATTTCGATCTTCAGCGGAAGAAATGGTTTAACCGGCGCGCCTTCCCGCACCTGCGACGGATTCACCCCATGAAAGCGAGAAAAAGCTTTTGTAAAACTCTCGGGTGTTTCATAGCAGTAACGGAACGCGATATCGATAATTTTCTCATCCGTTTTCTGAAGGTCCAGTGCCGCCCGGTACAATCTGCGGTTTCGGATATACTCCCCCAGTCCGTACCCGGTCATCAGCGAAAAGCCCTTCTGGAAAAAGAATGATGACATGAAGATCTGATCAGCAACATCCTGCGCACTGATGTTATCCTCCAGATGCTCCTCCATGTAATCAATAGCCTTCCGTATGCTGGTAAGCCACTCCATTTGTCCCACTCCTTCTTTCTGATGCTTTTATTCTATTCGGAGCTGCAAAAGAAATCCTGTCATTTTATGTTCTGTTTTGTCCGGGATATCAGGATCACTGTCACCTTTGAAACTGTTTGCCGAAGTTTTTCAGATAGTATTCGTACTCCTCTTTCCGTGCAAAGATAAACGCATGATGGGCATTTTTCTTTTCCCTGCGGAGCATGGAAAGATATTGCACCTGACATATAACGTGAAACACACGCTCTTCAAACAGGATGATAAGCGGAACTTCCCGGGAATCCGCTTCGTCAGGATCAACCGCTTCTTCCGCATCATCATCGATCAGGCGCAGCGGCATCCTCACCAGCTCCGACAAAAAGTATCGCTCAGCATCCGGCATTTCCACGCCCAGGGACGCAAGAAAGATGCGCACCCATTCCTCCCCCAGCCCGGCATTTGAATACTGTCCGGCGGAATGAACTGAGGGGGAGTACTCGGGGAGCATCACTTTCTTTCCGTACACGATCTTTTTTATGGTTTCCGGCGAAAGAAAAAACTCTTCTGCGAGCTCCATGATCGAAGCCCCCGTCGAATACCGGTTCAGGATCGCACTGTTTCTCTTATTCAGTTTTTCACGATAACCGGACGCTTCGCCCCAGCCTTCACGCTTGCTGCGCTTGGGTATGTAAATGGCCTTTCCTTCCGCATACTTCTGCACTTCAGCCAGAAGGCTTGCGGGGAGAATATCCTTGGCATTCTCATATTGCATGTCAGTCCGCCAGTTTGTTCATGCGCTCTTCCAGTTCGTTTATGGACCTGGTGATGGATTCGCAGGACTCCAGGTCATCGATGGAGGCATGCCACATCAAAGTATGGAGCCCCTTGAAATACGCCATGCACAGAAAACGTTCCCTGAAATTCTTTATCTCGATGTTTTTCTTCTTTGCATATTCATGGAGTTTCTCCGGGACAAGCAGATACGGCTTGTTAAGGTCCAGTATCGCAAAATCCATCAGGAAATCCATGATCCCGGCGCGCCCCCAGTCTGCACAGTATGTTTTCCCCGCCTCATCTACCAGCATGTTGCAGAAGAAAGTGTTATTATTGGCCAGAAATCTCTGCCCCTCACAGAAGTCGGCGTACTGCATGACCTTGGCATAGATCCTGTCAAAATACTCCTTTTTGAGGAATGTGGTTCCAAACATCTTCGTCCAGTTATGCCAATAGCCCTCCTGCTTCTCATTGAAGGTTTCTTCCACAAACTCCCTGAAAGTCTTAAAAGGAGCTTCGTTGTTCTCATCGAATTCTCCGTAGCCGGCCAGACTGCTGATATCCGTGGCCGCTATCTCAAAGATCATCTCAAAGAAGCTTTCGTAATTCTTTTCAAACTCTTCGACCGACAATTCGTTGGCATTTCTGCCCTTGGGGCTCAGTTCGATCCGGTCCCCGGTCAGGTTTCTTATAAAAATATCTCTGTTCATCTCTTTATCCTTTCCTGCATGTGTTTACAGCTGCTTCAGGCGCCTTACAGAAAGAATCATAGCAGAAGAACCCGGGATTTCAAATAGACAGAATGGCTATAACCGAAGAATACCTATAAACAATTTCCCGGTTTGGCGATCTGTTCAAGTCAGTTACCCTCTGACCAGCTTCAGAAATTTTTTATCATTCATCTGTTCATTTGTAACATACTCTCCGTCATGAAACAAGGCATAATTCGTGACCGGTGTCGGCGCATTCTGCGCATCTTTTCTGCTTTCCATGCAAACCGCACGGAATGGAATGCCATTCTCTTTGGCTGTCTGCTCCAGAACAGGAACATATTTCGCATTGAACGGGCACTGGCTTGTGTAGTACAGGACATAGCCCTTCTCCGTTATTCGGGGATGCTTCGCACATTCCTTAAACTTCGGAGCCTCCGTTTTCTTATCAAAAGGCAGGTACATGAGCCGGATACCGTTATCCGCTTCATCACCGACAGCAAAACCTTTGTACTCCAGAAACTTCGGATCCGCAAGGAAAGGCTTCTTCTTCGCTGCGCTCAAAATGCACAGCCCCTTCTTCCCTTTCCCTTTGCTGTCTTCGATGCAGGCATTTAGCAGATCCGACGAGTACCCATGTCCCTTGAAGGAACCTGACACCCACAGACAGTCAATATACATGTATCCGGCCGCCTTGATCGGTACCCATGCATTTTCTGCGGGGATATACTCAATAAAACACTTTCCGCGTTCCGCACTTTTAAGAAAAACCAGCCCCTCCTCAAATCGGTCCGCCAGCCAGGCTTTCTTGGAAGCCACCTGCACATCCCTGTTGTTGGATATCGCACAGCAGATATGCTCTTTTTCCAGATTTTCCTTTGTAACCCTGATATATTCCATCTGCTTATTTCTCCTTCTTCCTGATCGGATGCCGTATCTCGGTCTTGCGCTTCTCCGGCGCATGGAACACCTTGCCGCAAACGGCATTACACCCCTTGCACATTTCCCCGTAACAATAGCAAGTGCTGCAATCAGAGCCGCAGCAACTGATCAATCCATTCCTATCATTCATCTCCCAAAATCTCCTTCTGTTTTTTCTTGCTGAAACTCCCGAGCACCAGCCGGTATGCCTTATCAAGCATGTCCTTCAGGACATCATCCGGCACTTCTCCGTCAGCCTTGACCGAATTCCAATGCTGCTTGTTCATGTAGTAGCCGGGGATGATGTCTTCATACTGCCTCCGCAGGAAATCCCCCTCCAGCGGTTCCAGCTTCAGCGTAATGTAATAGGGTTGATCTGAATCATCCAGGCATATCGCCGCAAACATCTTTCCGCCGATCTGAAACCGTATCCAGTTCCATTCTGCCTGCAGATCTTTGGTCACGCCCGTTTTTTCCATCAGATACTCTTCAATCCAGGGATATTTCATGTCTTCATTTCCTCCTGTAATTCTCTGCCATGGCTTCAACAGTCGCTTTGAGCTTCGCACGGGCCTCCCCCGGTTCAAGCAATTCCGCTTTATCCCCGAAGGTCAAAATCCAGCTGATCAGATTTTCCATGTCCGTATAATCCGCCGCAAAGAGAAGCCTGCCATCATCCGTTTCCGTAAAACACGACGGCCCGAATTCTTCCACAAGCCGCCACTTCTGATCTGCTTCAAACAATGCCTTCACTTTGATCCCGCCCGGGAAGATCTTCTCATCAGATAGATCCGGAACGGCCGCCTCCCTGCATGCAAAAGCCTTGTCGCTTTCACGGACCTTATCCATGCGGTTCAGTTTGAACAGCCTGAAGTCCTTCCTTTTCAGGCACCAGCCCCACAAGTACCAGCTCGACCATCGAAACACCAGATAATATGGTTCAACCGTCCGCTCGCTCTCCCCCGAGGGAGCATAATACCGGAACCTGAGCAGGCGCCTGTCCCCGATCGCATCCTGTATGGTCTCTATCTTGGGAGCAAGTGATTCGCGGTACCAGGATGACAGATCGATCAAAATGGAATCCTGCCCGGCGATGAGCTCAGACGATCCCGCCCGGATCTTCTCCATGAGTTGTCCGTAGTAACTGCTCCCGCTCACACTGTCGAGACTCCGCAAGCCTGCGAGTATCATCTGCATATCCTTTGATGTCAGGATCGTCCTGTCCATCCGGTAACCGTCCATGATGCTGATGCCCCCGCCGGTCCCCTGCATTGTCTGTATGGGAATGCCCGCCTTGGACAGATCCTCAATGTCGCGATTGATCGTCCTTCTCGATACTTCAAAGCGCTCCGCCAGCTCTGGTGCCGTTGTCTTCTCTTCCTGCAGCAGCACCGACAGTATTCCGATCAGCCTGTCTATCGTAAGCGCTAAATAATCCGACGGTAGTAAAACGCATAATAATACCCCGGCCACATCGGGCCGGAGCACCTTGACAATTCACATATGATCATGATCAGTTGACGCTTAAGATCGATTCCTGATGTTCCTGATGCATTCTGGC
>JAILHF010000069.1 GCA_024696005.1 Lachnospiraceae bacterium | reverse complement strand
ACAGAACGGCGTATCCGTGGAAGGCTGGAAGATCACGGACCGCGGGCTGCGCTACCGCAGGGCGGACGGTTCCTATCTGAGGGATACGAGCATCGGCGCCGGCGGCAATGAACGGCATTTTGACAGTGCCGGATTCCTGATCGGAGAGTGAGAGTTATGAAAAAAGATCTTTCTTTGATACGAAAGGATTTCCCGATCCTCGCATCGGGAGAGGTGATCTATTTTGACAATGCGGCAACCTGTCAGCGGCCGCGGCAGGTCCTGGATGCCATTGAGGATTTTTATACCACGCATAATGCCAATCCTCTGCGGGGGCTTTATGCCTGGAGCGTGCAGGCGACGGACGCTTATGAGAACGCCAGGCATCGTGTGGCGCGCTGGCTGAACGCCCGCGAGGACGCCGAGATCATCTTTGTGCGCAATACCACCGAGGCCATCAACCTGGTGGCATACAGCTATGCCTTATCCACGCTGAAGGAAGGGGACGAGATCGTCCTTTCGGTGTCGGAGCATCATTCCAATCTGCTTCCCTGGCAGATGGCCGCACAGGCGAAGGGCGCGAAGCTGCGCTTTCTGGAGCCGGATGACGACGGGCGCATCACAGAAGAAATGCTGAAGGAAGCCATCGGAGAGCGGACGCGCATCGTGGCGCTCGCCCAGGTATCCAATGTGCTGGGAACGGCTCTGCCCATACGGGAAGCGGCGGGGCTGGCGCATGAAGCCGGTGCGGTGCTTCTGGTGGACGGGGCACAGGGGCTGCCCCATATGCATACGGACGTGCAGGAGATCAACTGTGATTTTTATGCCTTTTCGGGACACAAGCTCCCGGGTCCCATGGGGATCGGCGTGCTTTATGCAAAGAGGGAGCTCCTGGAGAAAATGCCGCCGTTTCTGCGTGGCGGAGAGATGATCGAATATGTAAAACGCGATTCCGCCACTTATGCGGAGCTGCCGCACCGCTTTGAAGCGGGGACCGTCAACGCCGCGGATGCGGTGGGACTGGCAGCAGCGCTGGATTATGTGGAAGCGCTCGGATATGAGGCCATCGAAGAGCAGGAGGCAAAAGTGGTGCACATCATACTGGAAGGGCTGCGTGCGATCCCGGAGGTGCAGGTTTACGGGGCTCCGGAAGCGGAGGATCATCACGGCATCGTCACCTTCAATATCGCGGGCTGTCATCCGCATGATGTGGCTTCGGTGCTGGACGAGGAAGGGATCGCGATCCGCGCGGGCCATCACTGTGCACAGCCTTTGATGGAATACCTGCAGGAAAGATACGGGATGGAATTCCGTGCCACGGCCAGGGCCAGCGTCGCTTTTTACAACACCGAAGAGGAAGCGCGGCGTTTTGTGGAGGCCGTCGGAAAAGTAAGGGGGTGGCTCGGTTTTGGAGCTTAAGGAACTGTATCGTGAGATCGTAAACGAACATAATCTGCATCCGGATCACCGTGGGATGCTGCCGAGGGCCAGCTGTACCAGAGACGGCGTGAATCCCAGCTGCGGCGATGATATAAAGCTGTCCCTTGTTTTTGATGACAACGGCATCCTTACGGACGGGGCTTTCGACGGCAGCGGCTGTGCCATCTCGCAGGCGGCGACGGACATGATGCTGGAGCTGGTGATCGGAAAAAGCCGTGAGGAAGCCCTGGAACTTGCGGATGCGTTCATGGACATGATCCGCGGTAATGCCACGGAAGAGCAGCTGGAAATGCTGGAGGAATCGGCGGCGCTGGAAGGGATCGCCCATATGCCGGCCCGTGTAAAATGCGCTACGCTGGCCTGGCGTACCTTAAAGGAGATGCTGACGGAAGCGGAATAGAAGCTTCCGCCTCAGGTGTTTTTTGCGGAGAAGTACGAAAAAACCCCGGCCCGGTTGAGGAGAACGCGGTACGGGGTTTTTTCGTATATTGCAAAACTAGAAAGGAGGTGTGCCCGGGCTTGTAGGAGGTACCCGGACACATAAACCGGAAAATTGCTTTTTCAAAGATCGCTGTATATGCGATGTAGTTTTTAACTCTACATACATTCTATCCCGTAAATATGAATAGAATATGAACACGCGGTAAATTTCATGTAAAGAAGTGCGGAAAGAAGCAAAGATTTGCGCATTTTTGCATTGTAAAATAAGCTCTGTTTTGGTAGAATGATAAAAGTATGTAAACCAGATCCGCCGGGCGGAAACAGGTATTCAGGAGGAAGCAATGGATAATTTTATGGATAAACTTGCGGAGAAGTATAACGCACAGGACATGATCCGCGCCAATTCGCAGGCCGAAAGCGCACAGATGCAGAATCTGCAGGAGCAGGTGGAGGCTTATGAGGCCGTGCTGCAGGAGATGCGCAAGCTGAACTACAAGAATACCGAATTGACAGAGAAGATGTACGCACTTGTAGACGAGAGCATCGAAAAAGTGCGCACCCTTCAGATCGAGGCCCGTGACGGTGCCAATACGGTGGAAGTATCCAGAGAGATGACGGATGCGGTCACCCGTGCAATGGAAGAGGCCGTCAGCAATATGGATGAGAGCATGCTGCATGTCATGACGGAGACCATGCAGAACATACTCCGCCAGCCCACGGACGAGATGCGTCAGTCTACCGAGGATGTACGCAATTCCGCGGTAGCCGTGCAGAGCTCGGCCGATACCATGCGCAACAGCGTGGAAGAACTGAAAGACGGTGTGAACGGCCTGAAAGAGGCCATTGAAGGGATACGTGAGCAGAATACACTGCTGCAGGCACAGAACGAGAGCCTGCGTGAGCAGAATGAAGAGCTGCGCGAACAGAATAATGCGCTGCATGAGCAGTTTGACAGTCTGCGCGAGCAGACCGATGTCCTCCGGGAACAGGGGGACAGCCTGAACGACCGTCTCTTTGAGATCAGCCAGAACGGCACCAATGCGGAGGAAAGCCTTGCAACGATCCTGAGCAGGGTGCAGGGGCTGGGACAGAGCCTGGAAGAGGGCGTGACGAGGGAAGCTCCCGTGGCCGAGGTCTCTCCGGAGCTGATGGATGAACTGCGCAATACCAGTGAGCAGATCAGTTCGCTGGTGGAAGAACTGAAGCAGCAGTCCCAGATCGACGGCCTGACGCAGGAGATCCTGTCCGCGCTCACAACGACCAATGCGCAGACCCAGGATTCCTTAAATGAGCTGAAATCTGCCGTAAGCGGCATAGGTGAGAATGCGGGGCAGGACGAGCTTGCATCGGATGTGTCGGAAAAACTGTACGAGCTGAAGGAAAGTGTCGGCCGTATCGGAACGAAAGCCGATCATGATGAGTTTGCTTCGGAGCTGAACGAAAAGCTGGCCGAGCTGAAAGAAGCGCTCGCGCGTGTGGAAGCAAAGGGTGGACAGGCAGAGCTTTCCGCGGGAATGACGATAGCGCTGGATGAGCTGAAGGAAGCCGTCGGCCGCGCAGCATCGAAGGACGACCAGGAAATATTTGCCCTGGAAGTAACGGATAAACTGAACGAGCTGAAGGAAGCCGTCGGCCGGGTCGGGACAAAGGACGATCAGGCAGAGCTTTCCGCGGGAGTAACGGAAGCACTGAAAGAACTGAAGGAAGCCGTCGGCCGAGTCGGGACAAAGGACGATCAGGCAGAGCTTTCCGCAGGAGTGACGGAATCGCTTAACGAGTTGAAGGAAGCTGTTGGCCGCGTTGGAACGAAGGACGATCAGGAGGAGCTGAAAGCGGGTGTGCTGGAGGCGGTTTCCGAACTGAAGGCAGCCGTTGAAAGCCTTAAGGAAAAGCCGGAATCGGATGAACTCACATCCGGACTGGTGGCGGCGCTGAACCGTCTGCAGGAGGAAAACGGAGCTACGCAGGAGCGTCTCAGCGCGCTGAAAGAGGATAACGGAAGTGTGAGCGAGAGCATCAGTGCATTGCAGGAAGCTTCCGGCAAGACGACGGAAGGGATCGGAAGCCTTCTGGGCGGACAGGAAGAGAGCAAGAACGCACTGCAGGAGATCTACAATGTGCTGCAGGCGACCAAGACCGAGATCACCGAGATGCGTACGGCACAGCCCGTAGCGGCACCCGTGAATGAGGAGCTGAAGCAGTCCGTGGCCAGCCTGATCTCACGCCAGACCGAGATCGCGACGAATATCCGCAGTCTGAAGACGAGTACGGACGAGAGCAAGAGTACGGTGAAGGCTGCGGTGGACAGCGGGATCTACGGCCTGAAGCAGGACAATAAAGAGATCGTCCAGTTCATGCAGCGGATCAACGCGAACATGCCTTCAAAGGCAGACGAGGAGGAGAAGGCCAGAATCGAGGCCGAGAAAGACGAGCAGACGAAGCAGGCGCTGGAAGAACGTTTCAAGGCGGTCGAAGACTTTATGCACAAGGAAAGCGTAAAGGTATACCGGAACGTGCAGGCCGTCATCAACGAGAAGAACGATAAACAGAAGGAGAGTGTGGAAGGCGTAAGCCAGTCCGTGGGAGCACGGGTAGGGAAGATCAAGGCGCTGGTGATCATTGACCTGATCTTTACCCTGGTGCTGCTGGCACTTACGGTGCTGAATATCTTCCATATCTTCCCCTGGTAAGGAACAGCAGCAGAGAAATGCACAAGAGAGTATCAAAATACAGAAAGCTGCGCACGGTGACCGTGCTACGTACCGCCATCGTATGCGCAGCTGTTTTTATTTTCCTGATGCCCGTGATCGAATGGTGGCATGAAGAAGGTGAGAACCGCTTTACGGTCTTTCTGGACGGCGTGGAGATGGGGGTCATTGGGGACCTGAAGCAGATGGGCAGTCTGTACCGGGAAGCGCGCCGGGAGCTGGCACAGGAACGCGGCAGCATGAGTTTTGTCCCCATGCCGGAGCTCACATACGAAGGGGAAGAGCTGCTGGTCGGCGAGATCAACGAGAGCAGCGATATCAAGGAACGCATGAAGGAGCAGATCGCTGCCCATGCGACGCCCGAATACTCCAAAGCCTATTCCATCAAAGTCGGCGAGACTATGGTCAACGTCAATTCGGCGGAAGAAGTACGCGACATCTTTCAGGAGACCATTTCCGTTTATGATGAATCCGGGGATTTTCAGGTTGAGCTGGTCAATGACCGCAGCCGGGAACTGAATGTCCTTGTTCCCGTGGTGCAGGGGAAAAAGGAGGAGGAAGAAGAGTCCTCTCTTCTGGACTTCGGCGGTGCGGCAACGCTGACGGATGAAAATGACTGGGATTTCTCCAAAGCCACCACCGGTTTTGATTCCTACGATTACGGCATCAAGGAGATGCATTTTTCCGAGACCATCGAGATCGTGGAGGCCTATCTTCCGACTGAGGATATCATTAATTTTGAGGCGGCCAGAAGCCGGCTGACGGAACTGCAGGAGCTGCAGCAGATCTATGAGGTACAGAGCGGCGATACGCTTTCGGGCATTTCGCTGAAGGTGGGGCTGCCTCTGGACCGCATCATCGCGCTGAACGATACGCTGGAAAGTGAAAATTCCATCATACGCGTGGGACAGGAGCTGGTCATCACGGTGCCCGAACCGGAGCTCTCCGTGATCTGGACCGAGACCACACGTAAGGATGAGGTCTTTGACCTGCCTACCGAATACATTTACAACGACGACTGGTACACCAGCAAAGCCGAGACGATCCGGCAGCCTTCCGCGGGCTATCACGAGACCGTGAGCATGATCACGCGGAAGAATACGGACGTGGAGAGCAGCGAGGTCCTCTACGAGGAAGTGGGGATGGAGGCTGTGGCCAAACTGGTGGAGAAGGGCACCAAGGTGCCGCCGACCTACATCAAGCCGCTGGCCGGCGGACGTATCTCCTCCGGATTCGGACGCAGAAGCTCGCCGGGCGGTATCGGTTCCACCAATCATCAGGGCCTGGATATCGCAACGCCTACAGGAACGACCATCTGGGCGGCCTCGGCGGGAACGGTCACACATGCGGGCTGGGCCGGCGGTTACGGCTATCTGGTCACGATCCGGCATCCGGATGGCTGGGAGACCCGCTATGCACACTTAAGCCGCGTACTGGTTTCCGTCGGACAGTATGTGAACCAGGGACAGACACTGGCGCTTTCCGGCTCTACCGGAAACAGTACGGGACCGCATCTGCATTTCGAGATCCGCATCAACGGTGTTGCACAGGATCCGAGGAATTATGTGAGTTTTTAGTTTCTTATCTGAGACTATAGAATATAGCGAGAGGATAAGCCTATGAAACATGTCAGGACAGATGTATTGCGTTCGGGGATGGTGGTGGCCACGGATGTCATCTCGGCCTCGAACCAGCTGGTCTTTCCGAAGGGAACCGTTCTTACCGAGCGCTCGATCGGAAGACTGGAAGCCTACGAGATCTACGATATCCGTATCGAGGATCCTGTGGATTACGAGGTGGAAGAGATCCCCGAAGACGATGTGGATCTGAGCGGCGCAGGCGGACTTGATACCACGATCATAGGCACTGACACGGATTCGCTCCTGAGCGCCCTTACCGGCATTGAACTCGCAGAGGAAAAGCCCACGGTGACCGTGTCGGAGTTCGAGGAACCTTCCCACTTTGAAAAGCTGAAAGCCAGCCGGGAATTCCAGGCATTCAAGGAAAGCTTCACCCAGAATGTGGACGGGCTGCGCAGCAACTTGAACGATATCGTCGAAAAGAACACGCCCATCAACGTGGATAATATGATCGGCGATACGATGCGCATCATCAGCGACCAGGGGAGCACCTTCGGGGTCTTCGACATGCTGCACAACATGCGCGATTTTGACGACCTGACCTACGCCCACAGCATGAACGTTGCCATGATCTGCAATGTGTTCGCGCGCTGGTTGGGCTTTGACGAGGAAAAGGTGAAGCTGGCGACGGCCTGCGGCATGATGCACGATATAGGCAAGCTCAAGATCGACGATGCGATCATCAAGAAGCCGGGAAAACTGACAGATGCGGAATTCCATGCGATCCAGGCCCATCCCCTCGAGGGCTACCGTATCCTGAAGAATCAGGATATCAGCGAGCATATCAAGCTCTCGGCCCTGGAGCATCATGAAAAATGCGACGGGAGCGGCTATCCCATGAAACTCACGCGGGAAAAGATCGACGGCTACGCCAAGATCGTGGCCATCGCGGACGTTTACGATGCGATGACGGCCAACCGCGTTTACCGCGAAGGGATGTGCCCCTTCCGCGTGATCGAGATC
>JAILHF010000064.1 GCA_024696005.1 Lachnospiraceae bacterium | reverse complement strand
TTGGCGGCTCCCTCGCGCTCCGCCGAAGTGTACCAGCCGCTCAAGCCGCTCTCGTAGCCCGGTGTGGGCTCGAAGCCGATCCAGCCGATGCCGTCCAGATAGGCCTCCGGCCAGGCATGGGCGCAGGACGAGCTGATCTCGTTCCGTTCTTCTTTTCCGACAGGCGCGCGGAAGCCCTGCACATAGCGGGCCGGGATGCCTTCCGCCCTGGCCAGCAGCACAAAGGTCGTGGCGAAATGGCTGCAATAGCCCTCGCGCTTGTTCAGCACGAATTCCTCCAGAAAGGCCGCCGCGTCCTCCGCCTCGGTACTGCCGGGCTTGTCCGTATAGCGGAAGCTCTTCAGCTCCGTTTCGATCCTCTTGAGCTTTTCGTAATCCGAGCCGCCCTCCGCGAGCACCCCGTCCAGCCATTCCCGGACGGCTGGCGTGAGCTGCTCATCCGGCAGGTACTGCGTTTTCAGCTCCTCCCGGGCAGCAAGGTAATCTTCGTAGGCAAAGCCCTCTCTTCCGGCTGCACCGCATATCTTCAGCGCCTCTTCCCATTCCTCCCGCGAAAGCTCTCCGGAGGGCGGGTTTTTCAGCAGGCCGCCAAAGCCTTCCTCCCTGCGGTTCAGGCGGTAAGCGACCAGCGAATAGGGGCCCCGCGCACCGAAGCGGTTCGCGAAACGCCGGTCCCCGTCTTCCGTGACAAAGTTCTCCTCCTGCTCTGCCTTCATGGGAAGGGTCTTGGGCAGCAGAAAGACCGACTTTGTCCGCAGGCTCTTGTAGCTGATCTCCAGGTTCACGCTCCTGACCATGTCGTTCAGCTTGTCCGCGCCCCGGTCCCGGATGGCCGCCGCGACGGTCTCGACGGCATCCATCCCCACGGCGTAATGGGTGTAGCCGCCGCTCTTTTTCCACTCGCCGCCGTCGAAGCTGTCGAAGCTCTTGCCGCCGAGATAGAGCACCGGGTCCTTCGTGCCCTGGGCCGTGATCTCCATCACCGTATAGCCCGAGGAGCCCAGGTCGCCGCCCACGCTGCCGCGGTCGGAAAAGCCGATGACGGGTTTATCCCCGCCCCAGCGGTCGCCCATGAAGAGCTGCTCGCCCACCATCACCACAGTCCCGTGCACGATGGAGGCCACGCGCTTCACGATGGTCCATTGGTAGGGCTCTTCCGGCGCTTTGATCAGGGACAGCAGCAGAAAGACGATAAGCAGGAAGGGCGAGACGCGCACCAGATGCTTCGCCGGCTCCGTATCGCCCTGCTTGGCCGAAAAGCGCTGGTACAGATCCGCCATGGTGAGCAGCGCATACAGAAAGATCATGCACACGCCGGCCTGGGGCGGCCGGTAGCGGAAAACCAGAAAGAGCGGCAACAGCAGCACGAACAGCCCCGCGGGGATGAAGCGCAGCTTCGGGATGCGCTGCAAAAGCTCCGAAAGGACAAAGCAGAGCAGCACGAGCAGCAGGGCCTGTCCGTAGGGGAGCAGGCTCTTTGCAAAGGCAGCGCGCTCCTCCGCCGGCTGCAGCAGCACGGCCCCAAGGATAAAGCTGATCAGTATGCCCGCAAGAACGCCCCGCCAGGCGGCCCTGGCATGCTTAAAGAGCAGGCAGCACAGGGATGCCAGCAGGGGGATCAGCCACAGAAGCCTGGAAGGGCCTTCCTCCCGGGCCGCCTCTTCCGCAAAGATGCGGGGCAGGGCGAAGGAGAAGGCGCCGAAGCTGAGCGGGAGCAGGAATAAAAGGTCGTAGAGAAATGCAGTCATCACAGCACCTCCCCCGGGGCCTGCTCCGCCCCGATGCGAAGGATGCGCACGCCGTAGCCCGGTTCTGCTGCCGTGCTGCTTCCCGATTTCGATAAAGACGGGCTTCTGTCTGTTTTCGCCGCAGCTTCAAGCTGTCCGGCTTTCAATGCCGTAGCAACGCTTTGCTTCAATACAGAATTGTTGTGGGCCGCTTTCCGTGCATTCGCAGCGGGAACTGCTGCCTTCACGGCCGCATCTTCAATCAAACACACCCGAACCGGCGCATGCTCCACGTTCAGCTCCTGCAGCCACTCCAGGTCTTCCGCCGCAAAGCGCCGAACGATCGGGATCAGGCAGCTGTAGCCGGCCAGGGCGCCGTGCTCCGCCAGCAGCTCTTTCAGCTCCGCATCCTCGCGGAAGGAATAAGACAGCATCGCGGCATAGAGCCGCTCGTAATCCCCGGGTCCGCGCAGCGGCAGCTTCTGCACGCCGTCCGCGTGAAAGATCACATCCACCGGGATGTTGTGTTCCACATAGTAAAGGCCCAGCGCCAGCAGGCATTCCAGCACTTTGTTCTCGGGCGGCAGGTAATCCTCCTCGCGCGCGCCGCTCCGTTTCGGTTCCAGGATCAGCACGATGCCGCTCTTTTCCTCGCCGATGCGCTCGCGCACCATCAGCTTCTGCATGGCGGCAACGGCCTTCCAGTTCAGGAAGCGCACGTCATCGCCGGGCACATATTCACGCACGGGGATGTCGGGCTCGCTGCGGTTCGCATAACTGTCGCGGTCCGCATCCGGCAGCGGGTCCTCCTCGCGCAGCTCCGCAAGGCGTATCATCGCCGGCGCCACGATCACGCTCAGCGGCTCGGCGATCTTGTAGGTCAGCGTAAAGATGCCCAGCAGGTCGCCTGCCACAATCTGCTTGATCCCCACCTTGTATTCGCCGCGGTAGCGGCAGACCAGCTGCGTCTGCATGCGGATGCTCGAATGCGGCGGCAGCTCCCAGACCGTGCTGTCCTCGATGCCGCTCAGCGACGAGAACGAAGAATAACAGATCACGCGCAGCGATGAAAAAGAAAAAGGGCTCTCGTTGTGCAGCGTGACCAGCAGGTCGGAAGGGCTTCCGGCCACCATGTTTCGGCCGTCCGGCTTCTGGTAGATGCGCAGGGACGCCATCACGAAAAAAAGATAGAGGTACGAAGCGATCGGGATCGAAAGGACAAAAAAGAAAAAGAGGTAGGGGACCGGCCCGCCGAAGCAGGATATCCCCACCAGGGAAAGGATAAAGGCCGCGATCAGGATCAGGAGTTTTATGTTCATGGGCTTATTCCGTCGGGATGTGCACCCCGGGTATCAGCGCTTTCAACAGGGACGATGCGTCCTTCTTCTGCAGGCGCATCTCCGTGGTAAGGACCAGACGGTGGGGAAGCACCAGCTGTGCCGTCTGCTTCACATCGTCGGGTTTGACATAGTCGCGTTCGTTCAGAAAGGCCCTGGCCCGGGAAGCCTGCATCAGATGCAGCAGCGCGCGGGGGCTGGCTCCCAGGGCAAAGGCACTGTCCTTGCGGGTGGCGGCAACGATCTGCTGCATGTAGCCGAGCATCGCGTCACCTACGTGCACTTCTTCGACGCTTTTTTTCAGCTGTTTCAGATCCTCGGGTTTCAGTACTGCCCTCGCTTCCTTCAGGGAATGCCCTTCCATGTGGTCACGAACCATGCGCTGCTCCTCTTCTTCCGAAGGATAGCCGATGCTCAGGCGCATCATGAAACGGTCCAGCTGTGCTTCCGGCAGCGGATAGGTGCCGGTGAAGCTGACCGGGTTCTGCGTTGCGATCACCATGAAGGGCTGCGGCAGCGGGTAGATCGTTCCGTCCACCGTGACCTGCGCTTCCGCCATGGCTTCCAGCAGGGCCGACTGCGTTTTCGGCGAGGTGCGGTTCAGCTCGTCCGCCAGGATGATGTTCTTCATGACGGCACCCTCGCGGTGCTCAAACTCGCCGCTCTTCATGTTGTAGACGGACAGGCCGGTCACGTCGCCGGGCATCGTGTCGGGCGTGAACTGTATGCGCCCGAAGCTGAGTCCCAGCGAGCGGGAAAAGCAGCTTGCCAGCGTGGTCTTGCCCACGCCGGGCACATCCTCCAGCAGCACATGGCCGCCCGCGAGAAAGCAGCAGAGCACATCCTCCACGATGTCGGCCTTCCCCGCGAAATAGGTATTCATCTGTTTCCGAAATGCATCCAGTTTTTCTTTCATTTTCCGCTTCTCTTCACGATCTTGAATCTGACGGTCTTCTGACCGCTGTATTCGCCGATGCCCATCAGCGTCACGCTGGCAGTTCCTTTTTTGATATTCGAACGGTAGCTGCCGGGCACTACGCGGAAATCCTCTCCCAGCTTCAGCTGCGTGCCGCCCAGCACCGCGCGCTTGAACTGCTCCTGCGAGGTGATGCGGATCGCGCGGCCGTTGTACTGCTGGTCGGTAATCGTAAAGCCTGCCTTGGCGATGTCGTTCTTGCTCCCGATGATGCGGTAGCAGGTGTAGATCGTCTGCTTGCGGTAGCCGCCCATGCCGGTCACGCCCACGTAGATCACGGAGCCTGCCTTCGGGCAGTCGTCGCGGGTCAGACGCACCAGCTTGTTGTCGTCCCGCAGCAGGTAGTATTTCGGCGCGCTGTAGTCCGTGCCCTGTTTGAGCGGGGTCCCGTCGATGTCGGTCAGGATGATCTTCTGCTCGTAATTGCCTGCCGAAGAGGAAGCCGCCTTGTCTCCTGCAAAAAAGTGCACGTATTCCTTGAAGGGGCGCTCGCCGATCGTAAAGTGCAGCATGCGCTTGCCCGCGTAATTTCCCTTGCCGCTTACGATGATCGTGGGAGGGTTGGACGCGTTCCAGGCGCCCGGCTTTTTGTTCGCGCTGTAGCTGAGCGTGTAGTCGCGGCCCGGCAGGAGCTTCACGCCGTTACGGTAGAGCCGCACCTGCGGCTGCGCGCCGCCCTTTTCATAAAGCACGGCCATGGCCTCGCCGGCTTCGTTCAGGGAAACCGCGTCCGTGTCGCGCACTTCGAATTCTTTTCCTTCCACCGAAAGCGGCGCGATCGTGAAGGTCGCTTTCTTCGTTCCTTCGTAGATGCCGCGCCCCGTGATGATCACGCCGGCCTTGCCCGCATCCGTGTTGTTTTCATAGCTTACGCTGTAGTCCTCTTCCCGCAGGCCTTCCACGGTGACCGCAGGCGTGAGGGGCTCGCCGGTATAGGGATAGCTCTTCTGCGAAAAGCTCACCTTCTTTTTGGAAATGGGAAGGCCCTTGATCTTGAAGCTGAGTACCTTTTCGCCGACGAAGCTGTAGCCGGTGGCGCTTTCATACGCATTCTTTCCGCGCAGGCGGATGCGTGCGGTTCCCGGGAGCAGGGCGTTTTCAAAGCCCACGATCTCCACGTCGCCGTCGTCCAGCTTTTTGCCTTTGTACGTGAGGCTGATGGCCAGGGGCCGTCCGTTCTTATCCAGCAGGTTCGTGACGGCCAGGCTCTCGGCCGAAAAATCCGTTCCGGTGTAGGTCTGCGCCGGGATCGACGCCGCCTTTACCGAATCCAGCTTTGCCTGGGGCAGGGTGTTTTCCGAAAGCGTGGTCTTTCCCACATAGCAGAGGGTGGTCTCGACTTCATCGCAATAGTTACCGATGCCGCGGATGTGCAGCGTCACGCTCAGGCTGCCCTTCTCGCTGCCGCGCCAGCCGTTCGCCAGATCTTCCTCGTATTCGGCTACCGCAAAGTCCTTGCCGTATTTGAGCTTTTTGCCGTTTAAGCTGCATTCGGGCTTCGGCTTCTGCACCTTGCCGTTGTAGGTCACGAAAAGCGGCGCTGCGCTCGCCTCCGAAACAGACACCGGCAGGATCGCAAACAATACCGCATGCGTCCCGCTGTAATTGCCTTTCATTGTCACGACCACGCGGGGCACACCCCTGGCCGCGTTATCCTCGCTGCAGCTCCTTTCGGGATCGCCGCCGGCTTTTTTGTTGTCCTTGTAGCTTAGGGTGTAATCGGTCTTTTCCTTCAGACGGCGGGTGTGGTCGTACACCCGCAGGGCAGGCTTGTGCGCGCTGCCGTCGTATACGCTGTCCGCAAGGCCCGCAAACCAGATGCCCTCCGGGATCCCGTCCTCGGGAACGTCCTCCGGCAGCACCTCGTTGATCTCGTCCTCTTCGCCCTGCTCTTCCTTTTCGTCGATCAGCTCGGGCACGTCGATGATCTCGACACCTTCGTCCTTGTATTCGGGCCAGAAGATCTCGATCGCCATGTCGCGGCGCTTCAGCGATACCGCTTCGGTGTTGGCGGGGATCTCGTAATTCTTGCACCACAGGCGGGCGCTTTCGCCGGCGCCCTGGGCGTTGTTCGAGGTCTCGCGGATCTTGCCCATCGTGAGCGGATAGCCGCTCTCGGCTTCAAACTTCAGAAAGCGCAGCTGCCCGTCCATGGTCTGCCAGTCGCAGCCGTTCTCGCCGCACCACTGCTTGAGCAGCTCCCAGCGGCCTGCGTGCCACTGGCAGATGCCGTAGCTGGTGCCGCTGTCGCCCAGCGCGTCCGGGCGGAAGCGCGATTCGCAGAAGATATTGGTCAGGATGCCGACTGCTGCCGCCTTGTGCAGAGACATTTCGGACTGCAGGAAGCGGAAGATCCGCATCGCGTTGTCGTTCTTGTAGGGCGATTCGCCCATCCCGTCCCAGGGCAGGGCGATGTCGTAGGGGCCGGCGTCCGTGTCGATGCCGTAGTGCTCCTCGAAGGTCTCGCCGGGGAGGAGTACGGGGGTGGCGGGTTCAGGGGTTCCGGTTTCGGGCGTTCCTTCCGGATTTCCGTTCTCAGGGTTTCCTTCGGGGACACCGGTTTCCGGGCTGTCTCCCGAGACGGTTCCTGTTTCGGGAGCTCCGTTCTCAGGAGTACTTCCCTCCGAGACGGTTCCTGTCTCCCCCTCACCTTCCTCTTCATAATATCCCACTACCGTCCCGCTGTCCGCATCCCCGGCCTGCACCTTCAGGCAGGGCGCGAAGATATCCAGAAAGAGCAGCAGGATCAGCAGCAGTCCGGATACGGCCCGCTTGTTACGCAGCAGAACGCGTGACGCGGGCCCGGACAGAAACATCCTTTTCTTTCTCATGATCTGCTCTCTTCCTCCAGCAGACGGAGCTTCTCGTTGTAGTAAGCGGGCGTCATGTCAAGGTAGTGCCAGTGCGGGTTCTCGAAACGCTGTTCCTCTTCCCACACCTCGTTGTCCAGCTGGGCCTTCAGGCGCTCGCGGATCGTCTTCATCGTCTCGGGCTCGCCGGTGCGCTTGCCGTCCTTCATCATACACTTCTGCAGCTCCTTGAAGGTCAGGTTCGCGACCGCAATCTTCTTCCAGGGCTTGTCCGGATCGATCAGGTATTCGCAGTTTTCGGGCGTTTCGTCATATCTGGCCAGCACGTCCGCGATGCTGTGTCCTTCCTTGTTGTAGGCGCGGAACACCTTCTTGAGGCCGGGATTCGTCACCTTTTCCACGTTCTCACTGATCTTGATACGGGGCTGCATCACGCCGTTGTCTTCCACCGCACACAGCTTGTAGACGGCGCCGAAGACCGGTTCGGAACGGGCCGTGATCATGCGCTCGCCCACGCCGAAGGCGTCGATGCGGCCGCCCTGGTCGATGATGGAACGGATCGTGTACTCGTCCAGGGAGTTGCTGACCACGATCTTGGCCTTGTGGAAGCCTGCCTCATCCAGCATCCTCCGCGCCTTGCGGGACAGGTAAGCCAGGTCGCCGCTGTCCAGGCGGATGCCGAAGTTGGCCGAAGTGATGCCCTTGTCCTGCATCTCCTCGAAGACGCGGATCGCGTTGGGCACGCCGCTCTTGAGCACGTCATAGGTGTCCACCAGCAGGATGCAGTTGTTGGGGTAGATCTCGGCGAATTTACGGAAAGCGGTAAGCTCGTCGCGGTAGAACATCACCCAGCTGTGCGCCATGGTGCCGCTCACGGGGATGTCGAAATCCTGGCCGGCCGATACCGTGGCCGTGCCGTTCACTCCGCCGATGTAGCAGGCTCTCGCGCCGTAGATAGCAGCGTCGTTGTTGTGCGCGCGTCTTGCGCCGAAATCGGATACCGCGCGGCCGCCGGCTGCACGCACGATGCGGCAGGCCTTGGTCGCTACCAGGCTCTGGTGGTTGATCTGCGCCAGCAGCTCGGTCTCGATGATCTGTGCCTGCACCAGGTCGGCCACCACGGTGATCAGCGGCTCGCCGGGATACATCACGGTGCCTTCGGGGAAGGCGTAAACATCGCCGGTAAACTTGAAGTCCAGCAGGTAATCCAGGAAGCGGTCGTCAAACATGTTCAGGGAGCGCAGGTAATCCACGTCGTCCTGCCCGAAGTGCAGCCCTTCCAGGTACTGCAGGATCTGCTCGAGCCCCGCGAACACGGCGAAACCGCCGTTATCCGGGTTCTTGCGGTAGAATACGTCAAAAGCCACACGGCGCTTCTGGTCCTCCTGCAGGAAATAACCGTTCGCCATGGTAAGCTCGTAAAGGTCCATCATCATGGCAATGTTGCGTTCATCATAGATCGTCTTCTTCATTGTGAGTCCTCCTCTTCTCTAAAAGAGCACGCCTTTCATGCAGATCTTCTGTCTGTCGTGCTCAAAATCCCAGCTGTGCGTGGATCCGCCGCGGCACCACTTTGCCTCCGGGCAGCTCCTGCAGGTCTCGTTCAGCTCCGAGAGCGGCCTGCGGTATATCTCAAAACGGTCCCGCCAGATCTCGGCGAAGGGCGTTTCGTAGATGTTTCCCTGTATCGTGCGCGGATGATGCGGGATGTCCAGGCAGGCGGTCACATCACCGTTCGTCAGCACGCCCGCCACGTACACGCCCGCGTTGCAGAGGAAATACCAGTCGCGCACCTCTGCTTCGTATTCGAGCCCAAGGAAATGACAGCAGGAATATTCCACGGGGCGTCCCTGCTGCCGCTTGTCGCGGATGAATTCCATAAGCCATCTGTTGTCCTCGGGCGTGAGGTGCATCTGGGGGACCTGCTCGGCGCGGCCGATGGGCTCGATGCCGGTCAGGCGCCATTCGTTGATGTCCGTCGCGTCAAAGATCCGGTACAGCTCGTCCAGCTCCTTGATGTTTTCGTGGTTCACGACCGTCGTGACCATGACCACGAATTCGTCCTCGTCAATGAGGTTTTGCATGCCTTCCATGCCCTTGCGGTAGGCGCCCTTCAGGCCGCGGTAGCGGTCGTGCGTCTCCTCCAGGCCGTCGATGCTCAGCGAGATGCTGTACATCCCGGCTTCCTTCAGGTGACGGGCCACATCCTTCGTGATCAGCGTGGCGTTGCTGGTCATACCCCAGGGAAAGCCCAGCTCGTGGATGTACTCCACAAGCGGGAAAAAGTCGGGGTAGAGCAGCGGCTCGCCGCCGGTCACCGCGATCAGCAGGCGGTTTCCGAATTCCTCCTTCACCTCCCGCAGGAGCTTTTTGTAATCCTCCAGGGGCAGGCCGTGGGGCAGGTCCGCCGCGCAGCCCGAGCCGCAGTGGAAGCAGTGCTCGTTGCACTTGAGCGTCAGTTCCAAAAAAAGCTGCCTCAGGCGGGGCTGTCGGCACAGCCCCTCATGATAAGCAGCAAGGGTATCCAGGTTTTTTGTCTTGATCTCTTTCTTTGTCATGCCCGAAGCTTCCTGATAAAGCGTTCCATGCGTTCCAGCGCGAGACGCAGGTTTTCGATGGAATACGCGTAAGAAATGCGCAGGTACCCTTCTCCGCTGTTGCCGAATGCCGT
The DNA here is from genome assembly GCA_024696005.1 of Lachnospiraceae bacterium. Classification (GTDB taxonomy): domain Bacteria; phylum Bacillota; class Clostridia; order Lachnospirales; family Lachnospiraceae; genus NK4A136. Next base: position 12,480 of record JAILHF010000064.1, on the reverse strand, counting down.
GCCGGGTACCACCGCCACGTGCTCTTCCTGCACAAAGCGCATCGCGAATTCATCGGAAGTCAGGCCGAATTCCTTCACGCTCGGGAATACATAAAAGGCGCCGTAGGGCTCGAAGCACTTCAGGCCCATCTCGCGGAAGCGTTCCATCAGGAAACGCCGGCGCTGGTTATAGGCGTCACGCATCTCTGCCACGTCCGCATCGCCGTTCTTGAGGGCTTCGATGGCCGCATACTGGCTGGTGGTGGGCGCGCACATGATCGCGAACTGGTGGATCTTGAGCATCTGCTTCAGGATCACCTCGGGCGCGCAGGCATAACCCAGGCGCCAGCCCGTCATCGCATAGGCCTTGGAAAAGCCGTTGATCAGCACCGTGCGCTCGCGCATGCCGGGCAGCTGCGTGATCGATACATGGTCTTCCTTATAGGAAAGTTCGGAGTAGATCTCGTCGCTGAGCACAAAGATGTCGTGCTTTTCGATCACCTTTGCGATCGCCTCCAGATCGTGGCGCTCCATGATGGCACCGGTGGGGTTGTTCGGAAAAGGCAGCACCAAAAGCTTCGTGCGCTCGGTGATGGCATCCTCGAGTTCCTGCGCGGTAAGGCGGAATTCGTTCTCCTCCTTCAGCTCGATGATCACGGGCTTGCCGCCTGCCAGGATGCAGCAGGGTTCGTAGGAAACATAGGAAGGCTGCGGGATCAGCACTTCGTCGCCGGGGTCGAGCATGGCGCGCATCGCGATGTCGATGCCCTCGCTGCCGCCGACGGTCACCATGACCTCTTTGTCCGCGTCGTATTCCACGCCGATCCGGCGCTTTAAGTAATGGCAGATCTCACTGCGCAGCTCCTTCAGGCCCGTGTTCGAGGTGTAGAAGGTGCGGCCGCGCTCCAGCGAATAGATGCCCTCGTCGCGGATGTGCCAGGGCGTGTCAAAATCAGGCTCGCCCACGCCCAGCGAGATCACGTCCTTCATCTCGCTCGCGATGTCAAAAAACTTGCGGATGCCGGAGGGCTTGATCGTTTTTATCGTTGCGGAAAGGGGATCTCTCACGGCGTGATCACCTGCCTCTCGTCTTCACTCTTCTTGGCCATGATGGTCCCGTGGTCCTTGTATTTCTTCAGGATGAAGTGCGTTGCCGTGCTGAGGACGTTTTCAAGCGTGGAGAGCTTGTCGGAGACGAAGCTGCTCACTTCCTTGATGGAACGGCCTTCCAGGGTGACCAGCAGGTCATAGCCGCCGCTGATCAGGTACACGCTCTTTACTTCGGGGTACATGTAGATGCGCTCGGCGATGCGGTCAAAGCCCTGGCCGCGCTGCAGGGTGCAACGCACCTCGATCAGCGCCGTAACGCTTTCCATTTCGGTCTTTTCCCAGTCGATCATCGTGTGATAGCCGCAGATGACGCCTTCTTCCTCCATCTGCTTCATCTCGGACGCGATCACTTCGTCGGTGGCCCCGAGGCGCACGGCCAGCTCGTGCAGGTCCACACGGCTGTCCTTTTCAATATTTTTCAGGATCTCTTCTCGCAGCATCTTTATGCCTCCCTTTTTTTTCCGGTCGGGATCCTTCTCCCGCTCCGCTTCTTTTCCGGGCTCTCGCTTGCTCCGTCCCGTTTTTTAGTTTCTGGTCAGGAAACGCTCCACATCATCATAGTACAGCAGGCGCTTCCGCTCGTCCGTGGTGTAGCCCACCGCGGCCGCGTGCCTGCAGCCGGCGCGTTTCAGTTCTTCACAGCGCCGCAGGCCGTTTTCGCAAAAGATCAGGCCCGCGCAGTCCAGGCGGTAGGGGTCCGCGTCCAGTTCGTTGCAGATCTCCACACACTCCTGCAGGATGGGGATGTCCAACAGCTGCACACGCAGCCCGCAGCCCTCCTGCTCTGCCCTGTCCCAGAGCGCTTCGTATATACCCGTGCTGCAGCGCTCCTCTTCGGGGATGCGCCCCAGCTCTTCTTTCAAAAGCTTGGCCGTGCCATCCAGCCAGCTTTCCGAAAAGCGTTCTTTCAGCCGCTCCCGTTCCGTTTCCAGAAGGGCCGCGGTCCCCGCCAGTGCCACGGGGTAGGCGATCACGATGTCCGCCATCAGGGTGTACCTGCGTCGGGATCGGCTGCGGCTGCCTCGGCTTCGGCGCGCTCGTTCTCGGCCTGCAGCACCAGCTCTTCGATCCCCGGATAATCCTCATAGCCTTCGGGCGTTCCGGGCGGGTAGTATTCCTCGAGGGGCAGCCGGAGCATTGTTTCGCCGCTGCTTATGCTCGCGAAGCCCTGCTCCTGCAGGATCACGGCCGATTCCGCGAGATTCAGCATCTGGCTGGGCGTGCCGAGGCGCACCTTTTTCACGCCGCCCTCGGTCACCAGCTCGGAGCCGGTCATTTCCACGTCATAAATGCTGCAGTTTTCCTGCAGCCAGGTCATCAAAACCTCTTTATCCATGCTCACCTCCAGCGGGAGGTCGAGCCCTTCTTTCTCAATGTCCTTTGTCAGGGTATAGCGCGCCACCGCGTCTTTTCCGTCGCGCATGGCCATCACATCGGCAATGGCCGTGTCGTTGACCCAATAGGCCGAAAGCTCGCGCAGCGTGGTCTTTACTTCGTGATCCTGTGCCACACGCAGCGAAAACTCGGTGTCCAGCACCTCGTCCAGATACGCCCGCACCCTGCTCTCCGCCTCTTCGGGCGTGAGGCCGGACACGTCCACCCCGCCGATGCGCACGTTGTCAAAGAGGGTCTTCTCCGCAAATCCGGCAGAAGCGGCGCTCACTGTTCCCGCTCCGGTCTTTACCTCTTTTACCTGCGTGCGGATCACATAGCCCGCGATCAGGGCAACGCAAAGCACCGCCAGCACGATGCCCACGATGATATTGCTGAGCCGCTCCCGGCTCTCTTCCGTCGTCATCTCTTTCATTTCTGCCATATTCCCGGACCGATCCCGCGGACCGCTTCCCCTCTCTTTCCCGGGCGCGGCTTTCGCCCTTGCATCCCGGTCGAAAATAGATTACACTTAAAGACTGAGGGCCGCGGCTATCGTCGGAAGCACCATGGCGATGGTCAGGATTACGATCACGATGGTCGTGAACACTTTCCGTTTTTTGTTATTGAACATTTTTATCACCTCGGATCACAACAGTATTCGGAGTAAATTGTATATGTTTCTGCCGGTTTTCGCAAGTGTTTTACTGTTGATCGCCGCCATTGCCGTGGCGAACCGTCACAACAGCAATCTTATCCAAAAACGTATGGACGATTTCTGGGAGCGCGAACGCGCCGCCAATGAGGTGCGCCGCCAGAGCCTGGACGGGCTGGACTACCTTTCGATCCCGGAACCGTTTTTTTCGCTGCCCAGGCCCGAAGGGGATCACAGGGCCGAAGAAGCCGTGCGCATCCTGGAAAACCTCCGGAATGAAAAGATCGTCAATCTGGGCGGCATGAGCAATACCGACTTAAAACTCAAGTACGGCCCCGCCAATCTGAACACCCTCACGGCCTGCGACCTGAACTATACCTCGCTGGTACGTGCCCTGCAGATGTATGCGGAAGCCCTTGCGGAAAACGATCACGAGGCGGAAGCCACCACACTCCTGGAATATTCCCTGGACAGCGGCAGTGACGTTTCCGCCTCGTATCTCTTGCTGGCAAAGCTCTATCTGAAAGCCGGTGACCGTTCCAAGGCCGAGGCCCTGAAAGAACGGGCGGAAGGCTTAAACAGCCTGATGAAGCCCAGCATCCTGCGTTCCCTCGACCGGCTTCTGAACGGGGAGGAGTGAGCGCTTTCGCTCGTTGCGGCCGGGTTTCTGCGATCGCGGATTTCGCTCCGGGCCGGGGTTCCGGGGAGTTCAACCGACTGCCGTTTCGCTCCGGGCCGGATTTATACGGTTCCGGGTGCTTTGATCCCCCAGATCAGGTTTCTCCACTGTTCCAGCTGTTCCACCGTAAGGAATCCCGTGGAAGTTCCCACATATCCGATCTTGTAGGATGCGAAAAGCAATGCGTCCTTGATAGCCGTGGTCGAATCCCCGGTCTCGAGATAGAAGTGCAGGAAGCAGGCCAGGAGCGCGTTTCCGGCGCCGGCCGTGTTCACCACTTCGTTCGTCTTTACGGTATTGTAATGCACATTGATGTTGCGCTTGCGGTCGTAAAGCACCAGACCCTTCGAGCCCTGCCCGAGGATGATGATGTCGGTGTGATACTTGTCCGCGATGCTCTTCACGAAATCGAAGGGATCCTCGGTGATCGTATCATCGCTGAAATACAGGATGGACGCCGCCGAAAGGAAGTCTGCATTGTATTTTTCCTTTTCCCTGCGGAATTCATGGATGTTTACCGTGATGGGCTTGTTGTAGCGCTGCGCCACCTCAATGAAGGGACGGCAGAAATTGGCGTTGGAAAGCACCACCATGTCGCTGTATGCCACACTGGGAGCCACCATCGACATGTCGTAGTGGATGTCGCGCAGGCCCTTGATGTCCTCAAAGATCTGCTGCCGGCGCTCCTTGTCGCAGAGGATCACCTGCATCGGCATCGCATCCACCAACGGGAGCATGTATTCCGTCGAGATCGCGACCTTGCGGTCCGGGGAATTGAAGATGCCCAGATCGCGGTTCTTTTCCACCACGCTCATCAGGCGGACGTCGTCCCCGAGCCAGGTGAGTGCCACCGTTTCGTTGTAGGCGTCTCCGCCCGGTGCGATATGGATGGAGTTCGGCACGCTGGTCATGGGCGTGTACTCCATGGGTATGCGTTCCACGTTCACGATCGTTTCCATCTGCGTGATTCCTGCGATCACAAAATGACTCATCTGCTCTTTCCCCCTTCCTGTTGTATATTCTGCTGAGTTCTCTTTCTTCGGAGGTATCAGCTGCTGCCGGCTGCACTTTTTCCTGTGATGCCGGCTGCTGCCGCTTGCTCTTATTTCTTTTATTCCGGCTGCTGCCGCATTCTGCGCTTCTCTTATGCTTTAGAGGTCCGGCTGCTGTCGCTTGCTCTTACTCCTTCGATTCCGGCTGCTGCCGCGTTCTGCGCTTCTCTTATGCTTTAGTGGTCCGGCTGCTGTCGCTTGCTCTTACTCCTTCGAGATCTTGATGCTGTTGATCACGGGTTGTGCTTCTGCGGGGATGGTCCCGTTATTGTCAATGGGCTGCGCCGTTTCGCAGACCGCATCCACAACCTCGATCCCCTCGGTGACCATGCCGAATGCCGCATAGTTTCCGTCCAGGAACGTGCTGTCCTTGTGGACGATAAAGAACTGGGAGCTTGCGGAATTGGGATCATCCGCACGCGCCATGCTGATCGCGCCTCTCGTGTGCGAGATCGGGTTATTTACGCCGTTTGCCGCAAATTCACCCTTGATCGTTTCCTGCGAGGGATCGCCGTAGCCGGTTCCCGTGGGATCGCCGCCCTGCATCATGAAGCCTTCCATGATGCGGTGGAAGGTCAGGCCGTCGTAGAAGCCGCTCTCCGCCAGCTTCGTGAAGTTTTCAACCGTGATCGGCGCATATTCCGGATACAGCTCCAAACGAATCGTTCCGAAATCCTTGATGTCTATGGTCGCATAGACCTTTTCCTGTTTCTCATTCTCCTGCTCGGGCGCTTCCGCTTCCGTGTTTACCGCTGTGGTCTGTACCGTGGTGGTACCTGCGTCTTTGGTGCAGCCCGCCAAAACAACGCCGAAGCAGAGCACTGCCAGCAAATGCTTTTTCATGATCTTTCTCCTCCTTGCCCCTGTGGGCTCAAACTTTCCCTAAATACTAAACACTTTTGGGCACTCTGTCAAGGAAGGGGGGCGGGGCCTTCCTCTGATATCCGAAGTGCCGGGCTAACACATCCCCCCTTTTGGGGGTCCTGTGGTAGCCGCGCGGGATTCTTTCCCCTTGTTATCCGCAGCCTTCAGCTAACACATCCCCCCTTTTGGGGGCCTGTGGTAGCTGCGGGGGATTCTTTTCTCCTGATATCCATAGTGCCGGGCTAACACATTCCCTTTTTTGGGGGGCCTGTGGTAGCCGCGCGGGATTCTTTTCTCCTGATATCCAAAGTGCCGGGCTAACACATCCCCTTTTTTGGGCTTTTGTGGTAGCCGCGAGGGGTTCTTTTCTCCTGATATCCAAAGTGTCGGGCTAACACATCCCCCCTTTTGGGGACCTGTGGTAGCCGCGCGGGATTCTTTCCCCTTGATATCCGCAGCCTTCAGCTAACACATCCCCCATTTTGGGGACCTGTGGTAGCCGCGAGGGATTCTTTCCCCTTTATATCCGCAGCCTTCAGCTAACACATCCCCCATTTTGGGGTCCTGTGGTAGCTGCGCGGGATTCTTTTCTCCTGATATCCGAAGTGCCGGGCTAACACATTCCCTTTTTTGGGCTTTTGTGGTAGCCGCGAGGGGTTCTTTTCTCCTGATATCCAAAGTGCCGGGCTAACACATCCCCCATTTTGGGGGCCTGTGGTAGCCGCGCGGGATTCTTTTCTCCTGATATCCGAAGTGTCGGGCTAACACATCCCCCATTTTGGGGGACCTGTGGTAGCTGCGGGGGATTCTTTTCTCCTGATATCCGAAGTGTCGGGCTAACACATCCCCTATTTGGGGGTCCTGTGGTAGCCGCGCGGGATTCTTCTACTTTAGGGATGAAAAAATACCGCGAGGCCAAGCCCGCGGTACATTAACTCCTCAACTGATCACACGGTCGTAGGTCAGCGTGATCTGGCGGCCGCAGCTGCACTGCACCGAGCTCCCCGGCAGCATGCGCAGGATGTTTCCGCAGGACGGGCAGGCGATCATCATGCTTTCCGCAGACGCTGTTCCGCTCACAGGCACGCCGACATCCGATATCCCATCGGGCTGCATCGCTGCGGCATTCTGCGCTGTCCCCGCCAGGGGCGTGCCGCTGGCATTTTGCAGCACATCCGCCGCGGTCATGCCCGAGCCGGGGGCCGGCATGTTTCCGTTCCCGACGGTTCCGGCCGCCGTCATTCCGACCCCCGGAGGAAACGACTGCACATAAGCGTTCATGAGCTCGTGCTCCCGCGGGATCTTTTCATTTACGGCCTTTTTCGAAAGCAGATAGAGCCGGCCTTCGTATTCACTGACCTCCACCGTGTTTCCCAACGGATATTTCGCACCCGATACCCCTCCGGTTTCCACCCGTTCCTGACGGATCGTGTCGCTGCTGTCAAAGAAACGGATCACCAGCACCAGCGTCGGCATGCCGTTGATCGTCACTCTGTAATCCGCATCGTATTCCCAGATCTTCGCCAGGTAATGCGTCCCGTTCTTCCTTGCCCTGGCAATGCGCATCTGGGCCCTCAGGCCTATGGATGCCACAGCCACGCCGATCACGATGAAGACGCCGCCGAAGACAAGGCCGAAAACGATGGCCTCCGTCTGGCCATTGGATGCCATAAGGCACGAGGTCATCGCTACCAGTCCCGTAAATGCAAAAAAACTTCCGAATACGATCGTAAAACCCAGTTTATTCATTCCGGCCTCCTTGCGTGATCGCTCGCGATCAGGTGGTATTCACGTACACTCCCATCGTGTTCTCGATGTCGATGGGCGCTATCTCCGCCGCGCGCCTGAAGCACTCCCGCGCCTTTGCCTTATCCTTGTTGAATTCCGCGATGTAGCCGCGGGCGATCAGCGCATCATAGCATTCCTGATAGCGGCAGGAAAGACAGAGCGTGCAGTGATCGGTCCTGTTCAGATAATCCTCGCTCAGCTCCTTGTCTCCGATGATATAGTGCATCAAAGCAAGCTTCTCATAGCGGATCGCATTGTCCGCAGGAAGGGAACGCAGGTAGTACTCCTCCGTATCCATGGGCTCTTTCTGGAGCTCGCGTATCTCTGCGGGCGGCTTGCGCGCTTCGATCAGGTTTTTGATCTCGGCCTTTGCATAGGTCTTGCAGATGTTTGTGTAGACACCGGCCTTGCGGACAGCCAGCAGCTTGCAGCAGATCGCCATGTTTCCCAGAAGGCCGCTCTGCGAGATGCCGCAATGGTTGCGGATCTGAACGGCACGCTGCAGATAATCAAACGCCTTCTCGAGTTTCCGGGCCATCAGCAGCTTCGTCCCCATCATATAGTAAAACTTGATCAGCTTTTCCGCTGTTTCCCTCCTGCTCTTTGCGTAATAAAACTCCACGGGGAGCTTCCGCTGCAGGTAGCTGATCCCCATGCCTTCGGCGATGCGCGGTTCCAGCTCGCGGAAACGCTTGCTGAAATTCTGCGGCTCCAGTTCCATCGTCAGCTCCAGCAGAGCATCGTGCAGCTGCCATTCGTTCAGCCAGTCCAGCTCGCGCAGGCGATGCACCATCTTTGTCGCGTTTTCCAGATCGCCGCAACAGACATAGACCTCGGAGAGCTTGTTGACGTAGTTTCCGTTATCCTTGTAATCGTCGGCATATTTCAGCAGCACCTCCAGTGCTTCCTTCCACTTGCCGCGGCTGCCGAGTGTATCCGCCAGCTGGTAAATGGGCGCGGTCTGCAGGCTGCCGTATTTTTCGATCCCCTGACGGAAGATGCGCTCTGCCTCGTCCGTATGCCGCATCAGATAATGCATGTCGCCGGTGCGGTACAGACGGAAGGAATCATCGCCGTCGTATTCGCCGTCGCTCTTTTCGAGCGCCTCGTTCAGATCGTCGATCACTTCCTGCAGATTCCCCGAAAGCCGGATCAGATCGGCTCTTGCGGAAAGCACGAAGGGCGAAGGATTCAGCTCGCGCAGACGGTCAAAGCATTCTTTCGATTTTTCATAATCGCAGAGCGCCTCGTATCGCTGGTAGCGGGACTGGTAGCAGCGCGCCAGCTCGTAAAGCGAAGCCTCGTCTTCGGGGTCGAGATCCTGCACTTTCTGAAAGCACTCCATCCCATGCGTGACCGCCTCTCCCTTCGCTTTGTAGCAGAGGCCCAGGTAATACCAGGCTGCGGGGTTGTTCTCATTCATCGCTATGAACTCGCGGTAAACCTTTATCGCCTCGTCATAACGCTCCATGTAACGCAGCAGATTGCCGCGCAGCATATAGAAACCGCGCAGCTGGGTTCCCCTGTCCAGGCATTCGTCCACAAGCTTCAGGGCTTTTTCTTTTTCGTCGCGGTCGATCAAAGCGCTCGCGATCTCGTAGCGGACGTGGTCCTTCGTTACGATATCTTCTTTCTCGTCTTCGGGGCGGGTTTCCACCTCTTCCTCCGAAGCCTCCAGGAGCTCGGCGCTCTTTTTGTCAAATTCTTCGTAATATTCTTCGCCGCAGGCCCGCAGCAGACGCACCTCCGCGAGCTTCAGGGCCGGATGATCCACGCCGGCCTGTTCTGCGGTCTTGAGCACCTCGAAGGCATCCTCGTGCTGGTTATAGAGCATGAAGACGCGCAATGCCAGCAGATACGGGCGGTAGTAATCCCTGTAAAGACCGAGGATCGAGTGATAATCATCCACCACGCCCTGGCCGTCGTGCAGATGCCAATAGGCTTCCTGTCTTCGCAGATATGCGGGAAGGGATGCCTTGTCGTTGCGGATCTGCTCGTCGCAGTCGTCGATCACTTCGTGGTATTTTCCTTCGCGCAGACGCAGGCGCAACAGCAGGTCGCGGTAGGGCAGGAGCATGCTCTCATCCACTTCCTCTTCGATAGCCGTATTCACATACTCTTCCGCGGTTTCAAAAAGAGAAGGGTCGGGACGGCGCAGAGCCAGATGGCCGTAGCATTCCGCCAGCACAAAGCGCTGGTAACCCTTTGTCCTCTTGCGCTTTTTGTATTTTTCACTGCCGTCATCCGGCAGCTTGTCCAGTTCCTCTTCCCATTTCTTCAGCCAGATCAGGGCTTCCTCGTATTCCTCCTGCTCCAGAAGGCAGCGGCCCTTCATGTCCACATAGTCATAATATTCGGAAGTGCCGGGCGTATAGGTCTTCTGCTCCAGCATTTCCATGGTCTCGCGGATGCGGTCGCTGTGGAAGCGGCTCCAGCACATCTCGATCCAGGCTTCCAGGTCGTTTGGATCCTTTTCCACACGCTCGCTGAAATTCTTTTCCCGCGATTGCTGCAGAAGGAGGAAGAAATTCTTTACCTTGGACGACGCGCTCAGGTTGGTAATGTTGTCGCGCACGATGTTCTCGGCAGTCTCAAAATCGCCCTTCTGATAGAAATAACGCGCGCGGTCAAAATGCAGCATGCCGTGGTCCGGATTGTCTTCCAGCGCTTTGTCCCAGATCGCAAGCGCTTCTTCCCACTCTCCGGAGGCAGCGATCGCCTCGCCGGAAACACGCATCACGTAGACGTCCTTGCCGTATTCCTTCAGCAGACGGCGTCCGGCGTCCGCGATCTTTTCGCCGTTCGGGAAGCTGTCCTCTTCTTCCAGAATGGCCATGCGGATCCGCTCCACTTCTTCGTAAGGATGATAGACATGGCGGATCGCGATCTCATCCAGCTGCTCGCGGATATGTTTTCTTTCCCCATCCAGTTCCTCATGCTCGGAAAAGATCTTTTTGTTGGTAAAAAAGACGGCCGGGCCCTCGCGCTGGTCGGTGAGACCGCCCTCCACGCGCTCGTTCTCCAACGACGCGTCGAGATTGCTGATCGCCCGGTTTATCGCATAGAATTCCTCGATGTATTTGTCGTACTCCGGTTCCCCGCCTTCCATCGGCCGGAAATATTCGTAAGCGCCGAAGGTATCGTTTTCGCTCTGGTAAACAACGTAATCGATGTAATTTTCGGGGAATTTTTCGAGCAGGTCTTCCTTTTCCTCAACAAAACGGAAGGTCTCGTTGAGCAGGCGCCAGATATTCTGCGGCAGGAACTGGTGGTCCATGATATAGACCAGAAGGCGTTCGCGGGTGTCAAAAGCCGTATCCAGCCCCTGGCAGAGCGGATCGGCGAGCAGAGCCTCCCATTCGGCGGAGTCCCTGCGCTTTGCAATATCAACATAGACGGCATCGACACGCTTCAGCCAGCGTCCGATCTCGTCATCTTCTTTTTCTTCGTCTTTATCCTTTTCGTCTTTCGGCGGATGCAGGGCCAGCTCGTAAGCCTCACGCAGAGCCTTGAAGCCCTCGGGATCATCTTCGGGATTATGTTTGGGAAGAAGAAGCTTGTACTGCTTTTTGATCGCTTCTTCGTCTTCGGTAGGATCCATCTCCAGGATATGCCATGCTTTTGTAAGATCCATAGAAAATACCCCCTTTTTACGCACGTTCTCTTAATAGTAACATATAGGAGAAGGGCTTGCAAGCAACGAGAAAATGAGGGAACAGACAAAAAGTCATTGATCGTTACATATTTTCGTTTTGCATGCAGATATAGTCCGTGGCGCTCGATTCCGTCGCTAAGCCACTCCATAGGCTGCCACGTCCTATATTCTGCATGCCCGGGATACTTGTAAAAGCTTAGGACTGAAAAGTAACACAAAAAAAGCTTCCTGTTTAAGGAAGCTTGCGTGCCCAGAACCGGGATCGAACCAGTGACACGAGGATTTGAGCGAATAAGCTCGTAAGCACGGGCAAAGCACCGGATGTGCCGTTTCATGTGCGGCGGAAGCTTGCTTCCGTAAGCACATGGGACGGTGCAGACGGGAGTTTGCTCGTATTTACGAGCAAACGTACATCTGTCGAAATACGCCGAAGGCGTATTTTGACAGATTGCTTTGCAAAAAAGAAAAAAAGCTTCCTGTTTAAGGAAGCTTACGTGCCCAGAACCGGGATCGAACCAGTGACACGAGGATTTTCAGTCCTCTGCTCTACCAACTGAGCTATCTGGGCGAATAAGATTGAAACACGGGTAAATGCAGCGGATGAATGATTTGGAGCTCGTCGAAAGCTTGCTTTCGTAAGAGCGAGAAATTATTCAGACGCTAGTTTGCTCGTACTTACGAGCAAACGTACATCCGGCGAATCGCGAAGCGATTTGACGGATGGGCATTTACACGGATATTCCTTTTTCAATCTGCATAGCGGGGACAGGATTTGAACCTGTGACCTTCGGGTTATGAGCCCGACGAGCTTCCAGACTGCTCCACCCCGCGTCATTACCCCGAAGGGTTACTGGGCGAACGTGGATTCGAACCACGGAAGGCAGTGCCAACAGATTTACAGTCTGCTCCCTTTGGCCACTCGGGAATTCGCCCATATTACTTTTCAAACTACAGTTTCTAAAAAAGAATGGAGGCTACAGGGCTCGAACCTGTGACCCCCTGCTTGTAAGGCAGATGCTCTCCCAGCTGAGCTAAGCCTCCGTACTTATTTAGAAACGACCCAGAACGGACTCGAACCGTCGACCTCCGCCGTGACAGGGCGGCGCTCTAACCAACTGAGCCACTGGGCCACTTTTTCAGGTTACCCTGAAAACCGAATACAGAGATCGTGAACTTCAAACTTGACCTTGAGGTTAAGCCCTCGACCGATTAGTGACACTCCGCTGAGTACATTGCTGCACTTACACTCATGCCCTATCTACCTTGTAGTCTTCAAGGGGTCTTACTCTTGCGATGGGATATCTCATCTTGAGGGGGGCTTCACGCT
>JAILHF010000024.1 GCA_024696005.1 Lachnospiraceae bacterium | reverse complement strand
CGTAAAGGCATCCAATAAGAACGTCCTTACCGCAAGTGCGAAGAAGGTATTCATGAACACTGCGGCAACCGCAGGAGAAGCACAGACCGTGACCATTAAGATCAACGGCCGTGACATCACCGCGGAAGACGGTGTGAAGGCAGATCTGAGCAAGCTGACAGGAAAGAACATCACTGTGGAAGGTGTAGCCGAAGACGGAACACTGGAAGGCAGTGAAGTATCCTTCGCTTACCAGGAAACCGCACCTGTAAAGGGCAACTACAACGTAACCTTCAAGACATCTGACGGCACAAAAGTTAAGGTGACCGTGAGCGTGAGCAATGCGGCACTGGACAGCAAAGCTGTATCGATCAAGCTGCAGACCAAGATGGATCTGGTATCCGGCCAGAAGATGGTACTGGTACCGACCCTGAAGGCTATCGGCGGTGAGATCAGCGAAGTGAAGCTGGATGAAGCAGGAGCAGCACTGTTCGATTGCGAGTACAACGAAGAGCTGAACCAGATTTATCTGACGGCTGTTGATGCATCCAAGCTGAATGCGAAGGAAAAGTACAGCTTCAATGTGATCCTGACCGTAGGCGGTGTGGAATGCAAGGTTCTTATGAAGAACGTGAAGCTTACAGCGAAGAAGCCGGCAGTGAAGATCTCCAAGGTAGTAGTTTCCAAGAGCAAGGTTGTTGCAGGCACTGCAGAAGCGGAAGCAAATGTACTGAGCACCGTGAAACAGGGCGGCAAGACCTTCACCGTAGCTCCTACCTCTGTAGAGTTCAACGGAACGAAGAACGATGATGGAACCTGGACGATCAGCGACAGCAAGAAGGGAACCGCAACCGTAAGTTACGATGCGGAGACCGGAACGATCAAGGTTGTGTCCGCTGCAAACGCAGCCGGCAAGATGCCTACGATCAAGGCGGTTATCAAGTATAACACTGGCGTGGAAGTCAAGAAGACCATCAGCGTCAAGGTTGACAGCAAGAAGTAATTAGCTGCAATACTGCAAAAAAGTAACACCGCCGCCCCGGGGAAACCCGGGGCGGTTTTTTGTTGTACATTTAGAGCAGTCGTGTTATACTTTTTCCATAAGCATAAGCAGTTTCACCTATAGAAAAATCTTACATTTCTTTCATTCTGAATCTCCTATGCTTTTATTCACACAAACAGTAAAAGCAGGAGAGGATGTATATGGCCCATAGTCTTTCTCCTGCAGTATACGCGAAAGGAGGATGGTGTATGGGCGAGAAAGATATGACGGAACGGACCCTGGAAGCTTATAACGATGTCTTTGCTGATATCGTGAATGTGCTTCTCTTCAAAGGGGAACGTCGCGTCAGCGAGGACGCGCTGGAGGATGTCGAGAGCTTTAGCCAGTATAAGGCGGATGACCAAAAGCTCCATGAACAGGAAAGGGATGTCGCCAAGATCTGGAAAAATACTGAGTTTCGGATCGCATTGTTTGGAGTGGAGGATCAGACCGATCCGGATCCGGACATGCCGCTGCGGATCATGGGTTACGATGGGGCAGGATACCGCAGCCAGCTGCTGAACGGGAAGAAGGACCGTTATCCCGTGGTCTCCATCGTACTGTATTTCGGAACACAGGACTGGAAGCATACCCGGCTGAAGGATTGTTTCGAGATACCGGAAGGCCTGGAGCCCTATGTGAACGACTACTGTATCAATCTGTTCGAGATCCCAAAGCTCCCGATGGAGACAGTGGACCAGTTTACAAGTGATTTTCGCATCGTAGCGGAATTCTTTGTCAAGACGAGCCGGAAAGATGAAGAGTATCATCCGACGGAGCAGCAGATCAAGCATGTGGATGAGGTACTGAAACTTCTGAGGGTTATGACAAAAGACGATAACATTGAGGATCTGTTTGCAGTAGAGAAAAGGGAAGGAGAGCATGGGAAGATGGAAAGCTATTTTACAGTGATGTTAAAAAAAGGAATAAGTCAGGGAAAAGAAGAAGATCGTACGGAAGTGAACGAGCTGATTCGCTGGCTGCGAGCGCAGGGGCGCGAGGAAGACCTTTGGCAGTCGTTGGACGACCGCGAGTTCCAGGACCGGCTGTTGGAGGAGATGCACGCCGCAAAAGGGGATCTTGTAACAGTATAAGAAAACTACACTGTATCGCATCCGCCCCGGGGAAACCCGGGGCGGTTTTCAAGCAAATTTCCACAAATCACTCTCCCGAAAAACACCCGATTTATGTCAAAAAGTATGTAGATTTTATCATTTTGTTATGGTAAGATTTTTTCATGGTCAAAAAGCTGGCTTCTTATATAAAGGAATACAAAGCTCCCAGTATTGCTACACCCATTTGCATGATCTTCGAGGTTCTCTTCGAGATCCTTATTCCCATGCTGATGGCGTCCATCGTTAACGACGGTATCAATAAAGGGGACATGGGACATATCTACCGTACCGGAGCGCTGATGGTGCTTTTTGCCATATGCGGTCTGGTGAGCGGCATCCTGGGCGGCGTGTTTGCCGCAAAAGCCGCTACCGGTTTTGCGAAAAATCTCAGGAAAGCCCTGTTCGACCGTGTGCAGGAGTTTTCCTTCCATAATATCGATCATTTCTCCACGGCGGGACTTGTGACCCGTCTTACCACCGACGTGACCAATATCCAGAACTCCTATCAGGTGCTCCTGAGGATGTGCTTCCGTGCGCCTTTCTCGATGATCATGGCCATGGTGGCCGCCTTTATCATCAGTCCGAAGATCGCGAGCATCTATCTGATCGCGGTAGTCTTTCTTTCGATCATCCTGCTGACCATCATGCGTTCGGCCATGAAGTATTTTACCCAGGTATTCAAAAAATACGACGAACTGAACGCCACGGTGCAGGAAAACGTCAACGCGATCCGCGTCGTGAAGGCCTATGTCCGTGAGGAATATGAAAAGTCCCGCATGAAGAAGGCGGTGGAAAATATCTTCCGCATGTTTGTCAAGGCGGAAAGCCGCATCGTCCTGAACTGGCCGGTGATGCAGCTGACCGTTTATACCTGCATCCTTACCATCAGCTGGTTCGGTGCGCAGATCATCGTAAACAGCCTGGGCACAACCCTGGAGACCGGCGACCTGATGAGCCTTCTGGCCTACTGCATGAACATCCTGATGAGCCTGATGATGATCTCCATGATCTTTGTCATGTCTTCCATGGCCATCGCCAGCGCGGAGCGTATCTGCGAAGTGCTGAATGAAGAGCCGGATATCAAAGATCCCGAGGATCCCGTGAAGAAAGTAAAGGACGGCAGCATCGAGTTTAGCGATGTGGATTTCTCCTATGACCGCGAAGGTAACGGCGATCCGGTGCTCAAGGACGTGACGCTTTCGATAAAGAGCGGCGAGACCATAGGCATCATCGGCGGTACCGGCAGTGCCAAGACCAGTCTGGTGAACCTGATCAGCCGTCTGTACGACGTTTCCCGGGGCAGTGTGAAGCTTGGCGGTGTGGATGTGCGTGATTACGAGGTGGCGCTGCTGCGTGATGAAGTGAGCGTGGTACTGCAGAAAAACGTGCTCTTCTCCGGTACGATCCTGGATAACCTCCGCTGGGGCAAGGAGGATGCGACGGAAGAGGAATGCCGCGAGGCCTGCCGGCTGGCCTGCGCCGATGAATTTATCGAGAAGATGCCGGAGAAATACGAGACACATATCGAGCAGGGGGGCACCAACGTGTCCGGCGGGCAGAAGCAGCGTCTGTGTATCGCCCGCGCCCTTTTGAAGAAACCGAAGGTACTGATCCTTGACGATTCCACCTCGGCCGTGGATACGGCTACGGATGCAAAGATCCGCAAGGCTTTCCGCGAGGCGATCCCGGGCACGACCAAGCTGATCATCGCCCAGAGGATATCTTCCGTGATGGACGCCGACCGCATCATCGTGATGGAGGAAGGCCGTGTGAACGGTTTCGGTACGCATGAGGAGCTGCTTCAGAGCAACGAGATCTACCGTGAAGTATATGAATCACAGACCGGCGGCAACGGCGATTTTGACGAGCCGCACTGAGTAAAAGAAGAAGAGCTATGGCAGAAGCAAAAGAGATTAAAA
>JAILHF010000007.1 GCA_024696005.1 Lachnospiraceae bacterium | reverse complement strand
GACCAAGGGCGGCATCACGGAAGTGGGCTCCGCCATAATCTACGACTCCTTCCCGCCGACCGCCGAAGAGATGTTTTGCAAGACGCTGGAAAAACGCAAACAGACAGCGGAAAAAGCCGCGGAGGCGTTTGGGGTGTGATCGATTACGGGAGTGATATCAATGGAAAAGAATCCCCGGTGTTTGTACGAAAATGATATTGATAGTTTTCTTGCAATGGATAAGGACTCGGTGTTCGGCAAACTGTGCGAACGCTATCACGGTGATGCTCAGACGACCACAAGGGAAGCCTGGGAAGGTGAGATCGAGATCTTACAAAAGGAACTGATCCCGTGGAAAGGCTCGGAAGGCCATATTGTTTTTGAGTATGACATTCCGCGCCTTGGCAAAAGGATCGATGTGGTGTTGCTGCTGAGAGGGATCGTTTTCTGCCTGGAGTTTAAGGTGGGAGAATCGGTCATCCATGAGGCGGATCTGGATCAGGTGTTGGATTACGCGCTGGATCTGAAAAATTTTCACAAATTCAGCCGGGACAGGCTGATCGTTCCGATCCTTATTGCTACAAAGTATCCGGGACGAACAACGCTGATACAGGAATCGGTTTACGATGACAGGGTCGTGAATCCGCTGAGGACGGGAGCCGGCCGAATCGCAGAAACCATAGAAGAGGTGTTGCGGAATTATCCTGACGAGGGATCCGTTGACAAAAACTGGATCATAAGCCCCTACGCTCCTACTCCTACGATCATAGAAGCCGCACGGACGTTGTATGAGAGCCATTCGGTGGAAGACATTACCAAACACGAGGCGGATGATGTTACAACGGATAAGACGATCGCCTATATCCTGGATGTGATACATAAGAGCAGGGAACGGGGTGAAAAGAGCATCTGTTTCGTGACAGGCGTGCCCGGAGCTGGAAAAACACTGGTAGGTCTGGACGTGGCAGTAAAACAGACATATCAGGGATCCGATAAACCCGTTGAAGATGAGGGCGCGGTATACCTGTCCGGTAACGGTCCTTTGGTGGCTGTGCTGAACGAGGCTTTGGCAAGAGACAATTTTGCCAAGTGCAATGAGAGAGGTGAGAAAAAGAAACTGACCGATTCCAGGCGTGAAGTAGGGAAGTTCATTCAGATCATACACCGCTATCGCGACAACATGCTGGCAAAGATCAAAAATCCCGTTGAAAACGGAGTGCTCGAGATCGATCCGGAAAAAGCGGTCCGGCAGAAAGGCAGCGGCTACGGTGAGGTGGAGCACGTGGCGATCTTTGATGAAGCACAAAGATCCTGGACTCACAAACGTCTGGCGGATTATCTGAAACGAGGCGGAACCTATGGCAACAAGCTAAAGGTGCCGAATTTCCCGATGTCTGAAGCAGCGTTTCTGATCTGGTCACTTGATCAGAGGGAGGACTGGGCGACGATCGTTTGCCTTGTCGGCGGAGGCCAGGAGATCAATACGGGAGAAGCCGGGATATCGGAGTGGATCAGCGCCCTGAATGACAGGTTTCCGTATTGGAAGGTGTATATCTCTCCGCAGCTTACGGAACCGGAATACGCAGAAGGAAAGGTCAACGAGCTGCTGAAAGACAATCCGAATGTCACTTATTCCGAAAGCCTGCATCTGGGAGTGACCCTACGGTCATACAGGGCAGAGAAGCTATCGGCATTTGTGCATTCCCTGCTTGCTGTGGATGGAAATGCGGCGGGGATCTATGCGCAGATCAAAGAAAACTATCCGATCGTTTTGACAAGGGATATGGAAAAAGCCCGGAGATGGCTTCATAAAAAGGTGAGAGGAAACGAGAGGACGGGCGTGCTGATCACAAAGGAATCGGCGAGATACAAGCCTCTGGGGATACACGTATTGTTATCGGACGATGAGAATGCGGTTCACTGGTTCCTTGATGACAAGAAGGATACAAGGTCCTCGAATTTTCTTGAGGATGCTGCCACGGAGATCCAGGTGCAGGGATTAGAGCTGGATTTCACCTGTTTGCTGTGGGATGCGGATATGCGTTTCGAAAACGGACAGTGGCAATACTATTGTTGGAACAGGCAGAAATCGCAATGGGCAAAACTTGAAGGAAGCAGTGAAAGCAAGCAGGAGAAAATGAAATACATGCTGAATGCATATAGGGTTTTGCTTACCCGGGCCAGAGCCGGAATGATCATCTGCATACCCGAAGGCAACGCGCACAAAACGGCAAGCGGTTTCTGGGAAGACAGCACCCGCCTGCCGGAATATTACGACGGAACCTATCGGTACCTGAAGGAGCTGGGGATAGAGGAGATATAAGATTAGAACTTATCCGGCGGAATGTTACAAAGCCGGTGAGATATTGGATGTATAAGGAGAGTAAATTGCAGAAAAATACAATCCCTGCTTTGGCGAATGCCGGGGCAGGGATTTTTGTGGGCAAAAACAGATGATAGGATATTGACAAAAAGCCATCACGCTAATAATGTAATGATAGGAAAAATCGAAAAAAATATCATTACTCTTCGAAGGAAGTGTTTTGAACATAGATCAGAAAGAAATAAGATTGGAGGCCCCACTATGACAGATAAGAGTCGAAGAGATTTTTGTACAGAGTGCAGGAGAACGACCGAGTACCTGCTGCAAAAGCGTGATATCGTAAAAATCATTCGGGATAAGGAATATACTTTTGCAATCACGGTGGCTGTCTGTGCGAAGTGCGGAGAAGAGATGAGCATTCCCGGGCTTATGGATAAGAGTGTTCAGGAGATCGACGAGCAGTACAGGGCGGCAGAAGGAATTGTTACACTAGATGACATCGAAAAGCTCATGAAGATCTACAAGATCGGAAAGGCGCCTCTGTCTCTTGCTCTTGGTTTCGGAGAAATCACCATTACGCGTTATCTGGAAGGACAGGTGCCGTCCAAAGAGTATTCGGATATTATGAGAGCGGCACTTTCATCTCCGGGATTTATGAAACAGAAGCTTACGGAGAACCGGGAGAAGCTTACGGATGCGGCATATCGAAAAGCATTTGCTGCAGCAGAAAGCATGGAGGGCCTGTTTTCCGTATCCGACAAGATGCTCAGCGTGATCGCGTATGTCTTTGAGAAGCTGGAAGAGGTGACGCCGCTCATGCTTCAGAAGCTGCTGTACTTTGTCCAGGGCATCTATTCCGCGCTTTATGGAAGGCCGATCTTTGAAGAGGATTGCAGGGCGTGGCTGCGCGGCCCGGTTTATCCCGAGGTTTATGAGCTGTTTCGGGATTTCAAATATGATCCGCTTGATGATGCGCGTTTCGCGCTGTTGGAGGGCAGCGAGGGTGCCCTGACGGAGGAAGAGAGGCGGGTGGTCGATCTTGTGGTGAACACCTTCGGCATGTATGGCGGAAAAGTATTGGAAAAGATCACGCATAATGAGAATCCCTGGATGGAAGCGCGGAAAGGGTATGGCGACAGCATTTCTTCCGGTGAACTGCTTCCGAAAGACAGGATCATGAAGTATTATGCTCTGATAAACCGGGAATATGGCATAGATACAGAGGAAGGCCTGCAGACATATATCCGGGACATGCTTGGAAGCGCATCCGGAAGCTAAAAACCCATCTCATAATCATAAGATGGAAGGTGTAGGTATTGACAAGTGGAAAAGTAAAAAGTATTATGAAGGTATCAAATGATACCAAGGGAGGTAAGTTTGATAGAAGAAACAAAAGCGCGCATAGAATCGGAATTAGAAGTCAAAGCTTATATTCAGGACCTGAAATATGCTCTGAATAAGGGTGCACAGATTGTTTTTCAGGTGCACAGGCGTGTTGATGAAGACCGAGAAGAGAACTATACGAATCAGTACACAGTAAATAAGTTGTTTCCGGATGAGAACCCTGTGGATGCTTTGAAGAAAGAATTATTGACTCTTACTGTAGAAGATTACATGCAGACGGTAACAGATCTGCGTTTTCCAAAAAGAAGTGAAATGCGAGAGTTTGGAAAAGTTTATAACAGTAATGAAGAAGTATATATCAAGATCCGAGTAGAACTTTTGGGACAGTATGGAAATGCAACAACTTTTATAATGTCATTTCACTTTGCGGAAAAATCCTTTACACCTGACATGTTTCCATATCGGAAGAAATAAGGGGGTGCTTCCATGAAAATGAAGATTTTGAAAAGCGAGAAGAAGCTATGCACATGCTGTATGGAAGAACATGAAGTAAAAACTGTTCAGATCAAAGAACACGCAAGCTATAAAGACAGGAAAGTGGACTATGTGGCCACATATATGTATTGCGATGCTGCTGATGAGCTTTATATGGATGAGACTCAAATGCAGGATAATGATATCAAGATGAAGGACGCGTATCGAAGGGCAGAAGGCCTTTTGACATCAGAGGATATTAGCGGTATTCGTGGCAAGTATGGCATTACCCAGAGCGATCTGTGTACATTGCTTGGCTGGGGAGGCAAGACCATAACACGCTATGAGAGCCATCAAGTTCAAGACAAAGCTCATGATGCTATTCTTAAAAAATTGGACCGGGATCCGGAGTGGTTCTTGTCGCTGTTAAAAGAGGCTAAGGGAAGCTTGACGCCGGAAGCATACCGGAAATACTTTAATATCGCGACTATGCTGTATGAGGCAGATCGGGATTTGTATCTGAGAAAAGCAATTGAAGCAAGTTACGCAAGGTATCAGGGTAACGGGGCCCTTAATGGGAATACAGAGTTGTCTTTGGATAAAGTTGTTGATGTTATTCGCTATTATGCATCTTCTCCTAAAATCACAAGCCTTTTCAAGGTGAAGCTGATGAAACTAATGTGGTATGCTGACGCACTTTCCTATAAAGAAAGGGGTTTCGCGATTACCGGATTGGTATATAAAGCACTTCCGATGGGTGCCGTACCTGTGGCACACAATTCAATAATAGATCTCAAAGATGTGCCTTGTGAAGAGGTAGATATGGGGGAGACGAATGCCTATCATTTTAGTTTGAGCGGTGTGTCAGTATTTCCGGCTCTTTCAGA
The DNA here is from genome assembly GCA_024696005.1 of Lachnospiraceae bacterium. Classification (GTDB taxonomy): domain Bacteria; phylum Bacillota; class Clostridia; order Lachnospirales; family Lachnospiraceae; genus NK4A136. The sequence goes on along the minus strand of JAILHF010000007.1, from coordinate 165,808 downwards.
AGATGATATAAGAATTCTGAACATAGTCATTGAAAAACTTGGCAAAATGACTAAGGACGAAATAGTGTCTTTCATGCATAAGGAACGTGCATATATTGAAACCGCACCGAGAGATGCGATACCATTTAAATACGCGGAAAAGCTGCAAATTTGAAATTTCTTGATAATGTAGTTGAGAATACCACAGCTGCTGAGTCTTTAATCCGAGATACGGATATCTTACATAACAGTCAAAGAAAAATGGTTTACTGAAATGAGAGTACGGCAAACGGCGGCGATGATCGAAAGGCCCGGCTCAAGCGGTCTCTGCGAGGGAAAAATACTGGAGAAACTTCTCCCGGTTCAGCACATAGATGTGGGATTCCCAGTCATCATCGGAAGCATATTTCTGTACCGCGATCGGGCACTTGCTGAGCGCGCCGAAGTTCTCCTCCAGCCAGTCAAACACATACTGGTTCGCTCCGTTCCAGATGTATTCCACGGTATCCGGCATGCCGCAAACGGCAGAGATCGCGTTCAGGCATTCCTGCAGGGTCAGCTTGCCGTATCCGTGATGTTTGTGTTTTTCCGTTGTGTACCAGGAGGAAATCGTCCAGGTTTTTGTCGCGGGATCAACATCGATCTTGCACTCGCACAGCTTGTCCGTAAGATCCGCATCATCTGCTGCGAAGGAAACGGTTGTGAATGCATTGTTGTCCGTCGTGGTTTTATAGCACAGTTCCATTCTATTGTCTCCCATCTGTCTTCATCAACAGATCCGAGATTTCCTTTCGGCCGCGCTCCCCGAAATCAAGGGGTGCCGGTTCGAAATCGAAGATCAGCAGATCCTCTGTTCCTCTTTCCAGCTCGATCAGGGTCCTGCCGGAGCGGTCATACAGCCCTGTCGGAGCAGTCTGATGAGCGGCGGCAGTATTGCATGTAAGGATGTGGCAGACGTTTTCAACCGCCCTGGTCCGGATATGGCCTTTGATCAGTTCATATCTTTCTGGATCCTCCTGTTCTGACCTGTCAAAAAACAGGATCAGATTCAGATCCGTCTGCTCTTTATAGAGCTCGCGGAAGTATTCCGGAAAACGAACTTCGAAGCAGATCCGGATCCCGACTTTGTGAGAATCGATCTCTACGACACCGGAATCTTCCCCGGCAGAAAAGTTATCCCGGTCCCAGCCCCATAATGCGCGCTTCCGATAGGGAATCCGCCGGCCATCGGGACAAAACAGCATTGCTGCATTGTAATGCTTTCCGTCTTCTTCGAGAATGGTTCCCACTACAAGAAAGATCTGATGCTCCTCCGCGAGAGCCTGAATGCGGTCGTGGATCCGTTCCACCGCATCGAAGCGAACCTCGGAAGATGATCCGATGCAATGGGGTGGGTAGCCGGTCACTGCGCATTCCGGGAAAAGGAGAAGCCTGACACCATTGCTGACCGCTTTTTCGATCCCTTCCCGGATCCGGGCAAAATTCTGCTCTTCATTCCCGCTTACTTCAAATTGATAAGCGCCGATTTTCATCTGTTCCTTACCGCACCCTCTATTATTCCTATGGATCACAGAGACTCTATCTTTAATGCTTCGCCGTCTTCTGCCGCTGTTTTCAAAGCGTTTTCAAACACGCCGATGAAATCTTCTCCATCGCTTGTCACAAAATAATTCGAAAGATCCGTGATGTCCGGACTGATCTTGTTTCCCCAGGGCGGTTGTTTGGACAGATCGTCCATGTCCCAGACCACCTGCTCCGGAGGGAACGCTCTGAGCCCTTCCCTGATCAGCCTGAGTTCCTGCATAGCTGCATCGACTTTGTCTGCAGGCAATTCGCCCTGATACAGTTCATTCATGATGACGGGAAACTTGCTGCCCCACGATCCGCCTTCAAGGCGCATGCAGACAGTTGAAAAGAACGAGTGGAGAAAATCGCCCGTGCCGATCTGAAACCAATAAAAGCTGACTGTGAATCCGATCATTCTGTTAAATCCTTTAATGTTTGAAACGGTTTTATATTCGCTTGTTTCATTCTAACATAATTCCTGACTAATTCAATTTCTTCCGTGAACTTCTTCCAAAAGACAGGATCATGAAGTATTATATGTTTATCGATCGGGAAAAATCCATCAGAGAAAAGGAAAGCGCAGAACATGAGCGATGAAGAATATGAATACTGCCCACGCTGCGAAGCAAACCTGACGCTTCAGAAGGGATACCGGAACGACCTGCCCTATTGGGTATGCCGCGGCTGCGGGGAGACGCTGATCAATCCGGAGGTTGCGACGGATTCCAACATCGTGTGGTGCTGCGACGGCTGCGGCGCAATGCTGAACATCCAGCCCGGCTTCAATGAGGATAGCGGGGAGTGGAAGTGCAGCGAGTGCGGCTTTGTCAACAAGATCGACGCCTCCGAACTGTATCTTTCGGAAGAAGAATATCTGGCGGATCTGCGTGATCCCTATAGGGGGATCAGCGATGGGGACATTCTGGAACTTTCCATGTACCGCGAGGAAGGAAACATCGGGGACAGGGAAGACATCATCCTTGTCCGGCACGGTGAGAGCGGCGAACGTTTCGTGAAGAAGATCCTCGGGACCTACGACCGCAGCGTGTACGACTACCTGCAAGAGCATCCGGTCCGGAACATGCCGCGCATCATCTTGCTTTACGAAGGGGAGAACAGCCTGATCGTCATCGAGGAGTACATCGAAGGAAAGACGCTGGAAGAGCTGCTGCAGGAGGGAACTTTTTCGGAAGACTTTGCGCTTTCCGTGACGAAGAAGATCTGCTCGGTCCTGGATGAGCTCCATCATGCCCTGAACGGGATCGTGCACAGGGACATCAAGCCTTCCAACGTCATGGTGGGGCCGGACGATTCCGTATATCTGCTCGACCTGAATATCGCGAAGTGGTATGATGAGAGCAAGTCAGACGACACAGAGCACATGGGGACCAGGAATTTCGCGGCTCCGGAGCAGGCAGGCTTCGGGATGAAGGCGTCCTCCGAAAAGACAGACGTGTATGCGCTGGGGATGCTCATGAACGTGATGCTGACCGGGAAGTTCCCGAAGGAAGAGAAGGCGGAAGGCAAGCTGTGGCCGGTGATCGAGCGCTGCATCAGCCTGGACCCGAAGGACCGCTTCAGCACAAAAGAACTGATGGACATCCTGGATGAGATGGAGTGATCATGGAAAAAAAGAAGACGGACGAACTGGATGAGCTCCTGAAAAAAACAAAGCCGGAAGAGGCCGGGGCGTATCTCCGTGATAACAGCAAGTATCTGGCCAACGGCGAAAAAGCGTTTTATTACTACATGAAGGACGTCCTTGACGAAAAAGGAATGAAACTCAAGGAGCTTTACGTTGCCGCCGGCTTTGCCGAGGGATACGGCGGCAAGCTGATCCGCATGGAAAAGCACGCGAAGAACAGGGATCACATCATACGCCTGTGTGTGGCAGGGCATTTCAAGCTGGATGAGATCAACAGGGCGCTGAAGCTGTACGGGTACAGTGAACTGTACGCAAAGGACCCGCGGGATGCGTGCATCATCATAGCGATCAACAACCGCATCTACGATCTGTACCGGATCGATGAGATCCTCGTCCAGAACGGACTGGACAGGATTATGGAGGGTGAAGGCTAAGGTGTACCGATCCTGATCGATGCCTGGAAAACGGTACACCGGAGCCCTCGCAGGGTATCTTACTCGTGCATGAGGGATTCGAGCTCGGCGCCGGACTTGTCGTTCATCTCCCCATCGTTATAGAAACGCGTTACAAGCGTTGCGATGGCTTTGCCTTCATAAGTAAACACGAAATCGTAATAGCCGGGTTCACATTCATCCGGATTCAGATAAAAGCTGCCCCAATACCATTCAAGGGGATCTTCTGCGTCTTCCGGATAATGAAGATCGCAGTAGGTGGCGAAATCGGGCATCAGGTCGGAAAATTTGCAGTCGGCATAGTATTCATGATCATCACGATGCTTAAGGATCCATACACGTATGCCGGATTCTTTATCCGTGTCCGGATAGAATTCCACCCATTCATTCAGACCGAAGATACAACGAACATCATCAAGGGAGGGATCTTTCCCGTTAATGTCTTCCTGGCTTCCGAAGCTGTTCCCCATTGTTTTTACGCCCCGTAGAACGGAAGGATCCCGGTCGTCCAGCTCGATCAGATTCAGTTTTCCCGTCAGTTTCGCAGGAACCGTCAGCTTGTATCCGGACGGATCGCTGTTTGTATCGCCGCCGTTGTCATCCCCGGGTTTGTCGGTTTCCGCAGACGAGCTCTGCTGCGTTGTCTGACCGGCATCGGCAGGCTTGTCCGTATCATCTCCTTTTCCGCAGGCGGCAAGGGCAAGGATCATCCCGACGGTCAATAACGTGCCGAAAAATCTGTTGTTCTTTCTCATAGTAGCACCTCCTTGATGCGTGTGCCCGAAAGGAGGTGTATCTTCGTCAAACAAGCAGGCTGTCATCCTTCGGGGCAAAATTTTGCTCACGGTTCTGATACGAATAGCTTGCATTAATTCGATCTTTTAAATCATAGCACTTATTAAAACAACATTCAACAGATGGGGGGTGATGCAGGTCGTGGATAGTTACGATGGTTGCGCTTGGAGAGCTTTGAAGCACGTTATGTGGTTATATTTGGAGAAAACTGGGCAAAAAAATAAACTTTCCCCACGTTGAGGACAAAAACTTGCCTATAATTAGGGAAATTTGAAAGAAAAATGAAGCTTTCCGCATTTATAGGACAAGGGACTGCCTATAACAGGGAAAAGTTCCCGGAGAAACAGCCCGTTTGTACAGGCTGTACAAACAAGTTGTTTTAGTATACAATTTTGAACCGCCCCAAGTTGTATTTTACATTGTTAAACAGAACGGAAAGCTATAGACGGATAAGTTGGAGAAGAAAGGATCAAAGATAAAAAAAGCGTTTGTGATCATACTTGTTCTTTTTGTGATATGGACGTTATGGTACTGGGTCCCGGTAACGGAGAGGATAACACTGGATATTCTGAAAGGCTCGGGAGGAGGCGTCCGGATAGCGCTGGTTACAGATCTTCATTCATGTTATTACGGTAAAGATCAGAAGCAGCTTACTAAAAGGATCGATAAGGAAGAGCCGGATGTTATCCTTCTTGCCGGAGATATCTTCGATGATGAGATCGATGACAAAAATGCCAGGATCCTGATGGAGAATCTCGTTACAAAGTACCCTTGCTATTATGTGACCGGAAATCATGAATGCTGGAGTCTCAGAGCTTCGGAAATGAAAGAATACATGGAATCTGTCGGTGTGCACGTACTTGCAGGGGATTGTGAAACGATCACCGTTAACGGTAGTGCTCTCGATATCTGTGGAGTAGATGATCCGGACGATCTGACGGATTCACAGTGGAAACATCAGCTGGATACGGCATATGCAGCGACAGATGAATCCCATGTGCGTATACTTGTGACCCATCGCCCGGAAAGAGTGAATGATTATGAGCAGTATGGTTTTGACCTTATAGTAGCAGGACATGCTCACGCCGGACAGATCAGGATCCCGTTTATAAACAAAGGCGTGCTCGCACCGGACCAGGGCTTCATGGCAGAATATGTAAATGGTGAATACACGCTTTCAAATGGCAGTATCATGGTCGTCAGCAGAGGGCTTGCCAGAGAAAGCACACTTGCACCGAGGTATTTTAATCATCCGGAGCTGGTGATCATTGATCTGAAATAACAAAATCTTTGTGTTGAGACCGATCTGCGGCTGTCGAAAAACCGGCAGCTGCTTTTTCTTTATAAGCTGAAATTCATATATCATTTCCCCGGAAGTCAAATATGTTTTCAATAATTTCTCCGGTATCGATCGTCAGAGAAGGGGTTTGCAATCTCAAGTTGGCATAGATGATGAAACACGGAGAATGAAAGAAAGTTCTCGAGGCGTGATAGGTTCCCCCCAATTTGGTGGGAATGAACTTGCCGCGACTCTGCTATCATATGGACAGTCAGAGGAGGCGGCATGAGAAGAGCAGACGGACTGGGACAATTGATACGAAAGCAGAGAAAAATGCTGGGGCTGACACAGAGTGAGCTGGCGGAAAGGACCGGAGTGTCGAAGTCGGCCATTGCGAAATGGGAAACGGATGCCGGCCTGCCGGATCGGAATAATCTGAGCAGGCTGTCCGCTGCCCTGGAAACGCCGGTCAGTGAGCTCTACAAGGTAATGGAAGGGTCGGCGGAGGAGCCGGAAGAAGTGAACATCACATCGGGCGTGATCGCGACGCTGGAAGCATACGGATATACCGTGATCCGCCCCGGAAAGGACAAATGAGAGGAGGGAACAGATATGGGATTTTGCAGCAGATGTGGCAAGGAATACGGTGAGGGAGCGATGTTCTGCGGAGGTTGCGGAGCACGGATCGGAGGAGATGTGCTGCCGAGTGCGCAGGATGCATCCGGAGTGCAGGATGGAGCTGCAGGGCAGGTGGGTTCCGGCGGGGAGTACAGGGGACAGAATAACGTTGAAGTGCAGAATGGTGGGCAGCAGGGCTACGCAGGGCAGACGGTTTTCGGGATACAGCTTCCTCCTTCGGTGGCCGAGACACTGGCCAAGATAGATAAGTTCGGCCCTCTCATCGGGATCGGTTTGCTTCTTCTGGCCATTGTAATGCTGAAAGTCCGTATCCCCCTGTTTCAGATCATGATCGGTCTGCCGATCGTGGCTGCTTCCGCTTTCTGCCTGATCAGGAAGTATAAATGGAAGGGTTTCCCGATAGCGTCTCTTATCCTGGGTGCGTTGATCCTGCTCTCCGGGATCGGGGATGCAAAGAGCTTTGGGTTGCTGGACCTGCCGTCCCGGAGTGTAGACAGAACGGCATCAGAGGACAGACGGGACGAGGAATCCGATGAGCCGGAGCAGAAGGAGGCTTTGACGAAAGACGAGAATGAGGCGACGAACGAAGCTTCCCCGGAAGCAGCGAAGGAAGCGGAAGCGTCTGCGGTGAATGAAGCGGAAGCGACAGAAGCTGCCGCGACGAATGAAGGAGACGCAAATGATCCGTCGGCTGCACAGACTGCGGATCCCGCGGCAGCAGGAGAAAGTGCCGATGAGACGTCATTTCTGAGCGATTCCGGATTTGTCGATCCCGATCTGAAGGCCTTCCTTGACAGCTACGAGGATTTTGTGGACGAATACGTCGACTTCATGCGTAAATACAACGCCGATCCATCGAATATGATGATGATGCTCGGCGAGTACAGCGAGATCATGGAGAAGTACATGGAATTTGCGGATAAGCTGGACAAGTATGATTCGGATGACATGTCCATGGCGGATGCGGCCTACTATCTGGAGGTGACGACCCGGTGCTCCAAGAAGATGCTGGAGATCTACTGAAAAAGCCGGCGATCCGCCGGAGAAAACGGCAGAAGCTCCTGCGTTGAAAGAGCTGCCGAATATACGAAAAACAGATATTGTGCGGTATGTGAAATGTGAAGGTGCATAATAGAACATATCGCACATTTGTTACCACCGAAAAGGTGGTAAAAGGGTGGAAATATGTTGAAAATGCTTAATTATATGTGGATGATTAGAGTGGATATATGGTAAAATAGAACAATTAATCGGATATGGCAAGCAGAGTGAAGGAGAGTGACGTATAAAACGAGGTTGGTTCAATGAAGAATGCGTGAAGGATATGTGGCATAAGGCTGACATTGAGTCAAAAATATCATCCAAACGAATGAAAGCCGCAGTAATATTGGTATGCGTGATCCTGCTGGCCGGGTGTGCAGACGCATCTGGATCAGTATCTTCCCAAACATTGCCTTCGGACATTCTTGAAGATCTTTCGGCAGAACCTTTTGACCCTATGCAGGATATGGAAGATGCTGCTGCACATTCAAGCGAAGCGGGATCTGATGATCAGGCAAAAGAAAATGAAGACCATGCTGCGTCGGAAGATTTCTCCGGGGCATTGACGGAGGGAGACAATTCCGGAAACATCCCGGAAGACACATCCTTATCAGAGAACGCACCAGAACAAACAGACCGGGAGTCTCGTTTCCAATACTCCCTGATCCCGGAATACGACGGTTCCGCCTCTGTATCCGTGAATGACAACATCCCGTTTTTCACGGACGAAGAGAGAACAGCATGGCTTCCGGGAACCGAGGTCTATCCGCCGCTTGATACCCTGGGCAGATGCGGGGCCGTATATGCCTGCATCGGGACCGAGACCATGCCGGATGAAAATGAGGTGCGGGAAGAGATCGGGATGATCAAACCCTCCGGTTGGCACACGGAGAAATATCCTGATCTGATCGAGGATCTGTTCCTCTACAACCGTTGCCACCTGATCGGATGGCAGTTGGGCGGAGAAAATGCGAACGAAGCCAATCTGATCACGGGAACGCGATATCTGAATATCTCAGGAATGCTACCTTATGAGAACCGGGTGGCATATTATATCCGGGGCAGCGGAAATCACGTGCTTTATCGTGTCACTCCCTATTTCGAGGGAGATGAATTTCTTGCACGTGGAGTATTGATCGAGGCTGAGTCGCCGGAAGACAAAGAATTTCATTTCTGCGTCTGGTGCTACAATGTGCAGCCAGGGATCGGGATCGACTATGCGACGGGCGAAAGCCGAATTATTGATCGTTCCATGGATACGGAAGAAGAGATTCTGGAGCTGATCCTGAACACGAATACGAAGAAAGCCCACAGACCGGATTGCGAGTCTGTGGATGATATGAAGGAGAAGAACAAGGAATACTTTAAGGGAACATTGCAGGAATTAAAGGAAAAAGGATACACTGCCTGCGGCAGGTGTCACCCGTTTTGAGTAGTTGATTTGGAGATGGAGAAATGAGAGAACATATAAATACAAATCGACGGAGAATAAATAGTATTTTTATTTTGCTTTGTATTGCATGCTTTGTTTTGGTTTCTTGCGGAGGATCAGAAGGACGAAATCAGGATGGATCTGAAAAAGTGTCCGAACCTGAAACGCGTGAGTTGAATGTATCGTTCGATTCAGAGGAGTATGCAGGACAAGATGTTTCGGCGGTGACTGAACAGTTTCGTAACGATGGATTTTCTAACATTGAAACGATAGAGATAAAGGATCTGGCGTCTAAAGGATCCGTTAAGGATGGTATCATAGAGTGCGTCTCGATAAATGAAGCTTCTTTCAGTGGTGGAGATACGTTTGAATCAGATAGTAAAGTATCTATAACTTATCATACGATCAGAAAAATCAATTTCCCAATAACTAAGGAAGAATGTAATACTGTATCTTTGAATGCACTGGAGGAGTCGTTTTCTGCGGCGGGATTTACTGATATCAGTATAACAGAACAAACTGATTTGGATCCGGATCTCTATGATCAGGATCAGTTAACCGTAGTTGAGATTGATGGAATTGAGGTTTCGCAATCCGTAGCCGAAGAATATCCTTACGATGCAACGGTAAATATTGTTCGACACTATACGTTTGTTAAGTATGATTATAATGTGACAATAGAATTTCCGGGGAATCTTGTATTTGATAAATATGATGTTAATGTCTCAATAGATGGAGAACAATTAACGATGCTGCCTCATGGTACCGGATGGTCCGGGAACATACGGTCTACAGAAGGTAATCATACAATGACGTTTTCTAAAACGGATAATCCGTCAGTTAAAGGAGAAATTCCATATATTATCTCTGAGGATACAGACGCAAATTTCAGTATCAAATGTTATAGTAATCTTGTTGAGCCTAAGGTAATCTATTATCAGCCGAAGCTTAAGGACGATATGGTCCGGATGCCATATGGAGAAAGTAGATTTTTGTACAAGGATTATAACGATGTCGTTAGTGATCTGAAGACTCTTGGTTTTACCAATATTACGTTTTCAGTTTTGTATGATATATACTGGGGAATCACGGATAACGGAGAAACCGATAGTGTAAGTATCGCTGGAAGGCGTGATTATGGAAAGGGAGATACATTTAATAAATCTGATGAGGTTATCGTGAGCTATCATATGCCAATAGCGGATAACCCTAACAAGCCTACGCCGACCCCGACGCCAACACCGGCTCCTACACCGACTGTAACACCACGACCTACAGCAACTCCGACGCCAACGCCTGCTCCAACGTCTACACCGACGCCGACATATGAGGCACAGAGACAGACAAATGTACAGTATTATTCCTTTATCCTGAATACGAATACAAAGAAAGTTCACGTTGATGGGTGCTCCTCGGTTAGCAGGATGAAAGAAAGCAATAAGAAATACTATTATGGAACCATTCAGGATTTGGTTAATAATGGATATACTCCATGCGGTAATTGTCACCCGTTTTAAGTTGAAAAGAACACGCTATCAAATGACCGGTTGTGGAGTGTGGCTTTAGTGAAGAGGAAGACAATATGAAAGATTAATAAGTCGAAATTCAAGTAAGAAACACTTTAGTAAATAGGCATACACAGCAAAGGAGGGAACAAATGAGCTTGCTTTTAGGACTTATAGGAGCTAATGTCATTGCGCATACCATTGGAAACAAGATAGTTGAGAATACTGAAGCAAAAGCACGCGCTCAAGTACAAGCCGCCGAGATTCAAAGGAGAAAAGAGATTAAGGCGGAGAAAATCAGAACAGCAGCCGAGATAAAGAAAGCAAAAATTGAAGCAAAAAACAGAGTTGAAACGGTAAGGCTAGGAACAGCAGCAAGCGTTATGAATACTGCGATGATGACCGGTGCTTATCCGGGTTATAATCAAGCCCAACAGGGATATTCCGGCCCATATGGCCAGATGGGTTATAATGGAGGGATTCCGGAGTCGATTCCTCAAAATGGAAATGTAGCCGGATATATTGAGGGTGAATATAGAGAAGTATCGGCTGCGCCAGAGATTTGCTTCTGTGAAAGGTGTGGAAAACGAAGATCCCCGGGCGCTGCTTTTTGTGGGTATTGTGGGAACCGTTATGAATAACTTCAGGAGGGCAAAAAAATGTTATTATGTTATTTGAACGAAAAAGCAAAAGAAGAATTCCTTATGCTTGCTGTTAAAGCGGCAGCAGTAAATGGTGTAATAGAAAAAGCAGAGAAGGATTTGATTGATGAATATTGTTATGAAGTGAAGCTCCCGATTAAATATGATGATATTGATTTGGGAACTTCGCTTGAAGAGTTGTTTGACAGAATGCGAAATTACGAGTTGCGAAGTAAGAAAATAATTGTTTTTGAAATCATATGTTTGTTGCACATTGATGGTGTTTTTGATGAGGATGAAAAAAACTTTGCATATGATTTGATACATCATCTTGATCTTTCTGAAGAGGTGGCTCAAGACATATTCAATGTCGCAGAGAATTACATTGATGTTGTGACAAGGGTAAATGAGAGTATTCTCGTTTAGGAAAGGTAATTCGTATGGCTTTTTGTAAGTATTGTGGTCAAAAGATTGGTGAGCAGGCTCTTTTCTGTAAGTATTGTGGACAAAAGCTTCGTGACAGCCATAGCGCTGACCACTCGAACGAGCAGCAGAATAAGTCGAACATATACTCATATGACATCAATAAATATCCGACAGATGAAAATGGAGGAATAGTTTCAGTTGATGGTGAGATGGGTCAGATCCTGTATGTTTTTTCGGATCGCTGCGTAATTGAGACCACAGATGATTTTGATACATATAGAAATGAGGCGTCCACACTTTATTATAGAGATAAAGGTGGTATTTTAGGGGGGTATTTTGGCAAAGAAATCCAGAGTGGGAAAAAGTCCGTTTATTATTTAGGATGTAAAGAGCTTCGTGCTGTTAATGTAGGCGAAGACGAAAAGGGTTTTTTCTCTTTTCACGATGATTATTATGGTGAAGTCTTATTTTTCTTTGATGGCAGTTACAAAGAAATTAAAGATACAGTGGAATACATTTATGGTTTTTTAGAATCGATTAAAGATGGTACGGTAAATGTACATAATGACGCTGGGAGTACTTCGAATGAACAAAAGAGTCCTGTATATACCGGAAGTTATACTGGAGAATACAAGGGGACAGAGGATAAATCTGCAGGTGTTCAAAGTAATAATGCCGAATCCAATTCGGGTAAAAGATCCGAAATGAATCCCGAAAACGTATCACAGGAAGATGAAAGTGATTTTTCTGTTTACAGTATAGGTGGGTGGACTATAAAATTTAAATCATTATCTACGACAAACAAAATCTTAGCGATTCTAGGATTTTTCTTTGTGGGTCTACCTATTTTATGCGGTGTCATGAGTGCATTTCTCAATTCTGGCAAGTCCGGGTATGGGTCGAGCTATAAGACTAGTGTAGTGGAAGAAAAGATTGCCATGCCGAAGTCTTCTTCGTATTATTCCGGGAAAGATTACAAAGATGTAGTCAAAATACTTGAGGGGGCAGGGTTTACTAATGTTTCTCTTGAACCACATGAAGATTTGATTACTGGATGGTTAACTAGCGATGGATCGGTCGAACGTGTATCTGTAGGAGGATATACGGATTTTAGTACTTCTGATAAGTTCAAACCTGATACAGAGATTATAATTCTATATCATGCATTTCCCAAGAGTGATGATTCGCAAGGCGAAGAACTGACTACAAATGCCGGAGTTCAAGAAAATGGGGACGTTAATCCGGTAGAAAAAAGTGGTTTTGATTATGTGAATACCGGGTTTAGTTTTTGTATTCCAGATGATTTTGTTCATGATCAGATGGATGATGAATCCATCGATATGTATTATAATGATGATTCTCTTCTTGTATTTGCATCCACTTCAATGGGGGTGTATGGGAACAAGCTAAAATTCTTTGCTAATTCTGATGAAATTGGTGAATTATTGAGTGGGTCATTTCGTTTACTGGAAAAGGATGGAGACTCGTATACAATTACTAATCAAAATTCAACTTATTTATCGAGTCAACCCGCGTATTATGTTCAATATGAAGGACGATTAGCATCTATTGACGGGGCAGGAAGCGCTTTTTTGACATATAATGGAGACCAAGCACTATTAATATATTGTATTTGTACTGATACTGATGCAAGAGATAAAATTGAAAAAATTGTTCTGAGTTCGGATTTGAAATATGAAATAACGCCTGAACTGAATTTAGGGGATAATCAACAGCAACCGGCTGAACCTTCAGTGGATTCATCACAGTCTATATATGAATTGGCATATGAACAGGCATATGCTTCCTATTCGAATTATTATTTGTTTGATATAGATAATAACGTATGCATCTCATTCACATCAAATGGTTACGGATATTACGGTCAATATACAGGCGACTTGTCAAGTGAAGTAATCGTTTATTATCCGAATGAAGGGTACTCTGACACAATTACATTTAAGAATGGGAAGGGGTCAGCTGCAAGTGTACGGATTGGAGATGATTCTGTGACCTATGATTTTAAGTGTGTACCTGTAGCAGATGCTGAAAAGTATTTAAAAAGTATTAACTGAATTCTATAGTTGTAAGGATATCATAATCGCAAAAAAGTCAGTGATGTAACAGAAGGGAGAGAAAAAACCATGAACCTGGACCCAAATCTTTTTATTCACGATTCAGACAAAGCGGCGTTGGATGCGTTGAAGGCCATTCCTGGTTTTGACCAGGTGGTCAAGGCGTTCATGAAGATCTGGAGTGAGAAAACCTTCAAACTCATAAATCTCTCATCAAATTTGAGGATGAGTGATAAACAACTCGCAAAGTACCATGCGATGTTGCCGCCCATATGTGAAAAGCTGGGAATCGATGTTCCGGAATTGTATGTCACGCTCGATGTATATCCGAACGCGTATACATATGGAGATACCAGTCCGTTTATCGTACTGACATCCGGTTTGTTTGAGACGCTTCCCGAGGAGCTCATTCCGTCCGTGATCGCTCATGAATGCGGACATATCGCCTGCCATCATACCTTATATACAACGATGGGGCGCCTTCTTAAAGATACTGCTTACATTTTTGCGACCGGACTGGGGAATATAGCGATGTATCCCATACAACTTGCTTTTGCTTATTGGATGAGATGCAGCGAGTTGTCGGCCGATCGTGCAGCCGCATTGTGCGATGGCAATTCGGACAAAGTCATAGAAACCAACATGCGCTTTGCGGGTTTGGACAAGGACATCACGGATGATGCAAGCGTGGATCTGTTCCTCGAACAGGCTGTTGAATACAGGGAATTCGCGAAAGAATCCGCATGGAATAAAACGCTGGAATTCTTACAGTTCCAGATGTATGACCATCCGCAGAGCGCGGTCCGTGCCCTGGAAGCCAGGGAGTGGGCGGAAACGGACCGGTTCCGATTGCTTCGCGAATACATGACTTCCACGGCGGATGACCGTGAAACCCTTCTGCCGATCTATGTTGCCTCCAAGGATTATGTCGGAAAGGATGTACAGTTTGCAATTGATGTGTTGTCAAAGAAGGGAGTTCAGAATGTTGCCTCGGAGAGGGTTACCGAGTCGAAGACCAGAGTCAAGGACGGAACGGTAATCGGATTTGAAGTGGAAGGCAAAGAAAACTTTGTGGCTGATTGGATACCGAGAGACACAAAGATCACATTGAAATACTATGAGCACAAGACGGATGAGGAGATCGCGCAGGAACATGTGGGCGAGATCCGTATTTCCGGGAATAAGACTTATTTTACCGGACGTCCTTACACAAATGTGGAAATGGAATTGAAAGATGCCGGTTTCAGGGATATCGAGACCAAGGAAATGGCCATTCCGATTTTCGGAAACCTGTTCAAAGAGGGAAATGTGGCCAAGATCCTCATAGACGGCAAGGAATTCTTTAATAAGGGCGATTGGTTTGATCCGAATGTAAAGATCGTTATATACTATTACGTAAAGATCTGAGCGTGAACAAAAACGAAAGGACCCCCATGGTAACCGTATTTGAATTCCTCGGCGAGGAAGCAATTGAAAATGTGATCACCTGCCTGAATTACAGGGTCGACAAGGTGGTTCTCTTCGGACATCACGAGATGATCCTGTCCCAGAAGGAAAACACCGAACGTTTTCTCAAGGAGCTGTGCGGCGTGAAGACCGTAGTCTTCCAGCCGCTCTCTTACAGCGACATGCAATCCGTGTTGAACAAGATGCGCATGGAGATCGACTATGAGCTGGAACAGGGCTCGGACATCTATTTCGACATCACCGGCGGGGAAAGTCTGATCCTGGTGGCCTTCGGCATGCTTTCCAAAGAGTACAAGGCGCCGATCCACA
The DNA here is from genome assembly GCA_024696005.1 of Lachnospiraceae bacterium. GTDB lineage: Bacteria > Bacillota > Clostridia > Lachnospirales > Lachnospiraceae > NK4A136. The sequence goes on along the minus strand of JAILHF010000007.1, from coordinate 150,557 downwards.
TGTTTGATATCCCCAAAGGACGCCTGGTCGAATTCGACGAGGGCGCGGAAAGAAGCTTAAGCCGCAATGTGTGCCCGCACAAAGTTCGGCTGACCCTGGAAAAGCTCATCCGAATGCACGGCGGAACGATCAATCACTATCTTCAGAAGGAGATAAAGGACGTCTCCGACAAGGCATTACAGGACGATGTTGACAGCCTGTGGCAGATCGTGAAAGCGTATCCGGATCACTGGAACCCGTTCTCGGAATTCCTGAGAGGCAACATGGTGCCGGACGAAGAGTTGATGGTTTATGAAAGACTGGATACGGTCATCGAAGCGCTGGCCGCTTCGGCGACTGTCCTGCGCTCCGTGAAAAAGCTGGACGAGATGATCGACGCGCTCGCCGCAGTCGGACTGGTGACGGACATCGTGCGGACCGCCGAGATCTACAGCTTCCGCTTTAAAAACAGGGAAGTGAAGGAATGGATCTGGGAGGGCGGCAGCATACTCGAACTTCACACCTATCTGCACGAGAAAGAGAACAACGAGGAATGTGTGGTGGGCGTCCATCTTGACTGGGATGGATTCATCCACCCCCAACCCGGGCAGGACGTCGTCAACGAGGTGGACATCCTGGCACTGAACGGCTACATTCCGACCTTTATCTCCTGCAAGAGCGGAAAAATGTCGGGGATGCAGATCCTGCACGCACTCTATGAGCTGGATACGGTCGCAAAGAGGTTCGGCGGAAGATACGCGAAGAAGGTCCTGGTCACGATCAGGGAACCGGGCGAGGTGCACAGGGAACGCGCGGAGGAGATGGGGATCGAGATCCGCTAGTCTGCGTTTGCACGCTGCAGAATGCGTATACGGTCAGGCGCTTGAGAGAAGCTTTTTCCGCGGGAGAAACGCTCAGGACGATCTACGCAAAAAACCATATTAAAGAATTTGATGAAGCCGCCTTTTGCAGGGCTCTGGCGGCAGCGCTCGACAGCGGCCGTGCCGAGATCGATCTTTTCGATGCCGCAAAGATTGCGGGCTTAAAACAGCCGGGCAGTTAAAATTTTTCTTGTTTTTGTTTCACTTTTTCCTTTTCCGTTCCCTATTATGTGTAATTTTGTTGGGGCTGCGGGGGGTGGTCGGGGCTCGTTTCCGTGTCCGGAAGCGGGTCCCGGTTTCTTTCATCCTGCAGCCTGGTCCCGAAGGAAAGGAGGAAAAGCCATGGAAAACAATTACGAAACAAGTTTTGACAGCATGTTCGACTATGATCGGAACGGTTCTCTGGATTTTTATGAAAAGACCTCCCGGATCAACTATGTAAATAACCTGATGGAGGAAGAGCGGCAAGGGGTTATCAGCTCGCATGCGGATCCGACAAGCGGGAATGTTCCGCTTAACTGTGGGCCGGGCATCCGTCCGGAACAAAGGCCGGTCAGACAAAAGACCAGTCCCCTGGCGTTTCTTGTCGGGGCGTTCCTGATGCTGTTCATCCTGGGGCTTTATGTTGTGGGATTTATACTGGCGGTGGCCTGTCCGCCTGTGGGTGTTCTCCTGATTGGGGCGGGCACGGCGCTCAAGGAGTATTTCTTCTAGGGTCGGGTCTTCAATTGATCCTCCGATACCGGCTTGGCGAGATGCCGGTTATCTTCTGAAAGGTCCGGAAGAAATGCGCATAGCTGGAATAGCCCAGATATTCCTGCACTTCCGATACGGTCTTTCCTTCACGCAGGAGAGTTTCGGCCATGCTGATGCGCTGCAGCGTGATGTAGTGGCCGATGGGCACGTGCATGTGGCGCTTGAAAAGCCTGGCCAGGTAGTCAGGATTCATGTAAAAATGCGATGCCAGATCGGCAATGCAAATGTTTTCCCGCAAGTGTTCCGTCAGATAGGATATGATGGCGTTTACCTTTTTCTGGGAAGCGCTGACAGGCAGGGGGCGCGTTTTCTTTTGCTCCTTCTTGAGGGCCTGGATGTTTCCCAGCAGTCTGAAAAAAGCGACCATCGCCTCGGGCGTGGTGCGGTCTTTTACGGAGAGCAGTTCGTCGAAACGGGCGATCAGCTCTTTTTTTTGTTCTTCATCCGGGAACAGCAGAACAGGTGTGCCGTTGTCCTCCAGGTAGGCAAAGTCGGAAGCGCCTTCACAGAGTACGCAGCCCAGCCATTTTTCGGGGATCGTAAGGATGTAGCGCTGATAGCGGACTCCCGATTCGTGATACAGCTGGTGCACGCAAAAGGAGGGGATGACGATCAGCGTTCCGGCCGGGACCGCGAGGACCGTGTCGTTGAGAAGCACGTCGGGAAGGTCGGTCAGGGTAAAGTAGATCTCGGCGGCGTTATGGGAATGCGGTCCCACAGGCACGGGCGCATCAGCGTTCCGGTAGGCCGCGTCAAAAGGCGGATCAACGGGAAACAGGGATATCTGTGATCGTTTTTTCTCCGTTTCGGAATGTGTCATGCGTCCTCCATAGGTCGGAATATTACATAAAAGATGTATTTTATATACATATTAAATCATTTCGCTTCGTCTTACAATAGGCTCAAGCGGAATTCAGAAACAAGCGAAGAAAGGAGCAGGTCATGAAAAAAGTCGGGATCATCGGATGCGGCGGGATCGCACAGGTACACGCCTGGGTCCTTTCTTCCCTGGAGGATGTGAAGCTGACACTGTTCTGCGACATTGAACCGGTACGCGCCCGGGAGCTTGCGAACAAATATGCAAAAGACGCGGAAATCTGCGCGGATTGGCGCAGTGTGTGCGATGCGGATGTCGATGTCGTGCACATCTGCACGCCGCACATGCTGCACGCTCCCATGGCCGTGGGGCTGTTGAGAAGCGGGAAGGCCGTGTTTTCCGAGAAGCCCTGTGCCGTCAGCCTGCAGCAGTTTGAAGAAATGAAACGGGAAGCTGCACTGCATCCGGGAAAACTCGGCTTTTGCTTTCAGAACCGATACAACGGCACCACGCAGAAGCTGGACAGCCTGGTTTCGGAGGATCGTGTGGGCCGGATCGTCGGCGGAAGGGCCTTTGTCACCTGGAGACGCGATGAGGATTACTACAGCTGCAGTCTCTGGAAAGGCAGGAAGGAGACGGAGGGAGGAGGCGTGCTGATCAACCAGGCGATCCACACCCTCGATCTGTTGCTCCGCTATCTGGGCGAAGCGGATGTGGTAAAAAGCAGCATGGCCCATCATCATCTTCCGGCGGAAAAGGTTGAGGTGGAGGATACGGTGGAAGCCTGGATGTCGTTTCCGGAGGGAAAAAGGGCCTGCTTTTATGCTTCCAACGCATATGCGAAAGATGCGCCGGTGATCCTGGAGCTTCAGGGAGAGTGTGGCCGCATATGCATGAACGGGCAGGAAGTGAGCCTTTACCCCGATGACGGGCCGCCGGAGCATTTCCTCTGCGAGAAGGAGCTCGGCATCGGAAAGGATTACTGGGGCTGCGGACACAGGGCCTGCATCACGGATTTCTACCGCTGCCTGATGACGGGGGAACGGTATGGCAACGATCCGGGCGGTGTGGAGAATACCTTCCGCACCATGATGCGCATTTATGAAGAGGCGGAGAAAAATGGAGGAGAAGGATGAAAGAAGTAAGGCTCGGCATCATAGGCATAGGCGGAATGGGGAGCAATCATGCAAGGTCCCTGATCGAGGGGCAGGTCCCGCGCATGCGTCTTACCGCGGTGGCGGACATCAGGCAGAGCAGGCTTGACTGGGCAAAGGAAAGCCTTCCGGCCGACGTGGCGCGTTTTTCGGACGGCAGGGAGCTGATCGAGTCCGGAATCTGCGATGCGGTTTTGATCGCGACGCCGCATTATCTGCATCCGGAGTTCGTGATCCATGCGCTGGAACACGGAGTGCACGCGATCAGCGAAAAGCCGGCCGGTGTATACGCGAAGCAGGTGCGGGAAATGAACGAAGCCGCGGATAAAAGCGACAGGGTATTCGCGATCATGTTCAATCAGAGGACGAACTGCGTTTACCGCAAGCTTCACGAGATGATCGAAAGCGGAGAGCTGGGTGCGCTGAAGCGCGTGAACTGGATCATCACGGACTGGTACCGCACGCAGAGCTATTACGATGCCGCTGGCTGGAAGGCCACCTGGGACGGGGAAGGCGGAGGCGTGCTGCTGAACCAGTGCCCGCACCAGCTGGATCTGCTGCAGTGGCTTTGCGGGCTGCCGGTGAGGGTACGGGCATTCTGCCATGAAGCAAAGTGGCACGACATCGAAGTGGAAGACGACGTGACCGCATATATGGAGTTTGAAGGCGGGGCCACGGGAGTGTTTGTCACCACAACGGGCGATGCGCCCGGAACAAACCGGCTGGAGCTCACGTTTGAGAAGGGAAAGATCGTCTGCGAACACGAAAAGCTCATTCTGGACAAGTTGAAGGTAAACGAACGTGAATTCTGCAGGACCGAGAAAAACGGCTTTGCGAAGCCGGAGATGGAGCGCATCGAGGTGGAGACGGACGGAAAGAACGAGCAGCATGTCGGTGTCCTGAAAGCCTTTGCCGGGCGGATCCTGGACGGGACGCCTCTGGTTGCGGACGGACGGGAAGGCATCCGCGCGCTGATGCTCTCGAATGCGATGTTTTTATCCTCCTGGCTGGACAAGACCGTGGAACTCCCTGTCGACGAGGATGAATTTCTCCGCGAGCTCGACAAGAGGAGGGCCCTGTCAAAAAAGAAGGAGGATGCGGGGATCGTGTTCGATACCACGGGAAGCTATTAGAAAAAAGGAGATAACAATATGGAAAACTACAACAAGATTACCGGATTTGCAGACGAGATCGCGCAGGAGCTCGACACGCAGATCGAAAGCCTGAAGAAACTGGATGTGCATTACGTTGAGATGCGTGGTGTGGACGGAAACAACCTGATCTTTCATTCGGATGAGAAGGTGAAGGAGATCAAAAAGAAGCTCGATGATGCGGGGATCGCACTCTCCGCGCTCGGCTCGCCTCTCGGAAAGATCGGCATTGATGACGCATTTGATCCGCACATGGAGGAGTTCAAGCGTGCCTGCGAGATCGCGCACGTGATGGGGACGGAGAACATCCGGATGTTCAGCTTCTACGTATCCGATGATCAGAGAGCCGACAGGAAGGACGAAGTGTTTGAGCGGCTGGGAAGATTTGTGGACCATGCTTCCCGCAACGGGATCGTTCTGCTTCACGAAAACGAGAAGGGGATCTACGGTGAAAAAGCCGCAGAGTGCCGCGAACTGATGGATGCCTTTGCCGGCGGGCATTTCAAGGCGATCTTTGATTTTGCCAATTTTGTCCAGGCAGGACAGGATACGCTTGAGGCATATGAACTCCTGAAGGATCATATCGCATACCTGCACGTAAAGGACGCGCGCCGCGAAAACGGGACCGTGGTGCCGGCCGGATGCGGAGACGGAAACGTGGAGGAGATCCTTCGGAAGCTGTTTGCAAAAGGCTTTGACGGTTTCCTTTCTCTCGAGCCCCATCTGTTTGATTTCAAGGGATTTGCAGGGCTCGAGCGGGGCAGGGACGCGATCCTGTCCGAGTCCGGACAGGCCCTCAGCGGCTTTGAGGCTTTTTCCCTTGCGCATGGCGCTCTGAAGGAGATCCTGGAACGCATCTGAGGACGGATACTTACCGGAAGCGTACGTGGATGAAATCAAAAAAAGAGCTGCCGCCCCGATGAAGGTTCCATCGAAACGACAGCTCTTGTTTAACTTTTACGGAATGTAAGATTGGATCTCCCTGACGATCAGGTCGTGCAGCAGCTCTACCTGATAGGCTCCCACGATGGGCTCCAGATGGGAATCGCCCACACCGGAATCGTCCGTGAGGAAAACATAATCCGCGTTGGTGGAGATGGCCACGGCCCTGCCGAAAAGCTCGGTGTCGCGGTCTGCATTGGAAGCTACCACCGGAATGATGTGGATGCCTTTTTCCGCTGCGGTCGCCACGGCCTTTGCCACCATGTCGGCTTTTTCCTCATGAGGCGGAGCATCAAAGATCAGGAATGCGATCTTGCGGTATCCGTCTTTCCAGTTTGCCTGGGTCGTGATCTCTCTCAGCACATCCGCGACCGCTTCCGGAAAATCACCGCCGCCGGCGGCCTTTTCGGCGGCAAACTGATCCTGCACCAGATCCGTGTCGTTTGTGAACGGATTGCATCTTGTCACATAATCGTCTTCGAAATCACGGTAGAAATTCGCCGAATACAGCACGTTGCTGCCTCCCACGTCCGCTACGATCGCGGAAAAATCCTCTGTCAGGTAATTCAGCTCATCTCCCATGGAACCGGTCGTATCCAGGATGAACATGCACTGCAGACCGCTGACCGGGGCAGCGCTTGCCTCTGTTACAAAGCTCATTTCTTCGGCGAATTCCTGACTCTCACCATTCACCTTTACTTCTGCGGGTTCCGCATCCTCCGCGTAAAACAGATAGGCGTTTCCGTCTGCGTCGCTGAGTGTCGTCCAAAGCTCATTCCCCTGCGCATCCAGAAGGGCCACGCTTTCATTTTCAAGCGGATCGCCGTTGCCATCCTTCACATTTACCGCCACGCGTCTGGTGGGATCCAGTCCGTATGACGGGAAAGAGATGGTCTTCTGGCCGACCAGGTTCGTAAAGAAATCCCAATTTTCGAGGTCATTCCAGTAGGCGGCTGTCAGGATTCCCGTCTGCCCCTGCTGTTGCTGCTGTGTGCCGACCCCCTGCGTGGACGGGACGGTCATGGACTCGCCTGCCACTTCTGCGCTTTCCATCGTGACAGCGTCTCCCGTTGCCATGTCAAAGGCCCCCGCCGGCTCTGCGCAGGCTTCAGATGCCGGAGCTTCCATGGCCGTGGTCCCGGAATCTGCGCTCCTGCATCCCGTCATGCACAACATTCCGATCATGATGCTGCTCAACAAAAATCTCTTTTTCATAGTTTTTTCCTCCCCTTCCGGGCTCCTGTGCGGCCCGTTATCTTTGATACGGATGGGGGAGCGGTTTTTTGTGGAGAAGATGCGAAAAAAATGCCTTCGAAAAGTGTGATACCTTATCTTCAACAGCAATGGAAACGATGAAACGGCCGGGCAAGAGTTGAAAAACGGCTCAGCCGAAAAAAATCGATTTTCGAGTTGTCGTAGGATGATGGTGTGAAGAAAATGCCGGGGCCGGAGGCCCGCGCGGGAAAGCCGGAACCGGAACCAAAAGAAGAAAGGAGAAAATGTTATGAGCAGAGCAGACGAGATCAGAAAACTGATGGAAGCAAGAGGGATCCTGGTAAAGGATGAAAAAGAAGAGCGCGGTTCGGACAGCACCCGCAGGGAGCATGCGAATGCGGCAAAGGACGAAAGCGGAGAGCGCAGCGAAGCCGAAGAGCGTGCCGGCGAAGAAGAGCGCGATGATAATGAAGAGCTTGTCGAGAGTGAAGGCCGCAGTAGCGTGGAAGGTCCCGGAAGATCCGGAGCGTCCGCTTTTCTGGAAATGCTTAGCAGAATGAACAAGGGCCGCAGCGGATCGATCATCGACGATGATGACGATGATGACGACTACGATATCGACGACGATGACGACGAAGATGCCCCTGGCATGGATTCGAACGACTACCATAACAAGGCCGTTTCGTTCAGCCGCAGGGGAATGTTCAAGAAGGCCATCAGTCTTTGCATCGAGGGACTGCAGCACTATCCGAACAACATCGACCTCATCGCCGACACGATCAAGTACTGCTCGGAGTGCGGCGATGTGGAGAGGGCCGCCGAGTACTACGCTCTTTTGAAAGACACGATCCCCTACAGCAGATGGAACTGGAGGGCATACACCTTCACGTTTGACTATCTGATCGCGGCCGACCCGGTGAAGAACGAGGAGGTGTGCAGGGAACTCATCGCCAACTACAAGAAGTACGTCCCCCATGAGGAAAAGGCGTGCATGGCAGAGAGCGAGCTGGAAGCTTCTGTCGGCAACACGGAGAAGAGCATGGAGGTTCTGGAGAAAGCGATCAGGACCTATCCGAACGCCAGCCAGTGCGCGCTCAAGCTCGCGGACATGCAGATGGAAAGAGGCATGTATGAAAGGGTGGTAGAGACTGCGGACTACGGCATCTCGGCGGTCGAAGTACAGCCCTCGATCAACGTCCCGTACCTGCTTCTGGTCCGCACGATGGCGAAGGATGCGCTTCTGCACCGCAGGATCGGCGAGGGCATCCTGCCTTCCAAGGCTGAGGTGGAGGAGCTGAAGGATGAGTATGAGAAGCTGGTTCCGGAGTTTCCGGTACTGATGAGGCATGCCGGCATCATCGACATCCGCAAGAAGATCCTGAAGTTCGTCAAGACGTCGGACTAAGGGACCGGGCTTGCCGGCTGATCGCATTCCCCATGCGGGAATGCGCCCGGCCGGAACCGGGTCAGGAACTGCAGGCAGATGGAGGGTAGGAACATGACGGAAAAGGATGAATTGATGGACTTGCTCATGACACTCAGTGACAGTGAGATCGATGCGCTGTTGAGAGCCGTGGAGAAGGGCGCAGTATCGCTTGAGGGTTTCGGGGACACCGGAGAGAAGAGTACTTCTCCGGTCAAGGTCCCGTCCGGCAGCTCCAAAAAGAGTGCTGCTCCCAGGCGCTCCTTTACCCGCGGAGGAAAGGAAGTTGTCCCGTCCGGGCTTCCGTCCGGCCGCAGTGAAAAGTGGTTTGACAGGGAGGTCAGCGGCCTTCCGAAGGAGGGGCTTCAGCTGCTCCGACAGCTGGAGGTACAGATGAATATGCCCGGATCGTCTCATAACGTAGACCGCAAGCAGCTGCGCTACTTAAAGGAGCTTCGGAAGATGCGGCTGAACGTGCCTTCCTTCTTCCGTGAGGGTCTCGAGCCCAGGGAGCTCTACAGGAGACTGAGGAGCTTTTGCGAAGAAAACGACATCCCCGTCGAGATCGTCCGCCAGATCGTCCCGATGATCGTGAACTATGTCGAGACCGGCTACATGAGGCCCGTCATCTTTGTCGGCGACAAGGGCTGCGGCAAGACCACGGCGGTGCGCATGCTCTTCGAAGCGGCCCTGCAGATCCCCGTCAAGGTCATCAAGGTGCCCCAGGAGGACGGCGGGCACGGCATGACGGGCGATTGCGGCACCTATCAATCGGCAGACGCGGGCTGCATTGCGAAGGCAAGGCTGACGAACCATTCCCTGCTCGTGGTGTATGTCTTTGACGAGATCGACAAGGTGACACACGGTCGCAACCGGGCAAGCGTTGATGATGAGCTCCTGTCGATCACCGACAGCTCGAATTCGGACATCTACGACAATTTCCTCGAGTGCTCGCTTGTGGGCCTGGAGCATTGCCCGATGCTGTTTACAGCCAATGACCTGAGCAAGGTGAACCCCATACTGGCGGACCGCTGCACGGTGATCCGTTTCCCCAACGCCGATGCGGAGCGGATCAAATCGATTGCAAAGAAGTATGTTGATAAGGAACTCAGCAATAAGATCTACCGTCCGGTCGTGTTCAATTATGACTGCATGAACAAGGCGATCGACAAGCTGGTCGACCGCAATGTCACCTCGATCCGCAAGCACCAGCAGATGATCGAGCACGTTCTTCAGGATGTGCTGAACCGTGTGCTGGAGCAGGATACGGACGGCCCCGTGGAGGTGACGGACGAGATGTTCGGACAGGCCGTAAACTCGATCATGGGAACGGAAGCAAGAAGGATAGGATTCGGGGCATGAATGGCCATGCCCCCTTTCCCCATGCAAAGAAAGGATGAAGAATGAGAGAGTATTTCAGCAAGGCAGAGTGGTACGTCGCAGCCGGTGAGGAGCACAAAAGCAGAGGAGAGCAGTGCCAGGATAGCGTCGTGCACCTGAAAGAAGGCAGCCTGGATTTCTACGGCGTGGCGGACGGCCAGTCCGGAAAAATGTACAGCCACATCGGCGGGAAAGAGGTGATGAAGAGCATATTTGAATACATCCGTGAAAAGACCCTTGAGACGATCATCACTCATCCGTACAGGGACGAGATCCGCTACGAACTGGCCAGGACCATCCGCGAGCGGCTGACGGAGCTTTCGGCGCAGCATGAAGCGGATGCGGGCGAGTTTTCATCCACGTTGGTCATTTTCGTGATGGATCTGCTCGAAGGGACGTACCTGACGATTCATCTCGGAGACGGCGGGATCCTGGTCAAACGACGAGACGGGAAGATCGGGATGATCAGCAAGCCGGAGAACGGGCTCACGAGGCAATATACCTGGCTGACCACTTCGAATGACCTGATCGATCATCTGAGGCTGAAAACGGGCAGGATTGATGATTATGAGCGGGTGCTGCTGTTTTCGGACGGGGCGTCGCCATTGTGCTGCGGAAGCAACATACAGGGACATGCAATGCAATTATTGACGGAAAATGTGTGCCCTGACGAGGTGTTCAGTTATATGGAATCCTGTGGACACAGTGATGACGCAAGTTGTATAATAGTTGACATAAACCAAACAGCCTGAAATGGGATAAGGATTTGTCTGACGGCAATCTCTGAACCGGATCGGGAGATCGGAGGAATAAGATGAGTAGTACATATACCCTGGGAAATGCGGAAAACTGCCTTGAACTGGTCGATCAGGATGGCGATGCGATCTGGAAAGGCCTGGACAGAGCGCTGGAGAAAGAGGAACCGGAGCTGTGGAAGGAAAAACTCCAAAGCATTGCGAAGGAGTATGTCTTTTCCGCCCGTTTTGCCCTGATGCGTCTGCTTCTGAGCCGTGCTAGTGAAACACAGCTCATCGATGCCAAAGCACCGAAAAAAGGCTTTATGGTCTCTTTGGGAAACGGTGATGCCGTTACGTTTGCCGATATCACCATCGAACATGCCCTTTCGCTTAAATATGAGGAATTGAATGAGTATGAAGCTCTGTTGACGGACATTGCCAAAGGCAGGGAAGATGCCGATCCGGAGAGAGACCGGGAATTGATCCGTGCAGCCCTGCGTCTCGATACTGACAGAAAGTCGCTTCTGAGCAGGGATGAGAGTCTTGAACTGGGACACATCCTGGGTTTTTCACTTGAGGAAATGCAGTGGTTCCTGCTGCGGGTATGTGATGTGGAAGGAGGATTCCGCTATAACCGCTCCCATGATCTGATCGAGGCATATGGCTTCCTGACGGATTCGAGTCGGAAAGAGGTGCAGGAGATCAAAGCGCAGTATGTTTCCCGATATGGAAACGTGGAAAAAGCCTCCTATGATGAAAAGACGGTAAACGGAACGATCGGCAACGAAAAAAGCCTGCCGGGAATGATCGCCGAATGGCCCGACGACCGGCGGAAAGAGTGCTTCCTGGAATGGTTGGGGGAGAGAAGCCCGTATCTGGACCTTGCGTCGAAGACGGCACTTACCATCTTCCGCAATCTGGCCGTGTTCATTCAGGAACTGCTTTTGAATGAGGATCCCGACAGATTCGCGAAAGGTTTCTATGCGGATGTAACTGCGGTCTTCAAGCAGAAGACGGAAAATGAGAGCACGAAAGCTGCACTGTATCAGGACGGCGTGATCTCGGAAAAAAGCTGCAAGAAGCTGGCGGCTGCTCTGCTGAATGAAAACCGGGATTTTTCGCTTTCTGATGAAAACAACAGCGCGAAGGCATTGAAATATCCGGTGTTGGATGAGAAAGGCGAATTAAAGAATCAGACGGCGCATATGAAAATGAAAACCGATGGGACGGTGCTGATGAAAAACGGAAAAGCAAAGGACTCGACATCCACCAACCGGATCTGCGAACTGCTGAAGGCAGAGCTCGAAGTCGAAAAGACGGATATTCTCTTCCTGCTCTGGTTGATGGCAAATCAGTACTGGTTTGAAGACGATCAGGATGAACTCACGGATGCAAAGCTTGTGAAAGACCGGATCCGGGACCTGATCGACGCGGCCGAAAACTGCCTGGCTGAGGCGCGCTTGCCGGAGTTCTATCCTCCGCATCTGATCGAGCAGAGCATGCTCCTGTCCGTTGTGTACGGTTATAAGGGGCCGGAAAGGAGAGATCCTGCAGAGGTCTACGAGATCGCCTGCAGTTCGCTGATCAAGAAAAAAAAGACAACGTAAGAGACTATTTTTCAGGGAGGGATGTGATATGGCAACGAGAGTTCCCTTGGAAGCCGGAGCCGTGATCCTGGACAGATATGTCGTGAAGCGCCTGATCGCCGAAGGCGGTTTTTCCTTGATCTACGAGGCGGAAACGGAAAACGGGACCGTTCCGGCAGTGATAAAAGAATATTTCCCCGCAATGGGTGCCGTGCGTGATGAAGATGGCAGGGTATGCGCCGCAAAAGGATGCGAGGATCTTTTCGAACGCAACAAGCGCCAGTTCCTGAATGAGGGGATCATCGGCGGAAAGGTGGCTGAGTCTTCGTTCCAGGCCCTGTCCTTTTCAGAGTGCGGAGACGGTTATGCCGTGATGAGAAGGCGCAGTGACGATATGATTTCGTTGACGGAGCTGCAGGAATCCTGGAAGGAACGGACTCCCCTGCCGCGGTCCGGAAAGGAAGAGGATCGTGATCCCGTATTTTCGGATCTTGCAAGGGTGGATTATGCCCTGCGGGTGACGGAAAGCCTGCTGACGGCATTGATCGCCGTACACGAACGTGGCTATCTGCATCTGGACATCAGCAGTAACAACGTGATCTGGGCAGGGATGGAGCGTTCCTCGGGCAGGAACTGCGTGGCATTCCTGGCGGATTACGGATGCGCGGTTCCCATGAAGGACGGCAAGTATGTGACGGACTGGAAGATGAATTACAGTCCGGGATTTGCGGCGCCTGAAATGCAGCGGGAAGGAGAGACCCTGACTGTGGCAACGGATCTGTGCTCGGTCGGAAAGATCCTGTTTTATCTCTGTGTCGGAGATGCCGTGTTTGAAAAGACCCGGAACGTTGAACGGCAGGTGGAAAGGGAGACAGACTGTCTGAACCTGCCCAGGCGTATTCTGGATGGTCTGAGGGAGATCCTCGTAAAGAGCCAGATGACGGAGAAGGAAGAGCGCTATCAGTCGGCTGCAGAAATGATGGAAAAGGTCCGAGAATTGACGGCAAAGATTCCCGAACATCCCATTAATCCGGACGATACACGGAGCTTTACCCTGTATTCCCTGAAATCCATGCTGGAAGGAAGCAGGGAGAAGGGGTACGGCTGGGCGGACGAGCTTTCCGACAGAAGGGGTGTGCCGCTAAAGGAAAAGACGGATATTCTGCGTGAGAGGGTATCAACGATACATTTTGAAAGTGACGAGAAATTTCTCAAATTCGTACTGCCGGAAGAAGTGTTCCGCTACCTGAACGAGAGGATAGCAGAGAGCGCGGATAAACGCCGTGTGATCACGTCAATCATGAGCGGGAATTATGATAAGGATTGGAAGTCGGAGATCTGTTTGATCATGACTGATCATGGAACGAGACGGCTTCTGAAGATCTGTGGCACACTTCTGAATCACGAGAACGAGTTCTTTGCGGATGCGCGTGTTATGTTTGAGCTGCTTGGAGAGGAAGGAAAGCATTTGAGGGCCTGCGTGCAGCGCTGTGATCCCATCAGGAATCCTCATATTGAGCTTGCAATGTTTACGGTCTTTGCTCTTTTGGGCCCCGAGGAATTCAAACACTTCATCCGAAGTGAGCGGGACGCAGAGGATATGTTTCCGGTGGATTGATCCTTGACAGATCTGTCGCCGGGCGCGTTGAAACAGTGTATCATTTATTCTGTGATTGGAGACTTATTGGGAAGCAATGTTATCGGATCCGGAACAGCAGTATGTTGATCTGCAAAATGCGGAGCAGCAGAATACAAGCAGCAGCAGGCGGATTAATCCGGTTGATCCGGAAGGTGTTATGCTTTGGGGCTATCAAGCTGATTCGGATAGGCAGGCAGAAGAACACCAGACAAATCCGGATGATTCGGAAGGCGTCATGCTCCGGGCCTACCAAATTGACTCGAATAGGCAGGCAGAAGAACACCAGACTAATCCGGATGACCCGGAAGGTACCATGCTTCGGGGTAATCCGACTGCATCAAATGAAACCGATAATTGGAGTTTCATAACGGGCATCAAAGTTGCGAGCAGGTTTATCGCTGAAAAAAGAAAACCACGTGATTATTTTGATCGGTCTTTGATAATAAATCAACTGATTAGCAAAGGGATACGCGGTAACAGCGAGGATCTGCATAGATTGATCAGGCTGTTGATGGGCATGGATGATCAGGATAACGCTCTTCGTCTTTGTCATTACAGTCTGGAATGCTATCCCGAATGCACGGATCTGCTTGCTGATTGCATTCTGATCAGCATTGAGAGGGGATATGCGGATGATGTTAACGACATCATAGATTATCTTGAAAAGAAAGTCGGTTTTAAAAACTGGAATCCGTATGTCTTTGATGCGATCTTCAGGTGGTATAGAGACAAGATCCATTCATCCCCTAAAAATGCAGACGGCCTGTTAAAATCTGCATATGAGATTGCCCGAGAACGACAGGAGCAGTTTAAGTTCGAGGAAAAAGGATTTCTGTGGGAAGCGGAATTGCTGCTTTCGGAATGCAGGAATGATGAGGCAGAAGAAAAACTCAGGAGCTGGATTCTGGAATCCAACGATCCGGAAAATGACTACAAAAGTATGAGGATCTGTCCGCAGTGTTGTATAATGCTGCTGGAACAATTGAAAAGAAAAAATGATTATGATATGATGATCAAGATCGCCTTGAGAGGTCTGGAAAACAATCATGATGCGGATTCCATTCGGTATTTTATCTCTATGAAAGAATATGCCGAACAGTTCACCAGAAGCATAAAACAGAATAACTTCGAAATAGTCATAGATTATCTGAAAAAGAATAAAATGGAAGAGAATTTAGGATAAGAAATCAAAGGAGGAACATGATCATGGATGGAAAATGGACGGAAGCGTTGGCTAAGATGAAGGAAATGTCCGGCAGTCAGAGCGGAGATGGCAGCATATATATCTCTTCGATCAATGATGCCATTTTCCTTCTTCAGCGGAACATGCGTCCCGATGGAGCAAGGGAACGCAGAGCGATCGTGGACTATATCACGAATCCGGAGAACAGGGTTCTGGGTGAATGCGACATCATTCATAACCTGATCATGGATCTGTTCCGGGTGGGAGATTATGACATTGCCCTGAAAGTATGTGATTATGCGCTGAAGACCGCGCCTTTTAACTGTGATATCCTGGGTGACGCGATCAAGGCCTGCGGGGACAGCAACCAGTTCGACCTCGGTGAGGAGTATCTGAAAAAGGCGGAGCAGCTCCCGAAGGAATGCTGGTCATTCCGCCTGTTCCTGTATGCGGTGGATTTCCTGAAGACGAAAGCCAAGGCGGATCTGCTGGATGAAGAAACGTACAAGAGAGCGATCGATCTTGCGGATGAATACATTCGCATCCTTCCCTATGATGAACACGGCTATAACCAGAAGGCCGAATTGCTCATCCTTCATAACCGCAGGGAAGAGGCGATCGGTACCCTGAAGAAATTCATTTTCGAGGTGCATCCGGACGAAAAGGATTCCGCATCCGGGCTCATCTGTGCCCAGTGCTGTGTAACCCTGCTGAACATCCTTGATGACAGCAACGATTATGATTTCATCATCCGGATCTGCGATAAGGGCCTGTGCAATACGACACAGGAGCAGCCTTCGGCTTCGATCGGATTCTTTGTCTATCGCAAAGCCCTCGCGTTGGATGCAAAAGCGCATATCCAGAACTTTGCGCAGCCGGATACGATCAGTGCCGCATTGAAGTTCTATCAGGCAGCCTATGACCTGAATCAGGACAGACAGTATGCGAAGACCATTGAGCAGAGATACGCGGTATTGCGTCCGTTCGCGCAGGAGTTTAAGCCGCTGGTCAAGAGAGACCTGTATGTATCGGAGAGGCCGGATCTGAGCTGAGCAAATTCGAAACAGCATGTATCCTCGAAACGCTGCGGTATCATCCGCAGCGTTTTTTATTCCCGAAAAAAACGCCCGCTCATTATTTGTTATTCTTATTGTAAAGGAGGTGCCGACAATGAGATATCCTTTTCTATCCAACTGGATCGTGTGTAAGAAGATTCCGGGACGGGATGCATATTACGTCAGGGACTATGTGCTCGACAGCAGATGCCTGATCAGCGTGGAGCAGATGCGCTTTGCGAAAAAGCTGGACGGCAGGACGGATCCGTATTCTCTGTATCGTGGAAAGAGCCGCTCGGAGATACGGGAACTGCTCGAAGAGCTGGATCTGCTGGGCGTGATCCGCTGCGACCACGGTGTGATCTCCCGCGGCCGGGACGGGTACAAAAGAACCCTGATCCGGACGAAAGACACGAAGGCAAAGAAGCTTCTGGCCGGCCTGCTGAATTTTCTGCTGCTCTTCTTTTGCGTGCCGGTGCTGATCACGGGGATATATGTCTTTTGTAACACGAGTTTCTGGATGTGCAGCGATCTCTCATTCATTGAAGTGCTGTTACGCAAAAACCGCATCGTTTCGATCGTCCTGTTTTATCTGATCGGGATAGCGGGCGGCGGTGCGATCCACGAAATGAGCCATGCGGCGGCTTGCAGGGCATATGGCGGCAGGGTGTTTGAATACGGCATCGCATTGGGCATCTTTCCCGGCTTTTACACCCTGCTGGACCAGTCCGGGATCAGATCCGGCATGAAGAGGATACAGGTCTATGCGGCCGGAACGGAAGGAAACATCCTGTATGCAGGTTTCCTGCTGATTCTTTCGGGTGTGTTCCCGGGCATCGGGAATTATCTTTCCCTTGCAGCAGCTGTGAACCTGGTGATGTGCGTCATCAACATGATCGCCATGAAAGGGACCGACGGATCCAAGATCCTGATGGCATTGATCGGCCTGGATAACGTGGAAGGTTATGAAAAGCTGGATAAACTGACGCAGAGCAGAAGGGCCCGCAGGATGCTCAAAAACGAAGGGCTTTGCGGGCATGTGCAACTGACAGCCTGCTTCATCATCATCCTGCTGCAGAAGGTATTTCCCGTGTTGTTGCTGCTGGATATCGTTTCCTGGATAGGAGTGTTCTCATGAAGAAAAAACTGACCGATAAACTGGTTCTGATCTGCCCCGTCGTCGCGCTGTTGCTGTCGACCTGCATGAAAAATCTGCCGCTGATCCTGCTTTCGCTTGCGGCGCTGTATGCGGGCATCAGCATCTCCTCTCTGAGCAGGAAGCAGGAGGGGCTCTGGCTCTTTGTCCTCACGGGGATCGCCACGATCCCCGTGAACATCCTTTTATCGCTTCGCGTCTGTGAAGTGTCCGAATACATGTGGAGCGAGCTGCTTCTTTCAAAGCTTTTGTTCTTCCCTCTGAGCTATGCCGTATTGCTCAGCTTTGAGGAGATCACACTGGGCCTGCTCGGAAGGATCATCTGGAGAGACCGTGATCCTTCCTGGAAAGAAGAATGAAGCCTGAAACGCAGCTTTTTACAACCGCATCTCCTCCCACGAATTGAACGGTCCCGGAAGGGATGCGGCTTCCCTGGCGGCTCCGCTGATATCGCAGTTGACGCATTCCGGCGTGTTTGTCTTCCGGATGGCAGCAGGGTCGCGCGGCACAACGATCTTGCGCTCGGGACCGGGCACGCCGACAGGCTCGTCATCACGCTGCCGGATGCGGACAAGTGCTTCCTCAAAGTCCGGCTCGAAGGCGAACCATGCCTGATCACCTGACAGATCGAAGCCGTAGAATTCCTGCCATGTCTTCAGATCGAGGCAGACCTCGGGCGCCGGATACATGATGCGCAGATAGCCTCCCTTCATGCACAGGTAAAGGTTTCCCTCCGCCTCGTTGTCGGGCGTGGGGAATACGATCGCTGCCTCGCCGCAGTCGTAAAAGATGTTGTTGAGGATCTTTGCCTTCCGGGAGGTGCCGCCGCGTTCCAGGCCGCCCATGCGGAAGCCCACCGGTTTGGCGTAATAGCCGCTGTGCCGGCATTTCCCGATCAGGTTGTGCGCGATGATCAGCCTGTCCGTTCCTTCGCAATAGATGCCGTATCCGTTTACCGCATCCGTTTCCGCCAGCTTGTACCAGCCGCTCGAACCGGGCTCGGCGGGCACTTTGGCAGGATCGAAGCGGCCTTCCACGTTCCAGATGATGTTGTTGTCGATCAGATTGACGCCGTCTTTCGTGCATTCGATGAAGATGGCTTCTCTCTGTTCGATCCCGTTCACAAAAATGTTGGACGTGATGCGTGTGTTTTCGTTGCCGCAGTCCAGCCACAGATGGTCGGCGCGGAAGGTGTCCTTAAAGACGTTGCGTCGGATGAGGCCGTTTACGCTGTTGTGAAGCTTGATCCCGCCGGCTTCCCAGGAAAGCTCCATCTTCTGCCAGCCGGTCCCCTCGATCCGGTTATCCTCGATGAGCATGTGCTCGGCGTGCAGCCCGGCGATCCCGCACACGCCGGCATTGCGGATCGTGCAGCCGCGGATGACCGAATGACCGATGATCTGCCCTTCGATGTAGTCATGATGCCAGCATTCGTTTCCGATGTCGATCGCAAGCGTGTTCGCATGGTTCACGGTACAGTCTTCGATGATCCAGTGGTGCCCGCGGAAGCTGGAGATCGCTCCTCTCTGGGGAACGGGGCCTCCGGTGGCCGCATGTTCGCAGATCAGGCCTTTGATGCGGATGTAGGACAGGAAGGGCTCTTTGGGAGCCACGCACTGCTCCCTTACCGAGATTTCGATGCGGTGATCCTTCGGATCGGCATCACCCTTCAGGCGGAAATGAACGGTCTGCCCGTTTGCCTCCACCCAGTAGGTGTTTTCTTCGCTCCCGAGCATGTGATAGAGAGCGACCTGCTTCAGGGGAACGCCGTCGCAGTACACGCAGCCCCTGCGGTTTAAGTAGGTCGTCATGTCGGTCTTGTCGTATTCGATGAAAAGGCGGTCGTGAATGATGTTGACCGCGCAGAACGGGTTGTATCCGCGGAACATGTCGGGATCCAGCTCGTGTTTCCAGATGCTGCGCTTTTCTTCCAAAGCGCCGCCGATGGGCTGTGTTCCGGAGGAAAACTCCGAAACGGGCAGCAGCTTCCAGCCGCTGCTTTTCGAAAAATCACGGACCTCTTCCGAAGCGCGGATCGTGACCCGCTCGCCGGGATAGGCTTCATAGCTGATCATATGCCCGCTGTCGGTCCCGCCTGCGCGCGGGGCGAGGCATTCCCGGTAGATGCCGCACCGGATCAGCACTTTCGTGCCGGGGGTTGCTTCTCTTGCGGCGCGGTCCAGCGTCCTGAAGGGCGCTGCCTCGCTGCCGTCATTGTCGTCCGAAGCCTTCGGATCTTCGCACGACACGTAAAGTGTTCTATCGTACGTACATTCTTTTTCCCAGAAGTCAAAGCTTGTTCCGTCAGGCAGAATGGCCGTAAGATCCTGTTGTCTTTCCATAGTCACTCCTCCTTAATGCGCGATTGCCCCAACCGTTTTGATTATAAATCCTAATGGGAGTGAATTCAACCGCTCATGGCAGGTTGCGGATAATGGGAGCCCACCGGAAAGCCGGTCCCGGGCCGGATGACGAAAAATGCTTGACGGGAGGTTACCACCATGGGTTATACTGTTGTGGGGGGATAACAGAGAAGGAGGTTTTTATGGGTATCGAAAAAAACAGTATGCCTAAACTCGGCTTCGGCCTCATGCGTCTTCCCGAGAAGGAAGGATCCATCGACATGGATCACGTATGCCGCATGGTGGATCACTACATGAAGATGGACCGGCGGTATTTTGACACCGCTTATGTCTATCACGGCGGCAAGTCCGAAGTGGCCGCCAGGGAAGCTCTTGTAAAGCGCTATCCCAGGGACAGCTTCATGCTGGCAACAAAGCTTCCGGCCTGGGAGATCCGGCAGGAAAGCGATATCGAAAGGATCTTTGGCGAGCAGCTGGAGCGTGCCGGCGTGGAGTTTTTTGACTATTATCTTCTCCATTCCATCGAGGACGGATCGAACTACGACACTTACGTAAAATACGACTGCTTCAACTGGGGGATCAAAAAGCGGGAAGAGGGCAAGATCCGCCATTTCGGCTTTTCCTATCACGGAAGCCCGGAACTGCTGGAAGAGATCCTGGATGCGCATCCCGAGTTTGAATTCGTTCAGATCCAGCTGAACTATCTGGACCGGACTAATCCGGTGGTGCGCTCGGAAAAGCTGTACAACATCCTGGCAAAGCGTAACATCCCGATCATCGTCATGGAGCCGGTAAGAGGGGGTATGCTGGCAAACATGGCACCGGAGATCGAGGCAAAGTTCAAGGCGAAGAGACCCGATGATTCCGTGGCCAGCTGGGCGCTGCGCTATGTGGCTTCGCTCCCGGGCGTGGTGACTGTCCTGTCCGGCATGTCCAATGAAGAGCAGGTCCTCGACAATATTAAGACCTTTACCGATTTTGAAGCGGTGAACGATGAAGAATTGGCCATCATCGATGAGGTGACCGAGGAGATCCTCAAAGTGCCGCAGATCGGCTGCACGGCCTGCAAGTACTGTACGCCGGGCTGCCCGATGAACATCAGCATTCCCGATGTGTTCCGGACAGTGAATACCCTGCGCCGCTATCCCGATGACTGGCGTTCCAAGAATTTCTACGGCGGTGTTGTGAGCCGTCACGGAAGGGCTTCGGACTGCATCGGATGCGGACAGTGCGAGGGCGTCTGCCCGCAGCACCTGCCGATCATCGAGCTTTTGAAGGAAGCAGCCGAGATGCTGGATTAAGAAGCCGGACAGAAGAGCCGGGCTTTGAGAAACGGATGGAATGACTTGCGGATGGGCCGCGGTAAATGCCGTGGCTCATCCTTTTTTTGCCCAAAACAGAAACAGGGGAGCGTCGCTCAGATCTTTCTCCCGCAGGATGCGCTGTCCGGCATCCGGGTCCGCGCCGCAGGAAGCAAAGCCCGCCCGCCCGGCCAGGGTCTTGTCCCACTCGGGCCGTTTGTGACGGCTGGCCGGCATGGAAAGCGTGATCTCGGCATTTTCGCGGCTGAGCTCGGGGGTGATGCCGATATGCCCGTAGACGTCCTCCGGCTTTACCCGGGATGCTTTCTGGTTGTTGTTTCGCACGTTGTCGGCGTAGTTTGCGTCAAAGTTCAGGAGGATCCCCCCCGGCTTCAGCAGCCTGTGCCATTCACGGTAGGCCTGTTCGAGGTCGGTCAGAGTCCAGGTGAGGTTGCGCGTGACGACCGCATCAAAGCTTGCGTCCGGAAAGGCCGTATTCTGGGCATCTCCGGGAAGGAAGCGGACCTGCACATCCTGCTCCTGTGCCGTGCTCTTTGCTTCTTCGATCATCGAGGGGGTCAGGTCGATCCCGGTGACGCGGTGGCCCGCCCGGGCCAGAAGGATCGCGAAATAGCCGGTCCCGGTGCCCACATCGAGGATGTCAAGGGGAGCGTGCTTCGGAAGATGCACATTCATCTCCTGAAGCCATCGCCGGCTGATCTCATCCTTCAGCTCGTTGTGCCGTATGATGCTGAAATCCGGTGTGCGTTCCGTCCAGTAGTCGCGGACGCGTCTCGTGAGTTCTTTTTCTTCCATGGGATCTCCTTTGTTACGATCCAGACCCGGGCCGTGCACCTGCTGCGTGGCTATGGGCCGTTTTTACAGTTCCAGCACGGATCCCAGCAGCCTTTGTGTATATTCCTTCTGCGGTGAATCGATGATCTGCCTTACCGCGCCTTCTTCTTCCACGCGGCCTTCCCGGAGGATCACGACGCGGTCGCAGAGAGAGCTGATCACGGCAAGGTCGTGCGAGACAAAGATCGCCGACATGTTGTTATCCCGGCAGATCGTTTCGATCAGCGCAAGGATCTGTGCCTGGGACGATACATCCAGGGCGCTGGTGACCTCGTCGCAGAGCAGGATGGAAGGCTGCACCGCCATTGCCCTTGCAATCGCGAAGCGCTGGCACTGCCCGCCGCTTAAGTTTTTGGGAAGCCGCTCCGCCAGCTCCGGTTTCAGTCCCACCATAGCGCAGAGCCGGTCCATGTCCGCTTCCTTCTGTCCGGCTCCGTCCCTGTTTTTCCCGCAAAGGCTCCTCACGCTTTCCCGGATGGAATCGGCAATGCTGCGGCGGGGATGAAAGGAGGCCGTCGCGTCCTGAAAGATCATCTGCATGGCACGGTAGTCTTCCTTTGTCCTGTGCATGGACAGTTTCTTCCCGTTCAGGAACAGCTCGCCTTTTGTGGGAGCCTCCAGGCTGCTGATCAGCTTGAGCAGCGTGGTCTTTCCGCTGCCGCTTTCCCCGGCGATGCCCAGGATCTCGCCCTTTTCGAGCCGCAGATCCACAGCGTCCAGTGCCGTCAGTTCCCCCTTCTGCGTTCTGTATTTTTTTGTCAGACCTTTCCCTTCCAGGATGATCATGGCTGTATCTCCCATCACTTGTGGTGCAGGTGTTCCTGTTCAGACCCGGGCCACGCAGCCGGTGTACCTGTTTCATTTGGTCCGGTTAATCAGGAACGGGGACACCGGCTGCTTGGCTGCGGGCCGATGCTTTGGTCGGCAGGCGCGGGACCGCGCGGATCAGGCTTTCGGTGTAGGGATGCTGCGGGTGTTTCAGCAGTTCCTCCGTTTCGCCAAGTTCCACGAGCTTTCCGTCCTGCATGACTCCCGTGCGGTCCGCCAGAAAACGTGCCAGTGCCAGGTTATGCGTCACGATGATCTGCGCGATGCCGTTTTCGTCCCGCAGTTTTTTCAGCTCTTTCGACACCTGCAGCTGTATCGTGGCATCCAGGGCACTGGTGGGTTCGTCTCCGAAGAGGATGCCCTGTCTGAGCAGCAGTGCCAGTGCCAGTGCGGCCCTCTGGTTCATGCCGCAGCTCAGGGCATAGGGGCAGGAATGCAGGATGCGCTTCGCATCCGAAAGCCCCACTTTGGCGAGGGCTTCGGCGGCTTCCCGTTCAAAGCCGGACGCGTCGTATTTCCCGTGGCTTTTCAGCGTTTCGATAAACTGCTTTCTGTAACTGCGGATCGGGTTGAAGGCGGAGCCGGGATCCTGAAGGATCATGCCGATCTTTTCCGGACAGAGCGCGGAACGCTCCTTTGCGGAAAGCGCGGTCAGCTCGGTATCGCAGAGATAGATCTGCCCGGAGCGGATCGTAACGTCCGCTGCGGACAGAAGTGCCTTCAGCAGGGTGGTCTTGCCGCTGCCGCTTTCGCCGACGATGCAGAGGATCTCGCCTTCGTTCAGGGAGAACGAAAGCTCCTTCAGGATGTTCTGTTTGCCGTATCCCGCACAGAGAGCGGATACCTGTAAGACCGGCGCGCTCATTTTTCACCTCCCACATCCAGGTAGTCCCGGATGCTGTCTCCCAGGCAGTTAAAGACCATGACGGTGAGCACGATCGCAGCGGCGGGCGCAAACACGGCCCAGGGAGCCAGCCGGATGTAGGAGCGTGAGAAATTGATCATGCTGCCCCATTCGGCATGGGGTTCCGTAACGCCGATCCCCAGAAAGGAAAGACCTGCGATGCCGATCATCATCACGCCGATCTGCGTTGTGGCGTTCACCACCAGGGGGCCCAGGATGTTCGGCAGCAGGGTACCGAACATGATGCGGGGAAAGCGCAGGCCGGAAAGCCGCGCCGCCTGTACATAGGGCTCTTCCTTCAGGGACAGCACCTGCGCCCTGGCCAGTCTGGCGTAGAGGGTCCAGCCGCTGATGCCCATGGCCAGCATGGCATTTGTCATCCCGCCGCCCAGGATGCCCGCCACCGCGATGGCCAGTACCATCTGGGGAAAGGCGAGCATGACGTCGCAGATCCGCATGATCACGGCATCCGCGATGCCGCCGTACCATCCGGCCAGTATCCCCAGGGTGGCTCCCGCCAGGAAGGTGAGGATCACCAGGAGCGCGGCGGAAAAGATCGAAGTCCCGGCGCCCATCAGGACGCGGGAGCAGATGCAGCGCCCCAGCTGGTCGGTCCCGAAGGGATAATCGGCGCAGGGAGCGTGGTTCATCATCATCGCCGAAGTGGCGTTGGGATCGTTGGGTGCCAGAAGCGGTGCGAAAAGACTCAGCAAAAGCAGCACCGCGGCGGGTACCAGAAAGATGACCAGGCGTCTTTTGGAGGAGAGGGAAGCGTGGCGGTTCAGCATGAGCTTTCCTCCTCTTTCTTGTCCAGACGGGGATCGATCAGGCGGTAGCTGATGTCCGTGAGCAGGTTGATCAGCACATAGATCGTGGAGGAGAGCAGCACAAAGCCCTGGATCACCGGGTAATCGCGGCTGCTGATGGCGTCCATTGCCAGCTTCCCCAGCCCCGGCCAGCGGAAGATGGTCTCGATGACAACACTGCCGCCCAGAAGGGTGCCAACCGAAAGCCCGACGATGGTCAGGATGGAGATCGAAGCGTTGTGAAGAACGCTTGCAAGAACATAGCGCTTTTTCACGCCGCGCAGGACGGCTCCGGAAACATAGGGCTTTCCCAGCTGCTCGAGGATCTCGGCCCGGAACTGGCGGATGAAGCGGCAGCAGAGCGGGATCGAAAGGGCCAGGCAGGGCAGGAGCAGCCCCCGCAGGCTGTTTTCGGCCACCACCGGCAGCAGCCTGGCTTTCACGCACAGGTAATACATCAGCAGCACGGAGATCAGGAAATTCGGCATCGAATTGCCCACAAAACTGAAAAAACGGACGATGTAGTCCGGCAGGGAATTCTTCTTAACGGCGGTAAAGAACGCCAGAGGCAGAGAGACCGCCAGGGCCAGGGCCAGGGCGGAAAGGGTGAGGATGGCCGTATTTTTCATGCCTTTGAGCAGTTTTTCGGATACGGGAAAGCCGTCCTTGAAAGAGCTTCCCAGGTCGAAACGCAGGGCGTGGAGCAGCCAGTCACCGTACTGAACGGCAAAAGAGCGGTTCAGTCCCATGTTCTCCCTGGTGTTTTCCAGCACTTCATCCGACACGGCCACACCCTGGGCGTAAAGCTTTTTCATGGCGGCGTCCCCGGGTGTCAGGTACATCAGCAGAAAGGTGAGAAAGCTGACTGCAAGCATGATCCACAAAAGATGCAGCAGGCGTTTGCCTATGTATTTCCCCATCCAAACTTCCTCTCGTTTAATCGTTTCTTATTTTATATCAGTCTCGGCGTTTACGCCATAGAAATCGAAGGGACAGTTTTCGGAGATCCCGCTCACACCCTTTGTCATGACCGTGGTCTTGTTGAACAGGCCCACATAGCCGAAGGCATTTTCGTCAATGGAGCGCTGGACGATCTGATTTGCCAGATCCGCGCGCTTGTTCACATCCGTTTCGTAGCGCAGCTCGTCGATCAGCTTCTCCGTTTCGTCCGAAGGGAAACCGGCCAATGCCCACTTGGAATCCTTGCGGAACAGGGCATCGATGCAGTAGTAGGGGTCGCCGGATTTATCGGCGATCATGCAATACAGGGCGATGTCGTAGTCGCCGGTGGCGATATAGGTGGCATCCGGATCTTCCTCGGCCGTGAGCACGGCATCCACACCGATGTTTTTGAGCTGCTCCTGCATCAGAACGGCGATGGTATCCAGGGAGCGGGCCTCGTAATAGCCGATGTTCACGCTCAGGGGCTTTCCGTTCTTCTGGTACATGCCGTCCGCGCCTGCGGTGTAGCCGGCTTCTTCGAGCAGGGCCTTTGCCTTTGCGGTATCCGGAGCGGGTTTGCTCACCTTGCCGTAAGGCGCGGTGGAAGCGAAGGGACCGACGGCTGCCGAGACCGTTCCGCCCAAAAACTCGGCCATGGCCTTGTTGTCGATCGTCAGGTTGATGGCTTCGCAGACCTTGTCATCCAGGCGGGACTTGTTCAGCACATAGAACTGCAGGCGGGTGGCCGGGATCTCGGTCAGGGTGTATCGGTCAGCGTCCATGCTGTAGATCTGCTTGGCAGCGGCGGTCACGCTGGTGTAGCCGTCGATGTCTCCTGCCTGCATTGCATTGAGCTTTGTGTCATCGTCCTGCATGTAATAGAAGATGGCGCCGTCCAGCTTCACATCCCCGTTCCAGTAGGAAGCGTTTTTGACCACTTCCACGGTTCCTTCCGGCTCGAAGGATTTGACCGTGAAAGGACCGGTGCAGACCGGTGCGTTGTCGGGATCGGTCGTTGCGTCCAGATCCATGATGCCGGTCTCCGGAGCGGTGAGATCGCTGAGCATCGTCGGATAGATCTCCGGCGTGGTGATCGTCAGGGTCTTGTCGCCATCCGCCGCGAAAGTGAAATCGCCCAGATAGGCGAAACGCTCGTTGACTTCGGCCAGACGCTGAAAGTTTTTGACGACCATGTCGGCCGTGAGCGCGTTTCCGTTGGAGAATTTCGCATCCGCAAGCCGGAAGGTCCAGGTCTTTCCGTCATCGCTTACGCTGTATTCCTTTGCCAGCAGGGGCTGAATGGACAGGTTGTCCGCCACCTTAAAGAGCGTCTCCGAGACGCCGTAGATGGAAGTGTACCAGCCGTAATAATCCTTGTGCACGTCCAGAGAGGCGTATGCAAAGCTTTCCGCCATACGCAGCACCTTCGCCTGCGTGGTGTCAGTTGGCTGCGTCACGTTGCCGGCATCGGGATCCGCTGCCGGTGTGGTGTTATCCGTTGTTGTCTGTTTGTCGTCAGTCGGTGTGCTCACGGGACCCGGATCGGTTGAGGCCTGGCAGGCACACAGGCCCATGACCAGACACATTGCAAGTAACAGCGATAAAAACTTTTTCATTTTTTTCTCCTTTTCTGCTCCGGTGCCTGGCGCCGGAGATGATGATCATGCGGTTTTTTCCTGTTTCACGGCCCGCAGCATGTAGAGCGGCGTTGCGCCGTAAGCCAGCTTCTCCTTTTCGCTCCACAGTTCCTCCGTGACATCCCGTTCGAAGGTGATATCGCGGAAGGGAAGCTGGCACAGAACCCCGATGTCGAAATCGGGCCGGACGGCATTCCCGAATACCCGGAAGTTTTCGGGCTCCAGACCGCTGTCGATGTACTCGTAGGATCCGTCATGGGTAAAGCCGCTGCCATACTGTTCCAGGCAGGCCCTTTCCCTGCGGATCGCGTCCTCACGCACGGGGCCGGGCTGATAGGGCAGATGCCAGTTGGCGTCGAAGATCAGCAGCACGCCGCCGGGCTTCAGCACGCGGTTCCATTCCCCGTATACCTTCAGGTGTTCCTGGATGATGTGCGTGACGTTCCTGCAGACCAGAAGGTCGAAGGTATCGTCGGCAAAGGGAAGCCTGCCGAAATCGCCTTTGATCAGCTCCGGGTCACGGCCGTAGAGTGTTGCGTTCGTCCTGGCGTGCTCCAGCATGCGATCCGAGCCGTCGATCCCGGTGACCAGATGTCCGGCATCCGAGAGGATCGCGGAAAAAAAGCCGGGGCCGCAGCCTGCATCCAGAACCCTGAGGGGCCGGAGCGCGGGAGCGTTTTTCTCGATCAGCCGGATCCATTTTGCGGGACGGTCCGTCTGCAGCTCTTCGACAACATATTTGTTGTAGTTATCGGAACGAAGTGTCCAGGTGGAATTGATCTCTTCCTGCGGGATCATGGGCTCTGCTCCTTTTTTCGCAAAACAATAAAAAACCACATGCCCGGATGCTTCCGGACCATGTGCCTTCATGACACTTTATTCGGGATGTTCGTGTGAGATTCCGGCGTGCTTCTGCACGTTGATGCCGCTTCCTGCGGCACATTTCGGATTATAATCGAAGAGCCACGTTGCTGTCAATCCCCGCGAAGACGGGCACCCGGGCCTATTCGGTCTTGAAATTCATGGAATCCATCAGCTTGTGGATCTTCTCCTTTTCACTGTACATGGATCTGTCGGCGCGGGAGATGTAATCCTCGATCGTTCCGTTGTCCCTCGGCTCGATGACCGTATATCCGATGCTGGCGTGAAGCATGAACGCCAGGTTCAGGGATTTGAAGCGGTCGGACATGGATTCGGACAGGCTGTGGATGAACGCCTCGATCTGATCGGGGTCGGGGCAGGGCCCCACCGCGATGAATTCGTCTCCGCCGTAGCGGCCGAAATGCCAGTTGTCGGGCGAGAAGGCGACAAATGCTTCTGCGGTGGCCTTGATGGCCAGATCGCCGTTCAGATGGCCGTATACATCGTTGATCGTCTTCATGCGGTCGATGTCTGCAAAGACCAGGATCGATGCGCAGTTGTTTTCCTTCTGCGTCAGGATGTATTTATAGAGGATCTTCTCACAGCCGGTACGGTTATAGATACCGGTGAGTGCGTCGGTCATGTAGATGCGCTTCAATTCCTGATTGTCACGCTGCGAGAAGATATAGCGGCGCATGTTGAACAGAAGCGCATTCATGCTGCGGATCCAGGTGCTCAGCTGCAGGTTGTACAAAAGCGTCGGACTGTTCTTGATCGCAATGTAGCCGATGATGAAATTCAGATAGTTCAGCGGCGCGAAGATGTACAGGTTGGATTTGCCCTCGACATGCTCATATCCGGGATACAGATTTCTGGCGGAAAAATGACTGAGCGAATGCTTTTCGCCGTTCCGCAGCTCGTAGATCACATCCATGTGGGAGCTGTAGCCGCGTATGCGTTCGGGATAGTTGTCGTCGTCCAGCTCGAAGAATTCGGATTCTGTGCAGATGCAGTAGTTGGGGCCGAGCTGGGGGATGTCCCTGGCAGTCTTTGTCCCGATCTCGAAGAAATCTTCCTTATGCTCCGCGGTCGAAAGAGGGACCTGCAGACGCTGGAAGTAGATGTCCATGATGCTTTTCTGAAGGTTATCGAAGACCAGGTTCCGGATCCGGCTGTAACGCGCATCCGTAGCTTCCTTTGTGGCTTCGCAGCCGCAGCTTTCCGAGGGCACGAAGAAGGAATCGTAGACTTCGGTAAAGCGCTCGTCCGGATGGGCGATCTGGTACATGAGCTTGTCATATGCTTTTTCGCCGAAGGTATCCCAGCCTCTGGAAACGGTCGCGAGGATGGGGATCGTGTGCTGGCCGTTCTTGATCATGTCAAAGCCGGTGACGGCCACATCCTCGGGGATGCTGAAGCCGTGCTCGAATACGGAAGAGCTCACGCCGAGGGCCATCTCGTCATTTGCGCAGACAAAGGCATCCGGCAGTTCCTTGTTCGCATCCAGGTAAGCGTTCATGCGCATATAAGCGCTGTAGAAGCTGAAATCGCCTTCCATCTCGCCGGCAAGCTCCAGTCCGTGCTCCGCGAGCACATCGATGAGCGCCTGCCGCCTTGCGGCGTTTTCGGCATTTCCGGCCACACCGTTGATATACATGATCTTTGTGAATTTATGGTGCTCGACAAGATGGAGCGCAAGATCCCGCACTCCCTTGTAGTTTTCCGTTTTGATGCAGGACATGTTGGGGATGTCCACTTCGAGGGACAGCATGGGAACACCTGCACGCTGGAAACGCGCGCAGACACGCTCGTGCTCATCCGGAAAATTATAGGTGTTTGTGAGCATGATCGCGCCGTCGAAATCGTCCGGATCGGGAAGATGAAAGATGTTGAGCTGGCACTTGTTCTGAAGTTCGTGATCCAGAAGGGAACAGTATGTGACAAAAACGAAAATGTCGATGCCGTCCGCTTTGGCTTTCCGGCGGAGTCCTTCGACAACGTGCTCCACGAATTCGTTACCGAACCCGTTCGTAAATACGGCTATCCTGTTTTTCATCCCGTTTTCCCCCATAACATTTTCTATTATATCAGATGAAATCAGAAAAGAAACCCGAGGATTTATTGCATTAAAAATTCATTGAATTTTAATTCAAAAAGTCTTGACAAATGATTTTCACGGGTGTATATTGAACCTATATTCAGTGAACGACAATTCAACCAAATGAAAGGAGAACATATCATGAACAAAAAGGCAATTGTGATCGGCGGAGGGATCGCAGGACTTTCGGCAGGAATCTATGCACTGTATGCAGGTTTCGATGCGGTGATCTATGAAAAGAACGCCATCCCCGGAGGTGAGTGCATCGGCTGGAACCGGAAGGGCTATCATATCGACAACTGCATCCATTGGCTGACCGGCACAAAGAAGGGAACGGCGCTCTACGAAGTATGGAAGAAGGTCGGCGCCCTGTCGGACGACACGGAGTATGCAAAGCTCGATTCCTTCTACAGCGTGATCTGCGACGGCAAGACCGTTACCCTCTGGAATGATCTGGAGCGGACCCAAAAGGAGCTGATCGAGGCAGCACCCGAGGATGAGGAGGAGATCCGCAAGTTCATTCAGTATGTGGAATATTCGAAGCAGTGCCTTTTCCCCGCGGAAAAGCCCATGGACATGTGGGGGCTGAAGGACTACATCACGATCGGCCAGACCATGATGGATTTCCCCAAGGTGACAAAGGAATTCGGCAGCATCTCCCTGGAGGAGTACAGCCACAGATTCAAGTCGCCGATCATGCAGAAGCTGGTCTGCGATTACCTTCCCAAGTCCTACTGCGCATATTCCTTCCTTGTATCTTACGCGACGATGGTGGACGGAAACGGAAAGATCCCGATGGGCGCGTCCCTGCAGATGTCGCTTCGGATGGAGCGCAGGTTCAGGGAGCTGGGCGGAAAGATCGTTTACAACGCTTCGGTGGAAGAGATCGTGCTCGAGAAGGGCTATGCCACCGGGATCCGGCTTGCAGGCGGCGAGTTTGCGGAGGCCGACTACGTGATCCCCACGCTGGACGTATATCCTCTGTTCCACAAGCTTCTGCCCGAGAAATACATGCCGGCAGAGCTCAAGCAGGCTTATGCGGCACCGAAAGCCTATCCTTCCACGAGCGGTTTCCAGGTCGCGTTCGCGGCAAGCGAAAAGTTCGACCGCGGTGAGACGATCTTCATCGACATCGATCCGATCAAAGTCGGCAGCAGGTCCTTTGACAGAATGTACGTCAAGGCCTACGGTTACGATCCGATCTTCGTCAAAGACGGAAAGCAGGTGATCCAGACCTGCATCACCCAGCTCGATGAAGATTACGAATATTGGAAGAGCCTTTCGAAAGAAGAATATGATATAATGAAGAACAAGCTTGTTGCGGAAGTGGAAAGACGGATCGAGGAAGCCTTTCCCGAGCTGAAGGGCGATCTGGAATTCCTGGATGCCTGGACCCCGCTTACCTATGAGCGCTACTGCAACGCGTATCACGGAAGCTACATGAGCTTCATCACCACGCCGCAGGGAAAGTCGGTAAGACTGAAGGGAAAGCTGAAGGGGATCCGCAACATCTATCTTGCCGGACAGTGGACGAGTTCGCCCGGAGGCCTGCCCGTGGCGGTTGCCAGCGGCAAGTTCGCGATCCAGAGGATCTTAAAGAGCGAGAAGCGCAGCATCGATATCTGAGGAGAGATCTGCATGACCAGAAAAGAGCAGAAAGAAGAGAAAAGAAAACGCATCCTGATGACAGCACTGGATCTGTTCGTCAGGAAGGGTTATTACGATACGAAGATCTCGGACATCGCGGAAGCCGTTCCGATGAGCGTGGGCCTTTTGTTCCACTACTTTGAGTCGAAGGAAGTGCTTTTGCTGGAGCTGGTGAAGATGGGGGCCGAAGGCACGAAGAGCGCGGTCATGCCGGGAGCGGGAGCACCCGCCGAAGGTGCACCTTCCGCCATGCCGCCGGATCTTACGGCCGATGTTACTCTCCTCAAATTTCTGGAAAAGATGTTTGCCTACGCGAAAGAGCAGCCCTGGGTCTTCAACATGTTCGTGCTGATGGGACAGGCCAGAAGAACGGGGATGCCCGAAGAAGCAAGGAAGGAAGCCGCCACGGTGGACACCATCGGATCCACGGTGATGCTGATCGAAAAAGGACAACGGGAAGGCGTGTTCCATGAAGGGGATCCCGCGACCATGTCGGCCTGCTTCTGGGCTTCCGTGCAGGGCATCATGGAAGAGATGGCGCTGAATCCGGAGATGAAAGCACCGGAACCCGGGTGGCTCCTGGGAATATTGAAACGCTGACGTTGGAAGAAAACGCCGAAAGGATATCGTCATGAAGGATGTTGCGGTCGAAGAGTTCAGCATTCTGGATCCGGGATCGAAAGAAGCCGATCCTTTGGAAGTCGCGCCCTTTTATCAGGACCTGAACCTCTTTAAGCTGCTGGACAGGATCGCGAAACGCTGGGGAAGGGATGTCCGGAAATACTACCTTTCGCTGCCGGCATCTTCCGAAGTGACGGATTACCGGCGCGCCGTGTACGGGGATATCCGGAAAGAAGCGGTCTGCAGAGCGCTGCTGCAATACACGGAGGATCTGGAAGAGGTCGCAAAACTGCGCAGGGAAAAAGAGAGGGTCTTGAGTTCCCTGCAGAAAGCGGTCTGGCAGATCCGCGAGGTCGGGGCCTATTGCAGGACCTATGAAAAGCTGGAAAAAGAACTGGAACAGGCAGAGCTCTCCTCGGAGGGCATGCTTGCGTTTCTGCGCATCCTGAAGGAGATCCTGGACAGCGGCGGCTACCGGGAGCTGGTCGAAAGGACGAACCGGCTTCTTGCGCAGATCAAAGAGCTCCGCTTTGTGATCACCTATGAAAAGGACAGGATGATCGTGGAAGTCGGAGAGCTGGAGGGAGAAGGCGCCTACGAGGAGATGCTTAGGCGGGAGAGCGGGAAGGAGATCCGGCATCTGAAGAATCCGTTTCTTGCGGATCCGTCCCTGAGCGGGATCGAGGAAGCCTGCTTGGAGATCCTGGTGAAGAAAAAGCCGGAGTTTTTTTCGGAACTCACCCGCACGGCGCAGTTGAATGAAGGCTATGAAAAAGCCGTGCTGAAGCGTTTTGAAAAGGAAGTGATCTTTTACCTTTCTTTCTGCACGCTGCAGCGCGAGCTGGAAAAGGAAGGATATGCGTTCGCGACGCCCGGAAAGCCGGAAGGAAAGCGGATGAAAGCGAAAGGGCTGTACGATCTGGCCCTGGCGCTTTCGTTCCTTTCTTCGGACAGGAAGGTCGTTTCGAACGATTTTACCATGGAAGAGGGCGAGCGTTTCTTTGTGCTCACCGGCCCCAACCAGGGCGGAAAGACGACCTTTGCCAGAAGCCTGGGACAGCTGGTCTATTTTGCGAGGATGGGACTGGATGTGCCGGCGGAATCGGCGAGCGTCCCCTATTTTCCGGACATTCAGACGCATTTCTCCGTGGAGGAGAGCATCGAGACCGGGCGAGGCAAGCTCAAGGAGGAGCTGGTCCGGCTGGCGCCGATGATGGAGGACGAACGCAGAGGAACCTTTGTCATCATCAACGAGCTTTTTACCACGGCGGCCAGCTACGATGCGGAGATCATGGGGAAGAAGGTGCTGCGGCATTTCATCGGCCTTGACTGCATGGGGATCTATGTCACGCATCTTAAGGAGCTTACGTCTGCCGGGGATGGCATCGTGAGCCTCCGGGCCATGCTGGACGACCGGAAAGTGCAGACCTTCCGGATCATGAGAGGCGAGGCGGACGATACCGCCTGTGCCGAGAATCTGGTGAACAAATACAGGCTGAATTATGAGCAGCTGAAGGAGCGCCTATGAAAGTATGTCTTTTGTACGAGGACAGGGAAAAGTCGAATGAAGCGACATACTTTGACACGGCGAGCATCATCAAGGATCTGGGGCTCGGCACGCTGTTTCTTTCTGCCGCGAAAACGCTGGTCTACGAGAACGGCGAAGTGAAGACCGTCGGGAAAGAGGATCCTTTCCTGATGGACACCCTGCGGAACGTCATGATGACGCCGCTCTTTACGAAAGAGGAGATCGTCTTCCGGCAGCAGATCGTGGAAGACTGCATCCGTCACGAGGATTTCATCCGGGAGCTTTACCGCATCAGCAGCACGATGATCCTCAAGTGGAACGAGCTGGGCCGGGGAGGAAGGGAAAAGCTGCAGCAGAGCAATCCCGTCACAAAGCTGGTCGCGGACATACGGGTGCTGCATCTGTTCTGCGATTCGCTTTCTGCGGTCCGCACGCTTTTGTCGGAGCAGGAAGAGGCGTTCACATCGAAGGGGCTCATTGCATTCCGGGATCAATTCTTTGAGGCGTTTCCGCCGGAGCGGGAAGCCTTTATGAAGAACGTGCTCGCCGACATCTCGTTTTACACCTCCGGCTCCGATGAAGAGGATGCGGGCCGTGACAAGGTGGTAAAGCCCCGCATCGTGATGGAGAGCGGTCTGGAGGACGGGCTGAAATTCAGTTCCCTGAAACTCGAGGAGGTTTCCTCCCAGAGCGATAAATTCTACCGTCCCGGCAGCACAAGGTACCGGATCAGGGAGTTCATCCATTCGAGGATACCGGATTCGTTTTCCACCGTGAGTGACATGTGGATCAGTGAGCAGTCGCAGACGCTGGAATACGGGGTCGTGAGTTTTCTGGTGGAAGAACTGAAGAAGGTGACGGAAGATTTTCAGAGCTTTTTTGACAGGCTGCGCTTCCAGTCGGCGTTTTATCTTTCGGCCGTGCAGCTGAAGCATCAGCTGGAGCGCATCTCGAAGGAGTGGTGTTTTCCCGGGGTCTGTGACAGAAGGGATCTGGAGTTTACGGATCTCAGAGAGCCTGTCCTGGCGATGGAGCATCGCATGAACGTGATCGCGAACAGCTGCTCGCTGAAGCAGAAGGACCTGCTGATCGTTACCGGCGCCAACCAGGGCGGGAAGTCCACGTTTCTGCGCAGCATCGGGATCGCCCAGGTGATGATGCAGTGCGGCCTCATGGTGATGGCGAGCTCTTATGCCGGCGGCATCTTTCCGCGCTTCTTTGTGCATTTCACGCGCAGGGAGGACAGCGAGATGAACAGCGGCCGCCTGGATGAAGAGCTTGGGCGCATGAACCGGATCGTGGAGCAGATCGGGGACGGTTCGCTGCTGCTTTTGAACGAATCCTTCGCAACGACCACGGAAAAAGAAGGTTCCGTGATCGCGTACGACATCATACGCGCGCTGATCGAGTCGGGGGTGCGGATCCTGACGGTCACGCATCTTCTGTCTTTTGCGCAGCGTGTGCACGAGGAGACAAAGGACAAGCCGGATTCGGGCGTGGAATTTCTGTCGGCGGAACGGAAGAACGACGGACAGCGCACCTTCCGCATGATACGGCACGAGCCCGAGCTTACCAGCTTCGGACTGGATCTGTACGAAGAGATCGTGGGCAGCGTGGATTGAAAGAAGAATTTACGTTACTGTTCAGTCCCGAGCCACGCACTTCGCTGCGTGGCTACGGGCCGACACTTGGGCTGGCAGGCTTGCCGCCCATCGGCGAAGCCGATTATGCATGGCGGCAAGCCAGTTACGTTCAGTGGCTGGCTTGCCACTGAACGTAACGGAATAGGCATATGTTTTGCAGTATGGACAAATCCCTGCAAACGCGCTAATATTATATTGATACCCTGTGCGCAGGGGAAAGGAGGTCCGGATGAAAAAGAAATTTGCGATATTGATGACAGTCGTGACGATCTTTGTCGCGAGCGTGATGCCGGCCATGGCCGCTCCCAGTCCCGATACGGGAAACGCGGGAAGTGCCTCGCCCGACCAGAAAGCCAGCACGTCCGTCCAGGGCGCCGATTCTCCGTCCGGGTATGCCGGAAGAACGAACAGCAAGACCCCGGGCATTGTTGTGGAAGCCACAAACGAAGCCACGGTCCAGTCTGTGGTCGTAAAGCTTCAAAATATGCTGAATGATCTGAAGAGTCTCGGAACCCGTTTCGGAAATGCGGCGATCGTAGCTGCGGCAGGAGACGGTACCAAGATCGTGGTGGCAAATGTTCTGAGCGTGGCGGAGGTCCATGCGGAACCCGGTGCGGCAAAGAATGCCGACGGTACTTACACCGTGACACTCACGGTTCCCGGCATCAACCCGGGCGACACCGTTGTGCTCCTGCATTATGTGAACGGAGCCTGGGAAGAGATTGTCCCTTCGGCGATCGGGTCCAACGAAGTAACGGCGGTCTTTAAGAGCTTCTCTCCCGTCGCAGTCGTGAAGTTCTCGGCGGGCAGCGGAGTGAGAGCACCGCAGACAGGCACTGCGTTTCCGGTTTCTTACGCGATCCTGCTGGTCAGCCTTCTCGGCGCCGCATATTGCTTCCGGAAACTCCGTGTGAAGTAAATTGGAAGCGAAGAGAGTATTCTTTCTGATAAGAGCCCTGCTTTTGGCAGGGCTTCTTGTATTCGCACTGGTATATTGGAAGCAGTGGAAGAACGACACGCTCGTGACGCCGCCGGCCGTTTCAAGCGCAGCGGAACGCGTATACGGGGATAACGGCTTTTACGTGGAAGGCAGCGCTCCCGAGATGACGGAACTTGTGCTGATCTCCCACGAGCCGGACAGCGAAGAAACACTGAACGCCCTGAACAGTCTGGGGATCACGGACCGCACGTTTTCCGCTGCCGTTTACGAGTGCAGCGGTGTCGAAAAGCTGTCTTCCCCGGTGACATATTACGTGAACCTGCCGGCCGAACTGGAAAAGGGAGAGGGGACGCTGAAGGTGTATCCGCTCGACGGTGAAGGAGAAGAGCCGGAGAATACCTTCTTTCACGGAGGGGACGTGGCGTGGATCACGGAGCATGCGGGGCGTTTCCTTCTGGCGCGCGTGGACGAAGAAGCCGGCCGCATCGAAGAAAAAGAGGAGGAAGAAGTTCCCCCGACACCGACACCCGTCCCCACGCAGTATTACGTCAATACCCAGGTCAACATCCGCTCCGGACCCAGCACGGATGCTCCCATTCTGGGCAGCCTGGACCGGGGAGAGGCCGTGGATGTCCTGGATAACGAAGAATCACCGGACTGGTACCGCATACGCTACGAAGGGGATGTCGCGTATGTGAACAGTCATTTTGTTGAGGAACGCCAATGACAACACGCAGGGAATGGCTTCGACAACAGAGACGCCGCAAGTACGGGAAATACAGGGGGCCGTTCATCGCTCTGGGGATCCTTGCCGGCCTGGCGGCCCTGGGAGGCCTGGTTTTCCTGGCGTGGCGTTTTGTGATCCTGCGCCTGCCGCACGGGGAGAAGGAGCCCGAGGTCAAAGAACTCTTTATCGCTTCGGAAAATTCGGTATCCGAAGCGGAAGCCGTTTCGGATAATGAGGCAGAAACGGAGCAGGAGCTCTTTTCGAAGGCTGAGTGGAAGAAGGAACACGATCCGGTAAAGGGGATCTATGTCACCGGCCCGGTAGCCGGAAGCGAGCGCATGGAAGAACTGGTCACGCTGCTGGATTCCACCGAGCTCAATGCCATGGTCATTGATGTCAAGAACGATGCCGGTGAAGTGACCTTTCAGCTGCCGGAGGAGATGAAAGCTGCGCAGATGGGAAACTGTGTGCGTTACATCCGGGATCCCGAAGAGATGCTTGCCGGATTGAAGGAGCACGGGATCATCACGATCGCGCGCATCGTATGCTTCAAGGATCCGCTTTTGGCGGAAGCAGCCCCGGAGCTGGCGCTTCTGGATGCAGCCGGCAATCCGGTCACGGACGGAAAGGATCTGGCCTGGGTCAATCCCTGCAGCAGGGAGGTCTGGGATTACCTGATCGAGCTTGCCTGTTATTCCGCGGATCTGGGTTTTGATGAGATACAGTTTGACTATGTGCGCTTCCCGGTCGGAGCCGGAACGGAGGATGCATCTTACGGAACGGAACTCACGGAAGAGAACAAACATGAATTTATCACGGACTTTTTGTCCGACGCGGCTGCGGCGGTCCATGATAAAAAGGTCCCGCTGACGGCGGACCTTTTCGGAACGGTGATCGGAAATCCCACGGATGTGGGGAAAGTGGGGCAGGACTATGTGGAGCTGGCCTCCGCGGTGGATGCGCTCTGCCCGATGATCTATCCTTCCCATTACGGAAACGGAGTGTTCGGGCTTGATGTCCCGGATGCGGCACCCCATGATACGGTCCTGGCTGCGCTCACGCTCTCATCCACGGAGCTTTCCGAAATCCCCGAAGACGAATGCGCCGTGGTGCGCCCCTGGCTGCAGGATTTTACGGCCACCTGGGTGAACGGTCATATCTCCTACGGGGAAGAGCAGGTCAGGGAACAGATCCGGGCCGTGGAGGAAGCGGGGTACCGGGAGTGGATACTCTGGAATGCCCGCAATCATTACAGTCTTACCGAGTGATGCTTTTTGATCATGCGATCACCCCGCCTTCCGGCGGGGCGTTTTTTATTCCACCTTCACTTTGATGACGATGTCGCGGCCGCCCGTTCTGAGCTTCAGGGAAGTGCTGCCGGGAGAGAGCGCGTATACGGTTCCGTTCTCGTCGGCATGGGCTGTTGATGGATTCCGGCTTAAGAAGAAGATCTCACTGTGGTTTTCCGCGTTGTGCCGGACGCGGTAATTTTCGTTTTCGAGGAAGGAAAGACGCACGGTCCCGCCCACCAGCATGTTGAGCGTGTAGCGGCCTTCCTTTGTTTGAACGAGTCCCTCCGCGGGGGCGAGGCGGAATGCTTCCACATAAACCAGGGCGCTGTAATGAAAGCCTTTGTATTCGCAGCGGATCAATGTCTGTCCGACGGCGACGCCCCGGACGATCCCTTTCGCATCCACCGTCGCGACCGAAGCATCCTCCGTTTGCCAGGATGCATTCTTGTTTGAGAGCTGATAGAATTTCAGCGTCTTCCTGCTTCCGGGGGTCAGATACAGGACCTGCTCCTCGGGTTCCGAAACCGTGATGCTTAAGCAGATGCCGTTGTCGGAGCGGATCGTTGTGCTTCCGCAGCCGATGGCGAGGATCTGTCCTTTCGCGGCATCGATGCGCACCACATCATCTTCGTAGAAAAGTTTTCCGCTTTCCGTTTTTTCCTTCATTTCATGATCGGAACTCCAGCTTCTTTTTTTGGCGCTGACGCCGGGGATGCGGAGGGTGAGCTTTTGCAGGGGAGCCATGTTCAGGCTGCTTTCGGCGCTCTTTGCGGAGACGGCCGGCGCGGCCGTGACCGTGACTTTGCAGCTGAAGGCTTTGCCGTTGACATAGGCCGAGATGCTCGTGCTGCCTGCTGCAACGGCACGGACGTGCCCGTCTTCGTAAACGGCCACTTCCGGCTTGCTGCTGGTAAACAGCACGGGATAAAGATCGGATACATCGTTTCCGCCAAATGAAAGGCTCATGCCGAGTTCCGCCGTTTCACCGGGGCTTAAGCGCAGCTTGGATGCACTCAGCACGGGCGTGACGACATGGGCGGTGCAGGAGCTTCCGTCTTTGCGCCTGAGGGTCGTGCTTCCTTCCTTTACGGCTTTCACGCTGCCCGAGGCGGTGGCTTTGATGACAGAGGCGTCGCTGCTTTGGAAGGCTTCTCCTTTGGGCAGGGTAAAGCGCTGGCCTTTGACCAGCCAGAGCTCGTCGAGGTCCGTGTCGGGAACAGGAGAGAGAGCGGAGCGTGTCTGCAGGCGCGGGCGGTCGTTCGCCAGGGCAGAGATCACGAGATTGGCCTTGAAGCGGCTGCCCACGTCCGTCCAGTGCGTGCCGTCCGGAGAGCAGAAGCTCTGACCGGGCTGCGCGTTCACGCTGCTGTCGATAAAATCCCAGCTTTTTGCATTGGCCGACTGTTCGAGCACGAGCGTGCGGGAATCGGCGCAGCGGACCACGACGGAGAAGAGACTGTCTTTTCTTACCGTTACCGGGCAGGGAAGCGGGATCGTGTAGGAACCCTGAAACCAGATCGTTCCGCTGACCCTGGCTTTGAGTCCGCCCGAAAGCGGATCGAGCGGGTCGCTCAGATTCGTATAGACGGATACGACGTAATCCGTGCCGTTCTTCATGCTGCCGGGCACTTCAAAGCTCACGGCTTCGATCGTTTCCGTGTCAGCTCCGGACGGCCCCACGGCCCGGAAGATATTGGCGTTCCAGACTTTGGAACTCTGCCCGTAATTCAGGGAGGAGACCCCGTGCATCTGGGAATCGTAATAATAGTTCCTGTCGTATGGCTGAAGATCTGCTTCCAGAACCCAGGCCCCTTTCAGGGAGGCGTCGTAATAAGACAGCCAGAAATAGGAGTCGTAGTCGGCGCTTACCTGCGTGGACCAGCTGTTGCGGATCAGCCAGGCGCCGTCACCCGGAGCCTCGGAGCCAAAGGCTTCGGCAGGGAAATTGTCATCCCAGCCGACGGCCATCACGGCGTGGTTGGTCCCGCTCTCGGTCGGATAATAATAGGAGTTGTGATCCCTGTCATAGTAAGAACGGTTAGACTGAAAGGAAACGCCGACGGCTCCGTTCTGAAGGATCGCGCCCTTGATCAGCGCCGGATTGCTTTTGATCCCGATGTAGGAGGCGTTTTTCAGCCAGGCGCTGTCCTGTCTTTCGGTGTCGGGCTCCGCAGGCGTGCCGCTTTCGACTTCCCTCGCTTCGGAATAGGGGAGGACGTTTTCGGAGACAAAGCCGCGCTGGCGCATCAGTGTCTGCACACTGTAGGTGAGGGAACCGCCCGGCATGCGTCGCAGCGGATCGGTCAGGCGGATCGTGTCGCCGGTATCGCCCGCAGGCGAAGCCGTTCCCTGGTTGTAGGTCCAGTAGACCGTATGCAGCTCACTGAAGTCGACGCTCTTGTCCGCCAGTCCGTGGCTGATCAGATAAAACTCGGCCAGCCCGTTGGTCGAAAAAGACCAGCAGGTACCGTAAGGGTTCTGGTTTCGGTTGGGGGGATAATTATCCCGGAAGTAGCCCAGCCAGTCGCCGTCAAAGGAGGCGGGGAAGGCTGCAGCAGCAGGAGATGTGTCCCTTGCCGCGGGGATCGCGGAGGCGAGGCTTTCCGAAGAGGCCCCCGGCATGAGCTGCAGGCGCGCGGAGTAATAGTCCGGAGCGCCGGGGATCGCGATGTCTTCCTCCTCCCAGGGCGTAAGGATGTAACCCGTTGCCGAAGCACTGCCGTCTTCGCCGCCCGCGTTACCGCCGGAGCTGCTGTTACCGCCGGCTTCGGGTGTTTCTTCCGCGTCTTCGCCGTTTTCCGTGAGCCCGTCACTGTCGGCCGGATCGGCCGCAAAGCTTTGCGGCGCCGTGCTGCCCAGCAGAAGAGCGCTCAGGAGCAGAGCGGGGAGG
This sequence comes from Lachnospiraceae bacterium, assembly GCA_024696005.1. Lineage (GTDB taxonomy): Bacteria > Bacillota > Clostridia > Lachnospirales > Lachnospiraceae > NK4A136. Next base: position 109,620 of record JAILHF010000007.1, on the reverse strand, counting down.
GGGGAGAATCTTCTTTTCATGGTTTTGTCCTCTTTCAGGATACGATCACTCCGATGTAGGGGAGATTGCGGTATTTCTGCGCGTAATCCAGTCCGTAGCCGACGATGAATTTGTCCGGCACTTCAAAGCCCGTGTAATCGACTCTGACCTCGTGGGTACGGCGGGAGGGCTTGTCCAGAAGGGTGCAGAGAGCAAGGCTTTTCGGCCCGCGTGCCTTCAGAAGCTCGAGAAGATAGGAAAGCGTTCTTCCGCTGTCCACGATATCTTCGATCACCAGAACATCCCGGCCCTCCAGGCTCTCGTCCAGGTCCTTGACGATGCGCACCACGCCGCTCGAGCTTTTTTCGTTGCCGTAGCTGGAGACGGACATGAAATCGACCGTGACGGGAACCGTGATCCGTTTTGCCAGTTCACAGCTGAAGAAGGCTCCGCCTTTCAGGACCGTTACCAGATGCAGGGAACGTCCGGCATATGCTTCGCTGATCTCTTTCCCGAGCGCGCGGATCCTGGCATCGATCTCTTCTTCGGGGATTAAAACTTCGATCTTGTCTGTCTTGTCCATAATTCGCCACTTCCTTTTTCGGGGATTTTCTGCTATCATACCATATCGGCAGGCGGCTGTCACGATGCAGGCTTGTTTTTTGCGCGGAATCCGTGTAAGATGAAGATGTTGACTATGGTTGAGAGGAGAGTGCCATGGATACGAATATTTTGCTGGAAAACGGAACAAATGAGCTGGAAGTGCTGGAATTCAAGCTCGGAAACCGCTATTACGGGATCAACGTGGCTAAGGTCCGAGAGATCATCACTTACCAGGAGGTGACGCCGGTACCCCATGCCCATCCCGGGATCGAAGGGATCTTTATGCCCAGGGGCATCATGATCACGGCCATCGATCTGAAGAGCTGCCTTCAGATGGGAGAGTCGGAGCCCGGCGGCCTTTTCATCATCACAAACTTCAATTCCCTGGACCTGGCCTTTCATGTGGATGCCGTTCTCGGGATACACAGGGTATCCTGGGCGGATATCATGAAGCCTTCGTCGACGGCGGCCGGGAACGAGGACGGCGTTTCGACCGGCATCGTAAAGAAAGGCGACAAGCTCATCATCATACTGGATTTCGAAAAGATCATCGCCGACATCAATCCCGAGATCGGCCTGAAGATGACGGATGTGCAGGCTTTTTCGGGCCGTGCCCGCATCGATGTGCCCATCCTGATCGCGGAGGATTCGGCCCTGCTGAACAAGCTGATCGTGCAGGCACTGGAGACGGCCGGCTATACCAGGCTTACCCATACGGAAAACGGGCAGCAGGCCTGGGATCTGCTCACGCAGTGGAAGCAGGAAGGCACGCTGGAAAAGAACGCGCAATGTGTGATCACCGATATCGAGATGCCGCAGATGGACGGACACCGTCTGACCAAGCTGATCAAGAGCGATGAAGTGCTCAAGGATCTGGTCGTTGTGATCTTTTCTTCGATGATCAACGAAGATCTGCGGCGCAAAGGGGAGCAGCTGGGCGCGGATGCGCAGCTGACCAAGCCCGAGATCGGCAGCCTGGTGAGTGCCGTGGACAGGCTGCTGGGTGTGACGGAATAAGGAGAATAGGCGGGAAAAAACAATGGAGATCGTATTATACTGTTTGCTGCTGTTAGTCGGGTTTGCCGCTCTGATCAAGGGGGCGGATCTGTTTGTGGACGGAAGCTCGTCCCTGGCCCGGATCTTCAAGGTCCCCGGTGTGATCATCGGACTGACCATCGTGGCCATGGGGACCAGCGCGCCGGAACTGGCAGTCAGTACTTCCGCCGCGATCAAGGGTTCGAACGAGATCGCCCTCAGTAATGTCCTCGGTTCCAATATCTTCAATACTCTGGTTGTTCTGGGCGTATGCGCCCTCTTTCATACCGTGCCTGTGGAAAAGATGATCCTGAAGCGGGACTTTCCGGTCTGTCTGGCCGTGAGCGTCCTTCTTCTCTTCGCCACCAGCGGTGCAAGCCTGTTTTCCGGCAAGGTCTTCGGCCGAAAGGTTTCGGAAGATGCCGGCATGGTCTCGCGCTGGCTGGGGATACTGCTTCTGGTGGGCTTCGTGATCTATCTGGTCGTGCTGATCCTGGATGCAAAAAGGAATCCGGTGCAGGAGGAAGACGAGAAGAAGCCCATGCCTGTCTGGAAGAGCTTTCTTCTGATCCTGATCGGTCTGGCGCTGATCGTGCTGGGCGGCGACCTCGTGGTGCGTTCCGCAAAGGTGATCGCGGCCGCGGCCGGGATGAGCGAGACCCTGATCGGACTGACCGTGGTCGCGCTGGGAACCTCACTTCCGGAGCTGGTGACCTCGACCGTGGCCGCCAGAAAGGGTGAGGTGGGCATGGCGGTGGGAAACGCCGTCGGTTCCTCCATTTTTAATGCGATGCTGATCCTGGGCGTGTCGTCGGCGATCAATCCTTTCGCCGTAAACATCGCCTCGGTTTATGACATGATCATCCAGATCGGCGTGATGGCCATTGCACTCTGCTTTTCGGCTACGGGAAAAGGGATCAGCCGCGGCAAGGGCATCGTGATGCTGCTGCTCTATGTTGCGGATATCGTTTTTGCGGTATTGCGCTGACGGCGGCAGAACGGACGGGATAAGAGATGCTGAAGATCGGAGAAAAACAGAATCTTACTATCGTCAAAAAAGTGGATTTCGGGGTTTACCTTGCGGAAGGTACGGACGCGGAGAGCGAGCGTGTCCTTCTCCCGAAAGCGCAGCTTCCCGCAGGGGCGGCTGTGGGCGACTGCCTGGAGGTTTTCCTCTACAGGGATTCGCAGGACCGCCTGATCGCAACCACGCGCACGCCTCTTCTGACGGCAGCGGAGCCGGCCATCCTGAAAGTGGTCAGTGTGGGGAAGCTGGGGGCATTTCTGGACTGGGGCCTCGAAAAGGACCTGTTCCTTCCCTTTAAGGAGCAGAGCTGGAGACCGCGGGAAAACGATGAGGTGCTGGTGCGTCTGTACAAGGACAAGAGCGGACGGCTCTGCGCCAGCATGAAAGTATATGAAGAACTCCGCACGGATCCGCCCTATAAAGCGGGGGATGATGTGGAGGGCTTTGCTTACCAGGAAAGCGAAAAGTACGGGATGTTTGTTGCAGTGGACGGGATCTATTCCGCCATCATCCCGAAGCAGGAGCCTTACGAGGGGATCACGCCGGGCTGCCGTCTGCGTGCCCGTGTCACAAAGAAGCGTGAGGACGGCAGGCTGAACCTGAGCGTCCGGGAAAAGGCGCAGGTGCAGCTGATCCCGGACATGGATCGCATCCTTGCACTGCTGGATGCATACGGCGGCGTGCTTCCCTTTACGGAAAAAGCCGATCCCGAAGTCATCCGCAGGGAAACCGGGATGAGCAAGAATGAGTTCAAGCGCGCGGTCGGCCATTTGTACAAGGAACACAAGATCCTGATCGAGGAAGGAAGGATACGGATCGCGGATGAATCGTAAGAGTGCCGGCATATTGTTTTTGAGCATTGTGCTGATCTATATCGCAGTAGAGCTGTTTCTGAGTTTTACGCCCCTGGGGGACATGCTCAGCACGACTGCTCTGCTCTGTGTGAGTGAACTGATCCTGATCGTGCCCGGGACAGTCGCTCTTTTTCATTGCGGAACGGAATGGAAGGAAGTATTGGGCCTGAAGGGGATACGCTGGTCCCTGGTCCCGCTCTGCATGCTTTATACCTGGCTGACCCTGCCGCTGGTGGCCGCGGTCAATCTGGCATCGCTTTTGTTTACGGGAAACCGGGCAAGCGAGATCTTTTCCCAGCTTTCCGACCTTCCACCCTGGCTGATCTTTTTCTTCGTGGGGGTGGCGGCACCCGTCTTTGAGGAATGCATGTTCCGGGGCGTTCTCTACAGCGGGCTTCGCAAAGGAGCCTCCGCCCTGCAGGCGGTCCTTGTCAGCGCCCTGCTCTTCGGGCTTTTCCATATGAACATCAATCAGATGCTTTACGCGTTCCTGCTGGGTATCTTTTTCGCGCTCCTGCGGGAGACGACCGGATCCATCCTGCCCTCCGTGATCTGTCACATGACAGTGAACGGCGGCAACGCCCTGCTCATCCTTTCCGAGATGGATAATGAGCAGTTCGCCGAGATCGCGAAGGAGAGTGCGCAGTCGATCGACAGCAACATGCTCCTGAATGCCGTGTCGGCGATCATCCCGGTGGCCGCCGTCGGTGTGGCGCTGGCGCTGGGGATCCTGATCTATATCGCAAAGTGCCAGAGGGAGCTGCCCCGTCTGGAACAGATCCTGAGCAAAAGGGAAGAGGAGAAGGGAAAGATCTGGAGTGTGCCGCTGATCGCGGGATGCATGCTGAGTGCGGTCATGATCCTGTTGCTTCTCATCCTGGAGCATATAAAGCTGAATGCCGCTTAAGGCTGCTGAAAGAAAGACAACAAAAAAGCACCTGCCGCAGGGCAGGTGCTTTTTTTTGCTCAGGTAATTTACACGCTCACATCAAAATTTCCGCCAACATTCGGATTGACCGAGCGCTCCATCGCCGCAGCATCAATCATTTTGACGAGCCCGCTGCCTTCGATCTCCTGCTGGTCAAGTGCCTTTCCCAGCATGGCAGTTCCGATCTCGCCCATGGTTCCCTGCTTCACCGCAGAGAGAGCAACACTGGTATTGATCGCGCCTATACTCATCTCACAGACCTCCTTTTCTGTTCTTTGGTACTAATATTATCGGCTTTTTCTTTCGATTTGTCAAAGGAAAAAGTCAAATTGTAAATTTTTGATGAAAAATAGGTGAATTTGACTGGATTTTTTTGTGTAAATGTATTAAAATACGTTTTGGATATAGACAAACTGGAAAAGAATGCGGCAGAGCAATTGGCGAAAATGACCAGTTAACAGAACATGCTTTGTACGTATTATTTTAAGGGGGTTATTATGATATCAAACCAGATCCTGCAGAATACTATCGATGGAATGACGGGGATCACGCACATGGAACTTTGCGTGACCGATACGGAAGGCCGGACCGTTGTGAGCACGATGCAGGAACGGAAGAATTTCGAGAAAGCCGTTCCCGACTTCGTACGTTCTTCGGCGGACAGCCAGGAGCAGCAGAACTGCCAGTTCTTCAAGATCTTTGATGAGCAGACACTGGAGTATGTCCTGATCGTTTCCGGCGCCAATGAGAATGCCTACATGATGGGCAAGATGGCGGCCTACCAGCTGCAGACCCTTCTTGTGGCGTACAAAGAGCGCTTCGACAAGGACAACTTCATCAAGAACCTGCTGCTGGATAACCTGCTGCTGGTGGATATCTACGGACGGGCACGCAAGCTGCACATGCAGATCAACTGCCGCAGGGTCGTGATGATCGTGGAGAATCCCGACCGGAAGGACAGCAATGTCATCGAGCTGGTCAAGGAATGCCTGGCGCTTTCCGCGGGCGGCGAGATCGTCACGGCGGTGGATGAGAACAATGTCGTGATCGTCAAGGAGCTCGGGGAAGAAACCACGGCGAAGGATATCGAGAAATCGGCCCGTGCCATCGTAAGCTTCCTGGCCAAGGAAGGCCTGGAGGGTGTAAAGCTTGCATTCGGGAACGTGGTGGACGAGATCAAAGAGGTGAGCCGCTCCTACAAGGAAGCCAAGATGGCTCTGGATGTGGGCAAGATCTTCTTTACCGACAAGGATGTGATCCCGTACAACGAACTGGGGATCGGCCGCCTGATCTATCAGCTGCCGCTGCCTCTTTGCAAGATGTTCATCCAGGAGATCTTTGACGGAAAGAATCCGGAGGAGTTTGACGAGGAGACGCTCACGACAATCCAGAAGTTCTTTGAGAACAGCCTGAACGTTTCCGAGACATCCAGACAGCTCTTTATCCACCGCAATACGCTGGTCTACCGTCTGGACAAGCTTCAGAAGAGCACCAATCTGGACCTGCGGGTATTTGAGGATGCGATCACATTCAAGATCGCGCTGATGGTCGTTGAGTACATGAAGTACATGGAAGAACAGGATTATTGAGCAAGAGAAAGGAAAAGCGTTTTGGCAAAAAGAGAGTATAAGGGAGATCCGGAAGAGGCCCGCGCCGCACTCGAGGAACTGCGCGGCAGGGTAAAGGACAGGGACCGGCAGGACTCTTATGAGGAAGAGGGTGAGCCGGAATACCCGGACGACGAGATCGCCGTAAAGAGTTTTGAGGACAGGATCAATGACACAGTGCCGATGGGCGGCTTCGGTGACATGATCGTTGAAAGCGAAGAAGAGCTGGAGGAGCAGCGCGTCCAGGAAGAGGAGGATGCGGAAGCAAGGCGTCTCAGGAGAGAAGAGATGCGCAGGGAACGCCGGGAGCAAGTCTCGAAACGTCCGGCGGACAAACGCGGAAGGCGCGGCCGCCAGGAAGAGGATGACGATGTGATCATCTCGATGGAGGGCGTGTGCAAGTCCTATGTCAAAGGCGTGCCGGCACTCAATGACGTGAACATCAAGATCCGCAAGGGTGAGTTTGTATTCATCGTCGGAGACAGCGGCTCGGGAAAATCCACGCTGATCCGGCTTCTTTTGCGTGAACTCCAGCCGACGAGCGGCAGGATACGCGTGAACGGTTTCCAGGTAGACCGCCTGAGCAGGGGAAAGATCCCGAAGCTCCGCCGCAGTATGGGCGTGGTATTCCAGGATTTCCGCCTGCTGAAGGATCGGAATGTATACGAAAACGTGGCTTTCGCGCAGCGTGTCGTGCAGACCCCCGCGCGTGAGATGAAGCGCAATGTGCCGAGCATCCTCGGGATGGTCGGTCTTGCCGGAAAATACAAGGCCCGTCCCGATGAGCTTTCGGGCGGCGAGAAGCAGCGCGTGGCACTGGCCAGGGCATTGGTGAACGAGCCCCCCATCCTTCTGGCGGACGAGCCTACCGGTAACCTTGACCCGAAGAATACGCTCGACATCATGAACCTGTTGGACAAGATCAACAAGAACGGGACAACGGTACTTGTCGTTACGCATAACGAAAAGATCGTCAATGACATGCGCAAGCGCGTGATCACCATAAAGAACGGCGTGATCGTCAGCGACGAGGAAATGGGTGGATACATCGATGAAGATTAGTACTTTGTTTTACGTGATCGCTCAGGGCATCAAGAGCGTTTTCAAGAATAAGTGGTTTACGCTGGCGTCCATCGCGACGATCAGCGCCTGCCTCTTCCTTTTCGGCATCGGCTATTCGGTGGTCATGAATGTGCAGTACATGGTCAAGACCGCGGAGGAAGGGGTTTCGATCACGGTATTCTTTAATGATGACATCACGGATGAGCGCATAGCCGAGATCGGAAACATCGTCACGGCAAACCCGGCGGTATCCAAGGTGGTCTATGTTTCGGCGGACGAAGCCTGGAACAGCTTCAAGGAGGAGTATCTCGGTGAGTATGCCGACGGCTTTACGGAAAACCCGCTGGAGCATTCCATGAACTACCAGATCTATCTGAAGGATGTGTCGCAGCAGGCCAATCTGGTCGCATATCTCGAGTCTCTGGACGGCGTGAGGCGAGTCAACCGCTCCGAGCTCACCGCGAACATGCTCAGCGGCATGAACTCCCTGATCGCTTATGTTTCGATCGGTATCATCGTGATCCTTCTGGCCGTATCCGTTTTCCTGATCTCCAACACGGTCATGATCGGCATCTCGGTTCGCAAGGAGGAGATCGCGATCATGAAGTACATCGGCGCGACGGACTTCTTCGTGCGTTCCCCCTTTGTGATCGAGGGTCTGCTGATCGGCGCGGTCGGTTCCCTGATCCCCCTGGGGATCATCTACCTGATTTATGACCGGGCGGTTTCCTACATCCTCGGACGCTTTACCGTGCTCAGAGGCGTGCTTCATTTCCTGAGCGTGGATCAGATCTATGAGAGGCTTTTCCCCGTTTCCCTTGCGGTCGGCATCGGGATCGGTTTCCTGGGCAGCTTTATCACGGTACGCAGACATTTGAAAGTGTGATCATCATGGAAAGATCGACTCTGAAAAAGATCATAAGGACCATCGTGGTGGTCTGGCTGGCAGGTCTCCTTGCCATGACGCCGGATGTGATCAGCCATGCGGATGACATCGACGATCTGAAGGAACGGATCGACGAAAAAGAGAAGCAGAAGAAGAATCTGGAGAATGAGAAAAAGCAGCTCCAGCAGGGCAAGAGGAATGTTCAGGCCGTGATCGATTCCCTGGAGGGCCAGAAGGAAGAGATGAGCGCCGTGGTCGTCGAGCTGGATTCCGCCGTAGCGGAAGTGGAGGAGAGCATCGAGGTGCTCAACCTGCAGATCGCCGACAAGGAAGCGGAGGTGGAAACGACCCGCAGGGAACTGCTGGATGCCGAGAGTGTGGCCCTGGCGCAGTACGAGGCCATGAAAGACCGCATCCGTTTCATGTATGAACGCGGCGACACCCTTTATATCGAGCTGATGATGGGCGCCGAATCCTTCGGCGACATGCTCAACAAGGTGGAGTACATCCAGCAGCTTTCGGATTACGACCGCAAGAAGCTCAGGGAATACCAGCTGGTGGTCGATAATGTGCGCGCGACCAAGGAAGTGCTGGAGGAAGAGGAGGGTGTCCTGGAAGCGACCAGGGAAGCCGCCCGGGAAGAAGAGGATAACCTGAACACGCTGATCGCCGAGAAGAAAGCGCAGATCGAGGAATTCGAGGCGAGCATCGCTGACCAGGAGGACGAACTGGCTGCCTGGGAGGCAGAGCTGGATGCGCAGAATGCCATCATAGCGCAGGTCGAAGCGCAGATCGCGGCGGACAAGAATGCCCTTGCGGAAGCCCAGAGGCTTCATTACAACGGCGGCAAGTTTGCCTGGCCGGCACCGCAGTATACGAGGATATCCAGTCCTTTCGGCTGGAGAGTGCATCCCATCACCGGGGTGAATAAACTGCACGCCGGAGTGGATCTGGCGGCGCCCGGCGGTTCGCCGATCCTGGCGGCCTATGACGGCAAGGTGGTATCGACCGGATACAACGCCAGCATGGGAAACTTTGTGATGATCGACCACGGCGATAATCTGATCACGGTGTACATGCACGCTTCTGCCGTATATGTCAGCAACGGACAGAGCGTGAGCCGCGCGCAGAAGATCGCTGCTGTGGGAACCACGGGGAATTCCACGGGTAACCATCTGCATTTCGGAGTGCGCCTGAACGGGGCCTATGTGGACCCCATGCCTTATATCACGAACTAGGAACGGAGAGGAAAGATGAGAGAAGGAAACAGTGAGCGCAGATCCTATGTATTGGGACTGCTTACCGGATTGATCATTGTGGCGTTTTTGTTCTGTATCGTTTTTATCGTAAAGACGATCATCGGGCCGGGAGAAAGCACGGAAGGACGCGGGCGTGTGGCGTCCGCATCGCATGAGAGACCTTCTTCGGATGATCCGGAAGATGAGGGAGTGACGCCGACGGAGGGTGCGGATCCGGTGCCGACAGCAGGGCTTTCCGCGGATGACGGTTACGTGCTGGACGATCCTCAGGTCATGAAAAAGATCGATGCCCTGGAAGACATCATCGACCGGGAGTATATCGACAGCGTCAGCAACGATGCGCTGAGCGACGGGATCTATTCCGGCATGATGAAGGCGCTGAACGATCCCTATGCGGAGTATTACACGCCGGAGGAGTGGATCGAGATGCAGCAGTCCACCGCCGGGATCTATTACGGGATCGGGGCGTACCTGACCAAGGATACCGAGACCCTCTATCCCCGCATCACCCAGGTGATCAAGGATACACCGGCCGAAGAGAGCGGCCTGATGGATAATGATTATATCATTGAGGTGAACGGAGAGGATGTGTATGACCAGGATCTCAGTGATGTGGTTTCCAAGATCAAGGGAGAAGAGGGCACGACCGTCAACCTGAAGATCGTACGCGGAAAAGACGACGACAGGGAAGAACTGGATTTCGTCGTGGAACGGCGCAGGGTGGAAACGCCTACCGTCGAATACAAGAAAATGGATGACGGGATCGCTTATATCGCGATCAGTGAATTTGACATCGTAACGACCTCGCAGTTTGAGGAGGCCATGAAGCAGGCAAGGGCAGACAACATGACGAGCCTGATCATCGACCTGCGCGGGAATCCCGGAGGATCCCTCAGGGCTGTTGTGGATATCGGATCGATGATACTCCCCAAGGGACGCATCGTTTATACCGAGGACAAATACGGCAATCAGGATACGTACGAAAGTGACGGGAAGCATGAGCTGGATGTGCCGCTGGTGGTCCTGGTGGACGGGAATTCCGCCAGCGCTTCTGAGATTTTGGCAGGTGCGATCAAGGACTATAAGCTGGGCACTTTGATCGGCACAAAGACCTTCGGAAAGGGCATCGTGCAGCAGCTCTTCAATCTGAAGGACGGATCGGCCGTAAAGCTTACCGTGAGCCATTATTATACGCCCAACGGCAACGACATTCACAAGAAGGGCATCGATCCCGACATCGTGGTGGAATTTGACGGGGAAGCGTACAAAGAGGATAAGACGGACAACCAGCTGAATGCTGCCATCGACTATCTGACGAAATAAAAAACACCGGCCGGCAGGAGTCATGCATCCGCCGGCCGGTCTTTTGCAGAAAAAGGCCTCAGTCCCGCGGTTTTGTTCCGGTCAGGGCTTCGTAGGTGACGCCATAGCGGACCGCGATATCTTCGGCATGGGAGCGCCCCTCAGGGGGCGCTATTTTCATGCGGAAGGAGCGCTTTGTGCCGTCTTCGACCTCGGCGATGAGGGAAGCGGCCTTCGTATTGCTTTCACGGTTCAGGCTGTCGATCTCGACCGCCAGCTTGTGCATGTGTGTATTGTAGATCGTGCGTGTTCCCCTGTTCAGGATCGCGCGCACGGCATCGCCGGCGATATAGTAGCCCTCCTCAAAAGAGGTGGTGGAAAAGGTCTCGTTAAGGAGCAGCAGGCTGTTTTCGGTGGAGGCATCGTAGATCTCGCGGAAACGGCGGCATTCTTCGCCCAGACGCCCCAGATCCATGGTCTTGTCCTCGTCGGCCGGGTAGTGCGTATAGATGCAGTCGACCGGAGAAAAGACAAAGCTCTCTGCCGGCACGCAGATGCCGCCCTGGGCGAGCACGTAAAGCAGGCCGACGGCCTGGGTCAGTGTGGTCTTGCCTCCGCGGTTTGCGCCGGTCAGGAGATAAAGGGTGTGCTCTGCGGAAAAGTCCAGATCATTGGGGACGATGTCGGCGGCTGTCAGTTCCGAGGTCGCGGCGAGCTTCAGATTGTAAAAGCTCTTTGCATTCATCCTGCAGTTTTCCGGAAGCGCATCTTCCGTGATGCCGGCTGTCTCCGGGCGGCAGAAGCGAAAGCCTGCTTCCTTCATCTTTTCGATGAATTCGGCCCAGCGGATGTAATACATGAATTCCGGGATCAGATCCGCAATGCTTCCGATGCTCAGATTCACATAGCGGCTCAGGACCTGCTCGAGCCGGCGTGTGACGAGGCTCAGCATGCTGCTGACCTCTTTGTCGAAATAGTGGGTGATGTAGCGCGAGGAATCCTGCTCGGGCGTGTTGACGAGCGTGGGGAGCATCATGGGCATCAGCAGCGGATTTTTGGCTCCCGCAAAGATCGCGCCCATGCGGTTGACCGTGTTCGTGAAATCGGCCGAGCTGTTTGCCACGGGATGGAAGCGCATGCTGCCGTCCCATTTGTTGTCTTCGCGTATGCCTTCCCTGGAATTGATCGCATCGGACAGATTCCCGAGGATGCCGGAATTGCGGAATTCCTTGCTGTTGACCGATATCAGGCCGATGCTGTCCACTTCAAAGCTCTTGTTCAGATTGATGCCGATCGTGATGCTGCGCAGATTGGAGGTGTCGGCTTTGAGCGCCTTGATGTCTTTTTTGAGTTCCGCGAAGCTTAAGTCTTCGTAGATCGAGATGACGTATTCGCGGAGGGCGGTAAAGCCTTCCGACTGTATGTCATAATCCTCCAGGCAGGCGCGGATCGCCTCCACGCTGCTGATGTAATCGTCCAGTTCGCTGAAGCGGTGCAGCAGCTCCCAAAGGCCCGCACGCATGTCGTGATCCTTGCGGAAGCTGCCGTAGTCGTTCAGAAACTGCACGTGGGAGAGCAGGTCCATCATGCGGCTGCGCAGCTCGGGAAAAGCCAGGATATCCTCAAAGACACCGATCCGGAAAGCGGAAACGGCAGGATCGTCGGTCATGGCTTTCATGGCCTGGGCGATCAGGCCGCGTTCGTTTGCTTTGGGGCTGAGCTTTTCACAGAGTGCATCCATGCCGAGGTCGTGCCAGGCCGTATCGGTCATGGTGCGGAAGGGAATGTCCGCCATGGGCGGAAAGAGTATGCTGATCTTTCGGTTTTTTGCCATGAGACGCCTCCTTTTCTTTTGCGGATCCGCTTCCTTGAGAATTGAGTTGAAATGAGCCTGTCTTTTGTGTTAAGATTTTCAAAACAAAACTTCAAGGAGGGAAAAATGGAAGACTGTATCTTTTGCAGGATCATCAAAGGGGAGATCCCCTCAACAAAGGTATTTGAGGATGAGATATCCTACGCGTTCCGTGATATCAATCCCCAGGCACCTGTGCACATCCTGATCGTTCCGAAGGAGCACGTGGGCTCGGTCGCGGAGCTGACACAGGAGCACGAGGCAAAGGTGGGCCGGATCTTTACGAACATCGCGAAGATCGCGAAGGAGGAAGGCCTGGAGAGCGGTTTCCGCGTGATCAGCAACACCGGTGCCGATGCAGGCCAGACCGTGCCTCATCTTCATTTTCACATCCTCGGCGGAAAGAGCATGGGAGAAGGACTGGTTCCCTGATCGTTCTGCCGGCCCGATCCGTTTATTGCTCAGAGTCCCGGACAACGCACGTTGCTGCGTGGCCCGGGACTCTGTTTTGTTCAGTAGTGTGGCTTCTGAACCGTTACGCTTAATTCTCCTCCCAGCTGGGATCCGGCTGCCAGTTCGGATCGTCCTCCTCGGGAGGAGGAGTCCAGGGCTGCTCCTGTTGTTGCTGCTGCTGTTGCTGTTCCTGTTCCGCAGCGGCGGCAGCGGCTTCTGCGGCGGCAGCGGCAGCGGCTTCTGCTTCGGCCTTAGCCCGGGCCGCTTCTTCTTCACTGGCGTAAAGGGCACGCCCGTTCTGTTCGCGGACCAGTTCCGCATCGGCTTCTTCCGGCGTCATCAATCCGGAATTCTTCCAGACAAAGAAGTAGAAATTGCTGCGCATCATATTCAGGGCAGCGGAGTATTCGCTGTCCACATAATCCGTCATGGCCTTGTAGTAGGAATCCAGTTCCTCTTCACTGTATCCGGAAGCGGCATCGCTCCATTCCTTTTTCCCGGTTGCCTTGTCGTAGCGCACAAAATCCGTGATGAAGCTTCCGTTGTAGAGACGTGCGCGGTGCACACCGTCGGAGAACACATCCGTGCCCATCAGCAGACGTGAATCAAACTCCACGTTGAGCAGGTTTAAGAGGGTGGGAAGGATGTCCACGTTACAGCAGTAGCTATCGCATTCGATGGGCTCCTTCAGGCCCGAGTTGTAGATGATGCAGGTGGAGTGGTAACGCTCCAGCGGATCCAGATCCTCGCCGCCGTTCAGCTCCTTTGCGGCAGGGTCGGAAAGGTAGTAAGGGAAGTGATCGCCGATCAGGACGAAGACGGTATTGTCGAGCTGTCCGGCCTTCTTCAAGCGTTCCTCCAGATATTCCATCGCAAGTTCCAGCTCATATTCCCCGCAGAAATAGCCGAGGCACTCATCCAGCTTGTATTTCCCATCGGCCAGCTTGCGTACCGTTTCGATGTTCTTCTGGAACATGCGGTTGGAAGCATTGTAAGGGCCGTGGCCGCTGAAGGTCATGTAGTAAGCGTGGAAAGGCTTCTGGTCGATGTAATCGTCCACGGACTGTTCCATCATCTCCAGGTCGGAAGCGGGCCAGTTGCTGGTAAAGCTCATGCCGCGTCCCATGAAGCGGGTATTTTCGTCGGAATAGCCCAGGTTCGGCCAGGAATAGCAGCGCTTGTAATAGTCCCCCAGATAGTTGTGATACGCATAGGAGGGGATCCCGTTGGCTGTGAGCAGGTCGCCGAGGCCGTAGGGCATAAAGACATTGGCAGACTGGGGAAAGGATCCCACAGCCGTGCCGCTCTGGGCAAAGCGCGACACATCGGGCCAGAGCGAGGTCGCAAACGCGAATTCGCCGTTGGTCGTGGTATTGGGAAAGCTGTTGTAAAAGTTGTTGAGCACGATGCCGTTGGTCGACATCTTGTAAAGTGTGGGCGTGATGTCGGGATCGATCCCGAGGTTGGAGAAGGCTTCGCAGCAGATGTAAATTACGTTATAGCCTTCGAAGAGCCCGGTATAGTCGTTGGTCTTTGTGGCAGCCCGCGATCCGAAATAATCGCAGAGGGACTGCAGGGTCTTGTCTTCGGTCTGGGTCTTCAGCTTGTCGAAATCGATGGTATTGTCCTGCCAGGGATGAACGGGGACCGTCTTTTTGGCGATCTCGTCCTCGGACACGCTGTTGACCGAGACGACATCCTCCTGAACCGTGGAGGGCTTCTTCGGAAGATCCAGGGCAGCCAGGTCCACCGTGGAGATGGAATTCTCGTCAGGAGTCTCTCCGGGGCCGAAATAATAGACGGAAGCCTCGGCCAGCGTGGTGGCAAGCGTACCCACGCGGGTGGCACTGGTGTCGGTATCGGAAAGATCGCTCCGGAAGACGTACCAGGCCGATTCGCGGTCACGGCCGAGAAGCGAGAGCGAGAAGCTGCCGATGCTCCAAAGACCGAAGGCGGCCAGGAAGCAGAGCGCGTGGATCCAGACGGCATATCCGCCGCCGGGCAGGGGTGCGGGCTTTTCCTTGCGTTCAAAAGGAAAACGGACAAAGGAGAGCACACCCATCGCGATCACGGGCAGGGCCATAAGGATCATGTGGGGGATCGAACGCACAAAGGCGTCACGTACCGTCCAGCCGAAATTGCCCACGGCCTCACCGCCCATGCCCATCAGGCTTACCGAGATCAGCGAACCGGTCATGCGGAAATAGACCAGCTGGGCAAAATAGAAGAAGCCCATGCCGAAACTCAGGAGCACGCTGACGATGCCGTTGATGAAGGTGTGTTTTTTATGGAAGCCCGAAAGGGAAACGAAAAACAGGGCTTCCGCGGGCAGAAACGCCAGGAGTGTTATGTTGGTACGGTTGATGGAACCGTTGATGTCGAGCCTGAGGATGACCTCCCAGTACAGGAGTGTGACAAGCCAGGCGATAAAATAGATCAGGATCTGGCGGTTGCCGGACCGGTCTGCTATGCGGAAACGCTCGTTCGCTTTGTCTTCGGAAGAAGGCGGGTTATCGTTTCCGGGGGCGCCGGCATCCTCCTGCCGCTCTTCCGGGGCCGCTTCCCCGGTGCTTCCGGAGGGGGCGGGATCCGCCTCTTCCCGGAGGTCGAAATCCGCGTCGGCCTCCTCCGCAAGATCGTATCCTTCTTCGTCTGCGGGGACGGCTTCCGCATAGGGTTCTCCCGGGCCGGGCACGTCTTCGTCCAGCGTAAGGGGAGTGTCGGGATCCACCGCATCGGCATCGATGATGCGCAGTCCCGTTGTTTCGTCATTGATAAGCTGTTCTTGATCTTTCATGGTCTTTTACTTACTCTCGTGGTAGCCGCTCTCCGTATTGACGGCCCATATGTTGCTCTTGTCTTTGCGGCCCTCCAGGATGTTCTTCACCGTCTCGAAAGAGGTGCACATGGAGTGGTCAAGGTTGTTGTAACGGTGCTGGCCGTTCCGGCCCACACAATAGAGGTTCTCGATGGAGCTTAAGTAAGCCGTGAGTTCATCGATGCGCTCATAGGTATCGAAATAGGCGGGATACGCCTTTTTCACCTTTTCCTGATGGTAGTCCAGCACGTCCCCGCGGCTGGAGATCAGGCCCAGACGGATCATGTCGCGGATGGCGAAGCGGGCAAATTCATCTTCGCTCATGTTCCACCACTTGTCATTCTCGTAGCAGAAGTATTCCAGACCGATCCAGACGGTGTGCTCCAGATCCTTTACCATATAGGGAGACCAGTTGTTGTACAGCTGGAAGCGTCCCATCTCGATCCCCTTGTCGTGGACATAGACCCAGTTGTCCGGGATGATGTTGCTGATGGTGCGCATTTTGGTCTTGTTCTTTAACAAAAGCTTTTCCGTGGGGATCAGCACGCCCAGCGTGATGTAATCACGGTAGGGCAACCCCTTGGCGATGGAGAGCATGTCCTCCGGCACATCGTTCATGCCGCACACCAGATCCTTTATGGGCATGGAGGAGATCACGATGTCGGCCTCCATGGTCTTTTTGCCGGAGGGGGTTTCCACCTCCAGGGAATCGATGCGGCCTTCCGCATTCTTGTGAATGCCAACCACATGATGCTCCGTGAGGACCTTTCCGCCCAGCTTTTTGATCTCTTCGGCGGTCACGTCCCAAAGCTGGCCGGGACCGAGCTTCGGGTATTTGAACTCCTCGATCAGGGAAGTCTCGACCTTGCGCTTTTTACCCTTCTTCTGCGGAAGAAGCTTGCTGAACATGTCTCTCAGGATGGCAGCGATGGACAGGCCTTTGACACGCTGGCTGCCCCAGTCGGGAGCGATGTCCCGCGGGTGCCGTCCCCAGAGGTTCTCAGTATAGCGTTCAAAGAACATGCTGTAAAGCTTTTTTCCGAAACGGTTGATGTAGAAATCCTCCAGGGATTTTTCCTTCCGTTTGTGGATCAGGGAAGCCAGGTAGGAAAAACCGACCTGGATGGTGGTAAAAAAACCCATGTTCGCGATGGTCTCGAACTTGAGGGAGATCGGGTAATCGAAGAACTTCTTATTATAGAAGATACGGGATACCCGGCGTCTCGTGAGCATCACCCGGTCGGAATCGGCGGGGTTCGGACCGCCCTTGGACAGAGGAACGCGGATCCGCAGCTTCTTGTAGTCGGCAGCGGAACGTCCCTGCATCGGGAGCATCTTTTCCCACCATTCGTTGACTTCGTCCACCTTGGAGAAGAAGCGGTGGCCGCCCATGTCCATACGGTTGCCCTTATAGTTCACGGTCTTGCAGATGCCGCCCATGTCGCGGCTTTCCTCAAGCACCGTCACTTCATACTCTTTGCTTCCTTTCATCAGCTCATAGGCAGCAGTCAGCCCGGCAGGGCCGGCGCCGATGACCAGTACTTTTTTCATATTGAGGTCCTTTCTCTTCTGTGCAAAAACCCATATCTTTCGGTATTCTATCACAGTCGGATCGGAAAAACAAGAAAATTGACATAAAGCACTATATGATGTTATGATATGAGCCAGTAAACACAACAAAGGGGATGCGGACATGTCGGTCAAGTTTCATAATTTCATGGGTAGGTTCGGCTGGGAGATGCAGAAGCGTTTTCCGAACATATCCTCCGAAGCTTATCTTGGGCTTCAGTTCAGGACAAGACATAAGAACCAGCAGAGATACATCGATTATTTCAATGGCTGTGCGGAGCCGCCGCATCCGCTGATCGTGAACCTGGAGACGATCAACCGCTGCAACAGCACCTGCGAGTTCTGTGCTGCCAGCAAGGGCAGGGACAAGCGGCCGTTCTGCCGCATGAGCGACGAGCTGTTTTACAGCATCATCGATCAGCTGGCGGACTGGGATTACCGCGGCCATCTGACCCTGTACGGAAACAACGAGCCCTGGATCGATACCCGCATCGTGGAATTGCATAAATACTGCCGGGAAAAGCTCCCCTACAGTTTCATCTTCATGTCCACGAACGGCCTGCTGCTCGACATCGACAAGCTGAAAGCCATCGTTCCTTACGTGGACCAGCTGATCATCAACAATTACTGCGAAGACATGAAGCTTCACGAGAATGTCAAGGAGATCTACGATTACGTGAAGGCGCGCCCCGAGCAGTTCAGGGACGTGGATATCCTGATCCAGATGCGCTACATCAAAGCTGTGCTTACGAACCGTGCGGGAAGCGCACCGAATAAGAAAGCAAAGCAGAAGGTGATCACCGAGACCTGCCTGATGCCCTTTACGGACATGTTCATTTTTTCCAGCGGAAGGATGGGGCTGTGCTGCTGTGACAATTTCGAGGTAACGACCCTCGGGGATCTGAACCAGCAGAGCTTAAAGGAGATCTGGTTCGGCGAAAGATATGCGGAAGCCCGCAAAAAGATCGGGGACGGAAGACAGAACTATCCGTTCTGCAAGCATTGTGACTTTATCGATGCGGGCCTGCGCATGGACGCGGTCAATGATGTGCTGAGCGGGCGGCCCATGCGCGGCGCGCGCCAGACCATGTTTTCCAAATGGCATTGATGAGAGAATACCTGCAAAAGCTGAAAAAGAGCATCCCAACGATACTTGTATTGTTGGGATTTTCTATAGCGGCGGAATTTCTGCTGTTCAATTACCGTTCGCTCACCACGGCGGACAATACCCGCATGGAGCTGCTTAAGGACCTGGAACTGACGGGGCCGAAGGAATACGAATCCTTTCACGCTTCCCCGGATGCCGTCGTGGACAATGTCTGCCTGAGCGGCGTGGAGATCGAAGGGGCCGATCATTTTGACGCGGCGGTGGAACTCTCCGACGAGGGGAACGGCTATGTCTATCCGCTGGCGGATTTTCGGGTGTTCCGGGATGCGGAGGGCATCGGATATGCCGATATCTACGCCTACGGGAAGGTCCGGGAGATCTGCGTCCGCATCAAGGTCCCGGAGGGGGCAACGGTCCGGATCGCCAACATCTCATTTAACATCCGAAAGCCTTTTACCATCCTGCCGCTGCGGATCTTTCTGGTCTTTCTCTGCCTTGGATGGATCGTGCTGTGCTGGGGCAGGATCGTCACCACACCCTGCCGCCGGAGGAGCATCCCGCAGATGGCCTGCGTGGCGGCGAGCATCGTTTTTCTGATCCTTCTGGGCAAAAAACTCGCGTTTTGCAACGAAAAGCTGATCGAAGATCCGCCTTCGCACCACGCACAGTACCGGGAGCTGGCGGAGGCCCTGGAGGAAGGGCATGTGAGCCTGGACGGAAAGGAAGTGGATCCCGCCCTGGCGGCAAAGGAAAATCCTTATGACACCATGAGCCTTCTGGCGGAGGGCGTTCCCTTCAGCATGGATTATGCCTATTACGAGGGAAAGTATTATGCCTATTTCGGGATCATTCCCGAGATCCTCTTTTATTATCCCTATCTGAAGATCAAGGGGGAGACCCCGCAGAACGCTTCGGCGCAGTGGCGTTTTTACGCACTTCTGGTCTGCGGTGCCTTCCTGTTCTGCCGGGAACTGGTCGAGCGTTTCCGGAAAGGGGAATTCCCGTTCTTTCTTTATCTCGCGATGAGCTGGATGCTGGCACTGTGGGGAAACCACGTGTTTCTGGTGTCGCGGCCGGATATCTACAATATCCCTGTTCTGGCGGGGGTGGCCTTTACGGTCCTGGGGCTGGGGGCCTGGTTTGGCGCGGCAAACCGAAAGGGACGGATCCGGATCCCGTTTCTTCTGGTGGGCTCGTTTTGCATGGCCTGCGTGGCGGGCTGCCGTCCGCAGATGCTTCTTTTCAGCGGCCTTTGTCTTCCCCTCTTCCTTTTCCCGGAAAAGGAGGGGAAGCTCTCGCTTCGGGAGCGGACGCTCCTTACGAAGAAAAGCATCCCGGAGACGCTTTCCTTTATCCTGCCGTATGTTGTTGTCGCGATCCCGGTCTGCTGGTATAACGCCGCGCGCTTCGGCAGCATTTTCGAGTTCGGGGCGACCTTCAGCCTTACTTCCAATGACATGAACCTGCGGGGCTTCAATCTGGACCGTCTCCTGCGGGGGCTCTATTGCTTCCTGTTCCAGCCGACCGTGACGACGACGGATTTTCCTTATCTGACCTCATCGGTTCTGGAATCGTCCTACATGGGGCGCAATATCGTGGAATTCACCTTCGGCGGGCTCTTCGCGGCCTGTCCCCTGCTGCTTGCGGTCTTTGCGCCGCTGTTCGGACGGTGGAAGAAGATGAGTGCTTCGGAGCGGGCCCTTTACATCGGATTTTTCGCGGCATCGCTGGTCATCGCGGCTTTCGATGTCAACGGGGCCGGCATCCTGTACCGTTACAGCTGTGATTTTACGGCGGGCTTCCTTCTGTGCGCGCTGCTGGTCTGGGTGCCGCTTCTTTCGGAAGAAAAGAATGCTTTGGCGAGAAGGCTCTTTTCGCTGCTGCTCCTGCAGGCGCTGTTTTATTCCCTGCGCCTGTTCTGCGCGGACGGGGACTTTCTGTTCATCCGTGACTGTTCACCGCGGCTCTGGGCGCAGATCCGCAGGTATTTCATCTGAAGCGGGAGGGAGGAGAGCATGGAACGGATCGGCATACTCGGCGGGACGTTTGATCCCATTCATGAAGGGCATATGGGCATGGCCGTGCTGGCGGCAGAGCAGCTTTCCCTGTCCCGTCTGCTCCTGCTCCCGGCAGGCAATCCCTATTTAAAGAAGGGGATCACGCCCTATGAACAGCGCTATGAGATGTGCTGCCTGGCTGCAGAGCGGGAGAAGAGGATCGTCATCGAAGTCAGCCGCCTGGAGGCGGACGAGAGCCGCCCCACTTATACCTTTGAGACACTGGAGTTCCTTGCGGAGCGTGAGCCGGAAGCGGAGCTGTATTTTATCTGCGGCGGGGATGTGCTGGGTTCCATCGGAAGCTGGCGCGAGCCGGAGAGGATATTTGCGAAGGCAACGCTTGCCGTTTTTTCAAGGGAAGGTTCCTCTGCCCTGAAGGACAGCGCGGCTGCGCTGCAGGAAACGTATCCGGAGGCCCGGATCGTCTTTATCTCCGGGAAGGTGGCCGACATCTCTTCCACCATGGTGAGGGAGCGGGTGAAGAAAGGGCAGGATATCCGCGGCCTGGTACCGAGCAGCGTGGAGGAGTATATCCGGGAAAAGGGATTGTATCCGGACAAAAACTGACGCATTTCATATCAAGAGATAAGAAGTTTTCTAACCGGCAGGGTGATATTATGTGCGCATGATGAATGCAGCCGGGGCTCTTTGACGGAGGAAAGGAAATGTATCAGGTAAAAGGAAAATGGGCTTTTATCACGGGATCTGCCCGTGGGATCGGATATCTGGCCGCGTGTTTTCTCGCGGAGCAGGGATGCAACCTGATCCTTCACGGCCGCAAGCCGGAACATGTCGAAAAGGCATTGGAGGAAGCAAAGAGCCGGGGCGTTTCGGCCCATGTCGTGGCGGGTGATCTCGGCGATCCCGCTGCTGTTGAAAAGATGCTCGGAGAGATCGATGCTCTGGGCGTGCAGGTCGACATCGTTCTGAACAACGCCGGCCTGCAGATCGCGTACCGGACGGACTATCTTCAGACACCGGTCAGCGATTACGAGATCAGTTTTCGCGTCAATACCATTGCACCCGCAATGATCTGTTATCATTTTCTCCCTAAAATGATCGAAGCCGGAACGGGCAGGATCGTCAATACCACCAGCGGCATCGCACTGGATGTATGCCAGGCAGGATATTCCGCCAGCAAGGCCGCACTGGACAAGATCACCATCGATCTGGGTTCCAAAGTGGAGGGAACGGATGTGATGATCAATCTTGCCGATCCGGGCTGGTGCAGGACCGATCTGGGCGGCCCGCAGGCACCGAACGCGCCGGAGAGCGCGATCCCGGGTGTGATCGTGGGTGTGTTTGCGGATGATAAGCATTCCGGGCGATGTTTCGGCGCACAGGTCTTTGCGGGGCTGGGGCTTCAGGAGGCCGTGGAAAAAGCCGAGCGGGAATTCGGAAGCCCTTATTGAACGCCCGCTGAAAGAGGTGTCAACAGGTTGCGGTCTTAATCTACCCCCCCAATCAAAAGGATCGTCACCGTGTTACATAAAAAAGACAGAGGCGTGTGCCTCTGTCCTTTTTTACGCAGAGGGTGGGATTCGAACCCACGCACCGGTCACCCGGCCTAAAGCATTTCGAGTGCTCCCTCTTGGACCACTTGAGTACCTCTGCATCATATAAAATGCCAAACATAGGAATTATAGCGGATGAATCCGAAAAATGCAAGAAGAATCCGAAATCTTGCCAGTCATTCCTGCTTTATGGTATAATCTATGAGGTAAAATGACGTTTTTTGAGGACCCTGGGATGATATCGGAGATTAAGAGGATCAACCGCTGTCTGGTCTTTGGCTGGCTTTTGATCGGATCGGTGCTTCTGGTGAATTACGTCTGGGAAGTAATGATAGGAGGGCTGGCGGCCGCTTATCTTTACGGTTTTGTTGCCATCACCATCGTCCCGTTTTTCCTTGTTCTGATCACCTATCTGCGAAATCCGGAAAATCCGCTGCTGCGTTATTTTTTCGTGGGCGGCTATTTTGTCATGTACGGCTTCGTCATGCTGACCGGTTCCACGGTACTGGTCTTTGTTTATATCCTGCCGATGCTTTCCCTGCTGGTGCTTTATCACGATCCGGGGCTGATCCTGGCCTCGGGCATGCTGGCCGTTCTGTTCAACCTGATCGTTCTGCTGCTCTGGTCCCAGAACGGCATGCTGCTGAAGGCAAAGGAGCACAGGATACAGCTGAGTTTGATCGGCCTGTGCTTTCTGGGGTCCTGGCTGGCAGCGCGTATCTACGACAAGATCTACCGGAAGAGTGAGGAACGCAATGCTACGATCCGCGGACAGGCGGCGGAGCTGGACCGGATCAACGGCCAGCTGGGCGAATACGCGGATGAGCTGGAGCAGAAGAACGCCCAGCTGCATGAAATGGCCATGCAGACCATGCAGACCATCGCCAATGCCATAGACGGGAAGGACGAATATACCGTGGGCCACAGCTGGCGCGTTGCGGAGTACGCCGTGGCCATCGCCCGTGAGCTGGGACATGAGGATGAGGAGGAACTGAGGGAGATCCGCCTGACCGGACTTTTGCACGATATCGGAAATATCGGCGTGCCGGACAGCGTGCTGAACAAGGCCAGGCCGCTCACGGAGGCGGAGTTCCGTCTCATAAAGGCTCACACCACGATCGGAGGCGAGATCCTGAAGGACATCATGCTCAGCGACGGCATGGATGCGGGTGCGAAATATCATCACGAGCGTTATGACGGGAGCGGTTATCCGGAAGGGCTGAAGGGGGAAGAGATCCCGGAGGTCGCGCGCATCATCGCCGTGGCCGAAGCTTACGACGCCATGCGCAGCAACCGGGTTTACCGCAGGCATCTTTCCCCCGAGCGTGTGCTGGAGGAATTGCGGAAAGGCCTGCGGACGCAGTTTGATCCGGATGCGGGGAAGGCGATGATCAGCCTCATCGTGGAAAACCGTCTTCCCGATGTCAGCACGGAGGAAAACGAAGAGGTGAGCCGGGCGGCCCGCATCCTTGCCCGCATCATCGGAAAGGCCGAAGAAGTGGCGGTGGAGGACATGCAGATCGATGAACTGACCGGTACCTTCTGCCGCAGCCAGGGAAAGAGCGTCATCCAGGAACGGATCGCGGAACACGGGAGCGGATCACTGCACATCGTCGACCTGGACGGTTTTCGCAGGCTGAACGAAAGGGAAGGCATCGTTCTGGGGGATGCGTATCTGAAGGCGGTCGCGGATCTGATCCTCGGACTGTCGGAGATCGCTTACGTTTCCCGCTTCGGCGCGGATGAGTTCGTCTTCTATACCCCCGGGATCGAAACGGCGGAGGAGGCCGAAAAGCTGGACGGCCGTCTGATCGGATCCATCCGGGAAAAGGCGGCTTCGGAAGAGAGCTTCGGAAAGCTGTCCGCCTGCATCGGGAGCACGCTGGTGGTTTCTGAAAAGGACAAACTGATGGCGGTATATGAGAACGCGAGCCGGGCGCTGTATGTGGCGAAGCAGTGCGGAAAAGGCTGCTATTACTGCCATCGTCCGGAGGATGACGAGGAAAACGGAAAGGCCGCGGAATCCGTGGATCTGCGCCAGCTGGTGAGCAACCTGCGGGACAGGGAAAAACCGAGGGGCGGCATGAACGTGGCATATCCCCAGTTTTCGAAGGTTTATGATTTTATCAGCAATCTGGCCGAGCGCAACAAGCAGAAGGTTCGGATCATCCTCTTTACGGTGCACGAAGCGGAGGGGGTGACGCTTGCAAATGAGGACCGCGATGTGATCATGGGAATGCTGGAAACGGCCATCCGTGATTCCATCCGCAACGTGGATGCCAGCACGAGGTACAGCAGCATGCAGCGTGTGGTGCTTTTGATGAACCTGAACGAGGAACAGACGGGAAAGGTCGTCAAACGCATCCTGGATGAGTTTTATCGTATGTGTGACCGGAAGGACGTTGAGATCCGTCATGATTCGGCAGATCTCAGCCGCATTAACTGAGGAGACGGAGCATGCCCGGAGAAGAAGAGTTCAAAAGGGGCGAAGGGCCTCAAAGCGCCGGGATCGGCGGCCCTCTCGGGGGTGTCGGCCTTGGCATACTGATCAACATCCTGTTTTTTACGATCGTGACGGGGATCGCTTACATCACGATCATGAACCGCATGGCGCTCATGCAGAACCCCGTCACGGCGACTCTGATCTTTTGCCTGTTCAGCACGACCTTTCTGGGTTTTGTGGCAGCGGTCTATAAATTCCCGACGGGGGTCATGTGCTTTCTGGTCATCGAACTGGTGGGGATGTTTCTGTGCATGGACCGCCTCTATATCCTGAGTTACCAGCTTTTATCGCTTTTTACCATAAACTTTTATGTGGGATCGGGAAAGCACAGAAGCCTGCCCGGGAGCATCCCGGTGATCGTATTGTCCACGCTCGCGCAGGGAGGGCTTGCATTTGTGCTTCTGGAACTGGCAGGGGATCTGCCCTTCGATTCGTGGCAGATCAGCCTGCTTCCCGTTGTTCTCCTGATCACACTGCCCGAACGCATTCTGGCGATCCTCTCGGTCTATCTCTTTTTCCGCTTTGCGCCGCGGGGCCTGCTCCGTCATTTTCCGCCCGGGCCGTACCACAATGAATTCCGAGACAAACCCAATGGAATGGGCTTTTTGGAAAGGGGGCCCTCCGTTCTGGGGCGGCGCATCGGGCGTTATATGATCCTGGAGGCGATCCTGGTGGGCTTCGGCCTTGCGGTGTTCATCTTTGCCCTTCTTCCGGGCCTTTCGCCGGAGCCGATGCAGCAGCTGAACTTCCTGATCAAGGTCAATCTGTGCGTGTTTGTGGAAAGCGTGCCCATCGTCGTGGCCGTGAATTTCATCATGAACAACAAGGTGATCAGCCCGATCCGCCGCATGACCCGCGGAATGCAGGAGTTTGCGCGGCATGGGGGCGATATCCGCGGGGAAGCCCAGGCGTATATCGAGGCGCTGGAGGTGAAGACCGGGGATGAACTGGAAACGCTTTACCATTCCATGTCCGACATGATCGATGAAGTGAACCGCTATATCGAGCGGATCGAGCAGGAGCAGCAGCTGGAAGAGGATCTGCGTGTGGCCAAGGCGGCGTCCGATGCCAAGAGCAATTTCCTTTCGCACATGTCCCACGAGATCCGCACACCCATCAATGCCGTGATCGGCATGGATGAGGTGATCATCCGGGAGACAAAGGAGAGCAATACCCTGCGCTATGCCAAGGACATCCGGAATGCCGGGCGCTCCCTCCTGGGGATCGTCAACGATATCCTGGATTTTTCGAGGATCGAGTCGGGACGGCTCGAGATCATCGAGGAAGATTACGAGCCGGCCACCGTCTTTAACGAGGCCGCCGGCATGATAAAGCCCAAGGCGGATGCGAAGAGGCTGGATTTCCGCGTCGATGTGGATCCCGGGATCCCGCGCCGCCTGCGGGGGGACGATATCCGGGTGCGGCAGTGCATCCTGAACCTTCTCTCCAATGCGGTCAAATATACGCAGCAGGGAAAGGTAAGGCTTAAGATCGGCGGCGAGATCAGGGGCGAGGACGAGCTGATCCTGAGTGTCCGTGTAACGGATACCGGGATCGGGATCAAACAGGAGGATCTGGTGAGGCTGACCTCACCCTTTGAGCGCATCGAAGAGGAGAGGAACCGCACGATCGAAGGAACGGGGCTGGGGATGAGCATCACCTCGAACCTCTTGAACCTCATGGATTCAAAGCTGGAGGTGGAAAGCGAATACGGAAGAGGATCCAGCTTTTTCTTTGCACTGAAGCAGAAGATCGTGGACCGTACGCCCATCGGGGACTTTGCGGAGTACTGCAGGGAGCAGCGGGACCGGGAGGCGAAGTACCGGGAATCCTTCCGGGCGCCGGATGCCCATATCCTGGTGGTTGACGATACGCGTACCAATCTGACCGTGATACGCGGGCTTTTGCGGGAAACGGGGATACAGGTGGATACGGCCGCATCCGGAAGGGAAATGCTGGATCTGGTCCTGAAGAATTATTACGACCTGATCTTTCTGGACCAGCGCATGCCTGTCATGGACGGCATCGAGGCCCTGCATCTGATGGAGATGATGGCCGAACGCAGGAATCCGGACGCTCCGGTGGTCGCACTGACGGCAAATGCCATCTCGGGCGCGCGGGAGATGTTCCTGTCCGAGGGCTTTAGGGATTATCTTACAAAACCCGTGGATCCGCAGCGCCTGGAGGAGATGCTCTTAAAGTACCTCCCGGCGGAGAAGTGCTTCCTTCCCGGCACCGTGGAATACGAGCAGAGCCGCAGAACGGAAGCAAAGAAAGAGAACGGGGAAAAGGAGACTTCGGAGGATCCTCTTCTGGAACGGATCCGCCATACCGAAGGGATCGATTATGCGGCGGCCATATCCCGCTGCATGAAGGGAGAGATCCTGATCGAGACCCTTAAGGATTTCCGTCTGGCCGCACTGACCACGCCGGACGAGATCGAACGTTCCATGGAAAAAGGCGATCTGCATGATGTGACGATACATGCGCATTCCATCAAGAGCAGCGCTGCCGCCGTGGGGGCGACGGAGCTTTCGCAGATGGCAGCTGAACTGGAAGCCGCAGGCGATGCCGGAGAGAGCGATGTGGTCCGGGGGAAACTGCCGAGACTGCTTGAACGTTTCCGGGAATACGGGCAGATCCTCTCTTTCCTGGAACAGGAAGAAACGGAGGAAGGCAAGGAAGAGATCGCGGAGGACAGGCTGAAAGAGGCGTACCAGGCGCTGGGAGATTTTCTGGAGGCCTTTGATTATGACAGCGCGGAGGATGTTTTGAAGATGTTATCCGCATTTTCTATTCCACAAACGGAGAAAACAAGGTATAATAAACTCAAAGAGTTGACGGCCAGGCTGGATCGTGACGGAGCACTGGCTTTGCTGCGCGGAGGAATGAATGGATAAGAGGATACTGCTGATCGGCGATACGAAGAGCTTCATGGTGAACGGCATCATCAACGGCCTGGAACGGGAAGGTTATGAGGTGCGTGCGGTTCAGCCGGATCTGAACGTGATCAGCCATGTGGAGGACGAACCGCATATCTGGGTGCTCTTTCTCGACGGGATCCCTGTCGGCATACAGAAAACGCTTCACTATATCAGGGACAGGATCGGTGAAAAGGAACATGTCTTTTTCCCGATCGGAAACCGGGAGGAGCTGGAGCAGATCTCCCAGCTGATCCCGGAGCATCTGTTCACGAAGAGCTTTCTCAGGCCACTCAATGTCAAGGATCTGGCTACGGAGCTGGATATGGCGGTGTATCTGGAAAGCCAGACCGACGGAAAGAAAAGGATCCTGATCGTGGATGACGATCCCACGATGCTGAAAATGATGAAGAACCTGCTCGGGACGAAGTACCGCGTGTTTTTGGCCGGTTCCGGCATGAATGCCATCTCGCTTTTATCGAAGGAAAGCGTGGATCTGGTCCTTTTGGACTATGAAATGCCGGTCATCAGCGGGGCAAAGGTCCTGGAGATGATGAGGAGCGAAGCCGCGACCAGCGAGATCCCCGTGATGTTTCTGACGGGAAAGAACGACCGTGCCTCTGTCATGAGCACCGTCCCGCTGCATCCCGAGAAATATCTGCTCAAGTCCATGCCGCCCGAGGAGTGGCTGGAGAGCATTGAGGAATTCTTTGTAAAAAAAAAGCAACAGAAACTGTAGACGGGAAGGCGGCGGACCGGCTGCATGTCCTGATACCCGCGGGAGAGGAGGAGACTATGTTCCTTTCGTTTAACTGTATAGAGGCGCTTTCGGGAGAGATCCATCCCGAGATCCTGACGGTGTACGGGGTGCGCTATAACCGGAACAATTTTGCCGTACTCTCGACCGAGC
This sequence comes from Lachnospiraceae bacterium, assembly GCA_024696005.1. Lineage (GTDB taxonomy): Bacteria > Bacillota > Clostridia > Lachnospirales > Lachnospiraceae > NK4A136. The sequence goes on along the minus strand of JAILHF010000007.1, from coordinate 81,373 downwards.
ACAGGATGCATGATTACCTGCTCCCGATGAAGTCGGATCAGTACGAGGAATTTGTAAAGGAACTTGAAAAAGCCCTGGCAGAAGCGAAGACAGGCGTGCGCCTGACAGGAGGCGAGGTCTACCGCGTGCGCCACGGGGCGATCCTTCCCATGGAAGACAAGGTGGGAATGCCGTACAAAGCAGAAGGATTTTGACCCGGGCCTGATTCGCCGGGCCGGAAGGGCAGAGAAGAGGAATGGTATTTCCTGAGGAATATTTTAATGATGAAGTACGGGAAGGTTTCTACGTCAGTTCTTTGATGAAGACCTTCTGGGCTGCGCAGCTGGAAGCGCTCGAAGAGGTCGACCGGCTGTGCAAAAGACACGGGATCCGCTGGTTTGCGGATAACGGAACACTTCTGGGAGCTGTCCGCCATGGGGGCTATGTTCCCTGGGATGACGATCTGGACATCTGCATGCTCCGCGATGATTACGAACGTTTTTACGAGCTGGCCGAAAAGGAACTGCCCGAAGGATATCAGGCGATCCGTTTCGGCAGGGAGGGTGAGTTCTGGGAAATGCTGATCCGCCTGACCAATGCCAGGTCGCTGCCGGTCACGGATCCGGAAAAGTACCGTAAATATCATTATTGTCCTTTCGCCGTCGGCGTGGACATTTTCCCTTTGGATTATGTGAGCCCGGATCCGAAAAAAGAAGCGGAACGGAAGATCCTGGTAAAGAACATCCTGAATGTTGCCGGCTTCGTGGGGCACGAAGGCAAGTTCGGGAAGGAGGTTGCGGAGCTTCTTGACCGGATCGAGGAGATCAGCGGGAAAAAACTGGATCGGAAAAAAGACTTGAAGTTCCAGCTGTACAAGCTGGCGGATCATTATGCTTCGCAGTTCGGCCCGGAAGGCTGCAAAGAAGTCGTTTTGATGCCCTACTGGGTCGATCACGATGATCACAACTACCGCCTTGAATGGTTTCAGCACAGCGTGAAGCTGCCCTTTGAGTTGGGAGAGATCGCAGCGCCGGCTGCCTATGACAAGGTGCTTCGGACAGAATACGGCTCCTATCTCGATATCGTGAGGGAGGGGGGCGTGCATGATTACCCCGCTTACGGAAAACAGGAGCTGGTGCTCCGGGAAGCGGCCGGCGGAAGGCTGCCCTATCGTTTTTCCTCCTATTTCAGGAAAGAGCTGATCACGGACGGAACGGAACGGAAGCTTGTGCGTGCAAGAGACCGGGCCCCGGATTTCGCGGATACTCTGGAGAAGATCGCCGGAAAGCTGCCGCTCTTGCTTGGGGCCGGGGAGCATGATGCTTTCGCGGAGCTGCTTTCCCAGCTGCAGGGCGGCGCAATACAGGTCGGGACCATGATCGAAGAACGATACGGGGAGGGTACCCGCACCGTAGGGCTGCTCGAAGCGCTCTGTGAGGACCTATACCGGGCGAATGAAGCCGTCTTTTCGGAGGGGGAGGATGACCCGGCGGCAGCGATCGAACAGATCCTGCGGCGTGCGGGAGAGATCCGTGAGGAGGCGCAAGAGGAACTCTTTGCCAAAAAAGAGGCGGTCTTTCTGGTCAGCAGAGCCTCGGGATGGGAATATCTCAAACCTTTTTGGGAGAAAAGAGCCCGGGATGATGCCTGGGATGTTGTTCTATTGTACACCCCCTATTATCACAAGAATTTTGACGGTACCGTGCGTGCGGAGATCTCGGAACGGGATCTTCTGCCGGAGGGTTTCATGCCGGCGGCGGATTATGACTTCGAAAAGCGGCTTCCGGATGAGATTTACATCCAGGAACCCTATGACCAGTGTGATTATGTCAGGACGCTGCCGGACCGCTGCTTTGCGTTTCATCTTCGCTTCGTTACCGATCACCTGATCTATGTTCCGGCTTTTGAAACGGATGAGATCGCCGAGGGGGAAGAGAGGGCGATCGGAAACATGGATCACTATGTTACGGCACCGGCGTTCTGTTATGCCGACGTGATCCATGTCAGATCGGAGGCGCTCAAGGCGATCTATGTGGATAAGCTCTGCGAATTTGCCGGGGAAGATACCCGCGGGATCTGGGAACGGAAGCTCAAGGCCCGTGAGACGGAGAATGACGGCGTTCCGAAGGCGGCTGAGCTGCCCGAAAGCTGGAAGGAGCTCGCGCTGAAAGAAGACGGGGGCAGGAAAAAGATCCTGCTGCTCTATACGGGCATCGGCACGATGATCGAATACGGGGAGAAGAGCATAAGGAAGCTGAGGGAAGTACTGGATCTCCTCGAAAACAGCAGGGAAGAGCTCATGACGGTCTGGCGGACCCCGAAGGACTTTGGGGAGCAGCTGGCGGAGAACGATCCCGCGCTCATGAAGCAATATGAGGAACTTCGCAGGCGCTTTGAAAATGAGGGTCTGGGGATAGCGGATGAGGAAAGCGGGGACGAGAGGATCGTCAGCTGCGCGGATGCTTATTACGGGGAGGCGTCCCCCCTGGTACAGCGTTTCCGGCGGGCTTCGAAAGCAGTCATGATACAGAACGTGGATATCTGCCAAAAATAAATCGTAAATAAATATATAATACAGAATAAATAAATTACGAAATACCGGAGGAATGCGAAGATGGGATTCGAACTTATGGCATCCATGATGTGTGCCAACTACGGAAATCTGGAAAAGGAAGTGAAGGATCTGGATGCGGCAGGGATCGATTCCTTCCATATAGATATCATGGACGGACGCTACGTTCCGAATTATGCCATGTCACTCAATGACATGAGCTTCATCCGTTCGGCCACGGAAAAGCCCCTGGATGTCCACCTGATGGTGGAGCATCCGAACAACACCATAGAGATCTTTATCCGGCATCTCAAGAAAGGGGACACCATCTACATCCATCCGGAAGCGGAATACCATCCGTCCACCACGTTGCAGAAGGTCATCGATGCGGGGCTGATCCCCGGGATCGCCATCAATCCGGGGACCAGTGTCGAAACGATCTACGAGATGCTCCGGATCGTGAAGAAGGTGCTGGTCATGAGTGTGAATCCCGGCAATGCCGGTCAGATGTATCTGCCCTATGTCGGTGAAAAATACCGCACGCTCCTGGCGATACGGGAGAGGATGGACTTTGATGTGTATTGGGACGGGGCCTGCAGCATGGACAAGATCATGACCTTTGCGCCGATGGGCGTGAGAGGTTTCGTGCTGGGAACCACGCTGCTCTTCGGCAAGAAGGAGTCGTACGGAGAGACGCTGGAGAAGATCAGGGCCAGTGTGGACGGCCAATAATTTAGTTCAGATTAAATAAAGGTAATGTTTATAAGTAAAAAAGGGTGAAATTGAATGAAAGATCAAGCGGTTTACGCGCTGATCCTTTCCGGCGGGACCGGTCTGAGATGCGCAACCGATGTTCCGAAACAGTATCTTAAGAGTACCGGGAAGATGATGATCACACATTGCATGGAGGCGCTGTGTTCTTCGGAGCGTGTCCGGAAGCTGGTGATCATCGCGGATGAGACGTACCGGAAAGCGATAGAGGATGAGTGGAAAAGTTCCGGATCACGGGGGGAGATCCTGGCATTTGGAGAGCCGGGGGCCAACCGGCAGCTTTCCATATGGAACGGACTGAAGCTTTTGCAGGGGATCGCCGCGGAGGGGGATATCGTGCTGGTCCATGATGCGGCCAGGCCTTTCGTGACGGCAGCGCTGATCGATCGCTGCCTGAACGCCTGCGCGGACCACGAGGGGGCGATGCCGGTACTTCCGATGAAGGACACGGTCTATCTGACGGGGGCAGACGGGCGGGTGAACGGTCTGCTCGAGCGGGACAGGGTGGTCGCGGGACAGGCTCCCGAGGCTTTTCTTTACGGGAAATACCTTGCGGCAAACGAGAGCCTCCTGCCGGAGAAGATCCTTTCGATCCGCGGGTCGAGTGAGCCGGCGATCCTCGCCGGGATGGATGTCGTGGTCGTTGACGGGGATGAAAAAAACCGCAAGGTGACCACGCCGACGGACCTGGAAAACTATTACGGGCACTTCCAGGGAGAGGAAACGCGAAATTAACCGATACGGTCAATGTGGCCGGTCAAGGGTGCTACAGGGATTGTATATTTCTGATATAATAAATCAGAGCAAAAACGAGGTGAAAACGATTGAAGGCGCAGGTTCTGTACGGAGTGGATGATCTTCGATATGAGGAGAGGGAGAAACCGGTCCCCGGAGAGGGAGAGGTGCTCCTTAAGGTGCTCGCGGCAGGGATCTGCGGTTCGGATATCCCTCGCATATTCCGTACCGGGGCGCACAGGCATCCGCTGGTGCCCGGGCATGAGTTTTCTGCTGAAGTGGCGGCCTGCGGTGCGGGGACGGACCCGGCGCTGCTCGGGAAGCGTGTCGGTGTTTTCCCGCTGATCCCCTGCGGGGAATGCCTGCCCTGCAGACAAAAGCGTTTTGAGATGTGCCGGGACTATGACTATCTCGGCTCACGCTGCGACGGGGCTTTTGCGGAATTTGTCACGGCACCGGCCGACCGCCTGATCCTTCTGCCGGAACAGGTGGGCAGCGAGGCGGCCGCGATGCTGGAACCCCTGTCCGTGGCGGCACATGCTCTTCGCAGGAGCGGTTTTGATCCGGAAGCGGAACAGAGGGTGGCTTTGATCGGCCTGGGGACCATAGGGCTCATGCTGGTGATGTTTTTAAGAGAGGCGGGGTGCAGGCACATCATCGGAGTCGGGAATAAGGCTTTTCAGAGAGAGAAGTTTACGGAGCTGACCGCCGGGATCCCGGATGCGGCGTATCTGGATGCCGGGGAAGGGAATGCGGTACAAAAGATCCGGGAGCTGAGCGGCAGGGACGGAGCCGATGTGGTCTTTGAATGTGTGGGCAAGAGTGAAACCTATGCAGAGGCGATAGATGCGGCTGCGCCCGGCGGTTATGTGATGCTGATCGGCAATCCGGCATCGGACATGGAGTTGAAGAGGGATATATATTGGAAGATACTCCGCAGGCAGCTGACCGTGCGCGGCAGCTGGAACTCCTCCTTTACGGGGGAGGCGGACGATGACTGGCATTATGTCCTGGAACGGATCGCGGACGGGAGGATCGATCCGGCGGGCCTGATCACGCAGAGATACCCCCTGGCCGAACTGGATAAGGGGCTTCGTCTGATGCGGGACAAAACGGAGGATTACATAAAGGTTATGATGGTAAACCGCCCGTAAATACAGGGAAATAATGCTTGATTTTGAAGCGGATTTATGTATAATAGTGTAGTGGAAATTAGTTGCAACAAACTAAACATATAAAAAGAAGAGAGGTAAGAAAATGGCACAGATCGATTTGAGCAAGTATGGCATTACAGGCGTCAAGGAGATTATCTACAATCCCTCCTATGAGCAGCTCTTCCAGGACGAGATGGATCCCTCCCTTACAGGTTTTGACAAGGGTGTGAACACCGAGCTGGATGCGGTGAACGTCATGACCGGTATCTACACCGGACGTTCCCCCAAAGACAAGTTCATCGTGGATGACGAGAAGGCTCACGACACTGTATGGTGGACTTCCGAAGAGTATCCCAACGACAACCACCGTGCGACCAAGGAAGCATGGGATGCCTGCAAGAAGCTGGCAGTGGAGCAGCTCTCCAACAAGAAGCTCTATGTGGTAGACGCATTCTGCGGCGCCAACAAGGATTCCCGCATGGCAGTCCGCTTCATCATGGAAGTGGCATGGCAGGCACATTTCGTAAGAAATATGTTCATCAAGCCCAGCGCTGAGGAAGAGGCTTCCTTCGAGCCCAACTTCGTGGTTTACACGGCTTCCAAGGCAAAGGTTGAGAATTACAAGGATCTGGGCCTCAATTCCGAGACCGCCGTTCTGTTCAATGTTACCAGCCGTGAGCAGGTTATCCTGAACACCTGGTACGGTGGCGAGATGAAGAAGGGAATGTTCTCCATGATGAACTACTTCCTTCCTCTTCAGGGCATGGCTTCCATGCACTGCTCCGCAAACACCGATATGGAAGGCAAGCACACCGCTATCTTCTTCGGTCTGTCCGGAACCGGCAAGACCACCCTTTCCACCGATCCCAAGAGACTGCTCATCGGTGATGACGAGCACGGCTGGGATGACAACGGCGTGTTCAACTTCGAGGGTGGCTGCTATGCAAAGGTCATCAACCTGTCCAAGGAGAACGAGCCGGACATCTACAATGCGATCAAGAGGAACGCTCTGCTTGAGAACGTTACCGTTGCCGAAGACGGAAAGATCGATTTTGCAGACAAGAGCGTAACGGAGAACACCCGTGTATCCTATCCCATCGAGCACATCGAGAAGATCGCTCAGAACGTTAACAAGATCTCTTCCGGCCCCGATGCCGAGAACGTGATCTTCCTTTCCGCTGATGCATTCGGCGTGCTGCCTCCTGTTTCCATCCTTACCCCGGAGCAGACCCAGTACTACTTCCTCAGCGGTTTCACCGCAAAGCTGGCAGGTACCGAGCGCGGCATCACCGAGCCTACCCCGACCTTCAGCGCATGCTTCGGTCAGGCTTTCCTGGAGCTGCATCCTACCAAGTACGGTGAGGAGCTGGTCAAGAAGATGCAGAAGAGCGGCGCAAAGGCTTATCTTGTGAACACCGGCTGGAACGGAACCGGCAAGCGTATCTCCATCCCTGATACCCGCGGTATCATCGATGCGATCCTGAACGGCGACATCAAGAAGGCTCCTACCAAGAAGATCCCCATCTTCGATTTCGAAGTTCCTACCGAGCTGCCCGGCGTGAACACCGGCATTCTGGATCCCAGAGACACCTATGCAGATGCTTCCGAGTGGGAGACCAAGGCAAAGGATCTGGCAGGACGTTTCCAGAAGAACTTCAAGAAGTACGAGACCAACAAGGCAGGCAAGGCACTGGTTGCTGCAGGCCCTCAGCTGTAAATCGTATCCTGAGAATCACAAAGAGAGGCGCATCCGAAAGGGTGCGCCTTTTTTGCTTAAAAAACTATTCCCTTTTCGGCGTTTTTTGTCTATCATAGAAGCGGATGTGTGCGCCTCCCGCGGGAGGCAAAAGTGTAAAGGAGGGAGCCATGGGACTGACATTTCGCAAGAGCATCACGCTGTTAAAGGGGGTAAAGCTGAATCTGGGGAAAAAGAGCGCGTCCATCAGTGTGGGGCGCAAAGGGATCCACCAGAGTTTTTCCACCACGGGAAGAACGACCACTTCACTGAGCATCCCGGGGACCGGTGTGGGCTATACCAAGAGCTTTAATATGAAGAAGGGCTTTGCGAGCCTCTTCGGAAAGAAGGATGAAAAGGAAGAAAAGAAGGGGAAGGAAGCCGCCAAGGCAAAGGAAAATGCGAAGGCGGCCGCTGCCGGGACAAAGGAGAAAGAGGCGGCAAAGGGGCCCAGCGAAGAGGATAAGAAGCTTTACGAGTCCTATGTCGAGCAGATCACGCTGATGCGTGCGATCCACAAACAGGCGGACGAGCCCATCGACTGGCAGGAGGTCTTTGACCGTCCCGAGCCTGCGGGAAGCGCATTGAGCAGCCTTCGCTCCGATACGAAGCAATCCCACGAGGAATGGCAGGAGCTGCACGACATCGCGGAAAAGGTCCTGGCCGGTGACATCGATACCTACCTGCTGCTGATCGATGAGATGCGCCCCTTTGACGATATCCTGGAATACGGGAGCGATTTTGAAGTGGGAACGGACGATCCCTCCTATCTGGAAGTGGAATTCCATGTGCGCAGCGCCGATGTGGTGCCGCAGAGGGAACTGATCCTGGACGAGAAGGGGCTGAAGGAAAAGGACCTGAGCAAAACAGCGTATTATGAGATGCTCCAGGATTATGTATGTTCCTGCATGCTGCGCGTGGCAAGGGATTCCTTTGCCCTCCTGCCCATCCGGCGTGTGGTGATCCATGCCGTGGACACGGTGCTGAATACCGCCACCGGAAAAGAGGAGGAGCAGACGCTTGTCTCGGTCTCGGTGGGAAGGGACCAGCTGGACGGGGTGGACTTTGACCGCCTGGATCCCTCGGATGCCCTCAGCGCTTTTCCCATTAAAATGGACTTTAAGAAGACGAAGGGCTTTTCTCCGGTGGAACGGATCGGTTGAGGCATTGTAGCGGAAAGGAAGCAAAATGGAACAGTCTGTGGAAGAGATGTATAAGGATGCCCTGGCTGTGACCCGGCTGCAGGAGACTCTGCGCTGGGGAGCCGTGGGAGCCCCGCGCAGAACACGGGAGAGCTGGGAAAGAGCGTCGGCGCTGATAAGCGGTCTGATCCCCCGGATCGGGATGGTCAATATGGAAACGGCCGGTGTACTTATGAAAGCATGGAAGGCGACCAGAGAGTCGGGCGACGACATTCGTGCGCTGTCGGCTTGCATAGACTCCGTCCTGCTTCCGGTTCTTAAGGATGCTCTCGGTGTGCTCTATGACAGGATCAGCTTTACGGTCGGAAACCTGGAAGTGCGAAATGCGGGGTTTGGATTCTTTTCACTTAAGGATCTGGTCGAAAACAGATGCCTTCACGATCCTTACGATCCCATGCGGGAGGCTGTGGAACAGGCCCGAGAGCTTTACAGTGAAGAAATGGGCTGCTTCCATATACTGGGAGTCGGGCTGGGATACCTTGCCTGGCAGGTCTGGGAACAGTCTGAACACAGTGTGGATATCTATATCTATGAAGATGATCAGATCATGCTGCAGCTTGCTTATCAGGTTGGGGTCTTATCCTGGATTGACAGGGAGCATCTGATTGTTGTGGAGGGGCAGGATGCTGAGAAAATGCTTCAGAGATTTCTCTATACGGAGGACAACAGCCTGCATAATCATTATGTTTCCGATTGGAAGCTGAGGGCCTATCAGGATTTCCCTTCGGGGTGGCTGGTCGACAATCTGGATTTTAATGAACGGACCGGAAGGGATCTTGCGAAACGCCAGAAGATCAATTTGCGAGTCAATTCCCAAAGGGATTCCTTTTCTATGGATTCTTTTCCGAAGGCGCTGTCGTCCCCGGTTTCGGAATGTGTTTTGGTATCGGCAGGGCCCTCGTTGAATGATAATCTTGATTTTCTTCGGGAAAGTGTCGGGAAAAGGACTGTTATGGTTGTGAATACCGCTATCCGGAAGCTGGAAAAAGAAATGATCAGACCTGATGCGGCGATACTTCTGGATCCCAATCCGGTGTTGAAAGATCACATAGAGGGGATCGAGATATTTACGGAAGATATACCCCTTGTGGCAGATTTGACGGCTAGCAAGGAATTCCTTTCCCTATACCGGGGAAAGGTGTTTTTCCTCCCCCGGGATGGAATGACGGGGGAGCATCGATGGGATTTCGGAGGGACGGTGGCGAGTCTGGGGCTTGATCTGGCGTTTTTTCTCGGAGCGAAAAAAATATATCTGATCGGCAGCGATCTGGCTTATCCCGGTGGAGCGAATTATGCTGACGGGGTGTCAAGACAGACTGCAGAAGGCGTTGATGAGACCGTAGAAGTTCTCTCTTCGGACGGTTCCATGGTAAAGACCAATCTGCTGTATAATTGTTACAGGAGGATATTGGAACGTCAGATCGCGTCTCACCCAGATGTGCAGGTTTTCAATATGTCGCGTCATGGGGCGAAGATTGCCGGGTGCGGAAGCTGGGAGGAAGTTTAGGTACTGTAGCAAGAAGTGCTTGAAAAAGGAATACGATTGCATTATACTTATGTAAACCATAAAAAGGAGGCAGACGGCAATGAACAAGTTTTTAAAGGAATTCAAGGAATTTGCACTCAAGGGCAGCGTGATCGACATGGCGATCGGCGTGATCATCGGCGGCGCCTTTTCCGGCATCGTGACGGCGTTCACGGACGACTTCATCACCCCCATCCTCAACATGATAGGCGGAGAAGAGTGGGGCGGACGCATCCTGCTTCCGTTCGGACCCTATGGGAACGCGCTCCTCTGGGGACATTTCCTTTCTGCAGTCGTGAACTTCCTGATCATGGCCCTGATCCTGTTCCTGATGATACAGGGAGTGACCAAGCTTAAAGAGCTCGGCAAAAAGAAGGAAGAGGCGGCAGCGCCTGCCGAGGATCCCGCGGACATCAAGCTCCTGAAGGAAATGCTCGCCATCATGAAGGAGAGCAACCCCGAAGCGGCAAAGAAGGCGGAAGAAAAGCTTGCGAAGAAGGCAGAGGAAGCTCCCGCAAAGGAAACAAAGTAATAGAGAAGGGAAAAAGGCACCCGGGCAATGCCGCCCGGGTGCTTTTTATATGGTGGAATTGATGATGCGGATCATTTCCGATACCCTCTTTTCATAAGTGTGCTCGGCTTTTGTTCGTTCGTAAGCCGCACGGGCGATGGCGGCGCGTTCCTCTTCGTGTTCCAGATACCAGGCGGCCTTGTCCAGCATCTCCTCTGCGGAGGAATAGGTTTCGACCTCCGTGCCGGGTTCGTAAAGCTCGCAAAGCTCGGGCTGGACATTAGTGAGGAGGAAGCCCCCGCAGCCGCACACGTCAAAGAGCCGGAGGGAAAGGCCCGAGGCGATGGGCCGCATGGTGATGTTGATGTTGATGCGGCTCTCATGAAAGACCAGGGGCATTTCGGTCAGGGTCGCGGCGCCCTCCGGGTGCACGTGGGCATTCGGAAGAGGCGAGGGATCGCTCAGCGTGTACAGCTCCAGGTCGAAATGCTCCGACAGCAGTCCGAGATAGCGTTTCCGTTCCGTTTCTGCCAGCTGGGAACCGAGAAATTCGTGGGCGATCAGATAGCGCTGCGCGGCGGGATCGTCCTTGCAGAAGCCGACGTTCAGATCGGGAACCGAGGGCTTCAGGGCTTCGATCACGTCCCCGGAGAGCATCTGTTCCAGGAAGTTCACGCCCCAGAGCTTTGTCTGGGCTTCCATGATCCCTTCCAGGTAGCCTCTGGTAAATTCATCGAGTTTTCCGATCTTCGGATAGGGGTTCTTTTCGCTGTAGAGGGAGCCGATAAAAGATACATCGGCGGAAAAACGCTTCCGTTCGGCCGCGGAAGCACCCCGGATGACACTGTCCCAGCGCTCCGTGTTCGTGGCCAGGGGCAGGTGGAAGATGCGCCCCGGGTTGCGGGGGCGGAAATACTCGTATTGGCTGCGGTCAAACAAAAAGACCAGGTTGCATTCGTTGGAGAGGGCCGGGGAAAAGAGCTCCATGACCGGGACGTCCACCGTCCAGCAGACGTAGGGGGTGCGGTAGATCCGGCAGGTCTCGGACACGGCCGGGAAAAAGTTGATGCTGAACACAAAAAGGAAGCGGTGCGCATCCAGAAGTGCGGATACGGCATCCACGGTCTCTTCCGGAGTGGTGCCCTTTTTGCTGATCTGTGTCTGCTCTTCGACCACCTGCAGCCCCATTTTCCGGAAACAATCGATCACATCCGGCTCGCAGATGCTTCCGTAACGATAAAACAGGATTTCCATATTGCTATTTTAGCACAGGGAAAAAGGATTGACAATTTTTTGTTCCGGCTCTAAAGTACAGGGAGAAACTGCCGATAAATATGTCAGAACGATCAATTCAGCAGTAAAGGAGGAGGATAGCGATATGAGGATAGATGCATATTCGCAGATCCAGAGCCTGTATAATGTTTCAAAACCGGCAACAAACAAGAGCGGTGGCGCTAACGTGCCTGATTTTAAGGACCGCTTGAACATTTCCGGAGCCGGAAAAGAGCTTCAGGTTGCGAAACAGGCGGTTGCGTCCGCACCGGATGTCAGGGAAGACAGGATTGCCGAATTAAAGGCAAACTACCGGAATGGAACCTATGATGTCAGCGCGAACGATTTTGCCGACAAGATTCTGGAGAAGTTCGCGCAGCTCGTCTGAAGATAGAAGCGCGAAAAGAATGAGAGGGTGCCTGTAAAGAGCTTCTTTGCAGGCGCCTTTGTGGTGCAGGAAAGGAGAGGGTGTCATGGCCAGTCTGATGGAGAGCATCATTGAAGTTCTGGAAAAGGAAAATGCGGAATACGGGAAGCTGATAGCCCTCTCGGAGGAAAAGACGCCCGTGATCATCCGCGGTGATCTGGAGAAGCTGAACGCGATCACCGAAAAAGAGCAGGAGATCGTCGGCGGGATCCAGCAGATGGAGAAGCAGCGGATCCAGATCATGAACGATATCGCCGAAGTGACGAACCGCAAGGGCGAGGAACTGAAGCTCACGGACCTGATCACCATGATGGAGAAGCGCCCCGCGGAACAGAAGAGACTCCGGGAGATCCACGATGCCCTGAAACAGACCATGGACCACATCAAGCGTGTCAATGAACAGAACCGGGAGCTGCTCCAAAGCTCCCTGGAAATGGTGCAGTTTGAGATGAATCTGCTCCAATCCCTAAAGACAGCACCTGAAACTGCCGATTATAATAGTGATGCATATTCTACCGGGACCATCATGGGGAGCGGTACAAAACGCTTTGACACGAAACAGTGATCGGGGGTTGAAACATGGGTTTATTCGGCAGTTTATATCTGGGAGTATCCGGCCTGCAGTCCAGCCAGGAGTCTCTGAACGTGGTCGCACACAATGTGACCAATACGGATACGAAGGGTTATACCCGTCAGCAGGTTTCCTACGGAACAAGAGAATATAACAAGCTCGACTCGAATACGGCGGGAGTGGCGCAGAAGCAGACAGGCCTGGGTGTTTTCATCACCGAGGTGCGTCAGGTGCGTGACCGCTTTGTTGATGCGTCCTACCGGAACCAGGCGGGCCGGCAGGGGTTTTACGACGTGTCCGCGGCAGCGATCGAAGAGGTGCAGGATATCTTCGGTGAGATGGACGGGCCTACTTTTGAGCAGTCCATGGAGAATCTCTGGTATGCGGTCAGCGAGCTGGCAAAGGAACCCTGCAGCGAGGTAAACCAGTCCATGGTGATCCAGTACGCGCAGTCCTTTGTGGAAGCGGCGCAGAACTGCTATAAGGACATGTCTGACTATCAGGACAAGCTCAACAACCGGATCGCGGACTGCGTGGACCGCATCAATGAGCTCGGGACAAAGATCTTCAAGCTGAATGAACAGATCCGCGCCATCGCGGTCGGCGGGGTGGAAAATCCCAACGATCTGCTGGACCAGCGGAATCTCGCGCTCGATGAACTGGGAGCGTTGGCCAATATCACCTATCACGAGGATTTTTACGGAAATGTCCTGGTCAAGATCGAAGGGCACGACTTCGTGATGATGAACGGCATAAGCGAGATGGGTTACCAGGCCGAGGACGATGAGCGCGTCGGTGGACTGGGATTTTATAATGTTTTTTGGAAGGACAGCGCCACGGTCGAGAGCCGGGATGAAAAAGGAAACATCCTGCGCTATGTGCCGGATACGGTGCGCAACAATCCTCTTTCGAATACCACGGCGAGCGGCCAGGTCTTTAACTGGGATCTGCCCATTTCTTCCAAGCTCGATACCGATGTAGGCGAGCTGAAAGGGCTGCTTCTGGCCCGCGGCGATCATCGCGGCAGTTACCGGGATCTGGAGACCGAGGCTGCCTATAACAAGGTGGCGGATTCCGTGATGGTCAACATCATGGCCGAGTTCGACGGCCTCGTGCACAACCTGACCAAGGCCGTGAACGATGTGCTGCGGAACGTGACGATGACGCCGGATGAGCGCATCGGCGGCCTGCTCGAGGATTACCAGAGATATTACATCTATAATACGACGGACCGTGAATACAAATACCGCAATATGTACGGAGCCACGGAAGCGGATAATCAGGCCTTCATCGACACGATCAAGAACAAGCTCCGGGGCAAGGTCGTGGACGATGCCCTGAAGAAAGAGATCATGGACGATCTGTACGTCAACTACTTTACCACGAACGCGCGCGGCAAGGACGACAAGGAAGCCTATGCCCAGTACACCACGCTCTGCAAGGAAGTGGAGGCAGCGCTGGAGGGGATGAAGGGGAAGGACAACACGACGAACAAGGCTCTCGGCTACATGCGCGACGAGAGCGGCAAGCCGGTGCAGATCTTTGAGCGCATCAGCTCGGAAGAGATCTATAAAAACGCCGACGGAAGCTACCGCGGGCTCAAGGGTGAGGATCCGACCAACAGCGGTACGTGGTTCACGACCAACAATCTGGTGGTATGCGCGGATCTGCTGCAGTATCCGACGCACCTGGGGCTGCGCCTTCCGGACGGAAGCGAGGACCGGGCCTCCGCGGAAGCGATCCGGAATGCCTTTACCGCCGAGAATTATACCTTGAATCCGCTATTGACCAACAAGACTTCGATCCAGCGTTATTACGCGAATTTCGTGGCGCAGATCGCCAACTCCGGAAACGTCTACCAGAACCTGAAGGCAAACCAGGATCTGACCGTGGATGCCATCGAAGCGAACCGGCAGGGCAGCATCGGCGTGGCAACGGACGAAGAGCTTTCCAATATGATCAAATTCCAGAACGCATACAATGCGAACAGCCGTTTCATCAACGTGATCGATGAATGCTGCGAGCATATCATCAATACCCTCGGCAGCTGACGGATGCATTTTTGATCCGCGCCGCGGTAAGCTTCGGAGCATTTCCGGCCGATATAGATTTCAGCCGGCCGAAAAGATGCCGGGCACAGGAAGCGGAAAGAAAAGGCGTTACGCCTGTTTTCGGATAGAAAGGAGCGGGGATCCATGTCTTCAACATTTTTGGGACTGAATACGGCTTATACGGGACTGCAGGCTTCCAATGCGGCGCTCAACACCACGGCGAACAACATCGCCAATGTGGAGACGAAGGGATACAGCCGGCAGCAGGTGACAACGCAGGCGGCAGATGCCATCCGGTCCTTTACGACTTACGGCTGCGTGGGTGCCGGTGTGGACACGCTGGCGATCGAGCGCATCCGCGACAATTTCTATGATCAGAAATACTGGTCGAACCAGTCCAATCTCGGCCTGTACGAAGTGAAGCAGTACTACATGAACTGCCTGGAAGAGTATTACAAGGACGACAAGACCGTAAAGGGCTTCACGACCATCTTTAACGAATATTCCGATTCCCTCGAGGAACTGGCCAAGAATCCGGACGATACCAAGTTCCGGCAGCAGATGATCGGCCAGGCGGGGAATCTGACCAATTATTTCAGCGACATGTATACCAACCTGCAGAAGCTGCAGGATGACGTGAACCAGGAGATCAAGGTCAATGTGGACCGCATCAATTCCATCGCGGAGGAGATCGCTTCGCTGAACAAGCAGATCAACGTGATCGAGATGAACAGCGGCCTGGTGGCCAACGAGCTGCGTGACCAGCGTGATCTGCTGGTGGATGAGCTTGCCGAGCTGGTGGATGTGGAAACGGAAGAGCAGGATGTGCTGGACATGAACAATCTGGACCGGCATACCGGCGGAAGCCGCTACATGGTCAAGATCTGCGGGCAGCCTCTTGTGGACGGCAACAGCTATCATACGATGACCTGCGTTACGAAGGAAGCAAACGTCAAGACCAACCAGACCGATATCAGCGGCCTGTACGAGATCTATTTCAGCGGTTACGAATCGGACTGGACGGCAGACGATTACCGCAAGAAGGGCGATGCGCTCAACATCAACTCCGAGCATTCCGGCGGAAAGCTGGCGGGGCTGATCCAGATGCGTGACGGAAACAACGGGGAGAATTTCGCCGGCCGCGTGAAAAAGGTGGAAACGGATGCGGACGACAACCGCAATGTGACCGTGGAAGTCTCGGCGGATTACTTAAAGGACCTGAACAAGCTGAACCTGAGCATGGACGGCGGCATCATCAACATCGCCAGCCGCAACCTCTATTTCACGAGCTGGAGCTATGAATATACCGAGGGATCGGATACCGCGAGCTTTACCTTTGTGCTGGACGATTCCAGGAACCAGAGCCTGAGCGGCGGCCTGATCCCGGTCGAGATCTTTTCGGATGCCGACCAGACCAAGACCAACGCATCGGTGGGACAGGCCATCAGTTATCAGGGCATCCCTTATTACCTTTCGCAGATGAACGAGTGGGTGCGCCTGTATTCCACGGCGGCCAACAATGTGCTGCAGAGCGGCACTCTCGATGACGGTTCGGCGGGACACAACCTGTATACCGGGGAACACCGGACGGAAGCACGTGAGCTGCGTCTGGCAAAATCGGACCGGCTTCTGGATGCCGCAGGCGATTTTTACGACATCACGGACAAGACCGGCGTGACGACCAAAATGGACAAGTACGGACACCAGACCAGAAGCGTGGGCATGGATACCGAGCTGCAGGATGCGGACGGGACCAAATGGCGTGTCACGGCAGTGGATTCAACCACGGGCGCGGCGGAACTTACGAAACTGAAGGATGACGGCACGCTTGATACCTCCACGGTACGCAGCGGCGTGACCCTGAGCGACGCCTATACAAAGCAGAACACGGACCCCGCGGACTTTACGCCGGATTCCTATTATCTTCTGACCGCAGGATCCTTCAAGGTGGCGGAAGAGCTTACGATCGACGCGGATCTGCTCGCGACCCGTTATGAAGCCAAAAACGTGAGCGACGGCGTGGAAAAGAACGATATCGTCAAGCAGCTGATCCGCCTTCGGAGCGATGACACGATGATGAGCTTCCGCGGCTGCAGCGCCGACCAGTATCTCGTGACCGTGCTCGGGGATGTGGCTCTCAATTCCCAGCGTGCAAGGACCTTTACGGACAACTACACCTACATGCAGAAGACCATCGGCAACCAGCGGCTTTCGATCAGCGGCGTGGACAACGATGAAGAAGCGGTGAACCTCACGAAGTTCCAGCAGCAGTACAACATGGCGTCCAAGATGATCCAGACGCTGACAGAGGTTTATGACCGCCTGATCCTGCAGACGGGAGTATAAGGAGAACTTTGCGGAGCCGGGACGGGAATGTTCCGGCTCTTATTGTATCCCGTCGGATGCCCTAAGGATTCCCGGCGGGGATGCCGATATAATTAAAGAACGGACGGTCACGGAGGACCGGAATGCGTAAAACAGGGATGTGAGCGCCCATGTAAGGAGAAAAAGCATGAGAATAACCAATAAGGTGATGCAGAACAACGCCCTGTCCAATATCAACCGGAATAAAAATCTTCAGGATGATCTGAACAATCAGATCGCAACGGGAAAAAAGATCATGAAACCGTCGGACGATCCGGTGGTGGCGATCCGCGCCCTGCGTCTTCGCAGCGACGTTTCCCAGGTGAATCAGTATTACCAGAAGAACATACCCGACGCCCAGGCCTGGCTTTCCCTTACGGAGACCTCGCTGAAGACGACGATCGATGTGGTAAAGAGCACCGTGAGCGAGTGTGAGCGCGGCGCGTCCGATCATCTGCAGACCAGCGACCGTGACAAGATCATCAGCAGCTTGAAGGCCCTTCGGGACGAGATCTACAAGACCGGCGACGCGGATTATGCCGGGCGCTATATCTTCACGGGCTTCCGGACGGATACCGCTCTTTCCTTCGGAAAAGAGACCACGCGCGCGTACGAGATCACGCAGACCTTCAATTTTGACGACTGCGAGAAAATGAACTATATCGACACGGCGAACTTAAACGAGATCACCGAAGCGAACTACGATGACGGCAGTCATGACATCGCGGAGACCGATATCGAGAACCGTGCCTATTACCGTTTCCGCCTGGCTTATGACGAGCTGGACAAGAGCGGCCCGCTCGAGCTGTTCTCCAGGCCGAAGGCAGAGGATCCGGACGCCAAGACGGCGGCGACCGGCATTCCTTCTTCCGTTCCGATGGAGAATGACAAGGATGCGGCCTATACCGCAGCGTCGACCAACGATGATTACATCGCCTACATCCCTTCCACCGGCGAGCTGGTGATGGGAAAGAATGTTTACAACGCGATCAACAATCTTCCGGAAGAAGACAAGAACCTGAACGTTGTTTACAAAAAGAGCAACTGGCAGAGCACGGACCTGCGGCCGGAGCACTATTTCTATTGCAAGGCCGATAATGAGAAGGATGCCCACGAGGATCCGACGGATCCGACCAGCCCCCTGATCCGGGTCGAATACAATCCCGACTACCGCTTCAATCTGGCCAAGTCGCCCGACCAGCGCATCGAATACCAGGTGGGCTTCGATCAGAGCGTGCAGGTCAACAGCTATGCATCGGATGTCTACAAGCACGCGATCGGCAGGGATGTGGACGAGATCATCCAGCTGGCCGAGGAAGTGTCAAAGGCCGAGAACATGGTAAAGCAGTTCAAGACGATGCAGGATGATGTTTCTTACGATCAGGACAAGGTTGCGGTCGATCTGGCAGCCGCGCAGAAGGCCGAGACCTTCCTGAAGGACAAGCTGCAGAAGACCTTCAGCAAATACATCACCAAGTGCCAGGGCTATCTGGACGACGCGAACGAAGCGGTCACCGTGTGCGGAAACAGGGACAAGCGCGTATCGCTTGCCGAAAACCGTCTGAGCGACCAGCAGACCACCTTCAAGACGCTGCAGAGCGAGAACGAGGATGCGGATGCCACCGAAGTGGCGGTGCAGCTTTCCAGTGCCGAGGTTTCCTACGAAGCGGCCCTGATGGCCACCGGAAAGATGATCCAGACCACGCTTCTCAACTATCTGTAAGAGGCGGGAGGATACAAAAATCTTGTAAATCCGTGCTATTTGCGATATAATAAAAATCGCAGACGTTTCGCCCAAAAAGCATCGGGCATCAAAAGGGTAAAGGAGTGGGTGTTATGGTTATTCAGACTAGGATTTTTGGAGAGGTTACAGTTGATGAAGCCAAGATGATTCATTTTCCGAACGGTATCGTGGGCTTTCCCGAGCTTCAGGATTTCGCACTGATCCATGATGCCGAGCAGGGGAATCAGGCCGGGATCCGGTGGATGCAGTCCATTCAGGAGCCCAACTTTGCGATGCCTGTGGTAGATCCGCTGGTGGCGGACGAGAAGTACGATCCCGTTGTGGAGGACGAGCTTCTCAAGGTGATCGGGGAAGAGGGCGACATCCTTGTGCTCGTTACGATCACGGTTCCTTCGGATCTGAGCAGGATGAGCGTGAACCTGAAGGCGCCCATGGTGATCAATGTGGCCACCAGAAAAGCGGTACAGGTGATCCTGGAAGCGGATTATCCGGTGAAGTTCTATATTTACGATATTCTGAAGAAACGTCAGGAAGAAAAGAAGGCGGGTGAGTGACAATGCTGGCATTATCGAGAAAGAAAGGTGAAGCACTGGTCATAAACAACAATATCGAAGTAACGATACTTGAAGTGAAGGGTGATCAGATCAAGCTTGGGATCAGCGCGCCCCGTGAGGTGCCGGTATACCGGAAAGAGGTATACGAGCAGATCCAGCAGGCAAACAAGGAAGCAATGGCGGAACAGACGCCGGAAGCTTTGAACCAGCTGTTCAACAAGTAAGTTCTTCACACTCTTTGGAAAAATTTTTTCGATTTCTTATGCGATCCCTGTTAAGTTATCTCTGATATCAGCCGATATTAGAGATAACTTGTAATCTCACAATCACATGGAGGTGATCATTATGGCAATCGAACCATTAGGAAGCGCGATGTCGTACACCGTCCAGCAGACGGTGCGTCCGGCAGAGGCACAGAGCGGCACGACGGAGTCCAGGGAAGGCCAGCCTGTGGAGGCGAATGCACCGCAGGTCGATGCCGAGACGATCTCATTGGCGAAAACACAGACCGAGGGTGACGGACAGAAGGGGGAAAACGGCAAGCAGCAGCAGGCCCAGCAGCCCCCCATGAACAATGATGCCATCAAGGAAGCTCTTAAAGAGCTGGCAAAGAAGGAAACCAACATCCAGTCGGAATTCGGGATCCACGAAAAGACCAACCGCATCACGGTGAAGCTTGTGGACAAGCAGACCAAGGAAGTGATCAAGGAGCTGCCCCCCGAGAAGACGCTGGACATGATCGCCAAGGTCTGGGAATATGCCGGACTTCTGGTTGATGAGAAGCGTTGAGTTTGTCAAACGGATATTGACAGGAGGGAAACGCCATGGGAAATAATCTTCTCAGAGTTACAGGGATGATCTCCGGAATGGATACCGAGAGCATCATCAGCATGTACTCTTCCAAAGCAAAAAAGAACGTTGACACGGCAAAGGGCAAGAAACAGCTCAATACCTGGACGCAGGATGCCTGGAAGGATCTGAACAGCAAGATCTATTCTTTCTATAATAAGACCCTTTCGACGAACCGCATGTCCGGGGTTTATAAAAAGACCAAGACCACGACCACGGACGATGCGCTGACGGTTACCGGCAACAGTGTCAAGGGATCGCAGACCGCAAAGATCGAGAGCGTGGCAAAGAGCGGCTATCTGACCGGTGCGGAGATCAAGGGCAGCGGCGCTCTGAAGGGCAGCAGCGAACTGACCTCGGCCCTCGGGATCGAGGAGGGAGCGCAGCTGAAGTTCAAAGTCGGAGACGGCGAGGAACAGACGATCCAGATCGGCGGCAGCAGCAGCGACAGCAGCGTCAAGGTCGTAAAGACCATGGACCAGCTGACGGATGAGCTGAAAAAAGCCGGCGTGAATGCGAATTTTGACACGGCCAACCAACGCCTGTTCATCAGCAGCAAGGATACCGGAAAAAAGAACGATTTCCAGTTCGTTGCCGGTGGTGATCTTGCCGGAGACGGCGCACTTGCGAAGCTGGGCCTGATGACCGGCAAGCAGGCACAGAGCTATGTCAGCAGCTACAATGCCGCACATGCTCCCGAGGAGGCAATCAGCGCTTCCGACATCGGCAAGGCGACCAAGCTTGATGCTTCGAACGCGAAGTTGATCCTGAACGGTGCGGAATTTGAATCGGCCAACAACAGCTTCTCGATCAACGGAGCTACCTATACGATCAATCATGAGCCGGCGGACAAGAACAAGTCCATTACCGTCGATACCACGGTCGATTATGACGGGGTATACGATGTGGTGAAGAACATGCTCAAGGAGTACAACGCTCTCGTCAAC
Organism: Lachnospiraceae bacterium; assembly: GCA_024696005.1. Taxonomy (GTDB): domain Bacteria; phylum Bacillota; class Clostridia; order Lachnospirales; family Lachnospiraceae; genus NK4A136. The sequence continues at coordinate 60,431 of JAILHF010000007.1, read as the reverse complement.
GAGATGAGCAAGCTCTACAATGCGGATTCGGCCAAGGATTACAGCCCTCTTACGGACGAGCAGAAAGAGGCCATGACCGACAAGGAAGTGGAAGCCTGGGAGGACAAGATCAAGAGCTCAATCCTCCGCAAGGATTCTACGCTGAACGATGTCATGACGGCGATGACCGATGTCATGACCACCGGGATCGAGATCAACGGCAAGACCGTGCGCCTGACGGATTTCGGTATCTCCACCCAGAACTATTTTGAAGCGGAGGCCAACCAGCGCTATGCCCTGCATATCGACGGTGATCCGGATGACGAAGTGGGAGCTGCCAAGGAAGACAGGCTGAAAGCGGCGATCGCGAAGGATCCCGAGATGGTGAGCAGCTTCTTCGCAAAGCTTTCGGCCAATCTGTACGATGCCGTGAACAAGAAGATGGCTACCAGCTCCATGAGCAGCATCTATAAAGTATATGAAGATAAGCGCTTGAAACAGGAAGGCACGGACTGGGACGAGAAGATCGCCGAGCTGGAAGACAAGGTGACCGAGATCGAGGACAAGTGGTATTCCCGTTTTGCTTCGATGGAAACCAAACTGGCGAAGCTGCAAAAGAACCAGACGGCGGTAGGCGGCTTCTTCAGCTGACCGGCCGCAGGGAGCCGGCTTAAATAGGGATCATCTACCGGCAGGACGGAGCGATAGTTCCGCCCTGCCGGAATATATGAAAACAGGAGAGAGAAAATGGCGAACAATCCTTATGATCAGTATACCATGAACAAGATCATGACGGCCACGCCGGCCGAGCTCACGCTGATGCTTTACGAAGGCGCGATCAAATTCTGCAACATCGCGATCATGGCGATCGAGGATCACAATGTGGAGAAAGCGCATTTCAACATCCTCAAGGTACAGCGCATCATCGACGAATTTCGAAGGACCCTGGATTTCAAGTATGATGTGGCGCAGCACTTTGAAAATGTTTACAGCTATCTTGCGCAGCGCCTGGTCGAGGCAAACATGAGCAAGGACAAGGCCATCCTGGAAGAAGTGGCAACGCATCTGCGCTCCATGCGGGATACCTGGAAAGAAGTGATGCGCCTGGCCAACAAGAAGGGCTGATCCAGAGGGATTTATGGAGCAATATCTGAAAGTATTGATACAATCGATGAACGCGAAAGAGGAGTGCCTGAACAAGCTCCTCGAAAAGACGGAGGCACAGACCGGGATCCTGAAGGAAGAGTCCATGGACTGGGATTCCTTTGACCGGCTGATCGATGAAAAGGCAGAACTGATCGAAGAGCTGGACCGCCTCGATGACGGCTTCCAGAAGGTGTTTGACCGGATCCGCGATGAACTGGACGGGCGCAGGGCCGAATTCAAGGAAGAGATCGGGACGCTGCAGCGCCAGATCCGCAAGGTGACGGAGCAGAGCACGAGCCTCATGGCAGCGGAACAGAGGAACAAAGACCTGGTCACCTCCCGTGCGGGAAAGACCAGGCAGCAGATCCGCGAAGGCCGGGCCAATGCCAGGGCGGTCACTACCTATTATAACAACATGAACCAGATCAATACCGTCGATCCTCAGCTGATGGACAAGAAAAAATAGTAAGAATCTTATAAAAACGGATTGATTTTTCAAGCTTTTTATGTTAATATTTGCTTAGAAACGGAAAAAAAGTTTTTTGAAAAAAATGCAAGATTGGTATTAAGTATCGGGGATCTTCTCCGATATATATAATACAAGCGGGGTGAGTTCCCCGGCACAACCAATAATAGCGGCAAGGATGTCGCATCAACAATTTCAAGGAGGAAAATATTATGGTAGTACAGCACAATCTCACAGCAATGAACAGCAACAGAATGTTAGGTCTGACGACTAGCGCGCAGGCAAAGAGCACCGAGAAGCTTTCTTCCGGTTATCGCGTAAACCGCGCAGCAGATGACGCAGCAGGTCTTGCGATCAGCGAGAAGATGCGTCGCCAGGTTAAAGGCTTAACACAGGCAAGCCGCAACGCACAGGATGGTATCTCCTGCGTGCAGACGGCAGAAGGTGCCCTTGGAGAAGTGCACGACATGCTGCAGCGTATGAACGTTCTGGCTAACCAGGCGTCCAACGACACCATGACCACGGCCGACAGAGGCTATCTGGATCAGGAAGTACAGCAGCTGAAGAGTGAAATCAGCCGTGTTGCAAGCACCACCACCTTCAACGAGCAGAACCTGCTGACCGGTTCCTTCACGAGTAAGAACCTGCAGGTTGGTGCAGAGGCTGGCCAGTTCATCGGCATCAGCATCAATGCTATGAGTGCTTCCGGACTGAGTGTGGATGATGTTTCGATCTCCGGACCGACCAATGCCAACGCACAGACGGCTCTCGCCAGCATCAAGACTGCTCTTGCCAGCGTTAGCTCCCAGAGAGCTGATCTGGGTGCTATCCAGAACAGACTGGAGCACACGATCAAGAACCTCGACAACATCGTTGAGAACACCACCGCAGCTGAGAGCCAGATCCGTGATACCGATATGGCTACCGAGATGGTTGCTTATTCCAACAACCAGATCCTCGCTCAGGCAGGTACCTCCATGTTGGCACAGGCGAACCAGTCGAACCAGAGCGTTCTGTCCATCCTTGGATAATAACGCACCATTCATTGCTAACTACCAAAAGGCCACTCGAAAGGGTGGCCTTTTACTTGCTTTTTTTGTTTTATGTGAGGGATTGGCAGCCCGGGCCAGCATGCCGGACGCTGCCTGACTTTTGGATCAATCCAACGGATCGTGTAGTTTTCCGTTCGGACCCCAGCTTTCGATGTATCCGCCGGTCGAGACTTCCTGCGCGATCTGCAGCATCTGGCGGGCCGAAAGCTTGCTCTGGTACTCGGGGTTGTCGAAGAGGCCGCCGTTTCCTTCCTGTATCGAGTGATTCTTCTCGAAGGAGATCGCATCAAAATCTTTTCCGAGCCAGTCAAAATCCCGGTCGCAGATCGTATTGGGATCGAAGACCGTGCCGCCGATGCGGAAGGAATGCCATTCGCGCAGGCGGTAGTGGGAAGGTGAAGTCAGGGCCATGAAGCAACCGTAGGTCTCGAATTCACTGAAGGCGCTTTTGTGGATGCGCTCCGGTTCGATGGCGAGCAGGATCCGCTCCCAGAAGGAAGTGCCTTTGAGCTCGGGATTGGCTTCGATCCGCGCGGTCAGTTTGCGCACGCTGTCGCAGTGAAAGAGCATGTGCTCGGAGATGAAGGAGCTGCGGATGAATTTCTGCAGCCCGGGAACAAGCTTTTTCATCGTGACGAAATACTCTTCGTGGTATTCGTTCTTGCAGTCCAGATAGGGATGGCCGTCTTCGGAGAACATGTTCACGACCCGGCAGGGGATCGTATCCCCGTCCCAGACCATGTAGTATTCGTTTCCGGAAAAATCGGCCAGGCGGTATTTCAGGAACTGCTGGTAATACCAGCCCACGCTCCGGCGGGGGGCATCTTCGCCGCCCAGAAGCTCTCGCAGATGGTCGTTCATGACTGCCCACACATCGTTGAAGGGAAGGAGCTCGTCTTCGGGAAGGAAGCGCACCTTTTCGCCGAGGGCCGCGTCGCGCACACAGCGCCCCACGTCTTCGGAACCCACAAAGACCAGGTCGCCGGAAGGAAAGGCGGTCAGCAGTCTGGGATAAAGCCGTTTCAGACGCACGAAATCCGCTGCGGTGATGATGATATAAATGTCAAAGTTATTCATGCCGTTCCCTCCGTTCGTGGAAAATATATTCCCATTCTATCATATTTCAAAGCTTTGTGGTAGAATGGTCGGGTGGAAAAGGAGGAAAAGCCCTGATGAAGATATTGATCATGGACTGGCCGGGCTTCGGAAGTGAGACGATCAAGCGCCTTCTTCCGAAAATGGGGATCGATACCGAGGTCTTCGCGTTTCCGGCGAATTCCGCGGACATACGCAACGGAGAGGCGCTGGGCGTGAAGATCGCGGAGCGCATCCTGGCAAGCAGGGCGGACGCGGTCTTTTCCTTCAACTATTATCCGGTGATCGCCACGGCGGCCCATGCCTGCCGGACAAAGTATCTGTCCTGGGTATATGATTCCCCGGCGGTGCTGCTCTATTCGATGACGGTCTTTTTTCCGGAGAACCATATTTTCCACTTTGATTCCGGGGAAGTGCGGCGCATGCGCGCGGAGGGCGTGGAACACGCCTATTACCTGCCCCTGGCGGCCAATGTCGAGGATTATGACCGCATGGTGCCCACAGCGGAACAGAGAAAAAAATACCGTGCCGACATTGTGATGATCGGTTCGATGTACCGGGAGGAGCGCTTCCGCATCTTCCGGAAATACGAGAAGTTTGACGAATATACCGCAGGCTACCTGGAAGGGCTGCTTTCGGTGCAGGAACAGCTGTACGGCGTGGATGTGCTGACGCCTTCTTTGACGGAAGAGATCATGGAGCGCGTGCTGAAGGTCGTGCCGCTTTCCGAAGGCCACGGGGACAGCTACGAGACGGCAGCCTGGACCTATGCGAATTACTACCTGGCCATGCAGGTGACGATCAGGGAGCGGGAGCATGTACTGGATGCGCTCTCCCGAAAGTACGAGACCGTGCTGTATACGCCGGAACCCACGCCCTATCTGGAAAAGGTGATAAACCGCGGCAGCGTGGATTATTACAAAGAGGCCCCTCTGGCCATGAAATGCGCGCGGATCAACTTAAACATCACGCTCAAGAGCATCTGGAGCGGGATCCCGCTTCGCGCGATGGACATCATGGGCTGCGGCGGCTTCCTGCTGAGCAATTACCAGCCGGACCTGGAGGCGGAATTTGTGCCCGGGGAAGATTTCGTGTATTATGAGAGCCTGGACGATGCCGTGGAAAAGGCGGCTTACTATCTAGAACATGAGGAAGAAAGGCGGCGGATCGCGATGAACGGGTACGAGAAGGTGAAGCGCTATCATAATTTCAGAGATAAGCTTTCCGTAATTCTTCAGGCGGTCGAAGCGGATGTGGATTGAGAATATGGTTTACGTAAGGATCATGGGGGGCTGGGAAACCAGATGTTTCAGTATGCTTTTTCGAAATTCCTGGAAAGCATCGGCAAAACGGATGTTGTTCTGGAATTCGGCTTCTATCAATACATCCAGCAGCAGGGGGGCGATTCTATCCGTGAACCGTTGCTGGATCGATTTCACTGTGAATACCGTACTCCGGAGGAACCTATGCCGGTGCCGGGGCATATTGTGACTGAGGGGGAGCTGATGCAGGGAATCTTTCTTGATGATGTGATCTTTATCGGCGACTGGCAGGATCGAGAACTGGTCTGCCGAAGTGAGGAGTTATTGAGGAGGGATTTCCGGCTTCGGAATGAATACATCACGCCGGAGCTTCAAACACTGGCAGAGGAGATGCTGAAGGATGAGCATTCCGTATCGGTTCATATAAGAAGGACAGATTATCTGAATCCGGATAATCGGGAAAAGTATGTACAGCTGGAGGCGGGATATTATGTAAATGCACTGAATACCATTGCGGATCGTATCGGGAAAAAACCAACGGTGTATCTGTTTTCGGATGATCCGGCAGGAGCTGTGCGGATGATCGGAAACAGCTGTGGGGATATTTGTGCGGTGGAAGGAAATGCCGCATACCAGGATCTGTATCTGATGACCATGGCTCATCACAGTATCATCGCAAATAGTACATTCAGCTGGTGGGGGAGTTTTCTAAGGGAGAGAAGGGACGGCATCACCGTTGTGCCGAAAAGATGGTTCCGGCACCGGCCGGACTATATGCTGTATGCCGAAACGGATATCAGACTATAGTACAATCGTTTAGGACGCGTTCAAGCGTTGTACCTCGCATTGGAATCTTGTCATCGTATTTGTAGGTCAGCTTATGGATGTCACTCATCCTGTTCAGCTGGGCCCAACGTTTTTCGCTACAGGGGCGCTGCAGTTCCATCTGCATCACGTGGCAGGGTTCGGTACTGAAGATGGGGATGGAAGCGCATTCATCCGGGTGCCGCCAGGTGGCCAGAGTAAAGAAGAGATGGAAAAGAAAATAGTGCATCAGCTCCTCTTCCTCTTTCCAGTAGGCATATAACATATCCCGGGTGTCGGAGAGAATGCCGCTGCGCTTTGTGCTGTGCAGAAACCAGCTGTCATAGCCCGTATATTCGCTGACTCCGTTTCGCATCACGCTTCGAAAGCAAAAGAGAGAAGCATCATCTAGGAGAGGAGAGATCACCTCCGTTCCGGAACAGAAGACAGTGGCATCAACCCAGGTCCCGCCGTGAGAGCACAGAAGTTCCAAACGCAGCAGATCAGAGAAGTGGGTATTGCTGATACGACCGTCTCTCCACTTATCCATGATAGGGGAGGGGAGTTCTACGTAATCCTTCAGGTTGTCTTTGGTGATGACGCAGATTTCACGCCCGAGTCGGCTTAGTGACCGATAACAGGCACGCACAATCTCCGGAGCAGCATCGAGTCCCTGCAGCCAGCACCACCAGATTGTGTTCCTTCTCGAAAGTAGGGTGGCATCAGAGGGGCTGTTACGGATCAACTCATCTTTGTCATATTGCAGCTTGCAATAGTCATATACATTTTTTAATAGCCGGAACTGATCCCATTCCGAGAGTGAGGATTTGAGCTCCAGGATCTTCTTAACCAGAAGAAACTCATTTTTGGCCCGCAGATCGATCTGATCGGGGCATTCCTCCAAAAAACGCTGGAGGCTGAGGACGACAGAGTCATAATCATCCTCATTTAACGAGGAAAGGACTTTATCCAGAAGATCGTTGATATTGTTCATAATTTCTCCTTGCATGCGGGCTTCAATAAATGTAAGATATTTAAAGTGTTCTGTCAAATGGTTTATCCCTCCTGGAGCGCGCGGAGAAAACGGAGTGTACTACGGCCCGGAGCGGGGAAAAAATAATAGTGATGGAATTAGAACGGAAGGAGTGATATAATACTTAATTATGAGTGCGAAAAATACCAACAAATACAGCAGCAGAAAAAAATCATCATCCATGACAACGGAGCAGAGCCTGGCGGATTATTTCGTGAGCGGCCTCATGCTGGTCTACGTCTTCTTCATGCTCGTCCTTTATCCGTTGCTCTACCATAACAAGTACTTTGACATGGGGGATTCCAAGTACGCGATCTTCAAGTGGTCCGGCATCGTCGGCCTGGGCCTGATGACGCTGCTCTGGATCTTCTGGCTTTGGGCCTTCCGCGACAGGATCAACCCCGCAGCCGAGGTCAAAGGCTTTTCGCTTACGGACTGGCTGGTAGCGGGTTATTTTGCGATCACCCTGCTTTCGTTCCTGCTGTCTTCGGACAAGGGCATGGCGCTGTGGGGCTATAAGGGATGGAACATGGGGTTCATGAGCCAGCTCTTCTTTGTTCTCTCGTATTTTTACGTGTCCCGCTTCTGGAAGCGGAGCAATGTGACGATCGCGGCCATGGTCGTAACGGCGACCATCTGCTATCAGATCGGCGTGCTGCAGCGTTTCGGCTTTAATCCCCTTGGCATGTACGACGGCGTGGGACCGGAGGATATCGAAAAGTTCCTGTCCACGCTGGGACAGACCTCCTGGTATTCTTCCTACGCGGTCCTGATCGTGCCCTTCGGCATGTACTATTACTGGACGACGGACAAGCGCTGGCTGCGGATCCTGTCCGGTCTCTTTGTGGCGCTGGGCTTCGGCATGATCTGCACGACGAACAGCGACAGTGCTTATGTCGCTATCGTACTGATCATGATGGTATTCTTCCGTTATTCCCTGGACGGAAACGAGAAGATGAAGCGCTTTCTGGAGATGGCAGTCATCGGACTGTTTTCCTGCCGTGTGATCGGCTGGATGCAGAAGCTCTTCCCCGAGAGGCAGCGCACCTATATCACGGGCGAGGAAAAGATCAGTAAATTCGTGACATCTTCCGGCTGGATGCTTCTGCTCATGATCCTTGTGATGATCCTGTATGCGCTCTTCTGGGTGCTCTGCAGCAAAAAGAAGGACGGCAAGGAAGGCTTCGACATCTCGAAATACCGCAAGATCATCTGGGGGATCACGGTGACGGCTGCCGTGCTCGTGATCTGGGGCGTCATGATGCTGGTGATCCTGGTGACGACCCGGAAACTGCCGGCTTCGATGGCTTCGCTTTATGACATCTCGTTTTTGAATTTTGATGTGACCTGGGGAAATCACCGTGGCTTTAACTGGCGTGCTGCTGTGGCTGCCTTTTCCCATGCGAATTTCAAAGACCTCCTGGTCGGCGTGGGGCCGGACTGCTTCGCCACGGCCATGGACCGTTATTACAAGCAGGAAGTTGCCGACTACTGGAACGGCCTGCAACTGGCCTGCGCACATAATGAATGGCTGAACATGCTGGTCACCGAGGGCATCCTGGGGCTGGCATCCTATGTCGCGATCTTTGTCTGTGCCATGAGGGGCGCGGCCGCATACGTGAAGGAAGAGCCGGTCCTCGCAGCGCTCATCGCCGGAACGATCGCCTACATGGGACATAACATCTTCTGCTATCAGCAGTGCATCTGCACTCCCGTCGTGTTCATCTTCATGGGCATCATGGAAGGGATCCTGCGGGAAAGGAAAAGGAATACAGCTTGAAGACCGAAATCTTTGTGATGACGCACCGCGCATTTGACTACCCGAAGATACTGGGTTATTACCCGATGCAGGTCGGTGCGGCTCTTCACGAGGATCTGGGCTATCTGCGGGACGATGTCGGGGATCACATCTCGGATCTGAATCCCTATTATGCGGAGCTGACAGGCATATACTGGCTCTGGAAGAATTATCATGCTGCCGATATCATCGGCATCTGCCATTATCGGAGATATTTCATCAACAACGATCATTACATCATGAAGCCCGGGGAGTTCGAAGAGCTCCTTAAGGATCATGACATCATAGCGTCCTTTGTGGAGAACGAACAGTCGAGAGAGGAACTGCAGAGGGCGTCCATTTTCCGCAAGGACATCGATACCGTTTTCGAGACGATGCACAGCCTTTATCCGGAGGATTATCAGGCAAGCCGGCAGCTTCTTTCGGAAGAAAAGGGAACCTACGGGAACCTGATGGTCATGCGAAAGGAACTGTTTGACGAGTACTGCGCCTGGCTGTTTGACATCCTGGCAGAAGCCGGGGAAAACATCGATCTGAGCGTCTATGACGATTTCCACCGGAAGTTCTTCGGCATCGTTTCGGAAGGCATGCCCGGCCTGTACGCGCGCAGCAGAGGGCTGCGCATCTATGACTGCAAGACGGCACTGGCTTCGGAAAAGGCCGAGACAACCGAGCTCAAGGAAAAGCTCAGACAGCTGGTAAGAGAAGGCGCGTTTGCGGAAGGGATAGGGCTGTATCACGACACGCTCGCAAAAAGGCCGGACCTGACTTTTGCGGATGCCGATGTGCTGGGGGAACTGCCGAAGATGCTTTCGGTGCTCGAGCGGCTGCAGCGGGAGAAGGAAGCCGGGGCGGAAGAACTGTATGCCCGGAGCAGGGAGCTGGGAGAACTGCTGGCCATTGTGGAGGATGAGGCAAAATGATCACGCTCAGCTTATGCATGATCGTAAAAAATGAGGAGGCAGTGCTTCGGCGCTGCCTGGATTCTTTCCGGCCGCTTGCGGACGAGATCGTGATCGTGGATACCGGATCGACGGATGCGACGAAAGCGATCGCGGAGGAATACACGGACAAGCTCTTCGACTTCGCCTGGACCGGGGATTTTTCGGAGGCGCGCAATTTCGCCTTTTCGAAGTGCAGCTGTGATTACATCTATTCCGCGGATGCGGACGAGATGATCGATGCGGAAAACACGGAGCGTTTCCGTTCCCTGAAGGAAGCAATGCTTCCGGAAGTGGAGATGGTACAGATGTGGTATGTGAACCGCCACGAGTTCCGCACAACGGACAATTTCGAGAAGGATCTGCGCCCGAAGCTCTACAAACGCCTGCGCAGCTTCACATGGATCGATCCGGTGCACGAATCCGTGCGTCTGGATCCGCTTGTGTTTGACAGCGACATCGAGATCCTGCATCTTCCGGAGAGCAGCCATGCGGGGCGTGATTTTTCAATCTTTCAAAAACAGCTCGCGGCCGGAAAGAAGCTTTCGGCGAAGCTGATGCACATGTATGCGACGGAGCTGATGCTCTCGGGCGGAGAAAAGGATCTGGCGGAAGCGGCGCCCTATTTCGAGATGCTGCTCGCGCAGCCGGATGCTTCGGAGGATGCCCGCATGGAGGCCTATTGCATCCTGGCCAGACACGCCGGATTGACGAAAGACCACGATTCGTTCTTCAAATGGTGCCTGAAGAATGTTATAATGCACCCCTGTGCCGAGATCTGCTGCGAATTGGGGCGTCATTATTTTGAAGCAGGCGACTTTGAGGAAGCAAGCGTCTGGTATATCAACGCCCTGGAGGAGACGGAAGCGATCCTTTCGGCGGACCACGGGGAGAGGATCCCTCTCGAAATGCTGGCGCACTGTTACGAGAAGCTTGCGGGGGAACATCCGGAATGCAGGGATGCCTGCCTGCAGCTGGCGGCGGAATACAAGGGAAGGCTTGTGAGCTTATGAGCTATGTTCTGTACGGAAGCGGCCCGCTTCTGAAAAAAGCATATGCGTATCTTTGCGAGGCTTATGGGGCGGAAGCGGTCTTTTCGCTGGAGGATGTCGTGGACGGCGTGGTGCTGTCCGAGAAGCTGCCGGAAGCGCAAGAGGCCGGCGCGGAAGAGATCGCCGCTGCGGATGCCGTGATACTGGCAGCGGAAAATGCCTGGATGTCGTATGCGCTGCGACGCATCGCGGCCGCAGGTGCGAGCGTGGTCTGCTATCTTCCGTATTACTATGCCCTGGAGGGTTATGAGATCTCGGATGACAGTTTTATCGGCATCGATCCGACCCTGCCCAGACTGGAATATCTCGAATATCACATTTCGGGGCATTGCAACTTAAAGTGCAAGGGCTGCACCCATTTTTCCAATATCCTGACCCGGGAGGTCTTCGGGGACCTGGAGCAGTTCGGGCGCGACATGCTGCGCCTGCAGGAGCTGTTCTGGGGAATTTACAAGATCAGACTTCTGGGAGGCGAACCGCTTTTGAACCCAGAGCTGCCGCATTTCGTGGCGGCCGCGAGGAGCGCGTTCCCGGATGCCGACATTCGCGTGGTGAGCAACGGACTGCTGCTCAGAGAGGACATGGAAGACCTGCTCGATACGATGGCAGCCTGTGAGGCAGGCTTTGACGTGAGCATGTATCCGCCCACGAAAGCCGCGATCGGCCGGATGGACAGTATCTGCAGGGCCAAGGGTGTGAGCCTGTATGTGACACCGGAAGTGACGGAGTTTTACGCCAAGATGGATCCCGACGGGAAGCAGGATCCGGCTGCGGTCTATCCGTCCTGCCCGGCGAGACACTGTGCTTTTCTGGGAGCGGGCGTCATCTCGACCTGCGCCATGCCGCAGCTGCTTCCGATCTTTTGCGAAAGCTTCGGGAAAGAGATGCCGGAGCTTGGTGAGGACATCATCGATCTTTATGAGGAAGGGCTGAGCGGAGAGGAGCTCAAGCGCAGGCTGCAGAGCCCGATGAAGAGCTGCCGCTTCTGCACGCCCGGACAGCGAAGCTTTCCCTGGCAGCCGGCCGGGCCGCAGGTGGCTTCGGCGGAAGACTGGAGGGGTTGACGGGAGGCCGGAGAGATGCATCAGACTGAGTACTTTATGGATGAGATCCGAAACGGCTTTTTTATCCCGACGCAGATCAAACAGGCCTGGACGGCCGAGCTGGATGTGCTGGCGGCGGTGGATGCCCTGTGCCGAAAACACGGCATCCTGTATTTCGCGGACTGGGGCAGCCTGCTGGGAACCGTGCGCCACGGGGGCTTTGTTCCCTGGGACGATGACCTGGACCTCTGCATGAAGCGCGAGGATTACGAACGCTTCCGCAGCCTTGCCGCAAAAGAGCTGCCTGAGGGCTTCATGCTCATGGATTATGCCTCGCAGGAGGATCACTGGCATTTCATCACCCGCGTTGCCAACACGGAACGCATCAATTTCAGCGAAGAACATCTGAACCGTTATCATGCTTTTCCCTACATTGCGAGCGTGGACATCTTTATCCTGGATCATCTTTATGACGATCCGGAAGAGGAAAAGAAGCGCTGCGAGGAAGTGCTGCGCCTGATCAGCGTGGCGGAGGAGATCGCCGGGGGAGGGCTTTCCCCCGAAGTGCGAAGGTGCGAACTGGAGCAGATCGGGAAACGCTATTCCTTTCATCCCGCAAGCGGACTATCCGCCAGGGAGCTTGCGATCGAACTCTTCCGCCTGGCGGAAAAACAGATGGCGCGCGTACCCGCGGAGAAGTCGAAGCGGCTCGGGCAGATCTTTCCCTGGATCATCAAGGGCGGGAAAGGTTTTGACAAGGCTTATTACGAAAAGGCGATCCGCCTTCCGTTCGAGGATATCACGATCCCCGTGCCCACGGCTTATGCCGCGATGCTGAAAGGCCGTTACGGGGACTACTTCACGGTGCGAAAGGTCTGGAGCGGTCATGCCTATCCCTTCTTTGAGGGGCAGAAGGCGGCACTGCAGAAAATTGCGGATTTCAGGCTCCCGGGCTATTACTGGGACGACGCGATGGCAGAGCGCTGCGAGCCGGATGCGGAGAGCAGCTTAAAGGGGATCGCACGGGAGTTCCTGGCGTATGTCTGCGCGGGAGAAGAACCGGAGGCATCGGAGCTTCCGGCGCGCTATCAGCAGCTGGCCGCGGATTTCGGTACGCTCTGCGAACAGGCAATGGGGGAGAGCGAAGCGGCCGGGATCGTTTTGCTCCTTCAGGATTACTGCGACGCCTGCTATGCTATCCACATGGAGCTTGCCGGGGAACAGATATCCGCTGCGGAGGCGCTGACACGTCTTTCGGAAGCCGCGGAGGCGTTGGAAAAGGGACTGGACGGGGAGCTGTTTTCCCGACGGGAGGTATTGTTTGTATGCTGCGGCGCCTGGGAGAGCCTCGCGCCTTTATATGAAAAAGAAAAAGAATCCGCGCATGTCCGCGTGGTCGCGCTGCCCGTGTTTGAAAAGGACGCACTGGGGCGCCTCATCGACGGGCGATGCACGGACCCGGCGCGCAATCTGCCGGAGGGGCTTGCCTTTTGCGGCCGGGAGGAGTACGATCCGCGCCTGAACCATCCGGACAGGATCTACATCCAGTTTCCCTACGACGGAGAGAACAGCTGTCTGGGGATCCCGGAGGAATACCAGGCCCGGGTGCTTTGCGAATGCACGGAGGAACTGGTCTATGTCCAGCCCCTGCGGGGCGCCGACTTTGAGGCGGAGGATACGATCGATGTCCTGAGCCTGCGTTATTATGCGCTTGCGCCCGCCGTGGTCCATGCCGACCGCGTGATCGTCCCCGATGAAACCATTAGAAAGCGCTACATTGAGCAGCTCATCTCCTGGTCGGGGGAAGAGCATGCGGCATTTTGGGAACGAAAGATCGAGGCGTTTTCGCAGGAAGAAGAGCGGACGGACAGCGAACGCGCGGAAAACGGGAAAGAAGAGCGGAAGAACATCCTCTGGTGCATCGGCCTGAACGAGCCGGCGGAATGCGGGGAGGCACTTGCCGGGGCGCTTCGGAAGCGGGCTGCCCTTTTTGCGGAAAACCGGGAAAAGCTTGCGGCAGAGGCCGTCTTTTATCCGCAGGAGAGGGAGCGCTGGGAAGAGGCATATCCCGGGCTGCGGGACGAGCTGGCGGTGATCCTGGAAGAAAGCGGGATCCCCATGGCGGCTGCCGGTCAGAAGGAAGCGGAGCACAGCGCCTATTACGGAAGCCCTTCGCCCCTTGTGCTGCTTTTCAGGGAAGCGGCGAAACCGGTGATGATCGCCGATTATCGCTTATAAATGCCGTATTTTTTCTATTTATACTCTTGTATTTCCCTTGAAGCTATGCTATACTTGACATAACTATAAAAGGGCTCAGTGTACCCTGTCGCATTTGAAATGGATGTTCGCCGCAACGGAAGCGGCGAGGGATGCGGCATCGAGATCAGGGAAGAAAGGAGGGTACCGATGGCTACGATCAATAACGCGGCATTAACAAGCGTATATAATTTCTATCAGGCGGATCTGGTACCCAGATCATCTTCCGGGTCGCCCACGGCCCATAAAAAGAAGGACCTCCAGGATATCTACAGATCGATCGTTAAGCTCAGCAAGGACGAGCCTGTCTTTTTGATGGACCGTTCCACCGAGCTGGAGCGCTATACGATCCACATGAAGGAAAGCGCACTGCGTTTCCGGGAAGAACTCACTTCGATCGGCGGAACGGAGGATGAGAGGATCTTCCACCGCACGGCGGCATTTTCCTCGGATCCCGGAGTGGCCGAGGTTACCGGATATCCCGAAAAGAGCGGGGATGCGGAGCAGCCGGAAGCGCTGGAGCTCGAGGTCAAACAGCTTGCCACACCGCAGGAGAACCACGGAAAGTTCCTGCCGGAGGATGAACGCGATCTGCCGGTCGGAAACTATTCCTTCGATGTTTCCACCCAGAATTCCAACTATGAACTGCAGTTTACGATATCGGAGGGCGACAGGAACGGCGATATCCAGAAACGTCTTGCGCGCCTGATCAACAACTTCAAGCTCGGCATGTCGGCCGAGGTGGAGGAAGACGGCGCCGGCAATTCCGCGCTGGTCATCCGTTCCAAGGGCGTCGGCAGCAGGAACGGGAGCGGAACGCATTTTTCGATCTCGGACGAGAATACCAGCCAGACCTCCGGCATCGTCGATTACCTGGGGATCCGCAAGGTCACCACGCCGGCGGAAGATGCCGTCTATTCGGTCAACGGTGATTATTTCACCTCCCCGAACAACGATGTGCACCTGAAGGAAGGTTTTGACCTGAAGCTGAAGAGCGCAGCACCGGGCAATCCGGTCATGATCGCTTACAAGGCGGACGTGGAGTCGATGCGGGACGACATCGTTTCCCTGGCAGGCTCCTATAACAGCTTCCTGCGGGCAGCATCGGAATACCTCGACCAGCAGCCCAGAACGAGCCTTCTGGTCAACCAGATGAAGAGCACAAGCGCGTATTATACCGGCGGGCTGGCGCACATGGGCCTGAGTCAGGCGGAAGACGGGACCATATCCGTGGATGAGGAGAAGCTTTCGGAAAGCCTCCGCACCGAGGATACGCAGGAAGAGATGGGAATGCTGAAAGACTTTACGAAGTTTGCGCTGCGAAAAGCAAATGAGCTGCAGCTGAATCCGATGGACTATGTGGATAAACGCATCGTGGCATACAAGAACCCGCAGGAAGCGCATTACGCAAATCCTTATGTAACGAGCGCTTACAGCGGCATGCTGTTCAACGGATATATGTGAAGCCGAAAACCACGTTTTTTAGGAAGCAAATGTCGAAAGCCGGGCTTGTGTGGGTCCGGCCTTTGTTGTATAATCGTTTTGTGGAGGCGTTTTACGATGCTTTTTGAACCCAAGAAGGACTGGAAAGCTTATTGCGACGAAAGCGGAGCTTTTACCCCCAACGGACTCAGAAGGATCCGAAGGGAATCAAATACGTTTTTTGCGGAGCTCGCCGAACTGAGACCCTCGGTCACGGCGGGCGTATGCGTTTATAAAGGCAAGATCAACGAAAAGCTGCAGGAACGCAGCCCCGAGGCCTACAGGGATATCCTGGGCTTTCTCGGAGAGCCGACCTATGCGAAAACGGCGAGCTATGACGAGGACCTGACCTGTTTTTACCATACCGCGGCGATCTACCGCATGGAAGAGGGCAGTGTGGAAAAGACGATCTACGACTGCATCGAATATACCGAGGATTTTCTGGAGATCTATTCGAAAGTGTGGTTCCTGTTCTGCCGCATCCTCCGCGGTCTTCCCAGCGATGACTGCATGGAAGAGCTGGAGAAACAGGGCGTTTCCGTTTTTGTGCTGCAGCAGCTCCTGCAGGAAATGACGCTTTTGCATAAGGACAGCATCGCCGTTTTTCTTGCGGCATATTACCGGAGCCTCGGCCGCGGAAAAGAAGCCGATTATCTCCGCAAGGCCACGGAGGCGCAGCTATGAACGATCATAAATTCTGTTTTATCATCTGCACGGATTCGGAGCGTTTTTACCATGAATGCGAATTCTATGTCAGCTATCTGCGCATCCCGGAAGGCTACGAAGCCGAGATCATGCCGGTCCACGAGGCCAGCGGCATGGCGGCCGGCTACAACAGCGCCATGGCTGCGACGGATGCGAAATACAAGATCTACATCCATCAGGATACCTTCATCCTGAATCCGAATTTCATGGAGGATCTGCTGAAGATCTTTGCATCGGATGAGAATATCGCCATGGTTGGCGTGCGGGGAACGGAGCATCTGTCGCCCGACGGGGTCTTCTGGAATTCTCGCATGATCGGGGATCTGTACCGCGGGGAAGCCGGGAAGGAAGAGTACGCGGCTTACAGCTTCGATGTGGCGGAAGGCCTGACGGACGCGGAGTATGTCGACGGGCTTTTGATCGCAACGAACCGGGATCTGCCCTGGCGGGAGGATCTGTTCGACGGCTGGTGGTTTTTTGACATGGCGCAGTGTTTTGAATTCCGCAGGAAGGGCTGGCGTGTGGTGATCCCTCACCAGCGCATCCCCTGGGTTGCCCATGAGGGCGGAAGGCGGAATCTCTGGGGCTATGACGGATACCGTCAGATCTTCATGCGGGAGTATCTCGAATGAACATGCGTGAAAACCCTGCGATCCCGCCCGGGATGCGGAAAACGGAGCTTGCAGTCAGAAGCTATATGAAGGAGGAAGGCGCCAGGCCTTTGATCCGGAAATGTTTCTGGCTTTTTTTTCGAAGAGCCGGATGATATGGCGGGGGCCCTGCTGGAACTAGCGGAGAAACACTTTGCGGAGGTATGCGGATGATCGTATGCATCGGAGTGGTAAAGAATGCGGCGGATGTGATCGAAAGTACGATCCGCGGCAACGCGGTCTGGGCTGACCGTTTTGTCCTCTATGACAATATGAGCACGGACAGGACGGCAGAGATCCTCGCTAAGCTGCGGGAAGAAGGTTTTCCGATCGAGCTGATTCCGGATCCGGAGCAGAGCCACCTGCAGAAGGAGAAGATGCAGGCGCTCATCCGCTATGTCTGCGACCGGTATGCACCGGATTTTATCATCGCCCTGGACGATGACGAGATCCTCTGCACGAACAGGGAGGATCTGCCGCCGGAAGCGATCCGGGAAGCCATAAACGGACTGGATAAGGATACGCTCTATTATGTCAGCTGGAGAAACTACATCCCCACGGAGGACGACGATGCGCAGGAACTCTGTGTTCCCGCCAGGATGCGCTTCTGCCTGGACGATGAACCGGAGATGACGAAAAAGGTCCTGATCCCCGCAGCGCTCATCACGGAGGATTTCCGGATCGGAGACGGCAACCATTATGCGGACGGCTCTGCGGTAAAAAAGAGAGTGCATCTGACGGATCTGCGGATCGCCCATTATCCGGTGCGTTCGCCGCAGCAGGTGGCATCCAAGGCGGTGGTGGGCTGGATGAACATCCTAAGCCTTCCCGACAGGCGGAAGGGACTGGCCTATCACTGGGAGCGCATGTACAACGCCGTGCGTGAAGGTCGGCTTCCTTCCGTGGATCTGATGCAGGCGATGTGCACGCTCTACCGGGAGGATCCGAATGACGAGGAACATCTGAACGTGGTCTGCAGGCCGCTTGCGCTTCCGGAGGAATGCCGCCGTCTGAAATACACGCGGCCGGGGGAGATCAATCTGATGCGCAACATCTGTCTGGAAGCGGAGACGCTGGCGATCAGATGCGCGGAACTGAAAAAGGAGGCAAAAGGGGATGCCGTATAAGGTGATCATCATGCTTCTCGGGAAACTGTACGAGAAATACGTCAATGCCATCAAATACGAGGAGCTGAAGGGAAATATCGAGGTGGTGGCGGTCGGAGACATCGCGCCCTATGCGAAGACACTGGACGGCTGGAGGCTGTGTACGACCGAGGAAGCGCTTATGAGCGGATTCGATTACATGATCTTTTCGCAGGGGGTGAAGCAGGCGGAAGAAGCGGCGCAGACCTTTGCAAAGATCGGCATTTCCCCGGACCGCGTGCTGCCGATCGAGATCTTCGGATCGATATGCTTTGATTTCGCGCAGTACGTGCGCCTGCACCAGAAGCAGATGAGCATCATCGCGATCAACTGCTGGGGCGGCATTACCAGCCATTATCTGCATCTGAAGTTCCGCTCCCCCTTCGTGAACCTCTTCCTGAGTGAGGAGGATTACCTGGAGCTTCTGGGGGATCTGCAGGGCTATCTTGCGCTTCCACTCACGGAGGATACGGAGTCGGAGGAGGCGAAAAAGCGCCCCTATCCCCTCGGAAAGCTGGGGGGGCTGACCTTGTATCTGAGCCATTACAAGAGCTTTTCGGAGGCCAAAGCCCTGTGGGATAAGCGGAAAGCGCGCATCAACTGGGACTGCCTTTTCGTGATGATGTATTCGATCCACCGCCAAATCGCGGAGCGTTTTGCAGCCATACCCTACGAGCGCAAGGTGATCTTCACGCCGGAGGATTTCGGCGTGGACTGCCAGATCTGTCTGAAGGATTACAATGCCTGGATCGAGAACATGGAAACGGATTTTTGGAAGAGCGTGAACGGCGCGGTGGACGGCCACCTGCAGTATTACGATCCCTTAAAGCTGCTGAACGGTGAAAAGGATTTTTACAGGATTGAGAAATGACGGAGAAAAAGATCAGTGTGATCATTCCCTGCTATAATGTATCGGCCTGGATCGACCGCTGCCTGCAGTCTGTTGCACAGCAGAGCATTGGTATGGAGGAGCTGCAGATCATATGCGTGGATGACTGCTCTACGGATGATACCTTAACGAAGCTTAAGGCCTGGGAGGAGAAGTATCCCGAGGCTTTTCTTCTGATCGAGAGCGAGACCAACGGAAGGCAGGGGGCAGCGAGGAATATCGGGCTCAGTTATGCGGAAGCGGAGTGGATCGTCTTTCTGGATTCTGATGACTGGCTGGAGCCTCTGGCTCTGGAGAAACTCTATGGCAAAGCGGCCGGCAGTGCCTATGATATGGTGATCGGTGACAACATTCGGGATAAGTCCAGGGAGCTCCGTTATCTGACGGAGAACGAGCGGAAGAACGGAAAGGCGGATCATGAGCTCCGGGTCGAAAACGTTTCGTTGCGCAGGAAGCTGATCCGGGAGAATCTGGTCAGCTTTGCGGCCTGGGGGAGGATTATTCGGAAGTCGTTTCTGAAGGAGAACTCGATCTGTTTCCCGGAAGGGCTTGCATACGAGGATATCTACTGGGGGAGCCTGATCAACTATTATGTCAGGCGCGTTTACTTTATTGAAGAAAAGCTGTATCATTATTTTGTGAATGATGCATCTACAATCCTAAAATCCGGGGATTATCATACGGATATGCTGACGGTAAATGTTATCCTTTGGAGAGAGGTACACAGACGGGGACTGGATGCGGTATACAGGGACGAGATCGAGTGCGAGCTGATCTACAGCGGTCTGCTGGCCTTCCTGAAAGTCATCGCATTGCGCTTTGAAACGCCACCCTATTCCCTATACCGGCTGCTGGGAGCTTTTGCGGAAGAATATCTGCCGCAGCCCCGGCGGAATCCGTATTATGCGGGGCTGCCGGAATTCCATCGCCTTATGTTGGATGCGCTTTATATGGAAATGAACAAAAGGGATTTTCGTGCCTTCATTGAAGACGTAAAGCGGATCGGTCTGTAAAAAAGAGTTGACATCCCCTCCGCCCTTATGCTATATTATCCAAGCGAGTGCAACAAACTCTTTTTTTTATGTTGTTTGAAACAGAACGGAGGAAGAAAAATGCGTACAAGGATCACATTGGCCTGCGAGGAATGCAAGCGCCGTAATTACAACCTGACAAAGGACAAGAAGACTCATCCGGACCGTATGGAGACCAAGAAGTATTGCAGATTCTGCAAGTCTCATACCATGCATAAGGAAACAAAGTAAGCCGGGAGGAAAGCGCTATGGCAAACGCAGAGGGTAAGAAGACCAAAAAGCCCAGTTTCTGGAAAGGCGTAAAGACCGAATATAACAAGATCACCTGGCCCGACAAGCTGGATCTGACCAAGCAGACGGTTGCGGTCGTTGTGATCACGGCGATTCTGTCCATATTGATCGCTCTTCTTGATACGGCGATCCAGGGCGGCGTGAACTGGCTCACGCTTCTTGATTTGACTAAGGGGTAAGCTATGGCAGGAACGAATGGAGCAAAGGTAATACGTACGGGTGAGCTTGCGGCGATCCTGGCCGGGCCCGAAGAGAGCGGCGAGATCCTCAAGCCGGTACGCACGGTATCGGACGATGAGCTTCAGGGCAAGAAAGAGGATTACGACATCGGACAGAGCGACAACAAGTCCGGCCGCGGCATGGGCTGGTATGTGGTACATACCTATTCCGGCTACGAGAAAAAGGTCAAGCTCAACATTGAAAAGGCGATCGAAAGCCGTCATCTGGAGGACAAGATCCTTGAGGTGAAGGTTCCGATGCAGGAGGTAACGGAGATCCGTTCCACCGGCAAGAAAAATGTGCAGAAGAAAGTTCTGCCCGGTTATGTGTTGATCCATATGGACGCTGACGATAACGACGCCTGGTACGTGGTGCGTAACACCCGCGGCGTGACGGGCTTTGTTGGCCCCGGAAGCAAGCCGGTGCCTCTGGATGAGTTCGAGATCGGCAAGATCGATCAGGAAAAGGTCGCGCACACCGAGTTCGCGATCGGCGATACGATCATGGTAGTCGACGGTGCCTGGAAGGAAACCATCGGCAATGTGGCACGTATCGATGAGAACAAGCAGACAGTCACGATCATGGTAGAGATGTTCGGCCGCGAGACTCCGGTCGAGATCGCGTTCTACCAGATCAAGAAGATCGACTGATCTGGAGTTTTGTCCCTTCGTGGGAGCAGGCCCCCGGGCTTGCGTCAAAACCACTATCATATAAGGAGGATGCCAAAATGGCAAAGAAAGTAGAAGGCTACATCAAGTTACAGATCCCCGCCGGTAAAGCAACGCCGGCACCGCCCGTTGGTCCTGCACTGGGTCAGCACGGCGTCAACATCGTTGAATTCACCAAGCAGTTCAACGCAGTGACCGCCGACAAAGGCGATCTGATCATCCCTGTGGTGATCACCGTTTATGCGGACCGGAGCTTCAGCTTCGTGACCAAGACTCCGCCTGCACCCGTTCTGATCAAGAAGGCGTGCAACCTGAAGTCTGCTTCCGCAACCCCCAACAAGACCAAGGTCGCTACCATTTCCAAGGAAAAGGTGAAAGAGATCGCCGAGCTGAAAATGCCGGATCTGAATGCCGCTTCCCTGGAGGCAGCCATGTCCATGATCGCAGGTACCTGCCGCAGCATGGGCGTTACCGTGGAAGAGTAAGGAGGGTGATGAGATGAAGCATGGTAAGAAGTATAATGAAGCTTTAAAGCAGTTTGACCGCGCGACTTACTACGACCAGAGCGAAGCTGTTTCCGTAGTTAAGAAGACCGCGACGGCAAAGTTTGACGAGACCGTAGAAGTACACATTCGCACCGGCTGTGACGGACGTCACGCAGAGCAGCAGATCCGCGGCGCTGTCGTGCTCCCGAACGGAACCGGCAAGACGGTTCGTGTACTGGTATTTGCAAAGGGCGAAAAGCTGAGCGAGGCAGAGGCTGCCGGAGCCGATCACGTAGGCGGCGAGGAGCTGATCCCCAAGATCCAGAACGAAGGCTGGCTCGATTTCGACGTAGTGGTAGCTACCCCCGACATGATGGGTGTGGTCGGTCGCCTCGGTAAGGTTCTGGGCCCCAAGGGCCTGATGCCCAACCCCAAGGCCGGCACCGTCACGATGGATGTTACCAAGGCCATCAACGACATCAAAGCCGGTAAGATCGAATACCGTCTCGACAAGAGCAACATCATCCACTGCCCGATCGGAAAGGCAAGCTTTTCCGAGGAGCAGCTGAACGAGAACCTCACCGCGCTGATGGATGCCATCGTAAAGGCAAAGCCCAGCACGCTGAAGGGTCAGTATCTGCGCAGCGTTACCCTTTCCACGACCATGGGACCGGGCGTGCGCATCAATACCGCAAAGTTCTAAGAAGCATTTTGGAGGGCCTCCGCGGAAACGCGGGGGCTTTTTTGCTAAAGAGATGCTGTTGGAAATACAGCAAGGATGAAGGGGGAAAATTGGAACGCATCATTTTTTACAGGGATGGGAACTGCAATGAGCTTCGTGTGCTGGAGAACTTAAGAAAGCTGGTTAAGGAGGTTCAGGTTCTGGCACAAAGCTGCGGAAATTATGATATGGATGCAGCACTGGCAGAGGCACTTTTTAAACAGATCCACGGAAAAAGGGCGGAGGCGATTTTTTCGGTGAATTATTACCCGATCCTGGCAGAGGTGGCGCACGTGGCAGGTATTCCTTATCTGGCGTGGATCATTGATTCGCCGCATTACACCCTCTATTCTTCAACTTCTCTTTATGACGGCAGTTTTATTTTTCATTTTGACCGTGAGGAAGCGGAACGGCTGGCTGCGCTGGGAAGGCCGAATGTTTTTCATCAGCCTCTGGCTTCGGATCCGGAGGCATTTGCCGCAAGTATCCGTAAGGCCGGAAAAAGGAAACTATCGGATGTTTCCTTTCTGGGGAGATCCTACCAGAATGAGCATGACTATTTCGAAAAGCGGGATGGGCTGTCGGAATATGAAAGCGGATTTTGCGAGGCGCTGATGACGGTGCAACATGAGTTGTATGGTGCTTCGATCATACAGGCGGCCCTAAGCGGGAGCTTGACAGATGCATTGATCCGGGCCTGTGACCTGAGGGTTCCGGGAACTTATGATCTGCCTCGAAATCTTGTGGCGGCAACGGTTCTGGAGAAGAAGCTTTCTGTCCGGGAACGCAGAAACATGGTGACAATTGTAGCAGAACGCTTTGGGATCACGCTCTATTCGGATACGGAACAGTTGGTAACAAAGGGGGTGACTTATGCCGGATATGCGGATTACGAGACACAGATGGCATCGGCGTTCTATCACAGCCGGATTAATTTGAATCCCACGCTTCGTCAGATCCACAGCGGAATTCCTCTCCGGGCGCTGGATGTAATGGCAAGCGGCGGGTTCCTTCTGAGCAACTGGCAACCGGAACTGGCGGAGACATTTACGGACGATGAGGATATGGCAATGTATTCCTGTGAGGAGGAGATGCTTGACAAGATTGCCTGGTATCTGGAACATGAAGAGGAACGGAAGCGGATCGCGGAGAGGGGAAAAGAAATGGTTAAAAGATCCTTCGGATATGAAGATGCGCTCAGAAGGATACTCAGCGAGGTGGGATCATGAAGGTGATCATATTTGGAGATTATGAAAAATGGGCCGCTGCCGTAGATCTGATCGAAAGGAAGTGTACGGATGTAACGGTTGTAGGCTGTTGCGATCCTTTCAGACCGCAGTTATCGGATCATTTTTCCGCAGCGTATACTACGCAGCAGATGGGAGATGCCTTTATGGAAGGCGAAATCGACGGGGTGAAGCTTTCAATATCGAATTATGTTTGCCTCGATACGGAAAAGTCGGACTGGTGTGTGAAATAGGAGGAGATATGGCGCATATTTCTGTTATCATACCCTGTCATAATTGTTCGGATACCCTTCGCCGGAGCTGGGATTCCCTTCGGACCCAGACCATAGGTCTGGCTGATCTGGAGTGTATCTTTGTGGATGACGCTTCGTCGGATGAGGAGAGAACCTGGGAGCTCCTTCAGCAGATCGAGAAAGAAGCACCTGAGTCCGTGATGATCATCCGGCTGGAAGAGAATATGCGGCAGGGGGGCGCACGGAATGTAGGAATTTCCTATGCATCCGGAAAGTACCTGCAGTTTCTGGATGCGGATGATGAGCTTGTTCCGGATGCATGTGAGCTTCTGTATAATCAGGCTGAAGCACGCAGTGTCGATGTGATCATGTTCAATCACCTTTTTATCACGGAGAATGCGGAGCAATCCTCCGGGGCTGTCCGGGAGGATGCATTTTACGAGATCTGTGGAAAAGAGGACAGGCTCCCTTTCCTTCGTACCGGCCTGGTCACTTATGGCTGTACCAACAAGTTTTATCGTCTGGAAATGATCCGAAAATGCGGGGCGCGTTTTGCGGAACATGTGATCTATGAGGAGCCGCTCTTTGTTTATCCCTGCTTTCTGAACGCGAAGCGGGTAATGCTCCTGAACAGAGAACTCTATCTGTACCGGTTCCGGTCGGGATCAACGGTCACATCCAAACTGGGCCATCGCCTTACGGATCATCCGCAAGTACAGCTGGAGCTGCTGGCTTACTGTATGGAACGCGAAGAGTTGTATCGTGAGTACCGGGATGTGATCGGCCTGTATTTCCTGTGGAGCTACTACTGTGAAACGTTGTGTTTTGCTGCGGAGCATGTTGCGGATGCCAATCTTCCTCTGGCATATTTCCAGGGAATGCAGCAGGTCTGCCGGAAGTTTTTCCCGGACTGGCGGCAGAATCCCGAGATTGCGAGAGTGAGCGCCAATGTGCGTATGGTTCTTGAGACGATCGATAAACCGATCAAAAACGAGAAGCAATTGTGGGAGCTGATCGCCACAGTCGGAAAAACGCTGTGAGAAAATTGCTGAAAAAACCGTTTTCCTGAGAATCGTCTCCCCGAACAAAAAAAGATTGACATTTATCCGCGGGTGTGATAATGTATTCAAGGTTTGTGAAAACCGTGCCGAAGACAGCAGGTGCCGCAAGGCGCAACAGCACAGCTTACCTGCCGAGGAGTGAGAAGTGGATAGCTTTGATTTTCTGTTCTCCGGCATAACCGGGGATTTTTATTTTTCCGAAATAAATATCTCCAAAGAATCTATAAGGAGGTAGCAAGATGGCAAAGGTAGAACTGAAGCAGCCGATCGTACAAGAGATCGCGGAAGTGATCAAGGATGCGCAGTCCGTTCTGCTTGTAGACCACAGAGGTCTGACGGTTGCCCAGGATACGGCGCTCCGCAAGGCGCTCCGTGAGGCAGGCATAACCTACAAGGTTTACAAGAACACCATGATGCATTTCGCATTCAAGGATACGGATTGCAAGCAGCTCGATCAGTACCTGGAAGGCCCCAGCGCACTGGTGGTTTCCAAGACGGATGCAACGGCTCCCGCAAGAGAGATCGTAAAGTTTGCCAAGACCGCCCCGAAGCTTGAGCTGAAGGCCGGTATTGTGGAAGGCCAGCTTTATGACGCAAAGGCACTGGAGGGTGTGGCACAGGTTCCGTCGAGAGACGAACTGCTTTCCAGACTGCTGGGAAGCATGCAGAGCCCGATCACCAATTTTGCCCGCGTGATCAAGCAGATCGCGGAGAAGGGCGGCGGAGATGCTGCAGCAGCAGCGGCTCCGGCAGAGGAAGCAGCAGCGGAAGCTCCTGCAGCAGAGTAAATCATCATTTATGGAGGTAAAGAAAAATGGCTAAGTTGAGCAAAGAAGAGATCATTGAGGCGATCAAGGAGCTTTCCGTACTGGAGCTGAACGATCTGGTAAAGGCTTGTGAGGAAGAGTTCGGTGTATCCGCAGCAGCAGGTGTTGTAGTTGCAGCTGGTCCTGCAGCAGGCGGCGCAGCAGCTGAGGAAGAGAAGACCGAGTTCGACGTTGAGCTGACCAGCTTCGGCGAGAAGAAGATGGATGTCATCAAGGTGATCCGCACCATCACCGGCCTGGGCCTGAAGGAGTCCAAGGAACTGGTTGAGGGCGCACCCAAGATGGTAAAGGAAGGCGCTTCCAAGGACGAAGCAAACGACATCAAGGCAAAGCTCGAAGAGGTTGGCGCTACCGTAACCCTGAAGTAAGAAAGGGCCCGGTACTACAAAGACCATGGCGGGAAGCTGCGGGAAACCGCAGCTTCTCTTTTCCCGAAAAGATTACTGTTCAGTGGCTTGCCGGCCACTTCTGAAAATTTCCGAAAATAATCCTTGACTTAGAATTTCTCTTGTGGTAGTATGAGATTTGTGTCGTTATGCGTAGTAGGCATACTATGCTTTTTTGACTGCGCTAGACCGCACATTCTTTTCTGTAACTACCAACAATCTAAAACGGGGTGAGTGTCAGTATGGAAAAAAACAGAATTCGTCCGATGAGCACCGGCAATGGCATGCGCATGAGCTACTCCAGACGGAGAGAAGTTCTGCAGATGCCGAATCTGATCGAGGTCCAGAAGAACTCCTACAAATGGTTCCTGGAAGAGGGCCTGCGCGAAGCATTCGATGATATTTCTCCTATCACCGATTTCGGCGGCAATCTGAAACTGGATTTTGTGGATTTTAAGCTGGATCGGTCGGGGATCAAGCACAGCATCAACGAATGCAAGGAACGTGACCTGACGTATGAAGCACCGCTGCAGGTGAAGGTACGTCTGCGTAACGAGGCTAAGGAGCAGTTCCGCGAGCACGAGATCTTTATGGGAAATTTCCCGCTGATGACGGAGACCGGTACCTTTGTGATCAACGGTGCCGAGCGTGTAATCGTCAGCCAGCTGGTTCGTTCGCCGGGTATCTACTACGGCATCACCCGAGACAATAAGGGCAAGCAGCTGTTTTCCGCGCAGGTGATCCCGAACAGAGGCGCATGGCTGGAATACGAAACGGATTCCAACGATGTGTTCTATGTTCGTGTTGACCGCACGAGAAAAGTGCCCATCACCGTATTTTTGCGTTCCATCGGCCTGGGAACGGATGAAGAGATCCTGTCCCTGTTCGGTGACGAACCCAAGATCCTTATGTCCTTTACCAAGGACTCTTCCAAGACCTACGAGGACGGCCTGAAAGTCCTCTACGACAAGGTGCGTCCCGGCGAGCCCCCCAGTGTGGAGAGCGCCGAGAACTATGTGGCGAGCACCTTCTTTGATGCACGCCGCTACGACCTTGCAAAGGTAGGCCGTTACAAATTTAATAAGAAGCTTGCGTTCCGCAACCGCATCAGCGGTCACGTGCTGGCCGAGGATGTCCTGAATCCCTTCACGGGCGAGGTGATCGCCGCTGCAGGGACCAAGGTGGACCGTGAGCTGGCTGATCAGATCCAGAACGCTGCCGTTGAGAGCGTCATGATCCGCACCGAAACCCGCAATGTCAAGGTCCTTTCCAACCTGATGGTCGACATCGAGAGCTGGCTGGATGTGGATGCCAGGGCACTGGGCGTGAACGAGAAGGTTTACTGGCCTGCGCTCAAGAAGATCCTGCGCGAGTACAGCAGCCATCCCGATCAGTACGGTGAGGCGATCCGCTCCAACATCCACGAGCTGATCCCGAAGCACATCACCAAGAGCGATATCATCGCTTCCGTTAACTATAACATTGCCCTGGAGTACGGCATCGGCAACCATGACGATATCGACCATCTGGGCAACCGCCGCATCCGTGCGGTGGGTGAGCTGCTGCAGAACCAGTTCCGCATCGGCCTTACCCGCATGGAGCGTGTGGTGCGTGAGCGCATGACCGCACACGATACCCACGAGAACGAGGAGATCTCACCGCAGGCACTGATCAACATCAAGCCCGTGCAGGCTGCGATCAAGGAATTCTTCGGATCCTCCCAGCTGTCGCAGTTCATGGACCAGAACAACCCTCTGAGTGAGCTGACGCACAAGCGCCGTCTCTCGGCTCTGGGTCCCGGCGGACTGTCCCGTGACCGTGCCGGATTCGAGGTCCGTGATGTACACTATACGCATTACGGCCGCATGTGCCCGATCGAGACCCCTGAAGGTCCCAACATCGGTCTGATCAACTCGCTGGCAAGCTATGCCCGCATCAATGAGTATGGCTTCATCGAGGCACCTTACCGCAGGATCGACAAGAGCGATCCCGCAAATCCGGTGGTCACCGACGAAGTTGTCTACATGACTGCGGACGAAGAAGATAATTATCATGTAGCACAGGCTAACGAAAAGCTGGATGAGAAGGGACATTTCGTGAGACGTTCCGTTTCCGGCCGTTACCGCACGGAGACGCAGGAGTATCCCAAGGCCATGTTCGATTACATGGACGTGTCCCCGAAGATGGTGTTCTCGGTCGCTACCGCATTGATCCCCTTCCTGGAGAACGATGACGCGAACCGTGCACTGATGGGATCCAACATGCAGCGTCAGGCCGTGCCTCTGCTCTTCACCGAGGCTCCCGCGATCGGAACCGGCATGGAGCCCAAGGCTGCCGTGGACTCCGGTCTGTGCGTGGTGGCTACCAAGCCCGGTACCGTTACCTTTGTTTCGGCCGAGCTGATCCAGGTTAAGGCAGATGACGGCGAGAAGATGGAGTACGTGCTTCAGAAGTTCATGCGCTCCAACCAGTCCAACTGCTACAACCAGAAGCCCATCGTGGACAAGGGAGATCATGTCGAAGCCGGTCAGGTGATCGCGGACGGTCCTTCCACTTCGAACGGTGAGCTGGGACTGGGCAAGAACCCGCTGATCGGATTCATGACCTGGGAAGGTTACAACTACGAGGACGCCGTTCTGCTTAGCGAGCGTCTGGTCAAAGAGGATGTTTACACATCCGTTCATATTGAGGAATACGAGACCGAAGCGCGTGACACCAAGCTCGGGCCCGAGGAGATCACCCGTGACATCCCCGGCGTCGGCGAGGATGCGCTGAAGGATCTGAACGACGACGGCATCATCCGTGTCGGAGCCGAGGTACGCAGCGGCGATATCCTGGTCGGCAAGGTCACCCCGAAGGGTGAGACCGATCTGACCCCCGAGGAGCGCCTGCTCCGTGCGATCTTCGGTGAGAAGGCAAGAGAAGTGCGTGACACTTCCCTGAAGGTGCCTCACGGCGAATACGGCGTGGTGGTGGATGCGAAGAAGTTCAGCCGTGCGGAGTGCGGCAGTGAGCTGAGCCCCGGCGTGAACGAGAAGGTCCGCATCTACATTGCCCAGAAGCGTAAGATCAGCGTGGGTGACAAGATGGCCGGCCGTCACGGTAACAAGGGTGTGGTAAGCCGCGTGCTTCCCGTTGAGGACATGCCTTATCTGCCCAACGGACGTCCCCTGGATATCGTGCTGAATCCTCTGGGCGTGCCTTCCCGAATGAATATCGGACAGATCCTGGAGATCCACCTGTCCCTTGCTGCAAAGGCCCTTGGCTTCAACATTGCCACCCCGGTCTTTGACGGCGCGGACGAGCAGGACATCATGGATACCCTGGAGCTGGCAAACGACTATGTGAACCTGCCTTTCGACGATGCGGAAGCAAAGAACTGGAAGGCGGAAGACCGCAAGGAAGATTACGCGGGCAAGGAGTGGAAGGGCGAGACCTTCTCGAGCCTGCACAAGGATGAGCTGCTTCCCGAGGTATATGATTACCTGAGCGAGAACCGCGCGCACCGTGAACTGTGGAAGGGCGTGCCCATCTCCCGCGACGGTACCGTGCGTCTGCGCGACGGCCGTACCGGTGAGTTCTTTGATTCGCCGGTCACCATCGGACACATGCATTACCTCAAACTGCACCACCTGGTGGACGACAAGATCCATGCGCGTTCCACCGGACCGTACTCCCTCGTTACGCAGCAGCCTCTGGGCGGCAAGGCTCAGTTCGGCGGACAGCGTTTCGGAGAAATGGAAGTGTGGGCCCTGGAGGCATACGGTGCATCCTATACCCTGCAGGAGATCCTGACCGTCAAGAGCGACGATGTGATCGGACGTGTGAAGACTTACGAAGCCATCGTCAAGGGCGAGAACATTCCGGAGCCCGGCATCCCCGAGTCCTTCAAGGTGCTGCTCAAGGAACTGCAGTCCCTGGCTCTGGATGTGCGTGTGCTGGATGAGAACGGCAGGGAAGTGGAACTGAAGGAAAATGTGGATTATAACGAGAGCGAGTTCAAGTTCGACCTGGGCGAGCATCGGAACGATTTCAAGGGTGCGGAAGGTTACGGTACCAAGCGCCTGACCGAAGAGGGTGACCTCGAGGACATCGAAGCCGATGAGTCCGATGAGGACGGATTTGACGATGCGCTGGATGAAGAAATCGCCGGAGAATTTGTAGACAGCGTGGAAGACGACGAGTAAGAAGCAAGACGGCAACCAAAGACTGTTTACAAGAGAAGGAAGGAGATCCTGAAAATGGCAGATTTTAAGAATAACGATTACCAGCCGATCAGCTTTGACGCGATCCGGATCGGTCTGGCCTCTCCCGAGAAGATCAAGGAGTGGTCCACGAGAAACAACGATCCGATGGTCGGCGTGGTGACCAAGCCCGAAACCATCAATTACCGTACGTTGAAGCCCGAGAAGGAAGGTCTTTTCTGCGAGAAGATCTTCGGGCCCAGCAAAGACTGGGAATGCCACTGCGGCAAGTACCGCAAGATCCGCTACAAGGGCGTGATCTGCGACAAGTGCGGCGTGGAAGTAACGAAGAGCAATGTGCGCCGTGAGCGCATGGGACGCATCGAGCTGGCGGCTCCGGTGTCCCACATCTGGTATTTCAAGGGGATCCCGAGCCGCATGGCTCTGATCCTTGACCTGAATCCGAAGGATCTGGAGCGTGTGCTCTATTTCGCAGCTTACATCGTGCTGGATCCCGGTGATACCGATCTGAAGGAAAAGCAGGTTCTGAGCGAGCGTGAGTATCAGGAGCAGCGTGAGAAGTTCGAGAACCGTTTCCGTGTGGGAATGGGAGCAGAAGCGATCCTTGAGCTGCTGGCAGCGATCGACCTCGACCGCGACATGGCGGAGCTGAAGGAAGAGCTGGAGAACGACGCGACCAAGGGCCAGAAGCGTGCCAAGATCGTGAAGAGACTTGAGGTGATCGAGAGCTTCCGCGAGTCGGGCAACAAGCCGGAATGGATGATCATGAAGAACATCCCGGTCATCCCGCCCGATCTGCGTCCCATGGTACAGCTGGACGGCGGACGTTTCGCAACGTCCGATCTGAACGACCTGTATCGCCGCATCATCAACCGTAACAACCGTCTGGAGAAGCTCCTGGAGCTGGGAGCACCCGACATCATCGTTCGTAACGAGAAGCGCATGCTGCAGGAGGCTGTGGACGCGCTGATCGATAACGGCCGCAGAGGCCGTGCGGTAACGGGCCCCGGCAACCGTGCCCTGAAGAGTCTTTCCGACATGCTGAAAGGTAAGAGCGGACGTTTCCGTCAGAACCTTCTGGGCAAGCGTGTGGACTATTCCGGCCGTTCCGTTATCGTGGTGGGACCCGAGCTGAAGATCTATCAGTGCGGTCTGCCCAAGGAAATGGCCATCGAGCTGTTTAAGCCCTTTGTAATGAAGGAGCTGGTAGGCAAGGGCATCTGCCAGAACATCAAGGCTGCCAAGAAGATGGTAGAGAAGCAGGAAGACCAGGTCTGGGATGTGCTGGAGGAGGTCATCACCGAGCATCCCGTCATGCTGAACCGTGCTCCTACACTGCATCGTCTGGGCATCCAGGCTTTCGAGCCCATCCTGGTTGAAGGTAAGGCGATCAAGCTTCATCCGCTCGTATGTACCGCATTCAACGCGGACTTCGACGGTGACCAGATGGCCGTGCATCTGCCTCTTTCGGTAGAAGCGCAGGCAGAGTGCCGTTTCCTTCTGCTTTCGCCCAATAACCTGCTGAAGCCGTCCGACGGTGCACCCGTGGCCGTGCCTTCGCAGGACATGGTCCTCGGCATCTATTACCTGACCCAGGACCGTCCCGGCGTAAAGGGTGAGGACAAGTATTTCAAGAGCGTGAACGAAGCCATCCTGGCTTACGAGAACGGATATATCGATCTGCACGCCATGATCAACGTGCGCGTGGAGAAGAAGAACCGCGCGGGCGAGACCGTGAGCGGTGTAGTGAAGTCCACACTGGGGCGTTTCCTCTTCAACGAGATCCTGCCTCAGGATCTGGGTTATGTGCCCAGAGAAACGGACGAGGATCTGCTCAAGCCCGAGGTTGATTTCCTCGTCGGCAAGAAGCAGCTCAAGGCGATCCTGGAGAAGGTCATCAACACGCACGGCGCTACCAAGACGGCCGAGGTGCTGGATGACGTAAAGGCTATCGGTTACAAGTATTCCACGAGAGCAGCCATGACCGTATCCATCTCGGACATGAAGGTGCCCGACAAGAAGAAGGACATGCTGGAAGAAGCACAGCGCAAGGTGGACGACATCGCACTGAGCTATCGCCGCGGACTTGCTACCGAAGAGGAGCGTTACAAAGCCGTCATCAAGGTTTGGGAAGAGACCGACAAGGCTCTCGGTAAAGAGATGATGGCAGGTCTGGATAAGTACAACAACATCTTCATGATGGCAGACTCCGGAGCCCGTGGTTCCGACCAGCAGATCAAGCAGCTGGCCGGCATGCGTGGCCTGATGGCTGATACGACCGGCCGTACCATCGAGCTGCCGATCAAGTCCAATTTCCGTGAGGGTCTGGACGTTCTGGAGTACTTCATCTCCGCGCACGGCGCCAGAAAGGGTCTGTCGGATACCGCACTGCGTACCGCCGACTCCGGTTATCTGACCCGTCGAATGGTTGATGTG
Organism: Lachnospiraceae bacterium; assembly: GCA_024696005.1. Classification (GTDB taxonomy): domain Bacteria; phylum Bacillota; class Clostridia; order Lachnospirales; family Lachnospiraceae; genus NK4A136. Next base: position 27,823 of record JAILHF010000007.1, on the reverse strand, counting down.
TGCCAGGAGCTGATCATCCGTGACAGCGACTGCGCGGCCGAGCTGGAAGAGATTCCCGGCATGCGTGTGCAGACGCTGATGGACGGCAAGGAAAAGGTTGAGGATCTGTCCAAGCGTATCCGCGGTCGTTATGCGGCCGAGGATGTGGCAGACAAGGACGGCAAAGTGATCGTCAAGGCCAACCACATGATCACCGCAAAGCGTGCGGAAGAGATCGAGAAGGCCGGCGTGGAGTCCGTCAAGATCCGCACGATCCTTACCTGCAAATCCCATGTCGGCATCTGCGCAAAGTGCTACGGTGCGAACATGGCTACGCAGGAGCCCGTTCAGGTCGGTGAAGCGGTAGGTATCATCGCGGCACAGTCCATCGGTGAGCCCGGTACCCAGCTGACCATGCGTACCTTCCATACCGGTGGTGTGGCAGGAAGCAACATCACACAGGGTCTTCCCCGAGTGGAGGAGCTGTTTGAGGCAAGAAAGCCCAAGGGTCTTGCGATCATTGCAGGTGTGGGCGGCAAGGTGAGCATCACCGACAGCAATAACAAGCGCGAGATCGTCATCCAGAGCGATGACAAGGACAAGATATATGACATCCCTTACGGTGCGCGCATCAAGGTGGTGGACGGACAGGTTGTGGAAGCCGGCGACGAGCTGACCGAAGGTAGCGTGGATCCCCACGATCTGCTGGCGATCAAAAAGATCGAAGCGGTCGAGACCTACCTGATCCGTGAGGTACAGAAGGTGTACAACATGCAGGGCGTGGATCTGGCCGACAAGCACATCGAAGTCATCGTGCGCCAGATGCTCAAGCGTCAGCGCATCGAAGATCCGGGTGATACCGATCTGCTTCCGGGCTCCCTTGTGGACCGTCTGGAGATCGAGGACATCAACCGCAAGCTCGAAGAGGAAGGCAAGCGTCCGATCGAGGCGACCGACATCATTCTGGGCATCACGAAGGCTGCTCTGGCAACGGATTCCTTCCTGTCGGCAGCATCCTTCCAGGAGACCACCAAGGTTCTGACCGAGGCGGCCATCAAGGGCAAGACCGACAAGCTGATCGGTCTGAAGGAGAACGTCATCATCGGTAAGCTGATCCCTGCCGGAACCGGTTACCGCACCTATCGTGAGGTACGTCTGGATGTGGACAAGCCCGAAAAGAGCGAGGAGGATGAATTCATCGACGAGTACGATGACATCGATGACCAGATCGACTTCTCGGATGACGGGGAAGAGACCACTGCGGAGAGCAGCGATCCCATCCTGGTTCTCACGGAAGACGGAGGCAGCGACGAGGGCGATGAGTAAGCCCGTATTCTGAAGAATAAAACAGTATCATGACGGCGGGGGATCGGAAACGGTTTCCTGCCGTTCTTGCATAGTGAAATAGAAACGCAGGCGTCTGACAAGGAGTATAACATCATGAACATTTTGGAAAAGCTTTATTGCAGAGTCTTTCAGTTCGGCTTCAAGCTGGCGATCCCCATCCTGCCCTACCGGAATCCGAACATTCTGAACCAGGTGGACCAGATCCCGAAGCTTCTGAAGGAAAAGGATCTGTGCAGCGTGCTGCTGGTCACGGATCCTTCGATCCGCGGGCTGGGCCTCACAAAGCATCTGGAGGAGATCCTGAAGAAGAACGGGATCAAGACAGCCGTGTACGACAAGGTGCAGCCCAATCCGACGGTAAGCACCGTGGAGGAGGCCAGGCAGCTTTACCTGCAGCAGGATTGCAAGGCATTGATCGGTTTCGGCGGCGGTTCCTCCATGGATACGGCCAAGGCTGTGGGGGCGCTGATCGCACGGCCGAACAGCACGCTCGAGGATCTGGGCGGGATCCTCAGGGTATGGCTGCGCACACCGTATACCATAGCCATCCCCACGACTGCCGGAACCGGGAGCGAGACCACGGTGGCAGCCGTGATCCTGGATGATGAGAGCGGGCACAAGTACGCGCTGATGGATTTCCCGCTGATCCCGGATGTGGCCGTGCTCGACCCCGAGACCACGAGGACGCTTCCGCCCCGCATCACCGCGGGAACCGGAATGGATACGCTGGCGCATGCCGTGGAAGCCTATATCGGGAATTCCACGACAAAGCTGACCAGACGCGAAGCGCTGCGCGCTGTCCGGCTGGTGTTCAAATACCTGGAGCGCGCCGTGAAGAACGGAAACGACATGAAGGCAAGACGCGGCATGCTGCGGGCTTCCTATCTGGGCGGCTGCGCCTTTACCGTGTCCTATGTGGGCTATGCACATGCGGTGAGCCATTCCCTGAGCGGGCAGTACAACCTGCCGCACGGCGAGACCACGGCGATCCTCCTGCCCTATGTCCTGGAGGCTTATGGCACGAGCATTTATCCGCAGCTGAAGGCACTGGCGATCGCCGCCGGCGTGGCACACATGGATACCGAAGAAGCGCTGGCGGCCCAGAGCTTCATCCGGGCCGTATGGGAGCTGAACCGCAAGATCGGGATCGGCACCAGGATCCCCGGCATCAAAAAAGAGGACATCACCAAGATGGCCCGCATGGCGGCTAAGGAAGGCAACCCTGTCTATCCCGTGCCTGTGCTGATGGATGCAAAAGCGCTGGAGCGCTTTTACTATGATGTATATGAAGAAGGAGGGACCAGATCATGAACCGTACGGAAGAGATCCTGAAGAAACAGCGGGTGTTTTTTGAAGAAGGTTCCACCCTTTCCCTGGGCGTGCGCGAGACGGCCCTGAAAAAGCTCTACCGCGCCATCCGGAAGAAGGAAGACGAACTGCTGGATGCCTTGGGGCGCGACCTCGGAAAAAGCGACATGGAGAGCTTCATGTGCGAGATCGGCCTTGCCCTGAGCGAGATCAGCCACATGCTAAAGAACATGCGCCGTTATGCGGCCACGCAGTGGAGACCCACGCCCCTCACGAATTTCCATGCCGACAGCCTGATCATGCGCAAGCCCTACGGTAATGTACTGATCATGAGCCCCTGGAACTATCCGTTCCTTTTGACGATCAGTCCGCTGGTGGATGCGATCGCCGCCGGAAATACCGTGATCCTCAAGCCCAGCGCCTATGCGCCGGCTACCTCGGAGGCGATCGAAAAGCTGATCGGCGAGACCTTTGCGGAGGACTATGTTGCCTGCATCACCGGAGGCCGTGAGGAGAACCGCCAGCTTCTGAACCTGAAGTTTGACAAGATCTTTTTCACCGGCAGCAAGACCGTGGGAAAGGAAGTGCTGCGCAAAGCTGCGGAGCACCTTACGCCCGTTACGCTGGAGCTGGGCGGCAAGAGCCCCTGCATCGTGGACGGAAGCGCCGATCTGAAGCTTGCGGCCAGACGCATCGTTTTCGGCAAGTTCTTAAACTGCGGCCAGACCTGCGTGGCTCCGGACTATATCCTGGTGGAGAGCTATGTAAAGGACGAGTTCATCGCCCTGCTGAAAAAGGAGATCGTAAGGCAGTTCGGAAAGGAGCCGCTCAAGGACCACGATTACGGCAAGATCATCAATGAAAAGCACTTCAAGCGTCTGACGGGTCTGATCGATCCGGACAAGGTCGTCTTCGGCGGAGGCCGGGACGAAAAGAGCCTGCAGATCGAGCCCACGGTGATGGACAATGTGACAAAGAAGGATGCGGTGATGCAGGAAGAGATCTTCGGGCCCATCCTGCCGGTACTGACCTTTGAGCGCATCGAGGAAGTGCGCCGCTTTGTGGAGGAGAACGAGCACCCGCTGGCCCTCTATGTCTTTTCCAAGGACAGGGACAACATCAATTACCTGCTTCGGCGCTGCCGTTTCGGCGGCGGCTGCGTCAACGACGTGGTGGTGCATCTGGCAACCCCGGGCCTGCCCTTCGGCGGCTTCGGCGAGAGCGGGATGGGCAACTACCACGGAAGATACGGCTTCGAGACCTTCTCCCATTCCTGCGGCATCCTGGACAAGAAGTGCTGGATCGACCTGCCCATGCGCTACCGTCCGTACCGCGGGATCAATGAGATGCTCCTGCGGCTGTTTCTGAAGTAACGCCGAGACGGCATCTTACCGTTCGGCGACCGTAGGCTGCCGTTCGTCGTAAAATCCTGTAATTTGCACGCAGATGCGGTATAATCATATCATCTTTCCGCAGGATCGTTTGTTGTTATCCACATTGTAGCGGATTGATGCATACTACCATTGAGAGACAGGCCGGGATGTCAGTGAAAACGCTGGTGTCCCGGACCGCTCGTTTTTACGTTGTACTTCCGGATCAGGGAGTGCGTCGGGATCCGTATCCCTTCCCGGCAGGAAGAGGGGCGGGGAACCTGAGTCTGAGGAAAAGGACGATCCGATAGAATGGACAAAAAAGTGGAGATCCGGCTGGAGCTTGATCGCGCCTGCAAGAGTCCGGAGGTCATCATCCGCGCGGAAGAACATGACAGTCTGGTAGAGCATATCATCCGTGCCATAGAGGAATGTGCGGCGAAAGAGCAGCAGGTGGCGGTTTCCGACGGAAGCCGGGTCGTGATGCTCAATCAGTGGGAGATCCTGCGTGTGTATACGGAAAACCGCAGGGTGTATGTGTGCACGGACACAAAGCAGTATGAAACAAGGAGCACCCTGCAGGATCTGGAGGCAGCACTGGAAGAGAAAAGCTTTGTACGGATCAGCCGTTTCGAGATCGTGAATTTCCGCAAGATCCGGAGCTTTGACTTGAGCATTTCGGGGACCATACGGCTGTACTTTGAGAACGGAACGGAGACCTGGGTGGCAAGGAGGTATGTGCGGAGCATCCAGGAGAAGCTGAGGGCGAGTCTGCGGGGAGGTGAGCGGAATGAATAAGACGGTACGGAAAGCCCTCCTGCTGGGGCTGATCGGCTTTGTGATCGGCGGTCTGGTCGCGTTATTGATGCTGTATTTAAGTGAGCCCTCTGTCTTTCAGGCGGGCGGGGATCATGGAAAGATCCTGTTTCATTTCCTGGTCAGCGGGATCTACGGCTTTATCGTATGGAGCAGTATGCTGGTCTACGAAAAAGAAGAATGGGGGATCGTAAAGGTCACGCTCCTGCATTTCATCCCGACCATGGGAGGCTTTTATCTGATGGGCTTCCTGGAGGGCTGGCTCGAATTCGGGACCCCCATGTTCTTCATCATGACGATCAGCTGCGTGACGGGATATTTTATCATCTGGCTCATCCAGTATCTCTTATACAAGCGCGAGGTGGCCAGGCTGAACCGGGAACTGGAGCTGATGAAGGCGGCAGAGAAGGACGAGAGACATAACTGAGCCGATACGCCGCCCATCCGATTCTTTTACGAATAAAGACAGGAAGCACTTGCGTGAGCAGGTGCTTTTCTCTTTAAATCAGAAAAGGGCGGTAGCTGGTTCATAGAAAATATGCTAAGATATATACAATCAAGTGAGGAAAGCTGTGTTGTAGATGCGGCAACGGAAGAAATCGATCGTTATGTACGGAAGGTCAAGGCTGATAAGGATCTGAAGGAGGCTGTCATGACACTGGGTGATCATTTTATGTGATCCGTATCCGTACGATCTGTAAAGCTGCAGAGCCGTTTGCACCGGATTATGACGAGAAGAAGGTGGCGGAGGCTCTGGGGCTTTCCGTTTACGCATGAACCGTTTTTTGCCGTTCGGACAGGGGAAGCGACCGTTCGTAGGGAAGCTCTTTTTTTATTACCACGAATGGTGTATGATCCTTTTATCCGTATCGTTTTGCAGCCTCGATCCGCTTAAGAAAAAAAAGCAGAAAAATATCAGATATCCTATAAAGGATCTGGCGGTAAAGGCCGATATAGGTAATAACTGCGGCAGAAACTTCAAAAAGTGATAAACTGCCGGTCAGTAAAGGGTACACAATTAATTTCTATAACGCAAGATGTGTACACAAATCATAAAAGGATAAAATAAAGCATTGACATTTGGACGAAAATGATGTATAATATTGAAATATGAGAGTGTACCGAAAGAGTTGTTTCGGAACGCCGATCCGGAAATGATTCTCATCCCGGCAACGGGTAAGAATACTAGAACCAAAGGAGTAATAAAAGGGGAAAGAAAGGAGGAAGCATTCTTCGCACCGACAGGGACGTCGGAAATAACAAAGTTATTCAATCCGCTTGCGGATATGAATAGGCTCCGAAAGGAGCGGCAACAGGTAACGCTGATTAAGGCGAAGATCGAAAAGCGATGGGAAAGACAAACGACAACCAAAAAGAGAAAAAGGATAGCGGAAGCGGAGCGAAGCTCGCGATCATAGCTATCATAGGGGTGATCATCATCCTGCTGCTGGTGATAGTCATCATCCTGCTCCTGAGAAACGGAAAGGATGCGGGAGCAGACGCAACAGCACAGAATGAAAACACCAGAGAGGTTGCCGGATCGGTCCGGACCATAGCCAGTGAAGAGGACGCACGCAATGTCATGGATGAGATGCGTGAGGAAGTGGCTGAAGGGATGTTCAAGTGCGATATGCCGTCGACCTGGACATTTACAAAAGGCGGTACAGAACCTGATAAGGATTTGTATGTTTCCAATCATCCTGATAACACAAAACCGATCTACTTTGATGTTTTCCTGGAAGATACTGATGAATTGTTGTATTCTTCTCCGGTGCTGAAAGTGGGGACTGTATGGACTGACATCTCACTCAACAGAGAACTGGAACCGGGAACGTATCGGGCGAAGGTTGCGTTCAAGCTTTTGACGGATGAAGAGAGTCAGGAGGAGTATAGCGCGGTCAACTTCATTGTACGGATCAAGGTTCTTAATTAGCAAATAGTACACAATCATACAAAATATCAAGGAGGAAAAAAGTATGAAGTTTAAGAAGAGTATCACAGCATTAGCACTTAGCGCAATCATGATGGCATCTCAGGTTATGCCTGCATTAGCGGCCCCTGTTACGGGAACGGATGCCGCTGGTAATGTTCTGGCATATTCCAAAGATACGGTCACAGTACCCACAACTATCGTTGTAGCCTTTAACCCTCAGGGTTATAAGATTACACAGAGGACAGGTGATACAACCGGAACAACCAGTCAGATCGCATCTCTTAATTATGGTCTTGAGAGTCAGGCTACGATGGATCGAATTGCGAAGATCACTTTTGAGACTTCTTATGTCGCAAATGCTTCTGGTGAAAAGGATATAGAGTTTGTTTCAACAGAAGAAGAAGCTACTTCTGCAGGCAAGGATGAGATGAAGGTGTATTTGGCGGTAGCATCTAATACTGCGGCAATTTCCAAGGATAAAGCTGCTACTCCGACTACTTTTGCTGTAGCATCCGGGAAAAGTAATGTAACAGGAGCTTTGTTGTCTGATGTGGATATGACTGCAGATACCACTCAGAATGTTGCTTTTGTTTCTGAAAACGGAGCGACAAAAGCAACCATTTCTCTGTCACTTAATAAGGCGGAATATCAGGTTAAGAGTGGTGAAACTGTAGACTGGACTACAACTCAGAGTCAGCTTGCAGAAAAGATGGAACTGAAAACGCTGGGCGGAATTGAAGGCTTTACCTTTGTTGGTGCGATGAATACTGATGCAGATTGGACGAAGGCAAAGGCAACCGGTATCAAGATCACTCCGACCTATGATATTACTGAGGCTGATGGAACTGAAAAGGTGCTGGCTGGAACGCATGCACAGGTCGCATTAGAAACCGGTGCCAAGGTTGCATTTACCAGCGCTGGTGTGATTACCGTTTCCGGTCTTACTGCAGAGCAGAATTACAAGTCTTCTAAGCTTACCATTGAGGGTAAGGATTATGCACTGGATGGTGACAAGAATATAGCTTGGGGCACGAGTGAGTGGAATGCTGAAACGGGTGGAACAATGGTTATCACAATGAAACCTGCATATACCGAATTTGCTTCGGGCAAAGCTACAACGGTAACTGTAACATTTACGGATGATACAACTAAGAGTAAGACTGTTACGATTGATTGATGAAATATATCTGTAATAGGACAGAACAATTGTATTAACTTCTCTGAGGGGCAGGGTCGTTTTATGACCCTGCCTATTTAATGATTTTTTGTAGAATAGGAAGGTTTATGGCCTATGTTAACGCGATGGAATGATTGGTTCAAAATCCGTACTGCCTGTGGGATTAATGGGGAAATATGGGTATATGATATTTTCTCGCGTGGAATTTATATACTTAACTATGATAAGACGATTAGTGTCACCCCGGTTTTTAGGGTGCCCAGGAATGAGAATAACAGTGAGATTAGGGGTATTTTTTTTGACGGTAATAAAGTTGTTTTTGTTCCGGAGTACTTAAATGATTATTGGTTTTTTATGGATCGAAGTAATTGCGAGGTCACCCCTAAGCGGATTACAGATTTAGCAATCAGAATCTCTGAAGTTGTTCGATTTCGGGATAAAATCTATTTACTTCCCATAAAACAAAATGAGCCTATTATCGTTTTGTCAGAAAATGGATATGAGATTGAGAAAGAAATAGAGGGATGGAGTGAGAAGGCAGCAGAGGGTAAGTTTATGTACACATGGGGGGTATGCTGTAATGGAGATCGATTTTGTTATCCGATGGTGATGACTGGTAGTATTTTGGTATGTTCGGAAGTCTTTTTTGGAACGATTCAGACAAACATAAGAGAAGGAATTTACTCGATTGCCCTTGAAGGAGATAAGATTTGGATACTTCCTAAAGAGGGGAAAAGCATATTTTATTATTTGATGGAAAAAAAAGAAGCCGGATGTGTACGAGTATTTGGCGATAATGAAAGCAAAACATGTTCGAGATATTCGAGAATAATGATTACGGAGGATTATATTATTCTGCTACCACTTTATCCAAATGATATAATAGTGTTAAACAAAAATACAAGTGAGCAAAAAAGAATTCCTACGGGGATCATTAGACATAGCTTTTTTGATGCTGATGGAGGGAGCATTGTTTGGTGGTATCACAAGAACATATCAAGGACTAAAATCCTGTTGCTTCCATTTCAGGGGTATTTTACTATTTTGGATATAGAGGAGGGAGTATTATCAAACATAGAGATTAGTGATGAAGATACAGGTTATAAGCGAAAAAAATGGCTTGAACAGTCCATCAAAGAGAATGGGATGCTGTTTGAAGAAAAAGACGACGCATCGTTTAAGGAATTTCTGCAGTATTGCTTAAAATATTAGGTGTGTTATGGAGGGGGAGCGATTGGAGTACGACACAGTTTTTTACAAAAAAATATATAATTGGTCACTGGTTGATGGGTGGGAGATTATTCCGCAAATTATTAAGTGGTTATCTCCACGAAGTATTGTAGATTTTGGCTGTGGAAGCGGAACGTGGTTGTCAATCGCAAGAGAAATTGACCAGGGGATAGAGGTGTGTGGGATTGATGGCGAATATATGGATCGAAATTGTCTGGATATTTCGGATGATCTTTTTCTTCCGCATGATTTAGCAAAACCCATAGAATTAAAGAAGAAATATGATCTGGCTATTTCAACAGAAGTGGCGGAACATCTGGATAAAGAGTACGCGGATGTTTTTGTTCGTAGTGTTGCTCTGGCTTCAGATAATATTCTGTTTTCTGCTGCTATTCCTGGACAGGGCGGGACTAGTCATGTAAATGAACAGTGGCAAGAGTATTGGAAAGGAAAATTCGAAAAACAGGGGTTTAGATTGGATTATTCTGTAAGAAATTCTTTTTGGGATAATGGGAGGATACAGTCCTGGAGAAGACAAAATCTAATGTTTTTTACAAAGAGAGAGTCTGATTTGGCACCGAAAAAAGAAATAGTTAACGTCGTTCATCCGGGGCTGTTTTTGGATAAATCTGGAGTGAATCTTATGGCATATTATCTGTCAAACCCAGATACAGTTCGAGCATTGGAAAAAGGTATAGAAGCAGCCTTGAAAAAATACAATGAGATAGTTATATATCCATATGGAAATAATGGAAAACTATGTAAATATATATTAAATTATCAGTATAAGGTGCGGGAAGTGCTGGTTTGCGATAATATTCTATGTGAAAAGAATCCGAATATACTATCCGTGAGTGAATTGGATGGTATTGTAGGTGAAAAACATATTGTTTTAGAGACATGCCAAAATACTGATATTCACGATACTGTTCTGGAAGAACTTCTCAGATATGTTCCTCAAGAGCGGGTATACAGTGTTTTCAGATAGAGAAATTGGCTTTAGTGACGTTGAATGAGCCGGTTTTACAATTCGGGGAATACGTTGTTGTTACTTGCAATAAATGAAGATAATATCAGGAGTGTAATAGCTGGGCTCGGTTCAGAGATTAGGTTTATAGCCTTGTAATTATTTTGATCCGGAATTAGAGTATTAGTATAAGAAAGAGCGGAAAAGAATATAATGAAAGCAGAACCAAGTGTTAAGATTTCTGTTATTATCCCGGCATACAATGTCGAGAAATATATAGGGCAGTGTCTGGAATCCATTATTATGCAGACGGTCAGGGATTTGGAGATTCTATGTACGGAGGATGTCTCACAGGATAACACGGCCAAGATACTTGCCGATTATGCCGCCAGGGATGATCGCATTAAAGTACTTTACCATGAAAAGAATATGGGTTATCAAGCGAGTAGGAACGAGTGTATGCAGATGGCCCAAGGCAGGTATATCTATTTCCTGGATGGGGATGATTATCTTAAGAGGCCGGATGCATTTGCGCTTATCTTGGACAGGATGGAAAAGGATGGGCTTGATATGCTTTGCTTTGAAACGCAGACTATCGATGAGCTGGTAGAGTATAAAAGGGAGAAGCCCTTTGATGGACATAAACGTGCGGATTATCCGGAAGTGATGACGGGGGCTGAAGGCTATATCCGTTTGTTTGAAAACGGCGAGTACAGATCGCCGGTATGGCTGTATATGTATTCGGCGGAATTTCTGAAAAGGACAGGGATCCGTTTTATCGAGGATTCCTGTTCGGAGGATATTTCATTTACCTTCCATGTGCATCTGAAGGCGGATCGTATGGGAATCTTGAATGAGGAACTTCACTGCTATCGGTTAAGGGATAACAGTCAGGTTCACTCGGGAAGAAGAAAATACAAAACGATCAGTGCCCATAAAAACGTGGTATATCTTTTAGATGTTGTCAAAAGTTCAGATTTATGCGATGGTCAGATTGACAGCATGATAGCAAAGGAAAGTGCCATGGAGATCGAACGCTGGAGGGAGAGATTTGAGCAGTGTGACTACCCGGAGAAGCTTTCCTATTATCGGAGTATTACGTCATACAGCTTGAAGGAAATGTTTGTCCGCCTTCTCCTGGATGGAATCCCATATGTTCTTCCGGACGATATCTGTGAATTTCTTGAGAAAAAAAAGGTTTATCTCTACGGCGCGGGAGTATATGCGAAACGCTATATTCGTCTTCTTAACAGATATGGTCTGCGGCTTGAGAATATTTTGGTGACTAAAGCTGATTCCGAAAAGCTTTGTGGATACAGGGTACTGGAATATGAAGGCCTGAGTATTCCCGAAGATGCACTGATCATACCGGCCGTGTCGGAACGATATAAAAATGAGATTATGAGGATACTGGAGGATAGGGATCACGAAATCATCGATTTGGAATTATATCGTCTTGATGATTAAGGGGACGATCTACAGGTACTTGATAGTGCGAGAGGAGTTGTGATGGGAAAAATATTGTTTGACGGAACGTATTATCAAGGGGGGAGTCGTTTTCATGGCGGTGGAGAATATGGTAATGCAGTATTATTTTCCTTGTTGGAAAGTGGAGCATCAAATGGATGTGGGCTGTTCTATAGAGAAAAATACGGATTAGATAGTGATATTTTGGATAGAGTAAAAGGTGCTGGTTGGAACATCCATCCGATGGATATGATGAGAGAGCTGCCAGCAATAGTTCGGGAGCATGGTTATACGATAATTTATTCCCCTCTTCCATATGGAAATAATTGGTATTGGTTTAAGGGAGTAAATAATGTTCGCTTTATTGGAACATTTCATGGGCTTAGAACCATGGAGCTCGGCTTTTATGAGGATTGTGACCGTGTTTTCTTTGAAAGGGGGCATAATGCTGTTTTGCCGTCATCCCAAAGAAGTGGATTAGAAGAGACCAAAAGATGCTATGAACAGGCGCTAAAAAGTTTTAGTGACATCAGAATCGTTACGGATTCGGAACACTCAAGGAATTCCATTTTGCACTATTTCCCTGAAATAGAAAGTGACAATATAATGGTATTCTATCCACCGGAGAAGAGAATAGAAAAAGGATTAGAAGTAGATAGATCTGTTTTTGAAAAACTGAAAATCGAACCCGACAAGTTTGCGCTTATGACCAGTGCGAATATATGGTATAAAAATCCCAAGCGCGCTGTTATGGCATTTGATATGGTTTTTTCCGGAAAGTATAAGTTTATACCTAAAGAATACAAATTTCTTTTGATTGGGGATAGACAAGAGGAAAACAATATTTTATCAGGTGTTCATAATAGGGATAGATTTGTTTTTTCAGATTATCTGGCGGCCGATGAGTTGGAAAGCCTATATCAAAAAGCACATTTGTTTGTGTATCCGACACTAAATGAAGGCTTTGGTTATCCCCCCTTAGAAGCTATGAAATATGAAACTCTTTGCATGTGCTCAGTGAATACTTCAGTATCGGAAGTTTGCAGAGATATGGTGTGGTATTTCAACCCGCTTGATGTTGATGAGATGGCAATTCGTATTCTACAGACATTCTCAGAAACAGAGAGGGAAAAGAAGAGAAAAAGGATCAGAGAGTTGATGCCTGGAATACAGCAAAGACAAAGAGATGATCTGACAGCGTTGGTCAGACTTATTATGGGAAATGATGGGTAAATATCGGTGGCTTACCATATGTGTTCGAACGGGAAGCGAATGATGAAGAGTAATAACGCATTAGGAAATGATAATCCTTTTACAAAATCTGACTATTTTGAAAGCCTTAAGGGTTTTAAGGAGCTGCTGATTTTCGGCTGCTATGAAAAAGAATATTCTATAGCCTGTTATTATGGCTTTTGCGTGAAAGCTTTTCTTGTGAGCGGGCAGATCCCCTATCCTAAAACATTTTGTGGCTTGAATGTATTTGCATTAGATGAATATTTGGGTGATAGGGAGTCTGTAGCTGTTATTATCGGAAGAGCCTGGGATAAAACGGCTGAAACGGAAGAGATGCTGCAAAGGCATGGATTTAGAAACTTTTTTCCTGGGGTGTGTCAGATCCTAACCATTATAGAAAAGGAACGTCTTAATGAGGCCTTGGATCTGTATGGTTGCTCTGTTTTATGGGATAATATACAGGGTAAGAACGAACCGGACGATTCCTATGAATATAAAATAAGGATTCTGGCCTGCACATCTCAATCGGATTATCATAAAGCGATATCCCGCCATGAAAACAAATATGTCGAATATGTTCAGGGTGGTGCGGCGATAGCTGATAAAAGGATCTGTGAAACAGGTGATGACACCGGAGATAATATTTCCTCTCAAAATAATAGATATTGTGAGCTTACGGTAGGTTACTGGGGAGCAAAGAATATAAACAGTGATTATATCGGACTTTATCATTATGGAAGAGGATTTGAAGTAGAGGATAGTGATCTAGAGCAGATATACAGGCAGGGAATAGACGTTGTCTTACCGATCCCGGTTTATTGGCGATGGAATATTGCTTCCTATAATAATGGGATCGTTAATCTTCTTATGGATGGAATCCGGGGAGTTAGTCCGGAGTTCCTGGAGGCGGCGGATTCCTATCTATGTGATAGATTTTTTCTGATCGGGAATCTTCTGGTCGGGAAAAAAGAGATTTATAAAGCCTTTTATGATTGGATGTTTTCGGTTCTTAGATATACGGATGATAAGCTTGGCGGAGTCTGGTGGACGCAGAGGGGGCCGGCCTATTTTGGCGAGCATTTATATAATATATATTTCAGGAAGATGGCGAAGGAATTGAATAGTATTATGGCCCCGATTAAATACTTGCTTTAGCACTCAATGGGATACGGCAAAATGAGACGGATGAGAGGAATGGCTGGCAAGATGATAATTCTATGTGAGGGAAATAAGTATGCTTTCCTTTAATGATAAAAAGTTGGTCATATATGGGGCGGGAAAGGGCGGTATTTTGATCGCCGGTCTTTTAAAATGCTTTGATATCTCGATAGAGTGCTTTGTTGATAATGATCCGGAGAAACGTTTTAAGATGGTATTTGACGATGTTACCTGCTGTCTTCCGGAAGATATCACGGCTAAAACGAGCTGTTGTGTTATCCCTGGTATATCGGAGAAAAACAAGGAAGTACTGATCAAAAGAATACGGGAAGACGGTTTTACTTGTATTGTTGAGCTTGCCGATTATCTGGATGATCAACTTCAAGAAGACAGAGAGGGATTGCAAAAAGCATTTCAGTTTTTGTATGAAAGCGAAAGACTGGATATTTTTTCGAAACTGAGTAAAAAGAAATACAGTCTAAAAAGAGCATTGAATCGTAAATTGGGTGAATATGGAAAGATTGCGGTCTATACGGCCCTTTTTGGCGATTATGATGATCTGTATCAGCCGGCGTTTATTGATCCTCAGCTGGATTATTACATTATATCGGATAAAAAACCGGAGTCTTCGGGGGGATTTGTATGGATCAATGCAAAGGATTTGCTTTCGGATAGCATTTCCTCTCCTATCCTTCGAAATCGATATTTTAAGATGCATCCTCATAAGATATTTCCGCAATATGATCATTCCATTTATATTGATTCCAATATTGAGATACTAAGGGATATAAGATCATATATTCCGGACGCGGAAAGCGGGATTTCAGTTTTTCAGCATCATGGAAGGGATTGTATTTTTTATGAGGCTTTGCAGATAGTTGATCTGAAAAGAGTCTTTTGGAAAGAAGTCTATGAGCAGATGAAAAGGTATCTCGATGAGGGAATGCCTCTTCATTATGGCTTGGGCGAGATGAATGTGATCGGTAGAAGGCATAATGATCCGACCTGTATGAAGATCATGGAACAATGGTGGGAGGAATTCAATCGGGGAGCCTTAAGAGATCAGTTTTCGTTCATGTATGTATTGTGGAAGAATGGGTATGATATGGATGATCTTGATATTCTCGGATATGATAACAGAGAATATGATGATTTCAGGATCCATCCGCATAGGAGCTGAGAATGGCCGGGAACGACTGGTGCTTTGGGAAAAATTGAAAGGGTCGCGTCTGAGCTTTTTGGGAAAAGTATTAGCGGCCATATATGCAAGACCTGAATAAGTAAGGGGGTTAGGATATAAAATGAAAATGAGCAAGTCCTGGTGCCTGTTTGGCAC
Source organism: Lachnospiraceae bacterium (assembly GCA_024696005.1). Taxonomy (GTDB): domain Bacteria; phylum Bacillota; class Clostridia; order Lachnospirales; family Lachnospiraceae; genus NK4A136. Next base: position 12,502 of record JAILHF010000007.1, on the reverse strand, counting down.
CGGACGGATGATGCCTTTTTATAGATCCTTGATAGAAAAGTTCGGAGAGACTGTAGCCATCTTTTGCGATAATGATCAGGCAAAGTGGGGACAGTCCATCGGAGGGATTGTTGTTGTTTCGCCGGCTGAGCTTGTGACGAAAGATGTTGATATCCTGATCTCCTGCAATGCGGAAAGCGAGATAGAGGAAGAGCTTCTCGGACTGGGGATCAAACGGGACAGGATCTATGATTATTCGAGGCTGCTGCGATACTATATAGCTTTGCGTGATGATTCTTTGAATATGAGAAAGTATCATTTCGGAGCAAAGAATAGTATTATCCTGGATGCTTATGATGGCGTCGGATACGGCGGTATGGAGTTGTGGTCCTATCGTGTGGCGGAAGAGCTGGACCGTCGTGGACAGCAGGTTATGGTGATCGGATCGGATAGCCAGCTTAAACAGGATAAGTGGGAGCATTTGATCAGACGCCTGGACTATAAGACGATGGAATCGGAGGATTACTGGTCACCAATAGAGAAGATCGTTGATTTCTTGAAGGATCAGCTTCCGTTCATACTGATCAACAACTGGTCAGATCGAGTTTTGGCGGCGGCATTGATACTGAAGAAACAATACCCGGATCTGGTGCATATTATCTCGATCGTTCATTTTGATGCGAGGTTTATGTATCGGCGGATACGATGTTTCTATGATGAAATGGACAGTATCCTTTGTGTCAGTAAAAAGATCTGTGGGGTCCTGCATGAAGATTATGGAGTGCCGCAGGAAAAGCTTTGCTATCATATAAACTTTATCGACAAAGCCGAGGGAAAGTGCGAAAATAATAGAAAAAAGGATGAACCACTTCGAATTGGCTGGGGAGCACGAATGGAGATCGATCAGAAGCGGGCGGATCTTCTCCCGGCATTGATCGGACAATTGGATGCGGCAGGCTTGCGGTATCGTATGGAGCTGGCAGGGGAAGGTGCTTATCGTGAGATATTGTCTCAATGGGTAAGTGATAATGGAAAACAGGATCACATTATTCTTCACGGTCATATTCCGACCGATGAAATGAAGGATTTTTGGAAGCGGCAGGATATCTATATCAATCTGTCGGAGTTTGAAGGTGGCAGTCTGGCGATGTTGGAAGCGATGGCGGGAGGAGCTGTCCCTGTGGTGACAGATGTGAGTGGTACAAGGGATGTCCTTGAAAACATCGATCCGGAGCTGATCAAACCGATTGGAGACATATCTGCGATAGGATCCGAGATCATTCGCCTGGGGAATGATGAGAAAAGGCGCAGAGAATTGTCTGCTCGTTGCTGTGAAAGGGTGGCTACGGAGTGTCGCTTCGACAAGTATGTTGATGATCTGGAGGGGATGATTGAACAGAGTAGAAGAGCCGGAGCAGTTTCATGAAGCTTCTCGGAAAGGAATCTGTATTTTCGGGGCAGGGGCTTATGGAAGTCTTCTTTTGAAGTATTGTTTTCAAAATGAGATCCATGTGCCTGCTGTTATTGTGACGGAAAAGAAGGGGAACGAAAAGCTGTATCAGGATGTACCTCTGCTGTCCCTTGAAGAGGCGCAAAAAGACTGTGAAGGAGAAAAGATTATCGTTGCACTTAACAAGGGCGATGATGTGGCGGAAGACCTTGAGAAAAGGGGATTTTTCTCTTGCGTATATCTGTGTACGGGGAATTTGCTTCAGAAGATTTTTGTTGAATTCTGGGAGGACGGTGGAGCAGGTCACGATCTCCAAACCCGGATTGACACGAGTTTTCCCGGTATGGAGCAGGATTATGTTTTGCTTCGGGATTTGCATACCAATGTTCCGCTAACGAGAGTACATATCACGACTGATCCGGACAAAGCGATAAGGGATCGTTCTCTAGCAGACCGTATCCGAAGCCAGTATGGGGATATGAAGTATATTCCGGGTTCTTCCCAACCGGGGATAAATAGTAATAAGAACGCCGAGATCTTTATTGCGACGGGGTATTCTGACAAGTCATATGCCGGGAACATGCTTCCGGAAGGTTATTCGGAGATACAGGTCGGGGCCGCTCAGGCGCGGGAGCGGATCTGTGATATTACGGATGCGGAAGGCGAGAACATTTCTTCGGAGAATATGTTTTATAGTGAGTGTACAGCCCACTACTGGATATGGAAAAATGTTAAAGATCGTGGTTTTGTAGGAGTGAACCATTATCGGAGAAAGCAGAAGATCGATGATGAGATGCTTGATGATATCCGTTTATCCGATATCGACCTTGTATGTGCGCTTCCTCAGTATACGGGGGTGGCGTTTGGAGATTACTATCTGAAGTACAGTACTGAAACGGAATGGATGGCGCTTGAGGAAGTCCTGAAAGAACGAAAGGACGGATATGCCGAGCTTCTTCGTGAGTACAGAGATAATTGTTTATACATCCCCTGTAACATCATTTTCGCAAAAAAAGAGATTTTTGATGATTATTGTTCCTTCATGTTTCCGGTATGCTTTGAAATCAGAAAGTGGTTTCATAAACGCGAGATAGAAGAGCGAAGACGCTATATGGGATATCTGACGGAGATACTGGAAAACCTATATATCATGAAGTATAAAGATGTTTTGAAGTTTGCATATACAGATATTGTTTTCACGGGGAGATAACGGAATGGAGTTTGGAAATCGGAATACGGATAAGGATACCATCCTTACGCTGAAAAGGTGGCTGGAAGCTAAAAACAGAGATCGTTCCTTTGCGGATTATCTGAAGGAGTGCGGCTACCTTCGTGTGGGAATCTTTGATGCGGGTGAGATCGGACGGATCCTGTATGATGAGATCAAGAATTCAGGTGTTGAAGTATGTTGGTTTGTTGATAAGAATGCAGAGGGTATAGCAGAGCTGGATGGAAAGCCGGTTCGCTTGATGAGGCGTGTGTTTGAATTGCCTTCGGTGGATATTGTTATCATTTCACCAATCTATGACTATGAGGCGGTAACCGGATTTCTGGCGGAACACGATCCGACGATTTGTACTTTATCGTTAAAAGACGCTGCATACGAGCTTTAAGGAGAGAATAGGATGATAGCTGGACTTCGTAATACATCGGAAGACTTTATGGAAAATGGTCTGATGAGACCGTATACGGAAGTGTTTTCCCTGATATGCAGGAAGATCCGTATCAGCGATAGTGAGAACAAAAGATTCTTTTACTTTATCGATACGGATTATGTTATGGATACGACCAGAGGATACCGCTACGAGAATCTGACGCCGGCATATGATAAGGTGCTGAATAATGGCTTAATGGAACTTAAATATTCTGATCCCTCAAGTGAGTTCTGCAGGGGATATAACACCGTATGTGATGAGCTTGGCGGGTTGGCGCAGAGGATTGCGGATACGATAAGACAACGGGACCGATCGGATGTTCGTGTTTCCTGGTTTGAGGCTTTGATCGAAAAGCCGGCAGAACACTTTTGCGAGGCGATACAGAGGATGCTCTTTATCAATCAAATGTTCTGGCAGACGGATCATCGGCTTGTCGGACTGGGGGCGTGGGATACTTTTCTGTGGCCTTACTACGAAAAGGATATGAAAACCGGGATCCTTTCGAGATGTGAAGCGCTGAAAGTATTGGAGGATCTATTCCGTGTTCTTCATGAAAACTATCGTTATAAGAGTAACGTTCTGATGGGGGATACAGGCCAGATCTTCGTATTGGGGAGGAGCGATGAGAATGGAGGGTATGTCTGTAACGAACTGACCTACCTCTTTATTGAAGCGATGAAAAATGTTCATCAGCCGGATCCGAAGTGTCTGCTTCGGATCAATAAGAATACGCCGGATGATCTGATCGGCCTGTCGCTGGATTCGATCGCTACGGGGATCGGCGCGCCTTTATTTGCAAATGATGATGTGATCCTTCCCTGCCTGACAGGATTTGGGATCCCGATTGAAGATGCGGTCGAGTATACCACTTCCGCCTGCTGGGAACCGCTGATCGGTGGAAAAAGCTCCAGCAATAATAATCGTACTCCTTTGAATTATATGAGAGCCCTGGATAATCTGTTCAAACGGGAGAAGCTCGATAGAATAACTGATTTTAATGCGTTAGTGGATACTTATCTTGTTTATCTTAGTCGAAATCTCCGGGCTGTAAAAACGGTTTTAAGAAATCATGTGTTTCAGAATGATATCCTGCTGTCGGTCTTCACTTATGGCTGTTTTGAAAGTGAGAAGGATGTTTCGCAGGGAGGTGCATTGTATGGAGAGCTCGGAATCACCTCGGTGGCTATGGGCAATCTTCTGGATGCTCTATTCAATATAAAGAAGTTTGTATTTGAAGAACACCGGTTTTCGCTGTACGACATAAAGAAGATGATTATGTCGGATTTCGCAGGAAATGAGGATGTCCTGGATGAGTTGAGAGAAGAAAAGGGGCATTATGGGACAGATGATGAGGAAGTAATATCGTTGACCCAAAGGATTATGGATCATGTTTCTGCTGAGCTCGCAGAGTATAAAAAGATGTGCGGACAGAGGATTAAAACCGGACTCAGCGGTGCAGCCTATATGGATTCGGCCCGTGGTTTTTCGGCCTCCTTTGACGGAAGAAAGAAAGGAGAGCCTTTTACGGTACATATTTCCAATGAAGATAATGATTCCTTTACGGAAGTAGTGAATTATGCAGCCGGATTACACTATGAGAATAACCAGTTTAACGGAAATGTGATCGACCTGATGATGAGCCCGGATCAGATTATCAGTAATCGGGAAAAGATGGTACAGTTTATCAAAGGATCGATTCGTGCAGGATTTTTTGAGATGCAGATGAATGTGGTGAGTAGCAAAACGTTGATTGAAGCACGAAAGGACCCGGAGAAATTCCCGAATCTTATTGTCAGGGTATGGGGTTTTTCAGCGTACTTTAAGGATCTTCCGGAGGAGTATCAGGAGGTATTGATCCGGAGAGCGCTGGAGAATGAAAGGAAAGCTTCTTAAATGAGTAAAGGCAGTATCCTGATCACGAATATTCAAAGGATGTGTTTTCATGACGGGCCAGGGATCCGTACAACAGTGTTCCTGAAAGGATGTAATCTTCACTGCCCATGGTGTGCTAATCCGGAGAATATTTCCGTTTTACCGCAGAATTATGAAAGGAACGGTAAGCGGGGAACATACGGAAGGGAGTATTCGGACTCGGAGTTGTTGGAGGAGATATTAAAAGACCGCAATTTTTTTGGCGAGGAAGGTGGCGTGACTTTTTCCGGCGGGGAACCGCTCCTGCAGATAGAGCGTTTGAGGAGTGTGCTTACAACACTCCATCAGCGTGGGATCAGTATAGCGATGGAAACGGCGCTACAGATTCCGTATCAGGCATGGAAAGACCAAGCAGATGATATTGATCATTATCTGATAGACTTGAAGATCCTTAAGAAGGATATCTGTAACATGATCATTGGAGGAGATGCAGATTGTTACAGGGCGAATGTCAGATTCCTTCATGAAAAGGGAAAGGATATGATCTTTCGGATTCCGTTGAATCATGAATATACATTGAAAGAAGATAATCTTTGTCTGATAGAGGAGTTTCTGGAAGAATATAAAGATGTTCCGGTCGAGATCTTTGCGACGCATATGCTGGGAAATGAAAAATACAAGAGTCTTGGTTTAGAGGAGCCCGTGTGGGAAAAGGTTACTGACACCGTTTTGGATCAGATCAAAGAGCGTTTTGAAAAACGGGGAATCAGAGCAAAGATTGCCCGGATTTAGCAGGTGGACAGGAAAGAATGGTAAAAGTATCGATCATTATGCCGTCTCTAAATGTAAGAGACTATATAGAAGAGGCAATCAACAGTGTTGTATCTCAGACCCTTAAAGAGATAGAGATACTCTGTATTGATGCGGGTTCTACTGATGGCACATGGGAAAGCATTGAGATTGCTTCAAAAGAAGATAATAGGATTCGCGTGATCAAAAGTCCGATAAAAAGCTATGGGTATCAGATCGGCATAGGCATAGACCAAGCGCTTGGTGAGTATGTTGCTATTCTGGATACCGATGATTATACTTCTGCGGATATGTATAAGGCTCTTTACGAGGTCGCGATCAGAGAAGATCTTGATTTTGCGAAATGCGATTATAGCACATATAGAACGGTTGGAGAAAAAAGAGAGTTTATAAGTCGAAAAGTCAGCGCGGATCAGTTGTATTACAACAGTGTGTTCTGTCCGGCTGAGCACCCGCAGACAGTTATAGATGACTGGTATTTATGGAATGGGATCTATAAAAGAGATTTTCTGAACAAGTATGGAATACGGCCTTCTGCCACCCCCGGAGCTGCGTTTCAGGATGTGGGATTTCTTCACAAGGTGGCAGCACATGCCCTAAAAGGGAAATACTTGAAAGGGGATTATTATCGATACTGTGTTGATCGCGAAGGGGCGTCGTCTAATTCGAACCGGGTACTGCATTTTATACGAAGTGAATATGGCTTGCTACTGGAGAGCAGTACGGATTGTGCAACAGATGCGGCTAAGGTTCTTTTATATCGAAGGATGGCCCGATCCTTTGTCCGGGCATGCATGGATACTGTAAACGAACAGTTGGAAGACGGAGAATCCGCCGGTATCTGCAAGTGGTTTCAGGAACATCTCTCAGAGGCGGAGAACTATGGATTTGTTTCGGGAGAGGATCTTCCGCGTGCATTACAGGAGCCATACAGACAACTTATGAACTCCGTAGAAGCATTTGTTTTATACAGAAAAACAAACGAGAAGCGCTTTATTGAGTTTCTCGAAAAAACAGGGAAGATTATTATTTTTGGTTGTGGAGATTACGGAAAGGGAGCTTTGAAGAGTATTCGCGCCAGAGGTTATGATGCAAGCGCATTTATGGATAACAATCGCGAATTATGGGGCGAAACTATGGAAGGTATTCCTGTTTGGGAACCGGAGAAAACGAAGGAGCTTTCCACTGATTTCGGGATATTGATCGCGAATGAGAAGTATGCTGATTCTATTCGGATGCAATTAGAGGATTATCGGAAGGATATCATATTTTTCGAATATACACTGGAACAGACTCGAGGAGAAGCATGAAAGAATCACAGGTAATAAAACAATTATATGCAGATGGTAAACTGACAGGTCATATTTTTTTCTGGGGGATAGGGAAGAAAACATCGAAGCTGATCGTTGAAACAGCTTCTCTTCTTCCTGAGCTGAAACCGGAGGGCATCATTGACAATTTCAAGTCGGCATTTATCAAGGAATATGAAGGGCTTCCTGTATATCCGGCTGATAAGATCGAGGAATATGATCCGGATGCGGTATGTGTTTTGTTGGCGGTAGCCACATCGGATAGCATATGGAAACAATTGGATGCTATGGGGATCCGGAAAGTATATGATCTTTCATCGCCGGATAGTTCTTATAAAGGAAATAACTGCTCGTTTCCATATACTTTTATAGATCGGAGCAGAGGATGTTCAAAATGCGTTTATGTGCTTGCCGGCTATCAGAAAGAACTCTGGGATACAACGCTTGCTCGTATGTTTCATTTTATGGAACCCGGATTTGATTACTGTATGATCTCGTCCGGGAAATATGACGATGAACTTGACGGATTATGTGAAAAGAAAGGGTGGTCCTATCTTTATTCCGAGCATAACCAGGTTTGTTATTTGCAGAATGTTGTTGTAGAAAAGCATCCCAAAGCGGAGCTTTTTATCAAACTGGACGAAGACATGTTTATTGGGAAGAGATTCTATTCCGGTTTGTGCGAAGGATATTATGAAGCGGAGAAGCGTGGGGAATATCGTGTGGGGTGTGTCGTTCCAATCATGCCGCTAAATTATAACAGTTACGTTTCCTATCTGGATGCAATCGGAAAGAAGGAGGAGTTTGAGAAGTGCTTCGGAAGAGCTTATCGTTGTACATTCAGTGCACCGTATGGATTACAGGAGGCGGCGGTATGGTTATGGGACACGGTGGATTCAGTGGATGGGATGGTGCGATTCTTTTCGGAGAGGGACGCTGTTCCTAAAGCATTGTGTAGTCTTTATAATATAGGAGCTTTCCTTTATTCGAGAAAAAGATGGATCATGATGGGGCGATGGCCTGAAAATCCCGAGACGAGCGGAATGGGGGAAGATGAAGCCTATATTTTTCGGGAGAATACGGATAGCGGGATGGCAACTTATGAGATTCAGAATGTATTTGCCGGACATTTTGCTTTTTCGGGACAAAAAGAGCTGATGTTTGAGTATTATGAAAAGAATCACGAAAAATTTCAGATAAAGATGGGAGAATAGGACATGACGGGTGAAGTGATCGAAGCAGCAAAAAGAGTATACCAAATGCTTGAAGATGATGAGTCCAGAGAACTGTTTAAGAACCGATTGTTGTATCTTGCGACGGGGGAGAGAAGATATATTCATCATATGGTGGAATATCGTTATCCGCTTCATTACAGGGAATTTGCTTCATTTTGCAGGAAGGCGGAAAAGATCATTCTTTACGGGGCCGGGGATTATTGCTACTCGGCTTTGGAAGCCTGCCGGGAATATGCGGAGACAAAGCCCTTCTGTATCTGTGACGGAAATCCGGAAAATTGGGGAAAACAGGGGCCCGGCGGATATTTGATCATCTCGCCGGATCAGCTGGTCAAAGATCATAAAGATGCGTCGATCGTCATTAGTACAGTAAGGTGCAGGAACGAGATTCGGGAGGCCTTGCTGAGATCATTCCCACAGGAGAGAGTGTTTACGCTGGGGTTGGACCTTTCGAATCTCAGCATAGCAGACCAGTATTTTGATAAGGATATCATTCATTTTGAAGAAGAAGGCGAATACTTTGTTGACGGAGGCGCGTATGATCTGATGACCAGCGTGATCCTCAGTCAAAAGGCGCGTGTGAATAAAGTATATGCCTTTGAAGCGGATTCTCTGAATAAAGATAAAATTATGGAAACAATGCAGAAACACCCCGCTCTTCCGGTGGATCTCTTTATGAAGGGGTTATGGGATAAGACAGAAAATCTTTGTTTTGACTCCGGTGATGAGATGGAGTCGAAGATTTCGGAGGGGGAAAATACGGGGAATAGCGTGATTGAAGCAGTTCCACTGGATGAAACGATAACGGATAAAGTGACATTTATTAAGCTTGATATCGAAGGTGCGGAGTTGAAGGCATTGGAAGGAGCAAAAGAAACGATTAAGCGTTATCGGCCCAAATTGGCAATCTGCATTTATCACAAGCCTGAAGATATGATTGATATTCCGATGTATATTCATGAACTTGTACCGGAGTATAAGCTCTATATCCGTCACTATGCGGATTTCCAATATGATACTGTATTATATGCGGTGATTTGATCTTACCGGCGGGCGTGGATGCCTGCTTTATGGCGTTAAGATTTGAAAGCTATACGACCTTGATAATTTCATACTTTACATCAGCCATCGGTTCATGCTAACATAGGATTCACTCTGAGAAGGCATGCAACGTTCAAGGTGCAGGCCAAAATAGATGTTCAGGATACCGATTCGCGATATCTGTGTTTTCCTGTAAAAACAAAGATTGATACGGGATGCTCTTTTTTGCTGCCTTGCACAGCAAGAAAAGTGAAAGGAGAGTCTTCTTAATGAGTCGAATAGCGGCGGTAGCCAGTCGATCCGAAATATGTTAGAATACATCCAGCAGAGTAATGTAACGGACGACGCCACGAAAGAAGTAGACGGATATGTAAGTGCTGTCAAGGCAGAGTTATCCTTGAAGGAGGGTGTTATGACGTTAGGTGAGCGTTTTGATCACGAGAGAGAAGAAGGTCGTTTAGGAGATCGTGTAGAGGCTATTATTGAACTGTTGGAAGATATTGGCGAAATCCCGGATGATCTTAGAAAACAGCTGAATGAAATCAGGGATATGGAGCTGTTGAAAGTCTTGCTCAAGAAAGCGGCCCGTGCGCAGAGCATTGCCGATTTTAAGCGTGAGCTCGAAGAGATTATGGCTTTGGCATAAATCATTCCTGCCTTAAGACCTTTTTCGACTGATGTAAAGCATGGGATTTACTTTACATCAGTTTTTTATTGGAGAAATGGCTATGGAACTGTATATTTTCGGAGCCCAGGGCTATGCTCTGGGCGCGTACGAAGCGATCAAAACATTATGTCCCGGGAGAGAGATTCCCTGCTTTCTGGTATCACAGATGGGAAACAATGCGCCTGTACTGGGAGGGATCCCGGTGAAGGAACTGGCTTCGTTTGCAGAGGGAATGTCTGCAGAGGAGAAGAAGAGTAAGAGCATCCTGATCGCAACGCCCGAGAACGTTCAGGACGAGATCGCGGAATCATTGGAGCAGGCGGGATTCCGGAATTACATCAGGATGGATACGGACCGTTGGACGGAACTGATAAAACTGTTTCATTGCAGGGTGGGACGCTTCCTGCCGTTGCAGGCGCTGCCTGTTGGATGCCGCAAACCTGAGCTGCAGGTTTACATGGCACGCTGCCACAAGGACCGTCCGCTGAAGACGGCTGTATCCTTGCCGGAATATATGATCCCCATCCAGGTGGGGGCGGCCAATTGCGATGAGCGGGTTGCTGAGCTTACGGATGATACGGGAGAGAACATCTCCCCCAGGAATGTAAATTATTCCGAGATGACCGGATTATACTGGGCATGGAAAAACCGTCTGCTTTCTGCGGGAGCTTCTGATCCGGATGAGGGAACCTATTATGGTCTTGCACAGTACCGGCGCATGTTTGATCTTTCGGAGGACGATCTTCTCCGGATTGCTGACAATGATGTGGATGTGGTACTTCCCTACCCTCTGCCCTATGAACCCTCGATCCATGCTCATCATGAACGCTATCTGAAAGAAGAGGACTGGGACGCCCTTCTTACAGCACTTCGGGAACTGCAGCCGGAGTATGCGGACGCTTTTCCTGCAATCCTTGAGCAGCGGTATCTGTTCAATTACAATGTGATCCTTGCAAAGAAGACAGTGTTGCGGCAATATTGCGAATGGCTTTTCCCGGTTTTGGAGCGTACGGAAGAACTGTCGGTGCCGAAGGGCAGCGAACGCGCCGACCGTTACATCGGCTACATGGCGGAAAGCCTGGAGACTCTGTATTTCATGAAGAATGCGGACAAGCTGAATATCGTCCACACTACCTGCAGGATGCTGGTTTGATCATATTGCCCTGATCGTGCAAGGGAGGAGCAGGGATTCATACAAACTCCCTGAAATCCATCTCAAATTCCTCACAGATCACGGAATGGACGGGATCGCCGAAGTGGTGTTCCGTGGCTTCTTCTTTTTCAAAGTCATAGACCCATACGGATTTCTCGATCGGGTCCACGATCCAGTATTCGCGCACACCGGATTCGCGGTATTTCACCAGTTTTTTCAGATGATCCAGGCTTTTGCTGGAGGGGGATACGATCTCGGTGATAAAGTCCGGTGCTCCATGGCAGTCCTTTTCGTCCAGCTTGGAAGGGTCGCATACAACAATGAGATCCGGCTCCACATAGAGACTGTCATCATTTCGCGGGAATACGGCAAAAGGCGCAATGATCACCTTGCACTCCTTTTTGTGTGCTTCGATGCAGTTGGCCATTTTTCGGAACATGATCCCGAGGATTTCCTGATGCGTTAACGAAGGCGTGGCCATTATGTAGAGCTGGCCGTCGATCAGCTCGGCCCGTTTTCCCTCCGGCAGAGCATAGATGTCCTCGATCGTGTTTTTTCTGTAGTTGACCGCTGCTTCCATAAGCGTTCCTCCTTTGCCGGATCGTTCCCAAACATCTGATCACATTATACACGGAAAGAGTGGTTCAGACAAGCAACTCGCTTGTTTCCGGCACAATTGGAAATAAGATCTACCTACACATACTTCACCGCTGTCATCACATAGTCGCTTATGCTTGTGATGAGGCGGTTTTCGTTTTCGATGAATACGGAAAAGTCATCACGGTCTTCGAATTTCATCAGATAATTCAGGTTGACGGTCACATCTTTTTTTTGCCCGATCTTCAGCAGCCATCCGGCACAATTTTCCCCGCAACTGGTAGCGTCGAAGATGAGAAGGGGCTTTTCGTAGATCATGATCAGGGTCTGTACGCCGCCGGAGAGACGTTCAGGTGGAATGGGGCCCAGAATGGGGCTGTTGATCACAAGCCCGTCTACACAGTCTGAACGGTCTACGCCCTTTATCATCTCGCGTACGAACGGATCCTTCAGCCATTCGGGATCATAATTGGCCTTGAACCAGTCCGGTCCGTAATTCACTTTTTCCATGTCTCCAAACCGTATGTGCAGCATTTGATTAACCTCTCAGTATGCGGTGGCGGATGATGATCATTTGTTTCCGGATTCTCTTGTGTTTTTTGCAAGCCCCTTTTAACGAAAGTTGCAAAACATTTTTGATGAAAATTGCATCATCATTTTAATGAAAGTTGCAAACGGCTCTCCGGTACCGGATAGCACCGGAGATATCCCGATTGCAGACATTGTTTGATAG
>JAILHF010000065.1 GCA_024696005.1 Lachnospiraceae bacterium | reverse complement strand
TTTTCTACGCAGTAGATAGCAGCGCCGCTTTTCTGATCGGAATCCGCCCCTGTTACTGAGTTCCAGTGGATCTTGCTATCGCTGATATCGAGCACATTGCCGCACGCAAAAATCGCACCGCCCTGATTTTCAGCTTTATTATATTTCATCTCGGTTTTCGTAACGATGACTTTCGCATTATCGGAATAGATCGCACCGCCATAACCTGATTCATTCGACTCAAAAGTACAGTCGGAAATGTTCAGTTCCTTGTTTCCCTCTGCATAAATGGCACCACCACGGGAACCTTTATTGTTTATGAAACGAGTCCCGCTTATCGACATTTCCGTGTCTTGAATATAGATAGCCGCACCCTGAGCGTATCTGAATCCCGAAAAAGAGCAATCCGTTATGCTGCATGCATATGCACACTTGGAAAGGCATATGGCCTGGTATCTGCTTGTTGTTACACCGCCCGAGAACTTGACCTTGTCTGCTATCACATTACCAGACTTAAAATTGGAATTAGCCGTAAGGATAAAAGCTCCTTCTTTCTTACCCCCAAGCGACCGGATCGTACCGTTTTTCAGTCTGAGTGAAACAGTCTCTCCACCCACATTGAACTTTCCGTCCCCCTCCAGGGTGATGGTCTTGCCGTTCAGATCAATATCGTACACAAACATAAGTCCCGTTTCAGCAGGTCTGAGCCAAAGAGCGGTGCTGAGAGTGACATCATTCATCAGCTTATAGCTGCCCGCCTCGGTCGGAAGCGAATCGGTAGCCGTCCATTCAACATAATCAGCCCCATCAGGTTCTTCAACGCCGGGATCCTCTGCGATCGGATCCTCCGCCTCAACCGTTTCTCCCTCTGCCCACGCCCTGAGGCTCAGCCCTTCCATGCAGGAAAGGATCATGCTCAGCGACAGGATGAAACTGAGCAGACGGTTCAGTTTTCTTCTTTGATTCGTCGATTTTTTCATCTTATCCTCCTTGAGATATGTTTTCGATCCCCCGGATCCCCTGCGACCGGTCTCCGGACAGTCACTTTTCACGGATTTCCGCTCCGCCCCGTCGGCATCTGCGCCGCGGAAAGCCTCATCATCTCCGTAAGCCCCTGTCGATCCCCTGCTTTCAGGATCATCTGAAAGGATCTTCTAATAAATCATCCTGTACATTAACATAAAACCCTTCTGCTGACTACCGTCAAAAGTAGGTATTATCCATTTTCTCTTTCACGTATTTCAGCTCACTGTCCCTCAGATATCCGACCATGATATAGCCGTCAAACATGTATTGGTAAAAACCCATGTACACCGTGGCTACATCCGTGAGGATCTCGTTCTCCCGGCGCTCTTCCCTCCGGATGCCCGACCGGAACAGGAAATAATGCATGCATTCGTGGATCAGCACCGAATGCAGGATGTTCGGCCTTGACGAAGGCGTGACACGTATGCTGATGAGACTGTTTTCACCGTCTGAACGGTATGTCCCGGCAGCATCCTGAAGCTCCCTGTCACTCACGGTGACCACCCGGAGGTTTCGCGGTTCCATGCCGCAATGGCGCACGATCCCGCTTGCCAGTTCCGCAAGGAGGCCGGGATCGGTACAATCCGCCTTGAAACGCTCATAGAGCAGCGGATCAGGGACATAGGGCCGTTTGGGCGGCGTCAGGCGTTCCCCCAGATATTCCAGGCTGCGGTCGATGGCTGCCTTGTTCTTCGTCGGCCCCATGGTCCTGAGTATGATGACAAGCACAAAGGCCGCCAATACCACGATTTTTATTGCTGTGATCGGATCCATGGAGGCATTATACACCATGGCGCCCCGGAAAAGCAAAAAGCGGCTCATTCATTGCCGCTTTTTGCATCCACATAATACTGCGACTGGGCCGCAAACATCTCCGCATAGATGCCTTCTTCCTTCTTTACCAGTTCCTCATGCGTGCCGTATTCGCGGATGGTCTTGTCCGAAAAGACCGCGATATGATCACAGAACTTGCAGCTCGACAACCTGTGGGAGATATAGATCGCGGACTTGCCTCCGACAAGCGTGTCGAATTTCTTATAGATTTCATATTCGGCCAGCGGATCGAGAGCAGCCGTGGGCTCATCGAGGATCACGATGGGGGCATTTCTGTACAGGGCACGGCTGATCGCTGCCTTTTGCCTCTGGCCGCCCGAAAGCTCGGTCCCGTGCTCATCAAAGCTCTTGAACAGTCTGGTATCAAGACCTTCATCCAGCTTGACCGCATCTTCATAAAGCCCCGAAAGCTTCAGCGCGTTTTCCACCTCCGCTTCAGCTGGCTCTTCATCCGCTCTTCCCATCGCCACATTATCCCTGAGCGAAAAGGCGAACAGCTGGAAATCCTGGAAAACAACGGAAAACAGTTTCCGGTATTCTTCCCGCGAATACTCCTTTATGTCCTTCCCGTCTATGAGGATCCTGCCTTTCGTTACATCATAAAGCCTGCACAAAAGCTTGATGAAGGTCGTCTTCCCGGCTCCGTTCAGTCCCACGATGGACAGGTGCTCTCCGGCGCGGATCGTGAGATTCACGTCCTCCAGCACATATTCCTCCGCTCTCGGATATTTGAAATACACATGTTCGAAAACGATCTCGTGATCCCCTTCCGGCACGGACGCTTCTCCCCTGGAAAGGGCATCCGGATAATCCAGGTATACCAGGAACTGGTAGGCATAGCTGCACTTCTGCGTGAGGTCCTGAAAGCCCTTTCCGATCCCCATCAGGCTCTGGTACAGTCTGCTGGCCGCGGAGATGCACATCGTCAGATCACCGAGCGTAAGCAGGCCTTTCAGCGTCCGGTATCCCATGTAGAAATAACTGAAGCCGTCCCGGAATGCGTTCACGATGTTGGACTTGTAATCGTTTTTCACGGTGCCTTCCGAACGCTCGCGGAATACCTGCAGGCTGCCCTTCCCGAAATGATCGGCCCTGTTGCTCATCAGTTCACTGCTGTCATAGAGGCGCGCGTCCTTTCCGTACCGCTGGGAGGCCACCTCGTACAGATAATAGGAAAACAGACGGTTCAGCTTCCCCAGCTTCAGAAACGCCTCCGTGGCTATTTTCTGTGAGCGGAAATTGAAATAGGTGATCAGTCCCATGCCGATGATCTGGACCGGAAGGATCAGCGGGCAATAGAAAATGAACAGGGTAACGGAGGTGCACATGAGCGCCACATTGAAGATGATATCGTAAAGCCCGCCCAGCATGCCGGTAATCCCTCCGCTGTACCAGGAAATGCCGTCCTGGGCCTTGGAACGCTGGTCAAGGACCTGCGGATCCTCCGTGTGCTGGAAATCCATCTCCATGGTCTTGTCACACAGCCTGTAGGTCAGGATGCGGTCCAGATAAACCGAGTAATAGGAAAGGGAGGAATCCGCAATGTTCATCAGCGTTCTGGACAGCAGCTCCGCTCCCACGGTCAGGAGCACATAAAAGACCGCACGATGCAGATGGTCCGTGACCGCCGCTTTCTCACTGATCGCCACCACCTCGTCAACAAGCAGCTTCGGAAGCAGCAGGAGTTTGAATTCTCCCAATACCGCGCCAATGAACTTGATGACATAGAGCAGAAATACGATCTTCTTTTCCTTCCACGCCGTCTTCAGAACGTACTTCATGGTACGATCCGTCATTTTCATGATCCCGGGTTCGTTTTTCTTTCCGGCATCCTTCTTATCGTCGTTTTTCTCATCGACCTTCTTCGGATCCTTCGATCTCATCCTCTTCCCCTCCTTCGACATAATAGGCCGCCTGGACCTGAAACATCTCGCTGTATGCACCGCCCGCATTCAGCAGGCTCTCGTGCGTTCCGTATTCCGCCATTTCTCCGTCCACGAACATGGCCACATGATCGCAGAAGCGGGTCGAACTCAGCCTGTGGCTGATGTAGACGGCTGTACGGTTGTCGACCAGTTTGTTGAAATCCTCATAAAGCTTTGCTTCCGCAAGTGCATCGAGTGCTGCCGTCGGCTCATCCAGAACGACCACCGGCCCGTTTTTATACAAGGCCCTGGCAAGCGCGATCTTCTGCTTTTCTCCTCCCGAGAAATCAACACCGTCGTCATAAACCACCTTCAGCACTTCCGTATCGATGCCATCCTTCAGCTCCTTCACCGCTTCTTCCATCCCGGCATCCTTCAGGCAACCTGTCACTCTTTCGTCATCCGTCTCTTCCGCGTCTTTCATGGATACATTGGCCTTCAGGGGGAAGGCAAACATCCAAACATCCTGGAAGACCGGCGAAAACAGCCTGTAATACTCTTTTCTGTCATAGCGGGAGATGTCTTCCCCGTTTAACAGGATCCTTCCCTTCGTCGGCTCGTACAGACGCAGCAGCAGCTTGATGAAGGTGGACTTCCCCGCCCCGTTCAGCCCGACGACCGCCAGCTTTTCCCCGGCCTTTATCGTGAGGTTCAGGTTCTTCAAAGCGTATTTTTCCGCACCGGGATATTGAAACCACACATCCTCAAAGCAAAATTCGTAAGTCTCATGTTCCGGTACGCTGACGCCTTTTTCTTCGCCTTCCTCTCCGATATCCATGAAGCTCCTGAAATCGTCCACCTCGCGGCTTTTTGCCAGAAGCTCCGTCACACGGTCAAACAGTCTCCCCGTGAAGCTGAAGAAGGTTGCCGCCGAACCGAGATAGAGGCTGAAGTTGCCGATCGTGAGACCTTTGTTCACGACGGACCAGAGCAGCCATGCATACAGGCCCAGCGAAGCGGCGCTCCAGAGGACATTTCCCAGCAGGCCGCAGATCCACCAGCGGATCTCATTGTTTTTCTGGGCCTCCAGCCTCTCCCGGCTCACCTCTTTGTAGCGCTTTATCAGATAATCCTTGAGCCCGTACATCCGGATATCCTTTGCAAAAGCGAAATCCGAAAAGGTGCTGCTCAGATACCCGTCCTTTCTCCACCAGGTGGCCAGCGGATCCCAGATTTTGGCCTTGCACACTTTATTGGTCCTGTTCCGGATCAGGAAGGTCACAAAGGCGATGACCGCCATTCCGATCATCACGGGGACACTCAGGGTACCCATGATGAACAGGCCCACCAGCACAACGAAGAAATCGCCCGCCGAATTTTCCATCAGATGCATCAGGCCTTCCACGCCGTTATCGTTTCCGCCGCAGGCATTTCCGGCTTTCTGATAGCAGTCCATGGCGTCCTTGTCCTCAAGGTATTCAAAAGGCATCGTCATGAATTTGCGGTTCTTTTTGATGATCAGATGAAACCTCACCCCGATGTAGCGCCACCACTGGGCCCACATGTACGACTGGAGCAGGGTAAAGACCGTCTGGATCACAAAGGTGATGCATATGATGATGAACAGGTTCTCCACCTTGTCCTTTCTCGTCACCACATCGATCACGAACTTGGACATGAAGGTCCACAGATATGCGGCAACCGGAGTGCAGATAGCCGACAGGGTTATGACCCATGCGGTGGTCCTGTCGAAACCGAACATCACGCGGGCAATGTAGCGCAGATTACTGACCGGCCCGTATTCCCTGTGAAATTTGTTTTTCTCTTCTTCTTTTGCTTTATCGCTCATCTTTCATCCTCTCACTTTTTCTTCTTCAGCCAGCTTGTCGAGCGGCCGTTCATCTGCATGGAGAATCCGACCGGCGGCTCCGTGTACTCCCTGGCGATCATCATGAGTCCCATGAACAGCCCGCCCAGGCTGGGATCAACCCCGTAGATCACATTTTCCATCTCCGTGGTGACCTCCTTTACATACGTGAGCGCCTTGTTGGAACTGTTATGAAGTTTTTGCATCATATCCTCCAGAGAAGCTGCCACCTTCGATTTTTTTACGCCGGTCGCTTTCGCGATCGTATCGACACCCGCATATTCTCCCGGCGCCAGGGAATACAGGTAAGCTATGATGGCGATGTTATCCCTGTCCGAAAGGATCCTGAACAGCTCTTCCAGCTTCTCCGTATCCCGAAAGAGCCTCTCCATTACATCCTTCCCCTCCGGATCATCCAGGAAAAGATAAAAGTCATTGTCTTCACGGCAGCCGAAATAGGAATACATCACATTATCCATCACGACCGAGCCCATTTTCGGATAATCGATCGGATCGATCGGCCGTTCCCAGAATGCTTCATTATTGATCCAGCCTCCGGTCTGTATCGCCCAGTGAATATTGCGGATCAGCTTCGCAAAATCCGCGTGCCCTTCCGCTTTTCCGGTTCTTTCATATTCCTTTGCGCATACCTCGCTTACCTTTTCAAACACGATCTGCTCAAAGCTTTTGTCCCGGCCGGTCCTTCCGTAAAGATAGTCTATGGATACTTCAAAGAAGTCGGCGATCCTCGGCAGAAGATCCCCTTCCGGATAGCTGCCGTTCTCCCACTTGGAGACCGCCTGGGGACTTACTCCCAAATGCGTCGCCAGCTGCTCCTGTGTAACCTTTTTTTCTTTTCTGAGTGACTGCAGAGTAGTCGAAAATGCTTTATTGTCCATTCCGCTCTCCTTTCCTGCCTGTTAAACCGCTTGCTCCGAAAAAGGATCCTTTGTTGATTTACTCCATCTTATCAATAGCAACAGTTGAGCGCAATACAAAAAATCAAACCATTGTTAAGTTTGATTAGAAATATCCCAATATTCAACTAATGGTTGATTTTTTGTATCAGATTCTATGAATAGTCAGCCTTCGTAGCGCCCGGCCTGCACATACCACATTCCCGCGTATTTCCCGTTCTTTGCCAGCAGCTCCGCGTGGGTCCCTTCCTCCGCGATCCGGCCGTTCTCCAGCAGTATGATCCTGTCGGCATCCCGCATGGTGGAGAGGCGGTGGGAAATGTAAAAGACCGTTTTCCCTTTCGCTGCCGACTCCATGGCCTTGTTCAGCTCATATTCCGCGATCGGATCCAGCGCGCTGCTCGGCTCATCCATGATCAGGATATCCGAGTCCTTGTAAAAGGCTCTCGAGATCGCCACCTTCTGGCTTTCCCCGCCCGAAAAGTTGATGCATTCCCGGTCAAATTCCGTCGTCACCTGGCTGTCCAGCCCCTTCTCCAGCGTTTTCAGCCGCTCTCCGAAACCGGCCTTTTTCAGCGCCGCGATGATCCGATCTTCCGGATGCGTCTCCCCGTCATCCATCACAACGTTTTCCTTCAGGCTGGCCCCGTACATCTGGTAATCCTGGAATACCACCGCGATGTGCTTCCGGTATTCCGCCGGGCTGTATTCACGGATATCCTTTCCGTGGTAGGCAATGCTGCCGCCCGTGGGATCGTAAAGGCGCATCAGCAGCTTGATCAGCGTGGTCTTTCCGGCTCCGTTATGCCCCACCAGCGCATAGGTACAGCCCTCACGGAATTCCATGTTCAGATGCGAAAGCACTTCCTTGTCCTTGTAGGAAAACGACACATCCTTAAACTCGATGGAGCGGATCTGCGTTCCCGGATCCAGTCCCTCCGTATCCTCGGGGATCTTTTCCTCATAATCCAGGAACGTCCGCAGGTATTCGATGAACAGGCCGTTTTTGAACAGACTGGTCAGCGAATCCGTAAAGCCGATCAGGATCCAGGTCGTGGACACCATCATGCTGGTGATCACGGCCAGCTGCGCCAGGCTTTTCATCACCGTTTCCGGCTTTGGCACAGGGATCTCAATCCCGATTGTTCTCTTTCAGGAAACGGATAAATTCATCTTCGGGAACCGGCTTCGAAAAATGGAAGCCCTGAATGAATTCGATGTTGATGGCCAGCATCGCTTTCAGCTGTTCTTCCGTCTCAACACCTTCCGACACGATCTTCATGTCCATGTTGTGCATGATGTCGGCCATGCCGGCCAGAATATGCTTCACTTTGCTGTTCTTGAAATAGGCCTGCGTAAAAGTATGATCAAACTTGATGTTCACTACAGGCATGTCTACGAAATAGTCCAGATTGGACTGCCCGGTCCCGAAATCATCCAGGGAAAAACTGATGCCCTTGTCGATCAGCTGGTCCATGTTCGACAGCAGCAGCTTTTTATTCTTGTTAACGGCCGTTTCCGTGATCTCGATGTTGATCTGCTGCGGGTCAACATGATATTTCCTTACGTACTCCAGCACGAATTTTGACGGATTCTCGTTATCAAACTGTGCCGCGGATACGTTGACATCAATGCATTCCACGCCCAGATCCTGTACCGTCCCCTCCGCCAGCAGCCGGCAGACCTTTTCAAACACACGGATGCCCAGCGGGATGATCTGTCCGTTTTCTTCCGCCACGGGTATGAATTCCGCAGGCGGAACAATGCCGCCGCCTTTCCGGCGTATGCGCACCAGTGCTTCCGCGGCCGTGAATTTCTTTTTGGCCGCGTTATAGATCGGCTGGTAGAAAACCTCCACCCTGTCTTCCTTCAATGCAAGGTCGATCATGTCCCGGACGGCATTCTGATTCCTCATTCTCTGCAGCGTTTCTTCATCGGCGACCGTGATCTCCTGCTGCTCGTTTTCATAGGCATGCAGAAAGCGGAAGAATTCATCCGGGCCCGAAAGCTTGTCACTGTCCGGAATGAGCATGTAGGTTGCTTTTGCGGGCACGTCCGTGACCGCGTCTTTGCGTTTCTTCAGAAACTTCATGCACTCCTGCATCCGCTCGGCATCGTCATACAGGATGCCGAACATCTTGTCGGAGATCCGAAACACCGCTTCCGGCCCCAGCTCCGACATGCCCTTCACGGTACGCACGACGGTATTCCTTTCCATCGCAAGATCAACGTTGTCCGTGATATAATTGATCTTCGCAGTAAAAAAGGCAAAACGGCGTTCATAACGATAACGGTCTTTTACATAGAGCGACAATGCACCGGCATTAAAAGCTCCGGTCTCATTATCGATGAATTCGCTCGGATTCTCCAACTGGATGTACAGGACGACCATTCCGAACGCGGAAGCAAAGCCGATCAGCAAAAGCCCCGGAATAAGGAACTGTATGACTGCCGCAAGCAGCCAGATCGCCTGCCACAGGAAAACAGATAAAAACCGTCTCACGGAGATCTGCTTCCGGCAGGCCAGCGCTATGCCGATCGTGGAAAGGGTGTAGATGCCGGCCAGCAGATAGGCCACGCTTGTGGACGGGCCTTCCGAATAAACCTCCCTGCCTTCCATGAAGAAGTCGATGGGAAGCACTGCCATTGCGATCTCCCCGGCAAAAAAGATGCACAGATAGACCCCCTGCAGGATCTTTGAACCTTTGTTCCTCGACATGATGCCGGTCGCGGCGTAGTTGAAGCTCATGTAGCCCTGTGCCACAAGGATCATGACATACAGCTTGCAGATCAGCTTTGTTACCGTTTCGTTCAAACCGTGATACACACTGAGATAGATGGATGCCACGGATCCGATATCGAAGATCAGGCAGAAAAAGCATATGACAAGCGCCTTGACGTAAAGCGAACGATTCATAAGGTCAAGCTTCTTGTTGCAAAGAAACATGGCCGAAACAACGCTCAATATGAATAATGCGCAGCACTGCAGTTCTATGTTCATCATTTCACCATTGTTGATGCCCTGACGCCGCTCCCGGCAGATTGTCGAAAGCGGTCCGCATGACACGCAGGCTTATTGCATCACGCCGGACGCGCAAGATAATAGCCCTGGAACAGATCCACGCCCAGGCCGACAAGATAATCAAACTCTTCTTTTTCTTCGACCCCCTCCGCGATGACCAGGATCCCCTTGGCGTGAAACCGCATCACAAGATCCCTGACGTTTTCCTGTTTTTCGCTTATGTGGTCGATCCCCGAGATCAGCTCCCTGTCGAGCTTCACGATATCGGGCCGCATGGACTCCACCTGCGCAAGATCCGTATTGATCCCGCTGCCGAAATCGTCCACCGACAGCAGATTGTTCATGTTTTTGACCGATAAATACTTTTCGTTCCAATGATCGATCGAAAAATAGGGATATTCCAGGCTCTCTATGATCATCCTTCCGCGGATCTCTTCTCCGAAATACTCCAGGAAGGCATCCGCCTCTTCACTCTTCATGCAATCGGACGGAAACGAATTGATCGAAACCCGCTGCGCGTATCCTCTCAAGAAATAGGCCTGCATGGCGCCGAAAAAAGTCGCCACCTCCAGAACATGCAGCTTGTCTTTCTTTTTGTATTCCTCGATCAGCTCGGTCACCGTCATGTCGGTCGGCCGCATCAGGGCTTCCCACGCGTAAACGGTTTTGCCGTCCGGCTGAAAGATCGGCTGGAACACGTAATTTATGGACAACTCCCTGAGGGCTTTCAGGATATCCTCCTCCAGGGGCAGGTGGTCATAATAGATCATGTTCGGTTCTCCAATTCCTCACAGGCAAAAAGTGCCGATGAAGATGCCATCGTTACAAACATTCCGATATATTATACCACATCCTGCAGAAAAAGTCATATGCCTTTACGGATTCTCATGGACGGGCCTGATATCCCTGCCCGTTTCCTCCAGATAGCGGATCACCGCCTCCTTGTGCTCTGCCGGCATGCCCAGGATGTTTCCCTTCCCTCTGTCCTTCGGGATAAAAAAGATCCCGGCCCTGCCGATCCGCAGACATTGGTAGTTTTCCCAGAAAAAGCGGATCTCCATGCTGCCGTTCAGGCAATACCTTATCCCTTCCTCATCAAAAGTCCAGACCACATGCCTTCCCGGGTCCGAAAACTCTTTCATCCCCCTCTCCGCCCAGATCAGATACAAAGCGATCACCACCATCACAACGATCATCACGCCAAAACAGACCGCAAAGAACAGTCCGCCGTATTTCACCAGATCATAAAGGGTAAGTGCGGTAAACGGAAGTTGGATGGCCATGAACAGCCTCCAGCGAAAGACCATGTTCTTTATCTTTTTATGGGGATCCCGGATCAGCACGAGATCCATCAGCGTCACGTTGATCGCTTCCCGGGCATATTCCCTGCCAAAAACAGTGGATTCCAAACGCATTTTCATTTCTCCACGCCTATTTCCCGCCTACCGTTTCCCGGATGCTCTCCCAGTCGGGGCAGCGGGAATAATTGCCTCCGGGCAAGCCGCCTTCCCTGTTCCAGGGCCGGTCATAGACCAGCACCTTCAGATCGGGCAAATGTTCAAAAAAGCGGAAGGCAAGCGGCGAATCCTCTATGGCGAAATCAAACGTCATGCGGTAATAGTCTTCCAAGGTCAGATTATAGCTGCTGCCTTTGTTGAAGCTTGCCCTGCCATACTTATCCAGGCAATACAGCCCGACACGCCCGAAGCCGTGTTCGTCCAGCCATCTGCGGGAAGCCTCGTAAGCATCAAACGGCCGGCCGGTTATGATGCACAGCTCATGCCCCTGATCGAGCCATTCGTTCAGCACACGGGAAGCCCCCGGGGTCTCTTCGTAGGAGAGAAGCTCCTCCGGACGGTGCCCCTCAGTCATCAGAAGCTCATACTCTTCCTCCGTCAGATCAAAGGAATCCCGGAGATTAAAGAAATGTATCTTTTCATAAGGAACATCTTTATCAAAAAGCCGGGCCGCGAGCTTGGAAAACGCCCGGGCCGTCTCACACAGACAATCGTCATAATCCACATAGAATCTCATGGGGCTTTCACTCCTTTGCCGATCTGCTGCGTAATATGATAAGCTCAGGTCCTGCGTCCTGTCAAGGAAGCGCTCCGGCGGGAAATATGCTATAATGAAAGCTCAGAACCAAACAGTTACAGGAGACCCCATCATGGAGATCATTCATCTGTTATATGCTTTCGGCGTGACAGGCTTTGCCCTGACTCTTTTCTTTCTGCTCCTTTTTATCCTTCTGGCTGCGCTCCGGAAGAAATACCTGCCGGACAAAAAGAAAGCAGCCGCATGGAAAGCCTTCTGCTTTTTGCCCCTGCTCATCGCCCTGCTGCATTGCATTCTGTTCGCAGCAGGTCCCATGTTTCTGCACATCCTGCCTTTTTATCTGCCCATCTATATTCCGGCGCTCCTGATCGCACTGTATCCGCTTCTAAGCGTGAAAAAGCCCCTTCGGCTTGCCTGCACGCCGCTTGTTTTCACGGCCTGCCTCGTCTGCTCCTTCCTGTCGCTCTACTCCGACAGGATCAGCGATTATTCCGATCAAAGCCTCAGCAAGGCCTATCTCTCTTTATGCGATCTGTTCGAACGGAGCTATATCCTGAGCGATTGGAAAAAAACGGATTACAACAGGCTGCGGGAAGAAGGCCTGGCACTGATACGTAATTCCGAACAGAGCGGAGACCTGACCGACTATTACCGTGCCCTGGACCTTTTTGTCGAAAGCTTCCATGACGGCCACATGGACCTGACCATTTATGACAAGCCGGAGTATTTCATGGATAAATACAAGAGCTTTCACGACTACGGCCTTTCCCTGCTGACGCTGGATGACGGGACTACCATCGCCGTGAACGTGGATGAGGGCCTGCCGATCAAGGAAGGAGACATCATCACCCGCTGGAACGGGGTGCCTGTGGACGAAGCCGCTGCCGCCGTTGCCCCCCCGTTTACCACACCGCTGACCGAAAACGAAAAGATACTGAAAATGTTCTTTCTCGCAGGCACCGGAGAAGAAAGCGTCACTGTCACCTATCTTAATCCCGACGGTGAGGAGCTCAGCATCGAGCTGGAGAGATCGGAACGCCCCCTCTCCAGGGCATCACAATCCCTGAACCTCTTTACGCACAGCTACTACGAGGAAGATTTTGCGGAATATAAAATGCTCAACGCAGATACCGCCTATCTGGCGGTGGAAATTGAAGAGATCGATCCGCTGAGCGATGCTCTCGGATATGTGACCGGCGATCATAAAGCTGCCCGGGAAAAATACCGATCCATCCTGCGCGGCTTGCGGAACGAAGGCATGCGGAAGCTTGTGATCGATGCCAGAAACAATTCCGGAGGCTACGACGAGGTCGCCACCGCTCTTGCTTCCCTGTTCACCAGGGAGAAGATATATGCCTTCTCCCTCGGTTGCATGGACGGGCACAGCCCGAAAAACCTTACGGACCATTACGTCCTGCCGGATGGTGAATTCAGCGACATCAAAGTGCTCGTGCTGACCAACATGGGCTGCAGCTCGGCCGGGGACGGTCTGGTCCTGTATCTGTCCCGGATAGACGGCATTACCGTGGCCGGCCTGAGCGATCCCGAAGGGATCAACCAGGAAACCGGAGGCCGGGCCTATCTTCCGGGCGGCGTCGAGATCTGCTATCCGGTCGGACTCATACTGGACGCAGACGGCAATCCGAATATCGACTGCGACGATACCCGCATGAGCCGGAACTCCGTCGACATCAAAATACCGCTCGACAGGGAAGCCGCCCTGAAGATCTTCCGCCGCGAGGACTACGAACTGGAATGGGCAGTCGAAACATTAAAAAAGTCCGGCTGATCCAAGCGAGAATAAGCCCTTCTTTCTAATGTCTGCTTTTTGAACCGCACTCCGCATAGCAAAGATCTTTTCCAGAAAACGGACCGCGTGCATCAGAAACGTCAAAAACGTCTCACACAGGCATATCCATCCTTTTTTTCAAAAGGTAAGCATTCGGGCTGTCACTTGACAGCCCGAACGCTTTATGACAAAAGAGTCAAAAACATCTTTGCTCATAGGTATTCACTATAAGGAATATGATGTAATTGCCACGCACCTTCATCTTCTGTCACTTAATCACAACAACTTCTCTTTTGTACTCCGGCGCATACTCAACATCCCATCCCTCCAAGAAGTCATCATTATCAGAGATTTTATCAATCAGATTGTATCCTCTCCGAATCGTGATCTCCTCCGAAAATGGTACGATATCTTTTTCAAAAGATATCTCACGTCCTCCAACTTCAAAGATGATTGCTCGTGTAAGCCACACTTCATATGCAGACTTTCCGCTAATAGTGACCTTTTGAAATTCATTAACGATTTTTACGGCTGAAATTTCCTCACCCACAGGTGTGGATATCATCTCAACATCCTCAAAAGCAGACTTTATTCCACAGTCTTCTGAAACAGCCAGTCTTGATACAGCCATATCCTCAATTGTCCCAAAATAATCTACGGATTCCTGCATATTCGTCAATGAATAAACCTCATCACCAATATACAATCCCACAATTTGCGTCACACTATTTGTAAATTCAAAAGCGTCACATTTATACATAACAAATCTTTTTCCAATCCAACTAAGAATCATATCAGAATCAAATCTCATATCTATACTTTTCATGTGTCACCTTCCTTTCACAAAATGTATTTTTTGATACTTAATACCACCGTCATCAGTACTCTTTTTAACGTTAATTTCAACTGCCGGGGTGCCATCGCTTGATGAAACTTCACGAAATGAAAGAATCGATCCATCTTTCATTTTTGTGTAGTGACCTTTTCCGTTTGTCATTGGATGCTCTATGCCGCCATACGCCGCTTTATCGTAGAAATCCTTTGCTGTTTTTAACGGATCTTCGCTGGCAATATTCCTCACAAAATCTCTCCCCTGTCCCTTCCCACCAAAATAACCATTATGATAATCATAACTCGACTTAAGCGAAGCAAGATTCTCAGAAATCGAATGGTGATGTCCGGCATCACCTTTGTAACCATGTCCCATCACTCGTCCTCCTCTTTCGTATGTGTCTGTTCAAAAAGAGAAGGATATCTATGGAAATCCGCATAATCATAGAATCTCTCAAATACTTCATCTGGCATATATCCATGTACAAGAACATCAGACGGTTCAAGAACGCGTATCATTTCTTCCATGCCGATACGCCACAATTCCTTATCACGCGCAGATCTTATACATCCGTGAGTACTTACACAAACGATTTTATGCTTGGGCACTCCTAAGAAGCAATAGCCAAAGCTTGATTCATCGCTCCATCTTATATTGGGAATAACAGGTATCCCTTGCTTTTGCAAATAGAATCCAACAGCTCTGTTAAAATACGTATTTGTTTGCTGAATGCAAGACGCTTGCCCCACAAGCATTGTACAATCCGGAGTGATCACCCCGTCAAACGTTTTCAACAAGTCAACATATTTGTCTGTAGCCGTTAGTACCCTTGCAAAATACTTATCATGCATATAAAAATGCACATATTGTCTTCTATTTTCTGCCCGATTAATCTTTTCAAAAGGCAGCATTGCTAATGGAACCTGCGTATTATCTATATCCATAAGCGCAGGTATTCCCGGTGCTCCGACAAGTTCCGCCCCCTCCGTCAAATACGGATAGGATCCGTCGTCTAAGATTGTTTTTTTCATAAATCACTCCATTCTGTACACAATTCACCCAAAAAACAAACAACAAGTTCCTCTTGTGCTCTCAGAAAGGATATGATAAACTTATCAGACAAGGTTATGGATGTGTTTAACATATCCTTCGAGAGAACGCTCTTTAGACTGGCCCAACAGTTTGAGAGCGTTTTTCTATATTCAATTGTATTTCAATCAACACAAGCCTCACCTCCTTTCATCTAACCATCTCAATTCCCAGCTGCTCCAAAAACTGTATCTCGTAGGAAACATAGTTTCTTTCCCCGTACTTCATCCATTTCCCATAATACAGCAATGCATAGCTTGCGGCTCTGTATCCTATATTGAATGCTTCCATTACATTCTCTGTTGTTTTCGCTTTGTTCATATTATGAATCAGCGGCGGGGATGCCAATGCATATTTTGCAAAGAATCTCGCTTCCGCTTCCTCATCTTCATTTTCCTCTATGTGCCCCAAGATGTAATGACCAATCTCGTGCATGATAGTTTGGTTTATTCGACTATACTCCTTATCTAAGTCATTATAATAGATTCTCCATTCCCCCTCATTTGTTTCGAGTGAATACCCATGTTAGGGTCGGGCGATTTCAACCACAAACAGCCGCACTAAATTAGCCACCCAGAGTCGGAAAAGAATGACCAATCATAGTCGCATCAAATCAGCCATTGCTTTTCTCACTCCATTCTGATTAACTGATGTATGCCAATGC
>JAILHF010000045.1 GCA_024696005.1 Lachnospiraceae bacterium | reverse complement strand
GATCTCGCCTTCTTCAACCTGAAAGTTGACATTGTCGAGAGCCTTTACTCCGGGAAAGGTCTTGGTAATATTTTTCATTTCAAGTAATATCTTGCCCAAGGTTCCCCTCCAATCTTTCCTTACCCGTAAGCAGGCGGGTTTTGCCCCGCCTGCCAGTGGTTTATGTTCTGTTTGCCTGTCTTACTTAAGCTGATCTTCGGTGTAGTAACCGGAATCGATCAGGATCTCTTTGTAGTTGTTCGCATCTGCGAATACCGGCTCGCAAAGGAACGAAGGAACGGTGATCACGCCATTATTATAGGTGCTGGTATCGTTCACGTCTACGGTGGTGCCGGAAAGGATCTGGCCGGTCATCTTCACCACCTGGCTTGCCAGGGTACGGGTATCCTTGAATACGGACATGCTCTGCTTGCCGGCGATCATGTTCTTGGTATTCTCAATATCGCAGTCCTGACCGGTGATGATGGGATATTTGCCGGTGTAGTTGTTTGCCAGAGCGTTCTCTACGCCCAGTGCGGTGGAGTCGTTGGAGCAAAGCCATACATCGATGTCGGTGTTTGCATAGAAGGAACCGATGATGTTCTCGGCTCTGGACTGTGCCTTATCGGTTGCCCAGGTCGGGGTAGCAACTTCTTCGAAGGTCTTCTGGCCGGATACGACTACCAGCTTGCCGCTCTCAATGTACTCCTTCAGCACATCATAAGCACCGTTGAAGAAGTAACCTGCGTTGTTGTCGCCGGGGTCACCTGCGGTGAACTCGATGTTGAAAGGTCCTGCTGCGTTGTCCAGATCCAGCTGCTCCTTAACATAGGTGCCCTGCACGGTACCAACCTTGTAATTATCGAAGGTTGCGTAGTAGGAAACCGCATCGGAGTTCATGAGCAGACGGTCGTAAGCGATGACCGGGATCTCGTTCTCCTTAGCCATGTCCAAAGCTTCACCGAGGGAAGAACCTTCGATAGCGGCGATGACCAGTACGTCACATCCGCCGGCGATCATGTTCTCGATCTGGGACAGCTGCTGCTGAACATCGTTGGCTGCATACTGCAGATCTACATCGTAGCCTGCTGCCTTCAGCTCCTTCTCCATGTTAGCGCCGTCCTGATTCCATCTCTGCAGGTCCTTGGTAGGCATGGACACACCAACCTTCTTGCCTTCGCCTACGTTGGGATCCGGGGTGCTGGTATCGGTCGATCCGGTATCGGTAGAGCCGGTGTCGGTGGAACCGGTATCGGTCGTGGTGGTCGTGGTGGTGGTAGCGGTATCGGTGGTGCCGCTGTCAGCTGCGGGCGTGGTGCCGCTGGTGCAGCCTGCCAGCATGGAAACCGCGAGAGTTGCGCCCAAGAGTGTTTTTGCAAGTCTCTTCATTTTCATTTGTACTTTCCTCCCTTTTCAATGGTGGTTATAGGTTTACGGAAGCTTTCCGCCTCCTTACAGTGCTCATATTAACACAGCATATTTAGTAGTTGTTTGCGATTTGCTTCACTTTCTTGTTTCCTTTTTCGCACCAAAAAACCCCGTACCAGCATTTTTTTGCCATGGCACGGGGCGGGAAAACAAAAAAAGTAAGAAAATGTCACTTGATGTTCAGATAAACCTCTTCTCTCGTATGAAATCCGCTGTCTATGATGATCTCGTCCATGTTCTCGCGGATCACCATGACCGGTTCCAGCTTTACATAGGGCACGTCCTCTTTTCCGTTAAAGACCGTCCCGACATCATCCCCTGTCACCGTTCCTCCCTCCGAAAGCTCGACCGCGCACTCCGCCGCCCTGCGAGCCAGCTTTTCCACGGGCTTGTACACGGTCATGAGCTGCGTTCCCTCCGCGATCCTCTGACAGGCCTCCAGATCCGCATCCTGGCCGGTCACCAGCATCTTTCCCGCCAGGCGCTGTACCGCCAGTGCATTCACCACCTGGCTGGCCACATTGTCATTTCCGCACATGATGGCATCGCAGCTTTCCACCAGCTCCCTGTGCGCATAGATGTACTCGGATGCCAGCTCCGCTCTCCAGCCGTCGCAGTGGACCCTTCCGGCGATGGTGACATTGTTCAGCTCCATCACCCTCTCAAAAGCGCCCTCGACCAGGGATACATTGTTATCCGCCGGGGATCCGCCCACCATGATCACCCTTCCGCCGGAAAGGCCGTTGGAGATCAGGCTCTGCCCCATGAGGGTTCCCACCATCTCGTTATCAAAGGAAATGTACAGATCGATGTCCGCATTGTTGATCAGGCGGTCATAGGCGATCACTTTGATCCCCGCATCCTTCGCCCGTTTGATCGGCTCGGCAAGGCCGTCCGAATCGATGCAGACGATCACGATGGCGTCGACCTTCTTGTCGACGAAGTATTCGATCTGGCGTTTCTGCTCCTCCACATCCCCGTTGGCGTTCTGTACATTGACCTCCGCCCCCAGCTCCTTGGCCGCCTGCACAAAAACGTCGCGGTCGCGCTGCCAGCGCTCGATCACGAAAGAGTCAAAGCTCATGCCGATGGTGAGCTTGTCCTCCTCCTGCACGCCGGGCGCCGCCCCGTCGTTTGCTTCGCTGTTGCAGCCCGAAAGGCAGGTCAGCGCAAGAAGCGCCGAAGCGATCATGATGACGATCTTATTCTTACGCATGTTTCTCCTTATACTCCGTGGGGGTGAGCCCCACATTCTTCTTGAAGGTACGGCTGAAATAATTGGGATCCTGGTACCCGCACATGGAACAGATCTCCTTCATGGAAAGATCCCCTCCCGTGAGAAGCTCCTTGGCCTTCTCGATGCGGATGTTGGTCAGGTATTCGATGAAATTCTCCCCCGTGGCCTCCTTGAACAGCTTGCTGAAATAGTAAGGCGAGATGTTGACCGCTCTCGAGACATCATCCAGGGAGATGTCCCTTGCAAAATTATCGCCGATGTACTCCTTGGCGAGCTTTATGGTGTCGGTGGAGCGTTCCTGCCGCTTGCTCCCGATGTTCTGGCAGGCCAGCTTGATCTTGCCGAGGAACCATTCCTGCAGCTCCTCCTTCCCCGAAAGCTCCATGATCTCCGGCAGATAGGAATCCCTTGCCCCGAAGCGGTAGGTCATGCCGCCGTTCTCATAGGCCAGGCGCTCGGCCCAGAGCACAAACTCCAGAAGCTTTAAGCGTATCGCCATGATGTTTCCGCCGTCAAAGCCGTTCATCCATTCGATGAAGCTTACCGCATGAAGAGCCGCCTCGTTGAAATCCCCCCTCTGCACGCTCTCGAAGAGCTTCTTTTCCATGTCCACGGGGTAGTCCTTTTCGTAATCGCAACCGATGGGCAGGTCATCCACATGGGCCACCTGGCCGGTCGTTGCCAGAAGAGCGTTCACCGCCTCCTGGTAGGATTCCGCCAGCTGTCTTAAGGGCCGCACCCCGCCGATGCCCAGGCGGAAGCTGATGTCAAAGCGCCTCCTCAGATAGCGCACCATCTCCCGGCCCCGGTCGATCAGCTCGATGCGGGCATTGTAGTCCATGTCCCGGTCGCCGAAAGGCACCAGCACGGCGATCTTGTTCGCCATCACGGCGCCGATCTTGCAGTCAAAGAATTCCTTGAGCCCCGCACGCACTTCGGTATAATGCTTCGAGATCTTGACAGAACTGCCCACGGCGTTGGTCATGTGGCTGCCCTCCTGGGCGTCCCCGCAGACCACGCACATCATGTAGGCAAAATCCGTCTCCACGCCCAGGATGGTCTTGTAGGTGTCGATATCCTCTTCGAAATGCTCCTGGAACAGGATGTTATAGATCAGCCCGTTCTCGATGATAGGCTCCACGCTTTCCAGCTTTTCCTTCACCAGGAGGTCGTCGCTGCGTTTCCTGCGCTTGTTCTCGATCAGCTCCATGGCCTTTTTCAGCGCCATCACGAACTTGGTCTTTTCCATGGGCTTGTTGATGTATTCCAGCACCCCCAGCTTGATCGCTTCCTGGGCATAGTCGAATTTATCGTAGGCACTCATGACGATGAATTCCGTATTCGCCGAAAAAGCCCGTATCTCCTTCATGGCTTCGATGCCGTTGATCCCCGGCATCTGGATGTCCATCACGGCGATGTCCGGGCGGAAGCGTTCTGCCAGCTCAATGACCGCCCTGCCAGTCTTGGCATATTCCACCTCGCAGAGATCGCCGAATTCCTTCTCGATGATGAATTTCATGGAATCGATGACGATGCCCTCGTCATCCGCCAGCATGATCCTGTACATTCCTTATCCCTCTTGTCCGTCAGCCGCGGTGTACGGAATGTTGATGATGACTTCCGTTCCCAGGCCTTCGCCTTCACTTTTGATCTCGATCACATCGTCCCGCTCGCAGAAGAGCTTCAGCCGCGCGATCACATTGTCCATCCCGATGCCGTTGGAGTCCCCCTTCTGGGGCTCATGGCTCCACTCACCCCTGATGATGGAGGCGGCATCCTCCTCGCTCATGCCTTTTCCGTTATCCCTGACTGAGATATAGACACGGTCCCCGTCCCGGTATACCCTGAGCAGGATGCGTCCCCGGTCGCCCATCTCCCTGATGCCGTGGTTTACGGCATTCTCCACAATGGGCTGCAGGATCATGGCAGGCATCTTCACCTTCATCAGCCGCTCATCGATCTGCCTCTCATAGCGGATGTCCCCCGAAAAGCGGACGTTTAAGATGCGGATATAATTATCCACCAGTTGGACTTCTTTTTCAATCCCCACCGGCACATCCTGTTTTTTCACGTTGTACCGGAAGAAATCGGCCACGGTCTGTACGTATTCATAGGTCCTGTCGGCCCCTTCCATCATGGCCAGCTGGGCTCCGGCATTCAGGGTGTTAAAGAGGAAGTGCGGATTGATCTGCGCCTGCAGGTATTTCAGCTGGGCATCCTTCAGATGGGTCTCCATCATAAGCTCCTTCTCCTGCATGAGTCTTTCCTTTTCCATGCTCTTCCGCTGCCTTACGATGTATTCGCGTATGCTCACCATCATCTTGGAAAAGGCCGCGGTCAGTCTTCCGATCTCGTCGTTGCCGCTGCTCTCCGGAAGGCTGGCATCCAGGTTCCCGCCGGAGACCTCGTCTGCGCTGGCCGCCAGTTCCTGCAGCGGCCGGATCAGCATGCGCGTGACACCGATGATCACAAAGCCGCCGGCAAAAAACACCGCAAACATCACGACCATGGCAAAGGTCTCGAAATTCCGGAAATCGGCGGAAAGCACGGCATAACGGTCGGAATTGCTGACAAAACGCTCTTCGTTCAGGTTCCGGATGAAGACGCGGATGAACTCGTACTGCTCGGAGGCTTCCTCGTACTGCACGCGGTAGCGTTCCACGTTCCTGCCGCGCTTGGCCTCTATGGTACTTGCCACCAGGTCCAGATAGTCCATGGACATGTTCCGTATGTTGCGCTCGATCCTGTCATAGGTCCGGTTGGTGATCCTGGTCCCCAGCGCTCCCGCCAGTTCCGCATAGTTGCGCTCGCAGACATAGTAATCCGAGAGGGAATCCGTGGACTTGGAATCCAGATACCCCGTCATAGCCCGCTGCACGCTCTCGAGGGCTTCCGACAGCTCGTTCAGCTTCCGGTTCTCCCGATAGGTCTCCTCCAGCTCCAGGGCCATGTTGTTGATCCCGAAAAGGAGCAGGATGTCCACCATGAAGATGAACAGATTGGCCAGGATGAAGACACCGCTGATCTTGATGGAAAGAGGAAGGCTTCCGAATCGCTTACTCACCGGCAGGATCCTCCCTTTTCAGAAAATCCGCTACATTGTTCCGGTCGATGATGGTCACATCCGCCGAAAAGAACTGGCTGGTATTGCCGCTGGTGATATACTCATCCAGCGCTTCCACCCCGTAGCGTCCCAGCTCTCCCGTATCCACCGCCAGGGATGAAAAGACCACATTGCGGCTGATGGCGTTCAGGATCTTTTCGGAATCGTAATACCCCAGGATGTACACGCTTCCCACCATGTTCTGATCGATCATCGCCTGGTAGGCACAGGTGGTATCCAGTTCGCTAAGGCATACGAGGATGTCGGGGATATCCGCCTCCATGAACACGTCACGGAAGCACTCCTCCACCGAAAAGGGGCTGCTGTCATCGACGGAAAAAGGCCTGACCGAAAAGGACTCGTCCGGCGCCTCACGCTTCAGGCTGTCAAAGATGCCCGCAAGGATCGCGTTCTGATCGTACATCAGCTTGCTCTCATCAAAGAACACGGCCACGGAGGTCTCCTCTTCGACCGCAGCCCGGGGTGCATCTTCCCCGTACTGAAGGCGGAGCTTTTCCTTTTTTGCGCTCAGGATCTGCTTGCCGTATTCGTTTCCGATACTGAAGGAACTGACCCCCACAAAGGAACAGCGCTTCGATTCGCTGTTGTCGGTATACATGGTCACAACGGGGATCCCTTTCGCATCCGCTTTGTCGATCAGATCCGTCATTTCCTTCTGCCCGCTCCCGAGGACCATGATCCCGTCCACCCCCGAAGAGATCGCGATCTTCATCAGCTGTTCCGTGGTATACTCCGAACTCAGGTTGGCGCCGAAAAGCTCCACGCAGGCATTTTTCTCCTCGGCGGCCTGTGAGGCGCCCTGGTAGATGTTCTGCCAGAAGGAGGTCTTGGGATCATCGCAGATCACGGCATAATAACGGTCATAGGTACGTTCCTCCTCTTCCTCCCCGGCATTCATCCTTCCCAGGCGGAAAAACAGAAAACCGACGACCAGGACAGCCGCCGCGCAAAGAAGTGTTAAGCTGATGTACAGACCCGTTTTCGCACGCATGTGATACCCTTTTTTCACCTGCTCCGGCCCGTCCCCCGCATTCCGCCGGGCGGCTGCGGGCCGCTGTTTGTAAGCTTTCCAAAGAAATCCTTGTTATTTTAGCACAAAACATGTTAGAATAACAGAGTTGCTTTTGGCACTATTTCTGAAACCTCCGCGTTACATACCGCTTCCGCGGGAAAACAACATGAAACTGCTTAGAAAAATACATGCAATCATAAACAAGGATACCACCGAAGAGAACGAATCCAAAAAGATGTCCGTTCTCATCCGCATGCTCTCCCTGACGCTGGTCGCCTTCTTTCTGATCGCCACTGTGGCGTTTTTCCTGCGGGGCTATCCCGGGGCCGGTCTGGGCAATCTGGGCCTGCTGACCCTGTACCTGCTCATTTTTCTCTTATCCTACCGGCTGCCCAAAATGGCCACGGTCCTCAGCTTCATCCTGGTCACCACGCTCTGGGCCATATCCATGCTGTGGCTTTTCGGCCCGGATTCCGGCTTCCAGATCTTTCCGCCCTTTTTAATCTTCATCTTCTTTTTCGCCGGCAACAGCCGCTTTTTCCGGAAACTGGTCTTCGGGATCGTCACCTTCGCCCTCTACCAGGCCATGTCGCTCCTGTACGGGAGCCGTGCGCCACTTCTGGATATCAGCATATCGGCCCGCCACTGCGTCCGTGACAGCTGCATGTTCATCATCATCCTCTGCACCTGTATCGCGGCACACATCTTTTCCAGAGACAGCCAGATCCTGGAACACAAACTCATCGAATACAACAAACGCCTGAAGGAAAAGGCCAATACCGATCCGCTGACCGGCCTGAACAACCGCGGCATGGCCATGGACTATCTGCAGGGCTTTGTGAAACGTGCCGACTCGATGATATGCTGCATCTGCATCTGTGACATCGACCATTTCAAAAGGGTGAACGATACGTACGGGCACGATGCCGGCGACCTCGTTCTCAAAGCCGTTGCGAAAGCCATGAAGAACGTTTGCGGCGAAAAATGCTTTCTTGCCCGCTGGGGCGGTGAGGAATTCTTCATCGCGTTTCCCGAGCTCAACGGCGATGAAGCCATGGATGTTCTTTACCGGATCCAGAAAGCGGTCAAAAAGAGCAGCGTGGAGGTGAACGGGGAGACGATCAGCGTGACGCTGACCTACGGCCTGACGGAATATGACAAAGAAAAGGGCCTTGACGAGAACATCAAGGACGCCGATAACAATCTGTATCTCGGGAAAGAACAGGGAAGGAACCGGATCGTGTTTTAAGGCTCAGCCGAGATACTCCCTGATCTGCTCCTTCGTGACCGCATCTGCGCTTTGACCGCAATGGACCGCAAAAGCCCATTCCGCGGTCTTTTTTAATGCCGTTTTGCTGTCCCATTTCGGCTCCCACCCCAGGCGCTGCCTGATCAGGCTGCAGTCAAGGCGAAGAAGCTTCGCTTCATGCGGCCCCCCGTCAGGACGGCATTCCACCCGTGCCTGCGTCTCTCCCGCCGAAGCTGCCGCCAGACGGTTCCATTCCGCACAGAACATTTCCGCCATCTCCTTCGTCCGCAGGCAGTCCTCCATGCGGGGTCCCACGTTGTAATTTCCCGCAAGAAGCGGCTCCGATGCCTGTCTCGCCGCCAGACAGAGATATGCACAGACCGGCTCCAGCACGTGCTGGTACGGCCGCACGGAATCCGGATTGCGCAGCACAACGGCTTCCCCGGCTTCCACGGCCCTCACGCAATCGGGAAGCAGGCGGTCCTTTGCATAATCCCCGCCTCCGATCACATTGCCGGCCCGCATGGTGCTGACCGCGATCCCGCGCTTTTCGAAAAAGGATCTGACATAGCTGTAGGTCACCAGTTCCGAACAGGATTTGGAATTGGAATAGGGATCATGACCGCAGAGTTTCTCGTCCTCCCGGTAGCCCTCTTCCTTCTCCTCATTGAGATAGACTTTGTCCGTCGTGACGTTCAGAACGGAACGGACGCTCTCACAGCCGCGCACCGCATCCAGAAGATGCACCGTTCCCATCACGTTTGTTGCAAACGTCCCCACGGGATCTTCGTAAGAAGCGCGTACCAGCGGCTGTGCCGCCATGTGGATCACCACATCCGGCTGCGCCTCTTCCATCATGCGTTTCAGGAGGGCTGCGTCACGCACATCCCCTCTCCCGTCATGCATCCCCTCCGCCTGCGAAAACGCAAGCTGTTCAAAAAGGGAAGGCTGCGTGGGCGGTTCCAGGGAATATCCGTACACCTCGGCACCCAGATCCAGCAGGATCCTGCTCATCCAGCTGCCCTTGAAACCGTCATGTCCGGTCAGGAATACTTTTTTTCCGCGATAAAAGCCTTTCCAGTCCATTTGCATTCTCCCGTGCATGCGCCCCTTTGCAGGCGCTTTACAGCATTTTTACTCCCGCATGGATCTCTTCGATCATCACGTCCAGCATCTTCTCCGTCATTCCGGGGTAAACCCCGATCCAGAAGCCGTCCCGCATGATGCGGTCCGTGTTCGCCAGTTTGCCGACGATGCGGTATCTGCTCCCTTCCTCTTCCCGGATGGCATCGAAGCAGGGATGCCTGGTCAGATTTCCCGAAAAGAGCATGCGGGTCTGTATCCCCTTTCCTTCCAGGAAGCGGACCAGCCCGGTGCGGTCGACGCCTTCCCTGCAGCAGATCATGAAACCGAACCAGGAAGGCTTGCTGTTTTCGCAGGGTACGGGCAGGATCAGCTTGTCCTCCAGATCGCGCAGGCCATCGAAAAGAACGGCGTGATGCTCACGACGGCTCGCCGTAAAGGAATCCAGCTTGGCAAGCTGCGCCACACCGACGGACGCCTGCAGGTCGGTCGCTTTCAGGTTATAACCCAGATGGGAATAAACGTATTTATGGTCATAACCGGCCGGAAGAAGCCCGAACTGTCCGTCATAGCGGTGTCCGCAGCGGTTGTCCTGACCGGACTCGCAGACGCAGTCCCGTCCCCAGTCCCTGAGGGAGCGGACAATGCGGTGCAGGAGCGGATCGTCCGTGTAGACGGCTCCGCCCTCTCCCATCGTCATGTGATGGGGCGGATAAAAACTGGAAGTTCCGATGTCGCCTGCGGTCCCGGTCTTTACGCTCACACCGTCCAGCAGGTATTCACTACCCAGGGCATCGCAGTTATCCTCAATGAGCCACAGGCCGTGCCGGTCGCAGAACGCCTTCACGGCAGCCAGGTCAAAGGGATTGCCGAGCGTATGCGCGATCATCACCGCTTTGGTCTTTCCCTCGCTGTAAGCGGCCTCCAGTTCCGTAACGTCGATATTGTATTGCGGAATCGTCACATCCAGAAAAACCGGTACCGCCCCGTACTGCAGCACGGGCGAGACCGTAGTCGGAAATCCGCAGGCCACGGTGATCACCTCATCACCGGGACGGATCGCCCTCTCTCCCAGAAGCGGGGAGGTGAGTGCCATGAACGCCAGGAGATTGGCCGAAGAGCCGGAATTGACAACGCTGCAGTGCTTTACGCCCAGATAACGCGCGAACTTCTCTTCGAACTCCCTGGTGTAGTGCCCGGCCGTGAGCCAGAATTCCAGGGATGCATCCACCAGGTGCTCCATGTCGTCCCTGTCATAGAAACGTCCGCCGTAGGAAATATGATCGCCGGCTTCGTACTCCCTGCGCTTGTGATACTTTTCGCAATAATCACCCGAAAGCCTTACCAGCAGAGCCCTGGCTTCCGCTTCCGACAATCCTTCAAAGATCTCCCGATCCATCCTCAATCCCCTTTCAGCTTTTTGCGGACCTTGCGCTCCTCTTCATCCAGCGTCTTTGTCCCGTCACCCATCATGCG
The DNA here is from genome assembly GCA_024696005.1 of Lachnospiraceae bacterium. Classification (GTDB taxonomy): domain Bacteria; phylum Bacillota; class Clostridia; order Lachnospirales; family Lachnospiraceae; genus NK4A136. Next base: position 27,734 of record JAILHF010000045.1, on the reverse strand, counting down.
GCTGATATCCGCACAACGGCGATAGAGCATGTACATGGCGTTGATCTCGAGGCTCGCCTTCTGGTCCGTTCCCCACAGCTCATGGGAAAGGGTCACATGACGCTCGATCACCTTTGCTCCCAGGGTGGCCGCCACCACCGTCGGCTCCAGGTTCTGCTCATGACCGCTGTAGCCCACGATGCAATGGTAACGCTCTTTCAGGGTGTTGATGTAGGAAAGGTTCAGCGCATCCACAGGAGCCGGATAGGTGGAATTGGTATGCAGCAGGATGTAATCGCCGTTGCTGTGATCCTCCAGGATCGAAACGGCCTTGTCCAGTTCCTCCTGCGTGCTCATCCCGTCCGACATGATGATGGGCTTTCCGCAGCGGCAAGCCGCTTTGAGCAGTTCCTCATTGCCGTTTCCGGCCGATGCCACCTTGATGAAGGGCAGGTCGTATCCCATCAGGAAATCCAGGCTGGGCAGATCCCAGGGGCTGGCTGTCCAGGCTATGGGCTTCTCCGCGCAGTAGCGGTCGATATAATCGTATTCGTCCTTTTCGAACTCCACATGCTTCTTGTAATCCAGATAGGTCATCTGTCCCCAGGGCGTATCCCGCATCACGCTCTTCTGCGCTTCGGGAACGGCGATATCGGGTGTGCGCTTCTGAAACTTCACACAATGCCAGCCCGTGCAGAAAGCCGCATCGATCAGTTTTTTCGCGATCTGCAGGTCTCCGTTGTGATTGATGCCGATCTCGGCGATAAAATAGGGGACCGGATTATCCCCCACCTCAAAATCTCCCAGCATGATCTTCTGATTAGCCATCGGTATTCCTCCTTTTTAAGATCCCCACAGTTTCCGCAAAAGCGGTCTGCGGTTTCCAGCCGGTATCGTTCATGATCTTGTCAACGGACGGCGCAAGGCTGACAAAAGGCTCCGGATCCGCGCCGTAACGGATCTCGGCTTCCGGTGCCACAATGCTCTTTGCTTCCTCCGTAAATTCCCTAAGCTTCCGGTAAGCACCGTTGGCGATGTTATAGATCTCTCCGCTTTTTCCGCGCTCGCCCAGAGCGATCATCGCCTCCGCCGCATCCGACGCGTCCAGATAATCCCAGTTCTGCCTGCAGGAGGAAAGCTCCGGCGTTTCGCCCCGCATCAGCAGATCCACCAGATCCGGGAGCATGCGCCCCGAGGGTTCGTATTCCCCCGTAAGGGAAAAGATCCTTCCCCAGATCCATTCCATCCCCGCCTGCTTCGCGGAAATGCGGCTCAGATGACAGGCCGCCAGCTTGGCTGCGCCATAAGCGCTGAAGGGCTCGGTATCGCTCTCTTCGGTGATAATATCCTTCTGTACGCCGTATTCCGCCTGGGAGCCGATCCCGATGAAACGCCGGCAGCCCAGAAAAGCCGCTGCCTCCACCGCATCCAGCATGTGCGTGATGTTTCCGCGCTGGGCCGAAAGGTCGTTCCTGCCGCCGCCCCAGGCCAGGTCAAAGAACAGATCATAGCCCTCACCGCGGAAGCCGACACTCCGAAGGAGCGGCGCGTCGGAGCGGTCCACGGCCAGCCCGCGCAGTCTGTCTTCCGGATACGTCTTCTGCAGCTCGCAGATCCGCTCGTTGTGTTCCGATTCAGGACGCAACACTGCCAGCACCGTATATCCGTGCTCCAGCAGATGCTTTATCAGATGGATCCCTGCAAAGCCGGCTGCCCCGGTCACGATCGCGCGCTTATTTCCCATCTTCTGCCTCGTCAAAGTTGATCCTGCGCTCCTCCACCACCACAGGCCTGTGGATCACGCGGGTATTGATGTTCAGGATATATTCACCGATCAGTCCGATGAAAAAGATCTGGATGCCCCCGAGAAGGAACACACCCAGCACGACAGGTGCCATGCCCATGCGCATGGAATTCCAGTGGAGCAGCTTCAGGATCAGATACACGATGGCGATCACGAAGCTTACCGCACTCGTAAAGAAGCCCAGAAACGTTGCCAGACGCAGCCCCACCTTGGTATAGGAGGTGAAGGACAGCATCGCGGCATCGTACAGGCTGTAGAAGTTGTTGTGCGTCTTTCCGGCCCTGCGCTTGGCCTGCTCGTAATGCACTTCCTTCATGTTGAAGCCGCCGCCGTATTCCGCCACGATCCCGCGCAGGAAAGGGATGGGATCGTCCAGCTCCCTGAGCAGGCGGATAAAGGAACGGTCGTAAAGCCCGAAGCCCGTGAAATGCTCGATCATCTTCACGTCGGACATGTTCTTGATCATCTTGTAGTAAATGGTGCGGAAAAGATAGATCAGCGGGTTTTCCTTGCTGCTGCTCTTGATGCAGCTCACCACCTTGTGCCCCTTCTCCCACTCCGCCACCAGCTGCGGCACCAGCTCCACAGGGTCCTGGAAATCGCAGCACATGGAGACCGTGCAGTCCCCCGTGGTCTGGCACAGTCCGTGGAAGGGCGAATTGAACTGCCCGAAATTGGTCACGTTAAAGATCGCCTTTACCTTTTTATCCTTCGCGCAGATCTCTTCCAGCTTTTCCCGGGTGCCGTCCGTCGAAGCGTTGTCGATAAAGACAAGCTCATAGTCATAAGAGGACAGATCCTTTTTGAGCATTGCCCGGACCGCATCCGCCATGGCCTCTACATTATCGATCTCGTTGTAGCACGGGATCATGATACTGATGGTCTTCAAATCATCCGTCCTCTTTTAATCTGCTGGTAGACATAAAAAGTTACTGAAAAATTATACCCCAGGCCCGGCGAAAAATCAATGCCTTCCGGCGCTGCCCAGGTCCAGCCAGTCTCCCCATTCCCGTTCCGTTTCGGGCGGATCGAGCCGCAGAAAACCTCCGGCCGGTGTGAATGTCAGTTCGGAGAAATATACCTTTTCCAGGTCATAGAGATCCACCCTGACCAGCGGGAACGGCTTTGAAAGCGCAGCCGCGATATCAAGCATCTCGTTAAGATGCGGCGGTCTTTCGATCATGGCGGGATCCGGAACCCCGGGACGGTCGACGCGGTAAACATCCAGATGCTTCCAGTCCGGGTCAAAGTAGTCGATATAGTGCTTCTCTCCCTCGGTCGTCATCACATAGACGAGTCTGGGCACTCCGTTAAAACAGTAAAACTTATACGTTTCGATATCATCTCCGAGATATTCCTCGCCGATGATCCTTTTTTTGATCGTTCTGTAATGGAGCTCGCAGAACTCCTTCCAGTAATCTTCCTTCATCCAGCGCTTAAGCTTTTTTTCGGCTTCTTTGATATCCAGGCTGCTCTTGTCCCGGCAGATGATGTTGTAGCCGCATCCGTGGTTGCATTTGAGCACAAAGCGCTCCGGCAGCGCATCCCAGGGAACGTCCCCGGCACGTTCGCAGGAAAAAAGCAGGCCGGGGAGAATGTCCTCCATCCCCCTTTTTTTCAGATATTCCCGTACCGCATACTTGTCGGCACATTCCGCCACCACCGGGTCCGAAGCATATGCCTTCAGTTTCAGATAATGGATCTTCTCGTTGATCGTCTTCGGATCCGTAAAATCCGGATCACAGCCGAATACCGCCCGGTAATACTTTATCGTTTCCTCTTCCGGCCTGTGTTCGCACATCCAGTCGTGGCGAAGGCGCCTGAGTTTCATTCTGAGCTCACCCATGTTTCCAAAGCCCCTGTGCTTTCTTTCTGTTTCCTTTTACTCTCAGGTTCATCTGCGGCCCCTTGCGGCGATCCGCCGTTTTCTTGTTTCCGCCGTCTTCCGGCAGGGTACGCGCAGACTGATGTGTCCGTCATGGTGTCCCACCTGCTTTTCGGGCGGCGGGAGCTTCATGTAATCACCGAATTCGATCTTAAGATAACGGTCCGTATCCCCGGGACAGCGGATCGTGCCCTCCTCAAACTTCCGTTCCGCCGACGGTTCAAACAGTTCAGCCGGGAAACTGCGGTAACGCGACTTTGCGTTCCACGCGTAGATGATCTCCTTCGCTCCCTTTACCGGATGTTTTTTCAGTTCCTTCTCCCAAAAACGCAAAACCATATGCCCGTTCAGGAAAAACAGGGCATGCACCGCCAGCCAGGACAGCCTTTCGCGGAGCTTGCGGTTCTGCCGGAATGTACTGAATTCCAGTCCCGTCACATAATCGAGCACTGCCGCCTCATGCGCAAAGAGCCGCCCCCGCAGGCCTTCCGGTTTTCCCGTCATCGGCATCACATCGATAAATACCCCGTGGTATTCGTCCGGATAAGCCATCATGTACGTCTGCACATAGGTGGTCCTCTTATCCGTCACCCGGACAAACATTCTCGGAAAATGGGGATGCGTATGATAACTCACCAGTTCCAGATGCTCCGGGAGCTTCTTTTTTGCGAGCCTGACAAAGCGTTCCATCTGCTCGACGGGGATCGCGATATCCAGATCGTCATCCCAGGGGATGAAGCCTCCGTGACGCACCGCGCCCAGGCAGGTTCCCCCGATGGCATAATAAGAGATATCGTTTTCTTCGCAGAATTTCTTCACCTCAGTAAAAATGCTGAGGATGCATTTTTGCAATTCCGTCATCCCGATCCGTTTCCTCCGCTGACGAACGTGCGTCAGCCCTCTTCTTCCTCATTCACGTTGATATGATCCGCAGGCCGCAGAGACGCCCCCGTGGTCCAGCCTCTCGTTGCTTTCAGCGCTTCGGTGATCCTTGTCGAGGATACTCCCTTCGTGTAAGGGAAATAGACGATCTTTATCCCTTCCTGCGCAAACTCTTTCTCATACTGCGCCCATTTGTCCGTGCCGTACCAGTCATCCCCCACAAAAAGGATATTGGCCTGCAGCGCTTTACAGGCCTTCAGCTTATCCATGTCATACTGCGGAACGGCCGCGTCAACATATCTGCAGGAACGGACGATCTCGATCCGGTCTTCAAACGGGATCAGGGCATGCTTCCCTTTGTAGGAAACAAGTTCATCGATGGTCACACCGACGATGAGACGGTCACACATCCCTTTTGCGTTTTTCAGAAGATTCAGGTGACCGATATGAAAAAGATCAAAAACCCCTGTCGTATATCCTATGATCATGAACAGTTCCCCTTTCCTTTTCCGTCCGAAAAAGCCTTTTTGATCTGGGTCGAGCTGATCTCGGGCGTCCGGCTCAGATAAACCACTTCCACGCCTTCGTCCTTCAGGAAATCAAACTTTCCCTTCCAGTCATCCCCGATCACAAAGGTGTCGATGTGATATTCGTGCGCATCGGAGACCTTCTGCTCCCAGCTTTCTTCCGGGATGACCAGATCGACATAGCGTATCGCTTCCAGAAGGCTCTTTCTCTGCTCATAAGAAAAATAGCAGTGCTTGTTCTTTTCGACGCTGTTGAATTCATCCGTCGAAAGCGCCACGATCAGATAATCGCCCAGCTCCTTGGCCCGCTTCAGAAGAGCGATATGGCCATAATGCAGCAGGTCGAAGGTTCCGTAGGTGATGACTCTTTTCATCCTTCTTTCTCCCGTTCCAGTTCCATCGCAGCAAAATGCTGCGGATAACGTTTATCCTCCGGCGGAAGCGCCATGTAATCGCCGTAGATCATCCGAAGCTGCGAAGGCGCACCCTTGGCACAGGGGAAAAACCTGTCGCGGATCTGTCCCCGTACCCTTCTGGCAAACCAGGCCTTGCGGTAAAGCTTTCCCCAATAAGGCGGTCTTTGCTGTTCGTTGGAGATGAACCAGCTGTCGGATCCGCCGTTCCCTGCGGAAGAGATGGCATCGTACAGCCTCGCCAGCACCCGGAGGGGAATGAAACGCCCGATGGCCGGAAGCACATAGGCTCCCAGCTTCTGAAGGCCGCTGTATTTTTCGTATTCCACCCGCTGCCTGTGCCCCATCGCCATGGCGTACACAACCCGGAGAGCAAAAAGCCGTGCCCCCAGAAAAGGCGCCGCGTCATCAAAAACAAACAGATCAACCCCCGGATGGGAATATCTGCCGCCGTAATAATCCTCATCTGCCTTCTGATTACGTATCTTCACGCTGCTGTCAACGATCCTGCATATGAAGTCAAAGAATTCGGGATAGTCATGGTAATCGACCAGCTGATAAGGCCCGGTCGCTTCCTCCCGGAAGATCCGCAGAAAACGCTCGTAATCCCTTCTCACAAAAACGATGTCCACATCATCGTCCCAGGGAATGAAATCCTTGTGCCGGACCGCTCCCAGAAGCGTCCCCGCCAGAAGATAATAGCGTATGCCTCTCTCCGTGCAGATCCGGTCGATCTCGCACAGCAGGCGGAAATTGATCTCCTGGATCTCCTCAAGATAGCCCGTTATCTTTTCTTTTGCCGAATCCGTCACGTTCTTTTCTCTCCGCTTCCTTTTCTTCGTCCCATTGTAGCATAGTTGACATAAATCTGCAAACGCCCGGCCCCTAATCTCCGCGCTTTCCCCGAAGGGTCCGGAACGCCGACAGGATGGCAGAACGTTTCCACAGCAGCAAAAGCAGCAGCCCCAGAGCCAGCGCATATCGTATCAGCGGGAGCTCGTAGGTGAGCGAAAATAGCATGCCAAGCACTACCAGGCTCCCCTGGATCAGGACAAGCTTTCCCGTTTCCAGCGGATACCTACCGTCGCACTCCTTCCGGCAGATCCTTCTCATGATCAGATAATAGAAGCAGGAATAGAGGATATAGCAGCCCATGGTCGTATATCCTGCTGCCGCGTATCCGAAGAGGGGGATAAAGATCCTGTTCGTGATGATGTTCAGAAGGGCACAGATCAGAGTCGCTGCGGCGATCGCTGCCTTTTTCTCGTAATAGAACGGGAACTTCGCATATACGGAGTAACAGAAGGTAAAATAGATGCCGATCGTGACCGGCGGGATGCAGCGGATGCCGTCCGCATACCGCGGCGGCGCAAAGACCGCCACCACTTCCGGCGCAAGCAAAATGAGCAGGAGGCTGAGTGCCGCCAGAAACAGCATCAGGAAATAGACGATCCCTCCGATCTCCTTTTCTTTCTTCTGCTTGATCCTTTCATAGAGCCAGGGCGACAGGCTCTGTCCCAGAGCCGTGACCAGGATGGAAAGCACCAGCGAAACCGAATAAGCAAGTCCGTAGATCCCGGCTTCCTCCTGCCCCAGCAGATCCCTGATCATGATGCGGTCCGCCTGATTCAGCAGGGTCTGGGAGAGATAATGCGGCAGAAGGGGGATGCAGAAACCCAGCGCGTACTTCCAGACCTCTCCCGAAAAGAATACCTTTCCCTTCCGGATCTGCGCAACAAACAGCCAGCCGTATGCCGCCAGTTCCACAAGAGCCGTAGCCATGACCTTTGCGCCCACCCTGTCTTCAAAGTGGAGGACCGCAAAGATCTCTGCCACGGGCTTTACCACGGAGCAGATGACCGTAACAACGAGCAGGGCCCGGTAACGATATTCCACCCTCTGTGAATTCGCCCACAGGCCGAAAACGGCACCGGTCCAGACACTGATCAACATCGCGCTCATCTGCAGGGTTGACATCGTAAGCAGACCGTTCCAGAAAGTCCGGAGGGGGTAATACAAAAGAGCCCAGCCCAGAACGAGCGTGAGCGTGAGTCCCTGCAGAGCCGAGGTGAAAGCATCCCGCCTGTCGCTGAATTTCACCAGCCCCTGCATGTGCATCCCGTTTGCCATGCCCAGGGCAACCAGGATGGACAGGATGGTAAACCAGGAATTATAAACGTTAAGATCTCCGTATTCGGCGGTCGACAGCAGCCTCGAAAAGACCGGGACCGTGATCACGGAGATCCCTTTTTGTATGAAATTGCAGACGATATACCAGACAGACGCCCTTACGGCAAGCGGAAGAACATCATATTTCCGCAAAAGCTTCATCCCGCTTGGCGCTTCCCCGTCGCATCATGCAGTGCAGCAATGCTGACACCGTTCAAAGGATACCGATCACGCATTTTTTCTCCTTCCCGCCTTACAGGTAGTTCCGTATCTGCTCCACTTCTTCCCGGGGCAGGAAAGGCGCCATGTCGTCCAGCTCCGCCGAAACGATGCTGCCATCCTCCAGCACTCTCGAAGAAAGCTTCGGTGCGAAATTCTGCGCCGGATCCACCACCGCTTCACAGAATACCGGCCCTTCCGAATCAAGGACTTTCCGGATCTTCTCCGCTGCCGTCCGGATGTCATCGATCCGCACGTAGGGGATGCCGTAAGCATTCGCGATCTTTTCCGCATCCGGGAAGCTCAGGCCGTTCCCGTCACATACACCCACCATGGGACGTCCCGCAAACAGATTGCTCTGGGTCTGCCTTATGGAATGGTATCCGTTATTGTTCAGATAAAAGATCTTCAGGTTCAACCGGTTGTAGACCACGGTCTGCAGCTCCTGCAGGTTCATCTGGAAGCTGCCGTCCCCGTCCACGCACAACACACGCTCTCCCTTCCTGCATACACAGGCACCGATGGCTGCCGGGAAACCGTAGCCCATGGCCGCACAGCCGGAATTGGTAAAGAGGCGCTGATCCTTCCGGATCTTTGCCGTCTGAAAGCCCATCACGCAGGCGGAACCGTTTCCGCAGACCGTCACATCCCCCTCTTCCATGCTTTCAAACAGCTCGTTAAAGAAGGCATAAGGGTTCATGGGCTTCGAAGTTTCATAATACTCCGGCAGACAGGCCGGGAACTTCGCGTCGATCTCCCGGCAGCGGGACAGCCAATCCTTCTGTTCTGCCGTTGCCCCGGCGAGGCTTCGTGCGCTCAGAGCACGCAGGAAATCCTTCACGTCGGCATGGACCGGAAGATCCACATCCACCGTGGGTTTCTTCAGTTCGTTCTCATCGATGTCCACCACGATCTTGCAGGCATTCTTCGCGAACTGGTGGTCATTATAGCTGATCATTCGTATGTTCATGCGGCAGCCGAGTACCAGAAGCAGATCACAGCTCTGCGCCACGAAATTTCCGCCCCGCGTACCGACCGTTCCGGGTTTTCCGACAAAAAGCGGATGATCGGACGGCAGCAGATCATGGGCATTCCAGGCGGTCACGACCGGTATCCCCAGCTTCCCGACACAATCGAGGAATTCCTTCCGCGCCCCGGCCACATTGATGCCGGTTCCCGCAAGGATCAGCGGACGTTTTGCCGCTGCGATCCGCTCCAGGATCTCCCCGAGCACGCTTTCGTCAAATTCCGGTTTTTCCGAAAGGCCTTCTTCCTCAGCGGAAAAGCCCTTCAGCTCCTCTGTCTCGATCCGCGCCGCCTGCACATCCAGAGGGATGTCCAGCCAGACGGGGCCCGGTCTTCCGTTCATGGCAAGGAACCAGGCTTTTTCCAGATGATAGCGTATCTCTTTCGGATCGGTCACCATCACGGCATACTTCGTCATGGGGCGCACGCTCTCGATGATCTGGTATTCCTGATCCCCCAGCTGCCTGAGCGGCACCTCCGTGGACCAGGTCGTGGTGGCACGCTTCACCTGCCCGGAGATCACGAACATCGGAATGGAATCCTGCCAGCCTCCCAGCACGCCGGTGATGGCATTCGTCCCTCCGGGTCCGCTGGTCACGCAGACAGCCGCGATCTTTCCGGAAAGCCTCGCATAGCCTTCCGCCGCAATGGCGCAGGCCTGTTCATGGTGATCATAAATGCACGTAAGTGCTTTGTGATGTCCGAATGCATCGTTGAGATGCATCGCACCGCCGCCGGTAACGGTAAAAACATGCTCTACCCGGTGCGCCGCGATAAAGTCGGCAATGTATTCAGCCAGTTTCTGTTCCATGATCTTTCACTCTCCGAAAAATATTAAAACCCGGCGCGATCCGTATCTTCCACCTCGGTATACCTGGAATACGTGATGAAATCAAGGCGGATGGATGCAAACTCTCCGGTGATCGCTTCCCGCATGTGACGGTTCATCCGTTCCGCTTCTTCCCGGACAAATACGTATTCCATCTGCGGATTGAAGTAATTCTCCTCCACACGTGAATACCCGTCAAATCCCGCACAGGCAGCCTCTGTCACACCGATCCGTTTCAGGATCCTGAGCAGCATCAGAAACGAATTGTCGCAAAAACGTTCCTCCCGCTCAAGCAACGGCTCCCGCTGCAGCCTTATCACTTCATGCCCGTGCAGGCACTCCACGTTTTCGGTCGCGATGACACAGCAGCATTCCTCTCCCATGGTCTGGAGCTTTTCGAGCATCTGCTGGTAACGGTTCGTCTTGGTCGCCAGCACATAATCACAATGCAGATCCTCCGGCAGATAATTCACCGATATGACCAGCGGTTTTTTCTTTTCCACATATTCCTTTACCGCATCCTTCTGCAGGCGGATGTTTTTCCCGGGCCCGACCAGAAGAAGCGCTTTGTTTTCAAAACGTTTTTTCAGCCCGGCGTAAGCTTTCTCATCATCGCCTTCGCCGGTGAGATACTCCTTATAATGTTCCTCCGCCAGCTCCTTGTCATAGAGCAGCTTCTTTTCCGCTGGCTCGATCCCCGAAAGCATGCGGTCCAGCCCCGCCACGGAGAGCTCCTCCTTGTTCCGGTAAAGGTTCACATAGGCCGGATGACAGCGGTTTCTGGCCGAAAGGAAAAACGGCAGCTGATAGCCCCATACAAAGCGTGTCCTGAATTCCAGGATACTCTCTTCCAGTGCCTCCAGGACAGCGGCAAGTTCGTAGTTTTTCCCGCAGCAGGCGTTCATGTGATCCATGAGCAGCTCCAGCGGGGCATTTCCGGCGCTCTTTCCCATGCCGAAGATCGTTCCGTCAACGATCAGGGAACGCTGTGTTTCATGTTTCAAAAATGCAAGGGAATTCGCGAAGGCAAGCTGCATGTTGTTATGGGCATGAAAGCCGATGCGGATCGACGGATCCAGCGTTTCATCGAGGATCGAAAAGATATGAATCAGCTGTTCGGGATCCAGCAGACCGTACGTATCCACCATGGACAGGGCATAAGGCTTCACCTGATTGGCGCGTTCGGCTATGGCGCGCAGTTCCTCATCCTCATATGCGGTAACGGATACCAGCTGTGAAAAGACTTTATAGCCAAGCTCCTTTACGCCGGCGCAGAAATCCATGGCCTCCGCGCTCCGCTCCTTCTTGAAGATCACGCGGATTCCGTCCAGAAAGCTCTCCTTCTGCGGTCTCAGATGCGAAAGGCCGCAGGTGCCGTAATCGATCATGCCAACAGTCATGGGGGCCTTGCGTTTCACTCCGCCCCAGATCCTGCCGGCACATTCTTCATCCGGCATGATGCTGCGGTTTACATCAAAGGGTCTTCTTTCATCCAGAAAACCGATCTCCACGATATCCACGCCGGAATCCACCAGACGTCCGTATATGCTCATGAGGTGCTGGTGGCCGAAATTCCAGTCATTCAGATAACCGCCGTCCCGCAGGGTACAGTCCAAAAGGCTGATCGTACGCATAGATCGCTCACTCCCATTTCATCCAAGGCGCATTTTTTTCCCGAACCATCTTATCGAGCTTTTCCATCTCTCGCTTTGTGTCCATGCAGCCCCAATAACCGTCGTAACGGTACGCCTGCAGCTGCCCCTCTTGGGCAAGGCGGTTTAAGGTATCTTTTTCCAGAACCGTTTCATCCCCGTCAATGTAGTCAAAAATGGCCGGTTCAAATACCATGTAGCCCACATTGATGCGCGAAGAATCCTCCACATCCTTTTCACGAAAGCTGCTTACGATGCTGCTCTCTTCCTCGATGTCCAGCACGCCGAAACGCTGGCCGATCGCCACAGCCGTAAGTGTTGCGATCTTTCCTTTTTCACGGTGATACTCGAGAAGCTTTCCGATATCAAGATCGCTCACGCCGTCCCCGTAGGTCATGAAAAACGGCTCGTCTCCCACATAGGGGCGGATCCGCTTGATGCGGCCTCCCGTCATGGTATCCAGTCCCGTATCCACGATCGTGACCTTCCAGGGCTCCGCCACGTTGGCATGTACCTCCATCCTTCCCCCGTCGGTAAAATCAAAGGTCACGTCCGAATTGTGGAGATAATAGTTTGCAAACCATTCTTTGATCACCTGCTGCTTATATCCCGCACAGATGATGAAATCGTTAAAGCCGTGGTAGGAATACTCTTTCATGATATGCCAGAGTATGGGTTTCCCGCCGATCTCGATCATCGGCTTCGGTTTTAAATGGCTTTCCTCGCTGATGCGTGTGCCGTATCCGCCGGCCAGTATCACAACCTTCATCTTATCACCCGTTTTCCTTCTCTCCGAATGTCAGTCTGCTGTAATAGCCCAGGATGCATTCCCGCAAAAGGATCATCGCCGAAGCAACGGTCTGATTCCGTACCTTTTCCCGGTTCCCGCTGAAGCGGAATTCCTTCACCCTGATATTCCCGCAGACATTCACGCCGATATAGACCAGCCCGACCGGCTTTTCTTCCGTTCCCCCGTCCGGCCCCGCTATCCCCGACACAGCCACGGAAACATCCGATTTGCTGTAAAATGCGGCACCTTCCGCCATCTCCCTGACCACCTCGGCGCTGACAGCCCCGAACTTGTCCAGGGTCTTTCGCTTGACGCCGATCAGCTTGCGTTTCGCCTTGTTCGAATACGTGACAAAACCGCACTTGAAGATCTCGGATACGCCGGGCACATTCACGAGCCTTGCGGCGATCAGACCGCCGGTACAGGATTCCGCCGTTGTCACGGTCAGATGATTGGCCAGAAGGAGCTCTACCAGCGCTTTCTCAAGTGTCACATCCTCCTGCGTCGTATAGACGCTGTCTCCCAGCCGGCCCTTGATGTCCTTGATCACGGGCTTGATCAGCTTCTTTGCGGTCTTTTCATCCGCGGCGCGCGCCGTCAGGCGCATGTGGACCTCCCCGGTCTTTGCATAGGGTGCAACGGTCACATCCCCCCTGCTGTTGATCAGGTCGTCCAGAAGCTCGGCCACTTCGCTCTCGCTCCTTCCGCAGACCTTGACCATCGAGGAACAGATCACCTCGCCGGCCTCCTTCTGCAGGATGGGTTTCACGCGGTTTTCCCAGATGACGCTCAGCTCTTCCGGCGGTCCGGGCAGCAGCAGGATCGTCTGATCCTCCGCCCCCGCCCGCCCAAGGCGTGCCCTCTCCTCCGGGCGCAGACGGATCAGTATCCCGGGCGCCATCCCGTTATCATTATCCAGTATCACGGCATCTTCCGGCACCATGGCCTGACGCCGGTTGTTTTCGCTCATGTGCAGGCCGCGACTTCCAAACCAGTCGCGGATGCGCTCCAGCGTGGTCTCATCCTCGTAAAGCTTTCTCCCGAGCAGTTCCGCCACCGTCTCCCTGGTGATGTCATCGGGCGTGGGGCCGAGGCCTCCGCACATCACCACCATGTCACTTCGCGAAAGGGCCAGCTTCACGCATTCGACGATGCGCTCCGCGTTATCCCCCACTACCGTCTGGTAATAGGAATTCATGCCCAGGGCCGCATACTGCCCCGCCAGGTAAGCCGCATTCGTGTTCACGGTATTTCCCAAAAGCAGTTCCGTTCCCACACAGATCGTTTCAACGATCATTTCTTATCACCCTCCTTCAGGACATCCCTGTTGCGCAGCAGATAATCCGCCAGTGAGATAATGGTAAGCGCAAGAGAGACATACATCAACACCGTCGTGACCAGGGACAGTTCCTCGATATTGATGATCATGGCGATCTCCATGAACATCGTAAACGCGGTCTTGAACTTTCCCCACCAGCCGGCAGCGATCACGCGTCCCTGTTCGGCTGCGATCAGCCTGAAACCGCTGATGATGAATTCCCTGGCGATGATGATCACCACGATCCAGGCCGGCATGCGCTCCAACTCCACAAAGCAGATCATGGCGGAACAGACCAGCAGCTTATCGGCCAGCGGATCCATGAACTTCCCGAAATTCGAGACCAGATCATATTTCCTTGCGATATAGCCGTCCAGGAAATCCGTCAGGGATGCGATAACAAAAATGGCAAGTGCGATCCATTTGGATGCCGCGCCCGCCACATCTGTCATCAGAAAAAAAAGAAAGAAAGGGATCAATATTACCCGTAAAGTCGTCAGTTTATTCGGCAGATTCATGATTTTCCGCTAACTCTCCGATCAGATCATATTCTTCACAGCCCGTGATGCGGACCTTCAGCACGGTTCCGCTCATCAATTCCCGCGGCGTGTCGACAAACACATAACCGTCAACTTCGGGTGCGTCACGGAAACTGCGCAGCACCAGGACATCTTCCTCCGGGATCCTGCCTTCCACGATGCACTCCGGCGTGCTCCCGATGCGTTCCCTCGCCATCTCAAAGGCGATCTGCTGCTGTGCTTCCATCAGCGCGTCCGCACGGCGCTGTTTTTCTTCTTCTTCAAGCTGGCCGTCCATTTCGGCTGCCTTTGTCCCCTCCTCGGGGGAATAGGCAAATACGCCCAGACGGTCAAAACGCTGGCTGCGGACAAACTCCAGAAGCGCTTCATGCTCCTTAAGCGTTTCTCCCGGGAACCCGGCGATCAGCGTGGTCCTTATGCAGATGTCGGGAATGCGTTCCCTGAGCTTCTTTAAGGTCGCGCAGAGCTCTTCTTTCCTGGTCCGCCGCCCCATCAGTGCAAGGATGCGGTCTTCGCAGTGCTGGATCGGCAGATCCAGATAATGACAGATCTTTTCTTCCGACGCGATGGTCTCGATCAGTTCATCATCGATCTCCTCCGGATAGCAATAGAGGATGCGGATCCATTTCAGTTCCTCGATCTCACAAAGCTTCCTGAGCAGAAGGCTTAAGGACTTTTTCCCGTACAGGTCCACGCCGTAGCGCGTTGTCTCCTGGGCTACCAGGATCAGTTCCCGTACACCGCCCTCCACGAGCTTTCCTGCTTCCTCCAGCAGGATCTCCATCGGAACACTGCGATAATGTCCGCGAAATGCGGGGATCGCGCAATAGCTGCAGTTCTTGTCGCAGCCCTCCGCGATCTTGAGATGGGCATAATGCCCTCCGGTCGATAAAATGCGCTTTTTTCCGTAAACAGGACGGGACATGTCTTCGAGACTGTCCTTCGGTTTCCCGGAAAGGACAGCGTCCAGTACCTCCGCCACATGATCGAAAGAGGCCGTCCCGACAACGGCGTCTACCTCGGGCAGCTCTTTGCGGATCTCGTCCGCGTAGCGCTGGGCCAGGCAACCCGTCGCGATCAGTGCCCTGCAGCAGCCTTCCTTCTTCAGTTTCCCGAAACGGATCAGGCTGTCTATGCTTTCCTCCTTGGCATCAAGGATGAAGCAGCAGGTATTGACGATGATGGCTTCTGCCTCGGCTTCGTCGCTGGTGAAGGCATAGCCTGCCTCCTCGAGGATCCCCAGCATCATCTCGGAATCCACAAGGTTCTTGTCGCAGCCGAGAGAAGTCAGCAGGACTTTGGCCTTTTCGCCCATGGCTTTCGCCTGCTTATTCGTCTCCCAGGATACGGATCCTGGAACGGTTCAATTCCTCCACGGCGATGGAAAGAGGCTTCTTTCCCCTGCCGTCCACAAGCGGCTTGTCTCCCCCTACGATCTGGCGTGCGCGCTTTGCGGTCGCCATCACGATCGAATAACGGGAATTAACGATGGGGGCTTCGCCCGCCTCGGTCTCGCTGTTTACCACTTCCATCAGGTCTGTGTAAGACGGATGCAGCATCATGATCATATTCCTCCCTGCAATTGATTAATCGTTTCTGTGCTGTATGCTCATCAGGCGCAGCTCTTCGCGCAGCCCCTGTATCAGCCTTCCGTTCCGGAACGGTCTCGCATGGGCCGCTCCGATCACGGCCCGGGTATCGGCTATGGCCCGTTCGATCGTATCGTTCACGATGATGTAATCGTATTCTTCGATCCCCTCGGCCTCGTTTACTGCCCGCGCCATGCGCTTGTTGATCACTTCCATGGTTTCCGTGCCCCTGCCCACCAGACGCCTGCGCAGGGTATCCGCATCAGGCGGGGTGATAAAGAGCAGAAGCGCTGTGGGATACATGCGCTTGATCTGCATGGCTCCCTGGATCTCGATCTCGAGGATCACGTCCTTGCCCGCCCGCAGCTGCGCTTCCACATACGCCTTGGGCGTTCCGTAATAATTTCCGCAATAGTTTGCATATTCGATCAGCCCGCCTTCGGCGATGGTCTGTTCAAACTTTTCCTTATCCACAAAGAAGTAGGAAATGCCCTCCGTCTCTCCGGGGCGCGGTGCTCTGGTCGTCATGGATACGGAGAGCGCATAGTCCTCGTACTTCTCCATCAGGCCCTTCACGATCGTACCCTTGCCGGCTCCGGCAAAGCCGGATATCACCACCAGAATGCCTTCTCTCTCCATGCTTCCTTCCTCCAAAAGCCCTATGCTTCCTCTTCTTTTTCCACACTGCGGCCGTAGATCGTCTCCGGCAAAAGGGCCGAGAGAACAATCTGCTGTCCCTCCATGACGATCACGGACTTGGTCTTTCGTCCCTGCGTGGCGTCCACCACCAGCCCGTTTTCCTTCGCATGGCTGATCAGGCGCTTGACCGGTGCGGCCTCGGGATGCACGATCGCCACGATGCGCTCCTCGTTCACCACGTTTCCGAAGCCTATATGGATCAGTTTTGCCATTGCTTACTCCAGATTCTGGACCTGCTCACGGATCTTCTCGATCCCGGTCTTCAACTCGATGGCCGCATCCGCGATCGTCAGGTCGTTTGCCTTTGAGAGCGTTGTATTCGCCTCACGGTTCATCTCCTGTGCGATGAAATCCAGCTTGCGCCCCACGGCCCCTCCGCGCTCCAGCTCGGTCCGCATGGCATCGATATGGCTCTTCAAGCGGACCATCTCTTCATCCACACAGATCTTGTCCGCATAGATCGTTGCTTCCATGACCAGGCGGTTCTCGTCGATCGCCGTATCCTGCAGCAGCTCTGAAAGCTTTGCGGTCAGGCGTTCACGGTATTCGCTGATCAGCACGGGCGAGCGTTCCTCAATGACGCGCTGCGCCTCCTTCATGGCATCCAGCTTCTCGAGAAGATCCTTCCGCAGGGTCTCCCCTTCCGCTTCGCGGCTTTCCTGGAAAGCAGCGGCCGCGCCGCGGACAGCCTGCTCCAGATCCTGCCAGAGCTCGGCCTCGTCCGCCTCTTCCTCTTCCATGGTGAACACCTCGGGGAAACGCGCCAGATTGGACACCCGGATATCTTCTTCCAGGCCGAATTCCTCTGCCATTTCCTTCAGATGATCCATGTATTCGGAAGCAAGCTCTTTATTGTAGTGCAGCTGGAAATGCGATTCCCCGAGCTGTTCACAGTTGATATACAGATCCGTCTTGCCGCGTTCCATGTATTCCTTCAGCAGATTGCGGATCTTGCCCTCGAAAGCGTTGAAGCTTCTGGGCATCCGGATGCTCAGATCCAGATAGCGGTGATTCACCGCCTTGATCTCCACCGTGATCCTGCGCTCATGCGCCTCTACTTCGTATCGGCCGAAGCCGGTCATGCTTCTGATCATGTTAACCCCCGAAATTGTTTAGGAAAAATACACATACAGAGGTTATTATAATGTATTCGGAATTTAACGTCAAGCCACGGAAAAACGGTCCATTGTTCCGTTCGCAGGGCGGCTTCCCCGCACTTGTGCTTGCGCCTTTGCCCGGCGATGTGCTAAAATAGCTTCCATGAATAACAGGTCAGACATACGGGAAAGCTTTCGTCAATATGCGGAACGCATAGCCACGATACGCCGGCTGTCATCCCCTTCCATCAAACAGGATGACAGCGCGGAGACTTATTGCACGCATCTGCAGGAGAACTTCAAAAAGATCGGGGATCTGGCAGCCATCAACCGTCAGATGCTGGACCGGGAACTGTATCCCCTGCTCAATTCCCCCGAAACACTGGACAGCCATCTTGTGGAAGATCTGAACGATCTGGCGGATATCCTTTTGAGCCTTGCCGCCGAAACCGATGACGGTGACAACCTGGATCTGCCCATCAGTTCCCTGATCATAGACCGTCTGCTCGTGGACGCGGACCGCAAAAACGATGTCACCAACCGCATCCGCCGCATGGACAGCGAAGCGACCACCTGCTATGCCATGATCAACATGACCAGCCGCATCACCTCGAA
This sequence comes from Lachnospiraceae bacterium, assembly GCA_024696005.1. Classification (GTDB taxonomy): domain Bacteria; phylum Bacillota; class Clostridia; order Lachnospirales; family Lachnospiraceae; genus NK4A136. The sequence continues at coordinate 9,702 of JAILHF010000045.1, read as the reverse complement.
TCCGTCCCTTTGCAAAGTATATACGGAAAAGGGCCTTGCGCTGGGTGAAGAATTCCTCTGCATGCTGGACAAGGACTTCTTCCTGAGCATCCCCGATGTGGAGATGCGCATGCTCGTGCTGACCAACGCACGTTTCATGGCCTGCTTCTTTGAACGTTTCTGCGGGGACGAAGAGATGAACCGCTACAATCTGGATATCCTGGACCGGATGCTCGAGATCGCCGATGACGAGTTCTATCATGAAGAGGTCCCGGATTTCGACTGGCGCTATTTCGTCTTCCGCTGCCTGGAATACTATGTCATGAGCACCGAGATCGGCAATCTCCGGGGCTTTTCGAGAAAGCTGCTCCTTCGCATCGAGGCCAGGAGCATCGAACTGGAGAAACTGCTCGATTCGGATCCGGAATACTACGCCGAGATCCCCGGCGCTTCCCTGTGCAAGGTCCACATCGCGCGCTGTCATCACCTGGCCGGCTCCATCACACGCCGCGAATACCGTGACCTGCTGCTTTCCTGTTATGATAAGAGAGACCGGGAAGACTTCGGCATGAACGGGATCTACTGCAACAGCATGATCCCCCTGGAACTCATATGCCTGCTGGATCCGAAACATCTGACCACAGAGGACTCGCTTCTGCTGCGCCGTCTGTACCAGGGCTTATCCTTCTATCTGTTCCACAGCTCCAATGCCGGCCCCATCACGCAGATGCTGGATTACTATATCCGGGTCATCGACCGTTTCATCGACATCCCCAGCGGCGTGAGCTTCGAGGATTTCGTGCTGCAGAGCCTTGCAGCCGCCCATCCGCCCACCTATGTGCATTCCCGCATGGTGGGACAGATCGCGGAATGTCTCAGCCGCCATCTGCTCGATACGGAACCGGAGCGCTTCATCGGCTTCCCCGGCTGCGAGACCGTAGAGGACGTGATCCGAAACCGCGACGAGATCATTCATTATACGTATCATGCCGGTCTCTGCCACGATTTCGGCAAGATCAACATCATCGACACGATCTTTGTCTACGGCCGCGGGCTGCTGGAACTGGAATTCAACATCATCAAGTCTCATCCGGCCATGGGTGCGGACCTGCTTTCCCGCCACGTCGGAACGAAGCGGTACGCGGATGTGGCCCTGGGCCATCACCGCTGGCATGACAACAAGGGCGGCTATCCGGAGGATCTGGACAATTCAGGAAGCCCCTATAAGACCGTCATCGATCTGGTGCTCTGTGCCGACTGCCTGGACGCCGCCACCGATTCCGTGGGGCGCAGCTACAACAAGGGCAAAACCCTGAGCGATTTCATGGACGAGCTTAGGGAAGGCGCCGGCACACGCTATGCGCCCTGGCTTCCCTCGCTCATGGAAAAGGAAGGGGTCTTTTCGGATGTGGAATACCTTCTCACCACGGCCAGAGCGATCAACTACCGCGATACCTATACCTTGTTGAAGGATGTGCAGGAGAAGAACTCCTGATCCACGCCTTCCCAAAGGATGAACCCGATACCGAACAAAAAACCGCCCCGGGCATGGCCCGGGGCTTTTTCAGTACATGATAGCTTTTTGCCTGCTCAGTTCAGGCTCTTGGCTTTGATCTTGATCTTTACGGTTGCGGTTCCGCTGTAGAAATCGCCCATCGAGCTCAGGACCACGGTCATGGTCCCTTTCTTCGCATTGTTTTTGAAGCCCACTACCCGGTAATCGACTCCGTAGACCGGATCGCCCTTAAACAGTGCCGCTCCGAGATCCTCTGCCTTAATCGGCCTTCCAAGATAGTCCACGGATGCCCCGGCGGCTTTGATATTCTTCGCGAGCGATGTTCCCCTGACATTTACCGTTGCCGTCACGCCGCTGCCGAAATCGACCATGCCTTTGCTCTTTTCCGTGCCCGTAACAATCACCCGGATCGTTTCGTCCTTCAGCATGTCTCCGGCCTTGAGCTCGGTCCCGTCCTCCCGCAGGAGCTTATAGCTGTAAAATTTCTTATTCATCGCATTTCCGGCATCGTCCACAACCATAACCTTTACCTTTCCGGCCTTTCCGTTCACGGCATCCACGATGATATGATCACTGATGATGCCCAGGGGCGCCACAGCATAGCTCAGCGTTTTCGTGCCCTTGAAGTTGCCCTTGCCGCTCAGGGTGATCTTCCCGTCCTTTTCATTGACCGAGTACTTGATCTTATAATCCTGACCGGCCGTGAGCACATAGCTGTCCCCGAGACGGAACTCGACTTTCACTTCTTCGGGCTTCACTGCCCATCCGACAGGCAAGATGCTGTCGGCGCTGACGGAATCGATATCTGCCGCCATGATCTTGAAGTTCCGGCGGATCACCTTCCCGTTCTTTCCGGTCAGGGCAATGGTCGCGCTTCCCTTTCTCATGTTGTTGCTGAACGTGACCGCCGCAGGGATCGCCACACCGTCCTTCTCATATCTTCCGCTTGCTTCATTCCAGCTGTAGCTCGTTCCGCTCTTTTCCCCCTTGAGCTTCAGAACGATCGTCGCGGGCTGCTGCTCTTTTCCGTTGAAGGTCAGGGGGCTAATCGTTCCGATCTTTGCGCCGCTCAGATCGGCGACCTCGTTCTCGCTCACCGCAGGCTTTATGATGTCAAAGCTTACCAGCTTACTCTTGCCCGCATAATTTCCTTTTCCTTTGATCTGAACGGTTCCGGTACCCTCTTTGTTCGTTCCGTAAGCGACGCTGTAATCCACGCCCTCCGCAAGAACGTACGCTTCGCCGCCCCGGTAGTCAACCACCTTCAGGTCGGGCTTGATCTTTGCACCGGTATAATCATAGCTCTGCCACATGTCCGTGAGCTCGATCCCGGGCACCAGCGTTTCTTTGATCGTCTTTCTCTCAAACAGTTCTTCCAGATCCTCAAGCGTGGCGGGCGTGCCGTCAATGCTGAGCGTCGGATCCTCCAGGTTTTCCACATCCACCCCGTTTCCGGATACGGAGACCACCGCTTCCTTTCCGAAGCCGTTTCCGGAGATCGTGATCTTTCTCTCCCTGCCGTTCACATCCACATCCGTGAACGCAAGGTCGAGTTTCTGGCCCGATGCAAGATCAAGTCTTACATAATAGAGATTCTTATCCTCCTCCAGATCGAAAGCTGCCTTCCTCGCATCCGTTTTCACTTCCATCAGGAGTTCCCCGTCCGCAGCCACAAAGTCAAGGCCCGAAGCCGATGCCTTCGTCAGGCTCAGATTGCGCTCCCCGGCAGGGGCATAAACGGTTTCCACATTCCTGCCCGCATAAGTTCTGCCGGCAATGAAGCCCATCCCGGTTCCTGCAAAGGCGTTCTCAGTGCTGCTTGCAATCTTTCCGTCGGTGACACTCAACAGTTCTTTGTTTTCACTGTCCGTCAGCTTGTAGTCCGACGACTTCACGCGGATCGGTATGCAGTTCATCTTGCAGCGCCAGTTGAGCCGTCCCTTGCAGCGCCAGTTCAGGCGGCCCTTGCAGCGCCATCTGCAATAAGACTTGCAGCGCCACTGCAGTTCGGTACTGATCGCGTCCGTTTCCCCGTTCATGTAAGCGCGGAGCTCCGCTTCCTCTTCGGCCGTCAGATCCCTGTCCGGATTCGGAAGCGATGCCGCATGCTCATCCCAGTCATAGAAATTCGTGAAGATGAACTCGTCCAGGTCGGTCCATTCCCCGCTGCCCATGAGCTTCTTTGCCCATTCCTCTTCGTCATAATCGCCGCCGTCAAACCAGACGGCGCTGTATACATCGTAGGGCACATAACTGATGGCACCGCCATTGCTGCTCCATTCGATCGAGTTTTCCGTGCCTGCCTCCATCAGATCATAGCGCCAGTTATAGTACTTATACGCCGGCTCACCGTCAGCGGTTGCAAATTCACGTTCTTCAATGGTGATGAAACGTACCTGCCCCGGCCAGTTGCTGTCGTAGATGTACAGACGATAGCCCGGGACGGCAGTCGTCTTCTTCAGATCATAAGCCAGCACCGCATGGCCGGCCGGCTGCCCGTCAACTTCTCCGAAGAGCCCAATGATCAACGGTCTGCCGTCTTCTTCCATGCAGCGGATGATCTCCTCCGGATCGCTGTCCAGCGAAATGCAGTACTGCACGCGATCATCACACTGGGAAATCTGCATGGCCTCGATAAACTTGCGCAGGTCGGTCTTAAGCTCCGCCGGCGTGTCATCGGATGCGTCATAGTCCACGACCTTGCTCAGGTTCAGCTGGGATACGCTCTCCGCTCCCGCCTGATAGTCGCTCGCATTAACACCGTTATTCTTTTCGTTAAACAGCGCACTGGTCGAGGACAGGCCATAACAGCTGCCGCCCCAGGCGTCATCAAAGACGGCAAAAATGTTCGTTCCCTTGTTCCCGAAGAGAGCCGTATAGCGCTCCACCGGGATATGGTAATTCAAATCCTCACTATAACCCAGACCATCGGCTCCGAAATCGTTATAGAAGGTGTAGCTGTAGCTGCTGACCGGCGACGGCTCCGGCTCGGGTTCCGCGATCTCCCAGTCGGCTTCCCAGAGCGCTTCGTTATTCTCGCCGCTGGCCGCCTTGATCTCCTCCTTGCTCTTCGTGCCGGCGTAGCTTACCTTGCTGAGGCCGGTGCATTCCGCAAACGCCGAAGCCCCTACTTTCTCAAGCGATGCCGGAAGCTTGACCGTCTGCAGGGCCGCGACCTTTGCAAACGCGCTGCCGGGCACCATGGTTGCTCCCTCTTCGATCCCGGCCGAAACAAGCGCCGTGCAGCCGGAAAAAACAGGATAATAATAGTTACCGATGCTGTCCGCCATCCTGGCCGGAAGGGTCACATCATTTAATTTCACGCAGTTTGCAAATGCCAGGACATCAACATCCAGCTGTCCCTTGCCCTTTTCAAAGCGAACGTTCTTTAACGTCTTAATGTTCTCGAAGGCTTCTCTCCCGATGCTCGTAACGCTTCCCGGGATCGCCACTTCCTGAAGGGAAGTTCCCTTGAACGCATAGTCCCCGATCTGCAAGAGCCCTGCCGGAAGACTGATCGCCTCCAGAGAGCTGCAGCCCGAGAAGGCGTAGTTGCCGATCTTCGCCACACCGGACGGGATGGTAACGTTCTGGAGCGACTCCACTCCGTAAAAGACGCATCTGGGCACATACGGCGCCCCATCTTCGATCACCGCCGTAGTCAGGGACGAACAGCCGCCGAAAGCAGGATGGGTATCTGCCCCGACCGTCTCGGAGATCCGGGCAGGGATCGTCACATTATCCAGTCTCACACAACCACTGAAAGCCGAAAGCCCGATGACCAGCTCCTTAGTTCCTTCTTCAAACACGAGGGTGGTCAGCGATTTGTTGCCGTCAAAGGCCTGCCTGTCTATGCTCGTGACATTGCCGGGCACGCTAAGGCTTTCGATGCCGCAGCCCATGAACGCATACTCGCCGATCTCCTGAAGCTTGGCGGGAAGCGTCACGCTGCTCAGTGCTTTGCATCCGCTGAAAGCCTGGGGCAGGATCCGCGTCACGCTGGACGGGATCGTGACGGAAACAAGTGATTCCGCATCCTTGAACGCGTATTTTGGAACATACAGGGCCCCTTCCTCCAGGCCGGCAGTCCCGAGACCGGTACAACCCGAAAAGATCGACCAGCCGTCGATGTCGGCACCGAGCGTTTCGGCAACTCTGGCCGGCAGGGTCACATTGTTCAGTTTCGTGCAGCCCGAAAAAGCTCCGTAGCCGATGGCAAGCTCACCTGTCCCCTTTTCAAACGTCAGTTCCTCCAGGGCCGTGCATCCCTTGAACACGTAATTTCCGATGGACGTGATCTCGCCGCCGATCTTCACGTTCTTTAAGGACTTCATGCCGGAAAAGACTTCATCTTCCAGGGTACTGATGTGACCGAGAAAATAGATATCCGTAATCTTGTCTTTATAATCACCGATTTCTTCCGCTTCCCCGATCTTTACGGACACGGTTTTTCCGGCGGGATTATCCGGCGCTTCATCATTCACACACAGGGAAACCACGTCCCCCTCTTCATAAAGATAGCCGTATACGTCGCCGCCCAGCGAGCCACACGGTATCGACGCGTATTCGATGTCGGGCACTTCCGTTTCCGCTTCCGTTTCCGCTCCGGATGTCACCGGTTCCGCGGCAAGTGCCGGCAGGGTTTCCGTACCCAGCATCACCAAGCTCATGAACATCGCCAGAGCTCTCTTTAAGCTTCCTGCTTTCATGGATCTCTCCTTTCCTGATCGGGGAGGGATGCTCCCTCATCTCCAATAAAATCCCGTATATTATACCCTTTTTCCGTCTCCCTTTCAAGGAAACAAAAAAGCCCGGGCCAAACAGCCCGGGCGTTCCTTATTCCTTATTCCTCATAACCGGAATAATCCGGCAGGTTCATGATGCCGCCCCACTCGCAGTTTTCCGTCTCGGTATCCTCGCGGAAGTAGAAATTCTCCGTCTCCTTGTCTCCGAAGACACAATCATAAAAGCGCAGCTTCGCATTCTCCAGTTTGTAAAAATATCCGCCGCTTTCCGAGCCGCTCAGCTCGCAGCGGAAAAAGAACCAGTCCCCGAGATCGTTGTTCGCGATATCCAGCGGCCCGCCCGAGCAATCCCGGATCGTGCTGTCGTATACATGAAAATTCCCCGAAGCCCCGGTTCCGCCGCCGTCGGCCGAGATCCCGTATACCCCGCAGCCGTACAGGTCCATGTTGACCAGGCGCACATCACAACAGCGCTGAAAGTTCAGTACGTCTCCCACGCAATACCCCGTCATGGTATGTCCCATGGTCAGATTGGAAAGGAGCAGATTTTCACTCTCGTGAAACGAGATGACGTTTGCATAGCGGGGATCCGTCAGGATCACCGTCTCCTCGCGGTTCTGGGACCGTCCGATCAGGGAGAGCCCGTCCACGCCTTCGATGTGGAGCTCCACGCCGTCAAAGACCTCTTCCATCCAGACATAAGAGTTGCCGTTGTTCCGGTTCCAGGCCGTGCCCTGCTCGTCCCATTTTTCCTGAAGATATTCACTCAGGTTATAGGTCCCGGGCTCAAGGATTATCCTGGCCCCCGGCCCGATCGCGGCAAGCAGTTCCTCCACATCCGAAACAACAACGGTCGCATCTGCCGGAGCGGGGCTTGCCTCGGGTGTCGGGCTTGCGTCCCCGCCTCCGTTGTTCTCCGACCCGTTTCCGTTTTCCGCTGCCTGCGTCGGGGAATAGGTCTGCCTCCCCGAGGACTGCTGCTTTCCGTCACAGGCCGTGAGCACTGCCGCCGAAAAAACCACCGCAAGCAGCACCCCGATCATTTTCTTTTTCATGACACTCCTCAACTGTACGGGCGGTCGTTTCTCAGTCTTTCCGCTCTGCCTTCATGGCCACTTTGCGATCGTACATGGCCTTATCCGCTTTCTTGAATACGTCATCGACCGTTTTGTCCACGGTCTTGTCGAATTTGGCATAGCCTATGGCAGCCGAGATCTGCTCCCAGGGCTTCAGCGTATCGTCGTTCTGCGCCTCATCCAGATGCCGGTAAAAGTCCGCGATCAGATTGTCCACATTGCGATAGTCCCTGTTTTTCAGCACCACGATGAACTCATCGCCGCCGATCCTGAATACCGGCGAATGCTCAAACACTTCGCATACCAGCATGCAAAGCCTTCTGATGGAGATGTTGCCTTTTTCGTGCCCGTAGGTGTCATTCGTTTTCTTCAGGAAATTCAGATCCACCATCGCCAGTCCGAAATCGTTGAAGCCGTCTTACAGATCCTTTTCCAGCTTCTTAACCTCCTGGTCATAGGCCAGTTTGTTTCGTATTCCGGTAAGGGCATCCTTCGTCGCCAGCTCCTGCGACTCCTTCAGGGCCACTTTCGTGTCGATCAGCGCATGGATGTTGGCATTCATGTCGATCTCCATCTGCTTCATGGAGGAAAGCAGCTGGCCGATCTCGTTGTCCGTCCTGATCTCCAGCTCCTCAAACGCGTGATGCACCACATCGTTGTTTTCCGAGCAGTAATTCTTTGCCGTATCCGAAAGCAGGACAACCGGCCGGACCACGCTTCTGTCCACATAAAGCAGTGAGAATATGAGCATGATCACGGTCAGCGCAAGCATCGCAAAAGCGGTAATGAGCACGTAGCTCCGCTCCTTTGCTTTCACCTCTTCCATCGATATGTCGACACAAAGATGACCTGCCAGCTTTCCGTCCTTCCAGACCGGATATGCCGACGTGCAAAGCCAGCCGTATACTTCCTCGTTGGTGATGGTCGCCGGAACGACCGAATGCTCCTCATCCGGCCAGATCCCGTCATCAAACGTGTCCACACAGCCCGGAGGGCATTCATCTTCTCCATAGGCACCATCGACGATGTAGAGCGCATGCTTCAGTCGAGCTTGTAGGTCGTCATGTAGATGCAGTCCACCTTAAAGATATCATGGTAAACCCGCAGATGCTCCTGGATCTTCTGAAAAACCGAAAGCTCCCGGATCGGGTCGTAGTTCGCCTGGTACGCATTCCATTCATCCGATCCCCATTCGGTGCTCGGAACAACTTCATCCACACCCGCATAGATCTCCAGAACGGCATCCTTGAGTTCCATGACCTCTTCCGGATCAAGCGTATAAGCCACCGCTTCCGCGATCCGCTCGGCTCTGTCACTGTATTCCTTGTCGACGATGCTGGCCGAGATCCGGTTGATCCCAACTACGGCAATGACACCGGTCAACAAACAAATCAGGATGACGCCCACGGTCATTTTCAGCTTCTATGAAACAAAGCGCTCTTTCTTCATGGTCAATTCTCCTTATTGGTGATGCGCCATACAGAAAAAGTATACCATTTTCAGCCGTTTTTTTGAAGACGAAAAATGAAATGCGGAGAAAAACGAAAAAGGAAATGAAAAACCCCTTAAACCTTTCGGTTTAAGGGGTTTCCCCAGTCGGAGTCACTGTGTCAAGTTCGAACTGCTCCGATCTACCTCTTCCCCACCGATACCCTGCCGGTTATCGCTTTATCCCTCAATCGTGTGTCATATTATATAGCATAAAGTGGTTACTGTAAAGTTACCCTAAAGTTTCTAAAGATAGACAGAAAGAGCTCCGGATCACCCGGAGCTCTTCCCGCTTATGGAGGCATACCCGAAAGAGTGTCAGTCTGCTTTTTTCGCTTCGTTAACGGTCTGCTCGATCTGGGTGGTAAGCCACATTCCGAAGTTACCGTAACGCTCCTCTATGGTCTTCTGCAGCTCATCATTGATCATACTGTATGCTGCATCTGAGGCACGCTTGAAGGCTTCCTTCTGTGCCTCTTCATCAAACTTGCCGGAGCTCTTAAGGCTGTCCACATAGGTCTGGTTAACATAGACTACGGACTTCCATACCAGCTCTATGGCTTCCTGTACAGCTTCCCGTAGCGTGGTATTTTTAATACCATCGGCCTGAGCTTTCAGATAAGCGATCAGACTCTTGGCGGTATAGGCCAGGCACGGCAGCAGTACCGCCACACAGATACTAACAATAATCTTGTATATGATATCCTGCATCCTCTTATCCCTCCTTCACATATACATTGGTGTACTGCAGGTTGATCCAGCCGGCGCCGCTCTTAAGCTTGCCCCAGTATCCGTTCACTTCCACTATGGTGTACACGCTCGGAGCACTTACGGTCCTTACGATTGGATAGTTGGTACCCGGGCCGCTTCTTACATTCAGCTCCTCTACCGCGATCCT
>JAILHF010000028.1 GCA_024696005.1 Lachnospiraceae bacterium | reverse complement strand
TTCCAGCGTTTTTACTGAAATATCCCTTGCGAAAATGAGTCCATTTTCTACGGATTCATAAGCTCATATTAGCATTTTCAGGCATTTTAGCGCATTATTGGTTAAAATCCTGTTGCAGTAGTGTTGCACTGCAACATTTTTTCACCTTAAAAGCCGGTTTGCCACCTCCTGAATACTGTCCATCACCCTTCTCCAAACAACCTCCTTTTCCTCTCGATCATCGCCTGAATGTCCGATAAATAAAGGCTCAGATCCTTGTGCGTGTCACATCTCTCGATCCTTCCGGAGCCGTCCGTGAACACTTTTTTACTCACGGTTCCCGCCCCGATGGCGTAGATGGACTGCACTTCCTCCATGATCACGATGTTGTACAGCCCGTATTTTCCTTCTCTTGCAAAGCCCGTGTTTTCCAGGGCGCCGGCCATGTTCTTCTGGCGGTACAGGTAGTAGGGCTTCATGCCCAGGGCATCCGCGGTATCGGAAGCCATCTTCATGGCGCACTCGTAATCCAGGCCGCTGATCTGGCCGTGCTCCGCCACCCATTCCCGCATCTTTGCCGCACGCTTGAGCGCCAGGGAATGGACGGTCAGGGAATCGGGCCCCAGCTCCGCCACACGGGACAGGGTATGCTCCACGTCCGAAAGCTTCTCTCCCGGAAGCCCCAGGATCAGGTCCATGTTGATATTGTCAAAGCCCTCGGAACGGGCCAGTGCAAAGGCTTCGCAGAGCTGCTCCGTCGTATGGTGCCGCCCGATGAGCCTAAGCGTTTCTTCCTTGAAGGTCTGGGGATTGACCGAGATCCGGTCCACCACGTACTTTCGCATGACCCGGAGCTTCTCCGGCGTGATGCTGTCGGGACGGCCGGCCTCCACGGTAAACTCCCGCAGGCTTCCGGTCTGCAGCCGGAAGCGCAGACCCTGCGTGTTTTTCCCCGAAGCGGGGATCAGGCGCCGCACCATTTCAAGCAGCCGCTCCAGCTCCTCCGCCGAAAGGGCGGTGGGCGTGCCTCCTCCGATATAGACCGTATCCGGCGCCTGCCCCTTCATGATCTCCGGCAGGGCTGCCAGCTCCGTCTCCACACAGTCCAGATATTCCGAGACCTTTTTCCGGAAAGCCGCGATGGGGTACGATAAGAAGGAACAATACAGGCAGGTGGACGGACAGAAGGGAATCCCGATATACAGGCTGTAGCCGCCGCTGCGGAAAGGATCCAGCAGGCCGTCCTCCAGCATGGCGATGCGGTAGCCCAGCTTGGCTTTTTCCTCCGAAACACGGTACTGCTCATACATGAAACGGATCAGTTCCTCTTCCGAAAGCTCCCGCTCCCGCGCCGTCCCCAGGATCAGCTTGGTGGGCCGCACACCGGTCAGCCCGCCCCAGGGCAGCTCGCGGCCGGAATAGTCCGCAAAGCAGTCATAGAAAAAACGCTTGCGCTCCCACTTGAGCACCCGCAGCGCCTCTTCCCCGGGCGCTCCCTCCGTGGCCTCTCTTTCCGGGGAAAAAGCATATTCCCGGTCTTTGTCAAAGACCGCTCCCGCACGGAAAAAAAGACGGCAGCTCCCGTCCTCTTCCGCGTGGATATGCAGCTCATCCGCCTCCCCGGTTCCCTCTTCCGACAGAAGCTGTCTGGTTTCGATCCCTGGGTAAAAAGAGGTGAGCAGCGCATACGCATCATACTCAAGTGATTCCTGATTATAACTCAATGTGATCATAGCCGGTCAAATGCCTCAGGAAAAGAAGGGATTGTATTCCTTTTCGTGGCCGATGGTGGAAGCCGGCCCGTGGCCGGGATAGATGCGGGTGTCGTCGGGCAGCACGAAAAGCTTCTCCTCCACCGACCGAAGCAGGGTCGCTTCGTCACCGGTCGGAAAATCCGAGCGGCCTACTGACTCTGCAAAAAGCGTATCCCCGCAGATCAGGATCCCCGCTTCTTCGAAATAAAAGCAGCATCCGCCGACGGTGTGTCCGGGCGTGGCGATCACGCGGCATTTCTTGTCCCCGTATTCCAGCGTGTCTCCGTCATGAAAGAAACCGTCTGCCTCAAGTGTGACGGGCTCTTTCATCTGCGCCGAGACATTTACCCAGGGGTCATCCAAAAGCACCTTCTCTTCCTCAAGGCAATAGATCCTGGCACCGCTTGCGCTGCGCAGATCCTCTGCCCCGCCGATATGATCGAAATGGCCGTGGGTCAAAAGGATCGTCTCCACCGTGAAGCCATGCTCGCCAAGCCTTTGGTGGATGTATTTTCCCTGGGCGGCCGGATCGAAAAAGATCACCCCGCTCTCGCCCTCGCGATAGACAAAATACGCATTGGTCTGCATCTTTCCCAAAACCATTTTTCCGATCTTCAGCTCTGCCATAATGCCTCCCTCAGCCGCTGGTGTTACGTTCCACTTCGATCACATCCGGGATCTGCTTGAGTTTATCCGCGATGCGCTCGTATTCCTCCCTGCCCGCGATCTCGAAACTCATGACGATGCTCGCGGTCCCGTTCTTTCCGACCTTGGTACTGAGACTGCGGATATCGATGTTCTTTTCCGTCATTGTGCGGGATACATCCGCCAGCAGACCCGAACGGTTATTGCCGAAGATCGTGATCTCCACCATGTAACGGCTGTTCGGCTCGACCTCTTCGATCTCCCATTCCGCTTCCACCAGCCGCTCCCTCTCATTCTCGGGCATCTGGATCACATTGTGGCAATCCGTGCGGTGGATCGTCACGCCCTTTCCCCTGGTGATGAAACCGACGATCTCGTCGCCGGGAAGCGGACTGCAGCAACGCGGGAACCGGACCGCAACATTGCTCAGGCCCTTGACCACGATCCCGTCGCTGCTGCGGTGGGAAGTGACCAGCTGTTGCTGCTGGTGTTGGCGCTGCTCCTCGGCTGCTTTCTGCACATTCTGCAGCACTTCCTCATCCGACGGCGCTTTTTTGTGTTCGGCGTCATAGAGTTCCAGAAGTTTGTTGACTACCTGTCCCTCCTTGAGCGCCCCGTGACCGACGGAAGCCAGCAGATTCTCCCAGTCGCGGAAACCGTATTTCCGAAGCAGCGCATCCATGTAGGACTGCTTCTGCAGCTTCTGGGGATCGATGCCCTTTGATCTGCAGTACCCGTTCAAAAGGTCTCGTCCGCGGCTGATATTGTCTTCCTTGAACTCGCTCTTAAACCACTGGTTGATCTTGCTGCGGGCTGTCGAGGATTTGACGATCGCCAGCCAGTCCCTGCTGGGGCCCTTGGCATTCTGTGAGGTCAGGATCTCGATGCAGTCGCCGTTCTTGATCTCGTAGCCGATCGTTACCAGCTTCCCGTTCACCCTGGCTCCGATCATCTTGTTTCCCACGGCCGAATGGATGCTGTAAGCGAAATCGACGGGTGTGGAGCCTGCCGGAAGGTTCTTGACATCACCGGTAGGCGTAAAACAGTATACGCTGTCGGAAAAGAGATCCAGGTCGCTCTTGAGCATGTTCATGAACTCTTTGTTATCCGACATGTCCTGCTGCCATTCCAGGATCTGTCGGAGCCAGGCGAGCTTCTCCTCTTCCTGCAGCTCCGGCTTTTTGCCGTCCGATGCTTCCTTGTATTTCCAGTGCGCCGCGATACCGTACTCGGCGGTGCGGTGCATCTCGTAGGTACGGATCTGGATCTCGAAGGGAACGCCGTTCTGCCCCACCAGAGTGGTATGCAGGGACTGGTACATATTCTCCTTCGGTACGGCGATATAATCTTTGAAACGGCCGGGTATGGGCTTATAGATCTCGTGGATCACACCCAGCGCCGCATAACAGTCCTTCACACTCGCAACAATGATGCGGACCGCAAACAGATCGTAGATCTGATCGATGCTCTTGTGCTGGTTCTTCATCTTTTTGTAGATGCTGAAGAAATGTTTCACACGGCCGTCGATCTTGGCTTCGATCCCTGCACCGCGGATGTGCTTTCGCACCTCATCCACGATGTCCTGCACATACTGCTCTCTCGTGCTCTTCCGCTCGGCGATCTGGATCGAAAGGTCCCGGTACGCCTCCGGCTCCAAATATTTCAGACACAGGTCCTCGAGTTCCACCTTGATCTTGGAAATACCCAGACGCTGTGCGATAGGCGCGTAGATATCGATGGTCTCCCTTGCCTTTTCCTGCTGCTTTTCCGGACGCATGTGGGAAAGCGTGCGCATGTTGTGAAGCCGGTCCGCCAGCTTGATCATGATCACGCGGATGTCCTTCGCCATGGCCAGGAACATCTTTCGCAGATTCTCCGCCTGCAGATCGAGCTTGTCCATCGAATACTGGATCTGGGATAGCTTGGTCACGCCGTCCACCAGAAGCGCCACGTCTTCTCCGAAGAGATCACGCAGTTCGTCAATGGTCATGACCGTATCTTCCACCACGTCATGCAGGATGCCGGCCGCGATGGTTTCCTTATCCATCTCCATGTCCGCCAGGATGATCGCCACGCAGATCGGGTGGATGATATAAGGCTCGCCCGATTTTCGCAGCTGGTCCTTGTGGAAATTGCGGGCTGTCTCATATGCTTTCTCGATCAGGCTGATGTCATCGGAGGGATGATAGCGCTTCACGCGCTTGATCAGTTCATCATAAAGCGTCTCGGGCGTCTGGAATTCGGCGATCTCCTCGATGCGTCCGTCATCGATCACGACCGCCACGTGTTCATCCGTCACATCAGGCGCGGCTTCGCTGCCGTGCAGAGGCACGGTGGCTCCCATGGCCTCTCCGCCAAGCGGCGCCGTGACCGTGATGCGGTTCATCAGATCTTCGGTCACCTCCGCCCCTTCCGCTTCAGCGCGGTCCACAGGCGTTCTCGCCATCAACGGCATCTGTTGCACGATGCTGCTGGTCACACGTTCATCCGAGCGGGATGCTCCCGCATTGGTATCGGCGACCTCGGAGACGGACATGGCGCGGACATCCGCCACACTCGCTATCGTGCGGGGCTTGTTTTCCGTTTTCTCAAGATCCTGTTCATCTGCCATATGCGTCTCCTCCTTTCTTTCTTTTATTCCGGTGAGCTTATTCGCCCTCGAAGCTGACTATGCTGTCCAGACGGTAGCCGGCGATCTTTTCCCTGCCCTTAAGATCGGGCAGCTCGATCAGCACGCAGACACCGGCCACGATCCCTCCGAGCTTCTCCACCAGCTTTATCATTGCCTCGGTGGTCCCCCCGGTCGCGATCAGGTCATCCACGATCAGCACACGGGCACCTTTCTCGAAGCTGTCCACATGCATCTCGATCTCGGTGCTGCCGTACTCCAGATCGTAACTCTGCGAGATCGTCTTTCCGGGCAGCTTTCCCTTCTTCCGGATCAGGACAAAAGGCTTATGCGCCTTATATGCCATGGGCGCCCCGAACACAAAGCCGCGGGATTCCGCACCCGCGATCACGTCATATTCCAGATCGCTCACTTTATCACACATGCTGTCGATCGCAAGCTGCAGACCGTCCGCATCCTGGATGACGGTCGTGATATCCCGGAACTGGATGCCGGGCTGCGGGAAATCGGGTATGGTGCGGATATAATCCTTCACATCTTTCATGGCGTTTTCTCCTTTTGTCAGCAGGATATGCTTTAAATAAAAAAGATAAAGAGATTTTAGCACGATTAACATAAATTGGCAAATAAAAAAAGGGCCGTGCGTACCTCGAAAAACGCTGCGCACCACGTAGACTCGAAACGCTTCCGTCGTGCGTACCTCGACGCACCCCGTAGACTCGAAACGCTCCGCGTTTCTCGTTAAGTGGCGGACAGAGGCGCTTTGCGCCTTGTCCGCCACTCGGAACTGCACAAAAAAACACCAGGGAATGCAAGCATTCCCTGGCGTCCTTTCATGCAGTTCCTACGGGGTGCTGTTTTTTAATACATCCCTCCCGGAGCGCCGCCTGCGGGCATCGCGGGAGTGTCCTCCTTGATGTTCGCCACAACGGACTCGGTGGTAAGCAGAGTGCTGGCCACGCTGGTCGCGTTCTGCAGAGCGCTTCTCGTAACCTTTGCGGGATCCAGGATGCCTGCTGCAACCATGTCCACATACTCTTCCTTCAGTGCATCAAAGCCGATGCCGGCCTTGGACTCACGCACCTTGTTGATGATCACGCTGCCCTCAAGGCCCGCGTTTCCTGCAATGTGTGCCAGAGGAGCTTCCAGAGCCTTCAGCACGATGTTCGCGCCGGTCTTCACATCACCCTCCAGGGTCTCAGCCAGCTTTGCGACCTGCTTTGCCGCATGGATGTATGCGGATCCGCCGCCTGCGATAACACCTTCCTCGACTGCCGCACGGGTAGCTGCCAGAGCATCTTCCATGCGCAGTTTTGCTTCCTTCATCTCGGTCTCGGTAGCCGCACCGACACGGATCACCGCTACGCCGCCAGCCAGTTTTGCCAGTCTCTCCTGCAGCTTCTCCTTGTCGAAGTCGCTGGTGGTCTCTTCGATCTGGTGCTGGATCTGGGCAACACGTGCCTTGATATCCTTCTGCTTGCCGGCACCGTCCACGATCACGGTGTTCTCCTTGTTGACCTTTACGCTCTTTGCGCGGCCCAGCTGCTCCATCGTAGCTTCCTTCAGGTCCAGGCCAAGCTCGTCGCTGATCACGGTACCGCCGGTCAGGATCGCGATATCCTGCAGCATTGCCTTGCGGCGATCGCCGTATCCGGGTGCCTTCACGGCTACCACGTTGAAGGTGCCGCGCAGCTTGTTCACGATCAGGGTGGTCAGAGCCTCGCCCTCCACATCCTCGGCGATGATCAGCAGGCGGGAACCGCTCTGTACGATCTGCTCAAGAAGAGGAAGGATCTCCTGGATGTTGCTGATCTTCTTATCGGTGATCAGGATGTACGGATTGTCCAGTACAGCCTCCATCTTATCCATGTCGGTGCACATGTAAGCGGAGATATAGCCGCGGTCAAACTGCATGCCTTCGACCAGCTCCACCTCGGTCTGCATGGTCTTGGACTCCTCGATCGTGATCACGCCGCTGTCACCGACCTTCTCGATCGCGTTCGCAACAAGTTCGCCTACCGCGTCATCACCGGCAGAGATGGCTGCAACTCTCGCCTTCTGCTCCTTGCCCTTGACCTTGGTGCTCATCTTGCGGATCGCATCCACCGCAACATCCGTTGCCTGCTTCATGCCCTTGCGCATGATGATGGGATTAGCGCCTGCAGCCAGGTTCTTCATTCCCTCGTTCACCATTGCCTGTGCCAGAACGGTAGCTGTCGTCGTTCCGTCGCCGGCTGCATCGTTGGTCTTGGTGGCAACTTCCTTTACAAGCTGCGCTCCCATGTTCTCAAAAGCATCCTCAAGCTCGATCTCTTTCGCGATCGTAACACCATCGTTTGTGATCAGGGGTGCGCCGTAGGACTTGTCCAGTACCACGTTGCGTCCCTTGGGTCCCAATGTCACACGGACCGTATCCGCAAGCTTGTTTACGCCGGCCTCAAGTGCCGCACGGGCCTCTGCCCCGTATTTGATCTCTTTTGCCATGATTTCAGCCTCCTTCGATTATTTAATGATAGCCAGGATATCGCCCTGCTTTACAATGATATATTCCTCGTCATCGATCTTTACTTCCGTTCCGGAATACTTGGAATAGATCACATCGTCGCCCTTCTTGACCTCCATCTTGACTTCTTCGGTCCCGGGGCCAACCGCGATCACCTTTGCCTGCTGAGGTTTTTCTTTGTTCTGGCCGGGCAGCACGATGCCGGATTTCGTCGTCTCCTCTGCCTGCAGCTGCTTCAGTACAACTCTGTCACCCAAAGGTACTAACTTCATAACTACGCCTCCTTTATTCTGACTGTTCTCTTCTCTGTTAGCACTCACTGATATTGAGTGCTATTACATAAGATAATATAGTGAGTTTTCCTGTTCTTTGCAAGGGTACATTTCCATCTCTTTCTTATAAATGCTCTCTATTTCTTTTATTTTCTCTTATTTTCTCCATTTATCACATTGCGGTGATTATTAAGTCTTTTGCTTCGTTTTCTTTCTCTTCCATTTATACGTCGTTTGTGCTATAGTTGGTTATGTATGAGTATGTAAAGGAAAGGATTCTTTCGGAGCGTTGGGCAACCTGAAACACTACATAACCGAGATCATGAACGGAAACAGCTTCTTTTCCGCGAAGTTCATTTTCCGCTACAGCCTGATCGGTGTAGCTGTTCTTCACTTCCTCAATGCTGCGCTGGCCCTCCTGGCCGGAAGTTACCTCCTTTCGGTCGGCGCCGTTCTGATGGGCGTCTTTTTCCTGTCGGTCCTGCTCCCCCAGTTGGAAAGCAACCACCTGATGACCATTTATCTGATCACGCTGATCGAGATCCTTTTGATGAGCCTTGTTTCCACACTCATACTGGGGCCCGATTCGGGGCACCGTTATTATCTGTTCTCCTGCATCACATCGACCTTTTACTTTACCTTTTTAAACGAAAGAAAGGACCAGACCTACCATTCGCTCCCTTTGGCGCTCTCGATGATGATCATCTTCTGCTTCTTCATCATCTACGCCCTTTCCCGCTATATCCCGCCCATGAAAGCGCCTGAGAGCTCCTTTGTCCGGGAGACCATCCACGCAGTCAATTCCCTGTGTGCTTTCTTTGCGATGATCATCTTTACCTATCTTTTTGTCTGGGAGATCCAGAAAAAAGAGAAGGCGTTGATGATACAGAACGAAAAACTCGACGAGCTGGCCCACCGCGATCCGCTCACCCATCTCTTAAACCGCCGCAGCATGAACGAGATCCTTTTGGAGCGCATGGAGATCCTGAAAAAAAGCGGCCGGCGCTTTACGATGGTCCTCGGAGACATCGACGATTTCAAAAAGGTCAATGACACCTACGGACATGACGCCGGCGATCTGGTCCTGGTCAACGTAGCCAACAAGATCGTTTCAACCGTCGGGGAGATGGATGCCGTATGCCGCTGGGGCGGTGAAGAGATCCTCATCCTGGTCCAGGATCCGCTCGAGATGGCCTCCGTCACGGCCGAAAAAATACGAAAGAACATCGAAGCCGATACCATCAGCTTTGAAGATAAGCAGATCCGCATCACCATGACCTTCGGCATTGCGGAGTCCATTCCGGGCTATCGGATCGAGCATCTGATCCAGCAGGCCGACGACAAGCTTTACTACGGAAAAAAGCACGGAAAAAACATGGTCGTCACGGATCTGAAAAAAGATTAAAGGAGTCAAATCATGATCGCAGCAAACAATGTCACTTACCGTGTCGGGAAAAAAGCCCTCTTCGAGGACGTCAACATCAAGTTCACGGAGGGGAACTGTTACGGACTGATCGGTGCGAACGGTGCCGGAAAATCCACCTTTTTGAAAATCCTCTCCGGCGAACTCGACACCACGAACGGCGACATCTCGGTCACACCGGGGCAGCGTCTCTCCGTTCTGGAACAGGACCACTTCAAATACGATGAGTATTCCGTAATGGATACCGTCATTATGGGAAATCAGCATCTCTATGACATCATGAAGGAGAAGGATGCCATTTACGCAAAGGAAGACTTTTCCGATGAAGACGGGATACGTGCCGGAGAACTGGAAGCCGAATTCGCCGAGATGAACGGTTACGAAGCGGAATCGGATGCCGCCACGCTCTTAAACGGCCTGGGTGTCGATACCTCCCTGCACTATGAGCTCATGAAGGACTTGAACGGCAGCGAAAAGGTGAAGGTCCTGCTTGCCCGTGCCCTGTTCGGCAACCCCGACATCCTGCTTCTGGACGAGCCTACCAACCACCTGGATCTGGATGCCATCGCCTGGCTTGAGGAATTCCTGATCAATTTCGAGAACACGGTCATCGTGGTCTCCCATGACCGTTACTTCCTGAACAAGGTATGTACCGCAACGGCCGACATCGATTACGGCAAGATCCAGCTTTACGCCGGCAACTATGATTTCTGGTACGAGTCCAGCCAGCTGCTGATCAAGCAGATGAAGGAAGCCAACAAGAAAAAGGAAGAAAAGATCAAGGAGCTGCAGGAATTCATCTCCCGCTTCTCCGCAAACGCTTCCAAATCCAAACAGGCCACTTCCCGAAAGCGCGCCCTGGAAAAGATCCAGCTGGACGAGATCAAACCTTCCAGCCGCAAATATCCGTATATCGATTTCCGCCCCGAGCGCGAGATCGGCAACGAAGTACTCTTTGTGGAAGACCTCTGCCTGAACGGCGAAGACGGCAGCCCGATCTTGAACCACGTAAGCTTTATTCTGGGACACGATGACAAGGTCGCTTTTGTAGGCGGCAACGAGCAGGCCAAGACCGCCCTCTTCCAGGTGCTCATGGGAGAACGCGAGCCGGACAGCGGCAGCTTCAAATGGGGCGTCACCACTTCCCAGGCCTATTTCCCGAAGGACAGCGGCAAGGAATTTGACAACGACTATACCATCACGGACTGGCTCATGGGATACTCTCCCGTCAAGGATGTAACCTATGTGCGCGGTTATCTGGGACGCATGCTCTTCCCCGGTGAAGACGGCGTCAAAAAAGTCCGCGTCCTCTCCGGTGGTGAAAAGGTCCGCTGCCTTCTTTCCAAGATGATGATCAGCGGGGCCAACTGCCTGATCCTGGACGAGCCGACCAACCATCTGGACATGGAATCCATCACCGCTCTGAACAACGGCATGCTGAAATTCCCGGGTGTCATCCTTTTCGCCTGCCGTGATCACCAGCTGGTGCAGACGACGGCCAACCGCATCATCGAATTCCTGCCGGACGGCACCGTCATCGACAAGGTGACCACTTACGATGAATACCTCGAAAATGATGAGATGGCCCGCAAGCGCACGATCTACCAGGCACAGGTGGAGGACGACGAGAATTGAATCCCGAACGGAAGATCTTTTTCTTCGACCTGGACGGCACACTCCTGAATACGGAGAAGCAGATCACGCCGGACACCTACCGTGCCCTGCAGGAATGGCATGCCGCGGGGCACGTGCTCGCCATCTCTTCCGGGCGCCCGCTTAAAAGCATCTGCGATGTGATCGAGTCGCAAAAGCTGAAAGAGTTCGCTCCCGTTGCGATCGCCTATAACGGTTCCCAGATCCGCGACTGCGAAAGCGGCCGGGATCTGCTGGTCAAACGTCTTCCGATGGAGGACGTGCGGACCGTGACCGCCCTGACAAGGGAGCTTTCCCTGTATTGCCACAGCTACGGTGACGATACGATCTATACTCCCCGCGAAGGGGAAGAGCTGCTCTTTTATACCCGCGTGGTAAAGCTTCCGCACCATCTGCTCCCGGATTTTCCCGAAGGCCTCCCGGATGCTCCCTGCAAGCTGCTCTGCATCGATCTTGCGGAAAGCGGGAAGCTCACGGAGCTTTCCGAAGCGATCAGTGAACGCACGAACGGGCGCGTCAGCTGTGTCCTTTCCAATCCCTGGTATCTCGAGATCTTCCGCTCCGATGCGGGCAAAGGCGCTGCCGTAACCGAACTGGCCTCCATCCTGGGCATCCCCGTCAAAAACACCTTTGCCGCCGGAGACGCGGAAAATGACATTTCCATGATCGAAGCCGCCGGCTGCGGCATCGCGATGTGCAACGGACAGGCCGGTGCCATTGCCTCCGCAGACATCGTGACGGAGCGTGACAACGATCATGACGGGCTCGCTCCTCTTCTCCGCTCCTTTATCTGAGCATTTGTTTCCTTATTCATTATAGTTGACATAACACGCCAAAAAAGCTATACTTTATGCGAAACATCATGAAGAGTTTTGCTCTTCCAAAAAACAGAAAGGATGAACCAATATGAAGATCTGTCCTCAATGCAATGCCGAAGTATCGGATGACGCCAAATTCTGTAACGTCTGCGGCAAAACCTTGAGTGCCGACAGCACTCCCGCTTCCAACAATGCACCCGAAGCGGACAAGCAGGCCGCTGCTCCGAAGAGCGACTTCGGAGACAATACCATCCCGCCGATGAATCCGCCTCAGGCAGAGGCTGTTCCGGCCGACGGAGCTCCGCAGAAGAAGAACAATCTGCCGATCATCATCGGCGCTGCAGCCGGCGGTTTCGCTGTACTCCTGATCCTGGTCATCGTGATCATCAGCTCTCTGGGCGCTTATAAGAAACCCATCAACAAGCTGGTCAGCCTTGCAAACAGCAAGAGCACCAACGTGAGCTCCTATCTGGATGCCGTTACGCCTTCCTATGTTTCCAAGGCCTACAACGATGCACTGGGCCTCTTGAAGAAGGGTGACGCCAAGACGGAACTGCAGGATGCCATCGATGACGCTTTCAGTGATGTCTTTGATGAATTCGAGGATGATTACGGAAAGAACTGGAAGATCAAGGCAGAGTTCAGGAAAGCCAAGAAGCTTTCCAAGAAGAAGATCGAAGATCTGCAGGACAACTGGGACAGCCTCAAGAAGACCCTGAAGGATCTGGACATGGATGACGAAGACTTCTGGGAGAACATCTCCGACACACTGGACGACGAGTACGACACCGAGATCGACACCGCCAAGGCAGCCAAGATCGCAGAAGCCCTGCTCGACGGCATCGGCGATACCGAGATCAAGGCCGCTTACGAAGTGAAGGTCAAGCTCACCATCAAGGGCAAGGAAGACGAGGACGACAACGATCTGGTGGTGAACGTGGTCAAGATCAACGGCAAGTGGATCATCGATCCCCTCAGCATGGATTCCATCGGCGGCGTTTCCGCCAGCAGCCTGCTGAACGAGCTGCGTTATCTCGAATATTGATCAGAATAAGAAAAAGGCAGAGGAGAAAATCCTCTGCCTTTTTTATTGCCTGCGCTTCGCTTCACGCATCCACGATCAGGTAACGGCCGTCCCCCACGGCAAAGACCTCTTCCGCCCCGGCGATGTCCTCGGGCTCCATCTCACTGATGTCCATCCCTGCCTGGTCCAGATAGTCCGTCACATCCTGCAGGCTGTCCACCACCACCGCAAGGCAGTCGGTCAGAAAGTCCTTTGCCTCCTCGGGCGTCTCCGCCACGGGCTCGGGAAAAAGCTTGGTCTGCTGCTTCAGAAAAGCCTCCAGAACCTTTTCATCATAATCCGAACTCATTCAGGAACACCTCCTTCTCCCTGAGAAAACGCTGTGCGGGGAAGCCCACCACATTGTCGTAGTCCCCGGCGAATGCGGAGATATAGGCCCCGAACGCGCCCTGGATCGCATAGGCGCCGGCCTTGTCGTCCCCTTCGCCGCTGTCGACGTAGGAGCGGATCTCCTCTTCGGAAAGTTCTTTTACGTGCACATCCGTGCGTTCCCAGAAGGTACGGATCTCTTTCTGCGGGAGCAGGACCATCGTCACACCGGTATACACCTGGTGTGCCTTGCCGCTCAGCATGCGGATCATGCGTTCGGAATCGGCACGGTCCACGGGCTTGCCCAGCACCACACCGTCCAGTGCCACCAGGGTGTCGGCTCCGATCACCAGCACCGCTCCTTCCATGTCCCCGCACAGATCAGCGACCGCCAGAGCCTTGCGGCGGCTGAGCTCGCTTACGATGCGATCCGGCACCCTTTCCTCATGATCTTCCGAGATCTCGGAGACCATAAGTTCAAACGGGATCCCTATCCTTGTGAGGATCTCCTTTCTCCTTGGTGAACCGGAAGCCAGAATGTAACTGATCTTATTCTTCATCATTGTGCTCCATCGGCGTAAAGCGACGGCTGTCCTTTACGCTCTCATCCTTTCCCTTTTTTGCCATGAACGCGGCCTGCTCTTCGAAATACTCCTGACAGGAAAAACGTTCACTCCACTTTGCTTTTTTCTTTTTATATGTGCCGTCCGGCTGAAGCGCATGCTTCTTTACATTATCCGCAAACTGCTCCTCCAGGATACGGATCACTCTCTCCTTTAATGCCGCGTCCTCCACCGGGAACATGATCTCGACACGCCGCTCCAGATTTCTGGGCATCCAGTCGGCGCTGGCCAGAAAGACCCGGGGATCGCAGTCGTTGTCAAAGACAAAGATGCGTCCGTGCTCCAGGTAGTTCCCCACGATGGAAAATACGCGTATGTTGTCCGATACGCCGGGTATCCCCGCTTTCAGACAGCAGATCCCCCGCACCAGAAGCTCGATGGGCACGCCTGCCGCCGAAGCTTCGTACAGCGCCGCGATCACATCGGGATCGCAGAGGGAATTCATCTTGGCGCGGATGCCGCTGCTGCGCCCCGCCTTTGCTGCTTCGATCTCCCTGCGGATCAGCTTCAACAGCCGCTTTTTCAGCCACAGCGGCGCCAGGGACAGACAGTTCCAGCGCAGCGGCTCCGAGTAGCCCGAAAGCATGTTGAACACGGCTGTTGCGTCCTCGCCCACCGCTTCCGCGCAGGTGAGCATTCCCAGGTCCGTATACAGCTTTGCCGTGGCATCGTTGTAATTGCCGGTCCCCAGATGCACGTAACGGCGGATCCCGTCGTCCTCCTGCCGCACCACCAGCGCGATCTTGCAGTGGGTCTTCAGACCCACCAGGCCGTAGATCACGTGACAGCCGGCTTTCTCCAGCATCTTTGCCCAGCCGATGTTGTTCTCTTCGTCAAAGCGGGCCTTCAGTTCCACCAGGACCGATACCTGCTT
>JAILHF010000070.1 GCA_024696005.1 Lachnospiraceae bacterium | reverse complement strand
TCTTCGTCTTCCCCGATCTGTTCCCCGGCCTCCTTCCCGCTTTCGCCGGCATCACTGCAAGCCACCGGCAAAGCCAGGCTCAGGACCACGGTCAGGGAAAACGCAAGAAATCTCTTTTTCATCCTTCCAACCTCTGCTCTCATTGTATTTTATGTTCGGGATCTTTTGTTATTCCGTCCTCAGTTTCACTTCACACCAAGGTAATCATCGATCTTCCGATAGGCTCTTTTGAGCCGCTCTACCCCATCTGCGTCGCGCTGTCTTTCCGTTTTTTCCTTGCCCGCCTGCAGGTCATCAAAGGTAGCTGCAAACTCCTGCAGCAAGCCGAAATCCTCTTCGCTCATCACGTCCCAGCCCTTCTGGTCCGTACCGTATTTATTTGTTTTCAGAGTGATAAGGCGCTTGGCGGTATCTGCTTCGATCGCAGTCCTTGCTTCCTTCACTCTGGCAGAGAGTATTCCGAGCATCTTTTTGGTATATTCGCTGGCCGGGGCGTCCTTTATCATCTGTGCCGCCAGCTCCATTGCCATGATCTCCTTCATCTTCAGATCATAAAAGATTGCGTTATTACAGGATTCCCGCAGCCCAAGAGAGAACTGCCGCAGTCTTTGGGCAGCACTTTTGAATCTCTTTTCCTCGCTTTCGGTTTCCTTGTAGGCAGTATCTTCGGTGGCCCCCGTTTCGCTGAGCATCTCCTTTTTGTCCTTAAACTCATGTTCACGGGCAGCGATCGCGACATCGATCTGACCGCAGACAAAAGGGATCATGGCACATGCCTTTTTGAGCGTCAGCATGGCTCCCTGCGGTTCGATGGCCTTGCCGGAAAGCGCCAGATCCAACCGGATATTCGTGACCAGATTCTCCACATCCGTTTCCGCCGCCTTGTCGCTCCCTCTGCCGCCGTTTCTGTATTTTGCCATGTTCTGACGTCTTTCACGCCCGTATGCATCCTTTCTGATGATGGCCCCCGTCTTCTCATCCGTGTGTTTCTTGATGAAAAGTTTTTCCGATTTAAGGATCTCCGAATCAATGTTGGCGTAGGGATTCTCTATCGAATAGTATTTCCTGAGCCCGTTCAGTTCGGAAGCCTCATAATCCTCCTGCTTTACGATAATGGCAGCCCTCAGCCCCTCCTCTTCCTCCGGATTCGTTCCATTCGTCCGGGAACCGCGGAGCACATAATTCTTCAGCTTGTTCATGGCGATCCGCATCTTGAGGAATTTGTCCCTTCTTTTTTCCGCCTGTTGGCCGATAGCCCCTCCCCCAATGCGCAATTCCAATTGTTCGATCCCGCCTTCTCCCGCGGATTGGATCCCGATCTTGTCTGCATCGATGCGTTCCTGCTTCCGGTTGAATGCGCTGCGTACATCCCCGTCTTTCTGCTGCTGTCGTCTTTTCTGCTCTTCACGGTAGGCTTTATCCTCGGCAGAAGTCTGTTCCTGCGGCCTCATCTGCCGTTCAAAGGTGGGTGTATCCGCCATTTCGACCTTCACATCGCCTTTCCAGTCAGCAACCCAGTCCAGATAGCGGTTCTTCCGCACCTGATCCTGCCGCTCCACGTTAACTTTCTGAGCTGTCACTCCCATTACCGATTCGACCCGGTAGCGTTCCAGCTCCTTAGCCTGTTTTTCTTTCAACTGCCGTGCCAGGATCTCATTCTCCATCGTTCATTCTCCTTCCGTCATTTCCCACGCTTCGTAGGGACAGAACTTCAAAGAATAATCCGTCCCTTCCAGGCTGTAACAACAGGCCGGCTGTTCTTCCCTCTTGTCATCTTTAAAAATATAGGCGATCAGCTTTTCGGCAGCTTCATTCCAGACAGAATAAACCACCTCCGTTTCGGGCGGGTATTTCTTTATTGCCGTTTCCAAAGCAAAACTGATCGTTTTGAGAAGCAGCAAAGCATTCTCCCCGGGCAGGATCGCCATCCATTCCACCACCAGATCGTTTCCGAGCCTGCGCACCAGAAAGGACGCCAGTGCTTTATCCTCTTTTACATACAGGCAGCTGAGCTCCTGATCCGGCACATCCCAGCCATGCAGGCCGCAAAGACGGCTGTCACAGGTATTCAGGACCGCTTTCCGTACATCCCGGAGCGAAAAGATGTGATCATTCTCCAGATCCGGAAATACCGCTTTCTTTACTATATCCGCAAGCGTTATCCTTCCGAGCAGGCCATGATCCTCCCCGCTGCATTCCATCCCCCAGCTTTTCAGCAGCCCATCCATGCCGGAGCCTTCTTCCCCCACGACCATACATTTCAGGGAATCCGCCTCAAACTGGCGGCAGACACGGAGCGCACGGTTCAAAAGCGCCGTCCCCACCTTCCTTCG
>JAILHF010000025.1 GCA_024696005.1 Lachnospiraceae bacterium | reverse complement strand
GCATCTACGGATGACAGGGAACTCAATAAGCGCATAAGCGTTCTGGCAAAAAACAAACATATACCTGTTAACGTGGTTGATGATGAGGAACTGTGCAGCTTTATCTTCCCTGCCATAGTCAAAGATAAAGATGTGGTATGCGCCGTATCCAGCGGGGGAAAGAGTCCATATATTACCCAATATATTAAAACTCTGCTTAATAAAGTATTACCTGAAGGAATAGGAGAGATAAATGACAGGATGGGGGAATATAGAAAGCAGGCAAAATCAGAAATAGCTGATGTAACGGAAAGAAGACGATTCCTCAGGAAAAAGCTGGATGAAGAACTTGATAAATCAGGATCATGATAAGAAAAGCTTTCGTGCCACATTTACCGTGGTATGGCTGTGCATATATACGGTCATGTTCTTCTGGCAGATGTTTAAAGGTGCATACACAAAAGAAGTGATGAAATCTGCCGGTTATTTTTTCGTTGATGATCTGCAGATATTCGTATAGAATATACGTTGTACGGATTTGCGTTTTCCGGGAAAGGCTGCTGATCCGTAAGAATGTTGGATCTGGGAAAATCATGAACCGTGGACCTATGAAGCCGAGTTATGGATCGGATCAAAGGAAGATACGGTTTTCAGATGGAATCCTCCTGCAGATACAAAGGCCGGTTGAAATGCGGGAGATGCAATGAGAAAAGGAAAAGTCTATGGTAATCTTGATATGCGGTCTTAACGGATGCGGGAAAAGCACCCTGGGGAAGCTTCTTGCGGACCGTCTTTCCTACGCATTTATCGATAACGAAGACCTGTACTTTCCAAAGGAAGACGCATCGTATGAGTTTGCGAAGCCCAGAAGCAGGGAAGAAGTGATAAGGCTTCTTGAAGAGCGGATCGAAGAAAATGACAGGTTTGTCTTTGCGGCTGTCAGGGGCGATTATGGAGAGAAGCTGCTTCAGCATCTGGAGATGGTGATCTATCTGGAGGTACCCCGGGAAATCCGATATGAGCGTGTACGCACGAGGAGCTTTGAGAAGTTCGGAGCAAGGGTGCTTCCGGGTGGTGATCTGCATCAGAAGGAGCAGGATTGGTTTTCGATCGTGGAAAGCAGGCCCGAAGATTATGTCACGAAGTGGCTTGCAAACGCGAACTGCCCTGTATTACGGCTTGATGGGACACGGAGGCGTGAAGATAATATTGAAAAGATTCTGGCAGAGTTTTTTGGTGAGCGCTATACGGGACCTGTCAAAGAGCTGCTTCCGAAAGACAAGTTTGATCTGTCCTCTGTCGATATCCTGAAAGCAATGCCGGATGAAAGAACGGATGAGCTTGTGCCGGAGCTGCTTGCCTGGATACAGGACATGAATTGGCCGGTGGCCCCGCACATGGTCGAGGTGCTGGGAAAGCATCATAAAACGGTGGAAAAGTATCTGCCGGATCTTCTGAAGCCGGAACAAAAGGATGCGGAGTGGAAGCGTAATATCATACAATATCTGCTGCATGAGTGGTCCTCGCTCCCTTCCGATGACCGGATCATTACAGAGCTTGTCAGGATAGCGGATCATCCTGCGGAGGAAGAACGGAATGAACTGGTTGATACGGTTGCCGGTAAGTATTTGAAGGATTTGCAATAGAACGTGATGGTTGCTAAAACGGGATTCCTATTGGATCCGGTAAGAAAGGAGAATCAAATGATAAAGAATGTAGTTTTTGACATCAGCAATGTCCTGGCTCCGTTCAGGTTCAAGGAATTCCTTGCGGAGAAAGGCTTTGACGGGACCATGATAAAAAGGATCATCAAGGCATCCGCGATGACATCTTATTGGACGGAATATGAAAAAGGAAAGCTCACTTATGAAGAAGCAATGAACGGGTTCATCAGTACGGATCCTGAAATAGCAGATGCGCTGCGTGATGCTTTCGCCTCATGCTCGGGGATCATGGGAAAATACGATTACACGGAGAGCTGGATCGATG
Source organism: Lachnospiraceae bacterium (assembly GCA_024696005.1). Taxonomy (GTDB): domain Bacteria; phylum Bacillota; class Clostridia; order Lachnospirales; family Lachnospiraceae; genus NK4A136. Next base: position 7,040 of record JAILHF010000025.1, on the reverse strand, counting down.
CGCTGAAGGAAGCCGGGTACAGATTATACTGCATAACCAATTTTACACCTGCCGGATTTGAACAGTGTTACGAGCATATCTCGTTTGTAGAAAGATTTGATGGCGGCGTTTATTCCTTCCGGGAAGGTGTTGCAAAACCGGATCCGGAGATTTATAAGATCCTGCTGGAACGATATGAGCTTAAGGCGGAAGAATGCGTTTTCATAGATGATACGGAAGAAAATGTACGTAGTGCCGAGAAGCTCGGGTTTAAGGGGATCGTATTTACCGGATATGAAGATGCGGCAGCCAGACTTGCAGAGATGGGAAAATGAAAAGTGAGCAGGCTTACCTTCACGATAAGAACGGAGAATGCATCATGGCGGAGAGGCAGGATAATGAAAAAACACGTTGTAGTTCAGCCATATGAAAAAACATGGGCTGATGATTTCGTGGCGATCAGAGACGAATTGGATACTGTGCTTCATGGTCTTGTTTTGCGGATAGAACATGTCGGAAGCACATCCGTGGAAGGACTTTCGGCGAAACCGATCATCGATATTGATGTTGTGATCCGGGACAGGGCGGATCTGCCGGAAGTAATATCAGCTCTTCAAAAGCTTGGTTATTCGCACGAAGGAGATCAGGGAATCCCGGGGCGGGAAGCCTTTAAGTATGAGGGGAAAGAGCATCTCAGGAAACACCATCTTTATGTGTGTGCATCGGATTCAGAAGAACTGAAAAGACACCTGGCTTTTCGCGACTATCTCCGCAGTGATCCGGATGCCGTTGCTGAGTACAGCAGGATCAAGGAGGAGGGGGCCAAGCTGTACCCCTGGGACATTGATAAGTATATCGAGCACAAAGCTCCGTTTATTGAAAGCGTATATAAGCGTATCGGCTTATTATGATCCGATTTTTTCGGAATAACAAAGGAGGGCAAGATAATGGATTACAGACTCATGACAATTGATGATTACGAAGCAGCATACGAACTGTGGATCAAATGCGGAAACGGGCTGAATGATAAAGATGATTCACGGGAAGGGATCGCAAAATATCTTGATCGGAATCCGACCACTTCGTATGTTGCCGTACTGGATGGAAAGGTGGTCGGCGTGATCCTCTGCGGGCACGACGGCAGAAGAGGGATCATCCAACATGCCTGCGTATCACCGGATCACAGGAGAATGGGGATAGGGAAGAAGCTCGTCGACCTTGCTCTTGAGGCACTTAAAAATGAGGGGATCAACAAGGTTCTGCTCGTTGCTTTCAAAAAGAACGAAGGGGGAAATGCTTTTTGGGAATCAGAGGGATTTACGCTTCGTGAGGATCTGAATTACAGAAACAAAGCGCTTGCCGAAATGATCCGTATCGATCCGGATTATGTGAAGTGATGTGTTTGGATGGATTGGTGCTGTAAATCGGTGATTAATGACTCAAAGTATTTCACAGCGGTAAAACCAGGAAAAGGGAGAAAACAGGCATGGCGACTTGGAGCGGGATCAGAGCAAAACTTGAAAAAGAATATCTTGCAGACAGCTTAAAGGGACATATTCAGTATTTTGCCACAAGCTATAGCAAATGCCCTGATCATGAGGGCAGGGCAGCCATTTTGCTTGATGGCAAAGAGATCATTTCCGGCGGGTATTATAACAACTGGGTAAAGGCTTCCGAGTTTCCTCATGATGATAAATACGAGCGCCGGATGAAATGCGAGATGGCGTTCATGGATGATACCGCCATGCAGCTGGGGATCTTTGACCAGCGATGTATCTACGAGGCTTTTGACATATTTGATAATCAGAGCATAGAAAAGAGTCTCGAAAGCGAGAATATGCTTGTTCGCATCATGGCCATCCTTGACCGGAGAGTGGGCAAGAGAAGGCTCATCAGGATCAGGGAAACGATAGAAAGTGAAGATCCTGTTTTCAAAGAATTCTTCGCCATCAGGGCTGAGGCGGAGAAGATCTGACAGTTCAAGCGGACAGAGTCTATCCTCTGTCACGCGAAATGCCTGCCTCGTAGAGTTTTATCCCTGCCACCGTGTCGGGCTTCAGGATGAATTGCTTAAACAGCCAGTTTCCGGGGAGAATGTTCCCATCGTAAAAACGAATGTCCTTCACACGGGAACCGGGGCGGAGTTCAACCTCCGCGGCAACGATTTCCGGGATCTGCCCGGAAATGGTTTTTGATCCCGGGGCATAGATCCTGCTCATACCGTTCATCCGGAAACCGGCTTTTTCCATCATTTTCCCCATCTTTCCCGGCATGTATTCCAGGCTTCCGATGCTGTTCACATACACAACAGGGATCCCGAATGCATCGACATATATCATGCATCTTTTATCGTTTTCCTGATGCTCTTTTTCGGGTTTTGCGGGATCTGCCGGACAGCCGTGAGGAAAAAGGATCAGGGAAAGCGTTTCGTTCTTCACATTGTCGTAGAAATGCTTTCTTCTGGAATCAAAGCATATGCCGACACCGACTTTTCCGAAGGGTGTTTCTATGATGCTTCCGAAATCACCTCTCTTGAAAACGGCGGATTCTCCTTCGGACTTTGACACCACTCCGCAAACGCCGTCTTTTCCGGCGATCATGTAACGGTTGTAATAGTCGCCGTCTTCACGGTCAAGATAACCGACAGCGATATAGGTATCATATTTCCGGGCCATAGCCACAGCCCACGCGGCGGTATCCTTTCCCCGATCATCCGCATATTTCCAGATCTCCTGACTGGCCATGTAGCTGCAGAGCGCCAGTTCCGGAAGCACAACCAATTCCGGATCTTCCAGTTTGGCCAGCAGCTGTTCAATGTATTTCTTTCTGATATCCAGGCCTTTGATGTCGTTATCAAGCTCCAATGCGAAAAATCTCATAAGGCTGTCCTCCGTATTTTAATAAACCGAATATCGTTCTGTGAATTTATGATACGACTTTCCGCTCTGTTTGTCAACAAGAAAGCGAAGGGGAATATGCGTTGACGATAAAGGGAAATGATGGCATTATATACGCGTGGGATGTTGCAGGAAGTCCCCCACGTAAACGAGGAATCCGAAGGGATCCATGACATGGTCTTCCGGAGCAGATACGTGGAGATCTTCATTCCGAAACTGTTCGGATAGGAAGGGTATTACAGATGTTTAGTTGCAGGGAAATGACAGAGGCAGACAACGAAGCCGTGGCTGCTCTCATAAGGGATAATCTGGAACAGTTCGGGCTTGATATTCCGGGAACGGTTTATTTTGATGAAGGACTGGATCATCTGAGTGATTTTTACGGAAAGGAAAAGCGCCGATATTTTGTAATGGAAGATGAGAGCGGAAAGGTGATCGGCGGGATCGGGTTTGCAGGCTTTGAACCGATGAAGGATACCGCCGAGCTTCAAAAGCTCTATCTGGCTGATTCTGCCAAGGGTTCCGGACTGGGCTATCGGCTGATCGAATTCATCGAGGATAAAATGCGTGAGGCAGGTTTTCGGCAGTCATACCTTGAAACGCATGACAATCTTCAGGCGGCCATTCACATCTATGAGAAAAGCGGATACGAAGAGATCGCGCGGCCCGAGGAAGTGGGGCATTCAACGATGAACAGATTTTTCCTCAAGAAACTGGTGGCAGGATGAACGACGCATTAGATGCTATTCGCAGCACATTCGGGACTAAGCACCGGTCATGGCCGATGTTTTGGGGGGGCGGTACCATTGGCGGCCTGGCTTTTACCGTAATGGGCTTCGCGATCGTGATCATGTCTCTGCGGGAGGGTACTGAGGACGCAGCTGCGGTCGTGGCCGGCGTTTTCATCGCATTGCTGGGAATGGGTTTGCTGTTTGCGGTGATCTTTACAAGGATCTGGTGGATGAATGATGACCTTTCCCTTCAGATCGATCTGACTTCGGACAGGAGCAGGAGAAAACATGATCCGGAGCGTGTCGTCCGGTATCTTTGCGATCAGCACAATAACATTGCTCTTGTAAAATCTGAGCAGGGAATGGTCAGGATGTTCAGCGCGGGAAATATGTTTGTTGTAGAGCTCACGTTTTTTGCCGGATCCGATTACAGCACGTTCCACATGATCGACCCGGAAGTGAAGGAGTATGCACCGGTAGTGATCCAAAACATTGTGTTGGAACAGATCCCCGTGCGAAAGAACCGTCTGGTGAAAGCGTCTGCGGCGCAGCTTTTTCTGAGAAAGCTGTATGAAGAAAAGGACATGCGGGCGGCCATGGAGGGATTCTCCTTTCTCGATACAAGCGCGGAAACGAAAAAGCTTGTGGAAACGGATGCGTATATTGTTCCGGGCATCCCTGTTGATCTTCCGAAGAGCGATGCCGACCGGGATGCGTGGATGAAGAGAAAAGAGGAAAAGCTTCAGCGTGCGCTCAGGGTGCTGAATCATTCGGTGTTGGTGCTTGGTGTGGCGTGCCTGCTGTCTTCCTGTGATGGGGCAGGGAATGTTTCAGGTGATAGCACGGCGAATATCACGGCGGATGATCCTGTGGAAAATGACGGCGGCTACCATCCCGCCACGGACGATCAAGGCGTGTTTGTCGGGCAGGACAAAGAGGTGGCCGGATACTACAAGCGCATCGGCATTGCGAGAAATGTTGAGACGCTCGAAGAAATGCAGGAATTGAACGAAGAGGGAAAACGCGGATATCTTGTCGTGAATGAAGACGGCACGGCATGCTTTGAGCTTGACGGAGAGAAAACGGAATACGTTTTCGACAAGGCGAATTTTTATCTGCGTGATGATGCGGAAAGAGCCAATGGCTTTCCATATACTTACATAAACGGAAGACTCATCATCACGGACGAAACAAGCGTAACGCAGTATATGAGGCTTACGGAGGAAGAGAAAACCATTTTTGAAAGGGAGAAAAACAATGGTCAGAGAGATTACGGAAGCGAGTGAAAAAAAGGCCATAACAAGGTTGATCCTGGAAGGCCTTACCGACTGGTTCGGTGTGGAAGAGTCCCGCGAGGATTATATTGAAAAGAGCGCGGACAAGCCCTTCTATGCGGCATTTGACGGGGACAAGCCGGTGGGATTCATCTGCCTGAATGAAACCGGAAAAGCAACGGCGGAGATTTACGTCATGGGCGTGAACAAGGACTACCACAGAAAGGGCTTGGGAAGACGTCTGTTTGACGCGCTGAAGAAAGGTGCCACAGAGGCCGGCTATTCCTTCCTTCAGGTAAAAACCGTCCAGATGGGCAGATATGATGACTACGACGACACAAACCGTTTCTACCTGTCCCTTGGTTTTCAGGAGTTCGAAGTATTCCCGCTTCTTTGGGATGAAGCCAATCCCTGCCAGATCTATGTGATGTCTTTGAAGGGGGAGTGACATTATGAAAGCGTTGATCATGAACTGCAGCCCGGTCCGGACCGGAGCAACGGCAGAGATAGCCGGGATAGTTGCGCAGGAGCTCTCATCGAGACATGAAGTCAGAAGCATCTGCATCGATGATTATTCCTTCGCATTCTGCAAGGGCTGCAGGAGCTGCCATGAGACGGCCGCGTGTGTGATGGATGACGATGTCATCAGGATCATGCAGGAGTTCGACGATGCGGATGTCATCGTTTCGGTTTCACCGTCATACTGGGCAGACATCCCGGGGCAGTACAAGGCTTTCATAGACAGATGCACGCCCTGGTGCGATACCCATGAACCGCACGCCTCCATCAGGGAAGGGAAGAAGGGATATTCCATCGCGCTCAGAACAGGCCCCGGCATGCACGAGTGTGACAGGATCATCCAAAGCATTGAGCATTTCTACGGTCATCTGCACATTGCATGTGCGGGACATCTTGGTCTTACTTCGATCGAATACAAGGAGGATCTTGCGCCGAGGAAGCAGGAGATCATTGATTTCTGCAGGGAGATCTGATGTTCTCAGGTATCCAATCCGGCGAGGTGGGCCTGGGAGTGCTGCAGGGGTCTGGGGATGTTGTAGAGTTTCCCGTCTTTGAGCAGGCGGGCGCCGGTCTGGTGGTAATAGAAGGATATGCCGTTTTCGACGCACTGCGAGTGGACATCCTCGACCCAGGCGTAATCGCAGATCCGGGCGCCGGGTCCGGATTCTCCGCCGACGGATACGCGTTTGATGAGCGGACTGCCGTCCTCTGATCTGTATTTTTCGATGTAGGGTCTCAGATCCACGGCGCTCAGCATCGGCTCGATCATCACGGAATGATGAAAGAGCGGAAGCGCCAGATATACGGGAAGCCGCTTGTCGATCATCTCCCGGTTCTCACAGGTGACCGCGATGGTGACGTGTTCCCAGCCCTTTCCCCAGTTTTTGGGCAGATGGTCCGCGATCCGCTCCGGCCGTTTTGTTATCATGAAGAACGTGCAGTCTGCGCGTTCGCGCATCATGTTCCAGGCGTCATCCCGCCATTCATCCGCATCCTGATGAAAGAAATCGGAAGAGAAGCAGGCGTATATGTGGGAACCGGACGGGACCTTGTATCTTCCCTTGTTCTTTCCGGAACGCAGGACTCTCACCGGCAGGTCGAAACTGTCGGTCTTTTGCACGACGGAAGGGTCTTTGCCGATGGCTTCATCGCGGCGGTACATGTAGCAGTGCAGGCACCCGGCGCTTGCCCTGGTGCATCCGTGCCACAGGTTCCAGTTGATCGTCATCGGAGCCCGCGGATCGATATTCTCTTCCGGAAAAAAGGATAACTGCTGCATATCACTCGGTTTCTGCGCTTATTGGGCGATTTGGCGTCGATAGCTTCTTCCACAGATTTGGCTATTTATCAACTCGTGGTTGATATTAATAAATTCCCGAAGTTTTACATCCCGGTCATTTAATGGCATAAGCCTTATGCCTCTACCCGATCTAATTCAGGCTACATTGAGTCTTGTGACTTTCTCTTTTTCCTTAATCGGAAGATCCTTAAATCCGCCCGCCTTTATGATCTGATAGGCAGCATTCACATCGGCGTTGATCAATACACCCCTGTTACTTTTGAACAGTCCTCTTTTTATGCGTCTTGAAACGTCATAAAAAGCTTTATCAGGGGTTTCTCCGTCGAGATAACTGGTTCCA